>JAPWKC010000001.1:0-315000 GCA_028283725.1 Neorhizobium sp. | reverse complement strand
CATGCCGGCTGTCTGTGCCGGTCTCTTGTTTGACAGGCATAGGCGAAACGGGCACATGTTTCCTGCCGCCATACAATGGCAGGATGCAAAGGCGCCGGACGCCTTTGCAGATATCTATAGAGAGACACGGGAACGCGCCGCATATGGGGCGGCCGAAGGGGACTGGCGAAACAAGGCATGATGACGGCCCGCAGCATGATCCGCTCGCTCGGCGAGGAGCCGCCGATCCTGGCAGACGGCCGACGCGCGCCCGATCGGCGCGAGATCTCGCTGCGCTGGCTGTCCGGCACGTTTCTCACCGGCATCACCTCTTCCGTCTTGATGGGCGTCGCGCTGTTTGCCGCGCTTGACGGCCGCCAGCAGATGGCGACCCCGGCGGAAGCCTATGCCGGCCTGCCGCATGCCGATCACGACGACATCGCCTCGCGTGGAAAACGGCTTTTGGGCGGCAACATCGTTGCCATGCCGACCGACCGCAAGATCATGGAGGTTTCGACCGTCGTCCATGAAGGCAACAAGGAAGTGGTGCGCCGCCGGCCCTTTGCCCATGTCAAGATGACGCTCGCCTTCAACCATGTGGCGCCGGAAACCTATCCGCCCTTCGACCCGTTGAACATCTTTGCTTCCGGCGATGCATCGCCCCCTCCGGCGAGCCGAACAGGCGCCCTCTATGGGTCGAATGTCGAATCCGATGTCAGCCTGCAGACATCCGCCTTCCCCACAAGAGGCAACCCCTTCCCCTATGCCGCCGGAATGACGCTGGCCGAAGTGGAGGAAAACGTCCGTTCCAACGGCTCGCTTCTGACCGCCGGCCAGGCGCAGATGTCGGCGCTCAACTATGTCGACCCGCGTCGCTTCTCGTCTCGCGACGACGACGTCGTCGATCTCGCATCCGGGCCTGCCGCCCGCGTGGTCGAAGAGAACATGTCGGTCTCGACCCCGGAAGTGGTCACCGCCAAGAGCCGCGACTATGCCGACGACATCATCCCCGTGCGCCGTGCCATGCCGGTATCCGAAGCGATGACCGAGGTCGGCTATCCCGATGGCAAGGCGAAGGAAATCTCCGGCTATCTGCAATCGCGGCTCGGCGATGCCACGCTTCAACCCGGTGACGTGCTGCGCATCGGCGTCATCCAGGAGGGCCAGATGGTCCTTGTGGTGCGCACCAGCCTCTATCGCCGCAATCAGCATCTGGTAACCGTCGCGCTCGACGATCACGGTCGTTTCGTCGATGCGGCCGAACCTTCGCGGCTCGATGCGGTCGCCGGCGCCTTCAGCGGCCAGCCGGCCCAGGCGCTTGCCGGTCGCGAATTGCCGAGCGTCTATGACGGCATCTACCGCGCCGCCCTCTCCTATGGCATGACCACCGACATGACGGCGCTGATGGTGAAACTTCTCGCCAGCAATGTCGATCTCCAGGCGCAGTTGAAGCCGACGGACGCGATCGAGGCCTTCTTCTCCGTCGCCGACGAGAAGGGTCAGGCGACGAAGGATTCGGAACTGCTCTACGTCAATGCCCATTTCGGCGATACGACGCTCCGCTTCTACCGCTTTCAGAACGCCGATGACGACGACAGCGTCGACTATTTCGACGAGAACGGCCACAGCGTGCGCCAGTTCCTGCTGCGCAGCCCCGTCCCGAACGGCCGCCTGACATCTGGTTTCGGCATGCGCCGGCATCCCATTCTCGGCTTCTCGCGCATGCATACCGGCGTCGACTGGGCAGCGCCCCGCGGCACGCCGATCATCGCGACAGGCAACGGCGTCGTGGAAAAATCCGGCTGGTCTTCCGGCTACGGCAACCAGACGATCGTGCGCCACGCCAACGGCTACGAATCCTCCTACAACCACCAGAGCTCGATTGCATCGGGCGTGCGCGAAGGTGCGAAAATCACGCAAGGTCAGGTAATCGGCTATGTCGGCAATACCGGCGAATCCACTGGTCCTCACCTGCATTACGAGTTGATCGTCAACGGCACCAAGGTCGATCCGATGAAGGTGCGCCTGCCGGGTGGTGAATCGCTCGAAGGCAAGACGCTGGTGCGTTTCGAAGACGAGCGCAAGCGTATCGACAATCTTCTGAACACGCAGCCATCCGATGAGGTTGCGTCGAAGTAAGGAGGTGGGCGGCTCTTAATAGAGAACGTCCAAAGTCCCTTTCGTCGCATCGATTGTCGCCGTGCTTCCGACAGGCACCGTCAGCGCTCGCGCACCATGGCCGAACGGCAATCCACCGAGGACGGGGACATCTATCCTGCGCAGATGATCCCTGACGATCTCGATAATGACATCTGCGCCTGCGGGCTCCGCCGCAATGAATTGCCCGATCGCAAAGCCCGCGATGCGGTCAAGATGCCCGGCCTTCCGCAAACTCGTCAGCGCGCGATCGACACCACCGGGCTTGCAGTCCACGGCTTCAAGGAGAAGGATTGCTCCTGTCAGATCCGGCAGAGCCCATCCGGCGGTGACCACGATGGTTTCCAGATTGCCGCCAATCAGCGGACCGGATGCGGTCCCGCCGCAGGTCAGTCTCGTGGTCAGTGCGTCGGGGCTGACATGGAAGCGCGCGGTGCCGGAGCCGCTCAAAAGGCGTAGCAGCAACGCGATATTGTCGGGCTCAAGCCCATCCTCAGCGTAAAGCGCCCCATGAAATCCCACGACGGAAACGTGATGGAATATAGCCAGATGCAATGCCGTGATGTCGCTGAATCCAAGCAGTGGTTTGGGATCGTGCCTGATCGCTTCGAAATCGAGCCGGTCGGCGATGCGATACGAGCCCTTTCCACCACGCGTCGCGAATATGGCTCTGACCATCGGATCGCGATAGGCGTCGTTCAGATCGGCGAGGCGCTGTTCGTCCGTTCCCGCAAAAGGCCCGTATTTTTCAAAAGCGTGCCGGCCGAAATCGACGACGAAACCCAGCTCTTGCAACTTTCCAGCAAGAAATGCCACGCGATCGCGATCGGGCGTGCTTGCCGGTGACACGAAGCGAATGCGATCTCCGCCTTTGGGTTTGGCTGGAAGGATGAACGGTCGGCTGCCACTTGCGTCGCTCATCTTCGATAAATCTCCAGAAAACGGCCCAAACGAAAAAGGCCGCCCCGAAGGGCGGCCCGATATTTCGTCTTATGCGGCCTCGCTGACCGAAAGATTGCGGACCCGGAACAGCAGCCGGTCCGATCCGGCGGTAACGGCCACTGTCGCGCCATCCGGGATATGGCCGCCGAGGATCTGTTCGGCCAGCGGGTCCTGGACGAACTTCTGGATCACCCGCTTCAAGGGCCGGGCGCCATAGACCGGGTCGTAACCCTTTTCCGCCAGCCATTCGCGGGCATCGTCGCCAAGTTCCAGCGTGATCTTGCGATCGGCCAGAAGCTTGAAGAGACGCTGCATCTGGATATCGACGATCGCGCCCATCTCGTTCCGCTTCAAGCGGTGGAAGAGGATGATTTCGTCGACACGGTTCAGGAATTCCGGCCGGAACGATGCTCTGACCACGCCCATCACCTGCTCGCGAACGCTGTCGGTATCCTCGCCTTCGGCAAGGTTCGTCAGATATTCGGCCCCGAGATTCGAGGTCATGATGATGATCGTGTTCTTGAAGTCGACCGTGCGGCCCTGCCCGTCCGTCAGGCGCCCGTCGTCGAGCACCTGCAGAAGAACGTTGAACACGTCCGGATGCGCCTTCTCGATCTCGTCGAACAGCACGACCTGATAGGGCTTGCGCCGCACCGCTTCGGTAAGCGACCCGCCTTCCTCGTAGCCGACATAGCCGGGAGGGGCACCGATCAGCCGCGACACGGAATGCTTTTCCATGAATTCGGACATGTCGATGCGCACCATCGCCGTCTCGTCGTCGAACAGGAAGCGTGCGAGCGATTTGGTCAGCTCCGTCTTGCCGACGCCGGTCGGGCCGAGGAAGATGAACGAGCCGATCGGCCGGTTCGGATCCTGCAATCCGGCGCGCGAGCGGCGCACGGCACGCGACACGGCCTGAACCGCATCGCCCTGACCGACGACCGACTTCGCCAGATCGTCTTCCATTCTGAGCAGCTTGTCGCGCTCGCCTTCCAGCATCTTGTCCACCGGAATGCCGGTCCAGCGGGAAACGACATGCGCGATCGCATCCGGATTGACGACTTCCTGCACCATGGCATTGGCCGAACCATCCTGCGCTTCCGATTCGGTAAGACGCTTTTCGAGGTCCGGAATGACGCCATAGGTCAGTTCGCCGGCGCGCTGGAACTCGCCCTTGCGCTGGGCGATCGCCAGATCGTTGCGCGCCTCATCGAGCTGCCGCTTCAGGTCGGCGGCAAGACCGAGCTTCTGCTTTTCCGCCTGCCAGCGGGCCGTCAGCGCATCCGCCTGCTCTTCGAGTGCGGTGAGCTCGCTTTCCAACCGGTTCAAACGGTCGGCCGATGCGACATCGGTTTCCTTCTTCAAAGCCTCGCGCTCGATCTTCAGCTGAATGATCCGGCGGTCGAGTTCATCGAGCTCCTCCGGCTTCGAATCCACCTGCATGCGCAGACGCGACGCGGCCTCGTCCATCAGGTCGATCGCCTTGTCGGGCAGGAAACGGTCGGTGATATAGCGGTTCGACAAGGTAGCGGCAGCCACCAGCGCCGAATCGGAGATCCGCACCTTGTGATGCTGCTCGTACTTTTCTTTAAGCCCGCGCAGGATCGAGATCGTGTCCTCGACCGTCGGCTCATCGACCATGACGGGCTGGAAGCGACGGGCAAGTGCGGGGTCCTTTTCCACATGCTTGCGGTATTCGTCGAGCGTGGTCGCGCCGACGCAGTGAAGCTCGCCGCGGGCAAGTGCGGGCTTCAACAGGTTCGATGCATCCATCGCGCCATCGGATTTTCCCGCGCCGACCAGCGTATGCATCTCGTCGATGAACAGGATGATCTCGCCGTTTTCCGCCTGCACCTCGTTCAGGACGCTCTTCAGCCGCTCCTCGAACTCGCCGCGATATTTGGCGCCTGCGATCAGCGAGCCCATGTCGAGCGCCATCAGCCGCTTGTCCTTCAGGCTCTCCGGCACATCGCCATTGACGATACGGAGCGCCAGACCTTCGGCGATCGCCGTCTTGCCGACGCCGGGCTCGCCGATCAGCACCGGATTGTTCTTGGTGCGGCGCGACAGGACCTGGATCGTCCGGCGGATTTCGTCGTCACGGCCGATCACCGGGTCGAGCTTGCCCTCGCGGGCCTCTGTGGTGAGGTCGCGGGCATATTTCTTCAGCGCGTCAAAACCCTGTTCGGCATTGGCGCTGTCGGCGGTACGGCCCTTGCGGATGTCGTTGATCACCTGATTGAGCCCCTGCGCGGTAATACCGGCCTTCTTCAGCGTTGCAGCCGTCGAAGCCGAGTTCTCGATGACAAGCGCAAGCAGCAGCCGTTCGACGGTGACAAAACTGTCGCCGGCCTTCTTGGCGGCGTCTTCCGCGGTCGAAAACACCTTCGCAAGCGGCTGCGACAGATAGATCTGCCCGTCGCCGCCGGCCACTTTCGGGAGCTTGGCGAGCGCTGCATCATTGGCGATGCGCGCGTCCTTGGCGCTGCCACCGGCGCGCTCGATCAGCGACGACGCCATGCCCTGGTCGTCGTCGAGCAGGACTTTCAAGACATGCTCGGCGGAAAACTGCTGATTACCGGCGGCCAGCGCCTGCGTCTGCGCCGATTGCAAAAAACCGCGGACGCGTTCGGAATATTTCTCGATGTTCATATGTCTACCTCCTGGATCGCCCCGCCCTTCATTAAGGCGCGGGCCGACGATTGAGATTGAGCTCCCTCAAAGGCGAGCCCGGCCGGCATGACCGGCTTCGTCGAGAGATATGGTGAGGGATTATCGGGGTTTAAAGACGTGCCTTTATCAAAAACATCGGCGGCTTTTCGAACCTCGGAAAAGCGTGCCTGAAAGGAGTATGGCCGCAAGAAAGAAGGGCCGGCATCCCATATGCCAGCCCTTGTCCGTCTTCCGGAAACCGCGTGGAAATTGGTCCGGCACTCAGTCCTTATACTCGGGCGCCTCGCGGTCGAGCACGCGGCGCAGGCTTTCCAGATGCATGCGCGCGCTGTCCGGGTCGCCTTCGCGCATCTGCTTTGCGGCGGCAATGGCAATATCTTCCGCCACCGGCACCAGCTTGCGCCCGGTCGACATCGCCTTCACCTGCACTTCGGCGGCGCGTTCCAGATAGTAGAGATCGTCCCAGGCTTCCGCGATATTCGGGGCGCAGACCATCACGCCGTGATTGCGCATGAACAGAATGTCGGCATCGCCGATGACGGAGGCGATACGGTCGCCTTCGGTATTGTCGAGCGCCAGTCCGTTATAATCCTCGTCGACGGCAACGCGGCCGTAGAATTTCAGCGACGTCTGGCCGGCATAGATGAACGGGTGGCCCTCGATCATGCTGAGCGCCGTCGCATAGGGCATATGCGTGTGGAACGCGGCGCCGACGCGTGGCATCATCTTGTGCAGGCGCGCATGGATGAAGAACGCCGTCGCCTCCGGTTCTCCGTCGCCAGAGATGACATTGCCCTCGTAATCGCAGATCAGAAGCGACGAGGCGGTCGCCTCCTTGAACGCCCATCCGAGCCGGTTGACGAGGAAGAGATCTGGATGACCGGGCACGACGGCCGAAAAATGGTTGCAGATCCCCTCTTCCAGCCCGTGATGCGCCGCCATGCGAAGCGTAGCGGCCAGATCGGCGCGGGCCTCCCAGATTTCCGGCGTGTCGAGCGGCAGGTTGCTCAGGACGGCCGGTCCCTTTGCGAGGTTCAGTTCATGTGCCATCGGTCGTCGTTCCCTTTTATGTCGTCCGCATCTGTCGGCATGCACGGCTCCGGGGCAAAACTGGCCCGACCGGCGAAGCCGACGATACCAAAGAGATCAAGCCAGACAAGCGCTTATCCACGTCTGGCCCCGGCCTTTGTTTAAGCTGGCTCCACCGTCATATGGCCTTCACCCTGACGGTCTACGCAATCCCGATTGCAAAAGACGAGATAAGCCCGGTGACAGAGCAGAACCGCCCGAAGATTGCAAAGACGATCATCCACGAAACGGCCAGCATCAAGGATGCGACGATCGGCAGGTGCTGCGAGATCCTTGAACAGACGTCCCTGCATGCGGTCGATCTCGGCGATTATTCCTATCTCGGGCAGCGCTGCATGGCGGGCAACGCCGTGATCGGCAAATTCTGCGCCATTGCAGCAGACGTGAGGATCGGCGCACCGAACCACCCGATGGGCCGGCCCTCCATGCACCGCTTCACCTATTGCCCCGAATATTACGATACCGGTGCCACGCGCGACCATGGCTTCTTCGCCGATCGCAAGGCAGATCGCGTCATCATCGGCAACGACGTCTGGATCGGCCATGGCGTCATCGTCCTGCCCGGCGTGACCGTCGGCGACGGTGCGGTTCTTGCAGCCGGCGCGGTGGTAACGAAAGACGTCGCCCCCTACACGATTGTCGGCGGTGTGCCGGCAAAGCCCATCCGCGAGCGCTTTTCCCGCGAGATTGCCGAAAAGCTTGCCGCGATCGCCTGGTGGAACTGGCCGTTCGAGACGGTTATGGAGCGGCTCGCCGATTTTCAGTCCGACGATATCGACGCCTTCTGCAGGCGCTGGGCCTGAGGCTGCCGAGAGAGTAGCATTGCACTTCACACCAAGGGGAAGAGGGAGCCCGCCCGATCATGAGCGATGAAAGACAACAGCATGACGTCGCCTGCCACTGCGGCACGGTGCGTCTGAAGGTCAAATTGATCGACGAGTTCAATACGATCCGCCGCTGTACCTGTTCCTATTGCCGGATGCGCGGTGCGATTGCCGTGTCCGCCAACCTCGCCGACATGGAATTCGTCGCTGGCGAAGACAATCTGACGCTCTACCAGTTCAACACTGGGGCAGCGAAACACTATTTCTGCAAGACCTGCGGTATCTACACCCATCACCAGCGCCGCTCGACACCCACCCAGTTCGGCATCAACACCGCGTGTATCGCCGGTGTCAGCCCCTTCGATTTCGAAAGCGTGCAGGTGATGGACGGCATCTCCCACCCCAACGATACTGGCGGCAAGGCGCGCGTCGCCGGCATATTGCGCTTCGAGCCGTCGACCTGACAACCGATGCGAGGAAGGGCGCGCCTCTTCGCGGCCGCGTGGTGATGCACGGAAGGTATGAGAGGCACTGACCACGCATCTGACCGACACGCGAACGCCGTCCGCCGTCCCCCATTGCATGGTCGAGGCCTTGTCGGGCTGGGACACGCACAGGACAAACGGAAAAGGCCGCCCCCGAAGGAGCGGCCCTTATGATACCTGAAACGGTAGTATCGGATTACTCAGAGGTTGCCTCTGCCATGGCCGGCTGGCCATCGTCACCGGCCGCTTCGCCTTCGCCACCCTCGGCGTTCTTGCGCGGCTGGCGGCGCGGACGGGTGCTGGCCGTACGGCGGCGGCGCGGTGCGGCCTCGCCCTGGGTTTCCTCTTCGACGGCCACTTCGGCCGGCGTGCCTTCGATGACCGGCTGCGGGCCGGAACCATCGACGGCCGGGGCCGGGGCAGCGGGTGCCTTGGCAACAGGGGTAGCAGCAGCTGCCGGAGCAACCGGAGCCTTCACCACCGCGGCCGGTGCAGCAACGACGGCCTCGGCCGCGACATCGCCTTCGGCCTCGACGGCAGCAGCCGCTTCCTTGCGGTCCTGACGCTTTTCCTGAGCCGGACGGTCCTGCCGTTCGCCCTGCGGACGCTCGCTTGGCTGGCGCTCGGCACGATCAGGGCGGCGCTCGCGGCGCTGCTGCTGATCGCGGCGGCCACCTTCGCGCTGCTGTCCGTCATGCGAACGCTCGACGGTCTGGCCGTTCGACGGGTTGCCATTTGCCTGGTTGCCGTTATTGGACTGGTTGCCGGATGACTGTTCGCGACGCTGCTGCGGCTGCTCGTCGATGACCGGCTGCGGCGCGTAACCGAGGTCGTCGCCATCCATGCCGTCCATGTCGTCGCCGTCCTGGCCGTCGCGGTCCTGGAAATCCTGGCGTTCGCTGTGCTGGAAACGGTCCTGCATCTGCGCCTGTGCGGCAGCGATGATGCGATTGTAGTGTTCAGCATGCTGCAGGTAGTTTTCGGCAATCACGCGGTCGCCGGAGCTCTGCGCGTCACGGCCGAGCTGCGAATACTTTTCCGCGATATGCTGGGCAGTACCGCGAATCTTCACGTCCGGGCCGGAGCTGTCATACGTGCGGCTGAGCGGATTACCGCCCTTGCGGTTGAAGTTGTTATTATTATTGTTGTTGTTATTGCTACCGCCGTTGTTATTGCCACGCCCGCGACCGCGCTTGTTCTGCTGTCCTGGCCTCATCTATCGTTCACCAACTCTCTTGTCTTCGCTGATAAGGGGCCACGCGGTCGGTCCGGCCAATCCGGAACAAGACTTCGCGTGCCGCGTACAGGTCGGTCAAGGCGCCCTGCCGCTTGTGAAAGTCAAATTAACTGAATCACGCACCAGAGATTTCGTTCAACCTTCGCAGCTCTCCGAAAAGAGCCGGGTCGAGGTTGACACATAACCCGAACGAATCGCTGTTCATTCCCAGCCGCCCCTGTGCGTGGCCTGCAAGCTATCCCGCTTCCTTCGGAATTCCAAGCCTTTTCTTTTGCTATGCAAGATCAGGAACCATTCAAAGTAAAGACCAGAACCCGATCATTTCCACCGTAATCTTGCGCAGACTGCACAAGCATGAAACCGGCATTTTGAAAGACTGAGGTTACGGCTTCCTTTTGATCGTATCCGATCTCGACGCCGACATATCCATCCGGTGCCAGAAAGCCCTGCGCGCCTTGCGCGATCGCCCTGTAGGCATCAAGTCCGTCCGGCCCGCCATCAAGAGCTTGCAGCGGATCGAAGTTGCGAACTTCCGGTTCCAGTGAGGGGATAACCTCACTCCGTATATAGGGAGGATTTGACACGATTATGTCGAAACGCCCTGAAATTGTGTCGAACCAGTGGCTTTGCATTGCAACAAATCGGTCGGCCAATCCAAGCGCCGCGGCGTTCTTTTTGGCCGTCTGCAGCGCATCGGCGGAAATATCGCTGGCGGTTCCGGCACTGTTCTTCACCGCAGACAGTAAAGCCAGAAGAATGGCCCCGGTTCCCGTTCCCATGTCCAGCACCTGAGCCGTGCCCCTGGCTGCGGCAAGCGCTGCAAGACGCGGGATCATCGCATCCACCAGGACCTCCGTATCCGGCCTCGGTTCCAGCGTCTCATAGGAAAGCGACAGGTCCATGCCGTGGAATTCCCGCCGTCCCAATATGCGATGCACGGGTTCGCGCTTCAGCCGTCGCGCGACGGCTCCATCGACCGATGCCTGCTCGTGCGCCGACAGCACCCGGTCTCCTCCGGTAAAGACCTCGGTGTTCGAAAGCGACAGGAGCCCGCCGATCAGGATGCGCGCCTCGATTGCCGCGTCGGCGAGGCCCGCCTCGTGGAACTGCCGGCGGGCGTCGGCAACCGCTTGCGCAAGCGTCGTCATCGCCCCGTCCTCGTCGCTGCCGCCCTCATCCGTGGCTCTCGCCGAGTTGGGCGAGCTGGCCCGCCTGGTAATCGGCAATCAGCGCATCGACCACCTCGTCGATCTCGCCCTCGATCATCCGGTCGAGCTTGTAGAGCGTCAGGTTGATCCGGTGGTCGGTAACGCGCCCCTGCGGGAAATTGTAGGTGCGGATGCGCTCGGAACGGTCGCCTGAACCGACCTGGCTCTTGCGGTCGGCGGAGCGTTCGCTGTCGGCCTTCTGCCGCTCGATGTCATAGAGCCGCGAGCGCAGGACCTGCATCGCCTTGGCCCGGTTCTGATGCTGTGATTTTTCCGAACTGGTGACGATCAGCCCCGTCGGAAGATGGGTGATCCGCACGGCACTGTCCGTCGTGTTGACGTGCTGGCCGCCGGCGCCCGACGAACGCATCGTATCGATGCGGATATCGTCCGGGCGGATTTCGATATCGATCTCTTCTGCTTCCGGCAGAACGGCAACGGTTGCAGCCGACGTGTGGATACGCCCCTGCGTCTCCGTATCGGGCACGCGCTGCACCCGGTGCACGCCGCTCTCGAATTTCAGCTTGGAAAACACCCCGCGCCCGGAGACGGTGGCGATGATTTCGCGATAGCCTCCGGCCTCGCCCTCGCTGGCGGAAAGCACTTCCACCTTCCAGCCATGGGCGCTCGCATAACGCTCGTACATGCGAAAAAGGTCGCCGGCGAAAAGTGCGGCCTCGTTGCCGCCGGTACCGGCGCGGATTTCCAGGATCGCACTCTTCTCGTCGGCAGCGTCCTTCGGGAGAAGCAGGATCTGCATGTCCTTTTCGAGCGCCTCGATGCGGTCTTCGGCGTCGGGCAGCTCCATTTCGGCAAGATCCCGCATCTCGCGATCGGTCGCCTTGTCGGCAAGCATGGCGCGCAGATCGGCGACTTCGGCAACCGTCTTCTCATACTCGCGGATCTTGCCGACGACCGGCTGCAGCTCGGAATATTCCGAGGCGAGCTTCACATAGACGTCGGCCGCGGGCCCCTCCGACATGCGCGCCTCAATCTCGCTGAAGCGGCGTTCGAGCTCGCGCATCTTTTCGACAGGAAGCTTCGCCAATTAAAGAACTCCAAGTAAGCCGCACGCCATCCCCGCAACAGGCCCGAAGATGGCCCGAGGATGACGGTCAAAGCACATAGCTCGACCGCAGGTCGGCGATCAAGGCTAAACCGGAATGTTGTTCGTCTCTGCAAACCGCATCAAGAGGTTGCGCACCGGCTCTTGCGAACGGGTATCGTCGAGCGCGGCATGGAGCTCGCCAGACAGCTGGCCGACATCGAGCCCGAGCAGCATCGCCTTGACCGGCCCGATCGACGTTGCCGCCATGGAGACCGAACGGAAGCCGACGCCCATCAGCGCCATGGCCGAAAGCGGCTTGCCGGCCATCTCGCCGCACAGCGTCACCGGCGTGCGGTTGCGCTCCCCTGCCCGCGCGATATCGCGCAGGATGCGCAGGAACGGCTTGCCGAGAATGTCGAACCGGTCGGACACCCGCGCATTGCCGCGGTCCACCGCCATCGAGAACTGGAAGAGATCGTTAGAACCGACCGAGACGAAATCCACCTCCGCCATCAGTTCGTCGAGCTGCCACATCAGGGACGGCACTTCCAGCATGGCGCCGAACTGCAATTTGCGCGGCAGCGAGTGGCCGAACTTCGAAAGATGCTGCACTTCCTTCTGCATCAGGTCGCGCACCGCGTGGATCTCGCTGACATCTGTCACCATCGGCAGCATCATGCGCAATTCCGCACCGGCGGACGCGCGCAAAAGCGCCCGCAGCTGTGTGCGCATCAGACCGGGCCGATCGAGCGACAGGCGGATCGCCCGCCAGCCGAGCGCCGGGTTTTCCTCTTCCTGGGAGCGCACATAGGACACGACCTTGTCGCCGCCGATATCGAGCGTGCGGAACGTCACCGGCAACCCCGCCGCCTGGCGGATGACATTGCGGTAGAACGCCTCCTGCTCCTCGAGCTTCGGCATGGTCGAGGCGATCATGAACTGCAACTCGGTGCGGAACAGGCCGATCCCCTCTGCGCCCGATTCCGCCAGCTGCGGCAGGTCGACCATCAGGCCGGCATTCATGTTGAGCGCGATCCGCACGCCGTCCTTCGTCACCGGCTCGACATCCCGCAGCGCCCGGAACTGTTCCTGGCGCCGGGCTCTGAGCCGCACCTTTTCCGCATAGGCCTTCTGCATGTCGACGACGGGCCGCAGATGGATCTGCCCGTCGTCGCCATCGATGATGATCGGATCGTCGTTTTCGGCCAGCGCCACGATCCCGGCACCCTGGCCGACGACCGGAATGCCCATGGCGCGGGCGACGATCACCACATGGCTCGTCACCGCACCGTCTTCGAGCACCAGCCCGCGCAGGTTTTCCCGCGGATAGTCGAGAAGTTCCGCCGCGCCCATGGCGCGGGCCAGAATGATCGCGTCGAGCGGAAATCCCTTGTCGAAGGCGCGGCCGGAATAGCCCGTCAGCTGGCGCAGCAGCCGGTTGGCGAGATCGTCGAAATCATGCATCCGTTCCCGCAGATAAGGATCGGTCAGGCGCATCATCCGCGCCTTGGTATCGCTCTGGACTTTCTCGACGGCGGCTTCGGCGGTCAAACCGTTGTTGATCGCCTCCTCCATGCGCCGCACCCAGCCCTGGTCGTGGGCGAACATGCGATAGGTTTCGAGCACGTCGCGATGCTCGCCCTCCTGCGCCACGTCGCGGCGCTGCAGCATGTCGTCGATGGAGATCCTCAGCGAACCGAGCGCTTCGCCGAGACGACGGATTTCCGTCTCGCTGTCCTCGTTCAGAAGATTGGTCACGACGATGCGCGGCTCGTGCAGCACCACATGGCCGAGCCCGATGCCTTCGTTATAGCCGCTGGCATCGATCGACACGGCGCGCGTGAGGTCCAGTTCGACGCCGGGCGCGGTGATCTTCTTCAGTTCGCCGGTCGCGATCATCTCGGCGATGATCATCGCCGTCGTTTCGAGCGCTTCGAGCTCATCCTCCCGGTATGTGCGGCTGGCACGGTTCTGCACGACGAGAACGCCGAGCGTGCGCCCGACGCGCAGGATCGGCACGCCGAGGAAGGAATGATAGATCTCTTCGCCGGTTTCCGGCAGGTAGCGGAAGGCGGGATGCGTCTGCGCATCCGACAGATTGAGCGGCTGGGCCGATGCGGCAATCGTGCCGACGAGGCCCTGGCCCATCTTCAGTTGCGAAAGGTGGACGGCCTCCTTGTTGAGGCCCTCTGTGGCATAGAGTTCGAGCACGCCGTCCGAGCGCAACACGTAGACGGAGCAGACCTCCGCCACCATGTTGCTGGCAATCTGGCGAACAATGCGATCAAGGCGATCCTGCGGCTCGAGCGGCTCCGCCATCAACTCGCGCAACCGCTTCAATAGAACGCGCGGACCAGCCGACAGGTCTCTCATCGGCATCAAGCTCCCGAACCGAATTCACCTCATCCGGAAAATGCCGCGCCCATCAAGGATCAAGACGCGGCCGACCGGCGCTCGATCAAGTCTTATCGAGACCGTAGGCGGAATGCAAAGTCCGAACTGCAAGTTCGGCATAAGCACCGTCGATCAGGATCGAAATCTTGATTTCCGACGTGGTGATCGCCTTGATGTTGATGGATTTTTCGGCAAGTGCCTTGAAAGCCGTCGCAGCCACGCCGGCATGGCTGCGCATGCCGATGCCGATGACCGAAACCTTGGCGAGGCCCGATTCGCTCTGCGCGACATCAAAGCCGATCGTGCCCTTGTTGTCGTCGAGCACGCTGATCGCCTTGGAGACGTCGCCCGAGGGAACGGTGAAGGTCATGTCGGTCTTCGAGCCGTCCTCGGAAATGTTCTGGACGATCATGTCGACATTGATATGGGCTTCGGCCAGCGGGCCGAAAATGGCGGCCGAGACGCCGGGGCGGTCGGCGACGCGCCTCAGCGAAATCTGCGCTTCATCCTTGGCATAGGCGATGCCGGTGACGACTTCCTGTTCCACGATCTCTTCCTCGTCGCAAATCAAAGTACCGGGCGGGTTCAAGAAGTCGCCCATGCCCGGTGCATCGGGGTCCTCGAAACTGGAGCGCACGAAGGTCCGGACCTTGAAGACCATCGCCAGCTCGACGGAGCGCACCTGCAGCACCTTGGAGCCGAGCGACGCCATTTCGAGCATTTCCTCGAACGACACCTTCTTCATGCGGCGTGCCTTGGGCACGATGCGCGGGTCGGTCGTATAGACGCCGTCGACGTCGGTATAAATATCGCAGCGATCGGCCTTCACGGCAGCGGCAATCGCCACGGCCGACGTGTCCGAACCGCCGCGGCCGAGCGTGGCGATGCGGTTATCAGGGCCGATGCCCTGGAAACCGGCAACCACGGCCACCTGGCCCTCGCCCATCCGCTTGATGATGTCGGACCCGTCGATTTCCAGAATGCGGGCCGCGCCATGGGCATTGTCGGTGCGGATCGGGATCTGCCAGCCCTGCCAGGAGCGGGCATTGATACCCATCGATTGCAGCGCGATGGCGAGAAGCCCTGACGTCACCTGTTCGCCGGATGCGACGACGGCATCGTATTCGCGCGCGTCATAAAAGGGCGAGCTTGCGCCATTGGCCTTCGGCGTGTCCTGCACCCAGGAAACCAGCTCGTTCGTCTTGCCGGACATGGCCGAGACGACGACTGCCACTTCGTGACCGGCATCCACCTCGCGTTTGACGTGGCGCGCGACGTTGTGGATGCGTTCGAGATTGGCGACGGACGTGCCGCCGAATTTCATGACGATGCGAGCCATAACAGACCGATACCACCCATTCGCTTGTCCGGACCTCGCCGGAAAGCGTCAATTTGACATGCCCGCCATGCGACGGACCCCGAATTTTGCCGGGGTGTCATATCGAAAAGGCGATAGGGGTGCAATGGCCTCAAAGCCCGCTTCGGTTCGCTTTCGCCTGCTGCCTCGTTATCGCGGAAATGGAAAGCCCGCCGCTGCGATGAGGCAGCGGCGGGCGCCAACAGTCAAGGCAGGCTTAACGGCATGCCCGGTTCGGGCCGACGCACTCGCCGTTTGGCCCGGTATTGAAATTGTTGCGCGGCGGCTGCTCGGCCTGTGGTGGCGGCGGAGGAGCCGGCTGGTTGGCCTGCGGCGGAGGCGGCGGACGACGATCGGGGCCACGATCCGGGGCGCGGTCGGGATTGCGGTCCGGGCCGCGATCCGGGCGCATATCAGGGCCTCTGTCAGGGCGCATATCGGGCCCGCGATCCGGGCGCATGTCAGGCCCACGGTCGGGGCGCATATCGGGACCGCGATCGGGACGCATGTCAGGCCCGCGATCCGGCGGCGGCGGGCGTCGATCGTCATTGCGGTCCCAGCCGGGCCGCGGGCGATTGTCACCGTTCCAGCCGGGCGGCGGACGGCGGTTGTCGTTGCGATCCCAGTCCGGCGGCGGTCCAGACGGACGATTGTCCTGCCAGCGCGGCGGCGGCGGCGGTGGTGGCGGCTGGTAGCGGTCGTCGGCGCGCCAGTCGTAATCCCGCCAGCGGCCACGATCCCGATAGAAATCCCGGCCGCGATAATAGCGACCCCAGTAGTTATCGACATCGAAGGTGACGCTCGGAATGCCGAGTCCGCGATAATAGTCCGGCGCCACATAGACGCGGTTCGACTGGTAGCTGGCCTGAACGTAATTGCCCGACACCCAGCCGCGGCCACCCACGAAGGACACGTCGCACCAGTTGACACTGCTCATGCAGCCATTGATGGAGACGGGCGCACCGACGGGGATGACGGTGACGGCGGGATAGGCCGTGCTCGGGCCGGAGCGCATGTTGACATTCGCCGTCGCATACCCCCGCACGGCGGCATCGGCGATCGACGGCAGGGCGACCATGGCCGAAAGTGCCGCAGCACTGAGAAGAATTTTTTTCACCTGTTTCCTCCTGAGGAACGTGGCTTGCCCGGACATTCTTGGTCCATGCGCCGGGCTTTGACCCGACGAACAATGTTCGGAACCTGCCAATTGTTCCCGTTTGCGGCTGAATGACCCATGAACGACGGGTTTGGCTGAGGTTCACGGATGACTGCCGACGAGCCTCATGCATCCCGATATTTTTTCATCTCTATTGCGCACCATATCGTCCCCACCCCGAAAACCGCGCGCATAATCGTCTTCGTCCCGTATCGGCTACACCGGTTAAGCATCGCCGGCGAGGCGGGACCGGTGATCCGGAGACGTGCCAAGATGCAGGCGCCGATCCGGGGGCTGCGCAGAAAATGATCTCCCTTCAGCCTGTAAGAGGGCTGGAGCTGCGTGTGTCGTACGCGATCCGGTGCCGTTCCTGAAAAACGGAACACCAGAACAGGGCCGGATCGTCGAGGGATCGCAGTTGCGCGGAAAAACACGCCGAACGGGGCACGTCGCGTGTCACCTATAAAATTCAATTACGAGGCACCCGACGTGTCCCGGCCGAAACTTGAAATTATCGAGATCGCCAAGGGCCTATTGCGCCTGCGGCAAGCGCCGGGGAGCCAGAATGGAAAAGCACAACGACTGCGAACACGAAAGCCGCTGTGTGGACGACCACGAGGAACTTTACCGCGGTGCAGCACGGCCAGGCTTGCCAATCTTCCCCCTTGACTTCAACGCCTCATCGTCCGACTTCAGGCAACGACGCAAAGGGATGACGAAGATGACCGAGGCCGCAAGAACGACTGTCGACAAGGACCAGGTGGAATGGTTCTCGAAAATGGCGGCCGAGTGGTGGAGCCCGACGGGCAAGTTCAAGCCGTTGCACAAGTTCAACCCGGTGCGGCTTGCCTATATCCGCGAGCGCATCTGCGCCCATTTCGGCCGTGACCCGAAGGCGCACCGGCCGCTGGAAGGCATCCGAATTCTCGATATCGGCTGCGGCGGCGGGCTTCTGTCCGAGCCGATCGCCCGCATGGGCGCAACCGTCATCGGCGCCGATCCGTCGGAAAAGAACATCGGCATCGCCTCCACCCATGCGGCCGAGACCGGAACGCAGGTCGACTACCGCGCCGTGACCGCCGAGGATCTGGCCGCCGCCGGCGAGATGTTCGACGTCGTTCTCAACATGGAAGTGGTCGAACACGTTGCCGACGTGGATTTCTTCGTCAATACCTGCGCCGGTATGGTCAAGCCCGGCGGCCTGATGTTCGTCGCCACGATCAACCGCACGCTGAAGGCTGGCGCGCTTGCGATCTTCGCCGCCGAAAACGTCCTGCGATGGCTGCCGCGCGGCACCCACCAGTATGAAAAACTGGTACGCCCGGAAGAACTGGAAAAGCCGATCAACGCTTCGGGCATGGAAATCGTCCACCGCACCGGCGTCTTCTACAACGTCCTTCAGGACCGCTGGAACCTGTCGTCGGACATGGACGTCAACTACATGATGCTGGCGGTGCGCGCGACCTGATTTGCAGTCCCTGCCATCGATGCCAGACCCTTGAGCCGCCTCAATGCCCTTCGTCGGGCAGGTCCGGCAGCGGCGCGATGTCGATCCCCTCGTCAAGCAGTTCGCGCACGTCGGAAAGGCTTGCCTCGCCGATGATGCCGCGGGCGTCCGCTTCGCCGTAGTGGATCTTGCGCGCCTCTTCGGGAAACCGTTCTCCGACATCCTCGGCATGGGCGCGGACATGGTTGACGGCCTCGCGCAGCTTCGCCATCGCCTCGCGGCGGGCGATATCCATCGCCATCTGCTGCTTGGCTTCCTTCTTGCGGGCCGTCGATACGGATGGCGCCATCAGCGATTTTGAGATCGCGGCCGAGTTGCAGATCGGACAGGTGAGGAAGCCGGTCTCGACCTGCCGTTCGAAATCGGCGCCGGTCGAAAACCAGCCTTCGAAGGCATGGCCGTTATCGCAGGAAAGCGAATATTTGATCATGCGATGGCTCCCGACATCAACACAGGCGGCACCGCCTCAGGCAGCCAGCATCGGGTCGAGCGTGCCGGCACGGTCGAGCGCATGCAGGTCATCGCAGCCGCCGACATGCTGGCCATCGATGAAGATCTGCGGAAAGGTCGAGCCACCATTCGACTTGGCAATCATTTCCGCACGCAATTCCTTGGAAAAGGTCGCGTCATGCTCGGTGAAGGACACGCCCTTCGAAGTCAGAAGCGCCTTGGCACGGGCGCAGTAGCCGCAATATTCGCGCGTATAGATGATGACGTCTGCCATGATCGTTCCATGCCCCGCAGGCCCAGAAGCGGGCATGCATCAGGCTCTGCTGTGGCGCGACTGTTCTCGTTGGAAGACCGGGACGGGAACGCGCCGCGCGCGTTTGTCATGAAACGTCATATAGTGGTGGAAACCGCCATTGCAAAGGTCAAAACGGTGACGTCTGCGGCCCCGGCGCGCTTCAGGGCGCGGGTTGCGGAAGACACGGTCGCACCGGTGGTGAAGACGTCATCGACCAGGACGAGGCGCTTTCCGAAGACCTCGTCCTCGTGGCCCTCGGCAATGTTGAAGGCTGCGCGCACATTCTCCAGCCGGGCCCGCGCTGAAAGCCCAACCTGTTGTGCCGTCCGCTTTCGGCGCACCAGCGCGCCGGGCAAATGCGGGCGTCCGGCAAGCTCTGCCATCTGCCGCGACAGTTCCGCCGACTGGTTGAACCGGCGTTTGAGGAACCGGGCGGGATGCAGCGGCACCGGCAGGATGCCGTCGCAGGCCGCGACATGCCCTCCTCCAACACGGACCATCCAGAGTGCCATCATCGCCGCAAGCTCGGTACGGTCGCGATACTTCAGCGACTGCACCAGTTGCCGCGCCACCCCCTCATAGAGCGCGACGGAACGCAGCCTGTCGAAGACGGGAGGATCTGCGATCGCCTGCGCCGAGAGGAAGCCGGGGCCCGGATCATGCGAGAAGGGCAGGCCGAGTACCTCGCAATAGGGCCGCTCGACGAACCGCATCGTCGCCCAGCAGGAGGGGCAGAGCGCCCGGTGACTGCCGTTGCGGATACCGCACCCGGCGCAGACAGGCGGGTAGATGAGATCGGCCAGACGCCCCGCAATCGCTGCGGCATGCGGCAGGATCAGCCCGGCGGTTGACCGCGCCGAAGCAAAAAGGCCATCACTGCGAAAGGCGGGCTGAAGCGGCATGACTTGACAATAGCGCCTGGAACGCGCCTTTGCGAGACAAGGAACGGGCAGACGGCATGGATATCATCTTCGACGAAGAACTGGCGGGCAGAAGACGCGAAAATGCGATGCGGCGTCTCGATCCGTCCGCCGACTTTCTCCTGAAACGTGCCGCACAGGAACTCGCCGATCGCCTCTCCGTCGTCGAGCGGCGCTTCGAAACAGCCGTCGAACTGCATGGCGCAACCGGCGCGGCGGCCACGCAAGCCCTGGCGACCGGCAAGATCGTAAATCTCCGGAGGATCGAGGCCTCCCAGGCCTTCGCCACCGGCGAGGGCGTAGTCGAATTGGCCCCGCTCGGCGATGTCCCGATGGCGCAGAGCTCGACCAATCTCGTGCTCTCCCCACTCGCACTGCATCTCGTCAACGACCTGCCTGGCGCGCTGTTTCGCATCCGTCATGCCTTGACGCCGGACGGGCTGATGCTGGCGGCGATACCGGGTGCGGGGACGCTGCAGGAACTGCGCGACGTGCTTCTGTCGGCCGAGGAGGAGCTGACGGGTGGAGCCAGCCCCCGCGTCATCCCGTTTGCCGATGTGCGCGATATCGGCGGGCTGATGCAGCGCGCCGGCTTCGCTCTGCCGGTGATCGATGCCGAAACCTATACGGTGCGCTATGACAGCCTGTTCCCGCTGATGCGCGACCTGCGAGCCATGGGCATGACAAATCCGCTCGCCGGCCGCAGCCGCAAGCCGGTGACGAGAGGCTTCTTCCTGCGCGCGGCCGAACTTTATGCGGAACGCTATTCCGATCCCGACGGCCGGATCCGGGCGACTTTTTCGATCGTCTACGCGTCAGGCTGGGCGCCGCATCAAAGCCAGCCGAAGCCGCTGAAACCGGGCTCCGCCAAGATGCGCCTCGCAGACGCCCTGCGGCAGGCGTCAAGCGACAAAGAAGAAGAATAGGGTACAGAGAAGTCGGTCAGTTCACCGCGGTGGTGAGCGTATTGCCGATCTTGCCGAATATACCGTTCATGAGGTCGTAGTAATGGCCGAGCGATGTAGCAAGCGTGACCGCCAGGATCGAGACCAGGAGCCCGTATTCCACCACCGTCGCGCCGCGCTTGTCGCGCAGGAATGACTTCAAGAGGTTCATCGCGGGTCCCTTTATCCGGCAGTCGCCCCCTGGTGCCGGCGACGTCTCCAGCCTAGGACACAAGCGTTAACAATCAGCACTCGCTGCCGCTGTTATAGCCCTGCACGATGCAGACCGAGCCTGGCGTATCCTGCAGCACGCTGCGGCGGATCGTGTAGCGCTTGCCTTCCGCATCCGTGGTCGTCGTCGAAGGCTGCTTCTGGATCGAACCGGTTGTGAGCATGTCGAAGTCCTGCTTCACGCTGGCAATCTTGTTGCGGTCGTCATGGCTGGCCAGCATAGGGGTCACGATCAGCGCCAAGGCGATCACTGCCGTCCCGAACAGCAGCGCGATGTTGAGGGCGCCGGTCCGGCCGGAACGGTAGGTTTCCTGGCGTTTTTCCCGCACTGTTTTCCAGAATTGCTCGTCCATGCGGGATAGCCTCGTCACGCAGTCACTCGAAGAGAGCTAGACTATGGCACGTCCGGTTGAATCAAACCTTAACAGGATCTGAATTCTTCCACCGCAATTTTACGCGAATTTATTGGGGTGCAAGCAACAGGTCCTGCAGGATCGGGATCAGCGGCTCGTCTGCCGGCGGCATCGGATAATCGCGCAGGTTCTGCGGCTTCACCCACTTGATCGCCTGCCCCTCGCGGCCCGTCGGAATACCTTCGAAACGGCGGCAGACATAAAGCGGCATCAGCAGATGAAACGTCTCGTAGGAATGGCTCGCAAAGGTGAGCGGCGACAGGCAGGCGACCTTCGTGCGGATGCCAAGCTCCTCGTCGAGTTCGCGGATCAGGGTTTCCTCGGGCGTCTCGCCCGGCTCCGTCTTGCCGCCGGGAAATTCCCACAGGCCGGCAAGCGATTTTCCCTCCGGCCTCTGCGCCAGAAGGATGCGGCCATCCGCATCCAGAAGCGCACAGGCCGCAACCAGAAGCAGCTTGCGGCCTGCCGGCTGTTGCGGCGCCGGTGTTGCGTCAGCCATGGTCAACTCCTTCAGCCCTGTGGCCGCCAGTAACGGTAATCATAGGCCTTGCGGAAGCCGAACTTGCGGTAGAGGCCGATGGCCGGCTCGTTGTCGGACACGACCTGCAGCCACGCCGAGCGGGCACCGCTGATACGGGCCCAGCGCAGGGCCGAGGCGAGGATTTCGGTGCCGATCCCATTGCGCTTGCGCTGTGGCGCGACCGCAAACGACATCAGGCCCATGAGATCGTTGTCCTGTACGCAGAGCGCCACGGCAACCGGGCCGTCGGAAGGATCTTCCTTGATGAAGAAGGCCGATGGCGGCTTGATGGAGCTCAGGATCTCGGCAATCGCCGGCTTCGACGCACCGACATCCTTGTCGACGGCAAGGATGGCATCGACGAACCGGCCGACATCGTGGCTCGGCAGGTAGTCGAGCATTTCCGGCAATGCCAGAGAGGTCAGATCGACAGTCATCACGTCGACCGTCTCGACGACCTGCCAGTTGCAGGCCCTGAGATGGTCGATGAGCTGTGGGGCCGCAAGCGGCGTCTCGCGCACCGTCAGCGCCCGGCCATAGGAATCGAAACGCTTGCGGGCCTTTTCGAGCCTGAGGTCGAGATCGCTGTGATCGGACGGATCGAGCGGCACGACGCAGTTGAGCCGCTTCGACGGATGCCCGCCGGTGAGGCGCACCTGCCAGCTTCCGTCATAGGCGGTCGACGCGGCCGGCCAGGCCCGGAAGCCGACGGCTTCCAGGCGCCTGACGAGCGGCAGGTCGGTGCGTGGTGAAAATGCCTGCATCAGTCTCAATCAGCTCCGGTAATCGCCGTTGATCACGACATATTCCTTGGTCAGATCGCAGGTCCACACGGTAGCCGTGCCGGTGCCGAGACCGATTTCGACCTTCACCGGAATATCCTGCTTCTGCATGACGGCGGTGGCAGCGTCTTCCGAGTAGGACGGATCCCGCTCGCCGTTGACGGCCACGCGAATATCGCCGAACCAGATCGCCAGCCTGTCGCGATCGGCAGCCTCGCCGGCCTTGCCGACAGCCATGACGATACGGCCCCAATTGGCATCCTCGCCGGCAGCCGCGGTCTTGACCAGCGGCGAATTGGCAATCGACAGCGCGATCGTCTTGGCGGCGGCATCGCTCTCGGCGCCGGTCACGGTGATTTCGAGCATCTTGGTGGCACCCTCGCCGTCGCGGGCGACCTGGATGGCGAGATCCTTCAAAAGCGCGTCGAGCGCTGCGCGGAAGGAAGAAAGCGCCGGGTCGCTTGCATCCGTGATCTGCGTCTGGCCGTCTTCGGCCGCAGCACCCGTGGCAAACAGCATCAGCGTGTCGGATGTGGACGTATCGCTATCAACCGTCATCGAGTTGAAGCTTGGCTCGACGCCGGCCGACAGCATCGACTGCAACGCGGCCGACGAAATGTCGGCATCGGTGACGACGAAGGACAGCATCGTCGCCATGTCGGGCGCAATCATGCCGGCGCCCTTGGCAATGCCGTTGATCGTCACGGTCACGCCGTTGATCTCGGTAGTGCGGGTGGCGACCTTCGGATAGGTATCCGTGGTCATGATGGCTTTCGCCGCCTCCTGCCAGAAGTCGCCGGTCGCGGTCGTGTTCATGTCCCCCAGCACGCCGGCGAATTTCGTTGCGTCGAGCGGTTCGCCGATCACACCCGTCGAGGCGAGATAGACCTGAGTCTCGTCACAGCCGACGGCTTCGGCGGCAGACTTGGCGGTCAGCGCGGTTGCGGCCCTGCCCTTCACGCCGGTGAATGCATTGGCATTGCCGGAATTGACGACGACGGCGCGCGCCGTGCCATGCGGCAGGTTCTGGCGGCAGAAATCGACGGGCGCCGAAGGGCACTTGGACTTGGTGAAGACGCCGGCAACCGCAGCCGGACGGTCGAACACCATCAACAGCACGTCGGTACGGTTCTTGTACTTGATGCCGGCGGCGGCAGTCGCCATGCGAACGCCGCGCAGCGACGGCATGGCGGGATAGGACTTCGGAGCGAGCGGCGAAATGGAGGCAGACATCTTCGATAACCCGTGATCTGAATATGCGTGATCTGGATATGAAAGGGCCCGGCATGACCGGGCCCCGATACGACTATTACGGCTTCGGCGCTTCAGCCGGGGCGGCAGGCGCGGCGTCGCCGCCATCCTGCTGCATCTTGCTGACATCATCATAGCCCTTCTTGAGAGCCGGATCGACGATATCGACGGCTTCCGTCTTCTTGGCCTGATCGATGATGGCGACATACTTGTCGCGCATGACGAGCTGCTTGACCTGATCCTGAACCTGCTCGAACGGCGGCGGCGGAGCAACGCGGGTGTCTTCCAGCTTGATGACGTGGAAGCCGAACTGCGTCTTGACCGGGGTCTTTGTATATTCGCCCTTCTTCAGCGCGAAGGCGGCAGTTTCGAATTCCGGAACCATGCGGCCATGGCCGAACCAGCCGAGATCGCCGCCGTCGTCCTTGTTCGAGTCCTGCGAGTTTTCCTTGGCGAGCTTGGCGAAGTCTTCACCCTTGTCGAGCTTGGCGATGATCGCCTTGGCTTCGTCCTCGGTCTTCACCAGAATATGCGCGGCATGGATTTCTTCCTGCTTCGGCAGCGAGGCGATTTCCTTGTCGTAGCGGGCTTTGACTTCGGCATCGGTCGTCGCGTCGACGACATGCTTGCGGAAATAGGCGTTATGCAGCTCGCGGTCCTGGATATAGGCCATCCGCTTCTTGAAATCGTCGCTGTCCTGCAGCTTTTCGCCCTGGGCTTCGCTGGCGAGAAGCTTCACGTCTATGGCGCCGGAAAGCGCGGCGACCTTCTTCTGGTCGTCCGGCAGCTGGGCGAACTGCGGGTCGAGATTCTGCACGGCGATATCGAGCTCGGACTGATGGATCTCCAGTTTACCGACCTTGGCGACGACCGGATCGTCCTGCGCGAAGGCTGGAACCTGCAGGGAGATCGCGACAGCAAAAGCAGCCGTTGCGAAGAGTTTGTGGCGAAGCATCGAGTTACCTTTCGACTTGGATACCGGCGCCAGAACACCTGACACCGGGCGGAAATCCTTCACAAACACCGGATTGTGGCCATTCTGTATCGGCCCTCACCGTTGACATAATTCGACCCCCCTCTTATCTGTCACGCAACTTCGCGTCCAGAAGAGTTTCCGGGCGTAGCGGGTCTTTTGCCGGCTGTGTTTTCCGGTTGGCGAGGGCATCGCGATCCCTTGGGTCTGAGATCAGAAAGGACCATTCGTATGGTCAGCTTCGGCGGCATCGCCCGCAAAATCTTCGGTTCGGCAAACGACCGCCGCGTCCGTGGTTACGGCCCTAAAATCGCATCCATCAATGCGATCGAGGAGAAGACCAAGGCCCTGACCGATGAACAGCTGGCCAACAAGACCGCCGAGTTCCGGCAGATGCTGGCCGACGGCAAGACGCTCGACGATCTGCTGATCCCGGCATTCGCGGTCGTACGCGAAGCCTCCCGCCGGGTGCTCGGCATGCGCCACTTCGACGTTCAGCTGACCGGCGGCATGATCCTGCATGACGGCGCGATTGCCGAGATGAAGACGGGTGAAGGCAAGACGCTGGTCGGCACGCTGGCAGTCTATCTGAACGCGCTTGCCGGCAAGGGCGTCCATGTCGTCACCGTCAATGACTACCTTGCCAGCCGCGACGCCGGCATCATGAGCCGCCTCTACGGCTTTCTCGGCCTTTCGACCGGTGTCATCATGCACGGCCTGTCCGACGACGAGCGCCGCACGGCCTATGCCTGCGACATCACCTACGCGACGAACAACGAACTCGGCTTCGACTATCTGCGCGACAATATGAAATACGACCGTGGCCAGATGGCCCAACGCGGCCATTTCTACGCCATCGTCGACGAAGTGGATTCGATCCTCGTCGACGAGGCGCGCACGCCGCTGATCATCTCCGGCCCGCTCGACGACCGTTCCGATCTCTACAACACGATCGACGCCTTCATTCCGATGCTCTCGCCGGAAGATTATGAGATCGATGAGAAGCAGCGCTCTGCCAACTTTTCCGAAGACGGCACAGAGAAGCTCGAAAACCTGCTGCGCCAGGCCGGCCTCCTGAAGGGCGAATCGCTCTACGACGTCGAGAATGTCGCGATCGTTCACCACATCAACAACGCGCTGAAGGCCCATAAGCTCTTCACCCGCGACAAGGACTATATCGTCCGCAACGACGAGATCGTCATCATCGACGAATTCACCGGCCGCATGATGCCGGGCCGCCGCTACTCGGAAGGCCAGCATCAGGCGCTGGAAGCCAAGGAAAAGGTGCAGATCCAGCCGGAGAACCAGACGCTCTCCTCGATCACCTTCCAGAACTATTTCCGCATGTACGACAAGCTGGCCGGCATGACCGGTACGGCACAGACGGAAGCCGAAGAATTCGGCAACATCTACAAGCTCGAAGTGATCGAGGTTCCGACCAACCTGCCGATCCTGCGTATCGACGAGGACGACGAGGTCTACCGGACCTTCGAAGAAAAGTTCCAGGCGATCATCGTCGAGATCAAGGCGGCGCATGAGCGCGGCCAGCCGGTTCTCGTCGGCACGACCTCGATCGAGAAGTCGGAACTGCTGGCCACCATGCTGCGCCAGTCCGGCTTCGACAAGTTCCAGGTGCTGAACGCCCGCTACCACGAGCAGGAAGCCTATATCGTGTCCCAGGCCGGTGCGCCGGGCGCAGTCACCATCGCCACCAACATGGCCGGCCGCGGCACCGACATCCAGCTCGGCGGCAATATCGACATGCGCCTCGAACGCGAACTCGAGGGCATCGAGGACGAGGCGGAGCGCGATGCCAAGGAAGCGGCGATCCGCGCCGAGGTCAAGCAGCTGAAGGTCAAGGCGCTCGAAGCCGGCGGCCTCTATGTCATCGCCACCGAGCGCCACGAAAGCCGCCGTATCGACAACCAGCTGCGCGGCCGTTCCGGCCGTCAGGGCGATCCGGGCCGGTCGAAATTCTACCTGTCGCTCCAGGATGATCTGATGCGCATCTTCGGCTCCGACCGAATGGATGGCATGCTGACCAAGCTTGGCCTCAAGGAAGGCGAGGCGATCGTCCATCCGTGGATTAACAAGGCGCTGGAACGCGCCCAGAAGAAGGTCGAGGCGCGCAACTTCGACATCCGCAAGAACCTTCTGAAATATGACGACGTCACCAACGACCAGCGCAAGGTGATCTTCGAACAGCGCATCGAGATGATGGACTCGGAAAATCTCTCCGACGTCGTCGACGACATGCGCAACGAGGTGATCGAGGTCATGGTCGCCAAGCACATCCCCGAACGCGCCTATGCCGAACAGTGGAACGGTGCCGGCCTCGACGAAGACGTCAAGCGTCTGCTGAACCTTGAGCTGCCGATCGAGGACTGGATCAAGGAAGAGGGCATCGCCGAGGACGATATTCGTACCCGCATCACCGACGAGGCCGACAAGGCTGCGGCCGATCGCCTGGAGCGCTTCGGCGCCGAAGTGATGACCTATGTGGAACGCTCGGTCCTGTTGCAGACGCTCGACCACCTCTGGCGCGAGCATATCGTCAACCTCGACCACCTGCGCTCCGTCATCGGCTTCCGCGGCTATGCCCAGCGCGACCCGCTGCAGGAATATAAGGCAGAGGCCTTCGAACTGTTCCAGGCGCTGCTCGCCAACCTGCGCGAGGCCGTGACCGCACAGCTGATGCGCGTCGAGCTGGTGCAGAACCCGGAACCCATCGAACCGCCGCCGGTCTTTGGCGAACATCACGTCGATCCGGTGACCGGCTACGACCAGATCTCCGGCGACGACGCGGAAAACTTCATTGCCGCCCCCGCCGATCGCCACCCGGAAGACCCGTCCACCTGGGGCAAGGTCGGCCGTAACGAAGCCTGCCCCTGTGGCTCGGGCAAGAAATACAAGCATTGCCACGGCGCTTTCGAACAGGCCTGATTTCGGCTCTGGCATCGCCCGGTCAAAAATCGAAACGCCATCCTTCGGGGTGGCGTTTTCGCGTTCGGGGCCGGGACCCAACCGTTTCTTAACCGCGCCGTGGCAATCTGCGCGACAGGATCAGCTGCAAGTCGCGAGTATTGCGTGTCTCTCATGGTCGCCATCGAAACAGCGCAAAGACTTCTGCCGCCTGCCCTGCGCAGCCGGCTTGCGCCGCTGTCGCAAAAGCTGCTGGATGTTGCGACCGGTGCCGGCGAGACCGCGATGGCGCAGCGCCGTGCCGCATCCGCCTTCGTCATCCGCATCGTTTCGGCGGCGATCGCCTTCGTCTCCCAGATCCTGCTGGCCCGTGTCATGGGCGAGTTCCAATACGGCATCTTCGCCTTCGTCTGGGTTCTGGTCGTGCTAGCCGGCAATCTCTCCTGCCTCGGCTTCCACACGTCGGTGATCCGCTTCCTGCATCAGCACAAGGCGGCCGGCGACATGGCTGCAATCCGCGGGCTGAACCTGACCTCGCGACTGGTGGCACTGACCTCCGCCACGACGGTCGCTGCCCTCGGCTTCCTCTTCCTGCACGTCCTTGGCGATCGCATCGAGCCCTACTATCTCGTCCCCGTCTCGATCGCCTTCTTCACCATGCCGATGATCGCGCTCGGCGATGTGCTCGACGGTACCGCCCGGTCCAACAACTGGACGGTGATGGCGCTGAGCCCGACCTATCTCATTCGCCCGACGCTCATCCTTCTCTTCATGATCGCCGCGATCCTGATCGGCGCCGAACACACGGCCGTGACCGCCATGCAGGCAGCCCTTGCCGCAACTTACGTCACGACCCTCACGCAGCTTTTCCGCGTCATCCGCCGGCTGTCCCGCCATTACGGCACCGGCGCACGCCGTTTCGAGATCGGCGGCTGGTTCCGTTTCTCGCTCGTCTGGTTCCTGATCGACGGCATCGGCTTTATTCTGACCAATGCCGACGTCATCTTCGTCGGCCTCTACCTGCCGCCCGACGAGGTCGCGGTCTATTATGCGGCGGCAAAGACCATCGTCCTCGTGCAATTCGTCTATTTCTCGATCAAGGCGGTTGCCGGCCCGCGTTTCGCCCAGCTGATCGCCGAAAACGACATGGCAGCGCTGGCAGGCTTTGCCGGTCAGGCCGCCCGCTGGACCTTCTGGCCCTCGCTTCTGGTCGGCCTTGCAGCGCTCGGTGCAGGCGAACTCCTGCTTTCGCTCTTCGGTCCCGGCTTCACACAGGGCTATGTCCTGATGGCGATCCTGTTTGCCGGCATCATCACCAAGGCGACGATCGGCCCCGGCGAGGTCCTGCTCAGCATGGCGGGCAGACAGAACCTGTGCGTTCTTCTCTATGCTGTTGTTCTCGCGGCCAATATCGGGCTTAATGTCATTCTCATCCCGCGGATGGGGATAGCAGGCGCGGCCACGGCCACCGCATGTGCGACGATCATCGAGACGCTTCTTCTGCATCTGGCAATCCGTCGCACGCTCGGTATCGTGCTCTTCGCCTTCGTCCGTCCCACCGCCACAATACCGTTCAGGGCTTGAAGGCACCATGGCTCAACCTCCGATCCGCAACGGCAATCCACCTGAATCGCCGCCGCCTTCGCGCCCGAGCGACAGCATCCGCTCCGACCGGCCCGATGCGGATCTGCGTCTGGAGATCGGCCGCCCCGGCCGTGAGCTCTGCCTCTATCCCGCCTCGCTGGGCTACGATCTGCAGGAAGAACTGGAATTCCTCTCCCATCGCGCGATGGAGCCGAACATCTTCTTCTCCGCCCGGCTTCTGGCGCCTGCCATGCCGCGCGTCGAGGACAAGCAGGTGAAATTCGCCCTCATCCGAGACGAGGACGAACGCCGCTCGCGCATGCGCCTGCTGATGCCGTTCACGGTGGAAAAACCCGGCTTCTCGATGGGGGCGCCGATCATCCGCGCCTGGGCCAATCCATTCGGGCCGCTCGGCACGCCGCTGGTCGATGCCGAAGATGCCGCCGAGACCATCGACAATCTGCTGGACGGCCTCGGCGCCCGCCAGGCACGCCTGCCCCATATCCTCGTCGTGCCCGATGTGAAGCTCAACGGCCGCTTCGCGCAACTGGCAAGGGCGGTCGCGATCGGCCGTGATCTGCCGGTCGCCGTCACCGATCCGATCCGCCGGCCGATGCTGGAAAGCGAGCTGGATGGCGACGCCTATCTGAAGCATGCAGTCTCTTCCCACCATGTGCGCGAGATGCGGCGCCAGTGGCGAAGGCTGGAGAAATTTGGGGAGCTCACCTATTCCGTCGCCCGCCAGCCGGAAGAGATCCGCCTGCGGATGGAGGAATTCCTGGCCCTCGAGGCGAAGGGGTGGAAGGGCCGCAAGCGCTCGGCGCTGATCAGTGACCGCTACCGCGCCGCCTTTGCCCGAGAGGCGATCACCAATCTGGCCGAAATCGACGCCGTGCGTATCCACACGATCGATCTCGATGGCCGGGCGATCGCCTCGATCGTCGTGTTCCTGATGGCCGGCGAGGCCTATACCTGGAAGACCGCCTATGATGAGACCTATGCCCAGCTCTCGCCGGGAAAGCTGCTGATCATGAAGCTGACCGACTGGCATCTGGACGATCCCAACATCATCCGCACCGACAGCTGCGCCGTGCCGGACCATCCGATCATGAGCAGGATGTGGGAAGAACGCGAGGAGATGGGCACGCTGATCATCGGCCTGACCCGCACGGTCGACCGCGACGTGCGCCAGGTGGCAACCCAGCTGCACCTCTACCGCAACACCCGCAACATGGCCCGCATGCTGCGCGAAAAGATCATGGCGCTCACCGGGCGCGACGGATAGCGGCAGGCCACACCGCCGCTGTCCATTTCCATGCCCATGTCCATTTCCATGTCCATGTCCATCCGCCGCCATGCCCGTCCAACGCTCATGTCCACCGCGCAGATATTGCGCGGCCCATTCCCAACGTCCGTGTCTGCGGCCCTGTGCAAAAAAGGCCGGTCATTCGGCTTGCGGCCACCGATATCGCAGACAAAGCCACCATTGCAGCCGGAACAACGCCCCGGCTGCAACTGGTATCGCCCGGCTCAGCGCGATGCGCTCAATCGCAGCATCTTGCAGAGGCTGACGAGGCCGGCATCGTAACCACCCGAGGTGACGTCGGCACAGCGCCGCAACATCCGTTGGCGTTCGCCGGACGACATCGCGTTCAGGCTCTGCATCTGCGCCCGCGATAGCGAGCCCGCACCCGAACCATTGCCCGTGCCTGCACCGCCACCCGCACCGACACCTCCCCCCGCAGCACCACCACCGAGACCGAGGCCGAGGCCGGCACCGGCACCGGAGGCGCCGCCGACGGAGGCCGTCACGCCGGCATCGATGCCACGGCCGGTATCGGCGCTGACCCCGGCATTGACGCCGTTTGCCCCGCCCACCGAGGCGCTGACCCCGGCGCCAAGCCCGTTGCCGCCGCTGCCGGAACCGACGCCGGCGCTGGCATTGACCCCTCCCGATCCGCCGACCGACGCGTTTGCGCCCGCAAGCCCACCGCCGCCACCGACATTGGCATCCGCATTGACACCATTGGCACCACCCACCGATGCACTGACGCCGAGCCCGTCATTGGTGCTGACGCCGGCATTGACGCCGTTCTCGCCACCCACAGAAAGGCCCTGGGCCATTGCGGCCGGCGCAAGCGCCAGCGATGCCATCAGCGGCAGCACCATCACGAGCGATTGGACAACCGGCGACGCGACACCGGATACGAGAAGTCGTTTCGCCCGTTCCCGGCGCGAAATGTCGTTGATCTGCAGCATGCTCTCCTCCTGTATTGGCCGGCGGGATCCACCGGACACGACAGACGAATTCGCCAACGGGTGCAATGTTGCAGCCCGCTGGGATCAACATCGGATCCTTACTTAAGGCATATCTAATTTACATGGAGACCGTACGGGAATGGCGCATGACGCAAACGCACGCCACCCCAATCTTCATCCTTGCGCCCGGCTGGCACAGCATGTTAGACGCGAAGCACACCATCCGTGCCCCGTTGGCGGAATTGGTAGACGCGCCTGACTCAAAATCAGGTTCCGAGAGGAGTGCTGGTTCGATTCCGGCACGGGGCACCACCGATTTTCACGAAAACCGATTGATCCGCCTGCCGTTAAGCCGCCTGTGCGGCCGAATCCATGATCGGCGCGAGGCGGAAACCGTTCTTGCCGGCCGCCTTTGCCTCGTAAAGCACGCGGTCGGCGGCAGAAAAGACGTCTTTGGGCTCTGCTGCCATGCCGCCGACGGCGGCGGCACGCGTCAGCGCCGCACCGACGGAGGCGCCGATTGCAATCGCAGTGCCGGCATCATCCACGACCCATCCGAGTTCGGTAACAAGCCGGCGGGCAAGGCCGGCCAGCTCTTCCTGCGTCGAGCAGGGGTGGAGCACGGCAAATTCGTCGCCGCCGATGCGGGCCACGAGCAGGGCCTCCGGCAGGGCTGCGACAAGACGCTCTGCGGCCACCTTCAGGCAGGCATCGCCGGCCGGATGGCCGAGGCGGTCGTTGACCTGCTTGAACCCATCGAGATCGACGAGCAGGAGCGCTGCCCTCTCCCCCGCATTGCTGCTGCAAAGCACATCGAATTCGGTTTCGAAACGCGCACGGCTGGCAAGCCCGGTCAGGCTGTCGAAATCCGCCAAGTGCCGGATCCGGTCGACCATTGCCTTTTCAGCCGTAATGTCCTGCTTCATTCCGAATATGCGAACCGGCGCGCCATCGGCCATTTCCACCGTCGCGGTGATCCGCATCCAGCGGGCATTGCCCTTGGCCGTGATGATCTCCGCATCGAGCGTGAAGCCGCCGCCGGTGCGGATCGCCTCGTCGCGCAGCGCATTCAGCCGCCGGCGGGATTCCTCCGTATAGAGCGTCACCGTTCCCTCGCGCGAGATCGATGCCTGCGGCGGCAGATCGAAGAGTTCATAGACCATATCGGTCCAGCGCAGCGTCTCGTCCGGTAGACTGCATTCCCAGACCCCGATCCGTGCCGCCCTGAACGAGCGGTCGAACAGACTGCGCAGCCATACGAACTCGGCGGAAGCCTCTCCGCAAAGGCCCGGAGCAAGCGGCACGTCACAGGACATGTCGGTGGCGATTCTCACCATCCGTTCCGGCGTGAGCGGCTGGATGGCACGGGAGGCTGATAATAGCGGCGTGACACCGCCAGCCCCCTCCGATCCGCCCACCAGGATCGTTTCATCGGGTTCACCCGGCGCGCTTGACACGGCTATTCCCGCCGCAAGCGGCACATCTGCCGCAACGGACGGCGCGATCGAGGCCTTGGCGATGAGACGGGGCAGAAGGCGGCGGGCGAAAATCGAGATCATGTCGGTTCCTGGCGGTCCGGCTGTCATGCCGGCCACGCTATCATGACTTTAAAAGGTTTAGGGAATGTTCCAAGCGTAGCCGGATATGAAAATCGCATTTTCCGGTTCAACCGCCTTCAAAACCGCGCAAAATCACGGAAAGTTTCCGCAATGGAAGCAGTCTGCGGCGCTGGCACGGATTTACACATTCCCGGCATCTGATTTAAGAGCGTCGAGGGCGCGGCTGGTCGCAAGACACTGCCGCGTGCGACAAAGCCTGCAATCGCGTCGGAACGACGAAGGAAACACAGATGGCATTCACGGCAACTCTTTCCCGTTCCAACGCAGGCGCAACCTATTCGGCCATCGTCACGGTCGGCATGGCGCTGATCATCGGCGGCGCGCTCTGCTTCGAACATATCGGCGGCTATCTGCCCTGCCATCTCTGCCTCATTGAGCGAAACCCCTATTATTTCGGCATTCCGCTCGGGATCATCGCCCTTCTCGCCTCGGTCTACCGCTTGCCGGTGTGGATCACCCGCGCGCTTCTTGTCGTCATCGGCGTGATGATGCTCATCGGTGCCGGCATCGGTGCCTATCACGCCGGCGTCGAATGGGGCTTCTGGGCCGGCCCGTCGAGCTGCACCAGCCCGGCAGGCCCCGCCACCACCAATGCCGGCAGCCTCTTGTCGACGCTGAACGCGGTGCATGGCCCCCAATGCGATCAGGCGGCGCTGCGCATTCTCGGCGTTTCGCTGGCTGGCTGGAACGTCGTTGCCGGCGTCGTCCTCGGTGCGATCGCCTTCATCGGCGCCAGGAAGGCTGCCTGACAAACGATAGTCCCAGGCCGAAACCCTGTTACGGACTGAAGGTCTGCCGCCTGCCGGCGGCAGAACCGAAAACATCCGCATCGCGGGCTTAAGGCTGCAGCTCGGTATCCCAGTAGAGATAGTCCATCCAGCTTTCGTGCAGATAGTTCGGCGGGAAGAGGCGGCCATTGTTGTGCAGATCCTGCACCGATGGCGCATAGGGGTGCTGATGCGGGAACATGCCGGCCTGCTTGGGCAATTTGCTGCCCTTGCGCAGATTGCAGGGCGAGCAGGCGGCAACCACGTTCTCCCATGTCGTCTCGCCGCCATGGGCGCGCGGAATGACGTGGTCGAAGGTCAGTTCGTCATCCGCGCCGCAATACTGGCACTCGAACTTGTCGCGCAGGAACACGTTGAACCGTGTGAATGCGGGATTTCGTGTCGGCTGGACATAGGTCTTGAGGCTCACGACGCTCGGCAGCTTCATGGAGAAGCTGGGTGAACACACCGAATGTTCGTATTCCGCGATGATGTTCACACGGTCAAGGAAAACCGCCTTGATCGCGTCCTGCCAGGACCATAACGACAAGGGATAATAACTCAGCGGCCGGTAGTCAGCGTTCAGGACGAGCGCCGGCAGGGCCTGCGGGGAGACTGCAATCGTCAAGTGACGCTCCTACCCGATTCGGCATCTGTCCTTCTATATTAGGTCCGTTGTTACAGGATTGTGAAGCCCTATTCATTCCGTGCAGGTTATTGATTCGCATTCACGCGATGGGTGTCACGTTTCGGCGCATGCACGCGCCGTAATAGGCCCAGAAAAGCCGGGCTGCGACCGCCCGCCAGGGCTGCCAGCCCTGCGCCATCTCGGCAAGCGCTCTGGGGGCGGGCCGCTCGGCCAGACCGAAAGCATGCGCCACCGCCGCCTGCAGCGCCACGTCGCCGACCGGAAAGAGATCCGCATGCCCGCCGCAGAACATCAGGTAGACTTCTGCCGTCCACGGCCCGATGCCTGGCAGCGCCGTCATGAGCTGCAAGGCCTGCTTGGCCTCCAGCGTCGGGATGGCATCGAGATCGAAATGCCCTGCCTCGATGGCCGCCGCGAGGCTCAGAAGCGTCGAGGCCTTGGCCCGCGACAGGCCGAACCTGGCGACAATGTCGGGCTCGTGCGCCAGATAGGTCGCGGCTGTCACCGGTCCGGCGGCCGTGATCCGCCCCCAGATGGCGTCCGCGCTGGCGCGCGACACCATCTGCGACACGATGATCGAGGCAAGGCCGGAAAATCCCGGTTCGGAAAGCCGCAGCGGAACCGGCCCCGCCGCCTCGATCACGCGGCTAAGGCGCGGATCGGCGATGGCCAGCGCTGCGAGCCCCTCGTCGATATCGGCCATGCCGCGGATGGCCCTGACTTGAACTGCTGCGGACGTCATTGCTCGGCGCCTCCCTGATGTGCCCCCGGCCGCCGCATGGCCCGCGGCCGCCGCATGGCCATTGTCTGCGAACCATGGCAGAAGAAACCATGTCCGCGCTCACCTCCGATACCCCGATCTTCCGCTTTGCGCCAAGCCCGAATGGCCTGCTTCACCTTGGCCATGCGCTTTCGGCCCTGTTGAACCACGACATGGCAAAAGCAAGCGGCGGACGGCTTTTTCTGCGTATCGAGAATATCGACCTCTCCCGCTGCACATCCGATTTCGAAGAGGCGATCTATCGCGACCTGTCATGGCTCGGTATCGGCTGGGAAGCGCCGGTCCGCCGTCAGTCGGAGCATTTCGATGCCTATGCGGCAGCGCTTGCAGAACTGGATGCCATGGGCCTGATCTACCCCGCCTTCATGACCCGCGGCGAGGTAAAGGCAAGGGTCGCTGCCCATGAGGCCGATGGCGCGGCATGGCCACGCGATCCGGATGGTTCACCTCTCTACCCGCCGGATGACCGGCATCGAAGCCTTGCGGAGCGCGAGGAATTGATGGCAACCGGCACCCGCCATGCGCTGCGGCTCGACATGCAGAAAGCGCTGGAGCGAATTTCGGGACCGCTCTTCTGGACCGAGACGGGCGATGGCGATCGCGGCGAGATCGCAGCCGATCCGGCGCTATGGGGCGACGTCATCCTGTCGAGATCCGATGCGCCGTCGAGCTATCACCTCTCCGTCACCGTCGACGATGCTTTGCAGGGGGTGACGAATGTCGTGCGCGGGCTCGATCTCTATGCAGCGACCTCGGTCCATCGCCTGCTGCAGGAATTGCTCGGCCTGCAGCAGCCTGTCTACCACCACCACCGGCTAGTCTTGGGCCCCGATGGCAGGAAACTGTCCAAGAGCGAGGGATCAACGGGTCTCGCCACGCTGCGCGACAACGGCCTTTGGCCGGTCGACATTCGCCGGCTCGCCGGTCTCTGAGGCTTTTGCGGCAAGCGGCTGGCCACGTCGAAACCGGTTGAAGACGGAATAGATCTGGTACTTCATCAAGGCAGCATTGAACTCGGCCCCGAGCATGAAGATCACGCCGACCATATAGAGGAAGACGAGCACGATCATGATCGACGCCAGACCGGCATAGGTGGCGGCGTAATTGGCGAACGTGGCGAGGTAGGTGGCGAAGCCGAAACCGAACAGCGTCCAGAGCGCGATCGTCAGGATGACGCCGGGCAGGATGTCGATCAGCCGTCTGCGCCCCGCCGGCAGCCATTTATGCGACGCCATGAGGCCGATCAGAAGGATCAGTGCCGTGCCGATCAGGCCCCAGTTCGCCGCAGCATTGAGATCGCTGATCAGCCAGGGAAAGCGCGTCTGGGCAAAGCGCGATGCGACGGGCACGGCCAGAAGCACGATGCTGATGGCCGCGAACATGACGACCGCGACCACGACATAGCCGAGACTGGCAAGGCGCGTGACATACCACGGCCGGTGCTCGATGACGCGATAGGCGCGGTTGAGCGAGATACGCAGCGCCTCGACCCCGTTCGAGGCGAAATAGGCGGCCGCCAGAACCGAGATCGTCAGAAGTCCGCCGCGCGGCATTTCGATCACCCGCTGGATCTCGGTTGCGATCGGCTGGGCGATATCGGCTGGCCACGTATCGAACATCAGGTGGATCGCCGTCTGCGAAAATCCGCCGGCGCCGAGAAAGCCGGCAAGCGCCGTGCCGAAGATCAGGAACGGGAAGAGCGCCAAGAGCCCGGACAGCGCCACGTGGCTGGCCATCGCCCAACCGTCATCCTCTGCGAAATGCCAATAGGCGTCCCACACGACCTTGAAGGCGAGCCTATACCATCTGACGGGGCGGTTTTCTTCCGGCAATGCCAACTCCGTTCCGATCTCCAGGCGGTTGATGACGTGAGGGTGAACTTTGATCTCAAGGCAGTTTGTGCTCTCCCGGCGAATATGGGAGGAACACTGCCAGTTTTACAGGTTCGGCGGCAGAGGGAAATCCGTAATGACCGATAGAGGAAGAACGATCATCGTCACCGGCTGTTCCTCAGGCATCGGTGCTTATTGCGCCCGCGCGCTGAAATCCGAGGGCTGGCGGGTATTTGCCACCGTCCGGCGCGAGGAGGACCGGGCAGAACTCGAGGCCGCCGGCATCGAAACCCTGCTGATGGATTACACCCGGCCCGACACCATTGCCGCGCTGGTGGAAACAGTCGCCGACAAAACCGGCGGCAGGATCGATGCGCTATTCAATAACGGTGCCTACGGCCAGCCCGGCGCGGTCGAGGATCTGACGACCGATGTCCTGCGTCAGCAGTTCGAGACCAATTTCTTCGGCTGGCACGACCTGACCCGGCGCGTCATTCCGCTGATGCGCAAGGCCGGCCATGGCCGCATCGTCAACTGCTCGTCGATCCTGGGCCTGGTGCCCTATCGGTATCGTGGCGCCTATACGGCATCGAAATTCGCCCTCGAGGGCCTGACCGTGACGATGCGCATGGAGCTTGATGGCAGCGGCATTCATGTGAGCCTCATCGAGCCAGGCCCGATCGCGTCGAAATTCACCGCAACCGGCTTTGCCAAGGTTCACGAGAATATCGACATCGCCGGCTCGGCCCATGCGGCGCAATACGAAAAGCAATTGAAGCGGCTCGATGGCCGCGGCCCGGTCAACCGCCACAAGCTCGGCCCGCAAGCGGTGTACGCGGTCCTCGTGCAAGCCTTGACCGCAAACCGTCCGAAGCCGCATTATCTGGTGACGAAGCCGGCCAAGCAGGGCGCATTTCTAAAACGGCTTCTGCCGGCGGATCTTTTCTACCGGCTGATGCGCCGCATCGATTGACGGTCGGGGAGGACCGCAGGACATGTCGAGTTTCACCGCCGTCATCGCCTTGATCGTCATGGGCCTCGTCGTGCTCGTCCTGATCCGCGGCCTCTACAACATGATGAAAGGCCGCGACGCCAGCACCTCCAACAAGCTGATGCAGCTGCGCGTCATGCTGCAGGCGATCGCCGTCATCCTGATCATGCTGACGCTCTGGATCACGGGTGGCGGCAGACCCGGCTGACGGCCTGTTATTCCGACAAGACCAGAAAGACCGACAGACAATGGTAAAGCTCAACAAGATCTACACCCGCACCGGAGATGACGGCACGACGGCGCTCGTGTCCGGCCCGCGCCGCGAAAAATTCGACCTGCGTGTCGAGGCCTATGGCACGATCGACGAGACCAATGCGACGATCGGCATGGCACGGCTGCATACCAAGGACCTGGTCGAACTCGATGCCATGCTGATCCGCATCCAGAACGATCTCTTCGATCTCGGCGCCGATCTCGCCACCCCAGACGATGGCAAGCCGAAGGAATACGAACCGCTGCGCATCATCGAAGCGCAGGCGACACGGCTGGAAACCGAGATCGACGCGCTCAACGCCGATCTTTCGCCCCTCAAGAGCTTTGTCCTGCCGGGTGGCTCTGCGGCCGCGGCCTACCTTCACCTTGCCCGCACCGTTTCGCGCCGCGCCGAGCGGCAGATGGTCGAACTGTCGCGGATGGAAGTGGTGAGCGCCGCAGCCCTCACCTATGTCAATCGCCTGTCCGACTTCCTCTTCGTTGCCGCACGCGCGGCAAATGATGGGGGAAAGGCGGATATCCTCTGGATTCCCGGCAAGAACCGCTGAGGAGGGGCGATGCGACAGTCGCGAATGACGCATGTCGCTATGAGCAAACCGCAAGCCTGCGACAGCGAATGCACGTTGTATTCGTGCAAAAAATGCGTATCCATGTCGCCAACTGACAAATGAAAACATGGCCGATGTCGCATTTTGCGGCTTGAATTTCAGTCAAGGAAGGACCCGATGAAGATCCTCGTACCAGTCAAGCGCGTGGTCGATTACAACGTGAAGATCCGGGTGAAGCCGGATGGTTCGGGTGTCGAGCTCGCCAACGTCAAGATGTCGATGAACCCGTTCGACGAGATCTCGGTGGAAGAGGCTCTGCGGCTGAAGGAAAAAGGCCAGGCAGAGGAAGTGGTGGTCGTCTCGATCGGTCCGGCCAAGGCCGAAGAAACCCTGCGCACCGCGCTCGCCATGGGCGCCGACCGCGCCATCCTGATCGAGACCGACGAAACGGTCGAGCCGCTCGCCGTGGCAAAACTGCTGAAGGGCGTCGTCGATGCCGAACAGCCGGGTCTCGTCATTGTCGGCAAGCAGGCGATCGATGACGATTCGAACCAGACCGGCCAGATGCTGGCAGCACTTCTCGGTTCCGCGCAGGCGACTTTCGCCTCGAAGATCGAAATATCAGGCGACAAGGCTTCCGTCACCCGCGAAGTCGATGGCGGATTGCAGACGATCGAGGTCAAGCTTCCGGCCGTCGTCACCACCGACCTGCGCCTGAACGAGCCGCGCTATGCTTCGCTGCCCAACATCATGAAGGCGAAGAAGAAGCCGCTCGACAAGAAGACGCCGGCCGATTTCGGCGTCGACGTCTCGCCGCGCCTCAAGGTCCTGAAGACCGAGGAGCCGGGTGGCCGCAAGGCCGGCATCAAAGTCAAAAGCGTCGATGAACTGGTCGGCGCGCTGAAGACCGCCGGCATTATTTGAACAGCCCGGAAGAGCAAGGAGTTACAAACATGACCATTCTTCTTCTGGCGGAACACGACAATGCCACGCTCTCGGACCAGACGGCGAAGACGCTGACGGCCGCCGCTCAGATCGCCAAGGGGACGGGAAGCGATGTCCATATCCTCGTCGCCGGTGCAGGTTCCAAGGCCGCCGCTGATGCCGCAGCAAAGCTGTCTGGCGTTTCCAAGGTCCTGCTTGCCGAGGATGCAAGCCTTGCCAACCGTCTCGCCGAGCCGCTGGCAGCGCTGATCGTCTCGCTGGCCCCGTCCTATGACGTCATCATCGCGCCGGCCACGGCATCGGCCAAGAACGTCATGCCGCGCATTGCAGCGCTGCTCGACGTGGCACAGGTTTCGGAAATCACCGAAATCGTCTCGGCCGACACGTATAAGCGCCCGATCTATGCCGGCAACGCCATCCAGACCGTTCAGGCGACCGACGCCACGAAAGTCATCACCGTGCGCACGGCCTCGTTTGCCGCGACGGCTGAAGGCGGCTCGGCTGCGGTCGAGGCCGTTTCGGCGGCAGCCGATCCGGGCGTCTCGTCCTTCGTCTCCGATGCGATCGCCTCGTCGGAACGCCCGGAACTGACCTCTGCAAAGATTATCATCTCGGGTGGCCGTGCACTCGGCTCCTCGGAAAAATTCCAGGAAGTCATCCTGCCGGTGGCAGACAAGCTCGGCGCTGCCGTCGGTGCCTCGCGCGCTGCCGTCGATGCCGGCTATGCCCCGAACGACTGGCAGGTTGGCCAGACCGGCAAGGTCGTGGCACCGGATCTCTATATCGCGGCCGGCATTTCGGGAGCGATCCAGCATCTCGCCGGCATGAAGGATTCGAAGGTCATCGTCGCCATCAACAAGGACGAGGAAGCGCCGATCTTTCAGGTGGCCGACTTCGGCCTCGTCGGTGACCTGTTCGAGATTCTACCGGAACTTGAAAAGAAGATCTGACCCCGGCGCCTTCGCAGATGCGAAAAAGCTGGAAAATTAAGCATTAGCAGCATAAAAATTTGCCGGACTGCAGCCATGCAGGCCGGCATTTTCATAAAACCGGCAATCATGAGAACGCGCTCTGCGGCAAAGCGCGACACGACGGACAAGATCAGGGGAGCGAGGCCATGGACACGGCGATCAAGACTATCGGCATTATCGGTGCGGGCCAGATGGGCTGCGGCATCGCCCATGTCTCGGCGCTCGCAGGCTATCAGGTCCAGATGTACGATCTTTCCAAGGATCGCATCGAGGCGGCACTGGCCACGATCAACGGCAATCTGGCCCGTCAGGTCGGCAACGGCAAACTGTCGGATGACGATCGCAAGAAGGCTCTCGCGCTGATCTCGGGCTCCTCCGACGTCCACGACCTCGCCGCCATGGATCTGGTGATCGAGGCTGCGACCGAGGACGAATCCACCAAGCGCAAAATCTATGCGCAGGTCTGCCCCGTCCTGAAGCCGGAAGCCATTCTTGCCACCAATACCTCGTCGCTTTCGATCACCCGGCTTGCCTCGGCCACCGACCGTCCGGAGCGCTTCATGGGTATCCACTTCATGAACCCGGTTCCGGTGATGAAGCTGGTGGAACTGGTGCGCGGCATCGCCACCGAGGAAAAAACCTTTTCAGCCGCCAAGGCCTATGTCGCCGCACTCGAAAAGACGGCGACGGTGGCGGAAGATTTCCCGGCCTTCATCGTCAACCGTATCCTTCTGCCGATGATCAACGAGGCGATCTACACGCTCTATGAAGGCGTCGGCTCCGTGGAAGCCATCGATACAGCGATGAAACTTGGCGCCAACCACCCGATGGGGCCGCTTCAGCTTGCCGATTTCATCGGCCTCGACACCTGCCTGTCGATCATGCAGGTCCTGCATGACGGTCTGGCGGACTCGAAATACCGTCCCTGCCCGCTTCTGGTGAAATACGTCGAAGCTGGCTGGCTCGGCCGCAAATCCGGCCGCGGCTTCTACGACTACCGCGGCGAAGTGCCGGTTCCGACACGCTGATGGCGTAGCCGGCCAAGGTCGCCACCGTCGCGGACGTCATCCTCGGGCCGGTCCCGAGGATCTGTCCACAAACATTATTGACAGTGGTGAGATCCTCGCCACAAAGGCGAGGATGACGGCCTCAGGCTTGTGCAAGACGTCAGCCGAAACCTCAGGCGCCGTTTTTCCTCACCCGCGCTTCCAGCATGGCTTCGAAGGCACGCTTGATCCGGTAGACATGCGGGTCCTTGTATTCGAACCCTTCGTTATGCAGGTGGATGAGCATCGTTGCATTGACCTCGAAGATCACGACATTGCCATCGCGGTCGAGCGAGCAGTCGATGCCGAAATAGTCGAGGCCGACCCTGCGGCGGATCTCGTCGAGCGCTGCCATCTGCGGTGCGCCGAACACCTGTTCCGGATGATTGAGGAAGACGTCCTCCTCGCAGCGCATCCATTCCAGTTCCCCCATCCGCGTCGAGGCATGGTGAACCTTCCAGACGTCGCCGATCGCCAGATGATAGGGCAGGATCTCGTCGTTGACGAAGATGAAGCGGTATTTGCGGAAATGCCCGTCGGTCGAGCTGTAGTCGACATAGCGCGTGAGATAGAGCGCATGCTCGCCGGCATCCCTGGCGAAGGCCACGAGCGCGTCGGCGTCCGAAACAAGTTCCATCCGCTCGCCGCCGTGAAAGCCGCTCTGCCGCACGATGACCGGCAGTGCCGGCACGTCACCGGCGTCGATGGCGGCAATCAGATCGACCGGCGTCACCAGATCCGTCACCGGCATCACCGCATTAGGCACGTCGGCCAGCAGCCGGGCGACCGTTTCGCGATTGGTGCCGGCAATCAGCGTCGGATGGTTGATGACCGGCAGGCAAAGCTGGTCCACCAGCTCGCGGGAGGCATCGATCGTGTCCATGCCCCGGTCAGGCTCGGATACGAGATTGACGACGATATCGCCCTTCGCCTCCAGCGCCGCCGGATCGTGATGATAGCCCGGAAGGATGACGTAGACGTCGCTGTCGAAGCCGCTGTCCTTGATCAGGTCCTCGTAGGGCGTGTTGCCGCCGACCGGAGAAAACAGCATCATGGCGCGGAATTTCGCCGGCTGCGGCACCGCCGGATAGTGACGTGCCGCCCCCATGGCCGCCACCTGGCGGAAACAGGCCTTGGCCGCCTCGATATTGCCGAGGTTCTGTTCGAGGCTGCCGCAGAGCAAGAGCACCTCGCGGTCTTCACCATCCACCATCAGCGCCTTCTGGGCGAAGTAGAGCGCGTCCTTCGGCTTGCCGAGATCGCGCAGCGCCAGCGCCTTGTTGTAGAGGCCGGAAAAATCATTGGGCGCGATCTTCAGGCCGCGATCATAGGCGATGATCGCCTGGCCGTTCTGGTTGCCCTTCTGCAAAAGCGTCCCGAGCCGGATCCAGCCGGACGCATCGCCGGGCTTGGCCTTGCAGCTTTGATGCGCTGCCAGTATCGCGCCCTGCAGGTCGCCGCGGGTCTGGAGGATCTCGCTGCGCTTGGAATGGGCAGCCACATGCGCGGCGTCGAGCGCGATCACCTTGTCGAGATTTTCCAGCGCCTCATCGAGCTTGCCCATGTCGATGAGCAGCAGTGACCGCTTGTAGGTGACGTCGATCTGGTCGGCCTTCACCGAGGCGAGCAGGATATCGTAGCAGGACAGCGCGCGGGAAAGCTCGCCGTTTGCGTGGCAAGCCTGCCCCAACCCCTTGATCGCCTGCGGATCGCCCGGATTGGCCGACATCGCCGCCTCGAACCATGTCACCGCTTCCTTCGCCTGATCGGTATGCAGCATCAGGAAGGCGAGCGTATTGCAGGCGACGGGATGCCTGCGCACCGCATCCGGCATCGCCATCAAAAGATCGATCGCCTCCTGAAAACGCCCGGCGCCCATCAGCGCGCTGGCATCGCCGATGGCGGAAAGAAAGGCCGCCTGATCGTCGGACTGCGTAGAGGAAGGCTGGTTCATGAAATCGGCTTCTGGCGGGAGTGAATTTCGCGCGACACTCTTCGCCGGGGCTTGCGCAAACCTGTTCAAAACCCCCGGTCGCAGCGCCTGGCGCCATATGCCGCACGGGCTCAACCGGCACGCGCAGGAAAGGGTCTCGATCCGCAGAATGACGCCGGTTCACGAGCCGATCGCCGCCGTGATCAGCGCCTTGGCGTCGGGACTGTCCCAGGCCGCCGGGCCGTTCATCGACGAGATCAGGCAACCCTCTTTATCGAGCACGAGAGTTGCCGGAAGACCGAAGGCAAGCCCCTGTTTCTTCACTGCGTTGAACACGCCCATGGAACTGTCGCGGTAATATCCGAGCCGGTCGATCTTGTAGTCGGCATAAAACGCTTTCGGCTTGTCGTCACTGCCGGTGTCGATATTGATCGCCACAACTTCGAAACCGTCACCGCCCATCTCGCGCTGCAAGGCGTTGAGCGCCGGCATTTCCTCGCGGCAGGGAACGCACCATGTGGCCCACAGATTGACGAGCACGACCTTGCCGGCGAGATCGGCCGTGGTCATCGGCCTGCCCTCCTCGGCCTTGAAGGCAAGATCGATCATCCGTGGCGGATAGGCTTTCGTCATTGCCGCCACCTGCCCCTTGGCGAAGGCTGAAACGGAGGCGACCTTTTCCGCCGCCCCTTCGCACCTGGCGTCGCTGCCGGCGGTGGCCGCAGCAACGCTCACGCCTGCCGCCGCTTCGCCATTGCCAGACCCCACATTCCTCACGTATACCGCCACGGCGCCGGCGAGCACTCCAGCCACGGCCGCGATCAGGATCAATCTGACGGAAGGAAGGCCGAAGGGTCTTTTGGACGTCATCAATCACTCCAGGACTTGGGCACAAGATGGCTGACGGAACGAAGGAAGCGAAATCCTCCAACCAGATGTGGGGCGGGCGCTTCGCCTCCGGGCCGGCCGCGATCATGGAGGAGATAAACGCCTCGATCGGGTTCGACAAGAAGCTCTACGCCCAGGACATCCGCGGCTCCATCGCCCATGCCACCATGCTCGCCGAGAAGGGCATTATTTCGGCAGAAGACAAAGAGAAAATCGTCACCGGCCTGAACACGATCCTGTCAGAGATCGATGCCGGCACGTTCGAGTTTTCGAGAAAGCTCGAAGACATCCATATGAACATCGAGGCGCGGCTCGCGACCCTGATCGGCCCGGCCGCCGGCCGCCTGCATACCGCCCGTTCGCGCAACGATCAGGTGGCGCTCGATTTCCGCCTCTGGGTCAAGGAAGAACTCGTCAAGACGGAAGCCATGCTGACCGGTCTGATTGCAGCCTTCCTCGACCGCGCCGAAGAACATGCCGAGACCGTCATGCCCGGTTTCACCCACCTGCAGACCGCCCAGCCCGTCACCTTCGGCCACCACTGCATGGCCTATGTCGAAATGTTTGGCCGTGACCGCGCCCGCGTGCGCCACGCGATCGACCACATGGACGAAAGCCCGATCGGCGCCGCAGCCCTTGCCGGCACCGGCTTCCCGATCGACCGCCATATGACGGCAAAGGCGCTCGGCTTCCGCGAACCGACCCGCAACTCCATCGACACCGTGTCGGACCGCGATTTCGCGCTGGAATTCCTCTCGGTCGCCGCGATCTGCGCCGTCCATCTGTCGCGTCTGGCCGAAGAGATCGTCATCTGGTCGACGCCGCAATTTGGCTTCGTGCGCCTCTCGGATGCGTTTTCGACCGGCTCCTCGATCATGCCGCAGAAGAAGAACCCGGATGCCGCCGAACTGGTGCGCGCCAAGACCGGCCGCATCAACGGCTCGCTGGTGGCGCTCCTGACGATCATGAAGGGCCTGCCGCTCGCCTATTCCAAGGACATGCAGGAAGACAAGGAACAGGTCTTCGACGCCGCCGAAAACCTTGAACTCGCGATTGCCGCGATGACCGGCATGATGCGCGACATGACGATCCGCGTGGACCGCATGCGGGCTGCCGCCGGCTCCGGCTATTCGACCGCGACCGATCTCGCCGACTGGCTGGTGCGGGAAGCGGGCCTCCCCTTCCGCGACGCCCATCACGCCACCGGCCATGCGGTGGCGCTTGCCGAACAGAAAAGCTGCGAACTGGCTGAACTGTCGCTTGAGGAACTCCAGGCGATCAACCCGGCGATCACCGCAAATGTCTTCGACGTGCTGACGGTCGATGCGTCGGTCGCAAGCCGTACCTCCTTCGGCGGCACGGCGCCGGCCGAGGTCAAGAAGCAGATCGCCTACTGGCGTGCCCGCAACTGAACGTGAGCCGTGGGTGCCGCCCGATGCCTGACGAAAACGGCATCGAATAACACTGCACAAGGCCGCGCAAACCCGCTATGACAGGCGGCGTTACCGTGCCGGAGAAGGAATGAAATGTCGAAGTCGCTGGTCCAATTCGCCCGCATCACCCTTGCGCTGAGCCTTGCAGGCGTCGTCGTTGTCGGCTGCGGCCGCAAGGGCGACCTCGACCGTCCGAGCACGCCGGTCGAACAGCAGAATGTCCGCAAGAGCGACAAGGCCGCGGCGAAGAAGGAAATCGTTCCGGAACGCCCCTTCATCCTCGATTCGCTCCTGTAATATCCGCCTCCATAATATTCGAGCAGCCCCGTGAACCATTTCCAATACATAGACGGCGTGCTGCACGCCGAAAACGTCGCGATACCCGAGATCGCCAAGGCCGTCGGCACGCCCTTCTACGTCTATTCGACGGCAACGCTGGAGCGCCATTATAAGGTGTTCGCAGCGGCTTTTGCCGATGTGGACGCGATGGTCTGCTACGCCATGAAAGCCAATTCCAACCAGGCGGTCCTCAAAACGCTCGGCCGCCTCGGCGCCGGCGTCGACGTCGTCTCGGGCGGCGAGCTGCGCCGCGCGCTGGCCGCCGGCATCCCGGCGTCCCGCATCATGTTTTCCGGCGTCGGCAAGACGGTACAGGAGATGGATCTGGCGCTCGAAGCCGGCATCTATTGCTTCAACGTCGAATCCGAGCCGGAACTGGAAGTCTTGAACCTGCGCGCCGTGAAGGCCGGGAAAAAGGCGCATGTTTCCTTCCGCATCAACCCGGATGTCGATGCCGGCACCCATGCCAAGATCTCGACCGGCAAGAAGGAAAACAAGTTCGGCATCGCCTATGAGCGCGCCCGCGGCGTCTACGCCCATGCCGCGACCCTGCCCGGCATCGACGTTACCGGCATCGACATGCATATCGGCAGCCAGATCACCGAGCTGGAACCGTTCGAACACGCCTTCCGCCTGCTGCGCGAACTGGTCGATACGCTGCGCAGCGATGGCCATCGCATCGACCATGTCGATATCGGCGGCGGCCTCGGCATCCCCTACAAGGAAGACAACACGCCGCCACCCTTGCCGGACGCCTATGCGGAAACGGTCAAGCGCCAGCTGCGCTCGCTCAATTGCAAGATCGTCACAGAACCCGGCCGCCTCATCGTCGGCAATGCCGGCATTCTGGTGACCGAAGTCATCTATGTGAAGGATGCCGGCGAGAAGACCTTCGTCATCGTCGACGGCGCCATGAACGATCTGATCCGCCCGACGCTCTATGAAGCCTATCACGCCATCCGCCCCGTGGTTGTACCGACTGCCGACGCGCCGCGCATTCGCGGCGATGTGGTCGGCCCGGTCTGCGAGACAGGCGACTATCTGGCGCTCGACCGCGAGATGGCCGAACCGAAGCCCGGCGACCTGATCGCCGTCTCCTCGGCAGGCGCCTATGGCGCGGTCCAGGCTGGAACATACAATTCCCGCCTGCTCGTGCCGGAGGTTCTGGTGAGCGGCAGCGAGTTTCACGTCATCCGCCCGCGCGGCACCTATGACGAACTCATCGGCCTCGATTCCATTCCCGCATGGCTTGCGTGAGGCGAACCAAGCATTCACTTTTGCGGGAAATCCGGCGAAATAACGGGGGCATTCTGCCCCCTCCCCTCGTCTTCGCCACAAAGATCGTTATCTTGAAGGCTTGAGTTTCGCCGCCACAATCGGAGACGGACCGGATGAGCTTCAACCGCAAGGGTGCCTTCGAGACTGATCCTGTGCTTGCACGGCGGGTTGCGCTGAAGCGCTCGCTGGCCCGGATCGTGCTCTTTGCAGAGCGCGCCCTGCCGAAGCTTCTCCTGCCGGTCAGTATCGTCGCGCTGTTCTTTGCCGCGGCATGGTTCGGCATTTTCCGCTTTTCGCCCGATTGGCTGCGCTGGCTGCTCCTGGCCGTGCTGGCGATCGCCTTTGTTGCCGGCCTTTTACCGGTGGCAAGGCTGCGCTGGCCAAGCGTGCCGGATGCAGACCGCCTTCTGGAAGAGCGCAACAACCTGCCCCACCAGCCGGTCGGCGTGCAGGATGACGAGCCGGCCTTCGAGACGCCGTTCTCGCGGGCGCTGTGGAAAGAGCATCAGGCCCGCATGGCCGAGCGTATCGCCGGGCTCGATGCAGGCATGCCGAGCCCGGATATTGCAAGCCACGACCGTTATGCGCTGCGTTCGATACCTGCCCTGCTTCTCGCCGTTGCCTTCGCCTATTCGTTTTCCAATGGTGGCGGTTCGGCGATCGATGCGTTTACGCCGGCAGCGCCAGCGCCCAGCAGCAATCCCGATCTGCGCATCGACGCCTGGCTGACGCCGCCTTCGTACACCGGCCGCGCGCCGATATTCCTCACCGGCCGCGAGGCAGGCGACCGGGCAAACGGCAATGCGCTTTCCATTCCGCAGAACTCGTCGCTGACGGTGCGCGTCACCGGGGGTGCCGGCGGCGAAGCCGTGGTCTTCAGCCCGAAACAGGGCGAAAAGCCCGTGACCCTGATGACCGAGGAAGCCCGCAAGGCCGCGGAAGCTGCGGCCAATAAGGACGGACAGCAGCAGACGGCACAGAATGCGGCAACGGCCCCGGCCGCCGCTTCGCCGACGGCTGTAGCCGCGACCGGCGCCAGCCAGACGGTTCCACCCCGCAATTACGCCTACAGGATCGACGAAAGCGGAAATTTGTCGGTCAACGGCCAGAATTGGGCCTTCGACGTCATTCCCGATCGTCCGCCGGAAATCTCTTTTGACGGCCAGCCGAAACGGGCGGTCAACGGTGCGCTTGAAATCGCCTTCAAGGGCAAGGATGATTACGGCATCCGCGAGGCCCATGCGCTGATCGAGCCGGTCGGCACGCAGGACCCCGACGCCAAGCCGCTCTACCCGCTGCCCGAATACAAGCTCGACCTGCCGCGCCAGAATGGCCGCGAGGTGAAGGGCGCCGCCAGCCGCAACCTCACCGAACATCCGCTTGCCGGCAAGCGGGTCCGCATCACGCTGGTCGCCACGGATGGTGCCGGCCAGACGGGCCGCAGCCCCTCGCAGGAAATCGTGCTTCCCTCGCGCGGCTTCAGCAATCCGCTTGCCGCAGCCGTTGCGGAAGAGCGGCAGATCTTTGCCCTCGATACGCGAAAAATGCCCCGCGCCATCGCGCTCAATCAGGCGCTTGCCATCCGCCCGGACGAGACCATTCCCGACCTCGGCCATTTCCTGCTCATCCGCTCGGCGCAGGAGCGTATGAAGCTGGCAAAGACCGACGAGGCGATGAAGGAAACCGCCGCCTACCTTTGGGAAATCGCGCTCGGGATCGAGGATGGCGACCTGTCGCAGGCCGAAAAGCGCCTGCGCGATGCCCAGCGCAACCTCTCCGAGGCGCTTCAGAACAACGCCTCCGACGAGCAGATCGCCCAGGCGATGAAGGAATTGCGCGAGGCGATGCAGCAGTTCATGAACGAGCTGGCGCAGCGCATGCAGAACGCGCCGCAGGCACCCAACAACATGCAGACGCAAAATGTCATCCGCCAGCGCGACCTGCAGAACATGATGGATCAGATCGAAAACCTGGCCCGCTCCGGCAATCGCGATGCGGCCCAGCAGATGCTCTCCGAGATGCAGCGGATGATGAATAACCTGCAGGCCGGGCGCCCGCAGCGCGGCGGCCAACAGCAGCAGGGCCAGCAGCAATCCAACCAGATGCGCCAGCAGATCGACAAGCTCGGCGAGATCATGCAGGAACAGCAGCGCCTGATGGACCAGACCTTCAAGTTCGATCAGGCCCTGCGCGACCGCATGCAGCGTGGCGATCCTGACGATCAGTCTGGCGAAGGCGAACAGGACCAGGCGCAGCAAGGTCAACAGGGCCAGCAGGGTCAAGGGCAGCAGGGCCAACAAGGCCAGATGGGCCAGAACGGGCAACGCGGCCGGCAGGGGCAGCAAGGCCAGCAAGGTGGCCAGCAGGGCAACCAGAACACCGATCAGATGACCGCCGAACAGCTGCGTGAGGCACTGAAGAACCTGCGCGCCCAGCAGGAAGGCCTCGGCAAGAAGCTCGACGAATTGCAAAAGGGGCTCAAGGGCCTCGGCATGCAGCCCGGTGATGGCTTCGGTCAGGCCCAGCGCGAGATGGGCAATGCGGGCCGTGCGCTTGGCGAGGGTGAAGGCGAACAGGCCGTCGATGGCCAGGGCAAGGCGCTCAACGCGCTGCGCCAGGGCGCCCAGAACATGATGCAGCAGATGATGCAGGCCATGCAGCAGGGCCAGCAGGGACAGGACGGCCAGCAGCAGGGCCAGGGCGAGAGCATGGCCAACCAGGGCGGCCAGAACGGCCGTGACCCGCTCGGCAGGCCGCGTGCCACGTCAGGCCCTGATTTCGGCGATCAGGTAAAGGTGCCCGACGAGATCGACGTCCAGCGTGCCCGCGAAATCCTCGATGCCATCCGCGAAAAGCTCGGCAACACGCTGTCGGGCGATGCCGAGCGCCAATATCTGGAACGGCTTCTGGAAATGCGTTGATGGCGCTGCCTGGCTCAGAGCACCGACGTCGTTTCGCTCGGTCAACGCCGGCCGCACGCATCCCAAACGCGGCCGGGATTTGGGGCTCAAGACTTGCGGCTGAAGGCTTGGGGCTCAAGATTTGGGGCTGATGACCTGAAGGCTGAGCACTCCAAGGGGCCAGCTCTGCGGTCGAGACAATCCACAAACGCCCACCATCGTCATCCTCGCCCTTGCGGTGAGGATCCGACCGCGATCAATGAGGGCGTGGACAGATCCTCGGGACGAGCCCGAGGATAGCGCATCAAGCTGCGCAACCCGGCAAAAAACAAACGCCGGCAAAACATACCGGCGTCATCGTCATCGTCACGACTGGAGAGCCTTCGGCGCGGACCGATCAGGCGGCGCGGGCGGTGTCGGTAGCGAGCGCCAGCGCCACGGCCTTGCGGATATCCGGCAGGGCAAAAGGCTTCTGCACCACATCGACGATCTTGCTCGACAGGTCGTCGGCGCGCTCGCGCTGCTCGGCATATCCGGTCATCAGCAGGATCTTCATCGCGGGAAACTGGCTGGCAGCCTGATGCGCGAGCTCGATACCGTCCATCACGGGCATGCGGATATCGGACAGAAGCAGATCGTAGGAGCCTTCGGCAAGTTTCTCCAGACCTTCGGCGCCATCGCCGGCCTCGTGCGTCTCATGGCCATCAAGCCGAAGGGCGCGTGCCACGAACATCCGCAGCGTGTCTTCATCCTCGGTGATCAGGATCTTGGCCATAGCGATCATCGCTCCCGCTTGTTTCAATACGGGAGCAAATCACCAGACTTTCCTTTGCGAGGAGTAAACAGGAAGCCTCTAGAGGCTCCCATGGTTAACGCCCTGCCACCAGGTTAATGCGAATTTTAGCGATCGGCCGACACCGCATCTTGCCGGAAGGCCTGCCGCACAAGGCCTTTATGCGTCGCCCGTGACAACACCGACAAACGGCAACTCGCGAAACGCATAAGCCGCATCCATGCCATAGCCGACGACGAAATAATCGGGGCATTCGAAACCGACGAAATCGGCCTCCAGATCTTCCTTGCGCTTCACCTTCTTGTCGAGAAGGACGGCAAGCGACACATGCCGGGCACCGCGCTCATAGAGCAGTTCCTTGGCGAATTTCAGCGTCCGGCCGGATTCGAGGATATCGTCGATCAGAAGAACGTCGCGGTCCTTCACGTCGCTGTCGATATCCTTGACGATCCGCACGCCCTGCGACACGGTTCCCGTGCCGTAGCTGGACAGCGTGACGAACTCCACTTCCGGCGCAAGACCCGTGTCATGCAACGCGCGCAGCAGGTCGGCAGCGAAGATGAAAGAGCCTTTGAGGATGGCGATGACCAGCAGATCCTTGGTCGGGCCGGTGGCGATCTTGGCTGCGATCTCGCGATTGCGCACAGCAATCTGCTCGGCGGTGAAAAGCGGCTCGATGTTCTTGCCACGCACGACGGGCATGAAGGTCTCCTTGGTTGCTAACTCCGCCTATCACAATCAGGAGGTCGGGGCAGCCCTTTCGGCCAGCGAAAGCTTGAGCTCGGGCAGTTTTCCACCGGGATGCGGGACACGTACGGAAAAGCCGCGGCTGCGCCCGCCAGCCAAAGCATGCGCCGGCGGCGAGACGAGCGTGCTCGCCACGACCCGCTCGCCGTCCATCAGATCGGCACGGATGGAGGGCATGGCAAGGCTCTGCTCGCTGCGGTTTTCGACGATTCCGTTGATCAGCAGAACCCGCATGCCATTGGCATCCTGCGGGATCATGCTGACATGGGTGATATCGAGGTTCGGGGTTGCATGCGCCGGTTGACCGCCGTTGAACAGAAAGGAAAAGCCCCCCGCTGCCGCAAATACGGTCACGAAGATCGCCGCGACGATGGCGGAGAAAAGGTCGGCCGGTATGCGATGCAGAAACCGTTCCAGAATGTCGACAGGGCTGGCGGCAGGGGCAAGCACGGCTGCGCCGGCACCCGAATGCCTGGCCTGCTGGCGCGCGTGTTTCGAAAAGCCCGGCCGTAGATTGTCATTGTGGGAACGGGGTTCGCGTGTACTGCGCAAGGGATGTCTGACGGCCACGAATTGTGCATCGATGACGTCGCCGGCACGGCCGGCAGCACGAGGCCGCGCGCGGCCCGCCGGCTCGGGCGGCAGGATATCCATCGGCATGAACGGCTTGCCGTTCTCGTTGCGAAAACCCGTCATCGGACCCTCTTGGCCTTTCGGGCCGACCTTTCAGATCGTGAAAAGGCCGGGCATTGAAACGAATCCCGCTGAGAGGTAAATTAAAATGGTTAATGCTTCGCAAATCGCTTGCGAAAGTGGCCCTTTTCGGCTGGCGCTTTACCTTTCGTTTACGTCCGTCGTTAAGAGATAGCGCTGATGGCGGGAGATGGTGTGCACTGGCGGACGAACGCCGGCACGCCACCGTCGCGAAGCCTCAACATGCGAAATACAGGGACTGGATCCTCCGTTGATTCACTTCGAAAATGTCGGTCTGCGCTATGGCATGGGCCCGGAAATTCTCCGGGACGTGACTTTCGACATTCCCAAACGCTCCTTTCAGTTCCTGACCGGCCCTTCGGGTGCCGGCAAGACGACGCTTCTGCGCCTTCTGTTCCTGTCGCTGCATCCGACGCGCGGCATCATCAACATGTTCGGCCGCGACCTGTCGCAGATCCCGCGCAGCGAACTGCCGATGCTGCGCCGCCGCGTCGGCATCGTCTTCCAGGATTTTCGCCTTCTCGATCACCTGACGACCTACGAGAATGTCGCCCTGCCGCTGCGCGTGCGCGGCAAGGAGGAAAGCTCCTATCGCAATGACGTGATCGAGCTTTTGAAATGGGTGGGCCTGGGCGAACGCATCAATGTTCTGCCGGCAGTCCTCTCCGGCGGTGAGAAACAGCGTGCGGCGATTGCCCGCGCCCTGATGGACCGCCCGGAGATCCTGCTCGCCGACGAGCCGACCGGCAATGTCGATCCGCCGATGGCGCGTCGCCTGCTCAGCCTGTTTCTCGAACTCAACCGTCTCGGTACCGCCGTCGTCATCGCCACCCACGATCTGGCGCTGATGGATCAGGTCGATGCGCGGCGGATGATTTTGACCGAAGGGCGGCTCGATATATATGAATGAGATGAGCCGCATCAGGAACAGCAAGACCGAAGGCGCAAACCGCCCCCCCGAGAGCCGGGGGGAGAACCGCGAGACCGGCCGCGAGCAGCCTCGCCGCGTCGAGATGCGCGTGCGCCCGACAGCGCCGATCCTGCCGCCCTCCAACATTCAGGGCAATGCGCTGCTGGTGGTCATCGCCATCATGGCCTTTCTCGCCTGTCTGACGCTCGGCGCCGTCACCATGGTGCGCGCCACGGCCGAAAGCTGGCAGAGCCAGATTTCCCGCGAGATCACCATCCAGATCAAGCCCGAGGATGGGCTGGACATGGATGCGGCGCTGAAGAAGGCGCGCGATGTGGCCATGACCTTCGTCGGCACCCGCGAAGGCACGATCATGGATGACAGTGCCACCGCCCGTCTGCTCGAGCCCTGGCTCGGTTCCGGCCTGGACCTGAAGGACCTTCCCGTTCCGCGCCTCGTCATCATCACTATCGACGAGCGCAATCCGCCCGATTTCGGCGCCATGCGCGACCTCTTGAAGACGGAAGTGCCGCAGGCATCGCTCGACGACCACCGGACTTGGGTCGATCGTCTTGTCTCGATGGCGCACACGACGGTGCTGATCGGCACCGGCATCCTTATCCTCGTCTTCACCGCCATGGTTCTGACGGTGATCTTTGCCACCCGCGGCGCCCTGTCTGGCAATCGCCACATCGTCGAGGTCCTGCATTTCGTCGGCGCAGAAAGCGCCTTCGTCGCCCGCGAGTTCCAGAAGCATTTCCTGTTGATCAGCCTCAAGGGCTCTGCCACTGGTGGCGCGCTTGCGGCCATTCTCTTTGCCGTCGCCGGCTTCTGGCAATCCAGCACGCGGGCAACGCCGCAGAGCGATCAGGCGACCGCCCTGTTCGGCTCGTTCACCATAGGGCTTACCGGCTATCTCGGCATTTTCGCCACCATGCTGGTGATCGCCCTTCTCACCACGCTGACGGCCCGCTTCACCGTGATGAAAACGATCGACGAGATCGACGTCATCCGCTCCGACCCGGCGCGCTCGGATGGCCTCCCAAATTCGTGACGCGCAATCTTTAGAGGCTGGTGGAACGGTATGAATAGTCGGACTATTCCTTGCCGCAATCAAAGATTATGGACGAGGCCTGATTTGGGCATGAGTCGGGCCGAACGATCTGAATGATGGACAATACCGAAACGCCGAACCCGATGGGATTGGGCTGGTTCTCGCGCAAGAGCCGGCTCCGCCGCTACGCGCGCCGGCTTTTCATGGCGGCGTTTCTCGCCCTTGCAACGCTGGTCGGCGGTTTTCTGTGGTTCGCCAATGCCGTCACCTCCATGCAGCCACCCGAAGGCGTGAAGGCGGATGCGATCGTGGTCCTGACCGGCGGCTATCTGCGCATCGAACAGGCACTCGGCCTGCTGCGCGATGGCGCCGGCCGACGGCTGCTGATCTCGGGCGCCCACCCCTCGACGACGCCCGGCCAGATCCGCCGCACCACCTTCGCTTCGGCCGATCTTTTCAAATGCTGCGTCGATATTGGCTATGATGCGATCGACACGATCGGCAATGCCAACGAGATCAATCGCTGGATACACGATCACCAATACAAGTCGGTTCTGGTCGTCACCAACAACTACCACATGATCCGCAGCCTGCATGAACTGCGCCGCGCCGATCCGACGACCGAGTTCATCCCCTATCCGGTGGTCAACGCGGATCTCACCCGCCGCGCATGGTTTGCCGAGCCGGACACGCTGCGCATCATGCTCTTCGAATACGGCAAGGTCGTGCTCGCCTATGCGCGCGATGTCGTCGGCTTCACCCGCGGCAGCGGGCTTCGAACCGAAGACGTCGCCCAGACCCCGTCGACCCGCGCCACCCCTTGAGACATTGAAGGCCTTGAACGGGGCCGGAACCTGCGCCACAGCTGCGCTTTATTGCCGGCGCGTGGCTCTGGAGTGCTTTTTTCCGGCCCTGAACTCGTGTAGGCAACGCCGGTCCCCTCAAAGGGCGTCCCGAAGGAAGTCTCCATGCTGCTCTTGCGTTCGATCCTGTTCAACATCGCCTTCTATGCCAACACGATCGTCCGCATGATCGTCTTGAGCCCGATCTACTTCCTCATGCCGCGCAAGGCCGCCTATCGTATTCCCAAAGCGTGGGCGGCGTCCTGCAACTGGCTGATGGCGAAGATCGTCGGCGCCACGTTCGAGATCGAGGGCCTGGAAAACGTGCCGGAAGGCGGCTGCATCTTCGCCCCCAAGCATCAGTCGGCCTGGGATACGGTGGCGCTTCTGCCCTACCAGAAGGACCCGGTCTATATTCTGAAGCGCGAACTCATGTGGATCCCGCTTTTCGGCTGGTATGCTGCCAAGCAGAAGATGATCCCGGTCAATCGCGGCGCCCGCGGCAAGGTCATGCTCGAGGTGATGAAGCGCACCCGACAGGAAATGGCCGACGGCCGCCAGCTGATCATCTACCCGGAAGGCACCCGCCGCCCGCCCGGTGCAGAGCCCGTCTACCGCCACGGCATTGCCCGCATCTACAAGGAAATCAAGGTGCCGGTCGTACCGGTCGTCGCCCATTGGGGCCTGTTCTGGGGACGCCGCAGCCTGGTCAAATATCCCGGCCACTTCAAGGTCAAGATCCTTCCCGCCATCCAGCCCGGAATGGGTTCGGAGGAATTCTACACCCACCTCGTCGACACGCTGGAAAAGGCAAGCGACGACCTGCTCATCGAGACCGTCGCCGCCAATCCGCATCTGCCGCTGCCGGAAAGCGCCGCAAAGCGGCTGGCGGAACTGCGCGCCAAACCGGCCGCCTGATCCGGCCTATCCACCAACCAGAGCTGCAACCGCCTCGAGCCAGAGATCGCGGATCCCCATCTGCTGCAGATGGCCGAGCGTGTTGAACACATAGGCATCGTTCGGCCCAGACTGGCCGGTCGAACGGCGCACGATCCGCGCCGCCCCCTCGACCGAAAGTGCGCCTGCATATTGCTCATGCGCCCGGTCCACGACATAGCCGACTGCCGCAACCCGCCGCCCATCGACAAGCGCCAAGCGGCAGCATCCGCTCCTTGTAGACATTCGTCACGAGTTCGCGCCGCCGCAGGTAATCCAGCGCTTCAGGCCAGTGCGCCGGCGAAACCCGAAAGGCCGTACCGCGGCAGGAACCGCCGCGGTCGAGACCCAGCACGAGGCCGGGATTTTCCTGCGTTCCACGATGGACGGTGGACCAGATACACAATGACCGACGGTACCCGAAAACCTTGGCCGCGTGCCTCTCTTCGAATGGAAAGCCCGGGTTCCACATCAGCGACCCGTAGCCAAAGACCCAAAATTCGTCCATATCCCACGCCAAACGGTAGTTCATGAATTTGATTTGCACCTTTGGGAGAACATCATGGCAGCGTCAAGCCGAAGCAGCGCCGGCAAGGTCATCTGGATCTTTCTCGGCACAGTCATCGTGCTGGTCGCACTCTATACGGCGGGCTGGTTCTACGCGGCCTCCACGTTGAAGGAAAACACCCTTGCTCTGCTCGGCCGGCACAAGGCGGACGGCATTTCCGCCGATTGCGCCGATGCGGAATATCGCGGCTTCCCGCTCACCATCGGTCTCTACTGCACGAAGGTCGGCGTCGATGACAAGCGCAACGGCCTGTCCGGCGCCTTTGGCGCGCTCCGTTCTTCGGCCCTGATCGTCAGCCCCGGCACCATCAACTGGGAACTGGATTCACCCTCCGAAATCCGCACCAGCCGCGGCCTCACGGTTTCCAGCACCTGGGACAGCCTGAAATCGCAGGTCATCACCAAGCTTAGCGGCGTCGAGCAGGCATCGCTCGTCATCAACGGCGGCAAGACGAATATCATCTCGTCGGCCGATGGCAGCGCCATGGACGTCAATGTCGGCCGCACCGAAATCCACATGAAGCAGAATGGCGCCGATCTGGATGCCACCGTGACGCTGCAGGATACCGATGCGGCGGTGAAGGACATGCCGCAGTTTCCGCGCTCGACGACCAGCATGGACGTCTCGCTTGCCGGCCGCGCCGGCATGATCGACGGCAGCGACCCGAAGGGCATGGCGCTCTACGGCACGCAGGGCGACATGCGTGAACTGAAGGCCGATCTCGGCGACGGCAAGGTCTTTACCATTTCCGGGCCGTTCGAATTCGACGATCGCGGCTATCTGTCGGCCAAGCTGAAGGTCCGGGTGGAGCAGATTTCCGCCTGGCAGGACAGCCTGAGCCAGACTTTCCCCGGCATGGCATCGACGCTCAAGACGGCCGGCAAGATGCTGTCCGCACTCGGCGGCGGCAAGAACGCGTCGCTCGACGTCGTCATCCGCCGCGGCAAGGTCTTTGCCGGCGGCTTCATCCAGATCGGCGAAATCCCGCCGATCTGAGGGGGCCGATAGGCTTACTTCTTGTTGGTATCCAGCGCGTGCCGGCCGAAATCCGGCGCATCGACATCCTGTCCCGCCTGCACGATCGAGCGGCGGATGGCGCGGGTGCGGGTGAAGAGATCGAACAGCTTGTCGCCCTCGCCCCAACGGATCGCCCGCTGCAGATAGGCGAGATCCTCCGAAAACCGCGCCAGCATTTCAAGGATCGCATCCTTGTTGTGCAGGCAGATATCCCGCCACATGGTGGGATCGGAGGCGGCCAGACGCGTAAAATCGCGGAAACCGGACGCCGAGTATTTGATGACTTCCGATTCCGTCACCGTGCCGAGATCGTCGGCCGTGCCGACGATATTGTAGGCGATGATATGCGGCAGGTGCGAAACGATGGCCAGCACCTTGTCATGATGCTGCGGGTCCATGTCGTCGACACGCGAACCGAGCGCCATCCAGAACGACTTCAGCCTGTCGAGGGCGTCCGCATCCGTATCCGGCAGCGGCGTGAAGATGCACCAGCGATCGCGAAAGAGCCCGGCAAAGCCGGCATCAGGACCCGACTTCTCCGTACCCGCCAGCGGATGGCCGGGGATGAAGTGGACATTGTCGGGCATATAAGGCGCCATCTGCGCGATGACCGACGCCTTGGTGGAACCGACATCGGTGACGATGGCGCCGGGCTTCAGATGCGTTGCGATCTGCTGGGCCACCGCCTCCGACGCGCCGACCGGCACCGAGACGATGACGAGATCGGCACCTTCGACGGCTTCCGCGGCAGACGAAACGTAATGCGTGCCGAGGCTGAGTTCCTCGGCCCGCTTCAGCGTCTCTTCGCTGCGCGTGGAAATGACGACCTCGTTTGCGAGACCCAGTTGCTGGACGTCGCGGGCGATCGACGAGCCGATCAGGCCGATACCGATCAGCGTGATCCTGTCGAAATGCACGCTCGTTTCACTGCCGCTCATATGTCCTGGCCTTATCGTGTCATAAACTCGCCGAGCGCCTCGATGACGCCGCGGTTGGCCTCTTCCGGCCCGATCGTCATGCGCAGCGCATTCGGAAAGCCGTAACCCTTGACCATGCGCAGAATATAGCCGCGGCTCGTCAGGAACTCGTCGGCTTCCGGCGCACGCTTGCCATCCACATCCGGGAAATGGACGAGCAGGAAGTTGGTGACAGATGGCGTGACCTTAAGGCCGAGCGCGGTGAACGCATGGACGAGCTTGTCCTGCCAAAGAAGATTGTATTCGACTGCCTTGTCGACAAAAGCCTGATCGCGAACGGCGGCCGCGCCGGCTGCGATCGCTGCCGAATTCATGTTGAAGGGGCCACGTACGCGGTTCAGCGCATCGAGAATGCCGGCCGGCGCATACATCCAGCCCACACGCAGGGCAGCAAGGCCGTAGACCTTCGAGAAGGTGCGGCACATGACGACGTTCTTGTTGGACGATACGAGTTCAATTCCAGCCTCGTAATCGTTCTTGCGCACATATTCCGCATAGGCCGCATCGAGAACAAGCACGACGTTCTTCGGCAGACCGGCATGCAGGCGGCGGATTTCGGCAACGGGGACATAGGTGCCCGTCGGGTTGCCGGGATTGGCGATGAAGACGAGCTTGGTCTTGTCCGTCACGGCTGCAAGAATGGCATCGACGTCGACGGTGCAGTCGCGCTCGGCGACCTCGATCGCGGTCGCACCTGCGCCCATGATCTGGATTTTGTAGACGAGGAAGCCGTGCTGGGTGATGATCGCCTCGTCGCCGGCGCCGAGATAGACGTGGCAGAGAAGCCCGAGCAGCTCGTCGGAGCCGTTGCCGCACATGATGTTGGCAGCGTTCAGGCCATAGGCCGTAGCGATTGCCTCGCGCAGCGCGACGGCCTGGCCGTCCGGATAGATTTCCAGCTTTTCAGCCGCCTGCTTGAAGGCTTCGATGGCGCTGGGGCTGGGGCCGAGCGGCGTTTCGTTGGAAGAGAGCTTGTAGACCTTGGCAACGCCCGGAGCATGTTCCTTGCCCGGCACATAGGCTGCAATATCCAGAATGCCTTTGCGCGGAACGGGCTCACTCGTAACGATGCTCATCGGATCAACCTTCTCGGATCAAAACTGCCTTCTCGGGCGATCCGTTGGCATTAAAGCCGAAAAGGCGAATTGTCGAGTGTTTGGCGCCCTTCAGGCGCATCAGCAGACCGCTTCGAGCGAAAATCACCGGACCCGTGTCGTCGGCACCCCTTGCGGCGCAAGCACCGGCACGAAGACCCGGCGCGAGGCGCGCGCCGCAACCGGCAGACCCTGGTAAAGCCGCTTCTGCGCCTCAAGCACGATCACGCCTGAAAACACCGGCCAGAACCGCCGTCCCATGCTCTCGAAGGCATGCCTCACCTTCAGGATCGAATGGATCTTCGACGGCGGAAAGAACAGCGCCTCGGCGCTGGCAGCCGGAGTGAAATTCGTCTCGCGCAGGAGATTGGTAAGCTGCCCGCGCGAATAGGGCCGGCCCGAACCGAAGGGCGTATGCTCCATACGCGCCCACACACCGCGCCGGTTGGGAACGACGATGACGAGCCGCCCGCCGGGCGCCAGCACCCGCCAGAGCTCCTTCAGCGTCTCCCGCGGGTTCTCGGCAAATTCCAGCGAATGCACCATCAGCACCCGATCGACGGAGGAATCCGGCAGTGGCAATTCCTCGTCGAACACCAGAGCCGTGGAGGATAGCTCGCCCGGCGGCCAGTTCACAGCGCCCTGGCTTGCCGGCATGAAGGCGAAGGTGCGCTCCGTATCGGCCCGGAACCGCTCCAGATAGGGCACCGCATAGCCAAGCCCGACAAGCCGCTCCTCCGGCAGCCGCGACCAGAGCGACGACAAAGCCATCGCAATCGACTGCTCGGCGACGCGGCCAAGCGGCGAATGATAGAATTCACGAAGATCGACAATATCGACGGACAAACCGAAAATGCTCTTGAACGGTGGTTGGACATGCAGGCGTCAGCCTCTACATTGTTCTCAAACGCATATTGCACAATAGGGGCTATTGAATGAGACCGCTTGAGATCGAAGTTTTTTCGTGCCGGAGTGATAATTACGGCGTTCTGGTGCATGATCCGGAAAGCGGTCTGACGGCCTCGATCGATGCGCCCGAGGAACAGCCCATCCTCGATGCGGCTGCCCGCCGCGGCTGGAAACTGACCCATATCTTCACCACGCACCACCATATCGACCATGTCGAGGCCAATCTGGCGTTGAAGGAAAAGTTTGGGCTGGAGATCATCGGCCCGGTCAACGAGGCAGTCGCCATTCCCGGCCTCGACAAGACCGTCGGCGATGGCGACGAGTTCCTGTTCGGGCAACATCCGGTGCGCGTTTTCGAAACGCCGGGCCACACCGCAGGTCACATCTGCTTCCATTTCCCGGAAGACAAGATCCTGTTTGCCGCCGATACGCTGTTTGCGCTCGGCTGCGGCCGCCTGTTTGAACGCCCGGCTGCCGACATGTGGCACTCGCTGCAGAAGCTTGCCGTCCTGCCGGACGAGACGGCCATCTATTTCGGCCACGAATACACGCTCTCCAACGCGAAGTTCGCCGTCTCCATCGATCCGGATAACGAACGCCTCAAGGCCCGCGCCGCCGAAATCGAGGCGAAACGCGAAAAGGGTGAGTTCACCATCCCGACGATGATGGGGCTTGAGAAGGAAACCAACCCCTTCCTGCGCGCAGCCGATCCGGCCATCCGCCGCAACCTCGTCATGGAAACGAAGACCAACGAGGAAGTCTTTGCCGAGATCCGCAAGCGCAAGGACAATTTCTGACCATGACGGCGCCCGTCGATAAGCAGGCGCAGGCGATCATCGCAGCCCTTGGAATGCAGAGGCATCCCGAGGGCGGATGGTATGTCGAGACATTTCGGGACAAGGGTGGTCGCGACAGTTCCGGCGGCGCGCGGGGCCATTCGACGGCGATCTACTACCTGCTGGAAAAGGGCGAGCGCTCCCACTGGCACCGGGTCCGCGACGCAGTGGAGGTCTGGCACTACTATGCCGGCGACGCGCTCCTGCTGCGGCTCTCGGACGGACAGTCCGTGGAGGAAATCCGCCTCGGACCCGATATTCTGGCCGGCGAGCGCCCGCAGGGCATCGTTCCCGCCGATATCTGGCAATCCGCCGAGCCCCTCGGCGAATTCACCCTTGTGGGTTGCACCGTGGCGCCGGGCTTTGAATTTTCAAAATTCGAGATGGCTGCCCCCGGCTGGGAGCCTGGTTGAATGGGACATGGATCCGCGTCAGTTATTTGCCGCCGCGCTTTTCATTCTCACGCTTGAACTCGGGCTCGACGATAATCGAATAGATCCAGCCGCCCGCAGCGACGCACAGCGGCAGCACAAAGAATGCGGAAATCTGCAAACCGGTCATGGCAACCTCCGCAGCATGCGCTTACCCGACAAATGGAATACTGCCGCGGCAAAAAGCCAACAGATGACGGTACCGACGAAGACGAACGCTGAAATCCGGGCACTGGCCGAGGTATGGAGCGAGGCCGCGATCGGTGCAGACACGCCGACAGTCAGACATGATGCCAATGCCCGATCAGAAGCGTTCGCAGCATAGCGGGTTTGCTCGCAGTCCTCGACTGTCATTCCCCCACGCCCACCCGCTGCCTTCGGCAACATCACTGCGCCGCCACTGCCCGCGCCTTCTTGCGAAAGACCATATCCCTGGCAGCGATAATAGCGCCACCGGTGATCAGCACGCAGGCGGCCAGAATGCGCCAGTTGGCATCGGCAAAACCCGTGAGAACCAGGATCAGCGTCGAGAGGAGCGGCGCAGCATAGCTTGCCGCACCGATCACCTGGATATCGCCGTTCTTCACCCCGTAATCCCAGGCATAGAAGGCGGCCCCCACCGGCAGGAGCCCGAGACCGACCACGGCGAGCCACTCGCTGCCGCTCGCCGGCCAGACCGTCTGTTCCAGCGCCAGATGGCAGGCAAGCGACAGAAGCGAGGTCGCAAGGCAAAAGCCCGTCACCACATCCGTCGACACCCGGTCGAAACGGCGGGTGATCAGTGAATACGCGGACCATGTGAAGGCGCACAGCAGCGCTGCGCCATATCCGAGCGCATAGGACTGATCGAAGGAAACCCCGTTGCGCGAGACGATGGCAATGGTACCGCAGAGCCCTGCAAGCGCGCCGACGACGTGATACCAGCGCAGCCGCTCGCCCGGCAGGAGCGCCGACCCGACCACGATCAAGAGCGGCCACAGATAGGCGATCAGCCCCGCCTCGACTGCCGGTGCATTGCGGAGTGCGGTAAAATAGAGGAAGTGGTAGCCGAACAGGCCGCCGACGCCGGTCAGCCACACCTTCGGCGGCTGTTTCAGAAGCGCGATCCGCTCAGGTTTCACGACGAACAGAAGCAGGCCCGGCAGGCTGCCGATCGCAAAGGTCATCGCATTCATCTGGAACGGCGGTACCGTGCCGGAGGCCGCCGTCATCAAGGCCAGGAGCGACCACATCAGGATCGCCGCAAAACCGATCAAAGTACCGCGCAGTTTCAAAATCTTGTCCCCATCTGTCCCTCGCCGCCATGCTCATACGAACCCGGCGGCGGCGGACATTGACAGGAACAAGGCTGTCGCTCAACCGCCGTATTTGACCGCCGTGACGTAAAGCTGCCCTATCCGGGTCGGAATGCGCGCATAGACGGGCGCGTAGACATTGGCCGATTGCGCCTTGGCAAACCAGATCTCCATCGGCGTCTTCTTCAGGTACTCGATATCGTCGCGGCCGCGCCTGTAACCGGATTTCGGCTGGTAGCGGATCTCGCAGACGATCGCCTCGCCCTTGAAGCCATCCGCCGTAAACGGTTTGGTGCCCATCGGCGACAGCACCAGATCGAGGCGCGATTCACCGTCGAAGATCGGCAGCCGGTTCGGGCAGATTTTTGCATCGGCCGGGAAGATCAGTCCGCTCAACGGGTCGAGCACCGAATGCAGATCCTTGTCGGACACCGGGATCCAGTTGTCCGCATTGCGCTTCGGTTCGGGCTTGATCGTCGTTTCCGCCACGTCGCCATTGCGGTATTCGACATCGTAGACACGCGTCCGCTTGCCCTGATGATAGACGAGATTATAGCGATCCGCCTGCAGGCGGTTGGCCAGAACCCGACCAGTGACCGTGGTTTCCGCAGAGGTCTTGGTCAGGATCCTTGCGATGCCGGCGGCTGCAAAGCTGCCGGTGATCTTGTAGTCCTTGCCGTCGAACGAACTGTCGAAACTGGCAGTCGCGATCGGCAGGATGCCGAGCGAGATGTCGTATTGGCTGCTATGGCGGATCTCGGCGGCAACGGCTGCGGGCGAAACAGGCCCGCAGGACAACGAACCGAGAACAAGGGCCGCAAAGACGGAACGGACGCGAATGGACATGCTCGACACCGGGCTCCAGAGGGGAGAAGAAGACGAAATGTCTTCGTCATCGCGTCATATAGAACGGCCATGATGGCAAGAAAATAGCAGCGCCACCGGGACGATAACCGATTCTCTGCGGGGCCATGCGCTGTTTTGGCTTGACGGGCCGGGCCCCACTGACTATAGAACCGCAACTTTCCAATCCGGACCAGTTGGATCGGCGCGCCGGGCGTTTGCCCCGCAGGACCATCCGATTATAGAAGAACAAAGGTGTATCCATGTCTCGTGTGTGCGAACTGACCGGCAAGGGCGTTATGACCGGCAATAACGTCAGCCACGCCAACAACAAGACCCGCCGCCGGTTCCTTCCGAACCTGTGCCAGGTCACTCTGATTTCCGACGCTCTTGGCCAGCGTTTCCGTCTGCGCGTTTCCGCGCACGCTCTGCGTTCGGTTGAACATCGCGGCGGTCTCGACGCTTTCCTCCTGAAGGCCAGCGAGAACGACCTGTCGATGCGCGCCCGCCTGCTGCGTCGCCAGATCGCCAAGAAGACGGCTGAAGTAGCAGCTGCCTGATTGTCTTCAAGCGCGACCTCGGTCGCGTGAACGACAGACACCACCGGGTTTGAGTAAGGCTTGATCGGTTGATACCGGACAGGCCTTTTCTCTTGCCTTCATCGAACTCAACTGGTGGCATCACCCAGGATAAAAAAATGCTGACGCTGCGTCACACCCTTATCTATGCCCTGTTCATGGCGGCGATCGTCGTCTCCTCGAACGTTCTCGTGCAGTTCCCGGTCTCCGGCTCGCTCTTCGGCATCGCGCTCGGCGATCTCCTGACCTGGGGCGCCTTCACCTATCCGGTCGCCTTCCTCGTCACCGACCTGACGAACCGCCAGTTTGGCCCGGCCATCGCCCGCCGTGTGGTCCTTGTCGGCTTCGTCGTCGGCGTGGCGCTGTCTTTCTGGCTGTCGGCCCCGCGCATCGCGATCGCCTCAGGCACCGCCTATCTTGTCGGCCAGCTGCTCGACATCTCGGTGTTCAACGAATTGCGCCGCAAGAGCTGGTGGAAAGCGCCGCTCACCGCCTCGCTTCTCGGCACGGTCATCGACACGGTCCTGTTCTTTTCGCTCGCCTTTGCGCCGGCCTTCGCCTTCATCGGCGCGAACGAGGAATTCGCCACCGGCTGGGCGCCGATCCTCGGCGTCTTTGCTACCGATGCACCGCGATGGATCTCGTGGGCCCTCGGCGATCTCGCCGTCAAGATCATCGTCGGCGTCGTGCTCCTCCTGCCCTATGGTGCGCTGATGAATATTCTGAAGCCCATGCCGCAGACCACGGCCAAGGCCTGAACAGGCGTCGTTCAGCCATCCTGCGCCTGCAGTTCTCTCGCAAGCACCGGATGGCGACAGACGGCCTCGACCAATGCCGACAGCGGCCGGGATGAATCAAGCGCGATGACCGGCGCGGACTGCGTGGCGAGCCATGCCTGATGGGCGCAAAGGCTCCGGCAGTCGGGGCCGGCGGCGTCATAGCTCTCCGCCCAGATGAGAAACGCCTCGCTGCGTTCGGCCATATCGCCACCCGGCAGGATGCGCGCGCCATAGCGCGCCGTCTCCCGCCGCCGGATACGCGCCATGCGCATCGCCGGATCGATCCTCAGGAAAATGATGAGGTCGTAGAGCGGCTCGATCGGCGCGCCCCATTTGAGCGCCGAGCCGGACAGAACCCAGCCCTGCCTCACCGGAGCCCGCGAGCGGAAAAGCGCAAGCCGCTCCTCCATCGGCCGCGGCGTCGTATAGGGAGGATCGGTCGCCATCCAGTAGAGATCGTCGGTATCGAGATGAAAAAGGCCAAGCTGCTTGGCCAGCGCTGCTCCGAGCGTCGTCGTTCCGGCGCCTGATGCGCCCATGACATGAATCCGTGCCACCGCCGTCTCCATCTCTCCCATGTGAGAGAAGATTCCTGCGCAGGCCGGGAGTCAATGCCAATCGTCAGTGAAAGGATGCGTTAATCATTGAGCCGGAATTCCAGCATGATGCTGCGCTGGAAGAAATTGCCGTTATCATCCGAGACGAGAATGAGATGCGGCTTGCCGTCTGCGCCGGCGATGACATCGACGCCTTCCATGTTGTCGATATCATCGCCCATATTGGCCTCGATCAGCATATCGCCATCGACGACCGCACCGGGGCGGATATCCTCCGCCTTGATCCGCCGCATGCGCATGCCGACGCCGCCGAGCAGGCTGTAGCGCCGCTCAAGCAATATCAGATCGCCATTCGGCAGGAAGGCGCCGTCCGTCGCATCGAACGGGTCGTGCCGCACGACCGTGAACTGCCCCTTGAGCGGCCCGTCGATAATGGCCGCCAGCAGATTGCCCTTCTCATCGAGGCTGTGTTCGCCGACCACCACAATGCCACCCTTGAGCGGGCTCGTCAGAGGAGAAGCGACCACCGTTTCCAGCCCGGCATTGCGGCGAAGCTCGTTGCGCGGGATGAGGAAATCGAGTGACTTGATCGGCCGCGACGTCTCGAAACCGGGATCGGGATAGACATCGACGCGATGCTGCTGCTCGAAGCTGACGATCGCCTGCCCGTCACGGATGGTGAAACCCTCCGCATCGCTTTCGGTCTTCGAGCCGGGCTTTCCGTTTCTGAGCAGAATCGAATTGACGGAGACCTTCGAAAGCCCAGCGAGGCGACCGTCCGCATCCCGCTCGATCGCGCCCGTCAGCCATTCGCCGGTATCGAGCACCGAGACGAAATGCCGGCCGTCCGGCCTGAAGCGGATGCTGGACAGCGACTGGACACGGCTATCCGGCGAGGTGAATTCGATGCCGCCGATGAAATCGAGCGATCCGAAACGCGTCTCGTCGGAACCCCGCTTGAACTGGCGGATCTGCTTGGCGGTAACGGGGCTGGTTTCCGGCGCAGAATGCACCGGAAACACGGTTGCGGCGATCAGCGTGGCGCAGAGCGCAAGCGTAAGCCGCTTCAAGGATCGACCATCAGCCGGCGCGTCGGCGACGCCGCGCCGGTGCCGTCGTTTCGTCGGCAAAGAGCTGTGCGAGCTGGTCGGTCATCGCGCCGGCGAGTTCGTCCGCATCGACGATCGTCACGGCCTTGCGATAATAGCGCGTCACGTCGTGACCGATGCCGATGGCCAGAAGCTCGACCGGCGAGCGCGTCTCGATCTGCTCGATCACGGCGCGCAGATGCCGCTCCAGATAATTGCCCGGATTAACCGACAGGGTCGAATCGTCAACCGGCGCACCATCCGAGATCATCATCAGGATCTTGCGCTGTTCCGGCCGGTTGATCAGGCGCTGGTGCGCCCACATCAGCGCTTCGCCGTCGATGTTTTCCTTGAGCAAGCCTTCACGCATCATCAGGCCGAGATTGCGCCGCGCACGCCGCCACGGCGCATCCGCCGCCTTATAGACGATGTGGCGCAGATCGTTGAGACGGCCCGGCGTCGCCGGCTTGCCTCCGGCAAGCCAGGCCTCGCGCGACTGTCCGCCCTTCCATGCCTTGGTGGTAAAGCCGAGGATCTCGACCTTGACGCCCGAACGCTCCAGCGTGCGCGCCAGAATGTCGGCGCAGGACGCGGCAACCGTGATCGGCCGTCCGCGCATCGAGCCGGAATTGTCGATGACCAGCGACACGACCGTGTCGCGGAATTTCGTATCCCGCTCCCGCTTGAACGAGAGCGGCTGCATCGGATCGATGATGAGACGCACCAGACGGGCCGGATCGAGATAGCCCTCTTCGAGGTCGAAATCCCAGGAACGGTTCTGCTGCGCCATCAGCATGCGCTGCAGGCGGTTCGCAAGCCGGCCGACGGCGCTTTGCAGATGGGCAAGCTGCTTGTCGAGAAACGCCCGCAGCCGGTCGAGTTCGGCCTCGTCGCACAGTTCCTCGGCGGTGATCTCCTCATCGAACTGCTCGGTGAAGATATGATAGTCGACCTTGTCGTTGAAATCGTCGAACGGGCTGTTCGGCCGGCGGGTTTCGCCGGGCGTTTCGGAATGGTCGTCGCTTTCTTCCGACATGTCCTCGTCGGACATTTCGGCGCCGTCCATCTCGCCTTCGTCCATCTCCTCGTCGACAGAATCACTCTGCTCGGCAGGTGCAGCGTCGGAGCCGGCCTCTTCCTCGACCTCCTCGTTCTCGGTCTCGCCGGAACGCGGCTGGTCCTCGTCGCTCGGGTTCTCGACCTCTTCCGGATCGGTCTCCTCGTTGGCGAAATCCTCTGCCATCTGCATCGAGGAAAGCATGTGCCGCACGACCTTCGCGAAGGCCTGCTGGTCTTCGATCACGGTCCGCAGATTGTCGAGATCGCCGGTCGTCTTGTCTTCGAGGAAAGGGCGCCAGAGGTCCAGCACCTTGCCGGCGCTGGCTGGCGGCTTCTGGCCCGTCAGCTTTTCACGCACCAGCATGGCAAGCGCCTCGCCGATCGGCGCATCTTCCTGCCGCTCTATGCCGGAGAAATTCGCCTTGGAATATCTCTCTTCCTGCATCGAACCGAGGTTGGCGGCAACGCCGGCCATCCTGAGCGCACCGATCGATTCCACGCGCGCCTGTTCGACCGCATCGAACACGCCGCGTGCATCCGAACCCTGCGGCGCCATCGAGGCATGCAGGTTGGTGTCGTGGCAGGCAAGCCGCAGCGCCATCGAATCGCCGAGCCCGCGGGTCACCGCAAGCTCGTGTGCCGTTGGACGTTTGGAGATTTCCGGCAACCGGATGTGGTCGCCGGCAAGCCCCGGACGTTCGTTGGCGAAGGAGACCTCCACCTCGCCCTTGGCTGCGATCGAGCGGACGCAGCCGGAAATGGCCCGGCGCATCGGTTCGGTATCGACCGCACCGCCGGGCTTCGCCTTCGAATTGTCTCCGCGACCTGCCATGCTATTCGTCCCTTGACGCGTGTTTCGATTACGCTCCGAGAACGATGTTGGCAGCGCTTTCCTTCAGTTCGACACCGAAGGCGCGCTGGTACTGTTCGGCCACCAGCGTGCGCTCGAGTTCGTCGCACTTGTTGAGGAATGTAATGCGGAAGGCAAACGCGACGTCGCCGAAGATTTCCGCATTTTCCGCCCAGGTGATAACCGTACGCGGGCTCATCACGGTCGACAGGTCGCCGTTGACGAAGGCCGAACGGGTAAGGTCTGCAACGCGCACCATCTTGGACACGGTTTCGCGACCCTCGGCGGTCTTGCCGAACGACTTCACCTTGGCGGCGACGATATTCACTTCCTGCTCATGCGGCAGATAGTTCAGCGTCGTGACGATCGACCAGCGGTCCATCTGCGCCTGGTTGATCTGCTGCGTGCCGTGATAGAGGCCGGTCGTATCGCCGAGGCCGACGGTGTTGGCCGTCGCAAAAATGCGGAATGCCGGATGAGGGCGAATGACGCGGCTCTGGTCGAGCAGGGTCAGGCGGCCGGCCGATTCCAGCACGCGCTGGATGACGAACATCACGTCAGGGCGGCCGGCATCGTATTCGTCCAGAACCAGCGCGACATTGTGCTGATAGGCCCAGGGCAGGATGCCGTCCTTGAATTCGGTGACCTGCTTGCCGTCTTTGAGAACGATCGCATCCTTGCCGACGAGATCGATACGGCTGACATGGCTGTCGAGGTTGACGCGCACGCAAGGCCAGTTCAGCCGGGCGGCAACCTGTTCGATATGGGTGGACTTGCCGGTGCCGTGGAAGCCGGACACCATGACGCGTCGGTTATGAGCAAAGCCGGCGAGGATCGCGAGCGTCGTGTCGCGGTCGAAGAGATAGTCCGGGTCCAGATCCGGCACGTAAGGGTCGCCGTTCTTGTAGGCGGGAACCATCAGGTCGGTGTCGATACCGAAAACCTCCCTTACCGAAACGGTGGTATCAGGGAGATTGGAAATGTCTAAATCGATCTTGCTCATCATGTCTCCAGGGCAGAACCGCCGTCCCGCCGTCGTCCTCACTGCCGTACTGATAACGGCTTAGCAGAAACCCGCCTGCTTCAACAACTGATATGCTTGCACCACGGCGCGAAAACGTTCTTCCGATCCGCGGTCGCCGCCATTGGCATCCGGATGGTGCTTCTTCACCAGTTCCTTGTAGCGCGTCTTGATCTCGCTCGACGATGCGTTTGCGCCGAGCTCCATCGTATCGAAGGCCTTGGCCTCTAGCGTCTTCAGCTTGCGGCCCTGCGTCTCGAAGCGCCCGGCGCCCGGCGTGCGCGCCTGCGATACGAAACCGAAAGGATCCTTGAAGCGCTGCTGATGCCCCGGCGCGCCAGAGCGGGCGGTGGAATGCAAGGGCGCATCCTTGGCCGACTTGTTGACACCGACGGTCCATGTCGGGCGATGGCCGGTGATCGCTTCCTTCTGGTAGCGGGCGATCTCGCTGTCCGACAGGCCGGAAAAATAGTTGTAGCCCTTGTTATAGTCCTTCACATGCTCGAAGCAGAACATGAAGAACTGGTTTTCGGCATTGCGGCCCACGGGGGCGCGATGGATGCCGGGCTTGTCGCACCCGTCCCATTGGCAGGTTGCCACCTGCGGAGGAGCTTCCTGCTCCCTTTTCCGGCGCGTCCGGATCCGGTCGAAATATTTGGAGTCGAGTTTCATAGGGCGCTCATTATGGGGTGCGCAGCAAGCACGGACAAGAATTGACAAACCGGTTTGTTCTTGGTTTCTGGGTGGCCCCTTTTGCCACCCGCCCGACCGGAAAACCGGATGGGACGAACGATGGACGAAACCATGCAAACTGCCACCACCGTGAAAAGCCGCATCGAGACGACATTGCGCGAAAACCTCGAGCCCGAGCGCCTTGACGTCATCGACGAAAGCCACCACCACGCCGGCCATCAGCCGGACATCACCGGCACGGGTGAAACCCATATGCGGGTGCGGATCGTTTCGCAAAAATTCGCCGGAATGAGCCGGCTCGACCGGCATCGGACGGTAAACGCGCTGTTGAAACCGGAACTGGATGCCGGCCTGCATGCGCTGGCGGTGGAGGCTTCGGCGCCGGGCGAACCGACACGCTGGTGACGGGAATTAGATAGGCACGAAGACATCGGCAGCCAAGGGCGTCATGTCACCACAGTGGCATCATTCTGCCGGCAGCACGCCCTCGTCGGCCGGCCTGATTCGCAATCGCATGATGCGGTTCTTCTCGCGGCGCATCACGATGAAGCGTTTTCCGTAAAAAGTGAACGCCTGCCGTTCCTCAGGAATGAGCTTCGATTCGTGGATGACGAGGCCGGCAATGGTCGTCGCCTCGCCATCCGGCAGGTTCCAGTCGAGCGCGCGGTTGAGATCCCGGATCGGCACCGAACCATCGACCACGATCGAACCATCCGCCTCCTGACGCACGCCCTTCATCTCGATATCGTGTTCGTCGGAAATATCGCCGACGATCTCTTCCAGAATATCTTCCAGCGTGACGATGCCCTGCACCTCGCCATACTCGTCGACGACGACGGCGAAATGCACCCGCCGCTTGAGAAAGGCGGAAAGCTGGTTCTTCAGGCTGGTGCTGTCGGGCACGAACCAGGGCTTCTGGGCGATCTTGACGATGTCGATGCCCTGTTCCTGGATGCCGGGCTCGGCAAGCGCCCGAAGCAGATCCTTGGCATGCACGACGCCGATGATGTTTTCGGTCGAGTGGCGCCAGACGGGCATGCGCGTATACGGGCTTTCGAGCACGGCCTTCACCGTCACGTCGGGCGGATCGTCCGCATTGATCGCCCGCATCGCCGTGCGATGCTTCATCACGTCGGAAACTTCGAGTTCTTCCAGTTCGAACAGGCCGCTCAGGCGGTCGCGCTGCGGCCCGTCCGACTGGCTCTCCTTGTGAAGCGCAGACAGCGCTGCCTGCAGCTCGTCCTGCCCGGCATCGATCAGCATCTCCCTCGACAACGTCACGCCGGTCGCACGCAGCGTGCCGCGGACAAGACCGTTGACGATGCGCGAGACGAGACGCTGGAGAAATGTCATGTGGAACGCTTTTCCTCTAGGAAGCTCATCACTTCCGACGAAGGCACATCGTCGGCGACGAAGGCCTCGCCGACGCCACGGGTGAGAATGAAGGTCAGCTTGCCGCCCTTCACCTTCTTGTCCTGCGCAATCGCATCGAGCAGCTGCACCGTCGGTGGCAGCTCGCCCGGAATATCGGAAATCCGCGTCGGCAGGCCGACCGATTTCAGATGTGCCTCGACACGGCGGGCATCGTCAGGGCTTGCAAGGTTCATCCGGGCGGAAAACTGATAGGCGAGCACCATGCCGATCGACACGCCCTCGCCATGCACGAGACGGCTGCTGTCGTAATGGGTAGCCGCCTCCAGCGCATGGCCGAACGTGTGGCCGAGATTGAGCAGCGCCCGGCGGCCGGTCTCGCGCTCGTCCTCGACGACGACATCCGATTTGGCCTGGCAGCTCACGGCGATCGCCTCGATACGCTCCGCGCCGCCCTTGAATACCTCGCGGGCGTTCTTTTCGAGCCAGGCGAAAAAATCCGGCTTGTCGATCAGCCCGTATTTGGCGACTTCCGCATATCCGGCGCGGAACTCGCGCTCGGAAAGCGTATCGAGTGCTGCGGTATCGGCCAGCACCAGATCCGGCTGGTGGAAGACGCCGAGCAGGTTCTTGCCGTGACGGGTGTTGATGCCGGTCTTGCCGCCGACGGACGAATCGACCTGCGCCAGAAGCGAGGTCGGGATCTGCACGAAACGGACCCCGCGCCGGACGATGCCGGCGGCAAAGCCGGCCAGATCGCCGATGACGCCGCCGCCGAGCGCGATCACCGCATCATTGCGCTCGATGCGCGCCGAAAGCACCATGTCGCAGACCGTCGAAAGATGATCGAGGCTCTTGGTCTTCTCGCCGGCCGGCAGCGCCAGCGACACGGCTTCGATCCCGTCCGTCTGCAGGCTGTCCATCAGGGCTTCGAGATAGAGCGGCGCGACATTCTCGTCGGTGACGATTGCAGCGCGGCGCCCCTTCAGCCGTGACGTGATCTCGCCGCCTGCGCGGCCGATCATGCCCGGCCCGATCAGAATGTCATAGGCGCGCTCACCGAGCGGCACATGGACGAGACGTTCTGAAGCACGAGAGGACATGGTCATGACTGCACACCTTCGCCGGGCATTGCGCCCCCGGCCTGCTGGACCACGGCTTTGAGCACTTCGCTTGCCATGGCCTCCTTGCGGATATTGATCGAGTGAACCGTCAGGTCCGCCTCGGCATAGATGGGATAACGCTGGTTCATCAGATTTTCGAGCGTCTGCTTCGGATTTTCGGTTTTGAGAAGCGGGCGATGATCGCGCCGGCTCACCCGGTCCCAGAGCACGTCGAGATCGGCCTTCAGCCAGATCGACAACCCTCCCGTCTTGATCTGCTGACGGGTATTCTCGTTGATGAACGCGCCACCGCCGGTGGAAACCACCTGCGGTCCGCGCTTCAAAAGCCGCTCGATGACGCGGGTCTCCAGCGCCCGGAACTCCGCCTCGCCATAGGCGGCAAACAGTTCCGAGATCGTCATCCGCGAGACTTTCTCGATTTCGGCATCCGTATCGACGAACGGCACCGACAGCGACTGCGCCACCAGCTTGCCGATCGCCGACTTGCCGGCCCCCATCAGCCCGACGAAGATCACGTTGCGCTGGCCAAGTGCCGCGCGCGCTTCTTCTGCCAAGACCTGCACTTGGGCCAAGGTCTGGGATTGTTCCTTGATGATTGCAACTTCGCTCATGGTGCCGTCCGTTCAGTCGAAACGGTATCGACAAATGCTCGCGCAGCGTCAAGTCACGCGTCGCCCAAAGCAGCGGCGGAATGGCCGGTTATTGTCGTTCTGTGAACCTTTTCGCGTATAGTGGGCAAGACTCAACCGACATCGAAAGCACCGGGACTGGAAGCACCTGCCCTGAAAGACCCCAGACTGAAAGAAAACTCCTGATGCCGACCCTCTTCCGTTTTCTGGCCATCGTGGCCGTGATCGTCGGCATCGTTTACGGCGGCATGCTGGCACTGGTCTTTTTCGTCGAGCCGCGGGATCGCGACGTCACCGTGCGCGTTCCCTCCGAACGGCTGAACCCGCCTGCGGCCTCCGCCGCACGGCAACCCTGAGGCGCAAACGGCATGGCAGATTTTTCCCGCGCGCATGTAGAAGCGTTTCTCGAAATGATGAGCGCCGAACGTGGGGCAGCCGAAAACACGCTTTCCTCCTATGGCCGCGATCTCGAAGACGTGATCGATTTCCTGGGAGCGCGAAAAGTGACCCTTCTTGGCGCCGCCACTGGCGACCTCTCGGCCTATATCGCCCATCTCGGACGCCAGGGCTTTGCCGCCACCTCGCAGGCCCGCCGTCTGTCCTCGATGCGGCAGTTCTACAAGTTCCTCTATGCGGAGAACCTGCGCACCGACGACCCGACCACGATCATCGACGCGCCGAAAAAAGGCAGGCCGCTGCCCAAGATCATGAGCGAGGCGGATGTCAGCAGGCTGCTGGCGCTGGCAAGTGAAGAGGCGGCCGTTGCGGGCGACAACAGGCTCGACCGGCTGCGCATGCTGGCGCTTCTGGAACTTCTCTATGCGACCGGCATGCGTGTCAGCGAGCTCGTATCGCTGCCTGCCAAGGTTCTCGATCAGGAGGGGCGGTTCCTGGTGATCCGCGGTAAGGGCAACAAGGAACGGCTCGTACCGCTCTCCCGATCTGCCATCGCAGCGATGAAAAGCTACGGCGAGGCTTTGGCTGAAGCGTTACCCGACACCGAGCAGGACTGGCTGTTTCCCTCCGCAGGCCAGCAGGGCTTTCTCGCCCGCCAGGTCTTTGCCCGAGACCTCAAAGGCCTGGCCGCGCGGGCCGGCCTCAAGAGCGCCTCGATCTCCCCGCATGTGCTGCGCCACGCTTTTGCCAGCCATCTTCTGGCCAATGGTGCGGACCTGCGTGTGGTGCAGGAACTGCTTGGACATTCAGACATTTCCACCACGCAGATTTACACACATGTGTTGGAAGAACGGCTGAGAGCGACGGTGGAAACACATCACCCTCTTGCAAAACAGGCCAAAAACCGGGATTAGAGGCCCCCATGTGGAAACGGGAACCCCAAGTTCCCCGTAAAGAAGAACAACCGGAAGCCGGATCTCATGCAAACTTATCTCGATTTCGAAAAGCCAATCTCGGACCTCGAGGCCAAGATCCACGAGCTGAAGAAGCTCGCGACCGAAAACGAGAGCATCGATACGTCGGACGAAATCACCCGCCTGGAAGGGCGCGTGAAGGACGCCACGAAGGAAATCTATTCCAAGCTCGGTGCCTGGGAAAAGACGCAGGTCGCGCGCCACCCGCAGCGCCCGCATTTCGTCGACTACGCCGCCCAGCTGTTCACCGAATTCACGCCGCTCGCCGGCGACCGCAATTTTGGCGAGGATGCGGCGATCCAGGCGGGCCTCGCCCGCTTTGAAGGAATGCCCGTCGCCGTCATCGGCCAGGAAAAGGGCCACGACACCAAGAGCCGCATCAAGCACAATTTCGGCAGCCCGCGGCCGGAAGGCTATCGCAAGGCGATCCGCGTCCTGGAAATGGCAGACCGCTTCGGCCTGCCGGTCATCACCCTCATCGACACCGCAGGCGCCTATCCGGGCGTCGGCGCGGAAGAGCGTGGCCAGGCGGAAGCGATTGCCCGCTCCACTGAGATGTGCCTCGGCATCAAGGTTCCGCTGGTCTCGATCGTCATCGGCGAAGGCGGCTCCGGCGGCGCGATCGCGATCGCGACCGGCAACCGTGTCTACATGCTCGAACATTCGATCTACTCGGTCATCTCGCCGGAAGGTGCGGCCTCGATCCTGTGGCGCGATTCAACCCGCGCCCGCGAAGCCGCGACCAACATGAAGATCACCGCAGACGACCTGAAGGCGCTCGGCATCATCGACGACATCATCGCAGAACCGCTCGGCGGCGCCCATCGCGATCCGGCCAAGGTCATTGCCTCGGCCGGCAAGATCATCGCGTCGTCGCTCGCCGATCTCGGCAAGCTGTCGGGCGAGGAAGTGCGCAATGCCCGCCGCCAGAAATTCCTCGATATCGGCCGCAATCTGTAAACTGCCGTCGGCGTCACGCCGATGTCACGATTTTGCGGATCCGTCCGCAAAATCGCCAAAAATACGCTCTATCGGCAAAAATCGAAAAACCTCGGAGCGGTTGCACTAGACAGACGAAAACAAGCGGTTAAGAAAATGTAAAGCTTACCGCTTTATGGATTGTTGCCGGCTCCGTTCGTCAATTGGTTATGTGGTCCGTCTCGATGCGCCTGAAACACATTGCTTTCGCCCTTCTGGTTGCGACCGCTCTGACCGGCTGTAACGACACGCTGGACACGGCGAAGATCGACCTGTCGACTGTCAAGAACAAGGTTCAGCAACCTCTTCCCGACACTGTCCTTGCGGACATGCAGAAGAAGGACATGCCGCGCAATTCGCCGATCATGATCCGCATCCTCAAGGAAGAGGGCAAGCTGGAGATCTGGAAGGCGAAGGCGGACAACCGTTTCGACATCATCAAGAGCTATGACATCTGCGCCTGGTCCGGCAAGCTCGGTCCCAAGGTGAAGGAAGGCGACCGCCAGGCGCCTGAAGGCTTCTACAGCCTGACCCCGGCCAACCTCAATCCGAATTCCAAATACTACCTCGCCATCAATACCGGCTTCCCGAACCGCTATGACGCGGTGAACGGCCGCAGCGGCACCAATCTGATGATCCATGGCGCCTGCTCCTCGTCGGGCTGCTATTCGATGACCGACGAGCAGGTTCTGGAAATCTACGCATTTGCGCGCGACGCCTTCAAGGGCGGCCAGACGGCGATCCAGCTCCAGGCGCTTCCCTTCCGCATGACGGCCGACAACATGGCCCGCCATCGCGGCAGCGAGAACGACAGTTTCTGGAAGATGATCAAGACCGGCTACGACAATTTCGAAGTGACCAAGCGCCCGCCGGTCGTCGATGTCTGCGACAAGAAATACGTCTTCAACCAGGAAACCACCGGCAAGTTTGCAGCAGGCGGCGCCTGCCCGGCCATGTCGACGCCGGCCCCGTTGACGGCGGCACTGACATCCTACGAAAAGACCTACGACCTCGCTTACACCAAAGCGGTCGACAAGATGGACGGCAAGGTCTGGTACGAGCCGAGCGAGGCCGAGCGCAAGGCCGTCGTCGCTGCCAAGCGCAAGGGCCGTGATCTCGCCTACGCGCCGACGGGCACCTCGCTCGAAGCCGGCAAGCTGATGAGCCAGAACGACTTCCAGGCTCTGATGGCCAAGCGTGCCGCCGGCGGCGATCCGATGAAGCCGGCCAATACGATCATGGTCGCCTCGGCTGCGCCATCCGCGATGACGACCGCCTCGACCCCGAAAATGCTCCCGGCAACGACCGGCGCCATCGGCACTGCCGCCAAGCAGGGCCGCGTACCGGCCACGGCAACGGCGATTGCCTCCGCAACGCCGGCGGCAGCCCCCATGGTTGCAACCGCCGACGGCCGCTCCAGCCCGGTTCCACTGCCGGCACAGAACCCGCTCGCCTATGCGGAAGCCGCACCGGCACCGGCTGTGGATGAAAGCAAGAAGCCGTTCTGGAAATTCTGGTCCAAGGATTGATCGATGCCGGCGGGGTTTTCTGCCGGGATCTACGATCTTCGCGGCCTGAAATGCCCGCTTCCGGCCCTGAAGACACGCCGTCGCCTGAACCGCATGACAAGCGGCGCCGAACTGACCGTCGAAACCAGCGATCCGCTCGCCGCCATCGACATTCCGCATCTCTGCCGGGAGGACGGCCACACGCTCGTGTCATCGCAAAAGACCGAAGGCGGTCATCGCTTCGTCATCCGCAAGGCGTGAGCAGGGTCAAGCTACACGTCATCACGCAGCCCACTTTGACCCAGATAGCACACCATAGACGGGTCCCGGCAGCTCTCAACCGATGACAACGGCGGGACGGCATAACGGGATCCCCCGCCCTCGACGCTTCACATCTTGAGGCCGGGCACCGCCAGCGGATTATCCTCGAGCGCTGCCCGGTCTGGACGGTCGATCCGCGGCTCGCCGGTAAAGGCGGCGAAGAGATCGGCAACGAAGGCCTCCGGCAGATCCTGGGTGATCAGCACCATGCGCGTGCGCCGATCGACGCCGGTGCCATCAGCCCGCGTTCCGCCATCCGGCCAACGCTGAAGGCGCTGCGGCGGATGGAAGATCGACTGCACGCCATGCAGCACGACCGGCCGTTCGGGATCATCCGAGAGTGCGACGATCGCCTTCATCCGCAACAGCTTTTCACCATGTGCCGAGCGCAGCAGATCGACGAACATCGACAGTGCCATAGGATCGATCGGCTTGTCGTGAACGATAGAGAAGGAGCGGATGCTGTCGCCGTGACGGTTCACGTCGTGGTGGTGATGCCCGTGATGGGAATGATCATGGTGATGCCCGTCATGATGGTCGTGCCCGTCATGATGGTTGTGCGCGTGGTCATGGTCGTGATCATGATCGTCGTGATGATGGGCGTGATCATGATCCTCGGCAGCGCTCTCGTCGCGCAGCCAGCGCGCCACGTCGGCGATCTTGGAGGCGGGATCGTAAAGCCCGTTGACGAGGATCTGCGCGGTTCCAGCCATATCGCTGTCGCCATCGATCAGTGGCGCGCGCGGATTGAGCTCCTTCAGCCGCGCCCTGAGGGCGGCGAGTTCGTCTGGCGTTGCCATCGATTGTTTGGAGATCACCAGCCGGTCGGCGACCGCCACCTGCTTCACCGCCTCGATATGGCGAGCGAGGGTGGAAATGCCGTTGACCGCATCGACGACGGTGATCACACCATCGAGCTCGAAATTCTGCGCGATGACCGGATTGCCCATCACCGACTGCATGACCGGCGCCGGATCGGCAAGCCCCGTCGTTTCGATGACGACGCGGCGGATCGGCTTCGTCCGCCCGGTCTGCATCCCGTCCATCATCTCGGCAAGCGTGTCGATCAGTTCGCCGCGCACGGTGCAGCAGAGGCAGCCGTTTGAAAGCTCCATCAGCGTATCGCCGGAGGCCTCGACGAGGAAATTGTCGATCCCAACCTCGCCGAATTCATTGATGATCACGGCCGTGTCGCTGGTGCCGGGATCCTTCAGGATCCGGTTCAAAAGGCTCGATTTGCCTGCACCGAGAAAGCCGGTGAGAATGGAGACCGGAATGCGGCTCTGGGACATGGGTAAACCCTGTTCATGCTTTAGACCGCAAGCGGTCGTCAGAGGCCGGGGCGCGGATGCGGAACCGGCACGTTTTTCTTCACACCCTTGGCGGCCTTCGGCGGCGGAGGCGGCGCCTCGCCACCCGAAAGCAGGGTCAGCAGCGTATATTGCGGCGGATGATCCATCTCGTGAATATAGGGCGAATGCTGGATCGTGCGGCCGGCATCGTCGCGGGTCTCGCTGCGCACCTTGGCGGCTTTCGGATTGCAGATTTCGGCGCTGACATCATTCACATTCGTCATGTCGCCATAGGGCGCCAGCGCCGTCAGTGCGACACCTTCGCTCGTCGCAGTCAGCCCCTGCTGCAAAAGGTTTGCCGTATCGTCGGCGCGACCGGCAAGGCTGTCGGAGCCGAGCACCACCGAGATCACCGAACGGCCGTCGCGCGTCGCCGAACCGATCTGGTTGAAACCGGAGGCGCAGATGAAGCCGGTCTTCATCCCGTCGGCGCCGTCGAAGCGGCCGATCAGGGTGTTGAAATTCTTGTACTGCTTCTGCCCGGTATCGATGCCTTCGATGGTGAAGTAGCCGGCATATTGCGGGAACTCCTGCTTGAGCCTGAGCGTCAGAAGCGCCAGGTCCCGTGCCGTCGTATACTGGCCCGGACCGGGCATGCCGTTCGGATTGATATAATGCGTCGAGATCATGCCGAGCTTCAGCGCCTCCGCATTCATCATCGCGACGAAGTTCTCGAGCGACCCGCCGACCGTCTCGCCGACCGCCACCGCCATATCGTTGGCGGATTTGACCAGCATCATCTTCAATGCCGTATCGAGCGACATGCTTGTGCCCGGCGTAAAGAACATCTTGCTTGGCAGCTGGTCCGTTGCCCGCTTGCTCATCACGACCGTGGTGTTGAGCGACAAACGGCCGCTGCGGATGGCATCGAAGGTCACATAGGCCGTCATCAGCTTGGTGAGCGAGGCGCCGTACCACTTCAGAAACGCATCCTGATGGGCAATGACGCGGCCGGTCTTGGCATCGATGATGATCTTCGGATTGGCGCTTGCAGCGCCTGCGGAAAAGACAAGGCTGATGGCGGCGCAGGCGGCGGTCAGCCGGACGGCGAACGCGGATCGAAGGCTCGAAATGGGCAAGGTATCCCTCGGTTCTCGGTATCACGAGTGCGGCGCATAATCGGCCGATATGGCCAAGCAATGGCAAAGAAGATTGATTACGTCAATCAGGAGGGGCAGTATCGTTCCGGGTGGAGTGTCATAAGCGCGTGAGCACAATAGTACGGGGAATATTATGCCGATTTTAAACCGGGCCGCCGAACTTCAGGCCGAAGTCAGCGACTGGCGCAGACATCTCCACGAAAATCCCGAGATCCTCTATGATGTTGACGATACGGCGGCCTTCGTCGCTGAGAAGCTGCGCGAATTCGGCGTCGACGAGATCGCGACCGGCATCGGCCGCACCGGCGTCGTCGGCATCATCCGCGGCAAGGGCGCGACCGATGACAGGGCAACCCGCACCATCGGCCTGCGGGCGGACATGGATGCGCTGCCGCTGACCGAGATCACCGGCAAGCCCTGGGCCTCGAAGACGCCGGGCAAGATGCATGCCTGCGGTCACGATGGCCACACGTCGATGCTGCTGGGGGCTGCGAAATACCTTGCCGAAACCCGCAACTTCAACGGTACCGTCGCGCTGATCTTCCAGCCGGCCGAAGAAGGCGGCGCCGGCGCGCTGGCGATGATCGACGACGGCATGATGGATCGTTTCGGCATCGACGAAGTCTACGGCATGCACAATATGCCGGGCATTCCAGTCGGCCAGTTCGCCATCCGCAAGGGCGGCATCATGGCAGCGCCCGACCGTTTCACCATCACCATCAAGGGCCGCGGCGGCCATGCCGCCCAACCGCACCGCACGATCGATCCGATCTTCATCGGCGCGCAGCTTGTGGGCAGCCTGCAGGCGATCGCCGCGCGCAATGCCGATCCGGTCCAGTCTGTCGTCATCTCCGTCACCAAGTTCGATGCCGGCACGACCCACAATATCATCCCGGAAAAGGCGACGCTGCTCGGCACGGTCCGCACCCTGAGCGAAGACACCCGCGACTTGGCCGAAAACCGCATTCGCCAGATCGTCGAAGGGCTGGCCGCAGCCCACGGCGCGGAGGCGAGCATCGACTATTACCGTCAGTGCCCTGTGACCTCCAACCATGATGCCGAGACCGACCACGCGATCAGGATCGCCACGGACGTGGTCGGGGCAGCAAGCGTTGACGCGAATGTCGATCCGAGCATGGCCGGCGAGGATTTCGCCTTCATGCTGAAGAGCCGCCCCGGCGCCTTCATCTTCATCGGCAACGGCGCCACCGCCGGCCTGCACAACCCGGCCTATGACTTCGACGATGAGGTGATCCCCTTCGGCATCTCCTACTGGGTCAAGCTGGTCGAGCAGCGCCTGACGGACTGAAGATGCCATCCAAACGCGCAGGGAAAGCTTTCTCCAAAAGGGCTTGGCTTCCCCTGCGAGCTTTTGTATGGATGCGTTTGCGTGGTCCCATAGCTCAGTAGGATAGAGCGCAGGATTCCTAATCCTGAGGCCGTTGGTTCGAATCCAACTGGGATCACCATAAAACCGGCGCCCGTTGCCGGCTGCCGCCCGCGCCTTGCCGCGCTCTTGCCTTCACATCGCCGCAATGCGTTCAGCCAGTATTAATCTCACCAGGCGCATATTATCGCCCGATAACGTCGATACCGTTAAAGGCATTCGACACCACTGGACGAACCGCGATGAAAAAGCTGATTGTATCTCTGGTCACCGTAGCCACCCTTGCCGGCAGCATGCTCGCAAGCGTGAGCACCGCATCGGCCCAATGGGGCCCGCCCGGCCCGCCCCCGCCGCCATACCGCGAGCATCACCGCCACCACGGTGATGGTGACGCGATCGTCGGCGGCCTTGCGGCCGGCGTTGTCGGCGGCCTGATCGGTGGCGCACTTGCTGGCGGCGGCGGCGGCCCGCGTTACGTCGAGCCGGCTCCGCCGCCCCCGCCGCGCTGCTGGTACGAAGACCGCCGCGTCGGCAACGCCTATGACGGCGGCTGGCACATGGAAAGCGTGCGCGTCTGCCGCTGATGGCACCGACATCGAATTCAACGGAAAAGGCCGGCATCTCGCCGGCCTTTTCTCGTTTCATCATCCCGCGCTCGACCTGGAGCGATTCCAAAACAAGCGGGAAGGCTTACGCCTCGGCCTGCGAGCGCCCTGTTCAAACGCTCCCATGCGGCGGCCGCCGAAAAGTCAGTCCAGCAATTCGCGCAACCGCGCAGCCAGATCGCGCGCCGTATAGGGTTTTTTCAGCCAGCTTCCGGATTGGGCCAATTCTCGACCGGCAATCGCCGGCTCGGCATATCCCGACGTCAAGAGAACCTTGATGTCGGGCCGGATGATGCGCACTCGTCCCGCAAGCTCGTCTCCGGTCATTCCGCCGGGCATCACCACATCGGTAAAGAGCAGCGCGACGTCTCCGTGGCGCGAAAGCTGTACCAGCGCCTCCTCGCCATTGGCGGCCTCCACCACCTTGTAGCCGAGATCCTGTAGCCGCGAGACGGCGATGCGCCGCACACGCGCGTCGTCTTCCGCCACGAGTATGGTTTCGGTGCCGCCCGGCATCGGCGGCCGCGCGCCGGTGTGCAACGCCTCGGCCGGCAGGCCGGATCTTTCCTCCTTGTGAACGGCAGGCAGAAAAATACGGATGCTCGTACCCTGCCCCGGCTCGCTATAGATCTGCACATTGCCGCCGGACTGGCGGGCAAAACCGTAGACCATGCTGAGCCCGAGGCCGGTTCCCGCCCCCGCCCCCTTGGTGGTGAAGAACGGCTCGAAGGCTTTCTCCTTCACCTCCGGCGTCATGCCGCCGCCCGTATCGGTGACGGTGATCAGCACATAATCGCCGGTCCGCATCGTCGCATAGGACTGCGCATAATCGACATCGAGCACAGCACGCGAGATCTCGATCGTCAGCCGGCCACCGCGCGGCATGGCATCCCGTGCGTTGATGACGAGGTTGAGAAGCGCATTCTGCAATTGCGACGCATCGACCAGCGCCTCGTTGGCCGCGCCCGAAACGATGGTGCGGAACGCGATCGCTTCGCCCACCGTCCGCCGCAGCAGCTCGGAAAAGCCGGAGACAAGCTGGCCGATATCGACGAGCTTCGGATTGAGCGGCTGACGGCGGCCGAAGGCGAGCAATTGGCCGGTCAGCTTGGCGCCATCGTCCGCAGCCCCCTGCGCCTCTTTGAGAAGCGTCAGCAGTTTCGCATTGTCGAGCCTGTCCTCGATCATCTCGAGATTGCCGCTGATGACGGTGAGGAGATTGTTGAAGTCATGCGCCAGGCCACCGGTCAACTGGCCGACCGCCTCCATTTTCTGCGATTGCCGCAGTTCCTCTTCGATCTTCTGCCGACTGGTGAGATCCCGCAGGAAACCGGTAAAGATACGCTTGCCACCGCTGACTGCCTCGCCGACGGAAAGCTCCATCGGGAAGACGGAACGATCCTTGCGCTGGCCGCTGACGACGCGGCCATAGCCGATGATCCGCCGCTCGCCGGTATTGATATAGCGGGAAATATAGCCGTCATGCGCGTCATGATCCGGTGACGGCATCAGCATCGACACATTGCGGCCGACCACCTCATCCGCAACATAACCGAACAGCCGCTCGGCAGCCGCACTGAACGAGGCGATCGTGCCGCGATCGTCGATCACGACCATCGCTTCGGGCACGGTATCGAGAATGGAGCTCAGATGCGCCTCGCGTGCGGCAAGCGCATCCTGCGCCCGCTTCATTTCCGTCACGTCATTATTGGTCTGGATGATGACTGGCTGACCGGCCGGATCATCGTCGGCTTCGCCGCGGACGACGACCCAGCGCGTTGCGACCATGATGACCGCACCATCCTTGCGGCGATGCGACACCTCGCCCTCCCAGGCGCGCTGTGCAAGCACATGCTCGCGGATTGCCGCCAGCGGCTCGGGAAACTCGGTCTTCAGCAGATCGTGGATCACCTGCCCGACGGCGTCCTCCCGGCTCCAGCCATAGAGCCGCTCGCAGCCGGAGGTCCAGCGGGTGATCACGCCATCCATGCCATGCACGACGAGATTGGCATCGTCGAGCAGGCGCGTGACGGCGGAAAGCTCGCTCTGCAAGTTGCCCCCGTGCAGATTGGGGGCCGGATCGGAAAGTCTGTCCATCTGCATTCCAGTTATCGGCCGGAACCGACATGTTGATCGCCACGATCGCTGCGGCGCTGCCTCAATGACGGCGGCCACCCGCGACAAGCCGGCGCTGATCTTCGCATTCATCGCCGTCTCCGGCCATTTGCGCAAGCAGCGACGGGTTGTTGACCCTGATCGCATGCCGCCCGACGGGGGAAATCACGCCGCGGGCAATCAGCTTGCTGATCATGCGCGAGACGGTCTCGATCGTCAGCCCCAGATAGTCTCCCATGTCGAGCCGCGTCATCGGAATGTCGAGAACCGGTTGCAGCGCCTGCTTCGAAAGCGTGCGTTTCATATGCTTCAGCAGGAACGTGCAGAGCCGCTCTTCGGCAGTCTTGGAAGACAGAAGCACCATCTGGTCCTGGGCGGCGGCCATTTCGTCGCAGAGCCGCGCGAAAACCTGGTTGCGCAGCAACTCGTTCTCCTGCGTCGCCGCATCGAAGGACCGGCGCGACAGCCGCCGCACCCGCGTTTCGCATATCGCCTCGGCGCTGTAAGGATAGGCGCTGCGCAGCGACACGCCGACGACATCGCCCTCATGGGCAAAGCCGGTGATCACCCGCCGGCCATCGGCAATGATCCGGAAAACCCTGAGCGACCCTTCCGTCACCTCGAACACATGCCGCGCCTCGTCCCCCTCGAAGAACAGCGACTGCCCGCCGGCAAGATGCTCCGACGGCTGGCGCAGGAAAACGTCGGACAACGTTTCCGGCGTGTCGAACAGAATGGCGTTGGCAAGATGATGGTCGCGGCGATGACTGGTGAGAAACATGTCTGGTCTCCAAATCTATGGGGACAATTGACCCTGGACACGTAACGGGCGAATGCTACCGGTGTTAAAGACGGTTCGATTTGGTGACAGTTTGTAACAGGCCCACGTTTCTCCATGACATTGCCCGAAGACACCCCGCACATCCTCGTCGTCGATGACGATGTCCGCATCCGGCAGATGCTGATGCGCTATTTCGAGGATGAAGGCTACAAAGTGACGGCCGTCGGCGACGGGGCCGGCATGCGCGCCGAATTGCGGATTGCGAAGGTCGACATCATCCTGCTCGATCTCTCTTTGCCCGGCGGGCAGGACGGGTTCGACCTGGCGCGCGAGGTGCGCGCGACCTCCGATATCCCGATCATCATGCTGACCGGGCGCGATGACGTTCTCGACCGCATCATCGGCATCGAGCTCGGCGCCGACGACTATATCGCCAAGCCGTTTCACCTGCGCGAGGTCCATGCGCGGCTGAAATCCATCCTGCGCCGCCGCCAGCCGGCCAGACCGGCAGCAACGGCACCGGTGCCGAACGATGACCGGACGGTGCGCTTCGAAGGCTGGTTTCTGGATCGCAGCCGCCGGCAGTTGAAGAACCCCGACGATATCGAGGTCGAGCTGACCACCGGCGAGTTCGAGATGCTCTGCGCCTTCGTCGATCACCCCGGACGGGTGATGACCCGCGACTTCCTGATGGACGTCACCCGCGGACGGCATCTGGAAGCCTTCGATCGCACGATCGACGCCCAGATCGTCCGTCTGCGCCGCAAGATCGAGGCGGATGCCAAGCATCCGCAGCTGATCAAGGCAGTCCGCGGCGTCGGCTATGTTTTCACCGGCCGGATCGACGGCTGAAACGCCACGCCGGCCACACGACCGGCTATCGTCACCGCTTGCCGTCGATCCGCGCATGCTCCATGCGGAACCCGAGCCCCATCAGCCGGCCGGCGAGATGCGCCAGAACCGGCCAGCGGGCAATACCGCGGATAAAGGCCGGTGGCCCCTTGCGCTTGGCAGCATCGGCTTGATCCGTCCGCCGGCTGGAGCGCATCATCAGTTGCAGCTTCTGTGTCGCCTTCGTCGGAAACAGCCGGCGCTTCTCGACGGCCGCAAGATCCGCATCGGCAAGCCGGCCCTCGCGCAGAGGGCGGCTCAGGATATTAGCCGCCGCCACCGCATCCTGCACTGCCAGATTGACCCCGACACCGCCGATCGGCGACATCGCATGCGCCGCGTCCCCGATGCAGATCAGCCCCGGCCGCCACCACTGTGTCAGACGGTCGATCCTCACGGTCAGCAGGCTCGTATCGTCAAAGGTTGCGATTTCCTCCGCGCGCGCGCGCGGCAGCGGCGAAACATCCGCGACCATGGCCCGGAACGCCGCGATCCCCTTCTCCCGGATATCCGCAAACGTCGTGCCGCGAACGACATAGCCGCATTGCCAGTAGTCGCCGCGATCGATCAGCACGAACCCCTGTCGCGGCCCGGCATGGCCCATCGCCTCGTTGGGATCGCCGGCCTGTTTCGAAAGCTTCATCCAGACGACTTCGCTCGGGTTGCCGAAGCTTTCCACGCTTAGGCCGGCCTTCTCGCGCACGATGGAATTGCGGCCGTCTGCGCCGACCACGAGCGTCGAGCGGATTTCGATTATCCCCTCATCCGTTTCGACGACAAGCCCGCAGACACCCTGCGCCCCTTCGATCAGGCTTGAGACTTTCGCCTTCGTGATCAGCCTGAAATGCGGATAGCGAGCCGCCTCGGCGGCCAGAAAATTCAGGAAATCCCATTGCGGCATGAAGGCGATGAAGCGGTGTTTCACCGGCAGTCGGGAAAAATCGGCCATGGTGATCGTCCGGCCGCCCATCTGCGCCGTCAGCTTTGGCGCCCGCGTGTGGGGAAGCGCGAGAAACGCGTCAGCGAGGCCCAGTTCCTCCATCACCTCAAGCGTCGAGGGATGGATCGTGTCGCCACGAAAATCGCGCAGGAAATCGCCATGCTTTTCGACGACCGTCACAGACACCCCGGCGCGCGCCAGGAGATAGCCGAGCATCAGCCCGGCCGGACCGGCACCCGCGATCACGCAAGTCGTCGTCAGTTCGCGCCCGTCATCCATTGCCATCTCCTGCCTGCATCGCCCGTTTGCCGCAGCCATCTTCACCGCGCTTTGCAGTTGGCGATCAGGGCGGCCAATTCAACCCCGCTCTTGTGAGCGGTCGCTTTCGCTTGTAGACCACGGACAGACTTTTGGAATGGAAAATACCATGGCCGATAGCGGCAAGCGTACAGTAAGCATCCTCGGTTCCACCGGTTCGATCGGCGTCAACACGGTCGATGTCATCAGGCAGCTGGGGGGGCGCGATCGCTTCGACGTGGTGGCGATCACCGGTCACAGCAATATCGCCCTTCTCGCCGAACAGGCGATCGAATGCGGCGCAAGGCTTGCCGTCACGGCTGACGAGAGCCGCTACGGTGACCTCAAGGACGCGCTTTCCGGCACTGGCATCGAGGTCGCAGCCGGCCGTGCTGCACTGACCGATGCCGCCGCCCGCGACGCGAGCTGGGTAATGGCGGCGATCGTCGGCACGGCGGGCCTTGCGCCGACGCTCGCAGCCGCCAGCCGCGGCGCCGACATCGCGCTTGCCAACAAGGAATGCCTTGTTTCCGCCGGTGATCTTTTCGTCGAAGCGGTAAAAAACGGTGGCGGCCGGCTGATCCCGGTCGACAGCGAGCATTCGGCGATCTTCCAGTCGCTGGAAGACGACCAGCATCATGCCGTGGAACGGATCGTGCTTACCGCTTCGGGCGGCCCGTTCCGCACCTGGTCGCGCGAACAGATGGCCGGCGTCACGGCGGAGATCGCCCGTGCCCACCCCAACTGGTCGATGGGCCTGAAGATCTCGATCGGCAGCGCCTCGATGTTCAACAAGGCGCTGGAGATGATCGAGGCCAGACACCTTTTCGATGTCTCGCCCGAACAGATCGAGGTCATCGTTCATCCGCAATCCGTCATCCACTCGATGGTCGGCTATCAGGATGGATCGGTTCTGGCCCAGCTCGGCTGCCCCGACATGCGCACCGCGATCGGCTATGCGCTGACCTATCCCGACCGTCCGAAACTTGCGGTCGAACGGCTCGACTTTGCCAAGCTGGCGCGGCTCGATTTCGAAGCTCCGGACGAGATCCGCTTCCCTGCCCTTCGGCTGGCGCGCACCGCCATGCAGCGCGGCGGCGTACAGGGCGCGATCATGAATGCGGCGGAAGAAACCGCCTTCCATGCCTTCTGCGAGAAGCGCATCGGCTTTCTCGACATGGCCGATATTGTCGAACAGGTGATGGACGATCTCGCAGCCATTCCGGCCGCAACCGTGATGGACGAGGTCTTTGCCGCCGATGCCGAGGCGCGACTGCGTGCAACCGACGTGATCGGCAAACGGGAAATGGCCGCCTGAGCGGCTTGCGCTCGAAAGATAGCCCGAACGCCTTACCCGCAGATGACGTCATGCTCCGGCTTGTCCCGAGGATCTGTCCACGTCGGAAGGAGCGGGGCTGATCCACGCCACAAGCGCCAGAATGACGACGAAGAGGCTCCGGGCCTTTGCAGATGCATGAATGGCCGCTTTCGCGGCCATTTTTTTATTCAGTCTGATGATGCGGATCGTCAGGCGACGGCGCGGGCCAGCGCGCATTGCGACCAGAGCTGCTGCAGCGAATTCACCAGATGCTCGATATCGGCATCCGTGTGCAGCGGCGTCGGCGTGAAGCGCAGACGCTCGGTCTTGCGCGGCACGGTCGGATAATTGATTGGCTGCACGTAGATATCGTAGCTGTCGAGCAGAAGGTCGGAGATCCACTTGCACTTGGCCGCATCGCCGACCATGACCGGCACGATATGGCTCGGGTTTGGCATATGCGGAATGCCCGCCTGATCGAGCGCCAGGCGCATTTTCTTCACCCGGTCCTGATGGCGCACACGCTCGAACGGGCTTGCCTTCAGATGCCGGATCGACGCGATCGCGCCGGCAGCCAGCGTCGGCGGCAGCGCCGTCGTGAAGATAAAGCCCGACGCATAGGAGCGAACGAAATCGCACAGCGCCGTGGACGCGGTGATATAACCGCCCATCACGCCAAAAGCCTTGCCGAGTGTGCCTTCGATGATCGTCACCCGATCCATCAGGCCTTCGCGCTCGGCAATGCCGCCGCCGCGCGGGCCGTACATGCCGACCGCGTGGACTTCGTCGAGATAGGTCATCGCACCGAACTTGTCGGCGAGATCGCAGATCTCCTTGATCGGCGCGATATCGCCATCCATCGAATAGACGCTCTCGAAAGCGATCAGCTTCGGCGCATTGGGATCGGCAGCGGCGAGCTTGGCTTCGAGATCATTGAGATCGTTGTGCTTCCAGATCACCCGCTCGCACTTGCCGTGACGGATGCCTTCGATCATCGAAGCGTGGTTGAGCGCATCGGAGAAGATGATCAGACCGGGGATCTTCTGGCCGAGCGTGCCAAGGGCTGCCCAGTTCGACATATAGCCGGAATTGAAGATCAGGCCGGCTTCTTTGCCATGCAGATCGGCAAGCTCCTGCTCGAGCAGGACGTGGTAGTGGTTGGTACCAGAAATATTCCGGGTGCCTCCCGCACCCGCGCCACAGTGATCGATGGCCTCATGCATGGCGGCGATCACGGCAGGGTGCTGGCCCATGCCAAGGTAGTCGTTGGAACACCAGACGGTTACGTCCCGTTTTCCTTCGGCTGTGTGTCGGGTGGCGCGCGGAAACTGACCACGATGCCGCTCGAGATCGGCGAACACTCGGTAGCGGCCTTCCTGATGAAGACTGTCCAGTTCGCTCTTGAAAAATGCCTCGAAATCCATCTTACACTCCAGAACTTGCCTCGGTAATCTGCCCGGACATGCCCTTCGTCAACCCATTTCACCAGATTATTGATGCCTGCGGCAATAGGCCCTTTCCTGGAATCATTCCAAGCAAAATCAGTAGTCGATCCCGAAGATGTGAAAATTGACCGGGGTCAAATTTTAGACGGTTTTAATCATTGATAGTGCGAACTGGCTAAAAAACGGTCGATAGTGGGGCGTAACGACGGACGCACATGGACCAATGCGAGACAGATATGAGGAGCGACATGATGAAGAAAGCCCTGATGCTTATGCTCGCCGGCGCGGCGCTGGCAAGCTGCAGCCCGACGGAACGCGGTGCCGGGATCGGTGCGGCCTCAGGCGCCATCATCGGCGGCGCAGTGACCGGCAATGTCCGGGGTGCGGCCGTCGGTGCCGCTGTCGGCGGCGTCTCCGGCGCCCTGATCGGCTCCGTCCAGGAACAGCCGGGACAGTGCTATTATCGTGACCGCTACGGACGTCGCTACATCGACGATTGCCCGCGCGGCGGCTACTGATAACCTCTCGGATAATAAGAAAAAATGTGGCTCCGGAACCTGCTTCGGAGCCATTAATTCGCCCCCGCGCCGATGAATTGCGCGAAAGGGGTACCCCCGTCCGGCTTTTGCAGGTACAGAGGTATGCCAAGGGCCAGGGCAGGGCAACACGGACGGTCGGCTGTAAATTTTGCGTATGCGGCAAGAAGACATAAGGCGGAACAGGAAGACTGGCCGTCGACGGACAAGCTCCGTCGCTGTGATCGCAGCCGCCTTGCTGCTCTCGCCGGTGCTTGCCGAGAACGCTGAAGCCTTCAGCCTGTTCGGCGTCAAGCTCTGGGGCAGCGACGATGACACGGTCGATGTCATCAATCCCGTCAATTACAAGCCCACGATCGAGACCGGCAATGCCGACAAGGATCTGAAGGGCAGGCTCTCCGATGCCTCCGCACTGATGTCGGATGCCAAACAGCCCGTTTCCGGCGATCTCGGCGTTGTCATCAAGGCGCGCGAGGACCGAGAGCGGCTTGTCGCCATTCTCTATGAAGAGGCCCGCTACGGCGGCGTCGTGCATATCTCGGTCGCCGGCACCGATATCGACAGCCTGCCGCCGAACCCGACCTTCAGCCATTCCGCTCCCGTGCCCGTCGATATCCGCATCGAGGCTGGTCCGAAATTCACCGTCGGCAAAATCCATCTGGAGGGCGATCTTGCCGGTCTCGACGCCGGCAATTACGATCTCGTCCCAGGCGGGGCGGCAGGTTCGCGCGTCATCCTCAAGGCCAGCGAAACCATGGTCAACGACCTGAAGAAGGGCGGCCGGCCGCTTGCCAAGCTCGGCCAGCGCCAGGTTGTTGCCGATCACCGTACCGATACGGTCGACATCACGCTCTCGGCGACAAGCGGCCCGGTTGCGCCCTTTGGCGAGGTTACGGTCAAGGGCGCCCGCGCCGTCGATCCGGCTTTCATCAAGCGCTACTCGCGTCTCGACCAGCACCAGCAATATTCGCCGGACCAGCTGAAAAAGGCGGCCGACCGGATGCGTCAGCTCGGCGTCTTTTCCTCCATCAACATCAAGGAATCCGATGCGCTGGCACCGGATGGCTCGCTGCCGCTTGCAATCGAGGTATCGGAAGGAAAATTCCGTTATTTCGGCATCGGCGCCGACTATTCGTCCCTCGATGGCGCAGGCCTCAAGGGCTATTGGGGCCATCGCAATCTTTTCGGCGAGGCGGAATCGCTGCGCATCGAAGGTTCGGTCTCCGGCATCAACTCGGCTGATCCCACGGATTTCGACTATTCGGCCGGCATCACCTTCACCAAGCCCGGCATCTACGTGCCGCAGGCGACCTTCGAGACGAGCCTCATCGCCAAGAGCGAATCGCCCGATACCTATCAGGCGCAGTCCATCACCTATTCCGCCGGCATATCGTATGAGCTCAATGACACCGACAAGCTGAAGGCCGGCGGCGAGATCTCCTATATCCGCGCCGACGACGCCTTCGGCAAAAACGACTACCTGACGTTCAGCCTGCCGGTAAGCTTCGACCGCGATACCCGCGACAACAAGCTGGACCCGACGAAGGGCTACCACGCGACGTTCTCGGTCAAGCCGAGCTACGAGGCGATGCGCGGCACGATTTTCTCGTCCTTCGAGGGGTCTCTATCGGGCTATCAGGGCCTTGGCGCGGAAGACAAGGTGGTGCTTGCGGCGCAGATTGCCGCCGGCAGCGTGATCGGCGGAAGCGCGCTTTCCGACATTCCCGTGACACGCCGTTTCTTTGCTGGCGGCGGCGGTTCGGTGCGCGGCTATTCCTATCGGGAAATTTCGCCATACAATGATGAAAATGAGGCGCTTGGCGGCCGTTCCTATGCGCTGGCCTCTTTCGAAGTCCGCGTAAAAATGTCAGAGAATTTCGGTATCGTGCCTTTTATCGACGTGGGGTCGGTTTCGACCGAAATCACGCCTGATTTCTCTGATATACGCGCTGGCGCGGGCATCGGGATTCGTTATGCGACGCCGTTCGGGCCGCTCAGGCTGGATGTCGCCGTTCCGCTGCAAAAATATGACGGCGGCACGAGCTTTGGGATCTACGCCGGCATCGGCCAGGCATTTTGAAGGATTGATGATCTAGCATGACGTTTATGATTGGCCTGCTGCGATGGATCTTGAAGGCCGCGATTGCCGCGGTCGGGGTCCTGTTCGTCATGGCCATCGGCGTCATCCTGTTCGTCGCTTTCACACCGGTCGGCGGCAATGTCGCCGCAAGCCGCATCTCCGCACTGATTTCGACACCCGACCGCCGGGTGACATTTTCAAGGCCCGAGGGCCTTCTGAGCGGCGATCTCAGGGTCGCTTCGCTGACCCTGTCTGACGCGCGTGGCGCTTATGCTCAGATCGACGGCATCAAGGTCGACTGGTCGCCGACGGCGCTCGTCAAGGGCATTTTCAGCGCCGATCGCATTTCTGCCGACAGCGTCAATTTCATCCGCCCGCCGGATCCGGCAACGGCGGTGAAGACCCAGACCACGAGCGGCAGCAGCACCCAATTGCCCGTGGGCATCAAGGTCGCACAGATCGACCTGCCGGACATCAATCTGGCGCAGGCGCTTTCCGGCCGCGACTTCGCCCTGTCGCTCAAGGGATCGATCGACGCGACCGGCCCCAATATCGCGCTCAACCTGACGGCCACCCGCAAGGACGAGGCCGATGCCAAGGCGCTGGCCGATGTCGTCTACGCCCCGTCCGAAAACCGCCTCACCCTCAAGGCCTCGGTCTCCGAGCCGCAGGGCGGCCTTCTCGCCCGTTTGCTGCGCCTTCCCGGCGCGCCCTCGGTGAAGCTTGACCTCGATGGCGAGGGCCCGCTGTCGAACTGGGCCGGCCAGCTCGAAGGCAGCGTCGATGGCACGCCTGTCATCTCTGTCGGCGGCCGGCACATTCTCGTCGCCAATGGCGGCCATCGCCTGGAAGTCGTCGGCGGTGGCGAACTGGCAACCCTCATGCCGCCAGCCTTCCGTCCGCTGTTTGACGGCACGACCCATATCAATGTCGCCGCCACCTATGCCGCAAGCGGCCGCATCGATATCGAGCGCGGCGACCTGACCTCCGGCGCGCTGAAGGTCAATGCCAAGGGCGCCTGGGATCCGAATGGCGACAACAGCCTGACGGCCGGGCTTGCCGGCACCAATGGCCCCGTCTCGATCACCTGGCCGATCAACGGACAGGACAGCCGCTTTTCGCTCGACAGCCTGAATTTCACCCTGACCGGCGCTGCAACCGATGCCCGCTTCAATGCGACGGCGGCCCTTAACACCGCCGAACTGCCGCAGGGCCGTTTCGGCCAGATCCGGCTTCAGGCCGAAAGCGAGGATCTGAACCTCGTGCAGCAGGCCGGCTCGATCAAGAGCCGCCTCACCGTCGGCCAGATTGCCCTCGCAAATCCGGATCTTGCCCGCGTCATCCGCGGCCCGTTGACGCTCGATGCCCCACTGCGCCTTGCGCCCCCTGCCTTCGGCCTCGACGCGGCAACGCTCGAAAGCCCAGGTGTGAGCGGCACGATCAGCGGCGCCTACGATACCTCGAAACAATCCGTCACCGGCAATTTCCGCCTCTTCGCCAATCCCGGCGTTCTACCGCCCTCGCTTTCGGGCAAGTTCGACGGCACGATTGCCGCCGAAGGCTATGTCGAAAACGTCACCGCCGACCGCATCAGCCTCGAAAACCTCGTGGTCAAGTCGAACGCGGTCGAGGCGCGCGGCAATGTCCTCTTCGAAAAGGGCAAGCTGACCACCCATCTCGCCGGCCGCCTGCCGGATATCAAGCGCTGGCTGGCGGATGCCGAAGGCGCTGCCGGTTTCGATGTCTCCGCCGATGGCCCGATCGACGCCCTGAACGTCAAGGCCGTCGTCAATTCGGCCGAAGCCCGCCTCGTTGGCCGCAAGCTCGAAGCCCTGAATTTCACCCTGACCGGCACCGCCAATCCGAAGGCGCCGCAGGGGCATCTGACGGCGACCGGGTCGCTCGACAGCCAGCCGATCCGCATCAACGCCGATGTCGCCTCGGCCAATGGTGAGACCAAGGCGCCGCAGATCACCGCCGAAATCGGTCCGAACAAGCTGAATGGCGCGCTGACCTTCTCCAAGACCTTCGCGCCATCCGGCACGCTGCAGTTCGATTTTCCCGATGTCGCGCTGCTCGCGGCCCTCGCAGCCCAGCAGGCACAGGGCGATATCAAGGGCACGGCGACCTTCACCAATACCGACGGCAAGGCCGGCGCGGTCATCAAGGCGTCCGGTTCCGTGCTGAAGCGCGGCGGCATCGAGATCGCCAACCCCGCTGTCGACCTGACCATACCGGACTTCTCCACCATCGCCGCCGAAGGCACGGTCCGAGCGTCCAAGATCGGCAGTGGCTCGGTGGCCGCCGAAGGCATCAATCTCGACGTCAAGCACAGCGGCACGACGACCAATTTCAATCTGGCGGCGACCTATGACAATGCACCCCTGACCACCACCGGTTCGGTGGATACGGCAGGCGGCATCACGGTCGGCATCGATACGTTGAGTGCGGCACCCCGCGGCATCCCGGTCAAGCTGGCGAACCCGACGAAAATCGCCATCGCCAATGGCGGCGCGCGCCTCTCCGACCTGACGATCACCACCGGCTCGGGCAGCCTTGCCGTCACCGGCACCGCCGGCTCAAGTCTGGATCTTGCCGCCAACGTCAAGGCTTTGCCGGCAAGCCTCATCAATTCCTTCGTTCCCTCGATCAATGCCGCCGGCAATATTTCGGGTACGATCAATGTCACCGGCACCTCTTCGGCGCCTTCGATCCGCTATGATTTAGAATGGAGTGATGCACAGCTTCGCCAATCGCGCGACGCCGGCATCGCTCCATTTCAACTTCAGGCTGCCGGCAATTTCACCAACGGTACCGTCACACTAGACCGCACCCGTCTGACCGGCCAGCAGGGGCTCGACCTCTCCGCAGCCGGCCGGGTGATCCTCAACCAGAACGGTGCCCCCGCACTCGATATCAACGCGACCGCCAAGTCGATCCCGGCAAGCCTCGTCAACGCCTTCTCTCCCGGTCTCGGCGCCTCCGGCACGATTTCCGGTAAGGTCGTCGCCACCGGCACGCCGGCGGCACCGGCCGTGCGCTATGATCTTACCTGGAAGGACGCAGCCGTCAGCCAGACCACGAGCAACGGTCTTGCGACGATGAATATCGACGCCGACGGCACGTTTCAGGACAATCGCGTCACCGTGAACCTGAAACTGTCGGGCGGCGGCGGCATCGCGTTGACAGGCGGCGGCGCGGTCGGCCTTGCCGGCGACAAGCCACTGGACTTCAAGTTCAACGGCAATTTCCCCTTCTCCGTTCTCGCCGGTCAGCTCGCCGCACAGGGCTTCATCCTGACGGGCAATGCCAATGTCGACCTGCGCGTCGGCGGCAGTGCCAAGGCGCCTGCCATCAACGGCACTCTATCCTCCTCGGGCGGCAGGCTCGTCGATGCCCGCCGCAATATCGCCCTCAACAACTTGGTCATCGATGTCGCAGTCGCCGATAATCGTGCGGAAATCTCTCGCGTTTCCGGCAATCTTTCGGGCGGCGGCAGCGTCACCGTCAGTGGCAATGTCGGCTTCGCGCCCGGCTCCGGCTTTCCTGCCGACCTGAAGATCGCGCTCGCCAATGCCGCCTATGCCGACGGCACGCTGGTGGCGGTCACGGCCGACGGCACGCTGACGATCACCGGCCCGCTGATGTCAGGACCAATCCTCGGCGGGCGCCTGTCCCTCACCAAGGCGGCGATCACCGTTCCGGCAAAGCTGCCGAGCAGCCTGACCGCGATCGACATCCGCCACCGCTTCGCACCGGCCGACGTCTTGAAGCAGATGGAGGCCATCCGGCCGAAATCCGCAAGCGGCGCCTCGAAACCGATCGCGCTCGACCTGCAGATTGCAGCCCCCAACGGCATTTTCGTCCGCGGTCGTGGCATCGATGCCGAGCTCGGCGGCGAGTTGAAAGTCTCCGGCACGGCGGTCGCGCCGATCATTTCAGGCGGCTTCCAGATGCGCCGCGGTCGCATCGTCATTCTGTCGAAGCGGCTCGATTTTACCGATGGCGATATCACCTTCGGTGGTGGCTTGATCCCGGTTCTCAATCTCGAGGCGTCGACGACCTCGTCCTCGACGACGATCACCGTCGATGTCACCGGCCTCGCCAATGACCCGACGATCGCCTTCTCGTCTTCCCCTTCCCTGCCGCAGGATGAAGTTCTGGCGCAGCTGATCTTCGGCCAGTCCATGTCGAAGCTTTCACCGGCACAGATCGCCCAGCTGGCCGATGCCGTCACCCAGCTCGCCGGAGGGGGATCGGGCTCGCTGCTCGAAACCCTGCGCAGCAATCTCGGCGTCGACGACCTCGACATCAAGACCGATGACACTGGCCAAACCTCCGTCTCCGTCGGCCGCTACATCAACAAGCGCACCTATCTTCAGGTCGAGCAGGGCGGCCAGAATGGCGCGCAGGCGACGATCAATCTCGATGTCGGCAAGGGTGTGAAGCTGAAGGCCGGCGCCGGCAGCGAAGGCGGCTCGGCGGGCGTGTTCTACGAACACGAATATTGACAGGCAAAGCGCTTCATCGGGCTTATGCGTTCAACGTATAAACTCTCCACATCTGTATAAGCAGCCCGCAAATCCGCGCCGGCAAGGGCTTTGCCGTGGTCGCCCAGGACGTGCGCGAACTTGCCCCACGTTCTGCAAAGGCCACCGAGAGGATCAAGGTGCTGATCACAAGGTCTGCGGACCAGGTGCGACGTGGCGTGACCCATGTCGGCGAAACCGGGTCGGCCTTGAAAGCGATCCTCACCCAGGTTGGCGGGATCAGCAGCAATGCCGCGGCGATCGTCGATCGCATCCGCGAACAGGCAGCCGGGCTCAAGGGAAACGGCAAGGCGATCAATCTGATGGATGAGAGCACCCAGCAGAATGCCGCCATGGTCGGGCAGACCCTTGCATCAGCCGCGATCTCGCAGCCGAAGCGGCGGCACGACGCGATTTGTTGGCGCGATTTAGATTTGGGCAACCATCATCGGTTAAAGTTGTAGCCAAGCAAACGTTTTCGAACAATCGGCCGCCATCACACGCGGTGCGTGCCACGACGACGACCTTGCGGACCGCGTCTGCAGCAGCCGCGGCCCCTGCGGCAGATTACTGGGAAGAATTCTGATGGTTTCGATGACACCCTCCTCCACCTACCGAGACGACATGCTGGAAATCATCGCTTTCCGGCTCCATGACCAGGAATTCTGCGTCAAGACCACCACCATTCGCGAGATCCGCGGCTGGGCACCATCGACCCCGCTTCCGCATGCCCCGGCTGACGTCATCGGCGTCATGAACCTGCGCGGCTCGGTTATCCCGATCATCGACCTTGCCTTCAAGCTCGGCATGAAAAGCACCGTTGCCAACGAGCGCAGCGCCATCGTGGTGACGGAAGTCCACAACATGGTCATCGGCATGCTCGTCGATCGCGTCTCCGACATCTTGAGCATTTCGGCGAGCCAGATCCAGCCCGTTCCGGAAGTCTCGGCATCCTTCGACAAGTCTTATTCGGAAGGCGTGATCGCCAATGAAAACGGCATGATCTGCTTCTTGAACCTGTCCAAGATGTTCAAGGGCAACGAGGCGGACGATCTGGCCGCATGACGATCCTGCGCCCATTGCGCTGATACAGGCCGCGGACCTTGGGGTGCGCGGCTTTTTTTTGGTCTTTGCTTTGGCAGAACCAGCAACGACGAGAAAACTCTTATTAATATTTGAATGATCTAATATAAATGTAGGTTGGACGGACGTTGCCCTGGGGGCGATGCGTCAGAGGACAATTGCAGAGAGCGGCAACCTTCCCGCTCTTCAAGGGGATTTCGGATGCTGGGACTGGGGAAAAAAGCGGGCGCCAGCCATATCGTGGATGCGATATCCCGTTCGCAGGCGATGATCGAGTTCGACCTGAGCGGCGTCATTCTAACCGCCAACGAGAATTTCTGCCGCGCGCTCGGCTACACGCTGGACGAGATCAAGGGCAAGCATCACCGGATCTTCTGCGACGCGGACTACACCAGTTCCAACGGCTACCGTGACTTCTGGTCCAATCTCGCCCAGGGCAAATACGATGCGGGCGAATATCGCCGCATCGCCAAGGGCGGTCGCGACGTCTGGATACAAGCCTCCTACAATCCCGTCTTCCGGTCGGGAAAGCCCTATAAGGTCATCAAGATCGCCGCTGATATCACCGCTGCCAAGCTGGTAGCTGTCGAGGATGCCGCCAAGCTTGGCGCACTCGGCCGGTCTCAGGCAGTCATCGAATTCACCCCGCAGGGCGAGATCCTGACCGCCAACGAGAATTTCTGCCAGGCGCTCGGCTACGATCTCTCGGAGATCCGCGGCAAGCATCACCGGCTGTTCTGCGAGCCCGCCTATGCCGCATCGGCAGAATATGCGGAATTCTGGCGCAAGCTGGCGGACGGCGAATTCATCGCCAACGAATTCGTGCGCTTCGGCAAGGGCGGTAGGGAGATCTGGATCCAGGCGGCCTATAATCCGATCCGAGATCTCTCCGGCAAGGTCTCCAAGGTCGTCAAGCTGGCCACCGACGTCACCCCGCGCATGAGCGCGATCGGCGTTCTCGGCAAGGGCCTGCGCGATCTGGCCGACGGCAAGCTCAACCAGTCTCTGGACAAGGCCTTCGTGCCGAGCATGGAGGCCCTGCGCAGCGACTTCAACACTGTCTCGCAGAAACTGAGGGATGCCATGGGCATCGTGGCACAGAATGCGTCAGGCATTGCAGCGGCCTCCACCGAGGTGCGCGATGCCTCGCAGGAGCTTGCCAAGCGCACCGAGCAGCAGGCGGCAGCCCTTGAACAGGCAGCAGCCGCGCTGGAGGAAGTCACGACCACGGTCGGCGATTCCAGCCGAAGCGCCAATGAGGCGGGCAAGCTTGTTGCCAACACCAAGGAACACGCAGAACAGTCCGGCCTCATCGTCCGCGACGCGATTGCTGCCATGGATCAGATCGCGCGCTCCTCGGGTGAAATCACCAATATCATCGGCGTGATCGATGATATTGCCTTCCAGACCAATCTTCTGGCGCTGAACGCCGGTGTCGAGGCGGCACGCGCAGGCGAAGCCGGCAAGGGTTTTGCAGTCGTTGCCCAGGAAGTGCGCGAGCTTGCGCAACGCTCGGCCAGAGCCGCCAAGGAAATCAAGACGCTGATCAACACGTCCAGCCAGCAGGTGGCAAATGGTGTGGATCTGGTCGGCCGCACCGGCACATCGCTGCGCGAGATCGCCTCCCAGGTTGGTTCGATCAACGAAAATGTCGCCTCCATCGTCGAAGCGTCCCGCGAACAGGCCAATGCCCTGCGCGAGATCAGCCAGGCCGTCAACCACATGGACCAGGCGACCCAGAAAAACGCCGCCATGGTGGAAGAGACCACGGCCGCCAGCCATTCTTTGGCAAGCGAGGCCGAGAGCCTGCGTGGCCTGCTCGCCCAGTTCGATACCGGGATGAGCCAGGAGGCGCGGCCGCACATGACACGCGCCGCCTACGCGGCGCCCACGTCGCATGTCGCACCGCTTCGCGTCGCCCACGCCAATCTCAAGGCCAAGTCCGACGGCTGGGAAGATTTCTGATGACGGCGACGTCGGGAAAGTCCGGCTCAAGGCAATCTTGAGCCGGCTTAAGAGCCATTCCGGCAAAAGAGGGAACCGGTTCTACGTCTCGAAGAAGTCGGAAATACCCTAGCGGGACACGGCCCCGGCAATGCGTTCGGGATGGCTGAAAATCTCGAAATCCTCGCCCCGTGTCAGCGCCACCAGCGTCATCCCGGCCGCATCGGCGGTGCGAATGGCCAACGCCGTCGGCGCCGAGATGGCGACCAGAATGCCACTGCCGAGAATGGCCGTCTTCTGCACCATTTCCACGGAGATCCTGCTTGTCACGGCCACAATGCCCTCGCCGCCGCGATGCGCCCCGCGCAAAACCGAACCGCAGAGCTTGTCGAGCGCATTGTGACGCCCGACATCCTCTCGGACGGCGAGGAGCCCCCGCCCCGGCAGGAAGAAACCCGCACCGTGCACGGCATGCGTTTCCCCATGTAGCGGCTGGGCACCGTTGAGTGCCGCAATCGCCTCGACGATATGGCCGGCAGTCACCGCAGTCCGCACACCCGACACATCAGGCACGGGTCGGATCGCCTGATCGATCGATTCGATCCCGCATAATCCGCATCCGACAGGCCCCGCCATATGGCGTCTGCGCGCCCGCAACGCATCTTCCTTCAGGTCGGCGAGCCGGATCTGTACATCGATACCACGCCCTTCGTCGATCACATCGATGTCCTCGACCTCCGCTGCCGAGGTGATGATGCCTTCCGTCAGGCTGAACCCGATGGCGAAATCATGCAGGTCCGCCGGCGTGCCCATCATCACGGCATGCGTGGAGCCGCCGTAGGATAGCGCGATCGGCACCTCCTCCGGTACCACCCTCATCCCGGCGCAAAGCACCCCATTGTGAAACCGGATTTCGTCAACGGAGGCCGTACTTCTGTCGTTGCCCATCGAAAGCCTCACATGCAGCATCTTCGGCAAAGCAAGCGCGCTGTGCCATGACCCTGCTAGCCATAGCTGCGAACGGCCGGTATTGGAAGTTCCGCGCGCGACCTGGGAGACGAGCACCAACGGCACCGAGCGGCACGACCGCCTGCAGGATAGCCATGTCTGACCTCTCTCTCGCGCGCGCTGCCGACCGGTCAACACCGGTTTTGCCGCCCTTACACATATCCGGCATGTCCGGTCACAACGGGACAACGGCTATGGTCGGGATTTCGGCATCAAGGACCATCGGCCCTTTAAGTCTCGACAACCTTTCCGGCGTTTGCCTGCATTTTCCGATCGGTCTTCGAGACGCAAAATTATCCGCAAATAAAAAGGGCGGCCCGAAAGCCGCCCTTGAATATGTCCAACTGTCAGGCCGTGCCTGACATTCTGGCTTCTGTTAGGCCGGAATGACGTTGCCGTGCAGATGCGTCAGCTCGCCGAGGAACAGTTCGAGCTTCGTCTTGTGCTCGTCGCTCTGTGCGTTCTCGATCTCGGCGCGTGCCGCATCGATCCGCTTCTGCAGCGTTTCGCGAGTGACTTCGTTTTCCGGCAGCGCAGATTCGGCCAGCAGCGTGCAGCTGTCCGGCAGGATGTCCGCAAAGCCGCCGAAGACGACATACTTGTTGACCTGGCCGGACGCGAGCTTCACCGACACGATGCCGGGACGCAGCGTCGTCATGACAGGCGCATGCTTTACCAGCACAGTCATGTCGCCGAGCATCGCCGGGATCACCACTTCGGTGACTTTTTCCGAAACGAGCAGGCGTTCGGGCGAGACCAGTTCAAAATTGAAAGCGTCGGCCATGACGGTCCACTTCCCTGAATTTCCATTGGACGCGCCTGGATCTCTCCAAACGCGATGTTCGTATCATGCCGGGAAAGAGGCGCGCCGGATCACATCCCGCGCGCCATCCCGTTCAAATCAAGCGGCTTCCGCCAGCTTCTTTGCCTTTTCGATCGCCTCGTCCATCGAGCCGACCATGTAGAAGGCGGCTTCCGGAAGGTGATCGTAGTCGCCGTTGACCAGGCCCTTGAAGCCCTTGATCGTGTCTTCGAGCGCAACCAGCTTGCCCGGCGAACCGGTGAAGACTTCGGCGACGAAGAACGGCTGCGACAGGAAGCGCTCGATCTTGCGGGCGCGTGCAACCGTCATCTTGTCCTCTTCGGACAGTTCGTCCATGCCGAGGATGGCGATGATGTCCTGCAGGGCCTTGTAGCGCTGCAGCGTCGTCTGCACCTTGCGGGCGACTTCGTAATGCTCTTCGCCGATGATCTGCGGGTCGAGCATGCGCGAGGTCGAGTCGAGCGGATCGACGGCCGGGTAGATACCCTTTTCGGCGATCGAGCGCGACAGAACGGTCGTTGCGTCCAGGTGGGCGAACGAGGTTGCCGGTGCCGGGTCGGTCAAGTCGTCGGCCGGTACGTAGATGGCTTGAACCGAAGTGATCGAGCCCTTGGTCGTGGTGGTGATGCGTTCCTGCATCTGGCCCATGTCGGTGGCCAGCGTCGGCTGATAGCCAACGGCCGAAGGAATACGGCCAAGCAGAGCCGACACTTCCGAACCAGCCTGCGTGAAGCGGAAGATGTTGTCGACGAAGAACAGAACGTCCTGGCCCTTGTCGCGGAAGTCTTCAGCGATCGTCAGACCGGTGAGAGCGATACGCGCGCGTGCGCCCGGCGGTTCGTTCATCTGGCCGTAAACGAGTGCAGCCTTCGAGCCTTCGCCGCCGCCATGCTTGTTGACGCCCGACTCGATCATTTCGTGATAGAGGTCGTTGCCTTCGCGGGTACGCTCACCAACACCGGCGAAAACGGAATAACCGCCATGCGCCTTGGCGATGTTGTTGATCAGTTCCATGATGAGAACGGTCTTGCCGACGCCGGCGCCGCCGAACAGGCCGACCTTACCGCCCTTGGCGTAAGGTGCCAGAAGATCGACGACCTTGATGCCGGTGACGAGCATCTGACCTTCGGTCGACTGCTCGACATAAGGAGGGGCGTCCTGGTGGATGCCGCGCTTGTACTCGGTCGTCAGCGGACCGGCTTCGTCGATCGGCTCGCCGATGACGTTCATGATGCGGCCGAGCGTTTCTGGACCGACGGGAACCATGATCGCGCCACCGGTGTCGGTCACCTTCTGGCCGCGAACGAGACCTTCGGTCGAGTCCATCGCGATCGTGCGGACGGTATTCTCGCCGAGATGCTGCGCGACTTCGAGAACCAGACGGTTGCCGTTATTGTCGGTTTCCAGTGCGTTGAGGATCGCCGGCAGTTCGCCGTCGAAAGCGACGTCAACGACGGCGCCGATAACCTGCGTCACCTTGCCGAGGGACGAGCCCGTTGCGGTAGCCATGATACTTACCCTCTTTCCTTGCGTCAGAGCGCTTCCGCGCCCGAAATGATTTCGATGAGTTCCTTGGTGATCTGCGCCTGGCGCTGACGGTTGTAGGACAGCGTCAGCCTGTTGATCATGTCACCGGCGTTGCGCGTTGCGTTGTCCATCGCGGACATCTGCGCACCATAGAACGAAGCGTTGTTTTCGAGGAGCGCACGGAAGATCTGGACGGCGACATTCTTCGGCAGAAGGTCTTCCAGAATTTCCTCTTCGCTCGGCTCGTATTCGTAGAACACCTGCGCCTCGTCGCTCTTCACGGCTTCGAACTTGGCCGGAATGATCTGCTGGGCGGTTGCCACCTGCGAGATCACCGACTGGAAGCGTGCGAAGAACAGCGTTGCGACGTCGAATTCGCCGGCGTTGAACAGCGTCAACACCTTCTGGGCGACTTCATCGGCCTGCACGAAGCCCAACTGCTTGACCTCGCGGAAGGTCACGTAGTCGATGATGTTCTCGCGGAAGGAACGGCGAAGAACATCATTGCCCTTGCGGCCGACGGTGAGGATCTTCACCGTCTTGCCCTGGGCGATAAGCTTCAGCGCGTGGTCGCGGGCAAGGCGGATGATCGACGAGTTGAACCCGCCGGCCAGGCCGCGCTCGCCGGTAGCGACGATCAGCAGGTGAACCTGGTCCTTGCCGGTGCCTGCGAGCAGCTTGGGAGCATTCGCATTGCCGGCATTGGCAGCCGACAGGCTGGCCAGAACCTTGTTCATCCGTTCCGCATAAGGGCGGGCGGCCTCGGCCGCCTCCTGCGCACGGCGCAGCTTCGCCGCGGCGACCATTTTCATCGCCTTGGTGATCTTCTGCGTCGCCTTGACGGAGGCGATCCGGTTTTTCAGATCCTTAAGTGAAGGCATCCGTTATCGGTCCTTAAGGCTAGATCCGTTTCAGGCGAAAGACTTGGCGAAGCTGTCGAGAGCTGCCTTGAGCTTGGCGCGCGTATCGTCCGAGAGCTGCTTCTCGGTACGGATCGTATCGAGAATGTCCTTGCCGTCGTTGCGGAGGTAGGACAGCAGACCCTGTTCGAACTTGCCGACCTGGGCAACCTGGATCTTGTCGAGATAGCCATTGACGCCAGCGAAGATCACGGCGACCTGCTCTTCCGTCTTCAGCGGCGAGAACTGCGGCTGCTTCAGGAGTTCGGTCAGGCGTGCGCCGCGGTTGAGGAGGCGCTGCGTCGAGGCATCGAGGTCCGAGCCGAACTGCGCGAACGCAGCCATTTCGCGATACTGGGCAAGCTCGCCCTTGATCGAGCCGGCAACCTGCTTCATCGCCTTGACCTGAGCGGCCGAGCCGACGCGCGAAACCGACAGACCGACGTTAACGGCCGGACGGATGCCCTGGTAGAACAGGTCGGTTTCGAGGAAGATCTGGCCGTCGGTGATCGAGATCACGTTGGTCGGGATGAAGGCCGAAACGTCGTTACCCTGGGTTTCGATGACCGGCAGAGCCGTCAGCGAGCCGGCGCCGCGTTCGTCGGAAAGCTTTGCAGCGCGCTCGAGGAGACGCGAATGCAGGTAGAAGACGTCGCCCGGATAGGCTTCGCGGCCCGGCGGGCGGCGCAGAAGCAACGACATCTGGCGATAGGCAACAGCCTGCTTCGAAAGGTCGTCATAGGCGATCAGGGCGTGCTTGCCGTTGTCGCGGAAATATTCGCCCATCGCAGCACCGGCAAACGGCGCGAGATACTGCATCGGAGCCGGATCGGAAGCCGTGGCGGCGATGACGATCGAGTACGGCAGGGCGCCGCGCTCTTCGAGCACCTTGACGAACTGGGCAACCGTCGAACGCTTCTGGCCGACTGCGACATAGACGCAGAACAGCTTGTCGTTCTCAGGGCCGTTGTCGTGGATCGGCTTCTGGTTGAGGAACGAGTCGAGAATGATGGCGGTCTTGCCGGTCTGGCGGTCGCCGATGACGAGCTCGCGCTGGCCGCGACCGACCGGGATCAGAGCGTCGATCGCCTTGATGCCCGTGGACATCGGCTCATGAACCGACTTGCGCGGAATAATGCCCGGAGCCTTGACGTCGACGCGCGAACGCTGCGTCGCGTTGATCGGACCCTTGCCGTCGATCGGGTTGCCGAGCGCATCGACGACGCGGCCGAGCAGTTCCGGACCGACAGGAACGTCAACGATCGCACCGGTGCGCTTGACGATGTCGCCTTCCTTGATGTCGCGGTCGGAGCCGAAGATGACCACGCCGACATTGTCGGATTCGAGGTTCAGCGCCATGCCGCGGACACCGCCGGGAAACTCGACCATTTCGCCGGCCTGGACGTTGTCGAGACCGTAAACACGGGCGATGCCGTCACCAACGGAAAGAACCTGGCCGACTTCAGAGACCTCAGCCTCCTGGCCGAAATTCTTGATCTGGTCCTTGAGAATTGCGGAAATTTCCGCGGCGCGGATATCCATCAGCCAACCTCTTTCAATGCGAGCTTAAGAGTGGAAAGTTTGGTGCGAAGGGACGTATCGATCTGGCGCGAACCGACCTTGACGATCAGGCCGCCGAGGATCGACGGATCGACTGTTACAGCGATTGTAACGGTCTTGCCTGTGACGCCCTTCAGCGCCGACTTCAGTTCATCTTCCTGCGCTGCGGTGAGCGCATGGGCCGAGGTGACCTCGGCCGTGATTTCGCCACGGTGCTCGGCAGCCATCGCACGGTAGGCGCGGATCATGCCGGGCAGGGCAAACAGGCGGCGATTGCGGGCAATCACCTGCAGGAAATTGGCAACCGTACCGGAAACACCAGCCTTGGCAGCGACGGCGCCGATGGCCTTCTGCTGCTCCTCGGCGGAGAAGACCGGGCTTGCGACGAGCCGACGCAGATCTTCGCTTTCATCAAGCAACGCCTGAAAACGGTCAAGATCTGCTCCGACCTTGTCGGCGGACCCGGTCTCGAGCGCGAGCTCGAAAAGCGAAACGGCATAGCGCTCCGCGACACCGGAAATATGCTGGGACGTGTCAGCCACGGGCACAGTTTCCCTAGAATTACCACTCAAGCGCCAACCCTTCTCGGAGGGCTCAGCAAGACCTTGAGATTATTTGATTTTCCCTCAGATACAGCAGAGCGTCGACCCTACCCCAATCCGACGTTGGAGGTCCGTCTAGCATAGGATGTAGGGACTCGCAACACGCTCGGACGGGAAAACGCCTGCGCCGCAAGGGCTTGCACCTATTTTATCGTTCGACACGCCTGTTTCGGGGGCACCTGCGCTGTTTTGTCTCGTACCGAAGCCTCACACATAGCCGAAAACATAGGCGAGGGGTGCAAGCGCAAGCACAACCTGCAGTAAGGAAATCGCGATATTCCGCGGCGTCAGCGCCCGATCGAACAGGCAGGCCGCAAGGCGGCCGATCGCGCCAAAACCGAGCGCGATACCGAGTGCCATGTAGATCCAGTCCTGGGCCAGCATGATGGCCGCAAGCCCGAGGCCGAGATGATGGGCACCGGCCGAGCGCACGGAGGCATAGCCTTCAGGCCGGACCTCGCCCACCTGAAAGCCGCCGAGGCCAAGCGCAAGGCGCGGCATGAGGAAAACCAGAAATCCGATGAAAGCGGTTGCGGCGGCACCGATGAAGGCCACCTGCTCGCCGAATACCGTGGGAAAATAAAAGTCCATGCCGCCTCGCTTCGTTCGATCCTGTTCAGTCGATTCGGGCGATTTTAGCGCATAGGGTAAACAACCCGCTAAGATCCACAGGTCATCAGCGTTTTCAAAGGAAGCTCTGCGGGTCCACGTCCAGCTGGATCTGCACCGATCCCCTCGCCTTCGGCCCATTGGCGATCATGGTGCGCAAAAAGCCCTGCATGTCGCTGTTGCGGCGGCCATGGACGAGCAATCGGAACCGGTGGCGCCCGCGCACCAAGGCAAGCGGCGCCTCGGCTGGCCCCAGCACCGAGATGCCGCTGACATGCGGCGCCGCTGCCCGAAGGCCTCTCGCGTGACCTTCCGCATCCACCCGCGTTTCGGCCGAGACGATCAGCGAGGCAAGACGGCCGAATGGCGGCAAAAGCGCCTTCTCCCGTTCGGAAATCTCGCGGTCGTAGAACGCCGTGGCATCGCCCGAGACAATCGCCTGCATTACCGGATGAAGCGGCTGAAAGGTCTGGATCAGGCCATGGCTCTTCAGGCCCGTTCGCCCGGCGCGGCCCGTCACCTGGCTCAGAAGCTGGAAGGTCCGCTCCGCTGCCCGCGGGTCACCATTGGATAGGCCGAGATCGGCATCGACGATGCCGACCAGTGTCATCAGCGGAAAGTTATGCCCCTTGGCCACCAGCTGCGTGCCGATGACGATATCCACGTCGCCCTTGGCGATCGCTTCCAACTCCAGCCGCACACGCTTCATGCCCCCGAGCAGATCCGATGACAGCACCATCGTGCGCGCATCGGGAAAATGCTTCTCCACCTCTTCGGCAATCCGCTCCACTCCCGGCCCGCAGGGCACGAGATGATCGAGTGTGCCGCATTCCGGACACGCCTCCGGCGTCGGCTCGTTATAGCCGCATTGATGGCACTGGATCTGGCTCTTGAACCGGTGTTCCACCAGCCAGCTCGAACATTGCGGGCATTGGAACCTGTGACCGCAGACGCGGCAAAGCGTCAAGGGCGCATAACCGCGCCTGTTGAGGAAGAGTAGCGACTGCTCCTTCTTCTCAAGCGTTCTGGCCATGCCGCGCAGAAGGATCGGCGACAGGAACCCGCCACGTTGCGGCGGATGCCGCCGCATGTCGACCAGATGAAGGTCTGGCAGCGCCGCATCGCCGAAACGGGTCGGCATGTGCACTGTCGTATAGCGGCCGGCGAGCCCGTTGACCTGGCTCTCGACGGAGGGCGTCGCCGAAACGAGCACGATCGGAAAATCGCCGATCCGCGCCCGCACCACGGCCATGTCACGGGCATTATAGAAGACGCGATCCTCCTGCTTGTAGGCAGGGTCGTGTTCTTCATCGACGATGATCAGACCGAGATCCTCGAAAGGCAGGAACAGTGCCGAACGCGCGCCGGCCACCACCTTGACCTCCCCCGTCACCACGCCGCGCCACACTTTTTCGCGGATCCTCGGTGAAAGATCGGAATGCCATTCGCCGGGCTTTGAACCGAACCGGTCGTGAAAACGGTCGAGAAAGCTCGCCGTCAGCGCGATTTCCGGCAGGAGAATGAGGACCTGCTTGCCGCGCCGCAGGGTTTCGGCAATCGCCTCGAAATAGACCTCCGTCTTGCCCGAGCCGGTGACGCCGTCGATCAGCGAGGCCGAAAACCCGCCGGCCCTGATGGAGCCGAGAATTTCCTCGGTGGCTTCTTTCTGCGGACCTTCGATGCGCGGCGCGACATAATCGGGATCCGGCAGCGCGACGACCGGCGGCGGCGGCAAAAAGACCGTGTCGAAAATCCCCTGCCCGATCAACCCGTCGATGACGCTGAGCGACACGCCGGCCGCATGCGCAAGCCCGCTGCGGGTCCACGGCACGTCTTCTTCGCCGACCCTGTCGAGAACCTTGGCGCGCGCCGGTGTCATCCGGTCCGGCTGGCCTCCGAGATAGCGCAGGCCCTCGACCATCGGCTCGGGATCGAGGGCTGCCGGCGCGCGGATGGCCATGCGCGCCACGAGACCGGGGGGAGACAGCGTATAGCTTGCGACCCACTCGACGAAATCGCGCATCTCCTTCGACAGCGGCGGACAATCGAAGACGAGCGTGATCGGCCGCAGTTTTTTCGGATCGACGCCGGCGGCGGATTTCTCGTCATCCCCATCCCAGACGACGCCGATCACCTGGCGTGGACCGACCGGCACCTGCACCACGGAGCCCGGCTCCACATGCATGCCCTCCGGCACCGCATAGCTGTAGGGCACCGGCACCGGCAAGGGCACCAGAACAGGCACCACGCGCGTGAGCGCCGGTGCTTTCAACAATGAACCGAAAAGATCGGACGAATCTGTGCCCATGGGCCGGGACCATGCCTCGCGGCGGACGAAAAGTGAAACGAGATGTGACTACTTAATTTCCAAAAGATGCGTATAGCCGTCACGGGCAAGCGGTGCAAAGCCAACCTTTTCCCAGAAGCGAGCGGCTCTGGCATCAGCGGCATGCACGGTGAGTGTGTTGGTATAGTGCCGCCCATGCACAATGAGCCGCTCGGCGACAGACCTTGCCGTGCCCTGACGCCGTGCCGATGGGTGAACGTAGAAGCGTCGCATCCGCAACCAGTCGCGCCGGGAAAACTCGACACTCAGCCCGCCGACACCGACAAGCCGCTCACCCTTATAGGCACCAAGCAATATTTCTCCGTCCTGATCGAAGCGATTGCGACCGGAAGCCCATTCGTCAGCAAGCCGGCGTATATGCTCATAGCCTTCCAGTTCTGCTTCGCTGGCCAAGGCTCCGGCATCGGGCGGCAACTCGTCGGCAATAGCTTTAATGATGATGTTCATTATCTTATGCAGCAGACGCCGAAGCCATGGCCGGCCGGTTGACGAAGCGCGCATCGCCATCGGCGGCAAGATCGTGCACCGTATGGCGTTCGAGCATCCTCGTTACTTCACCGACATCGCCTTCGAGTTCTTCCGGCTGGATCATGTGACCGATTTTGAACTCGAAGCGATTGCCCTTCTTGTTGAGGAGTTCGTAGAACACCGTCATGTCGCGCAGCTCGGTGGACCATTTGGCAAACCAGTAGAACAGGCCGGAATTGCGGGCGGTCATATGGATCGGCAGGATCGGCAGATTGTATTTGCGCGCCAGCCCGACGGCCGACGTCTTCCACGGGCGCTCGTTCAATTTGCCGTTTTCCCAGTAGGCAATACGGCCGGACGGGAAAAGCACCATGACCTTGCCCTCCTCCACTGCCTGGTTGGTGAGAACGAGCGTCTCGCGGGTCTTCAACTTGCTCTTGTGGTCCTCGCGCCATTCGACCGGAATGATCATCTCGGCGAACCGCGGATTGACTCTCACGGCATCGCGATTGGCAAACACCATCAGGTCGGGCCGCAGCCCCTTCAAAAGATCGAAGACCGCCACGCCGTCGGCAATGCCGGTCGGATGGTTGCTGACAAGGATGAAGCCGCCGGCCTCAGGGATACGCTCGACATTGCGCGCCGAAATTTGAAGCTTCAGCATGTCGCTCATATAGTCGAAACACTGGTAGCCGCTCAAATTGGCCACGTCATTGGCAAACCGGATGGCTCGTCCGTAGCGCAAAAGCGTATAGAGAAACGGACGCATCACCGGCCAGAGCGGATGGCCGACGATCTTCTTGCCCCGCTCGCCGATCAGCGTATCGACGATATGACCGGGTTTTCCCTGTGAAACGAGAGCGAGTGTCTGCGCAAACTGGCCGAATGTCGTCGAAGTATCTCGGCGCGTCATGAAAACTCCCGCAGACAGAACCGGATTCCTAGTTGCAGTCCCGTGTGATCAAACCGTGGCGTAACGTCCGATAGTTAGCAATTCCGTAACGCCGCAGATAGCAATCTGGTGCGCTGAGCCGACAAATTCAACGGGCAGGACACGTGAACGAGCTACTGATCATTGCAGCGCCGGATCTGATGACCCAGCGCGGTGCCTGGCTGGAAAGCCTGGAAACCGAGCGACGCTATTCCGTCAACACGCTGCACGCCTATGAGCGCGACACGCGGCAGTTCCTGAATTTTCTAACCGGCCATCTCGCCGGCCCGCCGACGCTTGCCGATATCCACACCCTGCGTCCGGCCGATCTGCGTGCCTTTCTCGCCGCTCGCCGCCGGGATGGCTCGGGAAATCGTTCGCTTGGCCGCCACCTCGCCGGCCTTCGTTCCTTCCTGCGCTATCTGGAGCGCAAGGGACTGGTGAATGCTGCCGGTGCGGGCGCCATCCGCTCGCCGCGCCAGCCGAAATCGCTGCCGAAACCGCTCACCGACCGGCAGGCGCTCAATGTCGTCTCCTCCGATGCGCAGATGCATGAGACGCCCTGGATCGCGGCCCGCGACGCAGCCGTTCTCACCCTTCTCTATGGCTGTGGCCTGCGTATTTCCGAAGCGCTCGGGCTGACGCCGGACGATCTTTCACAAGGCGCAACCAGCCTGCGCATTACCGGCAAGGGCGGAAAGACACGGCTTGTGCCGCTTCTTACCGTCGTCTTCGAGGCCGTCACGACCTATCGCAAGCTTTGTCCCTATCACCTCGAAGACGGTAAACCGCTGTTTCGCGGCGCCCGCGGCGGCCCCTTGCAGCCGGCGATCATCCAGCGCGAAATGCAGAAGTTGAGAAGTGCCTTCGGCCTGCCGGATACGGCAACGCCGCATGCGCTGCGCCACTCTTTCGCGACCCATCTTCTGGCCGGCGGCGGCGATCTGCGCACCATCCAGGAACTGCTCGGCCATGCCAGCCTGTCGACGACGCAGGTCTATACCGGTGTCGATACGGCCCGCCTGCTCGACGTCTACGATCGCGCTCACCCGCGCGCCTGACACAATCGGCAGATACCATTCGTTAACCAGTCCCGTTAAGCGGTTTTGCAGCCGATCGGCCTAAAACAGGTCAACGACAACAGACGGATGACATGATGACGACCGGTCTTGCCACGAGCGCCCCTTCCCTTATCAAGCGCGCGCAGGATTGCGCCCTCTGGCTGATCGCAGCCGTGCATGTGATGGCGGCAGCTTCGCTTCTTGTCATCCTGGCATCGCTGACACCGGCTCATGCCGAGGACAACGCGGCAAAAGCGGCGGTTTGCACCGGTCGGAACCTGCTCGAAGAGCTGAAAACATCCAATCCCAAAGCCTATCAGGCGGTGTTGGCCGAAGGCGCGAAGATCCCGAACGGCGAAAACATCTTCTGGAAGATCGAGAAGCCGGGCATCCAGGCCTCCTATCTTCTCGGCACGATGCATGTCAGCGATCCGCGCGTCCTCAAGATGCCGGCCGGCGCGCCCGAGGCGTTGAAAGCCGCAAAAACCATCGTCATCGAATCCGACGAGATCCTCGACGACAAGAAGGCAATGGCCGGGCTTCTCTCCAACCCCGATCTGACCATGTTCACCGACGGCACCTCGATCGACAAGCTTCTGTCGAAGGATGACGAGCAGCGGCTTGAAGCGGTTCTGAAGAGCCGTGGCGTCCCCTTCTCCGCCGTCTCGCGTATGAAGCCCTGGATGCTGATGTCCTTCCTCTCGCTGCCGGCCTGCGAAATGGCCCGCAAGGCAGACAACACGGCTTTTCTCGACAAGCAGATCGCGCTTGACGCAGTCGCCGCCGGCAAGCCTGTCAAGGGGCTCGAAACCTTTCAGGAACAGCTCTCGACGCTCGCCGAGATCCCGATGGACACGCATATCAAGTCGCTGATCGGGACCTTGAAGATGGGCGACAAGATGGACGACGTCTTCGAGACGATGACCGACCTTTACGTCTCCGGACAGATTGGTCTTACCGTTCCGATGCTGAAAGCCGTGGACCCCGAAAGCGACGACACCGGCTACGGCGATTTCGAGCAACTGGTCGTCACCCAGCGCAATCACCGCATGGCCGAGCGCGTAGCACCGATCCTCGGCCAAGGCGGCGCCCTGATCGCCGTCGGCGCCCTGCATTTGCCGGGCAAGGAGGGGCTGGTCGAACTTCTCCGCAGCCAGGGCTACACGGTCACTCCGGCCGGCTGACCCCACTCGTTCTCTTAGTCCGGCCAGATGGCATCAGAGATATTTCGCCCGGCATAGAAAAGCCGAAGGACTGTGACGCATTCGCTTTCGGTACGATAGGCAATCACAACGCGTTTCTCAAAGACAAGCGTCCTGACGCCGCTTGCAAGATCATCCCGATTGCGGCCTCGCATCGACATGGTTTTCAAGTTCATGCTAAAGGCGCGGATGCGGCGCACAAACGCGATGGCTCTATCCGGGCTATCTGCCGCAATAAAATGATAGATCGTTTCGAGGTCGATATCTGCCAGCGGATGGAAGAGGACCTCGTTTTGTGTCATTTGCGGCGCATCTGGGCAGCATGCAGACGTTCGAGACGTTCGAATACCTGATCTGCGGGAAGCGCCGGACGATCGTCGTCGAGAGCCTCGCGAACCTTCATATCGAGCAGCGGATCGTCGAGCCTCTCTTCTCTATCAAGCGCTCGAAGCGCCGCCGACACGACGTCACCAGCGGACGGATAAAGGCCCGCATCGACACGCGACTGGATGTCGTCGGCTGTATTGGCTGGCAGTGAGATGCTAATCTTCTCGTTCAAAGCTTTCACCGATCCCAACATTCAATCGGGTCATATCCTACTCTCTTGGCTGGCTGCGCCAAGGAAAATTCAGGCTTGACCAGTTGCACCGCTTTACGGGTCACGAACGCGAGCCAATCGTCATCCGCTTCAAAACCTCCGTCTTCCAGTAGAACTGGTGAACCAGCACGCCGGCCACATGCAGGCCGATCAGTATCCACAAAAGCGTCTTCATCCATCCGATATGGGCAAAGGCGGCAGCGCTGTTCTTGAAATAGAAGGCGCCGATACCGGCAAGCGGCATGATGATGAAGATCGCATAGAACGCGAAGTGACAGAGTTTCGCGACGATCCGGAGCATGGGCGGCTCGACCGCCGGTGCGGGCGGCACCCCCTGCACGAAGCGCAGACAGAGCCGCAAGACACCGAGAACGAGAATAGCGATACCGAACGTGGCGTGGATATTGGCAGAGAATGCAATATCCGCAGGGATCGGTTGGTCGCCGAAATAGAGCTGTCCAAAAGCGCCCATGCCATCGGACGCCAGAAGGTTGAACGCAAGCAGCACGACCATCAGCCAGTGCAGCACCCGCTGCGGGATCGAAAAATCGGTTTTCATGCGGATCACCTGCCTCTGCCGGAACTGGTTTGCAGTCTACCGCCGATCGTCATCCCGCAAAAGCCATGCCTCTCCACAAGCAGAAAGGCACGCAGGCGGGCCCCGCCTCGAGGGGAGGCGAAGCCATGGTTTCTCGCATGCCGCAGAAGCAACCGCGCTATCAGACGTTCATCAGCGAGGTGGATGTGTCCGCATCATCCGAAAGGCTGCTGAGATATTGCTGGCTGAGCTTTTCCAGCTGGGCCAGAAGGTCGTCGCTGCTTGCGGATGTGCTATCGGCGGACGCCGTCGTGCTCGCCTCGCTGCTATCGGTCGATGCCGGCGGAGGGGGCCCCGCTGGGCGGTCGCCTTGCAGCGCGGCAAGCTCGCCTTCATCGAGGCTGCCATTGCCATCCGCATCAAGCGAGGCGAACAGCTGCGCCGACATGTCTTCGGAGACGTCGTCCGGCTTGGCCGCAGCAAGTTCGGCGGCGCTGACGACGCCATCGCCATCCGTATCGAGGCTCGAAAGGGACAGGGCCGACGACGTATCGTCATCGTCGCTCGCCGGTGGAGCACCGCCTGGCGGTGGCGGCGGCGTTCCATTCTGCATCGCCGCAAGCTCGCTATCGTCCAGCGAACCGCTGCCATCGGCGTGAAGCGCGGAGAAAAGACTGGACGACATGTCGTCCGTGACATCGTCCGGCTTGGCGCTTGCAAATTCCGACGCGCTGACGGTGCCATCACCATCACTGTCGAGGTTGGCGACGGAAAGCTGTGAAGCGCTGTCATCCGAGCCACTGTCGCTATCAGACTGCGAGCTATCCTGATTGTTGCCGCTGGCCATCTGCAGGATCATCGACATGAGCATCGAGGACAGCTGCAGAGCCGCGCTCGACGTGGAACTGCTGTCGTCACCGGACTGCGTCGAGGACGAGCTCGAGCTGGAACTGCTGCTGGTATTGGCGGCCGCCAATTCGTCTGCAGAGACGATACCATCGCCATTGGTATCGAGCTTAGACCGATAGGTGCTGCTGCTGGTCGAGCTGGAAAGGGAGCTGATACTGGTCAATATGGCCTCCTGGGACCTCTTGCCACGTTAAAAAGATGACCGCCGGGCAGCAGACGTCATGGCCCGGCCCGCGCGAAAAAAGGCAGGCTTGCATCATGCAGGAAACGGAGAGTTTTACGCAGGCCCGGACGATGAGATGCCGCGGGCGCGCCCTGAAATACGCTGGGCGTTGACGGTATTTTTACCCTGATTTGCGCGATACGGCAAATACACCGATAAACGAGAATAAGTCAGAATTGACAGGCCGCGAATCACCGCCGCAAGCGACAATTGTGCGGTGATCTCCGTGTCGGAAAAACGGAAAAAGCCGCGCCCAGAGGACGCGGCTTTTGAATTTCGAAGCGAGGATTGCCTTCGATCACATATGGATCGGCTTTGCGAAGGTCGCGAGCGCGGCTTCCTTGACGGCTTCCGACATCGTCGGGTGCGCGTGGCAGGTCCGACCAAGATCTTCCGACGAGCCGGAAAACTCCATGAGAACGGTGATCTCGTGGATCATCTCGCCGGCACCGAAGCCGACGATATGGCCGCCGAGAACCCGGTCTGTGTCCTTGTCGGCAAGGATCTTAACGAAACCGTCCGTCGCCAGCATGGCGCGGGCACGGCCGTTGGCGGTGAACGGGAACTTGCCGACCTTGTAGGCGATGCCTGCAGCCTTCAGTTCTTCCTCGGTCTTGCCGACGGAAGCGACTTCCGGCTGGGTGTAGACGACGCCCGGAATGACGTCGTAGTTCACATGGCCGTGCTGGCCGGCGAGAATTTCGGCAAGAGCGACGCCCTCGTCTTCCGCCTTATGCGCCAGCATCGGGCCTTTCACCACGTCACCGATGGCGTAGATGCCGGCAACATTGGTCTTGAAGTGGCCGTCGATTTCGACGCGGCCGCGATTGTCGAGCGCAACGCCGGCACCTTCGAGGCCGAGGCCTTCGGTATAGGGCTTGCGGCCGGTGGAGATCAGCACGACGTCAGCCTCAACGGTAACGGCATCCCCACCCTTGACCGGCTCGTAGGTAACCTTGGCGCCGGTCGCGGTCTTTTCGACGGCGGTGACTTTGGCATCGGTGCGGATATCCATGCCCTGCTTGGCGATCATCCGCTGGAACTGCTTCGACACGTCGGCATCCATGCCGCCGAGCAGCTTGTCGAGATATTCGATGACAGTGACCTTGGCGCCGAGACGCATCCAGACCGAACCGAGTTCGAGACCGATCACGCCGCCGCCGACGACGATCAGGTTCTGCGGTACCTTGTCGAGCGAAATCGCGCCGGTCGACGAGACGATGACCTTCTCGTCGATATCGACATTGACGCCAGGAATGCCGGCAACATCGGAACCGGTGGCGATGACGATGTTCTTCGTCTCCAGCTCCTGCACCTTGCCGTCTTCGCCGGTCACCGAAACCTTGCCGGCAGCCACGATCTTGCCGGTGCCGGTAAAGCCGTCGATCTTGTTCTTCTTGAAGAGAAAGGCAACGCCATCGACGTTGGATTTGATGGTCGCATCCTTGTGCGCCATCATCTTCGACAGGTTGAGGGTCGGCGCGGCGACTTCGACGCCGAGCGCATCGACGCCATGCGCAACCTGATGGAACATTTCCGATGCGTGCAGCAGCGCCTTCGACGGAATGCAGCCGACATTGAGGCAGGTGCCGCCATAGGTGGCGCGCTTTTCGACGACAGCGACCTTCAGGCCGAGCTGTGCCGCCTTGATTGCGCAGACATAACCGCCGGGGCCGGACCCGATGACGACGACATCATAAGCCATTTCAAAATCCTTTTTACGAAGCGCCAGCTCTAAAACAGCAAGGCGGCCATCATGATCAGCAACCCTGCGACGCTCAGCAACCAGACGAGCGAGCGGATATAGGGAATGCCGGTGAGATAGAGGGGAACATAGGCGATCCTGGCGATCAGCCAGACCCACCCCCCGCCGACGCCGAGCCCGGTAGGATCGCCGATGAAGGCAAGGCCGAGCAGCAAGCCGATGAAGGCGGGATAGGTTTCCTGATAATTCTTCGAGGCACGGGCGGCGCGGCCGGCCAGTGCGCCCTTTGCCGTGACGGGCTCGTCACGCGGCCCGGCATTCCAGGCCGAACCAAGCTCCCGCGTGGCAAGAACGCCCTGCAGGAGAATATGGAAAAGGAGCAGCAGGACGCTCAGACACAGGAGCACCACGAGATGCGATGCATTTGCCGAAGCCGGTTCCATACTGCTCCCTCCGTTTATCCGTCAGACCAGATCAGGCCAGATTAAAGATCGAGAACCAGACGTTCCGGATCTTCCAGGCTTTCCTTGACGCGAACGAGGAAGGTGACCGCTTCCTTGCCGTCGACGATGCGGTGGTCATAGGACAGAGCCAGATACATCATCGGACGGATGACGACCTGACCGCCGATCGCGACCGGGCGCTCCTGGATCTTATGCATGCCGAGGATACCTGACTGCGGGGCATTGAGGATCGGCGAGGACATCAGCGAACCGTAGACGCCACCATTGGTGATGGTGAACGTACCGCCCTGCATGTCTGCCATCGACAGCGTACCGTCACGGGCAGCCTTGGCAAGGCGGCCAAGTTCCTTCTCGACGCCGGCGATCGAACGCTGGTCGGCATCGCGGATGACCGGAACGACGAGACCCTTGTCGGTGCCGACGGCCATGCCGACATGGCAATAGTTCTTGTAGATGAGATCCGTGCCGTCGATCTCGGCGTTGACCGCCGGAAGTTCCTTCAGCGCATGCGTGACGGCCTTGGTGAAGAAGCCCATGAAGCCGAGCTTCACACCGTGCTTCTTCTCGAACACGTCCTTGTAGCGGTTGCGCAGATCCATCACGGCCTTCATGTCCACCTCGTTATAGGTGGTCAGCATGGCGGCGGTGTTCTGGGCATCCTTGAGGCGCTTGGCGATCGTCTGGCGAAGACGGGTCATCTTCACGCGCTCTTCGCGCGGTGCATCCTCGGCCGAGGAAACGGCACGCGGTGCAGCCGGAACCGAAGCCGGCGCGGAAGCGGCCGGGCCCTTGGCGATGGCAGCGATCACATCGCCCTTCAGCACCTGACCACGCTTGCCCGAACCATCGACGTCTGATGTCGAGACGTTGTTGTCGGCGGCGAGCTTGGCAGCGGCAGGTGCAGGCGGCATCGAGGAAGCGGCGGCAGCAACCGGAGCCGGTGCTGCGGCCGCAGCCGGGGCAGCTTCTGCGGGCTTGGCAGCAGGAGCAGCCGTTGCCGCACCGGCAGCGCCTGCGGCGATCTGGCCGAGCAGCGCGTCGAGGCCGACGGTCTCGCCGTTCTGCGCGACGATCTCGGTCAGTACGCCCGATGCCGGAGCCGGCACTTCGACGGTAACCTTGTCGGTTTCCAGTTCGACCAGCGGCTCATCGGCCTTGACGGTGTCGCCAACCTTCTTGAACCAGGTGCCGACGGTTGCCTCGCTGACGGATTCCCCAAGTGTGGGGACGCGGATTTCGGTGGCCATGATCAGTTTCCGTGTTTTTCGTAATGTTTGCGAAGGGGATGGGACAGCGGCTGAGAACTCAGCCGCCGAGAGCGTCTTCGAGGAAAGCTTCGAGCTGTGCGAGATGCTTCGACATCAGGCCGGTTGCCGGCGAGGCGGCAGCCGGACGGCCGGTATAGCGAACCCGCTGGTACTTGGCATCGATATGCGCCAGCACCCACTCGAGATACGGATCGATGAACGACCACGACCCCATGTTCTTCGGCTCTTCCTGGCACCAGACCATTTCGGCGTTCTTGAAGCGCGAAAGCTCGTTGATGAGCGCCTTGGCCGGGAACGGGTAGAGCTGTTCGATACGCAGCAGATAGATGTCGTCGATGCCGCGCTTCTCCCGCTCTTCGAGCAGGTCGTAATAGACCTTGCCCGAGCACATCACGACGCGGCGGATCTTGGCGTCCTTCTGCAGCTTGATCGGACCATCCTTGATCACTTCCGCATCGTCCCACAGCAGGCGGTGGAACGAGCTTTCGCCCGCCAGTTCCGCAAGCGTCGATGTGGCACGCTTGTGGCGCAGCAGCGACTTCGGCGTCATCAGGATCAGCGGCTTGCGGAAGTCGCGCTTCACCTGGCGGCGCAGGATGTGGAAGTAGTTGGCCGGTGTCGTGACGTTGGCGACCTGCATATTGTCTTCGGCGCACATCTGCAGCCAACGCTCCAGGCGGGCGGACGAGTGTTCCGGGCCCTGACCTTCATAGCCATGCGGCAGAAGGCAGACGAGACCGGACATGCGCAGCCACTTGCGTTCGCCAGAGGAGATGAACTGGTCGAACACCACCTGGGCACCGTTGGCGAAGTCGCCGAACTGGGCTTCCCAGAGCGTCAGCGCATTCGGGCGGGCAAGCGAATAGCCGTATTCGAAGCCGAGAACGGCTTCTTCAGACAGCATCGAGTTGATGACCTCGTACTTGCCCTGGCCTGCCTGGAGGTTGGCGAGCGGGATGTAGCGCTCTTCGGTCTCCTGATCGTAGAGAACCGAGTGACGCTGCGAGAACGTGCCGCGTTCGCAATCCTGGCCCGACAGGCGGATCTTCGTGCCTTCGACGGCAAGCGAACCGAAGGCAAAGGCTTCCGCCATCGCCCAGTCGAGGCCTTCGCCGCTCTCGACCATCTGCGCCCGGTTGTCCATGAAGCGCTTGATCGTACGGTGCGCGTTGAAGCCGTCCGGAATGGTCGACAGCTTGCGGCCGATTTCCTTGAGGCTCTTCATCGGCATCGCGGTCTTGCCGCGGCGCTGCTCGTCGGCATTGTCGGCCGAGCGCAGGCCAGACCACTGGCCGTCCAGCCAGTCGGCCTTGTTCGGCTTGTAGCTCTGGCCGGCTTCGAATTCCGTTTCCAGATGCGCGCGCCAGTCGGCCTTCATCTTTTCGAATTCGCCTTCGGTGATGACGTTTTCGGCAATCAGACGGTCGGCATAAAGTTCGGCAACAGCCTTGTGGCCACGGATGACCTTGTACATTTTCGGCTGCGTGAACGCGGGCTCGTCGCCTTCGTTATGGCCGAAGCGGCGGTAGCAGAACATGTCCACGACCACGGGCTTGTGGAACTTCATGCGGAATTCGATGGCGATCTTGGCGGCATAGACGACCGCTTCCGGATCGTCGCCATTGACGTGGAAGATCGGCGCTTCGATCATCTTGGCGACGTCGGACGGATAGGGCGACGAACGCGAGAAGGCCGGATTGGTGGTGAAGCCGATCTGGTTGTTGATGATGACATGCAGCGTGCCGGCAACACGGTGGCCGCGCAGGCCCGACAGGCCGAGAATTTCGGCAGTCACGCCCTGACCTGCAAAGGCGGCGTCGCCATGCAGGAGAAGCGGCAGCACCTTCGCACGCTCCGAGAGCGGGATGATGTTGTCCTTTTCCCAGACCTTGGTCAGCATGTCCTGCTTGGCGCGGGCCTTGCCCATCACGACAGGATTGACGATTTCAAGGTGCGACGGGTTTGCCGTCAGCGACAGGTGGACCTTGTTGCCGTCGAATTCGCGGTCGGAAGAGGCACCCAGATGGTACTTCACGTCGCCCGAACCTTCGACTTCATCGGGCTTGTAGGAGCCGCCCTTGAATTCGTGGAACACCGCGCGGTGCGGCTTGTGCATGACGTTGGTGAGAACGTTCAGGCGGCCGCGATGGGCCATGCCGAGAACGATTTCCTGCAGGCCTTCCTGGCCGCCGCGCTTGATGATCTGTTCGAGCGCCGGGATCAGCGATTCACCGCCATCGAGGCCGAAACGCTTGGTGCCCTTGAAGCGGACGTCGAGGAACTGTTCGTAGCCTTCGCCTTCGACCAGCTTCTGCAGGATCGCCCTTTTGCCTTCCGGCGTGAACTCGACGCCCTTGTCAGGACCTTCGATACGTTCCTGGATCCAGGCCTTCTCTTCCGGGCTGGAAATATGCATGAACTCGACGCCGATCGTCGAGCAGTAGGTCCGCTCGAGGATTTCGATCATCTCGCGCACGGAGGCGTATTCGAGGCCGAGAACGCCGTCGATGAAGATCTTGCGGTCGTAATCGCTCTCTTCGAAGCCGTAGGACTTCGGCGACAGCTCGTTATAGTCCTCGACCGGGGCTGCAAGACCGAGCGGGTCGAGCTTGGCATGCAGGTGGCCGCGGGTGCGGTAGGCGCGGATCATCATGATGGCGCGCACGCTGTCGCGCGTCGCCTGATGCACGTCTGCCGGCTGCACCGGCTGGCCGGTTGCTGCCGCAACGGCTTCGGCCTTGGCCTTGACCTTGGTTTCGACGGCCTTCTCGATCACGATCGGCCAGTTGCCGTCGAGTGCCGAGATGAGGTCGCCATTGGCCGCGATCGGCCAGTTCTTGCGCTGCCAGGACGCACCCTTGGCCGCCTTCTTGACGTCGTCCGGATTGTCGGCGAGCGCCTTGAAGAAGGCCTGCCATTCGTCCGAAACCGAATTCTTGTCTTCCTCGTAGCGGGCATAGAGCTGCTCGATATACGCAGCGTTCGCACCGTCGAGGAAAGAGGTGATGAGGAACTGCTCGTTGGCTTCTTGCCGTGCCATGATCCATCGCGGGCGCCGCGCCCGCCTCCTGACGTAATCGGAACCGGTCAATGTGCCGGCATCCGCATTTTCTCTTGGTCGTTTGTTATGTCTGCCGCCGAAACGGACGGGTCCTCGGACATCTCGTGGGGGAGGACCGCCGGACCGGAAAGGGCGGGCCTTGGGGGCCACCGCCTTCTCCGTTGTCGGGAACGGGCCGCGTTTCACGCGGCCACGTCCTTATATGTGATCTCAGCCCTTGAGGACTTCAACCAGCGTCTTGCCGAGGCGTGCCGGGGAAGGCGAAACCTTGATGCCGGCTGCTTCCATCGCGGCGATCTTGGATTCCGCATCGCCCTTGCCGCCGGAAACGACAGCGCCGGCGTGACCCATGGTGCGGCCCTTCGGAGCGGTCCGACCGGCGATAAAGCCGGCCATCGGCTTCTTGCGGCCCTTCTTGGCTTCGTCGATGAGGAACTGCGCCGCGTCTTCTTCAGCCGAGCCGCCGATTTCGCCGATCATGATGATCGACTGGGTCGCATCGTCAGCCAGGAACATTTCCAGGATGTCGATGAACTCGGTGCCCTTGACCGGGTCGCCGCCGATGCCGACAGCCGTCGTCTGACCGAGACCTTCGTTGGACGTCTGGAACACGGCTTCGTAGGTCAGCGTGCCGGAGCGCGAGACGATACCGACCGAACCCTTGCGGAAGATCGAGCCCGGCATGATGCCGATCTTGCATTCTTCCGGCGTCAGCACGCCCGGGCAATTCGGGCCGAGCAGGCGCGACTTCGACTTGTCGAGCTTGGCCTTGACCCGCACCATGTCCATGACCGGGATACCCTCGGTGATGCAGGTGATGAACGGGATCTCGGCGTCGATCGCCTCGATGATCGCGTCCGCAGCGCCTGCCGGCGGAACGTAGATCACGGATGCGTCGGCACCGGTCTTTTCCTTGGCTTCGGCAACCGAGGCGAAGATCGGCAGCGAGGTGCCGTCGACGCCCGAAGACCAGCTTTCGCCACCCTTCTTCGGATGGATGCCACCGACCATCTTCGTGCCGTAATAGGCAAGCGCCTGTTCGGTGTGGAACGTGCCGGTCTTGCCGGTCAGGCCCTGAACGAGGACCTTGGTGTCTTTATTGACGAGAATAGACATTGTTTCCGGTCCTTCAGATTAGGCTTTGATCGCCGCGACGATCTTCTTGGCCGCATCGTCGAGATCGTCGGCGGCGGTGATCGCCAGACCGGACTCGTTGAGCAGCTTCTTGCCGAGCTCGACATTGGTGCCTTCGAGGCGAACGACGAGCGGAACCGTGAGGCCGACTTCCTTCACCGCAGCGATGACGCCTTCCGCGATGACGTCGCAACGCATGATGCCGCCGAAGATGTTGACGAGGATGCCCTCGACCTTCGGGTCGGCGGTGATGATCTTGAAGGCAGCAGCCACCTTCTCCTTGCCGGCGCCGCCGCCGACGTCGCAGAAGTTTGCCGGCTCTTTGCCGTAAAGCTTGATAATGTCCATCGTCGCCATGGCGAGACCGGCACCATTGACCATGCAGCCGATATTGCCGTCGAGGGCGACATAGGCCAGGTCCCACTTGGAGGCTTCGATTTCCTTCGAATCTTCCTCGGTCTCGTCGCGCAGCGCCTTGACGTCGTCATGGCGGAACAGCGCGTTGCCGTCGAAGGACATCTTGGCGTCGAGAACGCGCAGATGGCCGTCCTTCATGACGATCAGCGGATTGACTTCGAGGAGCGCCATGTCCTTTTCGCCGAACGCCTTGTAGAGGGCCGGGAAGAGCGATTTTGCGTCTTCAGCCGCAGCACCCGACAGTTCGAGCGCCTTGGAGATCTTGGCAACGTCGTCAGCCGTGACGCCGACGAGCGGGTCGATGGCGATCGTGTGGATCTTTTCCGGCGTGTCGTGGGCAACGGCTTCGATGTCCATGCCGCCTTCGGTCGAAACGACGAAGGCAACCTGGCCGACCGAGCGGTCGACGAGCAGCGAGCAATAGAGTTCGCGGTCGATGTCTGCGCCATCTTCGATGTAGAGGCGGTTGACCTGCTTGCCGGCATCGCCCGTCTGCGCCGTCACCAGCGTGTTACCGAGCATGTCCTTGGCGTGGGAAACCACTTCCTCGATCGACTTTGCCAGGCGAACGCCGCCCTTGGCGTCAGGTCCAAGTTCCTTGAACTTGCCCTTGCCGCGGCCGCCGGCATGGATCTGGCTCTTGACCACGTAGAGCGGGCCGGGAAGCGACTTCGCGGCGGCTTCGGCTTCTTCGACCTTCAGGATCGCGACGCCTTCGGCAACCGGCGCGCCGTAGCCCTTGAGCAGGGCCTTGGCCTGATATTCGTGAATGTTCATGGGGGTATGTCCCTATTTGGATGACTTGAGAGTCAAATTACTTCAAGGCGGGGGCGATGCCGACGCAGGCTTCGCAAAGCCCGGCAACGGCTGCCACGGACTTCTGGAAGGCCGCTTCTTCGTCCTTGTCGAATTCGACTTCGATGATGCGTTCGATGCCGCCGGCACCGATGATTGTCGGAACGCCGACATACATGTCGTTGACGCCGTACTGGCCCGAGAGATAGGCGGCAGCCGGAAGAACGCGCTTCTTGTCCTTGAGGAAGGATTCAGCCATCTCGATCGCCGAGGCGGCGGGCGCGTAGTAGGCCGAGCCGGTCTTCAGGAGGCCGACGATTTCTGCGCCGCCGTCACGGGTGCGCTGGATGATTTCCTCGAGGCGCTCCTGGGTGATCCAGCCCATCTTGACCAGATCGGTGAGCGGGATGCCGCCGATGGTCGAGTAGCGGGCGAGCGGCACCATCGTGTCGCCATGGCCGCCGAGAACGAACGCGGTGACGTCCTGAACGGACACGTTGAATTCTTCGGAGAGGAACAGGCGGAAACGCGAACTGTCGAGAACGCCGGCCATGCCGACGACCATGTTCTTCGGCAGGCCGGAGAACTTCTGCAGAGCCCAGACCATCGCGTCGAGCGGGTTGGTGATGCAGATCACGAAAGCATTCGGGGCATATTTCTTGATGCCGGCGCCGACCTGTTCCATGACCTTGAGGTTGATGCCGAGCAGGTCGTCGCGGCTCATGCCCGGCTTGCGGGCGACACCGGCGGTAACGATGCAGACGTCTGCGCCTTCGATCGCAGCATAGTCGCTGGCGCCGGTCAGCTTCGCGTTGAAGCCTTCGACGGGGCCGGACTGGGCGATATCGAGACCCTTGCCCTGTGGGATGCCGTCGGCGATGTCGAAGAGGACGACGTCGCCCAGCTCCTTCAGGCTGGCGAGATGCGCCAGCGTGCCACCGATCATGCCCGAACCAATTAGTGCGATCTTCTTGCGCGCCATCGAAAAGCTTCCTCTTAAGATCCGATTACTTGGGAAGCTCAAGCGAACCTCCCAATTCACGGGGTGTGACATAACGCCATACGGAAGCAATAGCAATCGATTATTTTCAGGCTATATTTTTCAATCGGTTAGATGACAAATATCTTACGTAAACGTCAATTGCATTGTCATCAAATCGTCAAAATTCAGCGCCGCGCCTGTTCGTGAAGCACCAGATAGTCCGGGCTGCGCATCTCGTAGAGACGCGAGATGGTGCGGTCGAATTCGAAGCCTTCCGTCCCTCTTTTTTCGAGAAGGATATCGTCCGGGGCGCTTGCGGCCGACACGAAGAGACGCACGCTATGGTCATAGAGCGCATCCACCAGATTGATGAACCGCTTGGCTTCATTGCGTCTTTCCGGCCCCAGCTGCGGAACGTGCTCCACGAATACGGCGTCAAAACGGTCGGCGACCTTCAAATAATCGGCAGCAGCAAGCGGAACGCTGCAGATGTCGTGGAACGAAAACCGGGCCACGCGTCCGGCCGCTATCGGCACGTGAATGCTGCGCCCCTTCATCGGGATTTCGACCGGCGACACCTTCTCGCCCGCGGTCAGCTCGTGCCAGGCGGCCTCGATTGCCGCATCGGCCCGCCCGTCGAGCGGTGTCACATAGACCGGCAGGCTCGCCAGCTTCTGCATCCGGTAGTCGGTCGGGCTGTCGAGCGTCACAACGTCGACATTGGCTTCGAGCAGCGGAATGAACGGCAGGAAAAGGCCCCGGTTGAGGCCGTCCCTGTAAAGATTTTCAGGCGCCACATTCGACGTGGCCACCAGAATGCAGCCGAGTGAGAACAGCTCGGTGAACAGCCGCGCCAGGATCATCGCATCTGTAATGTCGGTAACGGAGAATTCGTCGAAGCAGAGAAGCTCCGCCTCTTCGAACAAGGCTGCCGCGACCGGCGCAACCGGATCGTTCTGCTTTGTCTCGCCGCGCTTCAGCTTCTGCCGGTGCTCGTGGATGCGCCCATGCACGTCGGCCATGAATTCATGGAAATGCGCCCGCCGCTTCTTGTCGATGGCAGCCTTCTTGAAGAACATGTCCATCAGCATGGTCTTGCCGCGACCGACACTGCCATGGACGTAAAGGCCGCGGATCTCGCGCGGCTTGCCGCCGCCCTTGGCAAACAGCCAGCCGAGCGCACTCTTCTTCTTGGCGGGCCGCGTTTCGCGCAGGCATGTGAGGATATGATCGAGCTTGGCGGCAACGGCAAGCTGTGCCGCGTCGGCGGTCAATGCCCCCGACGCCGTCAACGCCTTCAGCTCTTCGCCGACGCTCGATGTGTATTCCGGGACAGGTTCCACTCGAACGCCTCTGCGATGTTATGCTTATCGGCTGAGGCTGAGCTGCTGGCCGGAGCTCAGCGTGCCGTCGAACCGGTTGTCGGCGCTCTTGTAGACGCTGCCGAGAAGGTTGCCGTCGCGGTCCTTGAACTGCACCGACTTTCCGGTCACGTCCCAGGAGCCCATCATCGTCAGCGGGCCGGCGCAGCCGCGGGTGCCGCCGCGCGAGCCGCCACCGAGATTGGTGAGCGTCAGGAACATATCGCAGGACTGACCGGCGGCGTTGACGCGCCAGCTGCCGACCATCGCATCCTTCTTGACGTCCTGGGCTGCTGCCGGCGGAGCCATCTGACCACCCGACATGCCCGGATTGGCGCTGGCCATGGGAGCGTTGGGGAACTGCGAACCACCCGCAGCGCCGCCCATGGAGCCGCCCGGCGGCGGAAGCTGGCCGCCCTGAACGCTGGGAACGGGCTGTGGCTGAAGCGGCGCCGGCTGCGCAGGCAGATCGTTATAGGGGTTATAGGCTGTCCGTTGGCAACCGGCGAGCGCCAAGGTCAGGGCTAGGCCCGTCGCCACGTATCGAAACTGCATCATAAAACTCCCGCTTTCGGTCTGTCGGCCTGCCGTGCCACGCAATTGAGACGGAAATATCGTAAAGCGATTTGGTTAATCAAGTCGCACCACGTTATTTCGCCCTGCGCCGCTTGCATGTCTCACGCGGCATTACCAGCCCTTGATATCCGAAAACCAGAGGCCCGGAAAATCTTTCGAGCCTCGCGCAGACAGAGCCGATCACGTCTGGGAGAGGCAGAGGGCCGCCACCGCGTGGCGACCCGGCATATTGCTCGTCGATCCCGCGTCAGACGCGGCGCTCGACCATCATCTTCTTGATCTCTGCGATCGCCTTGGCCGGGTTCAGCCCCTTCGGGCAGGCCTGCGCGCAGTTCATGATCGTGTGGCAGCGATAGAGCCGGAACGGGTCCTCGAGGTTGTCGAGCCGCTCGCCCTTGGCTTCGTCGCGGCTATCGATCAGCCAGCGATAGGCCTGCAGCAGCACGGCCGGGCCGAGATAGCGATCGCCGTTCCACCAATAGCTCGGACAGGATGTCGAGCAGCAGGCGCAGAGAATGCATTCGTAGAGACCGTCGAGCTTGAGGCGATCCTCATGGCTCTGCTTCCATTCCTTCGCCGGCGTCGGCGACACCGTCTTCAGCCAAGGCTCGATCGAGCGGTGCTGGGCATAGAAGTTGTTGAGGTCGGGCACGAGGTCCTTCACCACAGGCATATGCGGCAGCGGATAGACCTTCACCGTGCCGTTCACCTCATCCATGCCCTTGGTGCAGGCGAGCGTGTTGGTGCCGTCGATATTCATCGCGCACGACCCGCAAATGCCTTCGCGACAGGAACGGCGAAGCGTCAGCGTCGGGTCGATCTTGTTCTTGATGTAGAGAAGACCGTCGAGCACCATCGGACCGCAATCGTCGGCATCGATATAGTAGGTATCGATGCTCGGGTTCTTGCCGTCGTCGGGGTTCCACCGGTAGATGCGGAACTCACGGACGTTCTTGGCACCATCGGGCTTCGGCCAGACTTTGCCTTCGGTCATCTGAGAGTTCTTGGGGAGAGCGAGTTCAACCATGGTCCAAATCCCTCAGATCAATAGACGCGGGCCTTGGGCTCGATCTTGTAAGGATCGATGCCTTCGGCGATCAGGTCGGTATGCACCGGGCGATAATCGAGCTTGACGTCGCCCGCCTCGTTGACCCAGGCGAGCGTATGCTTGCGCCAGTTCACGTCGTCGCGGCCGGCGAACGGACCATCGGTATAGTCCTCGCGAGCATGGGACCCGCGGCTTTCCTTGCGAGCCTCCGCACCGTAGACGGTGGTGATCGCATTCGCCATCAGGTTATGCAGTTCCAGCGTCTCGACGAGATCCGAATTCCAGATCAGCGAACGGTCGGAAACCTTGACATCCTTCATCTCGCCCCAGATCGCCGACAGGCGCTTGCAGCCGGATTCCAGCGATTCCTGCGTACGGAACACCGCCGCATCGTCCTGCATGGCACGCTGCATCTTGTCGCGCAGCACCGCCGTCGGCGTCGAGCCCTTGGCGTGACGCAGACCGTCGAAACGGTCCATGATCTTGTCGCAGGCGGCAATGTTCAGCGAAGGAACCGGCGACACGCGGTCGATGACCTCGCCGGCGCGGATAGCGGCGGCGCGGCCGAAGACCACAAGGTCGATCAGCGAGTTGGAGCCGAGGCGGTTTGCCCCGTGAACGGACGCACAGCCCGCTTCGCCGACGGCCATCAGGCCCGGAATGACCCGTTCCGGATTGTTGCTATCGGCATTCAGCACTTCGCCCCAGTAGTTCGTGGGAATGCCGCCCATGTTATAGTGGACGGTCGGCAGAACCGGGATCGGCTCGCGGGTCACATCGACGCCGGCAAAGATCTTCGCCGATTCCGAAATGCCTGGAAGCCGTTCATGCAGCACGCCCGGATCGAGATGGTCGAGATGCAGGAAGATGTGGTCCTTGTTCTTGCCGACGCCGCGGCCTTCACGGATTTCCATCGTCATGCAGCGCGAGACGACGTCACGCGAGGCAAGATCCTTCGCCGAAGGGGCATAGCGTTCCATGAAGCGTTCACCCTCGGAATTGACGAGGTATCCGCCTTCACCGCGTGCGCCTTCGGTGATCAGACAGCCTGAACCGTAGATGCCGGTCGGGTGGAACTGCACGAATTCCATGTCCTGCAGAGGCAGGCCGGCACGTGCCGCCATGCCGCCGCCGTCGCCGGTGCAGGTATGGGCGGAAGTTGCCGAGAAATACGCACGGCCGTAGCCGCCGGTCGCCAGAACCACCATCTTGGCCGCGAAGCGGTGGATGGTGCCGTCGTCGAGGTTCCAGGCAACCACGCCTTCGCAGCGGCTGCCATCGTCCGACATGATCAGGTCGAGCGCGAAATACTCGATGAAGAATTCCGCGTTGTTGCGCAGCGACTGGCCGTAGAGCGTGTGCAGGATGGCGTGGCCGGTACGGTCTGCGGCAGCGCAGGTGCGCTGAACTGGCGGGCCGGCGCCGAAATTCTGCATATGGCCGCCGAACGGGCGCTGGTAGATCTTGCCTTCCTCGTTACGCGAGAACGGCACGCCGTAATGTTCAAGCTCGTAGACCGCCTTCGGCGCTTCCATGACCATGTACTGCATGGCATCGACGTCGCCGAGCCAGTCGGAACCCTTGACGGTGTCGTAGAGGTGCCACTGCCACGAGTCCGGCGTCATGTTCTGAAGCGAGGCGGCGATGCCGCCCTGGGCTGCAACCGTGTGCGAGCGGGTCGGGAAGACCTTGGTGATACAGGCGGTGCGGAACCCCTGCTCGGCCATGCCGAGCGTGGCGCGAAGCCCGGCGCCACCGGCGCCGACGACGATCACGTCATAGGAGTGATCGACGTAATTGTAGGCCTTGCCGTTCTGGGAAGCCCCCTGGGAAGCCCCATTGATAGGAGAAACTGATGCCATGACGGGTTATCCTACGAATGCGATCTTCAGAACGGCGAACAGACAGAGCCCGGCGATCAGGATCGTGAAGAATGTATTGAGCATCACAAGCGCGATCTTGGCGAACTCGCCGTGGACATAGTCCTCGATGATCACCTGCATACCGAGCTTCATGTGAATGACGCCGGAGATGACGACGAGGCCCATGATGACGGCGACGAAGGGGTTCGACAGCGCCTCGATCACTTCCGCATACGGCTTGCCGGCGTAGATGATCATGAAAATGATGAAGAAGATCAGCAGCGGCACATTGGCGACCGCCGTCACCCGCTGGCGCCAGAAATGCTCGGTGCCGTCCTTGGCCGAGCCCAGGCCGCGGACCTTGCCGAGAGGGGTACGCATATCCATGGAAAGAGATCCTTAGCGAACGAGAAGGCCGATCACCCAGACCACGACGGTCAGACAGAGCGACGCGACGATGGTTGCTTTGGCGAGCTTTGTGGAAAAGTGCTTGTCAAAGCCGTAGCCCAGATCCCACATGAAGTGGCGGAAACCGCCGAGCATGTGGTGAATGAGCGCCCAGGTAAAGCCGAGAAGGATGAGCTTGCCGATGATGGTGCCCATCGCCCAGTTCGCCCAGTCGTAATAGGCTGGACCGCTGGCTGCGGCAATTAGCCACCATGCAACGAGGATCGTTCCGAAATACAGTGCAGCACCTGTAATTCGGTGAACGATCGACATAAGCATCGTGGGGATGAGTTTATAGACCTGCAGATGCGGCGACAGGGGCCGGTTGTTACTCACATTCGCCATCAGAACCTCGCGGCGTCATATGCAAAAGAGCGGGCGAGCGCCCGGCGATGCACCGTGCCGAAGAAATGTGCATCGCATCATTCGCGTGGTTTAATCTCACGAATGTCGGACGACAAGAACAATTCGGAGTGATTCCGAATTTAATCGATTGTGTCCTTGGCAAGGCAACACTCTTTGACGCCGATTTGCCCCGTTAACCATATTTATTAAAGATTTCGCAATCACTGCATCCCTTGCGCGCTCAACGTGTTAACCTATTGTTAACCACGCCTGCCGGAGGTCGCCATGATAGCGATACGATTGCCGTCCATTCTCTTCGCAACCGCACTCGTCGCCATCGCGGCAGGCAGCGCGGAGGCGCGCGATCGCTTGGCACCCCGCAGCGAATCTCACCATCATCGCCAGCATGCGGTCGAAAACAACCGCTGGGATAGGCATGGCGACGGCCGCCACAACCGTCCGTCGGAACTGTCCCGCTCCTCACGGCTGGCAGCCGGCAATGACACAGGAAGCGGCGGCTATCACGGCAACCGCAGCCGCGACGTCTATGGAAATTCGATTTCCATCATCGGCGGCCTCGGCACTTACGTGGGAAATCTGGACGTGACCCGCGATCGCGGCAACGGCATCTATTTCATGCGGGACGGCTATGGCTGGGCGCCGCAGGCGCAGGACCCGGCAACGGTGCTCGCGCCGAAAGCCAAGATCATCGACGTCGAGCAGGCCATGGCCTCGGGCAACCCGTTTGCGCCCAGAAACGCCTGCTCCTACGAAAATGGCGTCTGCGTCATCCGCGGCGGCCAGTAAGGAGCGTCGCAGGACACACGGTCAGCCGAAACGCCAGACCGTCGTCGTCTTCACCTCGCTGTCCTCCAGCGCCCGCGTTACCGGCACCTGATAGACCGCCAGTGACGTCAACCGCTCCTTAGGGCAATAGCTGCGGCCGGGATCGCCAACGATCACCGTCTTGCCCGCAAGCGCCAGACGCTCGAACCAGGGCACGATCGCTGCGGCAAAATCCCGGTCATAGAACACGTCACCGGCAAGAATGACATCGGCATCGACCTGCCGACCGATCTGGTTTTCACCGGTAAACTGGAGGGAAACACCGTTCGCCGCTGCATTGATGACGACCGCAGCCTTGGTCCACGGATCGATATCGGCGGCCATCACCGCGATAGCACCGGCCTTTGCCGCAGCAATCGCCACCAGACCGGAGCCGCTGGCGAAATCGATGACGCGCTTGCCGGCAACGATTTCGGGATGATCGAGCACGTAGCGGGCAAGCCCCTGCCCGCCGGCCCAGGCGAAGGCCCAGAACGGCGGCGGCAGGCCGATCTCCTGCAGATCCTCCTGCGTCTTCAACCAGAGTTCATGCGCCTCGCTGGCGAGATGAAGCTCGATCTCCGGCACATGCGGCGGCCGCATGCGCTCGGTATTTTGAAGGATGAAGGTCCGGGGATCGGTCTTCACGACCGTCAGCCCGGCGAACGCGGCGGGTTATCGAGCCCGCCGAGACGGCAGATATCGAGATATTCGTCTTCCGTTACCGGCTGCACCGAAAGCCGCATGGACGTGACCAGCGACATCTTCTCGAACCGCGGATTGGCCTTGATATCCTTCAGCGTCACCGGTTTCGGGATATCGGCCACGGCGCGGATATCGACGCAATCCCATTTCGGATCGCCCTTGGCGCTCGAATCCGGATGTGACAGCGCGCAGACCTCGACGATGCCGACGATCTCCAACCCCTCGTTAGAGTGGTAGAAGAAGCCTTTATCGCCGATCTTCATCGCCCGCATGTTGTTGCGCGCCAGATAGTTGCGAACGCCGGTCCATTCCTCGCCGACTTCGCCCTTGGCCTTCTGCTGCGCCCAGGACCAGACATTCGGCTCGGATTTGTAAAGCCAGTAGGCCATGCTTTATGCCTCACTCCGGCTTGTTGAACACCCAGTTCCACGGCTTCACCTGAACGCTCTCGAACAGGCCGGCGAGATAGTAGGGATCCGCTTCGGCAATCGTGCGGGCCGCCGCGATATCCTCGGCCTCGACAACCACGAGGCTGCCATTCGGCTTGCCCGCGTCATCGAGGAAGGGGCCGGCGAATTTCAGCGTGCCTGCGGTATTGAGCGCGTTCAGGTGCTCGACATGTGCCGGACGCGTGTCCATGCGGACGTGGAGATGGTCGGGCTTGTCGGTGCAAAGGAAGGCAAACAGCATTGGTTTTCTCCTTGGATGAAATCGTCTGAGCTCTATTCGGTGGTGATCGGCCGGGTCATCAGCCGCTCCATGGCGGCGTGAACGCCGAGCCGGCCGTCGATGATCGCAGCCACCGCAGCGGTAATCGGCATCTCGACGGAAAGGCTTTGGCCAAGCCGGGCGGCAACCGAAGCGGCAAGCGCGCCTTCGACAAGCGTGGTGCCGCCAGCTTTATCGCCGCCCTGCCCGAGCGCAATGCCGAAGCGCAGGTTGCGCGATTGATGGCTGGTGCCGGTCAGAACGAGATCGCCGAGGCCCGACAAGCCACGCACCGTATCCGCCTTGCCGCCCATCGCTTCCACGAGCCGCGACATTTCCGCAAGTCCGCGGGAAATCAACGCCGCTCGGGCAGATTCACCAAGCCCCGCGCCTTCGACGATACCGCAAGCGATCGCCAGCACGTTTTTCAGCGCACCGCCGAGCTGCACGCCGATCCTGTCGGTCGAGGCATAGAGCCGAAATGTCCGGGTCGAAAGATCCTGCGCCAGCCGTTCTGCCAGCGCCATATCGGGGGCAGCGACCACCATTGCAGTCGGGAGACCGCGGGCGATATCAGCCGCAAAGCCCGGCCCAGAAAGAGCGGCCACCGCATGGCGCGGCAATTCCTTCGACAAAACGTCGGTCAACAGCCGGTCCGATGCCCGGTCGATCCCCTTGGCGCAGGTCACGACGACCGCTCTGTCGGCAAGATAAGGGCCGTAATGCCGTGCCGCATCCGCATGGGCCTGAGACGGCATGGCGAAAAGCACGATATCGGCGCCGGAGAGGGCTTGAGGCTCGGCACTGAACTGTAAGACATCGGGAAGCTGCACGCCCGGAAGGGCCGCATTGTGAACCCGGTCGTTTTCGAGATCCGCCATCAGCGTCGGATGCCGGCCGATCAGCGTCACCTTATGGCGCCCGTCGAGCGCAGCGACGCAGGCAAGTGCGGTGCCGAATGCCCCGGCGCCGATGACCGCGATGCCGCCGGCCGCATGCTCCACACCCCCGCTCATGCCTTGGCTCCGCGCTTGCCGGAACCCAGTAGCGCCTGCGCCTGGGCGTCAAGCGGCCAGCGCGAGCGCGGCGCAACGTCAAGCCCGTCTTGCGGCAGATCCTCTGCCATGCGCTCGAGACCCGCCCAGGCGATCATCGCCGCATTGTCGGTGCAGAGTTTCAGCGGCGGCGCGATGAAGCGGAAACCGTGTTCGAGGCAAAGCGCCTGCAGCGTGCGGCGGATTTCCTGATTGGCGGCGACACCGCCGGCAACCACCAGCGCCGGATCGACGTCGAGATGGCCGAACTCCGCCTTGAAGCGCTGGAGGCCGCGGCCGATCCGGTCCCGCAACGTCCGCGAGATCGCCTTCTGGAACGAGGCGCAAATATCCGCGACATCCTGATCGGTGAGCGGCGCGATCTCGGTCGCCGCCTGCCTCACGGCCGTCTTCAGGCCGGAGAAGGAGAAATCGAGCCGTGCCTCGCCGACGAGCGGTCGCGGCAGATCGAAGCGATCGGGATTGCCGGTCTGCGCCGCACGTTCCACGGCCGGCCCGCCCGGATAGGGGAGACCGAGCAGCTTGGCCGTCTTGTCGAAGGCCTCGCCCAGCGCATCGTCGATCGTCGTGCCCCAGCGCTCGTATTCGCCGACACCGCGCACCAGAACCAGCTGCGTATGCCCGCCGGAAACGAGAAGCATGAGATAGGGGAAGGAAAGCCCGTCGGTCAGCCGCGCCGTCAGCGCATGGCCTTCGAGATGGTTGATCGCCAGAAGCGGCTTGCCCGCCGCCCGCGCGATCGCCTTGCCGGTCATCAGCCCGACAAGCAGGCCGCCGATCAATCCCGGACCGGCCGTGGCCGCCACCGCATCGATATCGGCCAGCGTCACGCCGGCCCGCTGCAGCGCTTCCTCGACAAGACCGTCCAGCGCCTCCACATGGGCGCGCGCGGCAATCTCCGGCACGACACCGCCATAAAGGCTGTGCTCGTCGAGCTGCGAGAACACGACATCGGACAGGATCTCGCCGCGACCATCCTCATGGCGCGCGACGACGGCCGCGGCCGTCTCGTCGCAGCTTGTCTCAATGCCGAGGATGCGAAGAAATGCGCTCATGTTCCATCGTCGATTGCGAGGTAAAGGAAACAGGTTTACTGGAGCTTCCGGTAACAACGGAATGACACGGATGCAAACAAAACCTTTCCGCATCGGCACGCGCGGCAGCCCGCTGGCGCTTGCGCAGGCCCACGAGACCCGCTCTCGGCTGATGGCGGCACACGGCCTGCCGGAGGAAATGTTCGAAATCGTCGTCCTGTCCACCGCCGGCGACCGCATCACCGACCGCGCCTTGAGCGAGATCGGCGGCAAGGGCCTGTTCACCCAGGAACTGGAAGAGCAGCTTGCCTCCGGCGCCCTGGATTTCGCCGTCCATTCCTCGAAGGACATGCCGACGAAACTGCCGGACGGGCTCTATATTTCTGCCTATCTGCCGCGCGAGGACGTGCGTGACGCCCTGATCGGCCGCTCGGCGCCCAGCCTGATGACGCTGCCGGATGGCGCAACTGTCGGCTCTGCCTCGTTGCGCCGGCAGGCACTGATCCGTCGCGCCCGCCCAGACATTACCGTCACGATCTTCCGCGGCGCGGTCGAAACCCGCCTGCGCAAACTCGACGAAGGTCAGGTGGATGCCACGCTTCTCGCCTATGCAGGCCTTCGCCGCCTCGGCAAGCAGGAGGTCGCAACCGAACTGCTCGATCCGGCAGATTTCCCGCCAGCCCCGGCTCAGGGTGCCATCTGCGTCGAAAGCCGGATCGGCGATCCGCGCACCGATGCGCTGATTGCGCCGATCAACGATGCCCTCACCTTCGATGCCGTTTCCTGCGAGCGCGCCTTCCTCGGAGCCCTCGACGGCTCCTGTCGCACCCCGATCGGCGGTTATGCCCGCGCAGAAGGCGAGCATCTGATCTTTTCCGGCCTCATCCTGACGCCCGATGGCCGCACGGAACACACGATCTCGGTGGAAGGCAAGCGCAAAGAGGCGGAAACGCTCGGCCGTAAGGCGGGCGAAGCGATCCGCGCCACCGCCGGCACCGGTTTCTTCGAAAGCTGGAGCTGATCCGATGCGGGTCGTCGTCACCCGCCCCGAATTGTCGGCCCGCCGGACGGCAGCCCGGCTGGTCGAACTTGGCCATGCGCCTGTGCTCTTGCCGATGAGCCAGCCGGTCCATAAGCCGGATGCGGCCATCGCGGCACTGCGGGCACGGCATTCGGCGCTTGCCATGACCAGCGCCGAAGCCATCCGCACGCTCGCCCATCTCGGCGCGGCACTCGCAAGCCATCGCTCCACACCCGTTCTTGCCGTCGGCAAGGCGACCGCCGAAGCGGCAACCGCCATCGGCTTCGAACAGGTTGTGGATGGCGGCGGATCCGGCGAGCAACTCGCCGAAATTGCCGCCGGCCATCGGCGGTCTGATATGACGGCGCCGCTTCTCTATCTCGCCGGAAAGCCGCGTTCCCCGCATTTCGAAAACGGCCTTGCAGCACGAGGCATCGGCTTCCGGACTGCCGAGATCTACGAAATGATCCCGACGAACCACGCCGCAGCGACCCTTCGTCACGCTCTGACCGGCATCGCTGGTGGTGATCGCGATAATACCGGACAAGAACCGTCGGCCGTTCTTCTCTATTCGAAGGAGACGGCGAGGCTCTTTTTCACGGCAGCGGAAACCCATGGAGAAGCGCTGGCATCGATGCGCTTCCTGTGCCTCAGCGACGCCGTTGCGACCGCCATACCCGACACGTTCCGGCGGCACGCCATGATTGCCGAACAACCTGACGAAGAGCATCTTTTCCGCCTTCTCTGAGCCTGTTTCGCACTCGTCCGGCCGATCACGCGACGTCAAAATCCCGCCTGCCCCTTTCCTTCCATCCCCCCACCGACTACTTTTCTCCGAAAGCATGCAGGAAGAGGTCGAGATGGTCCCCGAAACACCACCCCGCCGTTCAAGGTCAGCTAAGGAGCCGGTGACGATCGATCTCACCGCAGAAGAGGTTGGCCTTGTTGCCGAGCCTGTCCGCAGCAATGACACGGACGAACCTGAGACGGCCCAAGGCAAAAAGATCGAGCCGGAAGCGCAGGACACCGACGCAGCCGTTTCTGCGCCAGGAACCGGAGCCGACGACGTCTCAACCGCATCCGATATGGCAGACAAGCCGGCCTCGGCCGTCGATGCTCCGTCTCTTGAAGAGCCGTTCGCTACGGAAGCAGTTGCGTCCGAGACCGCTGAAGCTGAACACGACAGGCACGCTTTTGCAGCTGACGAGAGCCATGCAGAAGCAAACAAGAGCGACGCATCACCTGTAGAGGAGGCGGCCTCTACCGAACAGCCGGCCTTCGACGAGCCCTCGCATCCGAAGCCGAAAAGCGAGGAGCAGGCCGCGTATGGCGCCACCCCCGAACCGTTTTCCGCAGAGCCACCGCAAGAGGCGCAGCGCCAGAGCCCTGCAACATCGACGTTGATCGCATCGGGCATCGCCGGTGGCATCGTGGCGCTTCTACTTGCGGGTAGCATGCAATATGCCGGCTATCTGCCCGGTGCAAAACCGGCAACCGATAATGCGCCTGCCACCGATACCTCTGCCCTGTCGTCGCAGATCGCAAGTCTTCGCCAGCAAGTGGAAGCCTTGAAAAACCAGCCGCCGGCAGCAGCAGCAGCGCCCGATAGCGGCCTGTCCGACCAGATGCAGACCCAGATGCAGGCACTGCAAAGCCAGATCGCCGCGATGAAAACCGCAAGTGCGGCGTCAGCGACCGCTGAGCAGGATCTGGGCCGCAGGCTTTCGGAAGCCGAGGCCAGGATCAACGATCGCGGCCCAGAACAGCAGGTCGCCCGTGCCGTGGCAGCCGCCGCCCTCAAGGCGGCGATCGACCGTGGCGGCACGTTCCAGACCGAACTCGACACGTTTGCGAGCGTGGCCGGCAATGATCCGGCACTCCAGCAACTGCAACCCTTCGCAGCCCGCGGCGTGCCCTCGCGCATCTCGCTTCAGCAGGAATTTCCGCGGGTGGCCGATGCCATGCTCGAAGCGGCCAACCAGCCGAACCCCGATGCAAGCATCGCCGACCGGCTGATGTCGTCGGCCATGTCGGTCGTGAAGGTAAGGCGTGTCGGCGACGTTCAGGGTGATACGCCGGAAGCCAAGGTCGCCCGCGTGGAGAATGCGCTGCAGAATGGTGATCTGGCAGCCGCGTCCCGCGAATGGGTGGCGCTTCCCGATGCATCGAAAGCCGTCGCCGGCGATTTCAAGCAGCGGCTCGATGCCCGCATTCAGGTAGAAAATCTCGTGAGCGGCACGCTGACGCGCGCCGTTACCGGCTCGAACGGTTGAGGGCGTAGGGACGAATGGTCAGGCTTTTCATTTTCCTTCTCGTCATTCTCGGCCTCGGCTGGGGCTTTTCATGGCTCGCAGACCGTCCCGGCATCATTTCCATCACCTGGCAGGATCAGCTGATCGAGACGAGCGTGATGGTAGCCGCAACGATGGTGGTCGCCCTTGTTGCCGTCGTCATGCTTCTCTGGTGGATCATCGGCGTCGTCTGGACCTCGCCGCATTCGGTGCGCCGCTATTTTCGTGCCCGCAAGCGGGATCGCGGCTATCAGGCCTTGTCCACCGGCCTGATCGCCGCTGGCGCCGGCAACGCCATCATGGCCCGCAAGATGAGCCTGCGCACCCGCGGGCTTTTGAGCGCCGACCAGGAACCGCTGATCCATCTTCTCGAAGCGCAGGCAGCCCTGATCGAAGGCCGCCATGACGACGCACGGCGCAAGTTCGAGCAGATGGCGGAGGATCCGGAAACCAGAGAACTCGGCCTGCGCGGCCTTTACATGGAGGCCCGTCGCCTCGGGGCAGATGAGGCGGCACGGCAATATGCCGAACGCGCCGTCGAAAACGCCCCCTACTTGCCCTGGGCGGCGCAGGCGACACTGGAGACCCGCTGCAAGACCGGCCAATGGGACGATGCCATCAGGCTTCTCGACCAACAGCGTGCTGCCGGTGTGATGGAAAAGGGTCAGGCCGACCGCTGGAAGGCCGTGCTTCTGACCGCCAAGGCCGGCGAGCGTCTGGACGGCGATCCGAAGGGCGCCCGCGACGATGCCAAGACGGCGCTCAAATTGTCGAAGGATCTCGTTCCGGCTGCCGTTATCGCGGCCAAATCCTACCTGCGCGAGGACAATGTCCGCAAGGCAGCCGCAGTTCTTGAGACCATGTGGAAGCTGCGTCCGCACCCGGATGTTGCCCGCACCTATGTGACGGCGCGCAGCGGCGACAGCACGCTGGACCGGCTGAAGCGCGCCGAAAAGCTTGAGACGCTGCGGCCCAACAACGTCGAATCGCTTCTGGCCGTAGCGGAAGCAGCACTGTCTGCCCATAACCTGAAAAAGGCCCGTGAAAAGGCCGAGGCGGCTGCCCGGATGGATAGCCGCGAGGCCGCCTATCTCATTCTGGCCGATATCGAGGAAGTCGAAACCGGCGATCAGGGCCGCATCCGCCACTGGATGGCACAGGCTCTTCGTGCGCCGCGCGACCCGGCCTGGGTCGCCGACGGCATCGTCTCGGAAAAATGGCTGCCGGTGTCTCCGGTCACGGGTCGTATCGATGCCTTCGAGTGGAAAGCGCCGTTCGGCCAGCTTGAAGGCCCGATCGAGGAGGGCTCCGTCATTGCCGATCAGGCAATCGCCAACCTCCCGCCGGTCGCGGTCAATACGCCCGGCCCAGCGCCTGTAAAGCCGGCCGAAACAACGGTCGCTCCGACCCCGGCAAAGGTTGCGGCGAAAAGCGCTGCCACCGCCAAGCCTGTGCTGGAGACCTCACCTCGGAACGTCCAGCGCGCGACAGCCGCGCCAACGACCGGCCCCGCCCCTGCCGGACCGAACCCGGTAACGGAAAAGAAAGCCGACTTCGCTGTTGCAGCAAAAGCACCAGCTTCCCCTAATGTGCGCCCTGCCGACAAGAATGTGACCGAAATCGAGGAAGAAGCGGTTCCATTTTTCGGCAGGCCACCGGATGATCCCGGTGTCAAGGAACACAAGGATGCCGAACCGCCAACGCGGCTGAGGCTCTATTAGCAAGGTAGGGCCTGAACACAAGATGCTGGACCGTATTCAGGCCTTCCTCCACACGCTGACATCTCCACACGCCGAGGAATTCGCGCCCGATGATCCGCGCGTCGCCTTCGTGGCGCTCTGTTTTCAGGTGATGGAGGCAGACGGCAACGTCTCGGAGAAGGAACAGCAGCGCTTCCGCACGCTGCTGCGGGAACGCTACGACCTGACCGACGACCGGCTGAAGGTTCTGATCGAGACCGGGCACCAGGCCGGCAGCGAGGCGGTTGACTATTACCGGTTCACTTCCGATCTTAGGAAGCATCTCGTGGCCGAGGATGATCGTATCGAGCTTCTCGGCATTCTCTGGGATATCGTCTACGCCGATGGCGAGCGCAGCGAGATCGAGGATCATGTGATCTGGCGGATTGCCGATCTTCTCGGGGTCTCGGCGCGTGATCGCGTTCTGCAGCGTCAGGAGGCCGCTGCCCGAGTTCCGGGAGGAGAGTAAGGAAGGCTTGTTATGCTGATTCTGCCCACCGACCGAAGCGAAAAGCTCCCTGTCCTGATCGTGCTCCACCAGGAGCGCTCGTCACCCGGACGCGTCGGCCAGATGCTGGTGGAAAAGGGTTTCCCGCTCGATATCCGCCGACCGGTTCTGGGTGATCCGCTTCCCGACACGCTGGCGGGACATTCCGGCGCCGTCATCTTCGGCGGCCCGATGAGCGCCAACGATCCCGAGCCCTATGTGAAGGCCGAGATCGACTGGATCAACGTGCCCCTGAGGGAAAACAAGCCGTATCTCGGCATCTGCCTCGGCGCCCAGATGATGGTCCGCACGCTGGGCGGCAAGGTGGCCGCAGCCAAGGGCGAGATGACCGAGATCGGCTGGTATCCGCTGCGCCCCACGGAACACGGCCGCCTTCTCATGCACTGGCCGCAAATGGTCTATCACTTCCACCGGGAAGGCTTCGACACACCGCGCGGTGTCAAACGTCTGGCGGAAGGCGACGCCTACCCCAACCAGGCGATCCGCTATGGAGACAACGCCTGGGGCGTGCAGTTTCATGCAGAACTGACGCGCGCCATGATGCATCGCTGGGTGGTGCATGGCGAAAGCCGCTTCACCATGCCGAATGCCCAGAAGGGCCACGCCCATCTGGAAGGGCGCATGATCTTCGACGCGCCCTTGCGCCAGTGGTTGTGGGATTTTCTCGATCTCGTCTTCGACCGGGCTGAAAAAAGCCCGGCCACGGCCAGGAAGGGCTTAGGCGAGGCTGCCGAGACGCGCCTCGCAGCAGAACTTCAGCCCTGCTGATCGGCGTCCGGCGCCTGGAGGCTGTCGATCTTGCGCAGTTTCGGAAAGCCGAGCGACCAGATGACGGCGACGGCAAGCGTCCCAACCCCGCCGATGACCACGGCGGATGCCGCGCCCATGAATGAGGCCATCGTACCGGCCCGGAACTCGCCGAGCTCGTTCGACGCGCCGACGAACACCATGTTGACCGCATTGACGCGGCCGCGCACTTCATCGGGCGTCCAGAGCGCAATCAGGGTCTCGCGGACATAGACCGACACCATGTCGGACGCGCCGAGCAGCATCAGCGCGGCGATCGAGACCCATGGCGTGACGGACAGCCCGAAGATCAGCGTCGCAAGCCCGAACAGCGCCACGCCGACGAAAAGCGCGATACCGGCCCGGTGACGGATCGGGTGGATGGCAAGCCAGACGGCCACGACGATCGCACCGATGCCGGGTGCTGCGCGCAGGAGGCCGAGGCCCCAGGGACCGAGATCGAGAATATCGCGCGCGAAGATCGGCATCAGCGCCACGGCGCCGCCGAGCAGAACCGCAAAGAGATCGAGCGAGATCGCTCCCAGAACCACCTTCTCCTGAAAGATGAAGCGAAAGCCCGCAAAGATCTGATCGAGCGTGATCTTGGTCGCCGAGCGCCGCTGCGCAGGCTTCGGGATGAGGAAGACGAGGACGGCCGAGACGATCATGAATACCAGCGCCACCGAATAGGCCGAGATGGGACTGACGCCATAGAGCAGGCCTCCGCCGACCGGGCCGAGGATTGCGGCTGTCTGCCAGGAGGAGGAATTCCACGCGACCGCATTCGGCAGGTCTTCGGCCGGCACGAGGTTCGGGCCGAGCGACTGCACTGCCGGCCCCATAAATGCCCGCTCGATGCCGAACACGATCAGGATTGCAAACACCAGAAAAGGCGTGAACGCATCGGCGATCGTGATCCCAAGCAGCGCGGCACAGCAGAGCGAAGCGACGACCAGGCAGATAGCGACGATCATCCGGCGATTATGCCGGTCGGCAACGGTGCCGGTGACGAGGATGAGCAGCAACGACGGCAGAAACTGGAAGAGCCCGATCAATCCGAGATAGAGCGGGTTCTTCGTCTGGTCATACATTTGCCAGCCGACCGAAACACTGACGATCTGGACGCCGAAGGCCGACAGGAAGCGGGCAAAGAAGAACTGGGTATAGGAACGATGCCGAAAGGCGGCAAAACGGTCACCCGATATGGGCAGGGACATGATCGAAACGCTTTCAGCAGTCAGATGCGCCGACCCGATTTCCCGGGATTAAACATGCTGCGAGGGGCGGCGACGAGGGACTTGCCCCGTAGTTCCTCAATGTCTACATGTCTGTCAACACTGAATTGTGTCTTGCAGCCCTGCACCTCTTGCGCAGAGGGTGCCGTGACAACATTGGAGACGTGAATGCTCGCCCTGTTTCAGACCATTGATTTGGCCTTGAACCTCTATACCTGGGTGCTGATCGCCAGCGCCATCTTCTCCTGGCTCTACGCCTTCAACGTGATCAATTCGCGAAACCAGTTCGTCGATGCAATCAGCCGTTTCCTCTATAACGTCACGGAGCCGGTCCTGCGTCCGCTGCGCAAGGTTCTGCCCAATCTCGGCGGCATCGACATCTCTCCCGTCATCGTGCTGCTGATCATCTTCTTCCTGCGGTCCTTCATGTGGACGACGATATACCCCATGGTCGCGTGAGCGCGCTCAGCCGCCACACGGATCATGTAAGGCTCTCCCTGCGTCTCACGCCCAGTGCCGGGCGTGACGCGATCGACGGGTTCGAGACCGCAGCAGACGGCGAAAGCTTCCTGCGGGCCCGCGTGACATCAGTTCCCGAGAACGGCAAGGCCAACAGGGCGCTGATCCAGCTTCTCGCCAAGACCATTCGCATTCCGAAATCCGCGATCAGCCTCGTCTCCGGCGAAACGGCGCGAAAAAAAATCCTCCGGATCAATGGCGACCCGGAGGATTTGGAGAAGCGCCTGAGCGCCTTCGAGACGCCCTGACCTATGTCGTTGAAAGCTTACTTCTGAGCGTTGTGGCGCTCGATCGCCTCGACGATCAGCTTCTTGGCAACGTCGACATCCTGCCAGCCCTCGATCTTCACCCACTTGCCGGGCTCCAGATCCTTGTAGTGCGTGAAGAAATGCTCGATCTGCTTCAGCGTGATCTCGGGCATGTCGGTGTAGTTCTTGATCTTGTCGTAGCGCTGGGTCAGCTTCGGAACCGGCACGGCGATGATTTTCTCGTCCTTGCCGCCGTCGTCTTCCATCACCATCACGCCGATCGGGCGAACGTTGATGACGCAGCCCGGCACCAGCGGACGGGTGTTGCAGATCAGAACGTCGATCGGATCGCCATCTTCCGAAAGCGTGTGCGGCACGAAGCCGTAATTGCCCGGATAGGTCATCGGCGTGTAGAGGAAACGGTCAACGACCAGCGCACCGGCTTCCTTGTCCATTTCATACTTGATGGGATGCCCGCCGACAGGCACCTCGACGATCACATTGATGTCTTCTGGCGGGTTCTTGCCAACGGAAATTGCATCGATACGCATCTTTTTTCCCCGATGAGGTTCAACTTGCTGATCCGTCGATAGCGGGAATCCGGTCTCAAGGCAACCGGACTTTCGGCCGATAGCCATGCGGCTTACGGCTTGAATAGCGCGTCATTTCCTCACGATAGCGGTATGACACTCAACGCCAGACAAAGCCGACCTTGCGCAGTTGCGTGCCGGCGAAATCTTCCATGCCCTCGGCGATATCGAGGCCGCCGTTTCGGCGGAAGAAGCCCGCGGCATGCTCGCTGTCTTCGAGGCACCAGCAGACGAAGCCCTCGCAGCCGAGAAATTTCAGCAGACGGCGGCTTTCGTTGAACAGACGACCGCCCATGCCGATGCCCTGATATTCCGGCCGCAGGTAGATTTCGTAGATCTCGCCCTCGTAGGGCAGTGCCTTGGCGCGATTGAGCCCGATCGTCGCATAGCCGGCAATCACGCCCGCCACGTCGAGCACGAGAAGCGTCGCCGGGCCAGATGTCGCCTTGCGCCACCAGGTCTCTCCGCGGCGCTCCAGCATCTGGAGGAGCGGCTTGTGCGGGATGAGGCCGGAATAGGCCTGCAGCCACGCATCGCGATGCGCATCCGAAATGGCTCGGGCGTCTTGCGGCTCTGCACGCCGGACATCGATCGACAACGTCTTCATAACGCTACTCTAGGTCCGGTCGCGGGCGATTCGATACGAGCCACTAAGACTTCGTAAACTTTCCCCACAGACCAATCATGTGGACGATGACCAGACGTTAACGCGTTTTTAACCCTTGCCACAAGACCCGCTGCAAACAGCAAACAACAAAAAACCCCGGCATCGCTGCCGGGGTTTGAAGAGGTTGGATCAGAGGAAGATCAGGCGATCTTGGCCTTGCTGAAACGCTTGCGGTCGTTGGCGTCGAGATAGATCTTGCGCAGACGAATGTTCTTCGGCGTCACTTCCATCAGCTCGTCGTCCTGGATCCACGACAACGCGCGGTCGAGCGTCATGCGGATCGGCGGGGTCAGGCGAACGGCTTCGTCCTTGCCGGCCGAACGGATGTTCGTCAGCTGCTTGCCCTTGAGAACGTTGACTTCCAGGTCGTTATCACGGCTGTGGATGCCGATGATCATGCCCATGTAAACCTTTTCGCCCGGCTCGATGATCATCGGGCCGCGGTCTTCGAGGTTGAACATGGCGTAGGCAACGGCTTCACCAGCCTGGTTGGCGAGAAGAACGCCGTTGGTGCGGCCGCCGATTTCACCCTTGTAGGGCTGATAGTCGTTGAACAGGCGGTTCATGATCGCCGTGCCGCGCGTGTCGGTCAGAAGTTCCGACTGGTAGCCGATCAGGCCGCGGGTCGGAGCCAGGAACTTCAGGCGGACGCGGTTGCCGCCCGAAGGACGCAGTTCCGTCATCTCGGCCTTGCGCTCGGACATCTTCTGGACGACGACGCCGGAATGTTCTTCATCGACGTCGATGACGACTTCTTCGATCGGCTCCATGGTTTCGCCGGTCGCTTCGTCCTTGTGCATGACGACGCGCGGACGCGACACGGCAAGCTCGAAGCCTTCGCGGCGCATGGTTTCGATCAGAACGGCGAGCTGAAGTTCGCCGCGGCCGGAAACGTAGAACGAATCCTTGCCTTCGGCTTCTTCGATCTTCAGCGCAACGTTGCCTTCGGCTTCCTTGAACAGGCGGTCGCGGATGACGCGGCTCGTGACCTTGTCGCCTTCGGTGCCGGCAAGCGGGCTGTCGTTGACGATGAACGACATGGTGACGGTCGGCGGATCGATCGGCTGCGCCTGCATGGCTTCGGTAACCGAAGGATCGCAGAACGTGTCGGCAACGGTGCCCTTGGAGAGACCGGCGATGGCGACGATGTCACCAGCCTGCGCCTCTTCGATCGGCTGACGTTCGATGCCGCGGAATGCAAGGATCTTGGAGATACGGCCGGTTTCGACCGTCTTGCCGTCTTGGCTCAGAACCTTGACGGCCTGGTTCGGCTTGATCGAACCGGACGCGATACGACCGGTGATGATACGGCCGAGGAACGGGTTGGCTTCGAGAAGCGTACCGATCATCTGGAACGGGCCTTCTTCGACCTTCGGTGCCGGAACGTGCTTCAGAACGAGATCGAGCAGCGGCGCCAGACCCTGGTCCTTCGGGCCTTCCGGGTTGACGTTCATCCAGCCATCGCGACCCGAACCGTAGAGGATCGGGAAGTCGAGCTGCTCGTCGGTGGCGTCGAGGTTGGCGAACAGGTCGAAGACTTCGTTGATGACTTCTTCGTGACGGCCGTCCGGGCGGTCGATCTTGTTGATTGCAACGATCGGACGCAGACCAACCTTGAGAGCCTTGCCGACGACGAACTTCGTCTGCGGCATCGGGCCTTCCGACGAGTCGACCAGAACGATTGCGCCATCGACCATCGACAGGATGCGCTCGACTTCACCGCCGAAGTCGGCGTGGCCGGGGGTGTCGACGATGTTGACGCGAACGCCCTTCCACTCCACCGAGGTCGCCTTGGCGAGAATGGTGATGCCGCGTTCTTTTTCGAGATCGTTGGAATCCATCACGCGCTCAGCAACGCGCTGGTTCTCGCGGAACGAGCCGGACTGTTTCAGGAGCTCATCGACCAGGGTCGTTTTTCCATGGTCAACGTGCGCGATGATCGCGATGTTGCGAAGTTCCATATTCGGTTTCTCTGAAGCTGTGGCGCTAAAATGGGAGCAAGCGCCGAATTTCGTTGGCGGGCTATTACCCTGTTTTTCGCCTTTGCGAAAGGGGGCCGGTACAACCAGTAGCCTGAGACCGGTTTTTCATCCTCATTCCGCCACGAGCCCGCTGCGCCTTAGGAGCGCCAGAAGCAAAAGAGGAAGGAGTGTGGTGATGATGATGGCGATGAAGGCCATGGCCATGCCAAGCCCGATCGACCCCTGTTCGAACTGCCGCCAGATGAAGGTGGCGATCGTCTGCATGCCGACGGGCGCCACGACGACGGAGGCGACAAGCTCGCGCGAGGCAAGCGCGAAGACGAGAAGCATCGCTGAGGCAAGGCTCGGAAACACCAGCGGCAGAAGAATGCGCCGGAAGGCCGTGAAGCTCGATGCGCCGAAGACGCGTGCCGCCGCTTCGAGATTGTCGCCGATCTGCTGGAAGGCGGCCGTGGCATAGCGCATCGGCTGCGGCAGAAGGATGCAGCAATAGGCGAGAAGCAGGATGAAGGCGGTATTGTAGGGCGTGGCGGGCAGGAAGGGCATGTTCCAGGCCAATATGAGACCGACAGCCACGACGATGCCCGGAAGCGCGTTCGGCAGGATCGTCATCACGTCGATCGCGACCCGACCGCTTATTCTCGTCTTCACCACCGTGTAGGCGGCCATCACGCCGATCGCCCCGGTGATCAGCGCTGTGCCGATGCCGAGCGAGAAACTGGTGGCCAGCGCACCGAATGCGCCGGCGCTGTTGGAAAAGACCGCGATGAAATTTGCAAGGCTGATATTGTCGATCGCAAGTCCACCGGAAATCGTCCGCGACAGCGCGGTCGCCAGGATCGACAGAAGCGGCACGCCGGTCGCCAGGAACGATACGACGGCAAAGGCGATGACCACAGGCACCCGCATCGATCCGAGCGGGCGCTTGTCCTTGGCCTGCGGCTTGCCGTTGACCGTCTGGTAGGACCGCCGCGCCAAAATCCAGCGCTGGCCGAGGAACGTGATCAGCGAGAGCGCGACAAGCAGCAGCGACATGATCGAGGCGCCGGGAAGATCGATCGGCCAGTCGGTGATCCGCAGATCGATACCGGTAACGAGAACCTGGAAACCGGCGCGGCGGCCGAGCGCGGCCGGCGTGCCGTATTCCTCGATCGCCGCCGCAAACACGAGCATCAGGCTCGCCGCAAGGCCCGGCGCCGACAGCGGAAGCGTGATCCGCCAGAAGGCGCGGGCCGGCGTGGCGCCAAACACACGGCCGACATCCGCATAGCGCGCGCCGACGGCTTCCACCGTGCGCGACACCGCGAAATAGACGACCGGAAACGTGTTGAAGGCCATGACCACGGTCATGCCGGCAAGCGAAAACAGGAAGGGCGCAAGATTGAAGCCCAGGATCTGCTGCAGGTAGCCGCGCGGCTGCAAAGTCATGATCCAGCCGAGCGTTGCGATATAGGGCGGGATCATGAAGGGCACGAGCAGAAGCACGTCAAAGAGCGGCGCAAGCGGCACCTTGTAGAGCGCCCGGAAAACGCCGAGCGGAACGGCAACCAGCGCCGAGACCAGCACCACGCACGCGCCGAGCAGGATCGTATTGCCGGCCATGCCGATCAGCGCACTATCGTTGAGCGTCGCGATGAAAGAGGAGAAAGGGCCCGCAAACGAGCCCTGTCCGAGATTGGGGAAAATGCCCTGCAGCACGACGGCTGCGAAGGGAACGGCAACGACGACGGCAAGTCCCGCAATCGCAAGCCAGGCTGCGGGTGCCGAGCCGCTGACGCCGTTCGCCTTCATGGGCATAATCCTCGCTTGATGCTTACTTGCCGCCGAAAATGTCGGAGACCTGCTTCAGCGTGTCCTTGCGCTTGCCGTAGACATCGGCCGTGTCGTACTTCAGCAGCTTCAGATCGCCGATCAGCGGACGGTCTGCCGGGATGTCGGTACGGGCCGGCATCAGCATCTGGTCGGCGACCATCTTCTGGCCGGCGTCGGACAGCATGTAATCGACGAATTTCTTCGCCTCGTCCTGATGCTTCGACCAGTTGAGGATCATCGCCGGGCGCGGCGCAATCACGGTACCCGAAGCCGGGAAGACCATATCGATGCTTTCACCCTTTTTCTTGGCGGCGAGCGTGATGTAGTCCACGGCACCGAAGACGGCAGCCTTGGCACCCTGAAGAACCGGGTTCAGTGCTTCGGCATTGGCGCCGGCGATGATCGCGCCGTCGGCCTTCAGGTCCTTGAACAGCTTGAAATTGTCCTGGGCGGCAAGCGCCGCCGTCAGTTCGAAGGACGAGCCGGACTGCGCCGGGTCCGGAATATTGACCATGTCCTTGTATTCCGGCTTGGCGAGATCGGCCCATTCCGACGGCTTCGGCGTGCCGCTTTTGGTGTTCCAGGCGATCCCAAGTGCCGAAATGCCCTGTGCCACGGCGTAATCCGACTTCAGGAAGTCAGGAACCTTGGCAGCGTTCGGGCTTGCATACTTGACCAGCCAGCCGCGCTTCTCGAAGTCGGTTGCGGTATCCCACGAGGCCGAGATCAGAACGTCGACGGCCGGATTGGATGCTTCGGCCTCGATACGGGCCATGACCTTGCCGGTCGTCGCCTGGAAAACGTTGACCTTGATGCCGGTTTCCTTGGTGAAACCTTCCGACATCTTGTCGATCAGGCTCTGTGGGCCGGCTGTATAGACGGTGATGTCGGCATGCGCAACACCGGCCAGAAGCGTGGCGGAAAAAGCGCCAAGCGCGATGCTCTTCAATGACTTAAGCATGTTCAAATGTCTCCTCGGTGGATGAAAAGGTTGTTTTTCCAAAGCTGCGGATACGGGCTGGATCGATCGAAAGGCCAACCCCTTCGCCGGGACGAAGCTTGGTGCGGCTCAGCACCTGCAATTCGACATTGGCCGGGCCGACGATCGAAATGCTGGCGAGATGGCCGTCGCCCCGGAACTGCGAGCGCAGAACCGTGGCGGCAAGCCGGCCGGGCGCGATATCGCCAAGCGTGATCGCATTGGTTGGAATGAGCACCTGCGCGATATCGCCGGGTTGCCCCCGATGGCGCAGAAGCGCGACGTCGCTGCCCCGGAAGAACCAGAGGCCGTCGCGATGTTCGAGTTCGGCGACGCCACCAAGGCGCAGGAAATCGGCCACGTCGGGCGTCGCCGGCTGATCGATCAGCACATCCGGCGTCGCCAGCTGCTCGATCAGACCGCCGCGCATTACGGCAACCTCGTCGGCAAGCGTCAGGGCCTCGCTATGGTCGTGGGTGACGTAGATTGCGGTGAGCCCGAGCGTGGCGATCAGTTCAGCCAGTTCGCCGACCATGTTTTCGCGAAGTTCACGGTCGAGATTGGAGAGCGGCTCGTCGAACAGGATCAGTTGCGGCTCGGCGACGATGGCACGGGCGATCGCCACGCGCTGCTGCTGGCCACCGGAAAGATCGCTCGGACGCCGATCGGCAAGCGCCGCAAGTCCGACACGCTCCAGCGCCCGCTTCGTTCTCAGCTCACGTTCGGCACGGCCGATACCGCGCATTTCAAGCGGGAAGGACACATTGCCGCCCACCGTCATGTGCGGCCAGAGCGCATAATCCTGAAAGACCATGCCGAGATTGCGTTTTTCCGGGGGTGCGAATAGGCCGGTCGCCGCATCCGCCACCGGATGGCCGGCGATCGAGACCGATCCCTTGCTCGGAGACAGAAGGCCGGCGACGAGCCTGAGAAGAGTGGTTTTGCCGCAGCCGGAAGGCCCCAGCAGCGCCAGCGTCTTGCCCTTGCCGAGAGCGACGTCGATACCCTTCAGCACAGGTGTCGCGCCGTAGTGCAGTTCGAGCCCGGCCGTCGAAACGGCGGCATCAGTCATGGAAGGCAGGGACGTCATGAAAACCGGCATCGGTTAAAAGCGATGCCGGTTCCATATGGGGCGATCATGACAGCGGGATTACAGTTTTATGACGCCCGGATGACACGCCGAGTATAGCCCGCCGCCGTTTCAGTCACGCATCGCTGCCGGAGAGCTCAATCACCATCGAGAGCCCCTTCTTCTTCAGCATGGCCTGCGGATCGGGCAGTTTTCCGCGGAAGGCCTTGTATGTTTCCTCCGGGTCGATGGCGCCGCCGACCGAATAGATATTGTTCTTCAACTTGCGCGCCATGACAGGATCGAAGGGATTACCGCTTTCTTCGAATGCGGCGAACGCATCCGCATCCAGCACTTCCGACCACATGTAGGAATAGTAACCGGCCGAATAGCCGTCACCTGAGAAGACATGCTGGAAATGCGGCGTGGCATGCCGCATGACGATCGAGGCCGGCATGCCGAGCTCGTCGAGAACCTCTTTCTGCACCGCCATCGGATCATCCACCGAACCGCGGGTATGAAAGGCCATGTCGACCAGCGCCGAGGACGTGAACTCCACCGTTGCGAAACCCGCATTGAACGTCTGCGCCGCCAGAACCTTGTCGAGCATCGCCTTCGGCATCGGCTCGCCGGTCTCATAATGGACGGCGTATTTTTCGAGGATTTCCGGCACGGTCAGCCAGTGTTCGTAAAGCTGCGACGGCAATTCGACGAAATCGCGCGACACGCCGGTGCCCGAGACCGACGGATACGTCACGTTCGACAACATGCCATGCAACGCATGGCCGAACTCGTGAAACAGGGTGCGCGCATCATCGAGCGACAGGAGCGCAGGCTTGCCGGCCGCGGGTTTCGCAAAATTGCAGACGTTGTAGATGATCGGCAGCTCGCCCTCGGCGCCGTTTTTCAGCGGCAGCTTGTGCTGCGACTGGAACGAACTCATCCACGCCCCCGAACGCTTGGAAGAGCGCGCGAAATAATCGCCAAGGAACAGCGCCTTCAGCGCCCCGTCCTGATCGCGGATCTCGAAGACCCGCACGTCGGGATGATAGGCTGCAACGCCCTTCACTTCGGTGGCCGTGATGCCGAAAAGCCGGCCGGCCACATCGAAGCAGGCATCGATGACCTTTTCGAGCTGCAGATAGGGCTTCAGCTCCGATTCGGAGAAATCGAACATCCGCTGGCGTAGCTTTTCCGCATAATGGCGCCAGTCCCACGGCATCACCTCGTGGTTCCTGCCCTCTTCCGAAATGAGGCCGGCAAGGCTTGCCTCCTCTTCCAGAGCCTTGGACCGCGCCTTGTTCCAGACCTGGCGCAGCAGGCCATTCACCGCATCGGCGGTCTTGGCCATCGTATTGTCGAGCTTGAAGGCGGCAAAATCCGCGTAACCCAGCAGCCTGGCCTTTTCCAGGCGCAGCGAAAGCGTTTCCTTGACGATGCCGATATTGTCGGTCTCGCCCCCATTCGCCCCGCGTGCCACCCAGGCGCGGAAAGCCTGCTCGCGCAGGTCGCGGCGTGTGGAAAACGTCAGGAACGGTTCGATGATGGAACGCGACAGCGTCACCATGTAACCATCCTCTTCGCCGCGATCTTTCGCGGCTGAGGCCATCGCGTCCCGTAGAAACTGCGGCAGGCCTTCCAGATCCGCCTCGTCGGAGAGCTTTAGCGACCACGATGTCTCGTCGCCGAGAACGTTCTGGCCGAAGCGGGCGCCGAGCCCGGCAAGCGTCTCGTTGATATCGGCAAGCCGCTGCTGTTCTGCCTTCGGCAACTTGGCGCCGGCGCGCACGAACCCCTTCCAGTGGCGTTCCAGCACCCGTTCCTGCTCTTTCGTCAGATCAAGGCCCGCACGCTTTTCCCAGAGCCCGTCGATGCGCGAAAACAGGGCGGCATTCATGCCGATCCTCGAATAGTGGCGAGACATTTTCGGCGCGATATCGCGCTCCAGCGTCTGGATCGTTTCATTCGTATGGGCGCCGGCCTTGCCCCAGAAGATCGCCGAGACGCGCGAAAGCGCGTCGCCGGCAATTTCGAGTGCCGTTACGGTGTTATCGAATGTCGGCTCGTCGGAATTATCGGCAATCGCATCGATCTCTGCGGCGTGCGAGACGATCGCGGCGTCGAAAGCCGGCGCGAAATCCTTATCCCCGATCGTGTCGAACCGTGGCAAGCCCTGATGCCCGTCCCAATGCACAAGCGCCTGATTAATCGAAAGATCTGCCATGCTCACGTCCTCGAAATGATTGTCTCACCACCTTCATATAGTCGATAGCGGCAAAAATCCGAGTTCGTTTTGCAGCAATCCCGAAATCGCCGCACCCGGATACAATCGGAGGTTTTCCACCATCCGTTTCGCAAGACGGGCGCGCCGGCCCAATCATTGACCCAAAATACGGCGCCGCAGTGCTTCCCGTATGTTCGTTACCTGGAATTTCTTTCTCGCCCCACAGGACCTTGCGCGGTTTTACCGTTGGCCTCCTCGCGGAAAGATAGTAAGTCTGGCTTATGATATCAGCACAGAAAAACCAGACGCCGCTCGATGATCACGATGAGGTGGCCCTCCTGATCGGTGACGCGACGCGTCTGATGCGCATCGCCTTTGAAAAGCGCATCACGCAGGCCGGTCTGGGCCTGACATTGGGCGAGGCGCGCGCGCTTCTCAACATCGCCAATGCCGCCGGCAGCCGCCAGATGGACATCGCCATCCGCATGGGCGTCGAACCGATGACGCTCTGCACCTATCTCGACAAGCTGCAGGTTCTGGGCCTTATCGAACGCCAGCCCTGCAGTGCGGACCGGCGCGCCAAGCGCATCAATCTCGCCCCCGCTTCCGACGAAATGCTCGCATCCATCCGGCGCGAAATGAAAATCGTCATCGAGCAGGGGACGACCGGCATGACTGCCGAGGCCCGACGCAAGTTCAAACATGCCCTCGGCGCCTTCACGGCCAACCTTCAGTCATTCCCAACAAACAGCCCTGACAAGTCGGATTGCAATGAAGGCTGACAATACGCCGCCCAAGCCGGCGGCCATGAGCGAACGCCGCACGACCATTCTTGGCGGCTTGCTGACGGCGATCGGCCCCATTTCCATGGCGATCTATACACCCGCCATGCCGGAACTGGTGCACGCCTTCGGCACGACGGAAGCGGCGATCAAGCTCAGCCTTTCTCTTTATTTTGCCGGCTTCGCGCTTGCACAGCTTCTGGCCGGCCCCTTTTCGGATGCCTTTGGCCGGCGCGCGGCCAGCATGACTTTCCTGTCGATCTACCTTGCCGGATCCCTGATGGCAGCCCTTGCGCCAAGTGTCGAATGGATCCTTGCCGGACGCCTGATCCAGGGCATCGGGGCATCCGTCGGCATGACCGTGGCCCGCGCCGCTGTCCGAGATCAGTTCGTCGGCGCCGAGGCCGCCCGCATCATGAACATGATCGGCATCATCCTCGCCATCGGTCCGGCCATGGGACCAGCGATCGGCGGGGTGGCGCTATCGATTTTCGGCTGGAAGGCGATCTTTGCGCTCATGATCCTGTTCGGCGTCGTTCTGCTGTCGAGCTGCGCCTTTTTCCTCAAGGAAACCGCCGTGCCGGATCGCAGCCGGCTGAGGCCGGTAACGCTTGTCACGACCTACGCGGAATTGATCCGCGACCTGCGCTTCATTCTTCCCTCGCTGGTTCTGGGTGGCGCCGTCGGCGCCCTTTATGCCCAGGGAACGATGCTTCCCTTCGTGCTGATCGGCGTCGTCGGTCTCACCCCATCGGAATTCGGCATCGGCATGCTGATGCAGAGCGGCGCCTATCTCGGCGGCTCCTTCCTTCTGCGTTACCTGTCACGACGTCTGAACGGCCAGCAGACGGCAACGATCGGCCTTTTCTGCAGCTTCATAGGCGGCACGATGATGCTGCTTTCGGTTTTTCTGCTGCCGGCCTCCTATCTGTCGATCATGGTGCCGGTCGCCGTTTCCACCTGCGGCATGGCCTTTCTCACACCCTTCATCGTCACGGCGGGCCTCGCCCCCTTCCCGAAGGCCGCAGGCTCGGCTTCGGCGCTGATGGGATTTATCCAGATGGGCGGCGGATTTGCCGGCGGCCTCATCGCGGCCAGCTTCGCTTCGCCCCTGACCTCGATCGGCATCATCATTCCGATCATGGAATATATCGCGGTCGCCAGCTATGTCGGCTTCCTGATCGTCAGCAAGCGGCAATAGAAAAGGGCCCGTTCCTTACCGAAACGAGCCCTTCGAAAATCAAGCGATAACCGACCGGATCACTTCAGCTGGTTGCGCTTGGCAAGCGTGCGCAGGCGCAGCGCATTGAGCTTGATGAAGCCCGCGGCGTCCTTCTGGTCATACGCGCCCTGATCATCTTCGAAAGTGACGAGCTGGTCGGAATAGAGCGACTTCTCGCTCTCGCGGCCAGTGACCATGACATTGCCCTTGTAGAGCTTCAGCGTCACTTCGCCTTCAACATGCTCCTGGCTCTTGTCGATCATGGCCTGCAGCATTTCGCGCTCCGGCGAGAACCAGAAGCCGTAATAGATGAGCTCTGCATATTTCGGCATCAGCTCATCCTTGAGGTGAGCAGCGCCGCGATCGAGCGTGATCGATTCGATCGCGCGGTGAGCGGCAAGCAGGATCGTACCGCCGGGCGTCTCGTAGATGCCACGCGACTTCATGCCGACGAACCGGTTTTCGACGAGGTCGAGACGGCCGATGCCGTTGTCACGGCCATAGTTGTTGAGCTGCGCCAGAAGCGTTGCCGGCGACATCTCGACACCGTTGATCGAGACGGCATCGCCCTTGCGGAAGCCGACTTTGATCGTGGTTGCCTGATCCGGTGCGGCCTCCGGCGAGATCGTGCGCATATGCACGTATTCGGGAGCCTCGATGGCCGGGTCTTCCAGAACCTTGCCCTCTGACGAGGAATGCAGCAGGTTGGCGTCGACGGAGAACGGCGCTTCGCCCTTCTTGTCCTTGGCAACCGGGATCTGGTGCTCTTCGGCAAATTTCAGGAGATCCGTGCGGCTCTTGAACGACCAGTCGCGCCAGGGAGCGATGACCTTGATATCCGGGTTCAGCGCATAGGCCGACAGTTCGAAACGAACCTGGTCATTGCCCTTGCCGGTCGCGCCATGGGCGATCGCATCGGCGCCGGTCTTCTTGGCGATATCGATGAGATGCTTGGAGATCAGCGGACGGGCGATCGACGTTCCAAGCAGGTAGACGCCTTCGTAGACGGCATTGGCGCGGAACATCGGGAAGACGAAATCGCGGACGAACTCCTCGCGCACATCCTCGATATAGATTTCCTTGATGCCGAGCATCTCGGCCTTCTTGCGCGCCGGCTCGAGCTCTTCGCCCTGGCCAAGATCTGCGGTGAAGGTGACGACTTCAGCGCCGAGTTCGGTCTGGAGCCATTTCAGGATGATCGAGGTATCGAGACCGCCGGAATAAGCGAGAACGACCTTTTTTACGTCTTTCGGGAGTGCCATGGTGATAACGTCCGTCTGCGGATTATGCGGCTTTCACGCCGCCGAAGTCTTGGATGGCCGCACTTTTAGCGAGTTTGGCGAAACGCGCAAGGAAAACCCCGCATCAGGGACCATCGTCGCGAACGCCTTCATGTCACGTTGCCCCATCGCGTTCGACATGCGATAGGCCGGATTTTGTCGGATCGTGATCGACACGTTGCAAGGAGAGGATCAGCCATGACCGCGCCCCATCCCGCACTCAAGCCCCATAACGTCGCCGTCGTCACCGGAGCCGCATCCGGCATCGGTCTTGCCGCGGCAAAATACTTCACGAGCATCGGCATGACCGTCGTTCTTGCCGATCTCGAAGGCGATGCGCTCGCCAAAGCCCTGCTCGACGTGACGGCCATGGCGCCCGGCGGATCGGTCGATGTCGCTGCGATCGGCACCGACGTCTCTAGACCGGAAGAGATCGAAGCGCTGGAACGCGCCGTGTTGCAGCGCTTCGGCCGCGTTCACGTCCTGATGAACAATGCCGGCATCCAGCCCGGCAGCAGCATTTTCGGATCGCAGGCCAATTGGGATAACGTCTTTGCCGTCAATCTTCTGGGCGTCATCAACGGCACCCGCACATTCGGCCCGGCGATGATCTCCCATGGCGAACCGGCGCTGATCATCAACACCGGCTCCAAGCAGGGCATCACCATGCCTCCGGGCGACCCGGCCTATAACGTCGCCAAGGCCGGCGTGAAGGCTTTCACCGAAGCGCTGCAACATGAGCTGCGCACCACAGAAGGCTGCGCCGTTGCCGCCCATCTGATGATCCCCGGTTTCGTCTATACCGGCCTTACCATGGCCCGCGGCGTGACGGAAAAGCCCTCGGGCGCCTGGACGCCGGAGGAAACCGTGACGTTCATGATCGAGAGCATCGGGCGTGGCGACTTCTACATTCTCTGCCCAGACAACGACGTGGATCGCGCAACCGACGAGCGCCGCATGCTCTGGACCGCAGGTGACATCGTGGAAAACCGTCCGCCCCTGTCGCGTTGGCACCCCGATCACGCCGAGGCCGCCAGGACCTTCATAGACAAGCGCTGAAGCAGCGATTGGCAGACACCATGAATCCGGGTAATTGTGCGCTCAAGCACAACCCGGATTTCGAGCCTGCCATGGACTTTCTGCCGAGCCTGCCGACCCTTTTTGCCTTTTCCGCAGCAGGCCTGCTTCTGGCGCTGACGCCTGGCCCGGATATGACGCTGTCGATCAGCCGCGCACTGGCCCAAGGGCCAAAGCCGGCGCTTTTCGTCGTCATGGGAACGAGCCTCGGCGTCGTCTGCCATACGCTCCTCGTCGCCTTCGGCATTTCTGCTCTGATTACTGCTTCGCCCACGGCCTTCTTCCTGCTGAAGACCGGCGGTGCGGGCTATCTGCTCTGGCTGGCGATCCAGGCGATCCGTTACGGATCGAGCCTCTCGGTCGAACGGGTGGAAGGCGGCAAGGTCAGCGCGCTCGGCAATGTCTCCACCGGCTTCTGGGTCAATCTCCTGAACCCCAAGGTCATCATCTTCTTCATGACCTTCCTGCCGCAATTCATCACCGCCGGCGATCCGCATGTCTCGGGCAAGCTGATCTTTCTCGGTTTCTACTTCATCGTCATCTGCATGCCGGTGAATGTTGCAGCGATTCTCGCAGCGGATAAGCTTGCAAACTGGTTGCAAGCCAACCCCAAGGTGCTGCGCGGCATAGATTACACCTTCGCAGGCGTATTCTCTGTGTTTGCAGCCAAGATTTTCATGACGCAGTCGCGGTAAGGATCAGCGCGACGGATTATGCTTCTGCACGGCGGACTGATGCCGTTCGCGCCGTGTAACAAACAACATGAGAAAGCCGATCAGCAAACCGCCGATCGGCATGATCATCAGCGTCAGAAACTGAGCAAACTCGCCCGTCATTGCTGAATCCTTTCAGAACTCTTCTCGCTAAAAAATGTAGTGCAACCGAAGCGAAAAGACAAATCGCGGTCGACATGGTAGCGGGCAAAGAAATAACGGATGCGGAACTCGCCGCGGAAATGACAGGCGCCAATCCTACAACTGCGAATATCGCGATGGCGATGCCATTGAGATAAGTTGCGGTCAGCTTGGCTCGTTCATTCCTGACGAGTTGATCCATCAGTCATCTTCGCCGTGCCCGGCTATCATCATCGCTTCAAAGGCAAGTCGTTCGGTCTTACGCATGCGCTCGGATTCCGACTTCAGCTGGCCGCAGGCGGCAAGAATATCGCGGCCGCGCGGCGTGCGGATCGGCGAGGCATAGCCGGCCTGATTGACGAAATCGGCAAATTTCTCGATCGTCGCCCAATCCGAACACTGGTAGTTCGTGCCCGGCCAGGGGTTGAACGGGATGAGATTGATCTTTGCCGGAATGCCCTTCAACAGCTGCACGAGCAGCTTGGCGTCTTCCAGGCTGTCGTTGACGTCCTTCAGCATCACATATTCGAATGTAATGCGCCGCGCATTCGAAAGGCTCGGATATTTGCGGCACGCTTCGAGAAGCTCGGCCAGCGGATACTTCTTGTTGATCGGTACCAGCATGTCGCGCAGCTCGTCGCGCACCGCATGCAGCGAGATGGCCAGCATCACGCCGATCTCTTCGCCGGTGCGATAGATTTCCGGCACCACGCCGGAGGTCGACAGCGTCACGCGACGCTTCGACAGCGACAGGCCGTCGCCGTCGGTCGCGATCAGAAGCGCGGTCTTCACACTCTCGAAATTGTAGAGCGGCTCGCCCATGCCCATCATCACGACATTGGTGACCTTGCGGTCGCCCGACGGAATGAAGGCATTGACCGGCGCATCGACGCCCGGAAAGTCACCGAGCCGGTCGCGTGCCAGAAGCAGCTGGCCGAGAATTTCCTCGGCCGTCAGGTTGCGCACCAGACGCTGCGTGCCCGTGTGACAGAAGGAGCAGGTGAGCGAACAGCCGACCTGGCTCGAAATGCACAGCGTGCCACGACCTTCTTCCGGAATATAGACGGTCTCGACCTCGACCGGGCGGCCGGCGCCTCGGGCGGGAAAGCGCAGCAGCCATTTGCGGGTGCCGTCATTGGAGATCTGTTCTTCGACCACTTCCGGGCGGGCAATGGTGAAATGCTGCTTCAGCATTTCACGCATGTCCTTGGCGACATTGGTCATCGCGTCGAAATCGGAAACGCCGCGGATATAAAGCCAGTGCCAGATCTGCGCGATGCGCATCTTCACCTGCTTTTCCGTCACGCCCTTTTCTTTGAGCGCAGTCGCCATCATCTCACGGCTCATGCCGACGAGCGAAGGCTTGCCGGAAAAAAGGTCCGGCTGCGCGACGAGCGGCGTCTTCAATGCGGGGCGAACGGCCTCGGTAACGGACATTGTGCAATCCCAATCAACATGCTGCCGTTCCCTCGCCTGATGGCGAGAGCGGATTGGCATGTCTGTGCGTGAAACTCTTTCATCTTCGACACCACGGACGCTAGCCGCGGTTCGAGACAACTGTTGCAGCGCCCTTTATCATCAAAACGACGCGCCGTCACTATCTGCGGCAAAAGACGACATAGGCCGCAACGACGAAGGGCCGGCATGACGCCGGCCCTTGCCCGATAAATCCCGATTTCTGCTTACTTGCAGGTCTCGATCTGCTTCAACGCCGCAGAAACGCCCTGCAGTGAATAATCGTAGGATGTCTTTGTACCCCGGCCAGAGACGGCATGGACGCTCATCGCATGCCCCGTCTTCATCGCAGCCACCAGCGCCGGCTCTTCGGCGGCATTTTCCACCCAGGCAGCCTTGTCCTTGGTGAACATGGTGAAATTCTTGTTGTCGATGGTGACGACCACCTTCGAATTGGCCTGCAGCGTGTATCCCACCATCGCCTGCGGCTCGTAGGAAATGTTCTGGCCGGGCCGCTGGGTCACGATGAAGAAGATATCACCATGATCGACGCTCGCCGGTTCCTTCTTCGTCGGAACGGAAAGGACGTAGCAGACCGTGCTGTTGCCCGATTTGTAGGAATAGGCACCCCATGCTTTGAACTGCTGGATGCGGTTGGGCGTCTGGGCGGAAGCGATGCCGGCGCCTGCCAACGTCAGTGCCAACGCGATTGCTACTGTTTTTACAGACATGGTCTCCTGCCGATTTTTCTTATTTCCGGGTCCTTGTTCGGCCCCATCCTTGGATCGTCTTACGGTTAGGTTCATTTTGACGTAATTCTGGTTACCAAAGCGTCAATGCCCGACATATGTCGTGGCCCGCGCCAAGCCACATCCCGATACCGGGTGACGGCCTTGCTTCCGGTAACTTTGCCTGGATTTTCTCCCGCCAACCAATTCCTGCGTAAGTTCAGCAGTGACACAAGGAATTGGGCAAGAGTTTGTTCTTTCCGAAACTCGCAGATTGACATTAGAATAGGCGCAAATGACGCGATTCACAGAAAGTGTTGCGCGACCTAAATGGACGTGGACGAGAAAGACCACTTCGCCCGCTTGATGAAGGCAGTGGCCGAAGACCGCGATCAGGCGGCATTCACCGCGCTTTTCGATCACTTTGCGCCGCGCCTCAAATCGTGGCTGCTGAAGCGCGGCATGACGGTGGATGAAGCCGAAGAGCTGGTTCAGGAGGTGATGACGGTTCTCTGGCATCGCGCCGATCTGTATTCGCCTGATCGCTCGTCGCTATCGACCTGGCTGTTCAGGATTGCCCGCAACCGCCGCATCGATGCGCAGCGGCGCGCCCGCAACCGCATGCTGGATCACCACGACCCCTTCTACCAGCTTCTCGAAGTGCCCGGCGTCGATATCGATTTCGAAACCCAGGAGCGCGAGGCGACGGTCAGGAAAGCGCTGGCCGAAATACCGGGCGAACAGATGGAGCTCGTCCGGGCCGCGTTTTTTCTCGGCCAGTCGCATTCGGAAATAGCGGCGGCGACGGGCCTTCCGCTTGGCACCGTCAAGTCCCGCATCAGGCTGGCCTTCGAGCGCCTGCGCCGTGCCCTGGACGATACCGGCGTGAAGTAACGGGATCATCCCCTCTCGAAGCCGGCATGCTCACGCGTGCGCGGCCGAAAGATCCGGATCGTCGGCAAGGATGGCATCGGCCGCTTCATAATGCCGATCGGTGATGTGGCCCTGGATCATTCTGAGCGCCACCGCGATCACCGCAGCATCGTCCGTATAGCCGGCAAGGGCCAGAAAGTCGGGAATGAGATCGAACGGCAGGATGAAATAGGCAAGTGCCGCAAGCAGGATGCCCCTGACGCGCATCGGCGTCTGCCGGTCGATGGCGCAATAATAGGAGGCGATGAGATCGCGGCTGAACGGCACGTAGCGGATAGCCTTCCTCATCGCCGGCCAGAACCGCGCCCGCACCTGCTTTTCGCGCCGCTCCTGCGTCTGTTCGTCGCCCGGCAGCAGGATTTCGCCGATCTTCACCTCGTCCATGATTGCTCCATCGGTTTGATGAGACACCAGATATGGTGCCGCCGGACCGGAGTTCAATTGCAGCGCATCAACGCTGCGATCCGAGTGTCGAACGGCGACTGGCTGTCAGAAAAAGCCCTTTGCCTGCTCCATCTCGCCGTCATGCTCATAACCGTAACTGGTGTCGCGCAAGGAAAAGATCTCCTCGGTAACATAGGGCCCGCCACCGACGGACTCCTTCGACGACAGGAGAACGAAGCGCGGAACGAAAAAAGGCGCGGTGTGAAAATTCCCGCGCCCCGAAAGGTAGTGAACGACATCGTCGAGCCGGCAGTGCTTCAGTCTCGCCAGCGTCACATGCGGCATGAATTTTCTCGGGTCCGGCGGCAGGCCGATCCGCTGGCAGATTCTTTCGATCTCGCCTTGCAGGGCAGCAAGCTCCGGAGAGGCGGAAACGCCGGCCCAGACCGAATGCGGCTTCTTCGATCCGAACGAGCCGATACCGGTCAGCGACATCTGGAACTCGGGCCGGTCGATGCGGTCGAGCCGGTCGACGATCTCGTCTGCCGTCCGGTTATCGACATCGCCGATGAAGCGCAGGGTGACGTGGTAGTTTTCGACGTCGATCCATCGCGCGCCTGGCAGCCCACCGCGTAGGAGCGACAGTGACATCGCTACATTGCGCGGTATTTCGAGGGCGGTAAAAAGTCTCGGCATACGGACCTCCTCGAATCTCTTGCGAACAACAACAGCGAATCATGCAATCCCGTTCCGCGCAAGTTGCTATTTCTTCTTATCCTTAACCGCCCCCAGAAAGCTTTCGAACGGCCCGATCGTCTTTTCGACCATGATCCCGACGCCCTTCGGATTGGGATGCATGCCATCCCCAAGCTGCGTTCCAGGCACGGTCGCGACACCATCGAGGAAGAATGGATAGAGGGGTAGCGAATACTTGTCGGCCAGCGTCTTGTAGATCGGGTTGAACTTGTCGGCATAATCCTGACCCATGTTCGGCGGCGCCAGAATACCGATGAGGAAGACGGGAATATTGCGGGATTTCAGGCGTGAGATCATCTCGTCGAGGTTCTTCTGCGTCTGTTCGGGCGAAATACCCCGCAGAGCATCATTGGCGCCGAGTTCGAGGATGACGCCGTCCGTGCTATCGGGCACCGACCAGTCGATGCGCGAAAGCCCGCCGGATGTCGTATCGCCGGAAACGCCGGCATTGGTGACGACAATATTCTCGCCTTTCTTCTTCAACGCCGCTTCGAGCTGTGCGGTGTAGGATTCGGTCGGTGCCAGCTGGTAGCCGGCCATCAGACTGTCGCCGAAGCCGACGATCTGCAATGGCCGATCCTGCGAATAAGCAGGCGCGGCAACGAAGGCGAGCGCCGTCATGACGACGAATTGAAGGATGCTTGCTTTAAAACCCAAGGGTCGTCTCCTAGATTGCACATACCGCAATGCGGCATCGGTTCTGTCTTTCAACATATAGGACGCCTTCTTTTGACTAAAACCATCATCACGCTGAAGAAGGCTGATCTGACGCTCGGCAACGCCGCAGCCTCGGTCCATGTGCTGAAATCGCTAGACCTGACCATCACAGAGGGCCAGTCCGTCGGCATCATCGGCCCCTCGGGCTCCGGCAAGTCGACACTGCTGATGGTGCTTGCAGGCCTCGAACGGCTCGATAGCGGCGAAATAGAGATCGCCGGCACCCCGTTGCATGATCTTTCCGAAGACGCACTTGCGGATTTTCGCGGCAAGAATATCGGCATCGTCTTCCAGTCTTTCCATCTGATCGCAAACATGACGGCGTTGGAAAATGTCGCCGTGCCGCTGGAACTCGCCAACACCGCCAATCCGTTCGAGATCGCCCGCCGCGAACTGATAGCAGTCGGCTTGGGCGAACGTCTCAACCATTATCCGGGCCAGTTGTCGGGCGGCGAGCAGCAGCGTGTGGCAATTGCCCGTGCACTGGCTCCTTCGCCGGCCGTGCTGATCGCCGACGAACCGACCGGCAATCTCGACACAGAAACCGGCCGCCAGATCGCCGACCTTCTCTTTTCCAAACAGGCGGAGCGCGGCACGACGCTGCTGCTCGTCACCCATGACAACGCACTCGCAACCCGCTGCTCGCGCCAGATCCGCGTCCGATCCGGCGAAATCGTCGGCGACAGCAGCGATCAGGCCGCCCCGAAGGCGGCGCTGGCATGAGCGCGATCCTTCGCTCGGACTGGGCCGGCCGGCTGCGCATTTCGTTGCGCCTGGCCTTGCGCGAGATGCGCGGCGGCCTCAAAGGCTTTTATATCTTTCTCGCCTGTATCGCGCTCGGCACGGCCGCGATCGGTACCGTCAACTCGGTTGCCGGCGCCATCACCGATGCGATTGCCGGACAGGGGCAGCAGCTTCTCGCCGGCGATATCCGTTTCGAATTGAACAATCGCGAGGCCGATCAGCAGGAGCGCGCCTTCATCGATGGTCTGGGCAAGGTTTCCGTTTCGACCGGCCTGCGCTCCATGGCCCGCAAGCCCGACGGCTCCGACCAGTCGCTGGTCGAGGTCAAGGCTGTCGATGGCGCCTACCCGCTCTATGGCACGCTGGATGCAACGCCCGATCAACCCCTGCCGCAGCTTCTGGCAAAGGATGGCGACCGGTTTGGCGCTCTGGCAGCACCGCTTCTGATGGACAGGCTCGGCCTGAAGGATGGTGATGAACTGTTGCTGGGCAAGGCAAAGCTCGTGATGCGCGGCGCGGTCAATGCCGAACCGGACCAGCTCTCGGACGGCTTCGGCTTTGCTCCGCGCCTGATGGTAAGCCGCGACGCGCTCGTCGCGTCCGGCCTGATGACGACCGGCAGCCTCGTCGAAACGTCTTACAAGATCAGGCTCGACAACCCGTCCCGCCGCGCCGCCATCCAGCAACAGGCGAACCGGGATTTTCCAAGTGCAGGCTGGTCTGTCCGCACCAGTGACCGGGCCGCGCCCTCATTGACGGAAAACGTCGAGCGTTTCTCGCAGTTTCTGACACTTGTCGGCCTCACCGCCCTTATCGTCGGCGGTGTCGGAGTCGCCAATGCCGTCAGGGCATTTCTCGATGCCAAGCGCACGACGATCGCCACCTTCAAATGCCTGGGCGCCCCGGCCGGCGTCGTGACCACCATCTATCTGATGCAGATCATGATTCTTGCGGTGATCGGCATCCTGATCGGTGTTGTCGTCGGCGGTGTGGCTCCGATGATCGCGCTGGAATTCCTGCGCGGCGTTCTGCCCGTGCCGGATGGACTGGCATTCTATCCCGGCGCACTTGGCCTTTCGGCGCTCTTCGGCCTGCTGATCACATTTGCCTTCGCCATCCTGCCGCTCGGCCACGCTCGGCAGGTGCCGGCCACTGCGCTTTTCCGCGAACAGGGTTTTGACACGCGCCGCCTTCCCTCCTGGCCTTATGTCATCGCAGGTCTGGCAGCGCTTGCTGCCCTGTCCGCTCTCGCAATCATCACCGCAGAAGACCGTTTCATCGCCTTCGTCTTTCTCGTTGCAACCGCCGGGGCCTTCATCCTGCTTCGCCTCGTCGCGGCCCTGATTGCAGCCCTTGCCCGCCGCAGCCCGCGGGTCAATTCACCGGCGCTCAGGCTTGCGATCGGCAACATCCACCGACCCGGTGCCTTGACGCCATCCGTGGTCCTGTCCCTAGGCCTCGGTCTCGCACTTCTCGTGACGCTGGCGCTGATCGACGGCAATATGCGCAGCCAGCTGACGGGACGCATCGCCCAGCAGGCGCCGAACTTCTTCTTCGTCGATATTCAGGGCTCTGAACGCCAGGCGTTTGTCGATCTCATCAAGAAACAGGCGCCGACGGGAACGGTCACCGAAGTTCCGATGCTGCGCGGGCGCATCCTCGCCTTCAACGGCAAGGATGTAACGCAGATGAGCGTACCGCCGGCCGGACGCTGGGTTCTGCGCGGCGACCGCGGCATTACCTACGAAGACAAGGTGCCCTCCAATTCGACGCTGGTCTCAGGCGACTGGTGGCCGGCGGATTACAAGGGAGAGCCGCTCGTCTCGTTCTCGGCCGAAGAGGCTGGCGAACTCGGCCTGAAGCTCGGCGATACAGTGACCGTCAACGTGCTCGGCCGCAACATCACCGCCAAGATCGCCAACCTGCGGCGGATCAACTGGCAGTCGCTATCGATCAACTTCGTCATGGTCTTTTCGCCCAACACCTTTGCCGGGGCGCCGCATGCCTGGCTTGCTACGTTGAGCGAACCGGCAGCCACCGATCAGCAGGAGGCGGCCATCCTGCGTACCGTCACCAATGCCTATCCGACGATCACCAGCGTCAGGGTCAAGGATGCGATCAGCGTCGTGGACGAGCTTTTAGGCCAGCTGGCGACCGCGATCCGCGCCGCGGCGGCCGTTGCCCTGATCGCCTCGATCCTCGTCCTCTCCGGGGCGCTCGCGGCCGGAAATCGCGCCCGCACCCACGATGCGGTGATCCTGAAGACGCTCGGCGGCACGCGCTCTATGCTGATCCGCGCCTTCACCTACGAATACCTGATCCTTGGTACGGCAACGGCGATCTTCGCACTCGTCGCCGGCGGGCTTTCGGCCTGGTATATCGTCAGCCGGATCATGAAACTGCCGTCGACCTTCATGCCGGACGTCGCCCTGATCACCCTGATCGTCGCGCTGGTGCTGACGGTTGGCATAGGTCTGATCGGCACATGGCGCATTCTCGGCCAGAAAGCAGCGCCCGTGCTCCGCGAATTGTGAGGCCGTGCCGGCCGACCGTGCGGCCGCTACAACCGCCGCCCCCTTGTATCATCGGCGATATCGCATCATATTTGAGATCAGGCTAGCTGAGCTCCGCAGCGGCGCCTGGGTCTGACCAAGGGGGCCCGACACCGTGACCAATTCCGGAGCTTGAAGAGGAAACCATGGCTGACTTCAACAACTACCAGAACCGAGCAGCGCAGAACCGCGCTCAATCGGGTGCAATGATCGACCAGGGACTGCGGTCCTACATGCTGAAGGTTTATAACCTGATGGCACTGGGTCTTGCGATCACTGGGGTCGCGGCGTACCTGGCTTTTAATCTCGCAGTTCAGGACAATCACCTGACGCAATTCGGCGCGGCGCTGTTCCAGACGCCGCTTCGCTGGGTGGTGATCTTCGCCCCGCTTGCAGTGGTGTTCTTCCTGGGCTTCCGCATCAATCGCATGAGCGTTGCCGCAGCGCAGACGACCTTCTGGGTCTATGCCGCGCTGATGGGTCTTTCGCTGTCTTCGCTGTTCCTCGTCTATACCCAGACGAGCATCGTGCAGACCTTCTTCGTTACCGCAGCATCCTTCGGCGCCCTGTCGCTCTACGGCTACACGACGCGTCGTGACCTGTCGGCGATGGGCTCGTTCCTGATCATGGGTCTGTTCGGCGTGATCATCGCGTCGCTCGTCAACATCTTCCTGGCATCGTCGGCTCTCGGCTTCGCCATCTCGGTGATCGGCGTGCTGATTTTCGCAGGCCTCACCGCCTATGATACGCAGAAGATCAAGGAAATGTACTTCGAAGGCGATGACACCGCCGTCATGGGCCGCAAGGCAATCATGGGCGCGCTGACCCTTTATCTCGACTTTATCAACCTCTTCACCTTCCTCATGCAGTTCCTCGGCAACCGGAACAACTGATCAAGGAAACAGGTTGGTGGGTGACACCGACCAAGCGAAAGGCGGCCTCCGGGCCGCCTTTTTTATTGGTCTTTCGCCTTGCCCGCATACACAGACGGCACTAGCGTTTTATCCTGTGCCCACGGGCATCCTTCAGCCTTGAGCGAACGAGACCATGACCTTTCGTATCCGCAATGCCGAACCGCTGGACATCGTCCGGATTGCCGCCATCTACCGCGACAGCGTGCTGAATGGCACGGCAAGCTATGAAATCACCCCGCCGGGGATCGATGAGATGGAAGAGCGCTTCAAGGCGATCACCGAACAGGGCTATCCCTATATCGCAGCCGTCACCGATGACGGCACGTTGATCGGCTACGCCTATGCGTCTGCCTTCCGGACGCGGCCTGCCTATCGCTGGCTGGTGGAGGATTCGATCTATCTGGCGCCCGAAGCGCGCGGAAAGGGCGTCGGCAAGGCACTGCTCGGTGAACTGCTTGTGCGGTGCAGGGATCTCGGTTTTCGCCAGATGGTGGCCGTCATCGGCGGCGCCAGTACAGCCTCGGTCGCGGTCCACAGGAGCCTCGGCTTCGAGATGGTCGGAACCTTGAAGGGGACAGGCTTCAAGCAGGGCCACTGGCTAGACACGGTCTTCATGCAGGCCGCTTTGGGAGACGGCACGGAGAGCGCCCCTGATCTTCATGCCTACCCGGGCACGCTCTTCACCGGTTGAAGCCGCAGTATGAGGCGCGCCGCGATCGTTCAGATGCCTTGACGCTCTTCGGCTCTTTGCTGCCGCGCCTGTCTTGACTTGAAACCCGATCTTTGCCCGAAAACCCGAGGCCACGTTCGGCAGACATGTCCTACTCGATGAGCTTCAAGGCCTTATCGAACACCTTCAGGACCTGCGGCAACTCATGGCCGCGCTTCAAGACCATGCCATGCGTATTGACAACGCTGTAGGCACCTTGCTTGCCGGCGAGCTTGGGGTTCTTCTCGATCCGGAACAGCGGCATTTCTCCCGATCGTTTGAAGATCGAGAACACGGCCTTCTCCTTCAGATGGTCGATGGCATAGTCCTTCCACTCGCCCTCGCCCACCATCCGCCCATAGATCCATAAAATCGCGTCCAGCTCTCGTCGGTGAAAGGTCACGGGCACCGGATCGAGGTTGCGCTTGTATTCGGTAAGATTGACGACGATGCCAGCATCGCGGGGCTTTTCGCCCCTCGGCACTTCGGGTTGATCAGTCATCAAGGCTCCCAACGTCATATGTCAGAGATATGATAGTGTGCCCCAGGTCACGGAAAATGCAAGCCCGGCGAGGTCGAGACGGGCCATCGAGATTTTTTGTTCCCGCCCCATTTCAGACAAAAGAGCGCCCCATTCCACCGCGATATTCCGAGGTGTTGGTTGGCGCGTTTTATGGCGCCATTGGCCCGGCTTGGTGCATTGACCCTTACCCCCAGCCCCCCAATGCTTTAGGCTGGGCCGCCGACACACTCTCCGAAAACATGATCTTTCAAAACCTCACGCAACCACGTGCGATGGGGCTTGTGACGGCTTGGATCCTGAAAGGCTGAATCTAGTCAGGGCTTGAGGGGGCCGGTATCGTCGTCCTTCTTGCGACCGGCCATCATCACGGTTGCTCCCAGAATGGCGGCGGGCTCGCCGCTCGGGCCGGATGTCTGCAGAAGAATGGCGCAGCCATCTTTCTTGGATTTACCCATGTTCTTGCCGGGCAAGGTCAGCGTCATGCTCTTGCCGTCCCACATCCCCACGGATTGCACGTCGGAAACACTGTTCCAGTATTCCATGCTCTTGCCGCTGTTTTCGCCCTTCGTCACCTCGATCTTCTGCTTCTTGGTGAAATAGGCAACGACGACTTCGGCCTGGCCCAAGCCATGCGCTTCGCCGATCTGGATCTGGATCTCGTCGCCATGCATGCTGGCGGTCACCGGAACGATCAGGCCCTTGCCGGCCTGGTTCATCTGGTCGACCTTTGCATCGATGGCTGTCAGATCCGTGCCTTTGACATGATCGCGACCGTTGATGATCGCCTGCGGCGTATAGACCCCGCTGCGCCCCAATGTCTTGGCATAGCCGTACTGGCGCTCGGTATTGTCCTTCGAGCTCAGCGTGTCGTTCCAGCCCAGATAATTCCAGTAGTCCACATGGTAGGAAAGCGCCACGATATCGCCCTGTGCGACGAGCTGGCCGAATGTCGCATCCGCGGGCGGACACGAGGCGCAGCCCTGCGAGGTGAAGAGCTCGACCACGCCTTTCGGCGCCTTGAAATCTTCCGCAAATACCGACCCGGCGCAAAGCAGAGATGCGAGAAGGACAGCGAAGCGAAGGCAAAGCGACATAAACGGTGAACCCTGTGGCGAGGTTTTCTGTTAGCCACGATTTCGGCGCGGCATCAAGCAGGTAACGAGTGAGACGCCGGAAACTAATCACCCCGAAGGTTCAAGCGGAAGTCACGAACGGGTGAGGACCCGACATGTGATCAAAATTCTCGACCTGTGGTGGCATTCCTGCTGCCCGGCAGGGTGTTATTCGCGGGAGAGCCTTTCCGGACGCACGTTTCGGTCGTAGCGCAAACCGATCGGCCTCACCATGGACGGGGTAGAAACGCAAACCGCCGGAGCCTTGGCAGGCCCCGGCGGATCGTCACTGGGATAACGACGGATCAGGCAACGAGATCGCGCAGGACCGTCTGCAGGATGCCGCCATTGTTCATGTAGATCACCTCGTCGAGCGTATCGATGCGGCAAAGGATGTTGATGTCCCTGACCGTGCCGTCGCCATAGGTGATTTTCGCCACCTTCCATTCGCGCGGCTTGATATCGCCTTCGAGACCGTCGATCTCGACCACTTCGTCGCCCTTGAGACCAAGCGAAGCCCAGGTCGTTCCCTCCTCGAAGACGAAGGGCACGACGCCCATGCCGACGAGATTGGAACGGTGGATACGCTCGAAGGACTGGGCGATCACGGCCTTGACGCCGAGAAGGTTGGTACCCTTGGCAGCCCAGTCACGCGACGAACCATTGCCGTATTCGACGCCGGCGAAGATGACCAGCGGCGTACCCTCTTCCTTGTACTTCATCGCCGCGTCGTAGATCGACATCTCTTCCTTCGACGGATAGTGGATGGTGTAGCCACCTTCCTTGCCGTTCGGGCCGAGCATGTGATTGCGGATGCGGATATTGGCGAACGTGCCGCGCATCATCACTTCGTGATTGCCGCGACGCGTGCCGTACTGGTTGAAGTCCGCCACGGCCACGCCGTTTTCGGTAAGGTATTCGCCGGCAGGCGATGACGCCTTGATCGAACCGGCCGGAGAAATATGGTCGGTGGTGATCTTGTCGCCGAAGAGACCGAGAACGCGGGCGCCCTTGATATCTTTGAGGCCCGTACCGGTCTTGCCCATGCCGACGAAATAGGGCGGGTTCTGCACATAGGTCGACGTGTTGTCCCAGGCATAGGTTTCCCCTGCCGGAACCTGAACCGCCTGCCAGTTTGCATCACCCTTGAACACATCCGCATACTTGCTCTCGAACAATTCGCGGGTGACGTATTTCTGGATGAATTCCTGCACTTGCGCGGAGGTCGGCCAGACATCCTTGAGGAAGACCGGCTGGCCATCGCTGCCGATCCCGAGCGGCTCTGTTGTCAGGTCCTTCTGAACCGTGCCGGCAAGCGCATAGGCGACAACCAGCGGCGGCGAAGCCAGATAGTTGGCCTGCACGTCCGGCGAGATACGGCCTTCGAAATTACGATTGCCGGAGAGGACACCCGAGACGATCAAGCCCTTGTCGTTGATCGTCTTGGAGATCGGTGCCGGCAGCGGGCCGGAATTGCCGATGCAGGTCGTGCAGCCGAAACCGACGAGGTTGAAGCCGAGCGTGTCGAGATCCGTCTGCAGCCCCGACTTGGCCAGATATTCGGCAACGACCTGGGATCCCGGTGCAAGCGAGGTCTTCACCCACGGCGCTGTCTTCAGGCCCTTGGCGACGGCGTTGCGGGCAAGCAGGCCGGCAGCGATCAGGACCGACGGGTTAGACGTATTGGTGCAGGACGTGATGGCGGCAATCGCCACGTCGCCATGACCGAGGTCGAAATCGGTGCCTTCGACCGCATAGCGGTTTTCCAGCTGTCCCGGCTTCTTGTAGTCGATGTCCATCGAGCCGGCGAAACCGGCAGCGATGCTTTCGAGCGGAATACGGCCTTCCGGACGCTTCGGGCCCGCCATCGACGGCACGACGTCGCCGAGATCGAGTTCCAGCGTGTCGGTGAACACGAGTTCGGAACCATCCGTATCGCGCCACATTCCCTGAGCCTTGGAATAGGCTTCCACGAGCGCGATGCGCTCCTTCGTACGGCCGGACATGTTGAGATAGGCGATGGTCTCGGCATCGACCGGGAAGAAGCCGCAGGTCGCGCCATATTCCGGCGCCATGTTGCCGATGGTCGCGCGGTCGGCGAGCGACAGATGGTCGAGGCCCGGGCCGTAGAATTCGACGAACTTGCCGACCACGCCCTTCTTGCGCAGCATCTGCGTGACGGTCAGCACGAGGTCGGTGGCGGTGATGCCTTCCTTCAGCGCGCCGGTCAGCTTGAAGCCGATGACTTCCGGCAGCAGCATGGAAAGCGGCTGGCCGAGCATGCAGGCTTCCGCCTCGATGCCGCCGACGCCCCAGCCGAGCACGCCGAGACCGTTGACCATGGTCGTGTGGCTGTCGGTGCCGACGCAGGTATCGGGATAGGCGACGGTCTCGCCGTCATCGGTTCTTGGTCCAGACGGTCTGGGCGAGATATTCGAGATTGACCTGATGGCAGATGCCGGTGCCCGGCGGCACGACGCGGAAATTGTCGAAGGCCTGCTGGCCCCATTTCAGGAAGCGGTAGCGCTCGCCATTGCGCTGGTATTCGAGATCGACATTGTGGCCGAAGGCCGTGGGCGTACCGAATTCGTCGACAATCACCGAGTGGTCGATGACGAGATCGACGGGAACCAGCGGGTTGATCTTTTCAGGATCGCCGCCGAGTGCCTTGATGCCGTCGCGCATGGCAGCGAGATCGACAACCGCGGGCACGCCGGTAAAGTCCTGCATCAGCACGCGCGCCGGGCGATAGGCGATTTCCGCCTCGGTCAGGCCCTTGTTATCAAGCCATTCGGCGACCGACAGGATCTGTTCCTTGGTCACCGACTGGCCGTCTTCGAAGCGCAGCAGGTTCTCGAGCAGCACCTTCATCGAGAAGGGCAGTTTCGAAACGCCGGGCAAGGCCGTTCGCCTCGGCCTTCGGCAGGCTGTAATAGACATAGTCCTTACCGCCTACAGTAAGGACGGAGCGACATTGGAAACTATCGAGAGATTTTGTCACGGAAAATAACCCCGCTGATACAAGAGCCAACACGCGCGTGCGGACGCCTATGCACTGAAATGCACATCAGGATGCGGGTACGGTCATTTCCGCTGTCCGCACGAGAAAGATGCTCCTCGCAACTTTCAGGTCCGGCGCTATTGGTGGACACGCCGACCGCTGGCGTGCTTGAATTTCATATAGGGAGTTTCTAAGAAGGGTTCCAGACACTTTGTCGCAGGACCTCGAACATTTTTTCCGTTCGGGATATGGGCAGTGTCAGAGAATCTTGATGAAAGTCGGCACATGCGGCTGATCGCCGAAAATCTAAGCGCCCGACGGGGCGAGGACCTCCTGTTTCGGGAGATCTCCTTCTCCCTCGGCAGCGGCGAAAGCATGATTTTGACCGGCAGGAACGGATCAGGGAAATCGACATTGCTGCGCGTCGTCGCGGGCTTTCTGCGGCCGGACACCGGTACGATGCGCTGGAATGCGCCGCGCGCCGATGGCGAGACGATCCGCCCGGCCGAAGCCTGCCATTATCTTGGCCACCGCAACGCCATGAAGGCCGAGCTCTCCGTCTTCGAAAATCTCTCCTTCTGGAAAAGCTTCTTCGGCACGTTCGAGGGCGCTTCGCCCGATATCGCAGCCGGCATGTCGGTCGAAGATGCCGCAGACGCGGTTGGCCTTTCCGGCATTGCCCACCTGCCCTTCGGTTATCTCTCGGCCGGTCAGCAACGCCGCATGGCCTTTGCCAAGCTGCTCGTCTCCTGGCGCCCCGTCTGGATCCTCGACGAGCCGACGGCAGCACTCGACGTGAGCGCCGAGGCGGTCTTTACCGGCCTGATCAAGCAGCATCTGTCGGATGGCGGCATCCTTCTGGCCGCCACGCATCAACCGCTCGGGCTGGAAAATGCCCGCGAACTGAAGATGGCCGGTTTTTCCGGCATTATGGAGAGCCGCTGGTGATCGCTCTTCTCCTGCGGGATCTCAGGCTTTCCGTGCGCGCCGGTGGCGGCGCGCTGATCGGCGTTCTGTTTTTCGTGACCGTCGTTGCCGTCATCCCCTTCGGTGTCGGCCCCGACCTCAATCTTCTGTCGCGCATCGGCCCGGCCATCGTCTGGATCGGCGCACTGCTTGCCTCGCTTCTTGGCCTGGACCGGATGTTCCAGACCGATCGGGACGACGGGTCGCTCGACCTTCTCCTGATGCAGGAACACCCGCTTGTGCTGACGGTACTCGTCAAATGCCTCGCTCACTGGCTCGGTAACGGCCTGCCGCTCGTCATCGCCTCACCGCTGCTCGGTCTGTTCATGAACATGGACGAGGTCGCGATCGGCGCCACCATGCTGACGCTTCTGGTCGGCACGCCGGCGCTCACCTTCATCGGCGCGGTGGGTGCGGCCGTCGCCGTCGCCTTGCCGCGTGGAGGGCTGCTCGTCTCCATTCTCGTTTTGCCTCTGGCGATTCCGGTCTTGATCTTCGGTGTCAGTGCGGCTTATGCAGCAGTCCAAGACCCCGCACCGTTTCTGCCGCCCTTCCTCATCCTGGTGGCGATCACGATGTTTTTTGCCGTGCTCGGCCCCCTCGGCGCGGCTCTGGCTTTGAGAAACGCCGGCGATTGACTAGGATCGCACCGGCCGACCGGCCTGTAACGTAGAAAAGTCCGATGCCAGACAGTCTCGCGATCACGAAATTCAGCGACCTTGCCAATCCGACGCGCTTCATTGCGCTCGCAGCCCGCATCCTGCCCTGGATGGCCGGCATCACCGCCATCCTCTTTGCCGTCGGTCTCTACCTCGGCTTCACGGCAGGCGGCGACTACCAGCAGGGCATCACGGTCCGCATCATGTACATTCACGTGCCGGCCGCATGGCTGGCCATGATGTGCTACACGGTGATGGCGGTTTCTGCGATCGGCACACTGGTCTGGCGCCATCCGCTGGCGGATGTCTCGCACAAGACGGCGGCTCCGCTCGGTGCCTGTTTCACCTTGATCGCGCTCGCCACGGGCTCCCTCTGGGGCAAGCCGATGTGGGGCACATGGTGGGTCTGGGATGCGCGCCTGACCTCGTTCTTCGTGCTGTTTCTCATGTATCTCGGCCTGATCGCTCTCAACCGGGCGATGGACGATCCGTCCAAGGCCGCCAAGGTTTCCTCGGTGCTGATCTTGGTCGGCTTCGTCAACATCCCGATCATCAAGTTCTCGGTCGACTGGTGGAACACGCTGCACCAGACCGAAAGCGTCTTTCGCATGGACGGCCCGACCATCGCACCGGTTTTCCTCTGGCCGCTCGGCATCATGGCGCTTGCCTATACGCTTCTGTTTTTCACCCTGCATATCATGGCGATGCGCAACGAGATCTGGCGCCGTCGCGTCGCGGCACAGCGACGCCTGGCGGCCCGCCTGTCGAGCCGGGAGGCCTGATCGATGAGCCACGTATTCTATGTGACCACCGCCTATCTCATCACTGCCGTCATCACGCTCGGCCTGATCGGCTGGACCTGGCTCGACGGCTATAACCGGCGCAAGGAACTGGCAACGCTCGAAGCCTCCGGCATTCGCCGACGCTCGGCCGCCCGCCCCAAACAAGAAAAACCGGCAAAGACGGGAGATGCGGCATGACCATCGAAACCCCGAACGCACCTGCCCCGCGCCGTGGCCTTGCCCGCTACGGGCTTGCGATCATCCCGCTGATCGTCTTCGTCGGCTTTGCCGCGATCGCTGGCAAAATGCTTTATGATCAGGATGTCACCGGCCGTGATGTCTCCGCCATTCCGTCCGCGCTCATCGGCAAGACTGCGCCCGAGCTGGCATTGCCGCCCCTGCCGGGTGCTGATGTGCCGGCGCTCACCGATGCCGCCATCAAGGGCAAGCTGACGCTGATCAACGTCTTTGCCTCCTGGTGCATACCCTGCCGGCAGGAACATCCCTTCCTGAAACAGCTCACCTCGGACAGCCGGATCAACATCGTCGGCATCAATTACAAGGATCAGTCCGACAACGCCCTGCGCTTCCTCGGCGAACTCGGCAATCCCTATAAGGCGATCGGTATCGACCCGAAGGGCGCAGCAGCGATCGACTGGGGCGTCTACGGCATTCCGGAGACCTATCTGGTCGGCCCCGACGGCAAGATCCTCTACAAGCATGTCGGCCCGTTCGATGAGCGCAGCCTTGCACAGGACCTCATGCCGGCGATCGATAAAGCCACCAAGACGCAAGCATCAGCCGGATGACGAGATGATGATCCGTGGCGAGCCGGAGAAGGGCGTCGGCAGGTTTCCTTCGACCGCCACCCGGTTCCGCCCCGCAGACTTTGCCGCATAAAGACAGCTGTCGGCGCGCGCGACGGCATCATGCACCGAATGATCGCTTCGAGCGGTCGCAGACACGCCGAAACTCGCCGTGATCGCCTGATCGATACTATGATTGGCCCGCCAGTCGGTGGCCTCGAAGGCCAATCGTGCCATTTCGGCAAATTGCGTCGCATCGGCCGGTTTGGCATGCGGCAGGAAGGCTGCAAACTCCTCGCCGCCCAGCCGTGTCACCAGTGCCCCCGCGGGGTAGGCCTCGACCAGCGCCGCGGCGAGGCGCGCGATCACCATGTCTCCTGCCGCATGGCCGAAACGGTCGTTCACCAGCTTGAAATGATCGATATCGCAGACGATCACCGTCCCCGCGGCAAAGCCGGCCTTATCCGGCATCGGGAGCGCCCGCTCGAAGCCGCGACGATTGAGAAGATCGGTCAGCGGATCGTGTTCCGCCGCATGGCGGTGCCCCTCGATGACATCGGCCGCAACGCTAGCAAGCACTGCAAGCGCCAGCAGGAACCCGAGAATGCTGGCGGTCACCTGTGTGTAGAACGCGTAGTCGGAGGTGAAGAAGGTATCGAGAGACGCATAGTCGGCACCATTCGTCAGGATGAGCAGCGCGGCGACCCGCGTGATCGTTTCGATGACGACGGCAAGAACGATCAGCAAGAGCAATTTGTCGATCGGCCGGCGCACATGCCGGGCGACCATGAGCAAGGGAATGCCCAGCAATATGGCACAGCCGATATCGCTCGTCGCAAGCTCGCCGCGCAGATTGCCCTTGATGACGACGAAATAGCAAAGAACTGCATAGGCCAGAACGCCAAACGCAGCCAGAGGCCTGCGCCATGCTCTCAGTCTGAAGCGGGTAAGCAGCGCCTGCCCGTAGGCGTAGAAGGCGACGTAGAACAGCGCATCGGCACAGAGCGCCTGCCACATGGGCGGCACCGAACGGCCAAGGATCGGCACGGTAAAACCGGCGGCCGATGCACAAAAGCCGAGGCCCCAGAAGCGCGCGAATGCACCACCGCCCCATCGACCTGCAGCAAGCGAGAGGCACCCGAAAACGAAGAAGATAAATGGCAGGAGGTACGAGAAATTATCAGTCGTATCCATGATAACCGATGCGCATGCTGCTGATGCCCCTGCATAGCCGGGCATCCAATTAATGACTTTATATCACAAAAATATTCAGAGGAAATGCGGCGAGAGAAAAACTCTTAGGCGCCGCCCTGCCATTGGCGAACCGCATCGATCGGCCAGACCAGCATCAGCACGTTGAGGGTCAGGTTGTCGCGAATGATATAGCCTGTCGCAAGCTCGAAAAAGAGTGCGATCGCCACTGTCAGCCATAGCGGCAGGCGCGATGCCACGAGAAAGCCGACCGTCATCGACACCGTATCCATCGCCGAGTTGATGATACTGTCGCCGGAATAGCCGAGAGCCATCGTGGCGCTCCGGTAGCGGTCGATGACGACGGGTGAATTCTCCGCAAGTTCCCAGGCCATTTCGATGAAGACGGCGAGCGATAGCCGTGCCGGCAAGGGCTGACGGCGCAGGAGCAGCCAGCCGAGCCCGTAGAACAGGAAACCGTGGATGATATGCGACGGCGTATACCAGTCCGTCAGATGCTGGGAATTGCCGGGCGAATTGACTTCGCCCTCCCACAATTTGACATAGCCGCATTCGCAGATCGGCACGCGCCCCATCAGATAAAGCACGACGATTTGAATGATAAGAAGCGCCAGCGCGACGACGAGCCAGCGCTTTCCCGACCAGTCTGGAGAAGCGGCCCCGGCCGTGGTCATTTCTTGGTCTCTGAAGACGGTTCGGAAACCGTATGGCGCAGGATCAGCGGCATCTGGGAAAGTGTGAACAGGATGGTGATCGGCATCGTGCCCCAGACCTTGAAATTGATCCACGCGGCGTCGGAAAAATTCCGCCAGACAACCTCGTTGAGCACGGCCAGGAACAGGAAGAAGATGCCCCAGCGCAGCGTCAGCTTGCGCCAGCCCTCGTCATCCAGCTGGAAGGCGGCGTTGAACACATAGCCGAGCAACGACTTGCCGAAGAACAATCCGCCGAGAAGAACGACGCCGAACAGCGAGTTGACGATGGTCGGCTTCATCTTGATGAACGTCTCGTCCTGCAACCAGATCGACAGCGAGCCGAAGACGAGCACGACGATGCCGGAGACGAACGGCATCACCGGCAGATGCTTCAGCACGATCTTCGACACGACCAACGACAGGACGGTCGCAATCATGAAAAGCCCGGTCGCCACGAAGAGCGGACCGCCGAGCGCCGACAGCGCCGGAAATTTTGCGACCAGCCATTCGCCGCGCAGATTGCCGAAGAAGAAGACGAGAAGCGGGCCGAGCTCGAGCGCCAGCTTGAGCGTAGGATGCTGCTTTTCTTCGCGGGTGGGCGTGATGTCGCTTTCGATCGTCATGTTTTCCAACTTCGGGGGCTCTGCTCTCAAGAAGCAAAATCGTCTTTCTGTGGCATCAATGCGTCAAGCCGGCAATAGCCTCGGCAAAATCCTTGGCTTCGAACGGCTCCAGATCGTCCACACCCTCGCCGACACCGATGAAATAGACCGGCAGCTTGTGCTTGGCCGCGATGCCGACGAGAATACCGCCGCGCGCCGTGCCGTCTAGCTTGGTCATGATCAGGCCGCTGACGCCAGCCACGTTGCGGAAGATTTCCACCTGGTTCAACGCGTTCTGGCCCGTTGTCGCATCGAGCGTCTGCAACACCGTATGCGGCGCATCCGGATCGAGCTTACCGAGAACGCGGACGATCTTTTCCAGCTCCGCCATCAGTTCGGTGCGGTTCTGCAGGCGTCCTGCCGTATCGATGATCAGCACGTCGGATTTGTTGGCACGCGCCTGCTCGTAGGCATCATAGGCAAGGCCCGCTGCATCCGCACCAAGCTTGGTGCCGATAAATTCCGACCCCGTGCGGTCGGCCCAGATCTTCAGCTGTTCGATCGCCGCCGCACGGAACGTGTCGCCGGCGGCCAGCATCACCTTCAGGCCGGAGCCGGAAAGCTTGGCCGCCAGCTTGCCGATCGTCGTCGTCTTGCCGGTGCCGTTGACGCCGACGACGAGGATCACATGCGGCTTGTGCTCGAGATCGAGCTTCAACGGCTGGGCGACCGGTGCGAGAACCTTGGTGATCTCGGCCGCCATGATCCGCGACACGTCTTCGCCGGTCACATCCTTGCCATAGCGCTCGGATGACAGGGCGCCGGTGATCCGCATTGCCGTCTCGACGCCGAGATCCGCCTGGATCAGCAGGTCTTCCAGTTCCTCCAGCGTTTCGTCGTCTAGCTTGCGCTTGGTGAACAGCGCCGCGATCTGGCCGGTGAGCTGCGAAGATGTCCGGGCAAGGCCGGCGCGCAACCGCTGGAACCACGAAAGCTTCGGCACCGGCACCACGGCGACAGCAACCGGCTCGTCCTTACTCGTGGAAAAACCCTTGGGAAGAACCGGGGCCGACTTCGGCTCGGTGCCTGCGGCATCGGTCAACGGCGGGACGCTGCCCGCAGGCAGTTGCGACGCAGCGCTGGCACCACCTACTGCCCTGTCGGGCGTCTCGGCCTCATGGGCAGAGATAGGAAGGTGGATCGCTCCCTGCTCCGTCGCAGGCGCCGCTACCGCATCGTCTGCAGAGGGCGTTGGCGAACTATTGTCCGTCGAAGAAGAAGACTTAGCGCTTTCATCAGCGCTCTCGATGTTTGAAGGGGCAAGCTCCGCAAGGGGAGACGGCGCCGTTTCGGGAGAAACGGCAAGGCTGCCGGCCGCCGCTTCCGCTTCCAGCAAGGGCAAAGGCACGACCTGAAGCTCGGCAGCCTCCTCCACCGCGGCAACGGGAGCAGCAACCTCCGCGGCTGCGGCAACCTCGACTGCCGGGCTCGCAACCGCGTCGTTCGGCTTGACGATCTCCTCAGCCGGCTGGTCGCCGAAGGTGAAGACGCGCTTGATGAAGCTCAGTGCCATGAATAATCCGTCCCGGTCACGCAGCCTGATGGGAAAGTGGCTGCGGCATGACCTGCATGTGAAGATGTTTGCCGTTGTGGCCTGTAATCATAACGCGCTGGAGCGCGCGGGGAATAAGCCCCGGTGCCGCAACCAGCGAAAAGTTTTCCGTATGCGCCATGCCATTGTTCTCGATGATGACGCTCTGTTCGGTGCCGATCATCCGGTCGAGATGCGAAACAAGCAGCGCCTCGCCCCGTGCCCTCAGCCGCGCGGCCCGTTCCTTCACCAGCCCACGATCCACCTGCGGCATCCGCGCTGCCGGCGTGCCGGGCCGCGGGCTGTACGGAAAGACATGCAGATAGGAAATACCCGCCTCTTCGGCGAGCGTTGCGGCATTTTCGAACATCTCGTCCGTCTCCGTCGGGAAACCGGCGATCATATCGGCCCCGAAGGCGATATCCGGGCGAAGACGACGGGCCTGTTCGGTAAAGGCGAGCGCCTCGACGCGGTTATGCCGCCGCTTCATCCGCTTCAGGATCATGTCGTCGCCATGCTGCAGCGAAAGATGCAGATGCGGCATGAAGCGCGGCTCGTCGGCAATCAGATCCCAAAGATGCTGGTCCGCCTCGATCCCGTCGATGGAAGAAAGCCGCAGCCGCAGAATGTCTGGCACCTGCTTCAGAAGCGTCTTGGCAAGCAGGCCGAGCGAGGGCGCGCCGGGAAGATCGGCGCCATAGCTCGTCGCATCGACGCCGGTCAGCACGATCTCGCGGTAGCCGCTCTCGGTCAGCCGTCGCGCCTGATCGACGACAGCGCCCATCGGCACCGAGCGGGAATTGCCGCGGCCATAAGGGATGATGCAGAAGGTGCAGCGATGATCGCAGCCATTCTGCACCTGAATGAAGGCGCGCACATGCCCGTCGATATGCTTGACCATCTGCGGCGCGGTCGCCTTGACGCTCATGATGTCGTTGACCCGCAGCTTCTCTTCCGAGGAAACGCCGAAATCCGGCAGGCCGCGATACGACGCGCTCGACAGCTTCTCCTCGTTGCCGAGCACAACATCCACTTCCGCCATCTCGGCAAAGGTCTGTTTCTCGGTTTGCGCCGCACAGCCGGTGACGATGATGCGCGCGTGCGGATTGTCGCGTCGGGCACGGCGGATCGCCTGCCGGGCCTGCCGCACCGCCTCACCCGTTACCGCACAGGTATTGACCAGAATGGCATTGTTGAGTCCGGCCTTCTCGGCCTCGGCCCGCATCACTTCCGATTCGTAGGTATTGAGCCGACAGCCGAAGGTTATGACCTCGACGCCGCTCAACGGACCTGAACCCCCATATCGGCATCAGCCTCCGTGTCGCGCTCGAACGTGCCGTTGACAGGATCGACCATGCCGGACCATTCCCATTCGGCGGGTCCGGTCATCACCACATGGTCGTCGGCCCGCCAGTCGATGACGAGCGGCTGGCGCGTCGGCGCCGACGCGACGTCGATCGTCACGACGCGGCCGGTGCGCCCGGTGCGCGCCGCAGAAACGGCAGCCGCACAGGCGGCGGACCCGCAGGCAAGCGTCAGCCCGGCTCCGCGCTCCCATGTGCGGGTGCGCAGTGCCGCATCCGATGTCACCTGGGCGAGCGTGATATTCGCCTTTTCCGGAAACATCGGATGGTTTTCGAGAAGCGGGCCAAAGCGTTCAAGATCGAAATCCATCGGGTCGCGGTCGACCCAGAAGACGGCATGCGGATTGCCCATAGACATGGTCGCCGGCGAATGCAGCACCGGCGCGTCGATCGGGCCGATCTGCAGTTCGATCCGGCTTGTGTCGAAAAATTCCTCCGACAGAGGAATACGATCCCATTCGAAAACAGGCTTGCCCATATCGACCGAGATCGTTCCGTCCTCATGCTCCTGCGCATTCAAAATGCCGGCGACAGTCTGGAAGGTAAATGTCTTGCGCCCGGTTTCGGCGCTGAGCGCCTGCACCACACAGCGCGTGCCGTTGCCACAGGCCTGCGCCTTCGAACCGTCGGAATTGAGGATATCGATCCAGGCATCGGTCCCGGCAGCCTTCGGATCATGGATCGCCATGATCTGGTCGAAGGCGGTGGCAGGGTCGGCATTGAGCATGATCGCGGCCTGCGGCGTCACCATGTCGGCGCGCCCGCGCATATCGACAACCAGGATCTTGTTGCCAAGCCCGTTCATCTTCGCGAATTCAACCCGTTCTGCCATCTCAGTCCATCCGGTTCGGGCTTTAGCCCCATCTGGCCGGTATATGGCGGAAATTGCGGCAAATTACCAGTGGCAGCAAGGCAGGCGTGGCACACGCCACACGCATGCATGACCGTAAGAAGCGCAAGATCAGGTAAAGCGGTATTGCAGTGCTGCGGCAGCCTTGGCGAGGCTAGCGATGTTTTCGCGGATGCGGGCCTCGATCACCTTGCCGACATCGGGATATTCTTCCAGAAGCCGCTCGAACAGCGAACGGGTAATCTTCAGCGTCTCGGAATCCTCCGCCGCAACCGCCGTGAATTTGCGCTCGACCATCGTCACCAGAGCCAGTTCCGACAGAAGCGTACCGGCCCCGACGCTACGCTGGCGCGACACCTGACCGTCGCGATCGGTCGCATAGAGATCGAAGCGGCCGCGGGCGACGATGAAGGCGGATTCGGCAGGCGAACGCTCGCGAAACAATTCCTGGCCGGCCGCGATACCGCGCCGCTCGGCCCCGAAGGCGACAAGCCGCAGCTGATCGCCCTGCAGCTGGCTGAACAGCGGCACTTGCGCAAGAAGCTTGATATCGTCGGCGAGTGCCATGGTTCCGGTCGTGCCAATCTATGATGAGGCGGCCGGGATTTCCCCGGCCGTGACAATGGTGATCGGCGCTTTATAGATCAGGGAACGATCTTGTAGCCACCATTTTCGGTGACGAGGATCTCTGCACTCGACGGATCGCGCTCGATCTTCTGACGGAGGCGATAGACATGGGTTTCGAGCGTATGCGTCGTCACGCCCGAATTGTAGCCCCAGACCTCTTCCAGAAGCACATCGCGGGTGACGACCTTCTGGCCGGCGCGATAGAGATAGCGGATGATCGCCGCTTCCTTCTCCGTCAACCGGATCTTCTTGCCGTCTTCCGTCGTCAGAAGCTTCTGGCTCGGCTTGAACACGTAAGGGCCGACCGTGAACGTGGCATCCTCGCTCTGCTCGTATTGGCGTAGCTGCGCGCGGATGCGGGCAAGCAGGACGGCAAAGCGGAACGGCTTCGTCACATAGTCGTTGGCGCCGGCTTCCAGACCCAGGATCGTGTCGGAATCCGTGTCATGGCCCGTCAACATGATGATCGGCGCCTTGAAGCCGTTCTTGCGCAGGATTTTTACGGCCTCGCGGCCATCCATATCGGGCAGGCCCACATCCATGATCAGAAGGTCGATCTGGCTGGCCTTGGCCGTCTGCATCGCGCGCGAGGCATTCGGCTCCTGCATCACCGAAAACTCTTCATAGAATGCCAGTTGCTCCAGCAGGGTCTCACGCAGATCGTCGTCGTCATCCACCAGCAATATCGTGCGGGCTGCCATGCGGTCTTGCCTTTCGTCTCACGGATCGCCCCGGCGGCCCCAAGAAGGACACGCCAAACGCGATGAGGGTCTTCGATCTAAATCCCATCGTGCTATGAATTCAAATGAAATCATATTCAAAGCAAAAACTTGTGAGAGAAATGCAACGTTTTCGCGAGCGACGTCCAAAGCCGGTCAAAAAGACGAGCGGAACGATCACGATCAGGAGCGCGCCCGGCAACCGTCAGCGCGCCATCGTGAATGTCGCGGGGCAAACTTTCAAAGCTGCAATCGGCCGCTCCGGCACAAGCGCCCTCAAGCGCGAGGGCGACGGCGCAACGCCAATCGCCGCCATGAAGCTGATGTACGGCTTCTGGCGCGCAGAGCGACTGGCACTGCCACCGACTGCGCTTCCCATGCAAAGGATCAGGGGCAACATGCTGTGGTGCGACGAGCCGAAGCACCCGGCCTATAACCGCCTCGTCAGGACGCCCTTTCGTCCGAGCCATGAAGAGATGAAACGCACGGACGGTCTTTACGACATCTGCCTTGTGCTCGACTGGAACATCACCGCGCGCAAGAGACATGGCGGCTCGGCGATCTTCTTCCATCTGATCCGGCCGGGCTATCCGCCAACCGCCGGCTGCGTTGCGGTGAGCGTAACAGACATGCGGCGCCTGCTCCGCTTCATGCGTCCGGGCATGGTGGTGCGCGTCCTGGGCTGAGCCCCAGTGAAAAATGCCCGGCGCAAGCACCGGGCATATTCTTATGTCACTTGTTCTTATGTCGCTTGGCCGGGTGGATTACTTCCACTCGCGAATATCGACGAAATGGCCGGCGATCGCCGCTGCGGCGGCCATGGCAGGCGAAACCAGATGCGTGCGGCCCTTGTAGCCCTGACGGCCCTCGAAATTGCGGTTCGAGGTGGAAGCGCAACGTTCATAGGGGTTCAGTCGGTCGTCGTTCATCGCAAGGCACATCGAGCACCCTGGCTCGCGCCAGTCGAAACCGGCATCCTTGAAGATCTTGTCGAGACCTTCCTTTTCGGCCTGTTCCTTGACGACGCCGGACCCCGGAACGATCATCGCCGACACGGTCGAGGCGACGGTCTTGCCCTCGACGACCTTGGCGGCGGCCCGCAGATCCTCGATACGGCCATTGGTGCACGAACCGATGAAGACACGGTCGACCGTGATGTCGGTCATGTTCGTGCCCGGCTTCAGCCCCATATAGTCGAGGGCACGCCACTTGGAGGCCCGCTTATTCTCGTCCTGGATCTCGTCGGGGTTAGGAACAGCGCCTTGAACCGAGATCACGTCTTCCGGCGAAGAACCCCAGGAAACGATCGGCGGCAGGCTGGCAGCGTCCAGCACCACGACCTTGTCGTAATGCGCGCCTTCATCCGTATGCAGCGTCTTCCAGTATTCGACGGCCATGTCCCATGCGGCACCCTTCGGCGCGCGCGGCTTGTCCTTGATATAGCCGAAAGTCGTCTCGTCGGGCGCGATCAGGCCGGCGCGGGCACCGCCCTCGATCGTCATGTTGCAGATCGTCATACGGCCTTCCATCGACAGCGAACGGATCGCTTCGCCGGCAAACTCGATGACGTGGCCGGTGCCGCCTGCAGTGCCGATTTCGCCGATGATGGCGAGAATGATGTCCTTGGCGGTGACGCCGGCCGGCAACGTGCCGTCGACGCGCACCAGCATGTTTTTCGCCTTCTTCTGCGTCAGCGTCTGGGTTGCCAGAACATGCTCGACCTCCGACGTGCCGATGCCATGCGCCAGCGAGCCGAAGGCGCCATGCGTCGAGGTATGGCTGTCACCACAGACGATCGTCATGCCCGGCAAGGTAAAGCCCTGTTCCGGTCCGACGATATGGACGATGCCCTGACGGACGTCGCTTTCCGAGTAATACTCGACGCCGAAATCGCGGGCATTTTCCGCCAGCGTTTCCACCTGGATGCGGCTTTCCTCGTTTTTGATCCCGAGATGGCGATCAGCCGACGTCGGCACGTTATGATCGACGACGGCAAGCGTGCGCTCCGGCGAGCGGACCTTGCGGCCGGCCAGGCGCAGGCCTTCGAAGGCCTGCGGCGACGTCACCTCATGGACCAGGTGACGGTCGATGTAGAGAAGACAGACGCCGTTTTCATCGGTCGAGACGATGTGGTCGTCCCAGATCTTGTCGTACAGGGTGCGGGGTGCGCTCATGGCTGCCATCCGTTGAAGAACAGTTTCGAAGGAAAATCGGGATATCGGCAAAGACGTGTCGCCGCGGCACGGGCCGTCCGCTAGGGAGCGGCCGTCAGCTAAGTCGGCTGTTAAGGGCGCCGGAGACGCGCGCGAAGAAGCGTGCCGGCAGACGCTTGTGGTCCTGCAGCACGATAAACCTGTTCGCGAGACATCCGAATTTCGATCCCATGGGCCTGCATATAGCAGTTCCGGAATACGCCTTCAATATCCACAACTGGCCGTTCCGGTACGGTTTGACTTCGCAATCGGACGTTTTTGACGGCGCGCCCGGCAATAACAATGCACGCGACAGCCGGATCAGTCGTCCGGCGATGCCGCAGACGGCATGACGCCATCCGCCCCGCATTGATCGATGACGGGCGTCACGGCATCGCGGATATGCGAGGCGAGACTGCGGAAAAGCGTGTCTCTCGCCGAGCGTTTGCGCCAGAACAATGCGATCCTGCGGCTTGGGCAGGGCTGCTCGAAATGCACGAAACGCGTCGTCGACGCGCTGTCGCCGGTCAGCGTCGCAAGCTTTGGCATCAGCGTCATCCCGAGCCCCGCGCCCACCATGTGGCGCAACGTCTCGAGACTTGTCGCCCGGAAGGTCGGCCGCTCCATGGCGCCGGAGAGACTGCACACGTCGAGCGCCTGATCCCGCAGGCAATGCCCCTCTTCCAGAAGCATCAGCTCTTCGTGTGAAAGCGATGCGAGCGAAATGCGATCGCGGTCGCTGAGCGGATGGGTCTTCGGCACCGCAAGCAGAAAGGGCTCTTCGAAAAGAAACTCATGCACGAACTGTTCGCCGACGACCGGCAGCGCAAGGATCGCCGCATCGATCTCGCCATTGCGCAGACTGGCCGCCAGCGCGTCGCTTTTTTCCTCGATAAGCAGCAGCTGCACACCGGGAAAGCGCGAGACGATCCCCGGCATGACCAGCGGTAAAAGATAGGGGCCAAGCGTCGGGAAAAGACCGAGCCGCACGGCGCCGCTTTCAGGATTGCGGCTTTCCTGGGCCGCATCCTTGAGATGCTGGACTTCCAGCAGGATGCGGCGAGCCCTTTCGGCCGCCTTCACCCCGAATTCGGTCAGGATGACGCCCCGCGAGTCCCGCTCGACCAGCTGGACGCCGAGTTCGGTCTCCAGCTTTTTCAGTTGTGCGGAAAGCGTCGGCTGGCTGATCAGGCACGCCTCTGCCGCCCGACCGAAATGCCGGTATTTGGCAAGGGCAACCAGATATTCCAACTCGCGAAACGTCGTCATGCTCGTTTGGCTTTAAAGCTATTCCAGCAAAGGCGCAGCGCGGTTTTGCGTCCGCCAATGCGTACAAACAAAGAGATACAGAAGTTTCGCATTTCCAAGAAAGGCGGAAATGCTCGAAAGGTAAGCGAAGCGGCCGTCAGGCCGCCTTGCTTTCCGCTTCCGCCGGAGCCGAGATGCGGATCAGGTGATCGAAGGCAGCCAGCGATGCCTTGGCGCCTTCGCCCACGGCAATCACGATCTGCTTGTAAGGCACCGTCGTGCAATCGCCGGCGGCAAACACGCCCGCAAGCGATGTCTGACCGTGATGATCGACGACAATCTCGCCACGCGGGCTGAGATCGATCGTACCCTTCAGCCATTCCGTGTTGGGCAGAAGGCCGATCTGCACGAAGATGCCTTCGAGCGCGATCGTGTGAACTTCGCCGGTCACGCGGTTCTCGTAGGCGAGACCGTTGACCTTCGTGCCGTCACCCTTCACCTCGGTCGTGCGGGCAGACATCAGCACCGTGACGTTCGGCAGGCTGTTCAATTTGCGCTGCAACACGTCGTCGGCACGCAGCTTGGAATCGAACTCGATCAGCGTCACATGTGCCGTGATGCCGGCAAGATCGATTGCCGCCTCGACGCCGGAATTGCCGCCGCCGATGACGGCGACGCGCTTGCCCTTGAAAAGCGGACCATCGCAATGCGGGCAATAGGCCACGCCCTTGTTGCGGTACTGGTCTTCGCCGGGAACGCCCATCTGGCGCCAGCGGGCACCGGTCGAAAGGATGACGGTCTTCGACTTCAGCGTCGCGCCGCTGGCAAGCGCCACCTCGAAATGGTCGCCATGCTTCGTCAGCTTTTCGGCACGCTGCAGGTTCATCACATCGACGTCGTAATGCTTGACATGCTCTTCGAGAGCGGCCGCGAACTGCGGGCCTTCCGTATGCGGAACGGAAATGAAGTTCTCGATCGCCATCGTATCGAGAACCTGTCCACCGAAGCGCTCGGCTGCAACGCCGGTGCGAATGCCCTTGCGGGCCGCGTAGACGGCCGCGGCAGCGCCGGCCGGGCCGCCACCGATGACGAGAACGTCGAAAGGCGCCTTGCCCTTGATCTTTTCGGCGCTGCGCGCACCGGCATTGGTGTCGAGCCTGGCAACGATCTGCTCGGCATCCATGCGACCCTGGCCGAAGACCTCGCCATTGAGGTAGACGGTCGGCACGGACATGATCTGGCGGGCCTCGACTTCCCCAGGGAAGACGGCGCCATCGATTGCAACATGTTTGATGCGCGGGTTGAGCACGGCCATCAGGTTCAGCGCCTGCACCACGTCAGGGCAATTCTGGCAGCTGAGCGAGAAATAGGTCTCGAACTGGAAGTCGCCGTCGAGATCCTTGATCTGGTCGATGATCGCCTGCTCCAGCCGCGGCGGATGACCGCCGACCTGCAGAAGCGCCAGAACCAGCGAGGTAAATTCATGGCCGAGGGGAATGCCGGCAAAGGTGAGGCCGATGTCCTGGCCGGGGCTCGTCAGCGAGAAGGACGGCGCGCGCGGGCCGACATGTTCCACGACGGTGATCTTGTCGCTCAGCGCGGCGATTTCGGCGAGCAGCGAAGACATTTCCGACGATTTCGGCGTGTCGTTGATGGAGGCATGAATTTCGATCGGGCGGACCACCTTTTCCAGGTAGGCCTTGAGCTGGGTCTTGAGGCTGTCGTCGAGCATGGAGGAAACTCCGTTCTGGCAGACCCGTCGGAGAGCTCCGTAGGCCGTAAAAGGTCGCCGATGGAAAAGGGTAGGTCTTGTAAAATCGCAGGGCTGCAGCCGAACCGCATCCGGCGCATCATGGCGTCTGCGACCGGCCCGATCAGAAAAGTCGGGCCGGCGCGATCGATGGGGACTTAGATCTTGCCGACGAGGCTGAGCGACGGAGCGAGCGTCTTTTCGCCCTCTTCCCACTTGGCCGGGCAAACTTCACCCGGATGCGCGCGAACGTACTGGGCAGCCTTCAGCTTGCGCAGGAGATCTGCAGCATTACGGCCAACGCCTTCGGCGGTGATTTCCATAGCCTGGATGATGCCGTCCGGATCGACGACAAACGTGCCACGGTCGGCAAGGCCTTCGCCTTCGCGCATCACGTCGAAATTGCGGGTGATCGTGCCGGTCGGGTCGCCGATCATCGTATATTCGATCTTGCCGATCGTTTCCGACGAATCGTGCCAGGCCTTGTGGGTGAAGTGCGTATCGGTGGACACCGAGTAGACTTCGACGCCGAGGCGCTGCAGCTCTGCATAGTGATCGGCAACGTCGCCGAGCTCGGTCGGGCAAACGAACGTGAAGTCGGCCGGGTAGAAGAAGAAGACCGCCCACTTGCCCTTGACGTCGGCATCCGTGACTTCGATGAACTTGCCCTGCTTGAAGGCCTGCGCCTTGAAGGGCTTAATTTCGGTGTTGATAACAGCCATTGGTAATCCTGATCGTTGTGAAAAAGCGGGAGGGGCTTTCGCGCCGCACCATAAACACCGCAGCGCAATAAAGGAAATAGATAAACTTCCAGATACCGATAGGTTTCATCTATCGACATGCCAAACCGCAAGGCAAACGGGCCCTCGCCTGCGAAAGCGGGAGAAACAGCCCTGCGGCAAATGCGCCGACAGTTTACCGCAAATAAAAAAGCCGCCCGGCGAACCGGACGGCTTGTCTGTCAGACAGGATGGACGGCTTATTCGCCGGCCTTTTCCTCGGAAGCTGCGGCCGCAGCTGCTTCAGCGGCAGCGGCTGCTTCAGCGGCTTCTGCTGCTGCCTTTTCGGCGGCGAGAGCCTGAGCTGCTGCAATCTTTTCAGCTTCGATACGTGCCTTTTCTTCGGCAATCGCAGCGCGTTCTGCATCGTTGAGCTTGCGGGCGCGGGTGCCGGTGTTCTCGATGATACGGGCAGACTTGCCGCGACGATCGCGCAGGTAGTAAAGCTTGGCACGGCGAACCCGACCGCGGCGAACGACTTCGACGCCTTCGACGAGCGGCGAGTAAATCGGGAATACGCGCTCTACGCCTTCGCCATAGGAAATCTTGCGAACGGTGAAGCTCTCGTTGATGCCGCCGCCCGAACGAGCGATGCAGACGCCTTCATAAGCCTGTACGCGGGTACGGGTACCTTCCGTAACGCGAACGTTGACGCGCACGGTATCGCCCGGGGAGAATTCAGGAAGCTTGCGCTGCGCTTCGATCTTGGCGGCCTGTTCGGCTTCCAGCTGCTGGATGATGTTCATATGTCAAACCTCAAGTTTTTCTGAAACAGCCAGAGCGCCATGGATCCATCGGTCAAAGCCTCCGGATTTGCCTTTCGGCAGGCGGGTTCGCCATTCTTTGTTGCTGGTCGACGGGATTTTTTATCCCATTTCCGGGTGCGCCATTACACGAAAGACATTTGCTTGTCATCCCGAAGGCTGCGTTTTTGTGACGAACGACAGACGTTTTTCGCCCTTATCGCCTATTCCGGCGATCAAAGCGCCGTCAATCGTCTTTCGGCAACAGATCAGGCCGGCGCCTTGCCGTCAAACGGAGCGCCTGCTCCAGCCGCCACTTCTCGATCGCCCCGTGATTGCCGGAGGTGAGGACAGGAGGGATTTCACGGCCCTCGAAAACCTGCGGTCGGGTATACTGCGGATGTTCGAGAAGCCCGTTTTCGAAGCTCTCATGCGTCCCGGAAAGCGCATTGCCCATCACGCCGGGCAGGATGCGCACCACGGCATCGAGGAGCGTCAGCGCGGCCGGTTCGCCGCCCGACAGAACATAGTCGCCGATGGAGACTTCTTCGAGAAGCCGCGCATCGATGACGCGCTGGTCCACCCCCTCGAAACGGCCGCAGACGATGACAACGCCGTCCTTCGCCGCCAGCTCCCGCACCTTTTCCTGCGTCAGCGGCTTGCCGCGCGGGCTCATCAGCAGGCGCGGACGATCATCTTCACCGAGGCTGTCGATGGCGCGTGCCAGGACATCCGGCTTCAGCACCATGCCGGCGCCGCCGCCAGCGGGCGTATCGTCCACGGTGCGATGCTTATCCTCGCTGAAATCGCGGATCTGCACGGCGTCGATCGACCACTGCCCGCGTTCCAGCGCCTTGCCGGCAAGCGACGCGCCGAGATGGCCGGGAAACATGTCCGGATAAAGCGTCAGCACTGTTGCCTTGAAGCCTGAAGCGGAAGTCATCGGCTCAGCTGCCCTTCGGCGTGAATTTCGGCCCCTTGCCGTCCTCGTCCGGATCTTCGACGAGACCGGCGGCCATGGGATCGATCAGGATACGGCCGCCTTCGAGATCGATTTCCAGAACGGCGGCCTCGGAGAAGGGAATGAGTGCGGGCCGGCGGCCGGCCCCCTTGAGTTCCAGGAGATCGCCGGCACCGAAATCGAAGACGGCACTGACCGTGCCATAGCTCTTGCCGTCGGCATCGACGGCTTCCAGGCCCTCGAGGTCGGCATAGTAGAACTCGTCGTCGTCAAGCTCGTCATCCGGCAGGTTGTCGCGCTCGACGAAGAGGTCGAGCCCGTTCAGCGCCTCCGCGGCATTGCGGTCGTTGATGCCGCGGAACCGCACGACCACAACGGTCTTTGCCTCGCGCAATTCGAGGATTTCGAAAACCCGTCCATCCTCGGTATAAAGGTTGCCGTACTCGCCGAGTGCGAGGGGATCGGCGGTGTAGGTCTTCACGCGCACTTCGCCCCTGAGGCCTTGCGCTGATCCGACAGTGGCCATCAGGACAGGGTTTTCGAGTTTGCTCATGCGGATCCGCCATCGTCAGCTGTTTCGAGCCTCATTTAAGCGGAACGCGAACAAATGCAAACAGCAAAACGGGCGGTGCGTCGCCGCACCACCCGTCTGAAAGACCGAGGTCCTTAAAGTGTATTATGCTTCGGCAGCAGCAGCGGCAGCGTCGGCAACCTTCTGAGCCTTCTCGGCAGCGCGCTCCTGAGCCTTCTTGCCCGGCTTTGCCTTTTCCGGGTTGCTCTTGGCATCGCGGGTCGAGATGTTGGCGTCGGCGAGGAAGCGCAGAACACGGTCGGTCGGCAGGGCGCCGTTGGCGATCCAGTGCTTGACGCGCTCTTCGTTGATTTCGACGCGCTTTGCATCGTCCTTGGCGAGCATCGGGTTCCACGAACCGAGCTTTTCGAGGAAGCGGCCGTCACGCGGCGAACGGGCGTCGGCAACGACGATCGTGTAGTAAGGACGCTTCTTGGAACCACCGCGGGCGAGACGAATTTTCAGGGCCATTTCTATTACTCCTTAGGGCTTTTCCGGTGCCATCGGGCATATCCGGGTTTTCTTGAGGCCGCCATCAGGCGGGCTGTTTCATGCGTAGTGTTCAGGCAGTCTCGGCTGCACCGCCATGTTCGGCGGCGATGTCTTCATGATGCCGGATGACTTCCTTGATAACGAAGTTCAGGAACTTCTCGGCGAAATCCGGGTCCAGATGAGCCTCGTCCGCCAGACGGCGAAGACGTTCGATCTGATATTCTTCACGCGCCGGGTCCGCCGGCGGCAAATCGTACTGGGCCTTGAGATGGCCCACTTCCTTGGTGCAGCGAAAGCGCTCTGCCAGCATATGCACGAGCGCGGCGTCGATATTGTCGATCGACTGGCGGTAGCTCAAAAGCCTGGCCTTCACTTCGGGATCAACCACGAGAACTCTCCCTTGTCACTTTTTCTTCGGCATGCCGGGAAGACCGGGGAAACCACCCAGGCCCGGCAGCTTTCCAGCGCCAAGACCCGGCAATCCGCCCGGAAGTCCGCCCATGCCGCCCGGCATCGAGCCCGGCTTCAGGCCGGCAGCTTCCGCCTGCTTCTGAAGGGCTTCGAGCTGCTTGGGATCGAGCTTGGAGAGATCGGGCATGCCGCCCATTCCACCCATGCCGCCCAGCCCCATCTTGCCGGCAAGGCCGCCCATGAGCTGCTTCATCATGCCGCCCTTACCCTTGCCGCCCATCATTTTCATCATGTCCGCCATCTGGCGGTGCATCTTCAAGAGCTTGTTGATCTCGGCGGCATCCGTGCCCGAACCTGCGGCGATGCGCTTCTTGCGCGAATGTTTCAGCACGTCGGGATTGGTGCGCTCGGCCTTTGTCATCGACTGGATGATGGCGATCTGACGATCGAACATCTTGTCGTTCATGCCGGAGGCGGCAATCTTGTCCTTCATCCCGGCCATGCCTGGCATCATGCCCATGATACCGCCCATGCCGCCCATCGACTTCATCTGGCGCAACTGGTCGGCAAGGTCGTTCAGATCGAACTTGCCCTTGGCCATCTTGGCAGCCATCGCGGCTGCCTTTTCGGCGTCGATATTCTCCGCCGCCTTCTCGACCAGCGAAACGATGTCGCCCATGCCGAGGATACGGTCTGCGATACGGCGGGGATGGAATTCTTCCATCTCCGTCATCTTTTCGCCGGTACCGATCAGCTTGATCGGCTTGCCGGTGACGGCGCGCATCGAAAGGGCTGCACCGCCGCGTCCGTCGCCGTCCATACGGGTGAGAACGAGGCCGGTAATGCCGACACGTTCATCGAAATTGCGCGCCAGATTGACGGCGTCCTGACCGGTGAGCGAATCGGCGACGAGCAGGATTTCATGCGGATTGGACTTCCGCTTGATTTCTGCCATCTCCTGCATCAACGGCTCGTCGATATGGGTACGGCCGGCGGTATCGAGAATGACGACGTCATGGCCGCCAAGCTTTGCTGCCTGCACGGCGCGCGCGGCGATATCCGTCGGCGACTGGCCGGCGATGACGGGCAGCGTATCGACGCCCGTCTGGACGCCAAGCTGGCGCAACTGTTCCTGGGCTGCCGGGCGGCGCGTATCGAGCGACGCCATCAGCACTTTTTTCTTCTCGCGGTCGGTGAGCCGCTTGGCGATCTTGCCGGTCGTGGTCGTCTTGCCCGAGCCCTGCAGACCGACCATCATGATGACGACGGGCGCCGCTGCGCGCAGATCGATGGAGACGCCTTCCGAGCCGAGCATTTCGATCAGCTCGTCATGGACGATCTTCACGACCATCTGGCCGGGCTTGATCGACTTCAGGACTTCGGCGCCGACGGCCTTTTCGCGCACCCGGTCGGTGAAGGAACGCACCACTTCCAGCGCGACGTCCGCTTCCAGAAGCGCACGGCGAACCTCGCGCAGAGCAGCAGAGACATCCGCCTCGCTCAATGCGCCACGGCCGGTCAGTCCATTCAATATGGAACCAAGGCGGTCCTGGAGGTTTTCGAACATCGTTTCTTCCTTTGCGTCGTTTCGGACTGCCTGTTGATGGCACCCAGAACGTCGGGGCTTTCCGCGACAAAAACAAGACGCCCGAATGGACGCAAAGCCAAAAAGCACCCGAGGGCGCAACGCGCTGTCGGATGTTGACCTCCGGGATCGATTTACACCTTAAAGGGTCCCGGTCGGTGGCTCCAAGTACTCGACTTGTCAGCAGATTGCGGCGCTTAAACAGGAAATGACAGGGAAAGTCAAGGCGAGAGCGGTCCTGTGCCGACGGGCGGCTCGTTTCCCTTGGGTATTCAATCGGACTATAGTGAAGGGCGAAGGCCCCGTCCAACCCGCGGCGGCAGAGCATGTCTCTTTATATACGCGATCCGAAAGTCAATGAACTCGCCGACTTCATGTCCAGTATCGACGCCATCGAGGCGGAAATTCCGGTCGGCACGCATGACGCGGCACTTGATACCGCCCGCACCTTCGGGCGCTTCATCTGCCATCCTGTACGGTTGAATTTTGGCGACTGTTTTTCTTACGCATCGGTCACACCGCTCGACGCATCGCTTCTCTTCGTCGGCAAAGATTTTCCGCAAAAGGATACCGCAGCCGCATGAGCGGCGCCCAGAAAGATGGCGATTGTCAAACCCGCGACATATGATCTTGACGGCACCCCATCGCATTTGCTTGATGGAGAAAACATGAGTTACCGAGGAAAGTAATGCAGATCGAATTGGAACGCCCGGCCGAGGCCACTCGCATTCAGCGCCTGAAAGCCATGACGACCGGCACCCACGATACGCTCGACAAACGCATCATGCGCGCAGAGCCCTTTGCCAGCCGCGAACGCTATGCACTCTTCCTCGCCGTCCAGCATCATTTTCATGCAGATGTTGCGCCGCTCTATGCCTCGGATCAGTTGAACGCCATTCTCCCGGGGCTTCACGAACGCTGCCGGCTGGAAGCGCTGCGCCAGGATATTGTCGATCTCGGCGACACACCTGAACTCTTGTCGTCCACCACAGGCGCGCTCAGCCCCGCGGCGGCACTCGGCTGGGTCTATGTCGCGGAGGGCTCCAATCTCGGCGCCGCCTTCCTGCGCAAGGAAGCAGCCAAGCTCGGCCTCTCGGATGACTTTGGCGCACGTCATCTTGCCGGCCACCCGGATGGCCGTGGCCTGCATTGGCGCAACTTCGTTTCGGCTTACAACGACCTGCCGCTGACGGCGACGGAAGAGCTGGAAGCAGCCGAGGGCGCCAAGGCAGCATTTAGCCGCGTACACGGCCTTGTCGAAAAGATTTTCGGCTGAGCGGACCTGACGAAAGGCCGAGAGCCGCGACCGCGCTTTCGGCTCCGGAACCTCTCGAATGCAATCCTCAAAATGAGAACGTCGCCGTCACCGGCACGTGGTCGGACGGCTGGTTCCAGCCACGCGCGTCCTTCAGCACCTCGATCGCGTCGAGATGTGGTCCGAGATCCGGCGACGACCAGATATGGTCGAGGCGCCGTCCCTTGTTCGCCGCCGCCCAGTCCTTGGCACGGTAGCTCCACCAGGTGTAGATCTTCTCCGGCTCGGGCGTATGCTGACGCATCAGATCGAGCCACCCGCCCTTGGCGATGACCTCTTTCAGACCATCCGTCTCGACCGGCGTGTGGCTGACGATCTTCAAAAGCTGCTTGTGCGACCAGACATCGTGTTCGAGTGGCGCGATATTGAGATCGCCGACGAGGATCGAGGACGTGCCCGGCACACCATCGGCCTTCAACGCCTTCATTTCTTCGATGAAATCGAGCTTGTGGCCGAATTTCGGGTTGATTGTCCGGTCGGGCTCGTCGCCCCCGGCCGGAACATAGAAATTATGAACCCGGATGCGCCGCGAACCGCGCTCGACCACGGCAGAAATATGCCGTGCATCGCCGACATTGCAGTAATTCTGCCGATGATCTTCCGCCAGCGGCAGTTTCGAGGCGATCGCCACGCCGTGATAGCCCTTCTGGCCATGCACGATGATATGCTCGTAGCCGAGATCCCTTAACGGCTGAAACGGAAACTCCGGCTCCTGGCACTTGATCTCCTGCAGGCACAGGACATCCGGCCGATGGCGAACGAGGAATTGCTCCACGATCGGCATGCGCAGACGGACGGAATTGATGTTCCAGGTGGCGATGGAAAACGTCATGACGGGACCTCGATAATGGCCCAGAGCTTTAGAGCAATTCCGGCAAAAGTGGCAACCGGTTTTGCGTCGGCCATGGCGCGGGAACAAGGAGAGGGAGCAACATCGCCTTTCCGCGAAAGCAGACGCCACTCCAAGAGATCCTGCTATGCCCCGAAAAAGAGGCCCCCATACGCAAAAGAGCCACGCAGGCGCGGCTCTTTTGCGGTGCGCTCGAAACCGACCGATCAGGGTTTGCGGATCGTGTCGTAGGGGATCGTAAACACGCGCTTGTCGAAATTCACGCCGTTCTGGACGTTATAGATCATCACGGACGTATCCTTGTTCTGCGCGTCGGTAATCGTCCACTGACGCAGATCGGACGTCTTGCTGTCGAACATCATCGTGATCGTCGAATCGCCGAACACGCTCTTGTTGCCGAGCACGATGGTCGTCAGGTCGGGCTCGACCTTGACGTCGCGAACGGTCTGGTTGCCGAGGTCGATATGATCCGACAGAAGCAGGCTGAGCGGTGTCTTCGACAGGGGATAGAGATCCCAGGTCGAGAGCTTGAGGTTGCCGATGGCGACGTTGTTGCCGTCTGCGATGACGCGGATCGGCGACGGATCTTCGAAATTGAAACGCAGCTTGCCCGGCCGCTCGATATAGAATTTGCCGCCCGTCTGCTCGCCACGCGGGCCGAACTGCACGAATTCGCCCATCATCGTCTTCACCGAGGAGAAGTGGTCGGCGATCTTCTGCGCGGCCGCCGAGGAGCTCTGGCCGGCAGCCGCCGGTGCGCCCTGCGCAAAACCGATGCCCGGCACCGCAAGCGCGGTTGCAGCAAGGCTCGCAGCGATACCGAAACCGAACTGGCGGCGGCTCATGGCAGCGGAAAGAACAGTCTTTTCATTTTTCATTATCATCTCCTTGCCGAAGCTTCCTGTAATCCAAACGCGGCGGCTTGATGACCGCCCGCCTCTCGGATCCCTATCGCTCCAGCACGTCCGCTTCGGTCGGCACGAGGATCTCGCGCTTGCCCGCATGATTGGCCGGGCTGATCAGCCCTTCGTTTTCCATCCGCTCGATGAGGGATGCCGCGCGGTTATAGCCGATGCCGAGGCGGCGCTGGATATAGGAGGTGGACGCCTTGCCGTCACGCAGCACGATGGCCACCGCCTGGTCGTAGGGATCGTCCGAGTCAGACAGATTGGCGGTGCCGGCCGGGCCGTCACCATCGCCATCCTCGTCATCATCGGCCGTGATCGCTTCGAGATATTGGGGCGCGCCCTGGGTTTTCAAGTAGGCAACGATTTCCTCGACTTCCGTATCCGAGACGAATGGTCCGTGGACGCGCTGGATCCGCCCGCCGCCGGCCATATAGAGCATGTCGCCCATGCCGAGGAGCTGTTCTGCGCCCTGCTCGCCAAGAATGGTGCGGCTGTCGATCTTCGACGTTACCTGGAAGGAAATGCGCGTCGGGAAGTTCGCCTTGATCGTACCGGTAATGACATCGACCGACGGACGCTGGGTCGCCATGATGACATGGATGCCCGCCGCACGCGCCATCTGCGCCAGACGCTGCACAGCACCTTCGATATCCTTGCCCGCCACCATCATCAGGTCGGCCATCTCGTCGATGATGACCACGATATAAGGGATGGGCTGCAGGTCGAACTCTTCGGTCTCGTAGACGGCCTGGCCGGTCTGCCGATCGAAGCCGGTCTGCACCGTACGGGTCAACACCTCGCCGCGCTCCAGCGCCTGTTCGACACGGCTGTTGAACCCGTCGATATTGCGCACGCCGATCTTCGACATCTTCTTGTAGCGCTCTTCCATCTCGCGGACGGTCCACTTGAGCGCCACGACGGCTTTTTTAGGATCCGTCACGACGGGCGACAGGAGATGCGGGATGCCATCATAGACGGAAAGCTCGAGCATCTTCGGGTCGATCATGATCAGGCGGCACTTCTCAGGCGTGTAGCGATAGAGAAGCGAAAGGATCATCGTGTTGATCGCGACCGATTTACCTGAACCGGTCGTACCGGCCACGAGCAGATGCGGCATCTTGGCCAGATCCGCGACGACGGGTTCGCCACCGATCGTCTTGCCGAGCGCCATGGCAAGCTTCGCCTTGCTGCTCTCAAAATCCTTGGAGCCGATCATCTCGCGCAGATAGACGGTCTCGCGGGTTCGGTTCGGCAGTTCGATACCGATCGCGTTGCGACCGGGCACCACGGCGACGCGGGCGGCAATCGCGCTCATCGAGCGGGCGATATCGTCGGCAAGGCCGATGACGCGCGACGACTTGATGCCGGGCGCCGGCTCCAGTTCGTAGAGTGTCACGACCGGGCCGGGACGAACATGAATGATATCGCCCTTGACGCCGAAATCTTCGAGCACGCCTTCCAGCATGCGGGCATTCTGTTCAAGCGCGTCGGCAGAAAGCGTCGCATCCCGCTGCACGGCACGCGGCTCTGCCAGAAGATGAACCGAGGGCAGCTGGAAGCCGTCGGGTGAAATGAACGAGGCCTGTGCCTCACGGTTGGTACGCGCACTGGCCTTCGGCGGGGCGGCCGCAGCGACCACGCGCGACGATGCCGGAACCCGCGCGGCAGGCCCGCGAGACGCGATGAAGCCGGAGCGCATATCGCCGGCATCATCCGCATCCTCGTCATCGGCAAGAATGCCCGCCGGACGACGCGGCGCGTCATCCAGGTCGAAAGGCGGATCGTCGTCGTAGTCGTCGGAGGCGGAGATGGGCGGCGCCGAGAGAACGCGGCGGCGCGGCAGGGCCTGCTCGCCGGAACCATCGAGCGAAGGTTCGGTGCGCCGGCCGGCAGGGGCCGCCTGCGCCTTGGCGCGCACCGGCTCGTTCAGCGTGCCGAACTCGTCCTCGTTGAAATCATAGGGTTGATCGAAGCTGGCGCGGGTGCGCGGCTTGATACCCATCAGGCGGCGAAGGCGCGCCTGCGTGATGTACCAGTAATGCGCCAGGGCGCCGAACGCGAGAATGCCGCCGAACAGGCCGCCTTCATCATCGCTATCGTCGTCTTCATGTACCGATCGCGCCCGGCGAGACGAATGCGGATGATCGTCCTCATCTTCGAACACCTCCTCCTCGGAGGCCTTGCCGACCATGCCGGATGCAAACAGAAGCAACCATGCACAGGGAATGGTGAAGATGCAGCCCAGAACCATCGCCACCATGCCGGTCGGATAGGCGCCGACGAAGAGGCCTGGGAAACGCAGGATCATGTCCCCGATCACACCGCCGATGCCATTCGGGATCGGCCAGGTATGCGGAGCCGGGAAACAACCAAGCGTTGCCGTTGCGAGCACGGTTCCACCGGCCCAGGCGGCAAGCCTTGCAGGGATCCGATCGAACTTGCGGCCGGAGATGAGGGCAAGCGACAGCGACAGCACGGGCAGAAACGCGAAAACGCTGGCCAGCCCGAGAAACTGCATCATCACATCGGCAAAGGCAGCGCCGCCAAAACCGAGAAGATTGGTCGGGCTGTTGCTTGTGGCATAGGAAAAACTCGGATCGGCGACATTCCAGGTCGCCAGCGCCGCAACGGCAAGGGCGAGGGCCAGAAAGATCCCGAGCCCTGCGAGAGCCATCAATTGCCGCCACAGAAAGGCTCCGACGGCCAAGCGGGTGGACTGGTTTGCCATTGCCGCCGAACTGCTTCTGCCCATCGTGTCTGTCCGCTGTCTTAAGGAAATGCAACCTCGTATGCGAATCGGCACGCCCGGCCGTTCCACGCAACTCCCGCAGAACGTACAGCGGGGATGGTTAACGGGTCTTTAACCACACGGGCCCCGCTCGGACAGCAGGCCATCAAAGTGTGGATGGCCCAAAGAAAAAGGGCCCTGGCATCAGCCGGGCCCTTCTCGTTCGTTCGATCTCTATCGGGAGGCGGCAACCCGCCCCCGCCTTAGATTACGAGTGATAGGCAGCTTCGCCATGGCTCGCGAGGTCGAGGCCTTCGCGCTCGGCTTCGACAGTCACGCGCAGGCCGACGATCACATCGACGATCTTGTAGAGGATCAGCGAGCCGATACCGCACCATACGATGGTGATGACGACGGCCGTCAGCTGCGTCATGAACTGACCGCCCATGGTGACGCCTTCCGCATAGCCGACGCCGCCGAGCGACGTGGATGCGAAGATGCCGGTGCCGAGAGCGCCGAACATGCCGCCGACGCCGTGAACGCCGAAGACGTCTGCCGTATCGTCATAACCGAACTTCGACTTCACGACGGAAACGAAGAAGTAGCAAAGCGGCGAAACGATCAGGCCCATGACGATCGCGCCCATCGGGCCGACGATGCCGGCAGCAGGCGTGATGGCGACGAGGCCGGCAACCATGCCCGAAGCGGCGCCGAGCATCGAGGCCTTGCCGCGGGTGAAGGTTTCGACGATCGACCAGGAAACGACGGCTGCAGCCGTTGCAACGAAGGTGTTGACGGTTGCGAGCATCGCGCCGCCGGAAGCTTCCAGGTTGGAGCCGGCGTTGAAGCCGAACCAGCCGAACCACAGCATGGCGGCACCGACGAGGGTGAGCGTCATGGAGTGCGGAGCCATCATGTCCTTGCCGTAGCCGGTACGCTTGCCGACCATGATCGCGCCGATCAGACCGGCAACGCCGGCGTTGATGTGAACGACGGTACCGCCAGCGAAGTCGAGCGCGCCCATCTTGAACAGAAGGCCGTTAGCATCCCAGACCATGTGGGCGATCGGGAAGTAGACGAAGGTTGCCCAGAGTGCGCAGAACAACACGACGGCCGAGAACTTGATGCGCTCGGCAAAAGCGCCGATGATCAGGGCAGGCGTGATGGCGGCGAACGTCATCTGGAACATCGCGAAGATATATTCCGGAATGACCACGTCCTTGGTAAAGGTCGCGGCCGTCGAATCCTTCGTGACGCCGGCAAGGAACATCTTGGCCGTGCCGCCCCAATAGGCGCTTTCAGAGCCGCCGAAGGCAAACGAGTAGCCGTAGATGACCCAGATCAGCATCAAAACGCAGCACACCATCGTGCACTGCATCAGAACCGACAGCATGTTCTTGGCGCGGACGAGACCGCCGTAGAAGAGTGCGAGGCCCGGGATGATCATGAACAGGACGAGCAGCGTCGCGATATACATGAAGGCGACGTCGCCCTTGTTCGGAACGGGTGCAGCCGCGGCCGCAGCCGGCGCAGCGTCCTGCGCGAAGGCCACGACGGGTGCAAGCGTCGCGGCCGAAACGGCAGCAATGCGCCCGAAGAAAGAAGACCTGTTGAATTGCATAGCTAAAAAACTCCCCTGTCAGCCGTGCTTAAAGCGCTTCAGTGTTGGTTTCGCCGGTACGGATGCGCACGGCCTGCTCAATCGAATAGACGAAGATCTTGCCATCGCCGATCTGGCCGGTCTTGGCGGAGGATGCGATCGCATCGACGGCCTTGTCGACGAGGTCGGAAGGGACGGCGACTTCAATTTTCAGCTTCGGCAGAAAGCTCACGGCATATTCGGTGCCGCGATAGATTTCCGTATGCCCCTTCTGACGCCCGTAGCCCTTGACCTCGGTAACGGTCAGGCCCTGGATACCGACAGCCGTGAGGGCTTCGCGCACCTCATCGAGCTTGAACGGCTTGATAATGGCCATCACGATTTTCATCTGGCTTCCCATCCTTTGTTTCATTCGGCCCGAGCCGACTCTCCTATCACTGCCTGATCACGAGCAGCGACTGGCACTTTACATTCAAAGCTCATGCCAGTTTCAAGAAGAAAGTTAAGTTATTGAAAGATAAATAAATAACGGCGGCATCTCAAAAATGGGGCAAATTCGCGTCCGAACCAAGATCAAATAGTGTGCAAATTTTCAAAATTGCACACTAATTAATCATTTGCCTTATTCCGAATCAGCCCTTCCTGCGCCACGGAGGCGATGAGGGTTCCGTGGCGGCTGTAGATGCTGCCACGCGTCATCCCCCGCGCGCCCGAAGCGCTTGGGCTGTCCTGCGTGTAGAGAAGCCAGTCGTCGAAGGAAACAGGCCTGTGGAACCACATGGCGTGGTCGAGGCTCGCCACCTGCAATGTCGGATCGAAGATCGAGGTCCCATGGGGGTAAAGCGATGCGTCGAGCAGCGTCATATCGGAAAGATAGGCCAATACGGCTGCATGCAGTGCGGGATCGTCAGGCACGTCGCCCAATGTCCGCACCCAGACGTCCTGCCGGGGCTCCAGCTTTTCCTTGGTCAGGTAATGCACGAGCGATGTCGGACGAACCTCGATCGGCCTTTTGCGCTCCCAGTAGCGCTTCACCGGTTCCGGCGCCTCGCTGAGGAACAGATCCTTGAACTCCGCCTCCCCCATCAGGTCTTCGGGCATTGGTACGTCTGGCCTGACGATCTGATGGTCATAGCCGCCCTCGACGATCTGGAACGACGCCGACAGCGCAAAGATCGCCTTGCCGTGCTGCACGGCGACGACACGGCGCGTGGAAAAACTTGCGCCGTCCCGGATCCGTTCGACCTGATAGAGAATGGGAACGGAAGGATCGCCGGGACGCATGAAATAGGCGTGCAGCGAATGGACCGGCCGCGCCGCATCGACGGTACGTTGCGCCCCAACCAGCGCCTGCGCCACCACTTGCCCGCCGAAAACCCGTTGCCAGCCCACTTGCGGGCTCGTGCCGCGAAAGAGATTTTCCTCAAGCTTTTCGATGTCGAGCGTTTCGATCAGCTCCTGCATCGGCGACGGATTTTCCGGATTGCGCGACATTTTGGCGAACCTCGACGGTAGGAACTCACTGAAGGATGATCTATATCCACGGCAACGATATTCACAAGGCCGATGGGAGTTTGCGCAAATGCTGGACGTGCTGGTAGCAGGTGGCGGTTATGTGGGGCTGTCCGTCGCGGTCGCAATCAAGCAGGCGGCACCGCACATGGCCGTCGAGGTCGTCGAGGCGGCACCGGCGCATGTCTGGGAAAAGGACGAACGCGCCTCCGCCATTATCGCTGCGGCCGGCCGCATGCTGCAGGTCTTCGGCGTGTGGGACGAAATCCTACCGCATGCCCAGCCGATCAACAGGATGATCGTCACCGACAGCCGCACCAACGATCCGGTACGCCCCGTCTTTTTGACCTTCGACGGCGCGATCGAGGAAGGCCGCCCGTTTGCGCATATGATCCCCAACGTCGCGATCGTGCGCGCGCTGCGCGGCGCCTGCGAGCGCCTCGGCATCACCATCCGCCACGGCGTCTCGGTCTCGAGCTTCCGTACCGAGAACACGCATGACGCCGTCACCCTGTCGGACGGTTCGACCCTGCAGACGAAACTGCTCGTCGCCTGCGACGGCGTGCGCTCGAAGCTGCGCGATATCGCCGGCATCCGCACCGTGTCCTGGAAATACGATCAGTCGGGTATCGTCGCAACCGTGGCGCACGAGCGCCCGCATGAAGGCGTGGCCGAGGAGCATTTCCTGCCCTCCGGCCCCTTCGCCATTCTGCCGCTCTCTGGCAACCGCGCCTCGCTTGTCTGGACCGAGCGCACCGCAGACGCAGATCGCCTCGTCGCATCCGACGACCTGATCTTCGAGGACGAACTGCAGCGCCGCTTCGGCCACAAGCTCGGCGAAATCAAATTGGAAGGTGGCAGACGCGCCTTCCCGCTTGGCTTGACGCTTTCCCGCGCCTTCGTCGCCCCGCGCTTCGCGCTTGCGGGCGATGCCGCGCATGGCATCCACCCGATTTCCGGCCAGGGCCTCAACCTTGGTTTCAAGGATGTCGCAGCGCTGGCCGAGACGGTGGTCGAGGCGGATCGCCTCGGTCTCGATATCGGCTCCATCAACGTTCTGGAGCGCTATCAGTCCTGGCGGCGTTTCGACACGTTCCGCATGGGCGTCACCACAGATGTGCTGAACCGGCTGTTCTCCAACGACAACACGCCGATCCGCATCGCCCGTGACTTTGGTCTCGGGATCGTCGACCGGCTGCCCGGCCTCAAGAATTTCTTCATCGATCAGGCCGCGGGAACGAGCGAAAAGACAAATCCGAAGCTTCTTTCCGGCGAAGCCATCTGACCGTCGTAATCAGTCGAAAATCTTGCGGGCTTCCGAGATCAGCATGATCGGGATGCCGTCCCGGATCGGATAGGCCAGTCGGGCTGCCTCCGAGATCAGCTCGTTGCTGTCGCGGTTCAGCGAAAGCCTGCCCTTGGTCAGAGGGCACACGAGGAGATCGAGGAGCTTGGGATCGACCTTGCTGAGCTTTTCGTCCATTCGGGATCTGTTTCGTTTCTATTGCAGGATCGTATCGGTTTCACTCTGGCCGCGTGCCAGCAGGATTTCCGTGATCGCGATCAGCGTTTCCGAGCGAACCTTGAGATCGGGCGCTTCCAGCAGCGCCTGCTTTTCCGCAGGGCCGAAGGGCGACATCATCGAGAGAGAGTTGACCAGCGTCTTGTTGCCGGCCCGCTCGATACTCTCCCAGTCCGCTTCGAGATTGTGGGCATCGAGATAGGCCCTGAAAACCCGCAGCAGACGCGGCCTGTCGACAGAGGCCTCATCCTCATCCGTATCGAGATCGGAAAGGAAAGGCGCCGTCCGGAACGTGCGGAAAGGATGCCCCTCGCCGACCTCGTCCAGAAGCCTGAACCGGCAAATGCCGCTGATGGACGCGATGTAGCGACCATCGCCGGTCTCTGCAAACGACGTGATCCGCCCGATGCAGCCGATCGGCGCCAGCGCGGAGCGTGACGGATCGCCTTTCGCCGCCGTGTCGGTCAGGGACGGCTGCACGATACCGATCAGGCGGTTACCGACGAGAGCCGCATCGAACATCGCGAGATAGCGGGGTTCGAAAATATTGAGCGGCAACTGACCGCCCGGCAGAAGTAGAGCCCCTGTCAGAGGAAACACCGGAATTTGCGCCGGCAGATCTTCCTGTTTCAGGTAACGAGCATTTCCCACATGCATGGATCGGAAACCTCCCAAGCCACGAAACGGCGGGCAACCCGCCGGTCTCCATAATGTGGAGCAGCGGCATCGGATCGCAAGGGCGATTTGGTGTGAACAGCGCAGGAGACCTGCAAGATCACGACCGCCTCAGGCGAATTTACGAAAACAGGATGGAAGAGAGCTTCCGGCGGGCCGCAATCGTTGCCGGATCCTTCGGACCCCAGACGTCGAAGAACTGCAGAAGCTCGCGGCGCGCTCCATCGTCATCGAAGGTGCGATCCTTGCGCATGACGGTCAGCAGGTGCTCGGCCGCCTGCTCGCGATCGCCTTGCACATTGAGGATCTTGGCAAGTTTGACGCGCGCCTCGTGATCGTCGGGATTGGCCTCAAGCTGCAAGCTCAGCGCAACCGGGTCGCCCAGCTTTCGCGCTTCCTCGATCTGCGCAAGTCTGGTGGCGACCGACTGGATGGCCGGATCCGCTGCCATCTCTTCGGGAATGGAGGAGAGCATCTGCCCGGCACGTTCCGTCTCGCCCATGGCAAGAAGGCACTGCATCATGCCGGCAGCAGCCTTGGCATTGTCTGGATCGGCCTGCAGCACCGCGCCGTAAAGCTGCGCTGCGCCCTGCACATCCTGATCCACCAAAAGCTGGTCGGCATCGGCAAGCACCGCTTCGATCTCGGCCGCCTGATCCTGCCCCTCGGGGCCGGCCACCTTTTCGATGAACTCGCGAACCTGGCTTTCGGGGACCGCACCCATGAAACCATCGACCGGCCGGCCATCGACGAAGGCGATAACGGCCGGGATGGACTGGATGCCGAGCTGACCCGGAATTGTAGGATGATCGTCGATATTCATCTTGACGAGCTTGACGCGCCCCTGGGCGTCGTTGACGACCTTTTCCAGCACCGGCGTCAACTGCTTGCAGGGGCCGCACCACGGCGCCCAGAAATCGACGAGGATCGGCTGGTGCTGCGAAGCCTCCAGCACGTCCTTGGCAAAGCCAGCCGTGCTGGTATCGGACACATGCCCTTCCGTCGCCGGCACAGCGACGGGGGCGTGAGCCGAACCGAAATTCACCGAAGCATTCGATTGGCCGAAATACGAGCCGGCACCGAATGAACCGCCATAGGGATTGTTATCGCCACTCATGAATGTTCTCCCGGTGCTCTTTGTACCGCGTCTCTCGAATGACGCAAAGATCGTATGTCAGTCAGTGACTTTCAAGACAAGCGGCGTGTGACCTGTCGCCTCAAGAAAGCGCAGGAGATCGTCGCGTCCGATCGAGGTCGTCGCATCGTTCGACAAGGGATGACCATTGATGATCTCATGCTTCATCAGGTCTTCGTCGAGAACGAAGGTCACATTGTGATGCGTGTCGCTGAACGCACCGAAGACGGTGACGGATCCCGGAACGACACCGAGAAACTCCAGCATCTTTTCGGGCTTGCCGAACGAAACGCGGCTCGCAGCGCCGATGACCTTATGCACGGATTTCAGATCGACGGCCGCACGTTCCTCGACGGTCAGAACGAAATACTGGTCCTTCTTGTCCTTGACGAAAAGGTTCTTGGTATGGCCGCCAGGGACCTCGTCACGCAGGCTCTCGGATTCGGCAACGGTGAAGACTGGCGCATGGCGCTTGGTCGTATGCGAAATATTCAGGCTGTCGAGAAACTGGAAGAGATCCTCGGCAGTTTTGGGCGCAGTATCGGTCATATCGAAATGCTCTGTTGGTAGGCGGCCGGACTATAGGAGCAACCACCGGCATCGCCAAGCGCTGGTAACGCCATCCGCGGGCGCTGACGGACGATGTTCGCATGAAGCCTGTGAGACGACACCATAGGCAGGAACGGATGCGGCAGGTTCTTACCCGCAAAAATTTCTCCAAATAAACGAATAATTTCATCTACTTGACTAAAAAATACAAATTTCCCGGCCATGGTCGTCATTTCTCTGTTGCATTTGAAAACGGTCTAGGCCATATACCGCCTCGTCGCCGGCAACGAGCCGCGGCCCACGGTTCAGCTAACTACCCCGAACCGATGGAATGATGAGCGGGCGTAGCTCAGGGGTAGAGCACAACCTTGCCAAGGTTGGGGTCGAGGGTTCGAATCCCTTCGCCCGCTCCAATTTCTCTCCGATGTGAAAACATTCCCTTCAAGGGAAACAACGAAGGATATTGGCCGTATCGGCTATATTCCTCACCGGAAACTCCAGCATCGAAATTTTGCGGATCACCACTCTTCATACCGTGCCCCGTCTGCCGGCAGCGCTCGGTAGAGATAATTTGCCGTACCACGAAAAATCTTTTCAGAGCGGAGCGCCTCACTGAGCGCCATCCGATCGCCAGGAAAATCATGATACCGACGATACGGACATGCCTCGCCGCCGCTTTCGCGACCATCTCGATATCGGCCCCATGGGCGCCTGCCGATGCGGCGGATACGACCGTTGTCGCCTATGCCCGCGTGGAACGCATTCCGCTGGACTTCATCCGCAAGGATATCACAGCAGACCTTGCTGTCACCGAATGCACGACACCACAGGAAGACATGGAGTGTACGACGGGCAATTGAGACGGCCACCAGCACATTGCCGGCGCCCTCCCCGAAGCACCACATAATTCAACATTCAATAATATTCTGAAATATTGTCGTTAACTTAAAGTAATCAAAGTATTTTTCAAAACTATAGTTCACCTGTATTTTCACCCTAGACGAATACAGGGGGAATTGATGCACGATATCAGCAATCTCTTGCCGCTTATTTGCGGCGCACTTGCCGTCTATTTCTTTTTCCGCTGGGTCATGTGGGACATGGGCCGCGGCAGCAAGTAATTCGGAAAAGCGACGGCGCACCACGTCGGAAAGGATGCGGCAGTCTTGCCCACCGCACCACCGTCTGCCGTTCTCCTATCGATCGGTCAGCTCTTCAGGAAGACGTAGTCCGTCTCCTGTCGCAGCATCTGGCCGGGCCGCAGCACGGCGTCGGGGAAGCCGTCGTGATTGATCGCGTCCGGCCAGACCTGCGTCTCCAGGCAGAAGCCGGCAAACGGACCGTACTGCCGGCCATCGAGACCGGGCACGGGCATGTGCTTCATCTTGAAGCCGGCATAAAGCTGGACACCCGGCTCCGTGGTTCTGACTTCAAGCGACACGCCGGAATGCAGGCTGCGTGCCAGCGCCACCGAACGCTTTTCGGTTCGCTCCGCAGACAGGCAGAAATTATGGTCGAACAGAACCTGTTCGCCACTGTCGGCTCGCCGCATCGGCCCCATCTCGCGCAGGTCGAACGCCGTTCCCGAAACATCCAGCAGCGCACCGGTCGGCACCTGCCTCTCATCGACGATCGTCACCTGATCGGCGGCGATCATGATATCGTGGTCCAGCGCATCGTCGCGCCCGTCGAGATTGAAATAGGTGTGCTGGCAGATGTTGGCGAGCGTCGGCTGATCCGTCACCGTCTCATAGACGACGCAAAGCGTACCCTGCTCCTTCAAGGTATAGGTGGCCGTCACGGTGCAGTTGCCGGGGTAGCCGGCACGCCCGTCGGGATCGACGACCCGCAAAACCACGCGGTCGGGATCATGCTCGACGATCGTCCAGTTCTGCAGCGCAAGACCGTCGCTGCCGCCATGCAGGTGCGTGACGCCCCCCTCGTTGAGCTCCAGCTGATAGGATTTGCCATCGAGCGTGAAGCGACCATCGCCGATACGGTTGGCATAACGGCCGGGCGTGGCGCCGAAATTCGGCGAATAGAGGGGATAATACTCGAAACGCTCGAAGCCGAGCACCAGTGGTGGCTGGTGCCCGTCGAGCCGCAGATCCTGGATGATCGCCCCCCAGCTAATCACGTAGGCCGTCAGCCCACCGCCGGAAATCCGCACCCGGTAGACAGGCTCTCCCTTGCCCGTCGTGCCGAAAACCTCGAACGCCTGCTCAGCCATGGCATATCTCCTCCCTTGAATGGCGGAGAACCTGCGCGATTTTGCGCCGCGCCGCAACAGCGATGGCACGGCCTCGATGCGATCGGGTCAGTTCCCGATCTTCTCCAGATCATACGGCGTCGTCTGGTAGATCTCGTTGATCCAGTTGCCGAACAGAAGATGTGCATGGCTGCGCCAGCGATTGAGCGGCACCAGCGTATCGTCGTTATGCGGAAAATAGTTATGCGGCATCTTGATCGGAATGCCGGCATTCACATCACGGAAATACTCGTCGGAAAGCGAGGTGGAATCGTATTCCACATGGTTGAACATATAGAGCCGCCGCCCCTTGTCCTCCTGCACGAGGCAAAGGCCCATTTCCTCGGATTCCATCAGGATTTCCAGTCCGCCGACCTTCTCCACGTCGTCGCGCCGCACTTCCGTCCAGCGCGATACCGGCACCTGGAAGTCGTCGGAAAAGCCGCTGAGATAAATCGACGACGGCGCAAGGTTCCGGTGCCGGTAGACGCCGAACGCCTTTTCCTTCAGCGCATGTTTCGGCACGCCGTGGAAGTGATAGATCGCCGCCATTGCGCCCCAGCAGACATTCATCGTCGAATGGACGTTGGTTTCCGTCCAGTCGAGGATCTTCTGCATGTCCTGCCAGTAGGTGACGTCCTCGTAGGCCATCGTCTCCACCGGCGCACCGGTGATGATGAAACCGTCGAACTTGCGGTCCTTCACCTCTTCCCAGGTCTCGTAGAACGAGAAAAGATGCTCTTCCGGCGTATTCTTGGCCTTGTGGTTGCCGATACGTACCAGCGAGAATTCCACCTGCAGCGGCGAGGCGCCGACAAGGCGCGCCATCTGGATCTCGGTCTTGATCTTGTTCGGCATCAGGTTGAGCAGGCCGATCTTGAGCGGGCGGATATCCTGCCGCACAGCCATCGTTTCGGTCATCACGCGCACGCCCTCTGAAACGAGCGTGCTGAACGCAGGAAGCGTATCGGGAATCTTGATCGGCATGTTTCAAACCCACGAAATACAAAAAGCCGGCAACGAAAAATCGCAACCGGCCCGTGGGAAGTGAAGTCCATCTTCTCGCGGCCCTTTAGCGACTTTTTTTACGTGGCTGCAAGCCGGCCGGCCAAATCACCACGAATTCACGGTTGTTCAGATACGCCTTGCTATCGCCCGCGTCAATGGGAGCAAAACTGCCCCCTGCGCATGCCAGCCCTGCGCCAGCGCCACACACCGTCGAATTAGAGGTGCCGGCGTTTCCCTTTCTCGCCGCTTTGCGCTATGGGCAGGGCCATGGCGCACCAGACCTTCACAATCCTGCTCGGCGGCAATCTTGCCGTCACCGACCGCATCACGGCGGCGGTGGCCGGCAGCCGCGTCATCGCCGCCGACAGCGGCATGCGCCACGCCGATGCGCTGGGCGTCACACCGGAGCTGTGGGTCGGCGATTTCGATTCCTCCGACGCCGCCCTCACCGGTCGCTGGCCCGATATCGAACGCCTGACATTTCCCGTAGCCAAGAGCGAAACGGACGGCGAAATCGCAACGGCAGAAGCGATCGCCCGCGGTGCGACACGCCTGATTTTCGTCGGTGCGCTCGGCGGCGAGAGGACAGACCACGCCCTTCAGCATCTCCTCCACGCCGCAAGCCTTGCGGACAAGGGATATGACGTGTTGCTAACCTCGGGCGACGAGGAGGCGATGCCGCTGCCGAAGGGCGTCAAAACCTTCGACCTTCCCAAGGACGCGCTCTTTTCAATCCTTGCCCTGTCGGATCTCGCTGGCCTCGATATCATCGGCGCCCGCTACCCGCTGAACGATTACTCCCTGACTTTCGGCTCGTCCCGCACCGTCTCCAATGTTGCGGAAGGCCCTGTCGAATTCCATCTGAAGAGCGGACGGGCCATCATCCTTGCCCGCCCTCACGACTTTTCTGGAGCATGAACGCCACATGGCACCGCCAATCCTGAAACTCGACGACATTTTCCTGAGCTTCGGCGGCCCGCCGCTCCTGAATGGCGCAGGCCTGCAGGTGGAGCCGGGCGACCGCATCTGCCTTGTCGGCCGTAACGGATCGGGCAAGTCGACGCTGATGAAGATCGCCGCCGGCATGGTCGAGGCGCAGTCGGGCGAGGTTTTCCGCCATCCGTCTGCCACCATCCGTTATCTGGAACAGGCGCCGGATTTCGGCGCCTTCACCACGGTACAGTCCTATGCCGAAGCGGGGCTCGGACCGGGCGATGATCCCTACCGCGTCACCTACCTTCTCTCGCATCTCGGCCTGACCGGCGAGGAAGACCCCGCCCGGCTGTCCGGCGGCGAGGCACGCCGCGCGGCTCTCGCTCGCGTCATGGCGCCCGAACCCGATATCCTGATGCTCGACGAGCCGACCAACCATCTCGACCTGCCGACCATCGAATGGCTGGAAGACGAGCTGCGCAAGACGCGCAGCGCGCTTGTCGTCATCAGCCACGACCGTCGTTTCCTCGAAAAGGTGTCGAACGCCACGGTCTGGCTCGACCGCGGCATGTCGCGCCGGCTGTCCCGTGGTTTCGGTCATTTCGAAGCCTGGCGCGATCAGGTTCTCGAAGAAGAAGAAATCGAGCAGCACAAGCTCGGCAAGGCGATCGAGCGCGAAGAACACTGGATGCGTTACGGCGTGACGGCACGCCGCAAGCGCAACATGCGCCGTGTCGGCGAATTGCAGGCCATGCGCGCCGATTATCGCGGTCACAAGGGGCCGCAAGGCTCCGTTCAGGCCTCGGTTGCCGAAGGCCGTGAATCCGGCAAGCTGGTGGTGGAAGCCGAAAACATTACCAAGACATATGACAAGCCGATCGTTGCACCCTTTTCGATCCGCATTCATCGCGGCGATCGTATCGGCCTCGTCGGCCCCAATGGCGCCGGCAAGACAACGCTTTTGAAGATGCTGACCGGTCAGCTGAAACCCGATAGCGGCTGGATCAAGCTCGGCACCAATCTGGAAATCGCCACGCTCGACCAGAAGCGCGAGGACCTCGATCCGGAAGATACGCTGTCCCATTACCTGACGGATGGTCGCGGTGAAACGCTTCTCGTCAATGGCGAACAACGCCATGTCGCGGGCTATATGAAGGATTTTCTGTTTCAACCCGAACAGATCCGTACGCCGATCAAGAACCTTTCCGGCGGCGAGCGCGCCCGGCTGATGCTGGCCCGCATGCTGGCAAAGCCGTCGAACCTTCTGATCCTCGACGAACCGACCAACGACCTCGATATCGAGACGCTCGACCTGCTGCAGGAAATCGTCGCCGGTTATAATGGCACCGTGATCCTCGTCAGCCACGACCGCGACTTCCTCGACCGCACCGTCACCTCGACGATTGCGCCGGCAGCCCCGGATGCGCCGGATGGACGCTGGATCGAATATGCCGGGGGCTATTCCGACATGCTCGCCCAGCGCAAGGGCGCTCAGGAAGAACGGAAAAGGGCAGAAAAAGCAGCCGAGAAGTCGAAGAACGACACGTCTTCGCCCGATGCGCCGAAGACCAAGGGAAAGCTGTCCTTCAAGCAGAAATTCGCGCTCGAAAACCTGCCGAAGGAAATGGCGAAGGCCGAAGCGGAGATCGCGGCACGCGAGAAGAAGATGGCTGACCCGAACCTTTTTACCAAGGACCCCACCCAGTTCGGCAAACTGGCCGCGGAGATGGAAAAGCTTCGCGCCGGCGTGGCGAAGATGGAAGAGGAATGGCTGGAGCTCGAAATGCTCCGCGAAGAGCTCGAAGGATAAGGGCAAAAACCATTAAGGTTCTGTTATCACTAACAAAACCTTAATTTTGTCTATTTTGTCGCAGGACGGAACAAACCATCCGGGAACCGCGTTCGGGTGCCAAGGGAATGGCGCAGATCGTCTTGTGCCATCCCGGTCGCGTCAAACCGAATGGGGATGTCCAATGCTGACCAATGTATCGCGTCGTCGGCTGGCAGGTGAAGTTATGGATCAGCGTGTACTCATCGTCGAAGATGAGTTTTTGATTGCGTTGGACATGGCCGAAACCATCGAGCAACTGGGACTGAAGGTTGCAGGCTTTGCAAGCGGTCGCAAGCATGCGATGTCTCTGGCCGCTTTCGCCGACATTGCCTTCGTCGACGTCAATCTCTCCGATGGCAAAACGGGACCGGAGATCGGCCGCGAACTGGCGGAGGATTACGGCCTGACGGTCATTTTCATGACCGCCAATCCCGAAGCCGTTGCGGGCGGCATCGAAGGCGCGCTGGGCGTCCTCACCAAACCGGTCATGCCGCACGCCCTCGAAAAGACGATCGACTATGCCATTGCCGACCGGACCGGCGGCTTGGCACTCGTCCCGCAGGAATTGACCGTCTTTTCGAAAACCACCGTCTGACGGAGTGGATGCTGGTCAGCATCTTTCCCTTTCTGATTTCCCCCTTATCTCTCCGGGTCATGGAGAAGGAGGAAAATGATGCGCATGATATTCGTCAATCTGCCGGTTGAAAACGTGAAGCGCGCGACCCGCTTCTATGAAGCTCTCGGCCTCGCGTTGAACCCCGATTTTTCCGATGAAACGGCAAGCTGCATCGTCGTCAGCGAGCATATCTTCATCATGCTTCTGAACCACGAAAAGTTCCGCTCCTTCATCAATACCGAAATCGCCGACGCACGCCGGACCAAGGAAGTGCTCAACTGCCTGTCAGCGACAAGCCGTGCCGAAGTGGACGATTGGAAGGCGAAGGCGCTCGCCGCCGGCGGCAGCGAATGGAAGCCCAATCTTGAAATGGGCTCCATGTATGGAGTGAGCTTCCAGGATCTGGACGGCCATGTCTGGGAAGTCATGTATATGGACATGTAGGCGCGTGACGCAGGCCCGAACCGTCCGACCTGCCCATACCCCTTGCCAGAAAATTCCGCGCCCGCTAAATCTGATGACGCTCTAACGGGGTGCCCTGCGGTTTCGCACGGGCTGAGAGGCTGCAAAGCCAACCCGCGGAACCTGATCCGGTTAAGACCGGCGGAGGGATTAGACGGCTACGCACCAGCGGCTATTCCCCTTGTTATTGTCAAAAGAGGAGGTCCTGATGCGTAAAATCCTAGTCCCGTTTCTGGCGGCGGCAGCCGCTCTTGCCGCCCATGTCGGACCTGCGCTTGCGCAGGAGAAGACGCTGACCGTCTATACCTATGAAAGCTTCACCTCCGACTGGGGCCCCGGCCCCAAGGTGAAAGCCGCATTCGAAAAGACCTGCGGCTGCAAGGTTGATTTTGTCAGCGTCGCGGATGGCGTCGCCCTTCTCACGCGTCTGAAGCTCGAAGGTGAGAGCACCAAGGCGGATATAGCCCTTGGGCTCGACACCAATCTCGTCTCGGAAGCAAAGGCCACCAGCCTGTTTGCGCCGGCAGGGATAGATACGGCCAAGGTGAAAGTGCCCGGCAACTATGCCGACGATACGTTCATTCCCTACGATTACGGGCATTTCGCCGTGATCTACGATACCCAGACGATCAAGAACCCGCCGAAGAGCCTCAAGGATCTCGTCGATGGAGACCCTTCGCAGAAGATAGCCATCGAGGATCCGCGCACCTCGACGCCCGGTCTCGGCCTGCTTTTGTGGGTCAAATCGGTCTACGGCGACAAGGCGCCGGAAGCCTGGGCCAAGCTCAGGAAGCGCGTCCTGACCGTGACGCCGGGTTGGTCGGAAGCCTATGGCATGTTCACCAAGGGCGAAGTGCCGATGGTGCTTTCCTACACCACCTCCCCCGCCTATCACATGGTGGAGGAAAAGACCGACCGCTATCAGGCGGCCGAATTTTCAGAGGGCCACTATATCCAGATCGAAGTCGCCGGGCTGCTGAAGGGTTCGAAGAACCGCGATCTGGCAAGGCAGTTCCTGCAATTTCTCGTATCGCCCGCCGTGCAGGATGTCATCCCGACGACCAACTGGATGATGCCGGTCTCTGCCCCCTCGACGCCCTTGCCCGACGCCTTCAGCAAGCTCGTCCAGCCCAGGAAGACCTTCCTCATGGGCTCCGACGAGGTTGCGAAGAACCGTCAGGCCTGGATCGATGAGTGGCTGACCGCCATGAGCATGAACTGACAGATGCTGACGGCGAGACAGGCACGACAGGCGATCGGCGGTGGCGTTCTGGCGCTGACGCTCGTATCGCTGTTTGTCGCCATCGCCGTCATCGCCCTTCTTTCATGGGATACCGGCAGGGCCGGTAGCCGGCTCATGACCGCTTACACCTGGCGGATCCTGTTTTTCACGATCTGGCAGGCGTTCCTTTCGACGCTTCTGTCGGTTGGGCTTGCCGTCCCGGTTGCGCTTGCTCTGGCGCGCCGTCCTTCATTCCCCGGCCGGATCTGGATCATCCGGCTGATGGCCGTTCCGATGGGGCTGCCGGTCCTGATCGGCGCCCTCGGCCTCATCGGCATCTGGGGGCGCCAGGGAATGGCAAACCAGTCGCTTCTGGCCATCGGCGTTTCGCAGCCCGTCAGCATCTACGGCCTCTCCGGCATTCTGATTGCCCATGTCTTTTTCAATCTGCCCCTGGCAACCCGCTTGCTTCTCGCCTCGCTCGAACGCCTGCCTGCCGAATACTGGCTGATTGCTTCCAGCCTCGGCATGAAGCCATTTTCCGTTTTCCGCCTGATCGAATGGCCTGCGCTGCGCCGTGTGGCACCTGGCGTTGCCGGGCTCGTCTACATGCTATGCGCCACCAGCTTCACCCTCGTTCTCGTCCTTGGCGGCGGGCCGGCGGCAACCACGCTTGAAGTGGCCATTTATCAGTCGCTGCATTTCGATTTCGACCCACCGCGCGCCATAGCGCTTGCCTTTCTGCAGATCGGCGTAACGACCATCCTTCTGGCGCTGATATCGGTTTTCCCGGCACCTGAAGCCTGGGGCCTCACGGCAGGCCGGCTTCCACGCCGTTTCGATGGATCAGGATTTGGCTCGAAGGCATGGGATGCGATCGTCATTGCCATCGCCGCCGTATTTCTCGTGCTGCCGCTTGCCTCGATAGCAATATCAGGCCTTCACGCCGACCTCATCCGGCTCGCATCGAGCGATATTTTCGTGAAGGCTGCCGCCACGAGCCTGTCCATCGCTCTTGTCTCGGGACTTGTCGCCGTGGGATTTTCCATCCTCGTCATCAACGCACGTAGCGCGATTTCGCAGGCCGCGTCTGCGGGCGCAGGGTTGAAAAGCCTGTCTGCAGCTCTCGCCGGCTTGTCCTCGCTCGTGCTGCTCGTGCCCCCGGTCGTTCTCGGCACGGGCTGGTTTCTGGCGCTGCGTCCCATGGGCGACATCAGCCGCTTTGCGCCGATATTGGTTGCGCTGGTAAACGCTCTGATGGCGCTTCCCTTCGCCATGCGCGTGATTGCGCCTGCGATGGAAGCCCACCGCATTCGAACCGGGCGCCTGTCTGCCAGTCTCGGCCTTGCCGGCTGGTCGCGCATCCGCCACATCGACTTCCCCGTCCTGATCCGGCCGATGCTGATGGCCCTGTCTTTCGCCATGGCCCTGTCGCTCGGTGATCTCGGCGCCGTCGCGCTCTTCGGCTCCAGCGATTTCACCACGCTTCCCTGGCTGGTCTATAACAGGCTGGCCAGCTATCGCAGCAACGATGCCGATGGCCTTGCCCTCATCCTTGGCATCATCTGCCTCGCCCTCACCATGATCGGAACAGCCGGCCGCGAGAGAGAAAGACCGAATGCCTGAGAAGATATTGCCCGGCATCGAACTCGACAATGTCGAACTGCGGCTCGGCGCCAGGCCGTTCCGTTTCGACTGCACCATCGCGGCAGGCGCGATCACCGCAATTACGGGGGCATCCGGCGCTGGCAAATCCACGCTGCTCAACCTCGTTGCCGGTTTCAGTACACCCGCAAGCGGTACGATCCGCATTGCGGGAGAAGATGTTACCCGGAGCCATCCATCCGGGCGCCCCGTCTCGATCATCTTTCAGGACAACAATCTCTTCGCCCATCTCGATATCACGACCAATATCGGCCTCGGCATCAGCCCGTCCCTGAGATTGAGCCGTAACGACAAGGCGCAGATAGAATATGCGCTCGACCGGGTTGGGCTTCACGGTTTCGGCAAGCGCATGCCGCCCGAACTTTCGGGTGGCGAACGCCAGCGCGTCGCCTTCGCCAGAGCCCTCGTGCGTCAGAGGCCCGTTCTGATTTTGGACGAGCCCTTTGCCGCGCTCGATCCGGGCCTGCGCCAGTCGATGCGCATTCTCCTGCTCGACCTTCACCGCGAGACCGGCAACACCGTGCTTCTCGTCACCCATGATCCCGAAGAGGTCCGCCGCCTCGCCGACCACGTGATCTTCATCGAAGACGGAAAAGTCCTGGTCCGTGCAGAAAAGACGGAATTCTTTCAATTGGATATCGAGCCATTGAGGCATTTCCTGAACGACTCGTAACCGGTTGCGGCAAACACGGCGCGGCCTTGCATGGGCATATGTGAGGAGCCATGCCACAATTTGGACGCCCGGAAATGGCATCGGCTAGAGGCAATGACAATCACGGTCGAAAACCGCCCGGTAACATATATTTCGATAAGATGATCTGTGCAGGCGGCGCGTTTGTCGCTAAGCCAACAAGAGTAAGGAAGCGGCCGGACTATGAAGGTCCGATATGCCGGTTAGTGGGCCGAGACACGATGGTGCCAGACAAGAGGATGACCAGACCCGAAGCGTTTACGCTGGGCCGCGGCTTCAAGCTTGCGTCGACACTTCTGATCACAGGAATGGCGCTCGCAAGCTGCCAGTCGATGTTCGATCAGGCCTATACGCCGAATGTCGCGCCCTCGACCACGCCGCAGATCGTCGAGCAGGTTCAGAAGAATGATCCGCGCGCCCAGATGGGTGCCCGCGAACACCCGCGGATCGTCGCAAGCTATGGCGGTGAATACAAGGACGCCAAGACCGAAAGGCTTGTCGCCCGCATTGCCGGCGCGCTGACGGCGGTCTCGGAAAACCCTAACCAGTCCTTCCGCATCACGATCCTGAATTCCCCGGCAATCAATGCATTTGCCCTGCCCGGCGGCTATCTTTACGTCACGCGTGGCCTCCTGGCACTCGCCAACGACGCCTCCGAAGTGGCAGCCGTCCTGTCGCATGAAATGGGCCATGTAACGGCCAATCACGGCATCGAGCGCCAGCGCCGCGAAGAGGCGGAGGTGATCGCCAGCCAGGTGGTTGCCGAGGTTTTGTCGAGCGATCTTGCCGGCAAACAGGCGCTTGCGCGCGGCAAGCTTCGTCTCGCAGCCTTTTCCCGCCAGCAGGAATTGCAGGCGGACGCAATCGGCATCCGCATGCTCGGCGAGGCGGGCTATGATCCCTATGCCGCCTCTCGTTTCCTCGATTCGATGGCCGCCTATGCGCGTTACTCGTCGGCCGATCCGGATAACGACCAGAGCCTCGACTTTTTGTCCAGCCACCCGAATTCGGCGCAGCGCGTCGAGCTTGCGCGCCAGCATGCCCGCAATTTCGGCCAGGAGGGCACGGTCGGAGATCGCGGCCGCGATTACTTCCTCGCCGGCATCGATGGACTTCTCTATGGCGACAGTCCGCAGGAAGGCTATGTCCGCGGCCAGACCTTTCTGCATGGGGGCCTCGGCATACGTTTCGACGTGCCGCCCGATTTCCGCATCGACAACAAGGTCGAAGCGGTGCTTGCGACGGGACCGAACGAGGCGGCGGTCCGTTTCGATGGTGTCGCTGCGGGAGATACGACAAGCCTTGCCAACTACCTGACGAGCGGCTGGGTCGCCGGCCTGCAACCGGATACGGTCCACGAGACGACGCTCAACGGCCTGCCGGCTGCGACGGCCCGTGCTTCTGCCGACCGCTGGGATTTCGATGTGACCGTGATCCGCGTCAACACGCAGATCTTTCGCTTCCTGACGGCCGTGCCGAAGGGTAGCGATGCGCTTGAGAAGACGGCCCAGACCCTGCGCGACACCTTCCGGCGCATGACACCGGCAGAGATCGCTTCCTTGAAGCCCTTGAGGGTAAGGGTCGTCACTGTCGGTGCAAATGATACGGTGGCGTCGCTCTCTGCCCGGATGATGGGCACGGATCGCAAGCTCGATCTGTTCAAGCTGATCAATGCCATTCCGGTCGGAGGCGGCCTGGCGCCCGGCCAGCGGGTAAAAATCATCTCGGAATAATACCCGCCGCAAATCCGGCGGGCGTCTGCTAACAGGTCGAAATCTCTGCCTGGGTCAGCAGATCGACGCCATCTGCGGGTTCGCGGTGACGAGAGCGAATTTCAGCTTCTCGATTGCCCTGCTTTCGATCTGGCGTACACGCTCCTTGGAAATGCCAAGTTCCGCCCCAAGCGCTTCCAGCGTCGCGCCGTCATCTGTCAGGCGTCGGGCCCGGATGATCTTCTTTTCGCGGTCATTGAGCTTTGTCAGCGCACCCTGCAGCCATTTCAGGCGACGCTCACCATCAATCATTCCGGAAACCTGCTCATCTGGCAGGGGCTCGGAGCTTGCAAGCATGTCCAGCCGCTCGCCGCTATCGGCATCCCCTGCAATCGTCGGCGCCTGAAGCGACGCGTCATTGCCGGACAGGCGCGCATCCATCGTCTGAACATCCGATACGCTGACGCCAAGGGCGACGGCAATCTCTTCATGAATGGCACGTGCGGTCAGGTTGGAATCGCCACGTGCAAGCTTGGCCCGCAGGCGGCGCAGATTGAAGAACAGCGCCTTCTGGGCAGAACTCGTGCCGCCACGCACGATGGACCAGTTGCGCAGGATGTAATCCTGCATCGAAGCCCGGATCCACCAGCTGGCATAGGTGGAAAAACGGACATCGCGCGCCGGCTCGAACCTTGCCGCCGCTTCGAGCAGCCCTACATAGCCTTCTTGAACGAGATCACTCATCGGAAGTCCGAAGCCGCGGAATTTCGATGCCATCGAGATCACCAGACGCATGTGGGCAAGCGCGATCTGGTTGCGGGCATTCTGATCATGGCCATCCTTCCAGCGAACGGCAAGATCACGCTCTTCCTCGCGCGCGAGATACGGAGCCGACATAGCGATCTTGATCATGGTACGGTCTGCGGACATGGCTGTCATCGTTTTCTCCGTGAACGGTCTTTATCCGATTAGGCAGCAGGAAAAACGATCCGATCGACCTGTGGCCGATATGCGGGATAGTCTCTGAAGTCTGCAGCCCGTTCCCCTCGTGACTGCGGCAAGAACCCGATCGTTACCGTTTCGAGCCCTTTGCCGCCGATGTTCAGTCGGGCGAAAGAGTGCTGTTCACGCAGTCTTGGCTCGCCGTTCCGGCGGGTTAACGCGCCTGCAGACGAAAAGTTCCCATAAAAAAACCCGGCACGATGGCCGGGTTTTTTTTCAAGACAGGAGGAATGCCGCTTACGCAGCTTCTTCCTCTTCGGCAGCGTCGTCTTCCTCGATCGCCTTGCCCCGCTTAGGGCCCTTGGCGAGATTGGCCTCCACCAGACGAACGGCTTCCGTATCCGACATCTTGTTGACGGCAGCGATTTCGCGAGCCATGCGATCGAGAGCGGCTTCATAAAGCTGGCGCTCGGAATAGGACTGTTCCGGCTGGTTCTCTGCGCGATAGAGATCGCGAACGACTTCCGCAATCGAGATCAGGTCACCGGAATTGATCTTGGCATCATATTCCTGCGCCCGGCGCGACCACATCGTGCGCTTGACACGAGCCTTGCCCTGCACGACCTTGAGGGCGCGTTCGACGAAATCGGTTTCCGAAAGCTTGCGCATGCCGATGCTCACAGCCTTGCCGACCGGAACCTTCAGACGCATCTTGTCTTTCTCGAAATCAATGACAAAAAGCTCAAGCTTCATGCCGGCGACTTCTTGCTCTTCGATAGCGGTAATCGTACCTACACCATGTGCTGGGTAGACAATCGATTCGCCGGTCTTGAAGCCCTGGCGTGCCGGAGAATTCTTCTTCTGTTGGGTCGTCATTCGTTTAACAAACTCCCTGTGACTCACCCGTTCTAGCGGGTCGGGAAAACCGGGTCTGTCAGGCCCGGATGAGACGGGGGAAACCGTCGGGACACTCCATACTGGTCCGACAACGCGCGCGCAAAACAGACCCCATCGCGAACAGCGACCCACAACAGTGGACGTTGTATGTCACCAATGACGCGGTGTGGATGGCCTGTTGCTTTCGTGATGTTTTTTGGGCACGCGAGTGCCACCTTGTGGAACAGTTCTTAATGTCTACCACAAAAAAGTGCGGAAATCAATAATTTGCTTTCGCATGTGCAGCGCCGCCACATTGAGGCCATGCACAACATTAAGGCAAACCTGATTCGTACTATGCGAAGACGTTTGCCCTCAAGGCGCGTCAGTCGCCTGCGCCGGGTTCGGCCGAGAAGAACTTTTCGTACTTGCCTTCGACGCCGTCCATTTCCTTGGCTTCCGGCATCTCGTCGCGCTTGACGGTCAGATTGGGCCAGATCTGGGCAAATTCGGCATTCACCTTCAGCCACTTGTCGAGCCCCGGCTCGGTGTCGGGCTTGATCGCCTCGGCGGGACATTCCGGCTCGCAAACGCCGCAATCGATGCATTCATCCGGATGAATGACCAGAAAATTCTCGCCTTCGTAGAAGCAATCGACCGGGCAGACTTCGACGCAGTCGGTGTACTTGCAGCGGATACAATTATCGGTCACGACATACGTCATGCAGAACTCCAGAACATCACAAGAAAGCGACTGATCGCCTGTGGCCGATCAGCGGCAGACCCGGCGGACCTGTGCTTGCCCATGGCAGGGAGCATCGCCTTTTAAGACTGTGAGGTAATGGGTTTGCGCACGCTTAGCAAGAATAAACAATACCTCTGCAGTGGCTGCAGGAGTGGTTTGTTTCAAGCGCAACGCTCTTCTTCGAAGCCTGTTCCAGAGGCCGCTTCAGCGGCTGAAACTGGCAGGTCGAATCGTTCTCTGAGCCTGTTCGAAGGGTGTCAGCCGAAGGGCGGGTATGTCGGTATTCACCTCGTTATAGAGGCTCCGAGCCTCCTCGAAGGGGCCTCGCCGCTCGCCGCAATGGCGAACGACCAGCACGACATCGCGCCGTTCGAGCAAGAGTTCGATCCGGTCACCGATGCGAACCATGCGGCTGGCCTGCCCGCAAGGTTGGCCATTGACGCGGACGGCACCCGCGGCAATGAGAGCCTGGGCAAAACCTCGCGATTTCGCCATACGCGTGAAGAAGAGCCATTTGTCGATGCGCTGCTGCGCAACACGAGACGGCTCTTTCTCCATCAGCGCCTCACTTCTTCATCTGCTCCTTGAGAGCAGCCAGCTTGGCAAAGGGCGAATCCGGATCCAGCGGCTTTTCCTTGCGGGGCGGCTTGGCCTCGAAACGCGCCGGCTGAGACGCCTTGTTGCGATCGGGGCGGTCCTGCCGCTCGCCACGCTCCTGCCGCTCGCCGCGGTGTTCGGGACGACGGTTGTTGTTCGCACGACCACCGTCACGACGATCACCATCGCGCCGTTCGCGATCTCCTCCGTTGCGGCCTGCACCCTCGCGGCGCTCGCCACCGTCACGGCCACCATCCCGACGCTCGCCGTCGCGAGGCGCTTCGGCACCATTCTGGCCGCCGTCGCGGCGTGGACCCTGATTGCGCCGGTCTCCATGCTGCGGACGACCGCCGCGCTGGTTTTCACGACCACCACCCGGACGCCACAGAAGGACAGGCTTCGGCTCTTCGCTTTCAGCGGCAGGGGCCGCAGCCTCCTGAGGCTCGGCGGCAACCGGCGCGTCGGACACAACAGCGGCGACCTCTTCGGACGCAACCGAAGCGGTTTCGCTTTCGCTGCCTTCGGCAACCGTTTCCGCCGTCTGCTCGGAATGATCGGCATCATCCGAGGCATCGGCCGGCTGCGCGGCCTCGGCTGCTGGCTGCGCTGCGACGCCATCCTGACCGGACAGGAAGGCCTGAGCTTCCTCGGCCTTCACTGCGTCTGCGCGATAGCCGAGGCCTTTGAGAATTTCTTCCATGTCATCAGGCGTTGCGCCGAGGATGGAAAGCATTGCGGTGGTCGCGGTGAAGCGGCGGCCATCATAGGCGCCTTCGGGCCGCGTCGTCGTACCGGGCTTCCACTGAAGAAGCGGGCGGATGATATCCGCAAGACGCTCGAGAATATCGATGCGCACGGCGCGCTTGCCGAGGAACCGGAAGCCGGCGAGCTTGTAGAATGTGCGCTCGAAGGCCGGATCGGCAACAACCGATGTGCGGCCGGCAGCGAGCGCCGGAATGAGGTCGCCATAACCTGGTTTGTCGAGCCCGTCGTTCTTCAGGGCCCAAAGAAGCGTGATCAGCTCAGCCGGGGCCGGCTTGAGAAGTGCCGGCATGAAGACGTGATAGGCGCCGAAGCGGATGCCATAGCGGCGCATCGAGGCGCGCGCATCCTGATCGAGCGTCTTGACGTCGTCGGACACGTCCCGGCGAAACAGCACACCGAGGCCTTCGACGATCTGGAAGGCGAGCCCCTTGGCCAGCCCCTGCAGATCTTCCGCACGCGACAGATCGTCGAGCGGCTTGAGCACCGTCGCGATATGGTGGTTTACGAAACGCTCGATACGAGCGAGCACGTGCTCACGGGCATTGCCGGTCAGCTGCTCGTCGGACAGGAGGATGACGCGGGGACGCATGATATGGTCGCTTGCGGCAAGTCGGCCGACCGGATCGCCCAGCCAGCGGACGAAACCGTCCGACCCGACGGCGAGGTCGCTATTGCCCGAGGCGTAAAGTCGGGCGGCGCGCGCCTCGAACTCCAAAGCAAGCGCCTTATAGGCCGCGGTTTGCACCGCCTTGGCATCGGGACCTTCGGCCCCTGCGACGGGTGTAAACCGAAAACCGGCCAACTGCCCTACGTGATGTCCTTCGACGAAGACATCCCCATTCACACTGATTTCAGCTTCCAGCATCGCATTCTCTCTTAGGCGCCTCATGAGCACAGATGTCCTGCGATCAACAAAGCGTTTCGTCAACCTTTCATGTAACGCGTCCGACAACCTATCCTCTATTTCCCGTGTCTTTTCTTGCCAGTGTGTCGGATCGGCAAGCCAGCCAGGGCGATTGGAGACATAGGTCCATGTGCGGATCTGCGAGATCCGGGCGGATAGCGTATCGATCTCTCCGTCCGTCCGGTCGGCACGGCGAACCTGTTCGGCCATGAACGTCTCGTTCACCGTTCCGTGACGCACAAGATCGGAGAAAAGAGTCGAAATAAGGTCCGCGTGCTGTGCCGGCGCAATCCTGCGGTAGTCCGGTAGCGCACAGGCCTCCCACAGCTTCTCGACCCGCTGCGGGTTTGTCGCCAGATCCCTGATTTCGGGATAGCGGGACAGATATTCGAGTGCCTGAAGATCGGTGGCCGGCAGCGCCCGCGCCAGCCCCTGGACAGTGGGGGCCACATCGAGGCTGGCGCGCAGATCGGCGATCGACGAATAGTCGAACGCCTTCGAGCGCCACTGCAACACTTTCACCTGATCGAATTGATGCGTCTCGATACGTTCGACGAGTTCATCGTCGAATGGCGCCACTTGGCCCGTCACGCCGAACGTTCCGTCACGGACATGGCGACCGGCGCGACCGGCAATCTGGCCGAGTTCGGCCGGATTGAGATTGCGGAACTGATAGCCATCGAACTTGCGGTCCTGCGCGAAGGCCACATGATCGACGTCAAGGTTGAGGCCCATGCCGATCGCGTCGGTTGCGACCAGATATTCGACATCACCCGATTGGTAGAGCCCCACCTGCGCATTGCGGGTGCGCGGGCTGAGCGCGCCGAGAACGACGGCTGCGCCGCCGCGCTGGCGGCGAATGAGTTCGGCGATCGCATAGACCTCGTCGGCGGAAAACGCGACGATGGCCGAACGCTGCGGCAGCCGGGTGATCTTCTTCTGCCCCGCGTAAAACAGCTGCGAGAGCCGCGGCCGCTCGATGACGGTAATGCCGGGCAGGAGCCGTTCAAGGATCGGCCGCATCGTGCCCGCGCCAAGCAGCAGGGTCTCGTCGCGCCCGCGCAGATGCAGGATACGGTCGGTGAAAATGTGGCCGCGTTCGAGGTCGCCGGCGAGCTGAACTTCATCGATGGCGACGAAGGATGCACGCGTATCGCGCGGCATCGCCTCGACGGTGCAAACGGAAAAGCGGGCATTCGGCGGCGTGATCTTTTCTTCGCCCGTCACCAGCGCGACGTTCGACACGCCGACCTTTTCGACGACGCGGGTGTAGACCTCACGTGCGAGAAGCCGCAGCGGCAAGCCGATGACGCCGGTTCCGTGCGCCACCATCCGCTCGATTGCATAATGGGTCTTACCCGTATTGGTTGGGCCGAGAACAGCGGTTACGCCGCGCCCGCTAAGCACCATGGGCTGAATTGTCAAAACCGCATCTCGCTTCAAAATTCGCTCGCCGCAATATCGTGAACACGCCGAACGTCACACACATGGCGTTGTCGTTACCCAAACGCAAGCAGAACAGGCGGGAGAGACGTCCTCACTCAAGCTTTTTTACTTCGCTGCCGGCAAACCGGGCGATTGGGATCGGCTGGCGGAACAGACGCGAACGAATCGGAGACGAATCACTGACTCCTGTTGATTCAGCTTTTGTTCACCGCAACATATAGTAGGGAGTGCTACAACCACGTCTGGATATTGAATAAAGCGGCCAGAACATCGTGCAAAACCACGCCGGCGTCAAAACACAGAATGGCCCAGATCGACCAAAGAGAGTCAACGGACATTCGAGAAAAACGCGACGAATAACGCCACATCTCAGACATTTACGTCACGTGACGGCGATCGATCACGGCTTTGGGAACAAATTCCGACACCCTACGTTGTCCCGCCGAATCATCATGCCGCATATACGGAGGAGAAAAAAACATGCTCGGAACCATACTCCTTATCGTCCTCATTCTGCTTCTGCTTGGTGCGTTGCCAAATTGGGGTTACAGCCGCTCGTGGGGCTATGGTCCATCTGGTGGACTTGGGCTGGTCGTGTTGATTATTATCATCCTCCTGCTGTTGGGCAGGATCTAGTAGGCAGGCGTTCTCAAAGGGAAGGAACACAGAATGAAAAAGCTCTTGCTCGTAGCCGCGATGGTCGGCGCGCTCGCATCGTGCACCAGCACGGAAAAAGGCACGGCGATTGGCGCAGGTAGCGGCGCACTCATCGGCGGTGCCGTCAGCCACAGCTGGGGCGGCGCGGCAGTTGGTGCCGTTGCAGGCGGCCTCGTCGGCGCCGCGATTGGCGAATCGCAGAAACATCCGGGCTACTGCGTCTATCGTGATCGTTATGGCCGCACCTACGAAGCGCGTTGCCGCTAACAGTTCCGTCGAAACGTTCGGAATAGAAACCGGCGCCTTTTGGGCGCCGGTTTTTTTGTCTGCAAACATGCCGCACGGCAACCGGATGTCGAATGACATGCCTCGTCAGCCTGCGAAAAATTGCCCGCCATTGGCCGAAAGCGTCGACCCCGTAATCAGCCCCGCATCGTCGGAAGCAAGAAACACGACACAGCGAGCGATTTCACTTGGTTTTCCGAGCCGCCCGATCGGGATCTGCGGCAGGATTTTTTCCTGCAGAACCTTTTCCGGGATGGCCTCCACCATTTCGGTGGCGATGTAACCCGGGCAGATGGCATTGACGGTGATGTTCTTCGCAGCCCCTTCCTGCGCCAGCGCCTTGGTGAAGCCGAGTTCACCGGCCTTCGCGGCAGAGTAATTGACCTGCCCCAACTGCCCCTTCTGGCCATTGATCGATGAGATATTGATGATCCGCCCGAAGCCACGCTCGCGCATGCCGCTCCACAGGGGCTGCGTCATGTTGAAGAGGCCGCTGAGATTGGTGGCAATCACCTCGTTCCAGTGATCGGGGCTCATCTTGTGAAACATCGTGTCGCGGGTGATGCCCGCATTGTTGACGAGAATATCGATCGGCCCAAGCTCGGCCTCGACGGACGCGATGCCGGCAACGCAGGCCTCATAGCGCGTCACATCCCAGCGAAAGGTCGGAATGCCGGTTTCAGCCCGGAATAACGCTGCTTTCTCATCATTGCCGGCATAAGTCGCCGCAACCGTGTATCCTGCTTCCTGAAGCGCGACGGAAATCGCTTTACCGATACCGCGCGTCCCCCCCGAGACCAATGCCACCCTCGCCATACGGCCACCCTCTGTTTGAAAACTCGACAATAGGAATTGACTGCCTGCTATAGTCTGCCTTTCGGATTTCAATCACTGCCGCGCAATGGCAGCGTCTCTACATCGCCTCGATGCACATGGCGACGCCCATGCCGCCGCCGATGCAGAGCGTGGCAAGGCCCTTTGCGGCCTTGCGGCGGCGCATCTCGAACAGAAGCGTGTTGAGGATGCGCGCACCCGACGCCCCGATCGGATGACCGATCGCGATCGCCCCGCCATTGACGTTGACGCGTGATGGGTCGAAGCCGAGATCCCGGGTGATGGCGCAGGCCTGTGCCGCAAACGCCTCGTTCGCCTCGATCAGATCGAGATCGGCCACTGTCCAACCAGCTTTTTCCAGCGCCTTGCGCGAGGCCGGCACCGGCCCCATGCCCATGATCTGCGGATCGACGCCCGCCGTCGCCCAGGAGGCGATCCGCCCGAGCGGCGTGATGTTGCGGCGCCTCGCTTCGTCCTCGGTCATCAGCACGATCGCAGCAGCCCCATCGTTGAGGCCAGACGCATTGCCGGCCGTCACCGTGCCCTGCTTGTCGAAGGCCGGTCTCAGTTTGGCCATGCCCTCGATCGTCGCTCCCAGCCGGATGAACTCGTCGGCATCCACCGTCACGTCGCCCTTGCGGGTCTTCACCACGAAGGGAACGACCTCGTCCTTGAACCGGCCGGCCACCTGGGCGGCCTCCGCCTTGTTTTGCGACGACACGGCAAAGACATCCTGTTCGTCGCGCGACAGCTGCCACTGGCGGGCGATGTTTTCGGCAGTCACCCCCATGTGATAGCCGTAGAAGGCATCGGTGAGCCCGTCCTTGATCATCGTGTCGATCATCTGGAAGTCGCCCATCTTCACGCCGCCGCGCAGATGGGCGCAATGCGGCGCCATCGACATGGATTCCTGCCCGCCGGCCACCACGATCCGCGCATCGCCGAGCGCGATCTGCTGCATGCCGAGCGCCACGGCGCGCAGGCCCGAGCCACAGAGCTGGTTGATGCCGAAGGAGGTCGCCTCCTGCGGCACACCGGCCTTCATCGCCGCCTGCCGCGCCGGGTTCTGGCCTTCGCCTGCCGGAAGCACCTGGCCCAGGATGACTTCGTCCACTTCGCCCGCCTCAACCCCGCTGCGGGAAAGGGCTGCCGTGATCGCCGCTGCCCCGAGCTCATGCGCGGCAATGGTGGCGAAAGCGCCGTTGAACGAGCCGACCGCGGTGCGGGCAGCCGATGCGATGACGATCGACGGATTGGTCATGAAACGTCTCTTCGTTTAGCAGGATTGAAGACGAGACTGACAAAGGTTGAGCAAAGAGTCAAACACCGTCAGGCGATTGTGAAACCCCACTAAATAAGGCGGTATTTCATGACTTTGCTGCGCAACAAGAGCATCGCCGCGCCGCACAATTTGATTGTCAGCCTGCTTGATTATGGCTTACATTTGCTTTGGGAGAGGGCCGGATCGACGTTGTCGCGCCGGCACAGAGATCGAAGGAGGACACTATGGCAAAAAACGACGGCGAAATCGTCATCAAGAAATACGCCAACCGGCGGCTGTATAACACCGGCACTAGCACCTATGTGACGCTGGAAGATCTGGCCAAGATGGTGAAGAAGGGGGAGGAATTCACCGTTCAGGATGCCAAGAGCGGCGAGGATATTACCCACGCGGTGCTGACGCAGATCATTTTCGAACAGGAATCCAAGACCGGCAATACGCTTCTGCCTGTATCCTTCCTGCGTCAACTGATCTCCTTTTACGGCGATCAGATGCAGATGGTCGTTCCGACTTTTCTCGAACACTCGATGAAGACCTTCACCGACCAGCAGGTCCAGATGCGTGAGCAGATGACGCGTGCCTTCGGCGACACTCCGCTCGGCAAGAACCTGCAGGCGCCGATGCAGATGATGGAAGATCAGGTTCGCCGCAATACCGAACTCTTTCGCCAGGCCATGCAGATGTTCGCGCCCTTCACGCCCCCCACGCCGGCGCCGGCAGCAACGACGGTCCGCAAATCGGATGCAAGGGATCTGGACGAGCTGAAGGAACAGCTCCGTGCGCTTCAGACCCGCCTGGACAGCATGGGCGCCTGACCAACCTTTACGGCAGCTCACGGGCTGCCGGATCTGTCTCGACAGATGCGCAATAAAAAAGGCCGGCAGAGCCGGCCTTTTCTACAAACAGATTTCAGACAGCGCTTATGCGCTTTCCTTCGGCGTCAGAACCTGGCGACCGCGATACATGCCCGTCTTCAGGTCAATGTGGTGCGGACGGCGCAGTTCGCCGGAATTCTTGTCTTCAACATAGGTCGGAGCCTTGAGTGCGTCGGCGGAGCGGCGCATACCGCGCTTCGACGGGCTCGTTTTTCTCTTCGGTACAGCCATTTTCGTTACTCCACTTCGTGCAAGGCCTGTTCGCCGGCAGCAGTTATGCCGAACTCAAAACGCCTCGATATCCGGATAGTTGGGCGGGCTTATACATGCCGGATAGGGCTTTGACCAGTCCCCGCAAGATTCTTTTTGCAACGGAACCGAATCATTCGCCAGATCAGGCCTCATCCTCCGGCACGATCCAGCTTTCCGTCAGTGCAGCATCGCGCCATTCCACCCAGGCCGGATGCGCCTTGACCGCCGCCATATAGTCAAGCGTCGCAGTATCCGTCACCAGATCATAGATCTCGAACCGGTTGACGACAGGCGCAAACATGGCGTCCGCTGCGGTAAATGTGCCGAACAGGAACGGCCCGCCGGACTTTGCGCGCAGCGAGTGCCAGATCGTTTCGATCCTGGCGACATCATCCGTCACGCCTTCGGGCAGATCGAGGCGCCCCACCGGCCGGCGCATGTTCATCGGGCAGGCATTGCGCAGCGCGCGAAAGCCGGCGAGCATTTCCATGGAGATCGCACGCGCGACGGCACGGTCAGCAGCAGACTTCGGCCAGATGCCGGCGTCCGGAAAGAGGTCTGCAACATATTCGATGATCGCAAGCGATTCCCACACGCGGACATTGCCGTGATGCAGCACGGGAACCCGTCCCGTCGGCGAAATCTCCTTGAACCGTGGGTTGCCGGCCGGAAAATCGAACGGGATCAGAATTTCTTCGAAGGCAATACCCGCGGCCTTCAGCGCAATCCAAGGTCGAAACGACCATGACGAATAATTCTTGTTGCCGATATGAAGAACAAGCTTGTCCATCCCACACTCCGTAGCCGGTTTGACCTGCAGCGGATATATCCCTCAGTCGGTGCCGGGACCAATGAAAAGCCTGAAAGTCACGGATAAACGCATTTGATATATCCGCCGGACCGGCGTGCGCGGTTCTCCACGATCGCCGCCAGCCGCAGCATGTTGCGGGTGGGTTTGCTGGCGATCCGCGTGAAGGGATTGGGCAGCGAGACCGCAAGCAGGGCCGCCTGACGCGACGAGAGCTTTGATGCGGAAACCTTGAAGTGGTGCTGGGCTGCCGCTTCTATGCCGTAGATGCCCGGCCCCCACTCGGCGACGTTGAGATAGATCTCCATGATCCGCCGTTTCGACCAGACGAAATCGGCAGCCAGCGCCAGCGGCATCTCCAGGCCCTTGCGGATGAAGGATCGGCCGTTCCACAAGAAGAGGTTCTTGACCGTCTGCATCGGGATGGTGCTGGCGCCGCGGGTCGCTCCGCCATCGAGCGCATCCTCCATCACGCCGCGCATCTGGTTCCAGTCGACGCCGTTGTGAAAACAGAACTGCCCGTCTTCCGACATCATCACCGACCGGACGATATTGGGCGAGATCTCGTCGAGGCTCACCCAGCGGCGGTCATAGCCGCGCAACAAGGCAAGCTCGGAGAGCATCAAAGTCGAGACCGGATGCACGAAAGGCGGTAGGTAGAGAATGATCAGCGCGTAGGGCAACAGGAGAAGCGCGATGACGCCGATCGTGATCCGCCGCACGACCGTATGGTTGCGAAGCCGCCTGCGCCAAGCTGCCACCGGCGGCACCTCCTCTTCCTCGATCTGCTGCTGGGGCGTGATATCCACTTCCCGTGATCCCTGCCCGCGATTGTCGGTCACGCTGTCGTCTCCAGCGAACCCCGTTGTCAGGTTTTCATACAAGCTGTCAGGGGCCAAGGCCAGTCTGGCGGCCAAAACATCCGCTATGCTGGTAAATGCCCGTTGCCGATCGCTCGGCGCCATGCCAGATAGCGGCGATGGAACAGACACGACCGGATTTCGACCGACGCCTGATCGACAGCGCTGCTGCAATGCAGGCGCTCCTCATCGATATATTGTCTGATACGCCCCGCACCGACGAAATCGCACGCCCGCAAAACCTGCTGGCCGCCATGCGGCACGGCTCGCTCAACGGCGGAAAACGCCTTCGCCCCTTTCTCGTTGCGGAAAGCGCGCGCCTTCTCGGCGGCGATCCGAAGGCAGCGCTCAGGGTCGGAGCGGCGCTCGAATGCATTCACTGCTACTCGCTGATCCATGACGACCTGCCGGCCATGGACGACGACGATATCCGCCGCGGCCAGCCGACGGTCCACAAGGCCTTCGACGAGGCGACTGCCATTCTGGCGGGCGACAGCCTGCTGACCTACGCTTTCGATATCATTGCAGCCCCCGAGACCACGCTCCCCGATCGCAACAAGACCGAACTGGTGCTGGCGCTTGCCCGCGCCGCGGGCGCCGGCGGCATGGCCGGCGGGCAGGCACTCGACCTTCAGGCAGAGCGGCAGGCCCCGGACGAGGCTGGCATTGTCACGCTTCAGGCGATGAAGACGGGCGCACTCCTGCGCTTTGCCTGCGAGGCCGGTGCGATCATTGCCGGCTCTTCGAAGCAAGACCGCGAGAGACTGCGCCTGTTCGGCCAGAAGATCGGCCTTGCCTTCCAGCTTGCCGACGACGTGCTCGACATCACCTCCGACGCCGCCACGATGGGCAAGGCGACCGGCAAGGATGCGGGCCGTGGCAAGGGCACGCTTGTGGCACTCAATGGCATGGAATGGGCTGAGAAGCGCCTGGAGGAACTGACGACCGAAGCGGTCGATCTGCTGGCACCCTATGGCGCGGCGGCGCAAACGCTGCAACAGGCGGCGCGCTTCGTCGCCAACCGCCAGAATTGAGCGGCGAGCCGCCACCCGTTCATTCAAGAATGGGGGCGGCCTGCCAACGTTTCACAATGATCAGTTCTGCGTGATCGGCGCGATTGAGACTTCGACGCGACGGTTCTGCGCGCGGCCATCAGGCGTCGCGTTGCTGGCAACCGGCTGCGACGAGCCGAAGCCCATGGTCGACATGCGGCGCTGATCGACGCTGCGGCTTGCCAGGTAATTGGCAACCGAGACGGCGCGGCGCATCGACAGATCCTGGTTATGCTGAACGCTGCCGGTCGAATCCGTATGACCGTTGACGTCGACAAGCGTCTTGTTGAACTTGTTCAGCACAAGCGCGACTGAATCCAGCGTCCGGTAGAACGGCGGGATGACCTGGTCCTGATCGGTGGCGAACGTGATGTTCGATGGCATGTTGAGGATGATGCGATCGCCTGCACGCGTGACCGACACACCGGTGCCCTGCAGCTGTGCGCGCAGCTCGGCTTCCTGGTTGTCCATATAGCTGCCGATCGCGCCACCGGCCAAGGCGCCGATGCCGGCACCGATCAGCGCGTTGCGGCCCTTGTTGCCGCCGCCGATGACGAGACCGCCGAGTGCGCCGATACCGGCGCCGATCGCAGCACCGCCGGCTGTGTTCGACATTTTCTGTTCGCCCGTATACGGGTCGGTGGTGGTGCAGGCGGAAAGATAGGTTCCGCAAAGCGCAACGATAGCAAGTCTCTTGAGCATGTGAATCAGATGTCCCGTCGTCCGTGGTGACACCTCATTTACCACGAATTGCGGCAATAGCGAGGTGGGCGAGCGCATCGCGCCGTAGGCCCACTTGCCGCAGGACGCGCACCAGCGTTCGCCGGCAGGCGATTACTCGAAATCACCGCGCAATCGCTAGGGATTGAAGCCAATCAACTTTTCGCGCTTGGAGCCTGAACCCGGTTATTCCGCTGCGGTCTTCTGCCCGAAACGCTGCTCGATATAGTCGGCGACGAGTTTCTCGAAATCGGCCGCGATATCGGGGCCGCGCAAGGTCAGCGCCTTCTTGCCGTCGATGAAGACGGGGGCCGCCGGCGTTTCGCCGGTGCCCGGCAGAGAGATACCGATATCGGCATGCTTGCTTTCACCCGGTCCATTGACGATGCAGCCCATCACCGCGACGTTCAGCGCCTCGACGCCGGGATATTTTTCACGCCAGATCGGCATGTTCTTGCGGATGTCGCTCTGGATGTTTTGCGCCAGTTCCTGAAACACGGTCGAGGTGGTCCGTCCACAGCCTGGACATGCGGCAACCACCGGAATGAACTGCCGGAAACCCATGACCTGCAGGATTTCCTGCGCCACCTGCACTTCGCGGGTGCGGTCACCATTCGGCTCCGGCGTCAGCGACACGCGGATCGTATCGCCGATCCCGTGCTGCAGCACATAGCCCATGGCCGCAGACGAGGCGACGATACCCTTGGACCCCATTCCAGCTTCGGTGAGACCGAGATGAAGCGCATGGTTGGACCGCTCAGCCAGCATCGAATAGACGGCAATCAGATCCTGAACCTGGCTGACCTTGGCCGACAGGATGATGCGATTGCGCGGCAGGCCGATGCTCTCGGCAAGTTCCGCCGAGATCAATGCCGATTGCACGATCGCTTCATGCATGACCTGACGCGCCGAAAGCGGCGAACCTTCGTCTGCATTGCGGTCCATCAGCGTCGTGAGCAGGTCCTGATCGAGAGAGCCCCAGTTGACCCCGATCCTGACCGGCTTGTCATAGCGGATCGCCATCTCGACGATATCGCCGAACTGCTTGTCCTTCTTGTCCTTGAAGCCGACATTGCCCGGATTGATGCGGTATTTCGCAAGCGCCTCCGCACAGGCCGGATGGTCTGCAAGAAGCTTGTGGCCGATATAGTGGAAATCGCCGACGAGCGGCACATCCATGCCGAGCCGCAGCAGGCGATCCCGGATTTTCGGCACCGCGGCAGCACTTTCGTCGCGATCGACCGTGATCCGCACGATCTCTGAGCCTGCTTTGTAGAGCGCCGCAACCTGCGCGACCGTCGCATCGATATCGGCCGTATCGGTATTGGTCATCGACTGCACCACGACCGGAGCGCCGCCACCGACGATCACGCCGCCGACATCGACGGCCACCGTTGCGCGGCGCGGTTGCGGATCATAGTCAACGGGTGAGGTCATCGTCGTTCTCGTCGCCTTGGATGCGCTCTGCGCGCGCTTTGGGTACGCCCTTGATGCGCTCCCCGGTGCCCGGTTCGTTCGTCACAAACCGCGTGGAGCTTCTGTCAGGTGGCGTATGGCTTGCCGCTTGTCAACCGCCGCACACGACATAGTGGCGTCGCTGCGACATGACAGCCTTGTCACATGGCCATTGCGTCTTTTTGGCGGCGTCTAGTGATGCGCCCCATCCGCATGGCGGGCAAGCGACGACAGAAGAAGCGCCACGACGAGAAGGATCGAAAGACCGGCAAAAATCGCGCCGAGACCCGTCAGATGCGCGACGAAACCGATGGCGGACGGCGCGACCAGAATGCCGGAATAGCCCATGGTCGTCACCACCGACAAGCCCACACCCGGCGCCATGCCGGGCAGGTTTCCGGCCGCGGAAAAAGCGATCGGCACCATGTTGGAAATACCGATGCCGGCAAGAGCGAAGCCGACGATCGCCATCGGTATATTGGCCGCAAACCCGATCAGCAAAAGGCCGCAGATCGCGATGCCACCGCAGATCCGCAAGGTCATGACCGCGCCCAACCGGTCGCGCACGATATCGCCGAGGAAGCGCATCACCGCCATGGTCAGCGAAAAACCGGCAAAGGCGAAGCCGGACGCCGTGACCGAGGCCGACAGTTCATCGCGCAGGTAAAGCGCGCCCCAGTCGAGAATGGCGCCCTCGGGGATCATGGAGAAAAGAGCAAGAATGCCGAGAAGCCAGGGCAATGGCGAACGCGGCAGGCGTCTGCGCGCCGCATCGTGACGCTCATCTGGATGCGGCGCATCACGCAGGACGATCCGCCACGCAGCGATGACCATCAGCGCGGCCACGAACGTCACGAAAACCGCATGCGGCACCATGCCGATACTCTGGATCAGGAAACCGCCGGTAAATGACCCGATCAGGCCGCCAAGGCTCCAGAACGCATGGCAGGACGACATGATGGCGCGCCGCATGCCGCGCTCTGTAGAGACAGCATTGGCATTCATGGCCACATCCATGGCACCGATCAACCCGCCGAACAGGCAGACGGCAAGCGCCCCCGTCCAGATACTGCCGACCAGCGACAGGATCAGCAAAGTCGGGGTCAGAAGCACCGCCGTCACCTTCGACACCGCGCTGGAGCCGTAACGGGCGATCCGGTTGCCGGCAATCGGCATCATGATGACCGAACCGAGGCCGAAAGTCAGGATCATCAGCCCGAGCGCCTGCGCATCTAGCCCGAGACGCGTCGCGAATTCCGGGATCTTCGGCGCCCATGCACCGATCATGAATCCGTTCATCAGGAAGAGCAGGGATACGCCGAGCCTTTCCCGCGTCATATAGGCGGCGCTTGCGCGCTCCGCATTCTCCGCACCGGCCTCAGCCATGGTGTGTTTCCTCGTTCTGGTGTTTCTTATGATATGGCTGCGCCAGAAGCCCGGCAAACATCGACGCCACGCGCGGCAATCGCCTGCGCCAGCATCGCATCGGCATCGTCTTCCAGCACAAGCGAAAGCGGCGCGTTCAACGGATGGACGTGAAAGGCGGCATCATGCCCGAGCTTGTCGCTCGTGATCGCAGCCAGACTGCGTTTGCTGGCCGCCGACACCAGCCGCTTGAATGCCGCATCCTCGAAGATGTCGGCGGCAAGCCCTCCATCGAGCGTCAGGCCGCAGGCACCGAGCAGGCAGAGATCCGGCCTGATCGCCTCCACCTGCCGCAGCGCCGTCGCATCGATGGCAGCCCCGACCGCGGGATCGATCCGGCCGCCAATCATGACAAGCTCGATCCCGGCCCGGCCGGCAAATTCGGCGGCAATTGCCGGCGTGTTCGTCACGGCAGTCAGGCGAAATCCCTCCCGCAGGCTGCGGGCAATGGCAAGATTGGTTGAACCGGCATCGAAGAAGACGACACTGCCCTCCGGCAGCTGCGCCGCCGCCGCCCGCCCGAGCATCGACTTTCTGTCAAGCGACTGCCCGATGCGCGTCTTGAGCGGCACGGTCTCACCGGCCACAAGCACGGCACCGCCATAGACCCGCTCGCATTCACCACGCGCCGCCATTTCGCGCAGGTCCCGACGCACCGTATCCTCTGAAATACCGAAGGATCGTGCAAGGTCCGGGGCTGAAACCCTTCCCTGGTCCCGCAACTGCGTGAGAATCTGCGCCTGGCGCTCAATGACAAACGTATCCATAGGCATAAAAATGCACGATTCGGCATAAACATGCAAGAACGCGCAGACAAAATCCGATGACAAAAAGTAAACGGCCCCGAAACCGGGGCCGCAGCAATGACTTTCAACGGGTGTTTTCGCAGATGAAATCCCGGCCGTGACGCCAGCGGAAAACCTCAGCTGCCATAGACGATCAGCAGGTCCTTCGCGTCGATCTGGTCGCCGGCCTTCACCTGCACCTCGGCGATCGTGCCGTCTCGTTCTGCATGCAGCGCCGTCTCCATCTTCATCGCCTCGATGGAGACGAGCACGTCGCCCGCCTTCACCGACTGGCCGGTGGAAACGAAGACGCGGGAAATGACACCCGGCATCGGCGCGCCGAGATGCGCCGCATTGCTCTGATCCGCCTTTTGCCGCACCGCGCTGGTCGCGGCGCGGTTGCGATCCGGCACCTTGATGCGACGCGGCTGGCCATTGAGTTCGAAAAACACCGTCACCATGCCTTGCGCATCCGGCGCGCTTGCCGCCTGGTTGACGACGACAAGCGTTTTGCCACGCTCGATATCGGCAAACATCTCTTCACCGTCGGCAAGCCCGTAGAAATAGGCATGCGTGGGCAGTACCGAGACCGGGCCATAGGTATCGGCCGCCAGTGCGTAGTCGGTAAAGACCTTCGGATACATCAGGTAAGAGGCGAATTCGAAGTCATCGACCTTCCGGCCGATCTTTTCCTCGACGGTGAGGCGCTCGGCGTTGAGATCGGCGGCCGGCAGCAGCGAGCCCGGAACTTCCGTATAGGGCTGCTCGCCCTTCAGCGCCTTCTTCTGGATGCCTTCCGGCCATCCGCCCGGCGGCTGGCCGAGATCGCCCTTCAGCATGGCGACGACCGAGTCCGGAAAGGCAATGTCCTTGGCCGGGTTCTCGACATCGGCAACCGTCAGATCCTGGCTCACCATCATCAGCGCCATGTCGCCGACGACCTTGGAGGACGGCGTGACCTTGACGATATCGCCGAACATCCTGTTCACGTCCGCATAGGTCTGGGCGACCTTGTGCCAGCGCGTTTCCAGACCAAGCGAGCGCGCCTGCTCTTTGAGATTGGTAAACTGCCCTCCCGGCATCTCGTGCAGATAGACCTCCGATGCGGGCCCCTTGAGATCGCTTTCGAAGGCAGCATATTGCCCGCGCACCGCTTCCCAGTAGAAGGAGATCTTGCGGATCCATGCCGGATCGAGGCCGGGATCGCGCTCGGACCCGGACAGGGCCTCGACAATGGAGCCGAGACAGGGCTGCGACGTGTTACCGGACAAGGCATCCATGGCCGCATCGACGGCATCCACGCCGGCATCGACGGCGGCCAACACGGTGGCGGCCGCAATGCCCGATGTGTCATGCGTGTGGAAATGGATCGGCAGCGATGTGGCTTCACGAAGCGCCGTGAACAGAACTTTCGCTGCGGCCGGCTTCAGCAGGCCCGCCATGTCCTTCAGCGCGATGATATGCGCGCCGGCCTTCTCCAGTTCCTGCGCCAGCGACACGTAATATTTCAGATCGTATTTCGGTCGCGCCGAGTTGAGGAGGTCGCCCGTATAGCAGATTGCCGCCTCGCAGAGCCGGTTCTCTTCGTTGATTGCGTCCATCGACACCCGCATATTATCGACCCAGTTCAGGCAGTCGAAGACGCGGAAGAGATCGATACCGCCGGCAGCGGCCTGACGCACGAAATACTGGACGACGTTGTCCGGGTAGTTTTTGTAGCCGACGCCGTTCGCCCCGCGCAGGAGCATCTGCAAAAGCAGGTTCGGCGCCGCCTCGCGGATCAGTGCCAGACGCTCCCACGGGTCTTCCGTGAGGAAGCGCATGGAAACGTCGAATGTCGCGCCGCCCCAGCATTCCAGCGACAACAGCTCCGGCAGCGCCCGCGCATAGACACCGGCAACCCGTGCGATGTCATAGGTGCGCATGCGAGTGGCGAGCAGCGACTGATGACCGTCGCGCATCGTCGTATCGGTCATCAACACGCGTTTTTCGGCACGCATCCAGTCGGCAAAGCCCTTCGGCCCGAGCTGGTCGAGCTTCTGCTTGGTACCGTCGGGGATCGGCGCATCGATATAGGGGATGACAGGCTTTGCCGCATCCTGAGCCGGCATCGGCCGGCCCTTGGCTTCCGGATGGCCGTTGACGGTGACGTCCGCGACATAGGTCAGAAGCTTGGTGGCACGGTCCTGCCGCTTCACCTGCTCGAACAGTTCCGGCGTCGTGTCGATGAACCGCGTTGTATAGGTATTGTCGCGGAACTTCTGATGCCCGATGATCGCCTCGAGGAAGGTGAGATTGGTTGCAACGCCGCGGATGCGGAATTCCCGCAGCGCCCGGTCCATGCGGCTGATCGCCTCCTGCGGCGAGCCGCCCGACGCCGTCACCTTGACGAGAAGCGGATCGTAATAGCGGGTGATATAGGCCCCGCTATAGGCCGTGCCGCCATCGAGACGAATGCCGAAGCCCGCCGCCGAGCGATAGGCGGTGATACGACCGTAATCGGGGATGAAATTATGTTCCGGATCCTCGGTCGTGATCCGGCACTGCAGCGCGTGGCCGTTGAGGCGGATATTCTCTTGGGCCGGCACGCCCGATTCCGGCGTGCCGATGGCCGCCCCTTCCAGAATATGGATCTGCGCCTTGACGATATCGATGCCGGTCACGACCTCCGTCACCGTATGCTCGACCTGGATACGCGGGTTGACCTCGATGAAATAGAATTTCCCGGTATCGGCATCCATCAGATATTCGACGGTACCGGCGCCGATATAGTTCGTCGCGCCGGCAATCTTCAGCGAATATCCGGCAAGCTCCTGCCGTTCGGCCTCGGAGAGATAGGGCGCCGGCGCACGCTCCACCACCTTCTGGTTGCGTCTCTGGATCGAGCAGTCGCGCTCGAACAAATGCACGACATGGCCATGCGTGTCGCCGAGGATCTGGCTTTCGACATGCCGCGCCCGCTCGACGAGCTTTTCGAGATAGACCTCGTCCTTGCCGAAGGCGGCCTTTGCCTCGCGCTTGGCTTCGGTCACTTCCTTGGCGAGATCAGCTTCAGAGCGAATGGCGCGCATGCCGCGCCCGCCGCCGCCCCAGGAGGCCTTCAGCATGACGGGATAGCCGATATCGGCCGCCATCTTCGCCACTTCCGCCATATCGTCAGGCAGCGGCTCGGTGGCCGGCACCACCGGCACGCCGACGGAGATGGCAAGATTGCGGGCCGCAACCTTGTTGCCGAGCTGGCGCATCGTATCGGCCGTCGGGCCGATGAAAATGATTCCGGCCTCGTTACAGGCCTCGACGAATTCCGGGCTCTCCGACAAAAGCCCGTAACCCGGATGGATCGCATCGGCGCCGGAAAGTTTCGCGACGCGCATCACTTCCGGGATCGACAGATAGCTCTCGATCGGTCCCATGTCCTTGTCCAGATGCGGGCCGCGGCCGACCTGGTAGCTTTCGTCCGCCTTGAAGCGGTGAAGCGAAAGCTTGTCCTCCTCCGCCCAGATGGCGACCGTCTTGATGCCAAGTTCGTTTGCCGCGCGAAACACGCGGATCGCGATCTCTGAACGGTTGGCAACGAGTATCTTTGTTATCGGCATGTGGCCTCCCCTTTGCCGGCATCGATTGCTGCGATGCAAAGAGACCAAGAACCCAACCGTTAGGCAAGTGCTATTTAAGCGCGATCTGTTCGCCGACCGGGGTCATGCTCCAAGCGCGCGCTCAGGTGACGAGCCCGAGCCGGAAGGCAATCGCCACCACGTGCTGGCGGTTTTTCGCATTCAGCTTTTCCTGCAACCCGTTGATGTACCAATCCACGGTATGGTTGGAAATTTCCAGCGTCTTGGCGATTTCATTCGAGGTCAGGCCGTCGGCGAGATGCAGGATGACTTCCATCTCGCGCCGGGTCAGCGGGCTTTCCAGACGCTGGGCCATTTCCACGTTCTGGGCGATGCCTCTCAATTCCAGAAGACGCCAGAACACCCGCTTGGCGGCGGCATCGAACAGCGCGGTCTCGGTCGGCGACAGGTCGACGGCCTTGCCGCCGATCCCCATCCAGCCGAGCAGTCCGTTACGACCGTGAATGGGAAAGAGATACCCGTCATGCAGGCCGTAGCGCCCGGCCTCCTGCATCATCCTTTCCATTCTCTGGCGGTGCGGATCGCTTTTCAAAGCAAGAACGGCATCGCGCCAGCGGAAGGGCCTTTGCACCATTCCGAGCATGCGGATATTGGGATCGATCAGCGGATACTTGCGCGATACGTAGATCTGTCGCCATGCAGCCGGCCAGTTGGACAGCATGTCCGTCTCGGTCAGATCACTCAGATGATGCGGATACCGGTGAAGCCGGACACCGTAGAATTGGAAGCCATAGGCGGATAGCAATGACTCAAGGCGCGCAGCAAGCTCGTCTTGGTCCCTGGACTCGTCGACGAGAACCAAGAGCTGCACAATCAGTTGGATATTCAAGACGCCTCCTCAGCACCCGGAGAAGACTGCTGGCCACATTCCATGAAATTCAATCACTACGGTTAAAATCGACCTTTAGCATACTATTCAACTGGCGAAGGTATACCGTGAAATCTTGCTCTTGACGAACTGGCTTTCGGCCCTGCGCTTTTTCACAGAAAATCACCCATACTCTTGCCCGAAATGCGCTGTTTCTGGCAGAAGTCGATGAAAGCGTTTGCCTGCCGAATGCTCGTCCCTATTTATCCGATCGGGCTTTGCCCATTGCGACATTGCATGAAAAAGGAGCGCCACTTGACGCTTTTCCAAGTCTACGCTCGAGCGATGAAATATCTGGCGAAGAATAAATGGCGGGTGACGGCTGTCGTGATCGCCAACATTATTCTGGCCGTCATCACGATCGCCGAGCCGGTTCTCTTCGGTCGAATCATCGATGCGATTTCCTCGGGCGGCGCGGTCACACCCGTTCTTCTGCTCTGGGCGGCATTCGGGGCCTTCAACACGATCGCCTATGTCCTCGTCGCTCGCGAGGCCGATCGGCTGGCGCATGGGCGCCGCGCATCGCTTCTCACCGAAGCTTTCGGCCGCATCATTTCCATGCCGCTTGCCTGGCATCATCAGCGCGGCACCTCGAACGCGCTCCACACGCTGTTGAGGGCATCGGAAACGCTGTTCGGCCTCTGGCTGGAATTCATGCGCACGCATCTGGCGACGGCGATCGCAATTCTCCTCCTGATCCCGACGGCGATCTCGATGGACTGGCGCCTCAGCCTCGTTCTGCTGGTTCTGGCCGTGATCTACTGGTTCATCGGCGTCATGGTGATGAACCGCACGAAGGCAGGTCAGGCTTCGGTCGAAAGCCACTATCATCAGGTCTTCTCGCATGTGAGCGATTCGATCAGCAACGTTTCGGTGCTGCACAGCTACAACCGCATCGAAGCCGAAACCAAGGCGCTCAAGGATTACACCAAGGACCTTCTCTCGGCCCAGTATCCGGTTCTCGACTGGTGGGCACTGGCAAGCGGCCTCAACCGCACGGCTTCGACGGTCTCGATGGGCGTCATCCTCGTGATCGGGACGAAGCTTGTTCAGGATGGCCAGATCCGCGTCGGTGATGTCGTAGCCTTCATCGGCTTTGCCAACCTGCTGATCGGCCGTCTGGACCTGCTGCGCCAGTTCGCCACCCAGATCTTCGAAGCCCGCGCCAAGCTCGAAGACTTCTTCGCGCTCGAAGATTCCGTCGAGGAGCGCAACGAGCCCGCCGATGCGAGAGAACTTGGCACCGTCACGGGCGAGGTGGAATTCCGCGACGTCTCCTTCGGCTTTGCCAATACCAGCCAGGGCGTCCACCACGTATCCTTCGTCGCCAGGGCGGGTGAAACCGTCGCCATCGTCGGCCCGACCGGCGCAGGCAAGACGACATTGATCAACCTCCTCCAGCGCGTCTATGACCCGCAGGAGGGCAAGATCCTGATCGACGGCATCGATATATCGACCATCACCCGCAAATCGCTGCGTCAGTCGATCGCGACCGTGTTTCAGGATGCAGGTCTGCTCAACCGCTCGATCAGCGAGAACATCAGGCTCGGCCGCGAGGGTGCCACCGAGGCCGACATCGCCCGTGCGGCCGAGGCGGCGGCTGCGACCGAGTTCATCGAAAGCCGTTTGAACGGCTACGAGACCTCTGTCGGCGAGCGCGGCAACCGCCTGTCCGGCGGCGAACGCCAGCGCATCGCGATCGCCCGCGCCATTCTGAAGAACGCGCCGATCCTCGTACTCGACGAGGCGACCAGCGCTCTGGATGTCGAGACCGAGGCGCGGGTCAAGGTGGCGATCGACAAGCTGCGTGAGAACCGCACGACCTTCATCATCGCCCACCGTCTCTCGACCATCCGCGATGCCGACAAGGTCATCTTCCTTGAGTCCGGAAGGGTCGCCGAAATGGGCACCTATGACGAACTTAGCAAGAGCGGTGGCCGGTTTGCCTCGCTCCTGCATACGAGCGGCATCAAGATCGACGAGATCGATGAAAAGGCCGTCCCGGTAATCGGCCACCAGTGAATGGCCATGGTGGCCGGAAACATCCGGCCAAACCTGCACGATAGAGCCCGCCCTGCCCTTGGCACGGCGGGTTTTTCTTGCGGTACAGAAAGCGGGAAGCGCATGGGCGGATCAGACGACCATCCGACGCCACGCAAGTCGCAGAGCACTGGCCTGCCAAAGGCCGTTGCCGACGAATGGCGAGCCGATAGAGGACCGATGGAAGCCAGGACCCGTCGCACATTGCCACCGGCCTCGTCGATGATTACAGCCGCGCAATGACCACGCCACGCTCCGTTGGCTCCGTTGGCTCCGTTGGCTCCGTTGGCTCCGTTGGCTCCGTTGGCTCCGTTGGCTCCGTTGGCTCCGTTGGCTCCGTTGGCTCCGTAAAGGAGGACACCCGCCTCGATACCGGTGTCAACACTCCACCAGGATGACGTACACTCTGTGCTGTGACGGAGGGAAAGGCCCATGCGGATCTGGAGATCGCATGAGCAAGATGCAAAAAGCCCGCCGGGCAGCAGCCGGGCGGGCTTTCGAATAGGCATGGTCCCCGATCGGGATTGCCGGTTACTCCGACGGATCGGCGTCTTTCTTCTTGCGCGGCTTGGCTGCTGGCTTCATTGCCGCCGGCGCCGGCTCTTCTCCCGGCTCGTTGGCAATTTCGCCAGACTTGGCCGCCGCGTCGGCCGTCGCGGTTGCAGGCGCTGCGGCAATTGTCGATCCGCCGGCAGAGGCTTCGATCACCTTGGCAGCAAACGCCGAACCCGGAACGGAATGCCCCTTGCTGATATCGACGGCGGCACCATCGACCGTCACCTTGCCATCCTCGACTGCGATCTTGTGAACTGTTTCGCCGACGGTGATTTCCGCCGTGAAACCGTTCCAGCCGGTCGGCAGTGCCGGATCGACGAACAGCGTGTCGCCCTCGCGCCGGATACCGAGAATACCCTCGATGGCAGCGCGATAGAGCCAGCCCGCAGAACCCGTATACCAGGTCCAGCCACCACGACCCTCATAGGAGCCGTGGCCATAGACGTCGGCCGCAACCACGTAAGGTTCGACGCGGTAGGTCTCGGCTGCATCGCGGTCGAGCGCATGGTTGATCGGGTTCAGCATCTGGAAGCATTTCCACGCGTCGTCGCCACGCTTCAGGCCGGCCAGCGCCATGACCACCCAGATGGCGGCATGGGTATACTGGCCGCCGTTTTCGCGGACACCCGGCGGATAGGCCTTGATATAGCCCGGATCGTGACGGGTTTCCCGGAAGGCCGGCGTGAACAGGCGAATAATCTGCGCCTCGTCATCGACCAGCTGGTCCATGACGGCATCCATCGCCTGCCGTGACCGATCGGGCCTGCCTTCGCCGGAGAGCACGCTCCACGACTGGCCAAGCGAATCGATCCGGCATTCGGTGCTGTTGGCAGAGCCGAGCGGAGTACCATCGTCGTAATAGCCACGACGATAATAGGTACCGTCCCAACCGGCGCTCTCGAGTGCTTCACGCAAATCCTCGAGATGCTTCGTCCAGCGCTCGACGCGCTTGCGATCATTGCGCTCCGTTGCATACGGAATGAAGTTGCGCAGCGCGCTTGCGAGGAACCAGCCGAGCCAGACGCTCATGCCACGCTCGCCGACGCCGACGCGGTTCATGCCGTCGTTCCAGTCGCCGCCGAGCATCAGCGGCAGCCCCATGTCGCCGGTCCGCTTGATCGCGAGATCGAGCGCACGGGCCGCATGTTCGTAGAGCGACGCGGTCTCTTCGGTGATCTCCGGCTTCGAGAAGGCATCATGCTTGTGCTTCTCGAGCAGAGGGCCGTTGAGGAAGTGCAGTTCCTCGTTGAGGATCGAGTGATCGCCGGTGGTCGAGACATACTGGTGTGCGGCATAGGCGAGCCAGACGACGTCGTCCGAGATCATCGTGCGAACGCCCGCACCCGTATTCGGCAGCCACCAATGCTGCACGTCGCCTTCCTTGAACTGGCGTGACGCCGCACTGAGGATCTGCTTGCGGGCAAGCGAGGGCTCATGCACGAGGAAGGCCAGCGTGTCCTGCAACTGGTCACGGAAACCGAAGGCGCCGGATGCCTGGTAGAAGGCTGTACGGGCCATGATACGGCAACCGAGCGCCTGATAAGGCAGCCAGTAATTGACCATGTTGGTCAGCGCCTTGTCCGGCGTCGAAATCTTCAGTCGGCCGGTAAACTCGGTCCAGAAGGCGCGGTTTCCGGCAAGGATAGAACCGAAATCGTCACCACGCAGGTCTGCAACCAGCGCTTCGGCCTCTTCCTGCGTGGCAGCGTCACCCATGAAATAGGTGATGACGCGTTCTTCGCCCGGCGCAAGCGTCAGGTCGTAGGCGAGCGCCGCGCAGGGGTCACCGTCGAGATCGATGGCACCGCTTAACGCCGAACCGTTGACCACCGCAGCCGGCAGCTGGACTGTGCCGAACCGGCCGACGAACTCGCGGCGGCTGGTGGTAAAGCCAGATGGCATGTCCTGCATCGTAAAGAATGCGATGCGGCGGAAATCGATGCTGAACGAGTTGGTTGCGTAGAGCGCGCCGGTTGCCGCATCCCGGTTGGACAGGATGAACGGCGTCGTCTTCTGCAGGTTGGCGCCCAGCAACCATTCCGCGTAGCCGTAAAGACGCAGGCGACGTGGTTCCGAACCGGTATTGCGAACGACCATCGACGAGGCCTTGGCGGACCGCTTGCGATCGACCGTCTGGGTGAGGCTGAGGCTGAGGCCTGCCTGCTCCGTCGAGAAGACCGAATAGCCGAGACCGTGACGGGCCTCGAAATCCGCCGCCGGATCACGCGACAGAACGGCGAACGGCGTCGTAATGGCACCGCTGTCGAGGTCGGCGACATAGAAGCCTTCACCCGGCCGGTTGATGACCGGATCGTTGGTCCACGGCGTCAGCTGGTAGTCGCGCGAATTCTGCGCCCAGGTGAAGCCCGCCCCCTCGGCCGAAACATGGAAGCCGAACGTATCGTTGGAGATGACGTTGATCCACGGATGCGGCGTCGATTCGCCACCCTTGAGGCGGACGACGTATTCGCGGCCGTCTTCGGTGAAACCACCAAAGCCGTTCCAGAATTCGAGGCCCTGTCCCGCATCGGCCTTCTCGACCGACGGGGCGAAGAGTTCGCCCTTGGTCAACGGACGGCGATCAACCTCGATTGCCTCGTCGACCGGAGGTGCGAAGATCGTCGACGTCCGGTTGAGCTGGTCCATCAACTGACCGTTGCGGGCGTGAATGACGACGCGCGAGGCGGCAACCAGTGCTTCCGCCCCACCCTCTTCGAGAACATCGCGACGCAGAGCAAAGACGTGCTGACGGGCACCATCCTGTGCGCCGAGGCGGCGCGCATTCTGCTCCATATAGTCGATCGTATCCTGCAGCTCCTCGACGTGAGGCGCAGCGCGCTCGTTCAGAATGACGAGATCGCTCGGCAAGCCACGCGAACGCAGATATTCCTGCGCGCTCATCGCTTCCTTTGTCACCTGAACATCGTTTTCGTCGTCGATGCGGACGGTGACGATCGGGAAATCACCCGAAACCGACGAAGGCCAGAGCGCCGACTGCGGCTGCATGCCGGCACGAACGGTCGCCTGATCGGCCCGCAGCTGCATGTCGGGATAGAGAAGGTAGCGCGCCAGGTTCTGGAACACGGCTGCTTCCTGCGAGGAAACGCCGAGGTGACGCAGCTGAACCTGCGTGCGGGTCCAGGCCTGGGTGAGTTCGCCCTGGAAGGCTTCCGCATGACGGTAGCGCTCGATCGCCAGATCAAGCTCGTCGCGGCGCTGGGCGGCAATCGTCCAGAACACGACGGAAACCTTCTTGCCGGCCGGCACGCGAACGGTACGGCGCAGCGACAGGATCGGGTCGAGCGTGAAGCCGTCGGAATTCGACAGCGTCGCACCCGGATCGAAGGCGGCAGCCTCACCGAGCGTACGTCCACGGCCGAGGAACTTGCGGCGATCGGTTTCGAACTCGGTCGGACGCGACGTGCCGGCATTGTCGGCGGCAAGATGCGCGACCATCATGTCCGGATCTGTCGGCGAGCGCTTGTTGCGCCAGGCGCGGATCACGTCGCCGCGTTTGCCGATCTCGGTATGGATGAACATGCGCGAGAACACCGGGTGGCCGTTATCGTCGTCATCGCCGTTGAGCACGGGTTCGAGATAGGAGGTCACTTCGATGAAGCGGTCTTCCGTGCCCATGTTGAGCAGCGTCACGCGGCGGCCTTCGGCATCGTGCTCGGTGGCAACGATGCATTCGACCGTGCTCGTCAGATCGCCGACTGTCTTCTGGAATTCGGCGCGTTCGTCGCTGAAGATCGTCTTCGTCTGTTCGCCTTCGGCACGGCGCGGTTCTGTCGTCGTCGACCACCAGTCGCCGCTTGCGGTATCGCGCAGGAAGATGAACTGGCCCCAACGGTCTTCCGTCGGATCGGGCTTCCAGCGCGCCACCGACATGTTGTTCCAGCGGGAATAACCGGTGCCGGTTGCCGTCAGCATGATCGAATAGCGGCCGTTGGACAGAAGAACGAGTTCTCGGTCCTTGCTGGCAGGGCTGGTGATCGTGCGGATTTCCGGGCGCAGCAGCTCGCCGCCGCCCTTGCCGGGCGTCTCTTCGTGCTTGGCGCTCATCACGGGAATATCGCGCGGTGCCTTTTCCTGCAAAAGTAGTTCAGCGGCTTCGATGACCGGATCGGCATGGAAGAGTTCGCGCAGCATGCCGTTCATCACGACGTTGGCGATCGCAGCGATCGACATGCCATGATGGTGGGCATAGTAGTTGAAGACCACGGCGCAACGCTTGCCTTCCGGCACGCGGGTCGGCGTGAAGTCCACGGCATCATGGAAGCCGTATTTGCCGAGCGCGCCGAGCGAACGCAGTTCCGCAAGGTTCGATGCAGCCGCGATCGGGTCGTACTGCGATGCAAGAATGGATGCATAAGGTGCGATCACGGCGTTCTGTCCGAGACCGCGCTTCAGACCGAGCGTCGGCACGCCGAAGTTCGTGTACTGATAGTGCATCTGATGGTCGAGCGCGTTGAACGCAGCTTCCGAAATGCCCCACGGCGTGCCGAGACGGCGGCCATGGTTCATCTGTTCTTGAACGATCAGGTTGTTGGTCTGGTTGAGGATACCACCCGAACGCTCCTGCATGACAAGCGGCGGCATCAGGTATTCGAACATCGAACCCGACCACGAGACCAGCGCACCACGTGCACCGATCGGCACCACATGTCGACCGAGGCGATACCAGTGCTCCATCGGCAGGTCGCCCTTGGCGATCGCAAACAGGCTGGTCAGACGCGCTTCGGATGCCAGAAGGTCGTAGCAGGCCTCATCGAGTTCGTTGCTGTCGACGCGGTAGCCGATCGAAAGCAGTCGACGCTCCTTGCGGAACAGGAAGGCGAATTCCATGTCGAAGGCGATTTTGCGGGTGCGGTCACGCAGAGATGCGAGGCGCAGGCGCAGGGCCTCGATATTGGCATTGTCGAACACGCCATCGGCAATATGCGCTTCGCAGACGGCAACCAGAGACGCCGACCACTTGGTCACTTCATCGCTCTGCGGCGAACGGACTTCCTGGTCGAGATTGGTGGCAAGCTTCTGGATATCGCGCGCCAGAACCGAAAGGTTGATGATGCGGATCGAAGCGAATTCATGCTCGCGTTTGACCGCATTCAGCGCGTTGCTGAAGCCGGTGATACGTTCTTCGAGGCGGCGGCGCAGCGGACGCACGGTCTTGCGGTCGTCCGGCAGCGCCTTCAGCGTTTCCGCCAGAATGCCGGCAACATCGCCAACACCGTCAAGATTGCCCTGAAGATGCGCAGAGGGCGCTTCCGCCCACATGCGGCAGGCAGACGAGATCGCGATCAGATGGCCGGCAAAGTTACCGCTATCGACCGCCGAGACGTAACGCTGGCCGAGCGGCTTCAGCGTATCGTTGTGATACCAGTTGAACAGATGGCCACGGAACTTGTCCATCTTTTCGACGGTGACGATCGTCTGCTCGATACGCTCGACGGTTTCGGCAAAGCTGATCCAGCCGAAATTGCGGGCCGACACCGTCGACAAAAGGTAGACGCCGATATTGGTCGGTGACGTACGCTTGGCGATCGACGGGTTCGGGCGCTCCTGGAAATTGTCCGGCGGCAGATAGTTCTGCTCTTCTGTGACGAAGGTCTCGAAATAGCGCCAGGTACGGCGAGCGATCTTGCGCAGCTCGACCGAAACCGCTTCCGGCACGAACAGACGGTCTTCCGTCTCTGCCGACTGGCTCACATACCAGGCGACGAGCGGCGAGAAGATCCACAGAACCGCGAACGGAATACCGACGAGGAAGGCGTTGTCGCCCGGCATCGCCGACAGCAGGATGCTGAGAACGGCAATCGCAGGGGCATGCCACATCGAACGATAATAGTCGGCCGGGCTCCCCTGTGCGCTCGACTGGATCGAGGCGGCGGTCCGCCATTCCAGCATCAGCTTGCGGCTGACCAGCAGGCGATAGAGCGAGCGGGCAATCGCGTCCGTCATGATGCAGGCGGAATCGGCGATGAAGACGATCCGCAGCGCAACCTGCGCATTGGCGGAACGGACGTCAGACCAGACCGAATAGAAATGCGCCCGCTGCACGAAGTCCGTCGAACGCGGCATCAGGCCGGTCAGAAGCGAAATCGTCGGCGCGACAAAAAGCGAGAAGATCAGCAGGATCTGCCAGATCAGCGCGCCAAGCGGGTCCATGAAGTACCAGCCGAGAACGGATGCGAAGAACCACGCGATAGGGGTGAGCGACCGGCGCAGGTTATCGACCATCTTCCAGCGGCCGAGGGCCGTCACGCCGCGCTTCGGATCGAGGATGTAGGGCAGAAGCTGCCAGTCGCCACGCGCCCAGCGATGCTGGCGCGACACTTCGACCTCGTAACGGACCGGGAAGTCTTCCACGAGTTCGACGTCGGTGACGAGTGCGCAACGGGCAAACGAACCTTCGAGAAGGTCGTGGGAGAGAACCGTGTTCTCTTCGATACGGCCCTTCAGCGAGGTTTCGAATGCATCGACGTGATACAGACCCTTGCCGGTGAACGAGCCTTCGGCAACGAGATCCTGATAGACGTCGGAAACGGCAAAGACGTAAGGATCAAGGCCGCGGCCGACGGAGAAGACGCGCTGGAAGACAGACGCTTCCTTGCCGGTCGTCAGCGACGGCGTCACGCGCGGCTGCATCAGCGCATAGCCTTCGACGACGCGATTGCTGACCGGATCGATGACCGGGCGGTTGATCGGGTGATGCATCTTGCCGACGAGGCGGGTAACGGCCTCGCGCATCAGGCGCGTATCCGCATCGAGCGTCATGACATATTGCACATCCGACGGCACCATATTGGCACCCTGCAGATAGGTCGTGTCGCGGTCGCCGCGCAGCAGCAGGTTCAGCTCGTGCAGTTTGCCGCGCTTGCGCTCCCAGCCCATCCAGACACCTTCGTTCGGATTGAACAGGCGGCGGCGATGCAGGAGATAGAAGCGTGACGTCGGTTCATCGACGTAACGGGCGTTCAGCGCCGCAATTTCGCGCTTGGCATAGTCGAGAATTTCGAGATCGGCCTCGCTCTCCTCGAACTTGCTGTCACGCCAGTCGCTGAGCAGAGCGAAGTAGATTTCACCGCTCGGATTGGCGAGATAATGAACCTCGAGATTGCGGACGAGTTCGTCCACCGTGTCGCGGTCGGTGATCAGGCAGGGCACGACGACGAGCGTCTTGGCCTCTTCCGGAATACCCTCCTTGAACTCGTAGCCGACCAGACGCGCCGGCTTCACCACATAGGTGACCAGCGTGTTGAAAAGGCCTGTGGCCCCTTCGGATGCCGGCAGCGAGAACATCAGCAGGAAGAGCGCAACGATCGGCCATGCGATATTGGCCTGAACGAGGAAATAGCCGGTGATCGCCAGCGCCAGGAAGGTCAGCGCCAGGACCGGGCCGGCGATCGAGAACCATTGCAGGCGTCGCACGGTGCGCACGAAACGCTGGTTGATCGACGGCTTGTAGTTGACGGCAGCCTCAAGCTCCTTGCGGCGGCGGCCGACGACGAAGGCGCCGATATTGGTTTCGCGCTCGTCCGGATTGGTGGCGGCAGCCTCCCGCGCCAGACGGATCGCCGCTTCGGCAATCACGGTCTCGCTCTGCTTGGAAAGGCGGGCAATCTTCTCGATACGGTTGCGATAAGCGTTACGCGAACCGAAATCGAGCGCCTCATAGTCGGTCTGCTCGCGGAAAACCTTGTCGATCTGCGAGACGTCCTCAACCCAGACGCTCCATTCGGTATCGTCGATCAGACGCAGGCTCTTGATGATGTTACCCATCATCACATTGCCGGAGGACAGACGACCCTGTTCGGCCTGCATGACCGAATTGACATCGATGCCGGCCTGCTCCAGGCGCTTTTCGATCCACGAAATGGCGAAACCGGCCGTCTGCGAGGCATTGCGCAGGCGGTAGATGAACTGTGTGGCGAACGCGTCGTCACGCTCCAGCCCCTCGACACCCTTCAGCACGTTGGCGCTGGCGGTCTCGTCGTTGAGGCGGATGATCTCGTCAGCCACCTCGTTGGCACGCTGGCGCATGCTACGGGTGCGATCGACGCGGCTCGCGATGCGGCGCAGATTTTCGATCAGAACGAACCGGATGAAGGACGGCAGTGCCCAGAGTTCGCCGATCTCCAGCGGCTCCCGGCTCTGAAAACCTTCGACGATCGAGGCCAGCGTCTCGCGGTTCACGTTGCTCTGGGTATGAGCGACATAGAGCCATGCCAGCGTCAGGACGCGCGGCATCTCAACGCCACCGACCTTCATCGTCTTCAGCTGCTTGAAGAACTTTTTCGGGAAGTCGCGCCGGACCTCCTGGATCGCTTCTTCGACGATATAATAGTTGTCCAGAAGCCATTCCGCCGCCGGCGTGATTGTGGCGCCCGCGTCGTTGTCGAGCGACGCCTGCCGGTAGACGCGAAGGATTTCCTTCTCGTTTTCCTCATGGCGCTTGAAGAACTCGAATTGCATCAGCCCCGGAAGATCGACCGGCGCCTGCTTTCCGAGCTCCTCCCCGCAGACCCTGAGGTCATCCATGGTGAAGTAGGTCGAGCGAATCGTATCGTTGTAATCGACTGGCTTTCGTTCGATTTCACGCGAGGAAGCTGACGAAGTATGATCTGGGGACATGGATTGGCTTCTGATGAAAACTCGAAGGGGTGGACGGCCTCGTTTAGTCGGCCTGCCAAGGCCTGTTCATGTAGGCCTACCCGAACGGGTAATGAACAGGGCCGAGACAATCCGCGGAGAAGGAGATAGAGGCCGATCCGGATATGGCAAACCGAAGATCCAAAGCTATCCCCTCTCTCTCGCAAATTGAGACATATTAGCCTCTATCTCGATTAGCCTGAATAAAAGCTGAATGGGTAAGAAACGAGCCGATCCATACCGGGAGCCGGTCTTTAAATCGTTTAGCACGTCACCTTCGATTTATTTCCCCAGATCGCCTTATGCTGTGGCCGCCACGCTGATAATCATCACCGTGGACAAGCTTTGGACGAGCCTGCAAAGGCTCGCTCACGACCGCAGAAAGGGTGTTGCTATGACGATGAAACGGGCAAACGAGATGAGCGACGTGGTGGCGATGAGACGCTACCTGCACCAGCATCCCGAGCTCGGGCTTTCCGAATTCAAGACCTCGGATTTCGTCGCCGGGCGCCTGGAGGAACTCGGCTACGACGTCACCCGAGGCCTTGGCCGGACAGGCGTGGTCGGCACGCTGAAATGCGGCAGCGGCAGCGGCTCGATCGGCATTCGCGCCGACATGGATGCACTGCCGATCGAGGAAGAAACGGGCGCCGAACACGCAAGTCTGACGAAGGGGCTGATGCATGCCTGCGGTCACGATGGCCACACCGCCATGCTGCTCGGTGCGGCAAAGATCCTGGCGGAGCGGCGCAATTTCAACGGTACAATTCATCTGATTTTCCAGCCGGCCGAAGAAAACTTCGGCGGCGCCAAACTGATGATCGATGACGGCCTGTTCCAGAAATTCCCCTGTGATGCGGTTTTCGGCCTTCATAACGACCCGGCGCTCGATTTCGGCAAGATCGGCGTCAAGGACGGCCCGTTGATGGCCGCGGTCGACGAATGCCGCCTGATTATCAATGGACGCGGCGGCCATGGTGCCGAACCGCAATCGGCATCGGACCCGATCGTCTGCGGTGCAAGCATCATCATGGCACTGCAAACGGTGGCCTCGCGCAATATCCACCCGCTCGATCCGGTCGTCGTCACCGTCGGTGCGTTCCATGCCGGCATGGCAAGCAACGTCATTCCGGAAAGGGCAGAGATGCTGCTGACTATCCGCTCCTTCGACCCTCAAGCCCGCGACGAGCTGGAGCGGCGCATCAGAATGATCGCAGAGGGGCAGGCCGCCAGCTACGGCATGACGATAACGATCGACTACAGCCGTGGCTACGAGGCGACCGTCAATCACAAGGCCGAAACCGATTTCGTCCGCGATCTCGCCACACGGCTTCTCGGCGCCGACCAGGTCGTCGAAATGCCGCGCCCGTCGATGGGCGCCGAAGACTTCGCCTACATGCTGGCGGAGCGGCCCGGCAGTTATTTCCTGCTCGGCACCAAGCGCACGGACAATGATCCGCCGCTGCACCATCCGAAATTCGACTTCAATGACGATGCTCTGCCGATCGGCACGAATTTCTGGGTCGATCTTGCGGAAAGCTATCTTGCCGGTCGCTGAGCCCTATCGCAGCAAATGAAAATGCCTTCCGTGCTGGCCAAGCCCGGAAGGCATCATGATAAATCGAAACTGCGATCTGCCTTGCTTAAGGAAACAGGCCAAGCGTCACTGCGCCGACGAACAGGAAGGCCGCGGCAACGAGCGCCGTATTGACCGCAAGGCGCAGGCGAGTTGCATGCGCCGTGGGGCGAGGAGAAAAAGACCGTGTCTGAGACTGAAGCTGCTGCATGGAATTCTCCCTGGTTCCGGAGCGGTTCTAGCCGCCCTCCACTCTATGTTATCTTATCTCTATCAACCCGATAGAGATAATGTTCCAAGCAGCCGGGAGTTCCGTAGAAAATCCTTTTCTCTTAACGACCCCATGTCACATTTAACGGTTTATTATGCCTTCGGCGAAAATGGCCTGTTTCGGGCCGGCTTATTCCAGGCAAGCTGAATTCAGGCAGGAAACCGATCGAGCGCCATCTTGAAGATGTCGGGATCGACATTGCCGCCGGAGCAGACCACGATAACCGTGTTACCCAGTGTTTCGCCGTGGAACAGAGCGGCGGCAAGTGCTGCAGCGCCACCCGGCTCGACGACGATCTTCAGGCGGTTGAAGGCGAGCGAAACGGCATTGAGCGCCTCGTCATCGGTAACGACGATGCCGGCTCCGCTCAGCCGCGACAGGATCGGGAACGTAATGTCTCCGGGCTGCGGCGTAAGGATAGCATCGCAGATCGAGCCAGATTGCGCCGCATTGCGCTCGATTTTTCCGCCAGCGAGCGAGCGCGTCATGTCATCGAAACCCTTCGGTTCGGCCGGGTGAACCGTCAGCCCCGGCGCCCGCGCCGCAAGCGCCAGCGCAATGCCGGAAATCAACCCGCCGCCACCGGTCGGCACGACGACATCGGCCTTGGCGATGCCAAGCGCCGTTGCGTCCTCGGCAATTTCCAGCCCGGTGGTTCCCTGGCCTGCGATCACCAGCGGTTCGTCGAACGGCTTGATCAGCGTCAGGCCGCGCTCCCTGGCCAGCCGCGCGCCGATTTCATCGCGGTCTTCCTTGATCCGGTCGTAAAGCACCACCTCGGCGCCATAGGCGCGGGTATTGGCGATTTTGATCCGCGGTGCATCCGCCGGCATGATGATCACGCTCGGCACGCCGTGCAGCTTGGCCGCAAGCGCCACGCCCTGCGCGTGGTTGCCGGAGGAAAATGCGATGACACCATTCGCCCTGACGTCAGGCGCAAGCGCCGAAACCGCCGACCACGCACCACGGAACTTGAACGAGCCCGTATGCTGCAGGCATTCCGGCTTTACCAGAATGCGACGGCCGGCGATCTCGTCGAGAAACGGCGAGGAAAGAAGAGGCGTCCGGCGCACATGCCCGTCGAGGCGAGCGCGGGCGGCTTCGATCATGGTGATATCTGTCATCTGGGAAATCCGTCTGAAGCTGGAACTGGCATGGGCGAAAGAACGGCCTTCAAACCGGCCGTCACAGCAAGGGAGCCCGAGGCTAACCGCGTCGAGACGAAGCGTAAAGTCCGGATGGCGGCAGATGATCAGATGCTGGCGGAGACGGTGGGATCGGTTCTGATGATCGCCTTGATCGGCAGATGGTCGGATGCCATCCGCGCCAACGGCGTGTCATGTGCCTCGACCCTGTCGATCAGCCCCGGCCGATTGGCCATGATGCGATCGAGTGCCAGAACCGGCAGCCGCGACGGAAAGCTCGCCACCGCCGCGGGCAGGCCGAAAACGCCAGCAAGCGTATTGAGGGCCGAACGGTCGCCGAGCCGCCATTCGTTGAGATCGCCCATCAGAACCGTCGGACACTCGTCGCGCGAGCGCAGGATATCGATGATCATCCGGGTCTGCTGATGGCGCGAATGATTAAGGAGGCCGAGATGCGCCGCGATGACGCGCAGCACGCTGCCATCCGTCAGCTCCAGTTCGGTGATCAGCGCTCCACGCGGCTCAAGCCCAGGCAGCTTGACCTGATGCACGTCCCGCACCAGCCCTTCACGGAAAAACACGACATTCCCATGCCAGCCATGCGCCTTGGCGACACCGGAGACAGGCACCGGAAACAGACCCGTTTCCCGCTCCATCCAGGCAAGGTCGAGAAGCCCGCGTCTTTCGCCATAACGGCTATCGGCCTCCTGCAGCGCAATCACGTCTGCACCGATCTCGCGGATGACCTGGCTCGTGCGGGCGGGATCGAACCTGCGATCGACGCCGACGCATTTGTGGACGTTATAGGAGGCAATCATCATGCCCCTGCTGCGATCGTGCGGCTCATGGGCCTTGAGACCACGCGTTCGTCGCGCTCTGATGGACGCCAGGATGCTTGCGGGAAGGTTGGAGCTTTTGTCGTGCATGATACGCAATAGGCTTCTGTTTGCTTCAACTATAGACCTTTGACCCGCGTCATCCAGAGGCGTCGTTTCGGCTATCGATCACAAATAGGGTGAACCAAGCCAGAGGGTACGGTCGACGAGACGCGCGAGAAAGGGCCTCTCCCTTAATTCATTCAGTGTCACTTGGGTTGCAGAAGAAATCACCCCATCGATCCGCTGCTCCAGCGTTTCGGCAAAGGACTGGTCGAGCACTTCCATGTCGACCTCGAAGTTGAGGCGCAGTGAGCGCGGATCGAGATTGGACGACCCGACATAGGCCCAGCGCCCGTCGATCGCCATCAGCTTGGAATGGTCGAACCGGCCCGAGGCCCGCCAGATCCTGCATCTGTCCTTCAGCAATTGATCGAATTGCGCCGTCATCGCCCGGTCGACCAGCTTCAGGTTATTGGCCGAGGGCACGACGATATCGACGGTGACGCCGCGGCGCGCCGCCGTCACCAGCGCCGTAATCAGTTCGCGGTCCGGCAGGAGATAGGGTGACACGATACGGATCGAGGAGCGGGCGACGGAGAATGCTCCCATCAGCATCTTGTGATTGGTCTCGACGCTTCGATCCGGGCCGGAAGAAACCGCCCGGATCAGAACCGGCGATCCCGGCTTGCTCTGTGGCGCCGGCAGCGCCCAGGCATCACCCTCCAGCGTCTCGCCGGTCGCGAACTGCCAATCGGCTGCCGAAATGGCAAAGAGGTCGGCCACGACGGGGCCGGTAATCTTGAAATGCGTATCGAGTGAGAAATCGTCGCCGCTGATCTCGCGGGAAAACGCCTCGCGGATATTCATGCCGCCGGTAAAGGCGATCGCGCCATCCACGACAATGATCTTGCGGTGGGTGCGAAGGTTGGCATAGGGCAGCCGCAGCCCCATGATGACATTGCCGTTGAAGACTTTCGTCGGCACACCGCCGTCGCGCAGCATGCCGAGCACGCTCGGCACCGAATACCGCGCGCCGACGGCGTCGATCAGCACGCGTACCTCCACACCACGCTTGACGGCCGCCACCAGCGCGTCGACGAAACGGTTGCCGATCCGGTCCCGATCGAAAATATAGGTTTCCAGCATGACGCTGCGTTTGGCCTGACCGATCGCGGCAAGCATCGCCTGATAGGCGTCATCGCCGGTTTCGAGCGGCTGAATGGCATTGCCGCTCGTGAGCTTGTGGTGTGTGACGGTATCGCCGAGCGTCTTCATCGCGCGAAACCGCTGGCCAAAAGACCTGATGATCAACGCATCGGTCGCGTCATAGGACGCGAAATCCGCCCGCCGCTTTCCCTGCAAAAGCGCGCGCCGGTCACTGATGACGTTGCGGCGCATACGGTTGACACCGGCGATCAGGTAGAAGGCGGCGCCGATGATTGGTGAGAAGATGATGATGCCGACCCAGCCGAGCGCGGAGCGGACCTCGTCTTTCGTCATCGCCGCATGGATGGCAGCCGTCGCGCCCGCAAGGACCGAAATGACGAACAGGATATGCGGCCAGTAGGCCCCTATGAGAGCAAGCATGGCGGCAATATAGGCCCGCCATGCACCTCTGCAATTGGCGCTGGGAGGAAAATCGCAGCGCCTGCCTGATCGTCGTCAGGCGCCGAGTTGTTTGTGGAAAATATCGAGCGACGCTTCGAACGTGTCGAAGATCACATCCACCTGCTCGTCGGTGATGATAAGCGGCGGGCAAAGCGCCACGGAATCGCCGATCGCCCGCGCGATCAGCCCTTTTTCCAGCAGGATATTGAAGAGCTTCGGCCCCAGTTGCCCGGCCTGAAAACCATCCCGCGGCTTCAGTTCCAGCGCGCCGATCAGGCCGATACCACGGGCCTCGATCGCCAGCGGATGACCTTCGAGCGCCTTCAGCCTCTTCTGGAATTTCGGTGCCAGCGCCTGCACGTTGCCGAGCAGATCCCGCTCCTCGATGATCGCTATATTTTCAAGCGCGACGGCGGCTGCAACGGGGTGGCCGGCAGCAGTCACCCCATGGCCGAACGTCCCGATCTTCGCAGACTCGTCGGCAAGCGGTTGGTAGACGTTGTCATTGATGAGCAGTGCCGAGATCGGCTGGTAGGATGAGGACAGCTGCTTCGACAGCGTGATGATATCGGGATCAAGCGAAAACGTCTCGGTGGCGAACATATTGCCCGTGCGGCCGAAACCGCAGATCACCTCGTCGGCGACGAAAAGAATGTCGTATTTCTTCAAGATCGCCTGAATGGCTTCCCAATAGCCGGTCGGCGGCACGATGACGCCGCCGGCGCCCATCACCGGCTCGCCGATAAAGGCGGCAACCGTCTCCGGCCCCTCCTTCAGGATCAGTGCTTCCAGTTCACCCGCGCAACGCGTAACGAATTCGGCCTCGCTCTCGTTCTCCAGTTTGAACGCGCGGTAATGCGGGCAGGACGTATGCAGGATACCGGCAATCGGCAGGTCGAAGGAGCGATGGTTGTTCGGCAGGCCGGTCAGGCTGGCGCTGGCGATCGTCACTCCGTGATAGCCCTTGATGCGCGAGATGATCTTCTTCTTTTCCGGCTTGCCGAGCGCGTTCGACCGGTACCAGATCATCTTGATCGCCGTGTCGTTAGCCTCCGAGCCGGAATTGGTGAAATACACTTTCGACATCGGCACCGGCGCCATCTGGATGAGCTTTTCAGCCAGATCGACAGCCGGTCCGTTCGTGCGCGAGGTGAACGTGTGATAATAGGGCAGCTTCGCCATCTGTCGGGCAGCGGCCTCTACCAGCCGGTTCTCGCCGAAACCGACGGCAACGCTCCAAAGGCCGGACATGCCCTCGATATATTTGGTGCCGGTGTTGTCGTAGACGTAGATGCCCTCGCCCCGATCGATGACCAGCGCCCCGTCGCGCTCAAGCGCCCGGGCATTCGTGTAGGAATGAAGGTGATGCGCCCGGTCGCGGGCCTCGATGGAATTGGGCTGGATAGTCAAGGAACCGATCTCCCGCAGCGCGGCTTGCACTGACGTCGAACATAGGCCGAAACAGCGGAGCTGCACAGGGAAAATCAGTTCGCAGGAACGACATCGCGTCAAGAATAATTGACGCGCTGCAAAAGGATTACTTGACGGCCATGGCCGCCACGGGAGGCTCGGCGCCGGCTGGGATAGGGCTGGTATAGTCCTGCCCCTTGCGGCGCTTTTTCAGGTCTTCCCAGGCAGCCGTGCGCAGCTGCTCGCTTTCCATCGCCGCAAGACCGGTTGCCACCATCGCCTTGGCGGCGGCGACCATGCCCTTGTGGGCAAGCCCGCTCTTGCCCTGCGCCACCACCTGCCACGTGTGCAGCTGCGTGCCGACGGCAAGCGTCGGGCCGTAGGCCTGCACGGTGGGCACGACCCAGCTGACATCGCCGACATCGGTCGATCCGCCCATCTGCCGCACTTCGTTATGCGCCGGCAGAATGAAGTCGGTCAGCAGCATATCCCGCTCTTCCAGCCGCTCCTGGTTCCAGCTTGCCGCGATATCGGCAGCGGTGAGCGTTTCCTGGATCGCCTTGGCGAAGGCGTGGTCTTCATCGTCAAAATCAGGGGCGCCCATGCTGTCCCAGGCATCCTGCATGACATTCATCAACGGCGTATTGACCATCAGGTTCGAGACGCCGGCAAGGATCGTGCTCTCCATCTGCGTCTCGGTCATCAGAGCAGCGCCCTGCGCCACTTTCTTCACCCGCTCGATCAGCGTCAAAAGACCGGCAAGATCGGGCGAGCGCACGACGTAGCGCACCTTTGCATAGGCCTGAACGACGTTCGGCGAAATGCCGCCGGCATCGAGGATCGCATAGTGAATACGGCATTCGGACGGCATATGCTCGCGCATATAATTGACACCGACATTCATTAATTCGACGGCATCGAGCGCGCTTCGGCCAAGTTCGGGCACCGCGGCGGCATGCGCGGCCCGTCCCTTGAAGACGAAATCGATGCGGCAATTGGCAAGCGAGGTCTCACGCTGCACGCCGGCGAAATTGCTCGGATGCCAGCTGATCGCGATATCGACATCCTTGAACGCGCCGTCCCGCACCATGAAGGCTTTGGCCGCGCCGCCTTCTTCCGCCGGGCATCCATAGTAGCGCACCCGGCCGGGCGTCCCGGTCTTGTCCAGCCAGTCCTTGAGCGCCGTTGCCGCCAGAAGCGAACCCGAGCCGAGCAGATTATGGCCGCAGCCATGGCCGTTTGCGCCCGCAGTCAACGGTTCGGCGTGGGTGACGCCGGCGGCCTGGCTCAAGCCCGCCAGCGCGTCATACTCTCCCAGAAATGCGATCACCGGGCCACCCTCGCCCGCCTCGCCGATCAGCGCGGTCGGGATGCCGGCAACGTTGTCGGTAATGCGAAACCCCTGCGCCTCGAGCATTTCCCGGTGCGCTGCGGCCGACTGCGTTTCCATGTAGCAGGTTTCGGGCGTCGCCCAGACGCGGTCTGCGAGTTCGCAGAATACCTCCGTCTTGCGGTCGATGAAGTCGAAAACGAGGGGGAGGTTGGAATTTTCGGTGGTCATGCGTGCCTCGATGCAATCTCGATCAGAAGCGCCGAACCGTACTCCAATCTTCATCATTGGCAATGCTGCGATGCAGCGAAATTCACCACCGCCCACAAACGCTCCAGCGCTTGATGTTAGGGGGCGCAAGACGCCACAGAGCGAATGTGATCGACACGCGAATCTTCGCATCTCGACAACCGGACGATTATCGCTATTCTCCCGCGCAACCACCTGCCACCGACAAACGAGCAGGAAAAGTCATAAAAATCGGGAAATATTGGCAAAATTGCGTAAATTTATCCAAGATCTGTAACGATTTCGAAGATCTGTAGCGTGCTCCACGACCGACACCGGAAGCCTCTCATTTCAGGCAGGGCGTATCGGGGAGCCGGAAACAGGTGGGAGATGACGGAATGCCGAGGGGGCTCGGACTTGTCCGACCCAATCGCGGATTAGCGATCGCGTACGCCGTCGAGCATGCAAGGAAACCGGGCCGATGTGGTTCGAGCCCGGACAATTGGGAGACTAGAATGAAGTACAAACTCGCTCTTGCCGCAGCGCTTCTGTCGGCAACCTTCTTTGCCAGCGCCGCAAGCGCCAAGACCTTCGTCTTCTGCTCGGAAGGTTCGCCGGAAGGCTTCGACCCGGGCCTCTACACCGCCGGCACCACGTTCGATGCCTCGGCGCACCCGATCTACAACCGCCTTCTGGAATTCAAGCCGGGCACGACCGAGCCGGTTGCAGCGCTTGCAGCAAGCTGGGACATTTCCTCCGACGGCACCGTCTACACCTTCAAGCTGCGCCCGAACGTGAAGTTCCAGACGACGGATTTTTTCACCCCGACCCGCGCGCTTAACGCCGATGACGTGATCTTCTCGATCGATCGTCAGATCAACGCCAGCAACCCCTGGGCCAAGTACGTTTCCGGCGCATCCTGGGAATATGCCGATGGCATGGGCTTCCCGAAGCTCATCAAGTCCATCGAGAAGGTCGACGACCTGACGGTCAAGTTCACGCTCAACCGCGCTGAAGCCCCCTTCCTCGCCGACCTCGCAATGCCCTTCGCTTCGATCATGTCGAAGGAATATGCCGACAGCCTCGACAAGGCCGGCAAGAAGGAGCAGCTGAACCAGCAGCCGGTCGGCACTGGCCCGTTTACCTTCGTCGGCTACCAGCAGGATGCCGTCATCCGCTACAAGAAGAATGCCGATTACTGGGGCACCGCTCCGAAGATCGACGACCTCGTCTTTGCGATCACCACCGATGCAGCCGTTCGCTACCAGAAGCTGAAGGCCGGCGAATGCCAGCTGATGCCGTATCCGAACGCCGCCGACGTGGCCTCCATGAAGACCGACAAGAACCTCAAGGTCATGGAGCAGGAAGGCCTCAACATCGCCTACCTCGCCTATAACACGACCCAGCCTCCGTTCGACAAGGTCGAGGTCCGCAAGGCCCTCAACATGGCGATCAACAAGAAGGCCATCGTTGATGCCGTCTTCCAGGGCATGGCGACGCCGGCCGTCAACCCGATCCCGCCGACCATGTGGTCCTACGACAAGGCCACCAAGGATGACGCCTACAACCTCGACGAAGCCAAGAAGCTGCTCGCTTCCGCAGGCGTCAAGGATCTTTCGATGAAGCTCTGGGCGATGCCGGTGTCGCGTCCCTACATGCTGAACGCCCGCCGTGCGGCCGAAATCATGCAGGACGACTTCGCCAAGATCGGCGTCAAGGCCGAGATCGTTTCCTACGAATGGGCTGAATACCTGCAGCGTTCGAAGGACAAGAACCGCGATGGCGCTGCCATCATGGGCTGGACCGGCGACAACGGCGACCCGGACAACTTCCTTGACACCCTGCTCGGCTGCGATGCCGTTGGCGGCAACAACCGTGCGCAGTGGTGCAACAAGGATTTCGACGCTCTCGTGAAGAAGGCCAAGGCAACGTCTGACGTTGGCGAGCGCACCAAGCTTTACGAACAGGCACAGCAGATCTTCAAGAAGGAAGCTCCCTGGGCAACCATCGACCACTCGCTCGCTGTCGTCCCCATGGCCAAGGGTGTGACCGGTTTCACCCAGAGCCCGCTCGGTGATTTCACCTTCGAGACGGTTGATATTTCCGAGTAATTCTCGGTCGTTAACAACTTTGCCGCGGGAGCGCGTTGCGTTTCCCGCGGCATTTGCTTTAAGAGATGCAAAAATATGCGGCAAGATGCCTCATTTGTCGGCTCCGTGGCTTGACAGCCAGCTGATCGATCAAAAATCAAAAAACCTCGAAGGTTGTAGATGTTTGGCTTCCTCCTGCGGCGCATTGCCGTGCTGATCCCGACGTTCATCGGCGTCTCGATCATTGCCTTTTCGTTCATTCGCATGCTGCCGGGCGACCCGGTCGCACTCCTGTCTGGCGAGCGCGTCATGTCGCCGGAACGCCATGCGCAGATCAGTCATGACCTCGGCCTCGACCGGCCGATGGTCGTCCAGTATCTGGATTACCTCAACGGTATCCTGCACGGCGACTTCGGATCCTCGATCGTCTCCAAGAAGCCGATCCTCGACCAGTTCATGCAGCTCTTCCCGGCCACCGTCGAATTGTCGATCTGTGCGATCATCATCGCCATCGCGCTCGGCATTCCGGCCGGTGTGATTGCGGCGATCAAGCGCGGCTCCGTCTTCGACCAGACCCTGATGGGTATCGCCCTTGTCGGCTATTCGATGCCGATCTTCTGGTGGGGCCTGCTGCTGATCATCCTGTTTTCAGGCACGCTCCAGTGGTTCCCGGTTTCGGGCCGCATCTCGCTCATGTATTTCTTCCCCAACGTCACCGGCTTCATGCTGATCGATTCGCTGATCTCGGGTCAGAAGGGCGCGTTCTCTTCGGCGCTCAGCCATCTGGCGCTGCCCTCGATCGTGCTTGCGACGATCCCGCTTGCCGTGATCGCCCGCCAGACCCGCTCCGCCATGCTGGAAGTCCTGTCGGAGGATTACGTCCGCACCGCCCGCGCCAAGGGCCTGTCGCCCTTCCGCGTCGTCGGCATCCATGCGCTGCGCAATGCCATGATCCCGGTCATCACCACGATCGGCCTGCAGATCGGCGTCATGCTGGCAGGCGCCATCCTGACGGAGACGATCTTCTCCTGGCCGGGCATCGGCAAATGGATGGTCGATAGCGTCTTCCGGCGCGACTATCCCGTCATCCAGAGTGGCCTGCTGCTGATCGCCGCCATCATCATGATCGTCAATCTCATTGTCGATCTCATGTATGGCCTGATCAACCCGCGCATCCGACACTGACCCGGCAGCAAGAAGGAGAAAATCCCATGGCCGATACATCAATTGCAAAAACAGAACAGCCGGTAACGAGCGCCGCCATGCGCCGCCAGATGCTGAAAGAGTTCTGGTTCTACTTTTCCGAAAACCGCGGCGCCGTCATGGGCCTCGTCGTTTTCGCCCTGCTCGTCATCATCGCCGTCTTCGCCTCGCTGATCGCGCCGCATTCGCCGTTCGAACAGTATCGCGACAGCGTGCTTCAGCCGCCGAGCTTCAATGAAGGGCCGCACGGCTTCTTCCTGCTCGGCACAGATCCAGTCGGCCGCGATATCCTCTCGCGCCTCATTTTCGGCGCGCAATATTCGCTGTTCATCGGCGTGTTCGTGACGACGTTGTCGCTTGTCGGCGGCATTCTGGTCGGCCTGATCGCCGGCTATTACCGCGGCTGGGTCGATACCGTCATCATGCGCCTGATGGATATCATCCTTGCCTTCCCGTCGCTGCTTCTTGCGCTTGTTCTCGTCGCCATCCTCGGCCCGAGCCTGACGAACGGCATGATCGCGATCGCAATCACCCTGCAGCCGCATTTCGTCCGCCTCACCCGCGCCGCGGTCATGGCCGAAACGACGCGTGATTATGTCACCGCCGCAAGGCTTGCCGGAGCATCCCCGCTGCGCCTGATGTTCCGCACCATCCTGCCGAACTGCACGGCGCCGCTGATCGTCCAGGCGACGCTCTCCTTCTCCAACGCCATTCTCGATGCGGCGGCTCTCGGCTTCCTTGGCATGGGCGCCCAGCCGCCGGCACCGGAATGGGGCACGATGCTCGCCGAAGCCCGCGAGTTCATCCTGCGCGCCTGGTGGGTCGTCACCTTCCCCGGTGTTGCCATCCTCGTCACCGTTCTTGCCATCAACCTGATGGGCGACGGCTTGCGCGATGCGCTTGACCCGAAACTGAAGAGGTCCTGATCATGGCGCTTCTCACGATTGATAATCTCACCGTCGAGTTCGAAACCGCAACCGGCTGGTTCAAGGCCGTCGACGGCGTCTCCATGTCCGTCGAAAAGGGCGAGGTCCTCACCATCGTCGGCGAGAGTGGCTCGGGCAAGTCCGTTGCCATGCTCGCCGTTATGGGCCTTCTGCCCTGGACGGCGAAGATCACGGCAGACCGCCTTCTCTTCGAAGGCCGAGACATGGCGGCGATCAGCCCGGCCGAACGCCGCAAGCTGATCGGCAAGGATATCGCGATGATCTTCCAGGAGCCGGTCGCCAGCCTCAACCCGTGCTTCACGGTTGGCTTCCAGATCGAGGAAGTGCTGCGCATCCATCTTGGCCTCGACAAAAAGGCCCGCCGTCAGCGCGCGATCGAGCTTTTCACCCAGGTCGGCCTGCCGAACCCGGCGGAACGCCTGACGAGCTTCCCGCATCAGATGTCGGGCGGCCAGTGCCAGCGCGTGATGATTGCCATGGCGATCGCCTGCAATCCGAAATTGCTCATCGCCGACGAGCCGACCACGGCACTCGACGTAACGATCCAGAAACAGATCTTGGATCTGATCATGGACCTGCAGGCCAAGACCGGCATGGGCCTGATCATGATCACCCATGACATGGGTGTCGTGGCGGAAACTGCCGACCGTGTCGTCGTCCAGTACAAGGGCCGCACGATGGAAGAGGCAGACGTTCTCTCCCTCTTCGAGAACCCGAAGAGCAACTATACGAAGGCGCTTCTCGCGGCCCTTCCGGAAAATGCCACGGGCGACCGCCTGACCACCGTATCCTCATTTTTCGACGGCACGCCGGAACCGGCCCCCTCTGCGGGAACGAGCGGAGCAACCGCCTGATGGACACCACCAACAACACCATGCTCGAAGTGCGCAACATCAAGCGCGACTACGAACTGTCGGGCGGCCTCTTCAAGCCGAAGAAGATCGTTCACGCCGTGAAGGGCGTGTCCTTCACGCTGGAGCGCGGCAAGACGCTGGCGATCGTCGGCGAATCGGGCTGTGGCAAGTCCACTCTTGCCCGCATGATCACCTTCATCGACGAGCCGACGGCCGGCGAACTGCTGATCGACGGCAAGACCGTTGACACCCGCCCCGGCCACCTGACGCAGGAAATGCGCCAGAAGGTGCAGATCGTCTTCCAGAACCCCTATGGCTCGCTCAACCCGCGCCAGAAGATCGGCGACGTTCTGGGCGAACCGCTGGCGATCAATACCGACATGCCGGCCTCCGAGCGGCGCGACCGCGCCAACGAGATGCTGAAGAAGGTCGGTCTCGGCCCGGAACACTATAACCGCTATCCCCACATGTTCTCCGGCGGCCAGCGCCAGCGTATCGCCATTGCCCGCGCGCTGATGATGAACCCAAAACTTCTCATCCTCGACGAGCCGGTCTCCGCACTTGACCTGTCGGTCCAGGCGCAGGTTCTGAACCTGCTCGCAGACCTGCAGGACGAGTTCGGCCTCACCTATGTCTTCATCAGCCACGATCTCTCGGTCGTGCGCTACATCGCGGATGAAGTGATGGTGATGTATTTCGGCGAGGCGGTCGAATATGGCACCCGCGACGAAGTCTTCTCCGATCCGAAGCACGACTATACGCGCACGCTCTTTGCAGCGACCCCGCGCGCCGACGTGGAATCGATTCGTGCCCGCGTTATGGCGAAGAAGGCAGCCGTCACGGCGTGAGATAACGGGCCCGCCGGTCGCGGCGGCCCCATTGCCAGTGGGGGCACATTAGCGGCGGCCCCCATTCGCGGTCGCCTATGCCGCGTCGGTCCCGCTGGCGTTCCGCCTCCGGCCATCACGTTGGCCCGCTCGCGGTGACCTATGCCTCTTACTCGACAAAAAACCTGACGCTGGCGGCCCGGCCGGCAGCGTCGATCACCGTCAGCGTCGAATAACCGGCGCCATCCGGCTGCCACTGACTGGTTCTTAAGCGCGAGAGCTGGTCGAGCGGCTGCCCGTTGGCAAGCCAGCGGAACGGCGCCCTTCCCCCTTGCAGTTTCAGAACGAGCGGCAAAGCCTCGCCGCTTCGCGCCCCTAGATCCACCTTGGCCCCTTCCGGCGGATAGATGATCTGCGGCGCCGGCTCGCGCGTATTGGCCGAGACGAGGCCGTTGGCTGTCAGCGAGAAGCGCCGCTGGCTGACCGGCAAATCGACCTGCGCTACCCGCGCCACACCCGCGGGTGCTGCCGGCAGCGGCGTGATGCCGACGCTCGAGCGCGAAAATGCTTCGAACAGGATCGGTGCTGCCGTCTGATAGCCGGCTATGCCCGGCACGGCGCCATTGTCAGGCCGCCCGACCCAGACGCCGAGCACATGGCGGCCATCGAACCCGATCGACCACGCATCGCGATACCCGTAGCTCGTCCCGGTCTTATAGGCGATGCCGAGCTTGCGGCTGCCCTGCGGCGGCACGACGCCTGCGAGGATATCGGCAACGTTCCAGATCGCCTGCTGTTCGAGAATGGCGCTGCCTTCGATCTGTCCGGGCTGTTCCTGAACACCATCCCCGAGCCGAATAGGCTGGCCGCGATTGGCCAGAGCCGCATAACCCTGGACGAGATCCTTGAGCGTTACCCCGACCCCGCCAAGCCCGATTGCCAGCCCCGGCGCCTCGGTGGGTGGCAATGCCAGTTTCACCTCCGCACGTCTCAGCCGCAGCATCAGCCGGGAAGGCCCGACGGCGTCGAGAAGGCGGATCGCCGGCACGTTGAGCGACAGTTGCAGCGCCTGCCGCACGGTCACGTCGCCCTGATAGGTCATGTCGAAATTCTTCGGCCGGTACCCGAAAAAATCTGCCGGGCGGTCCTCGATGATCGTCTGCTGCGACACCAGCCCTTGTTCGAAGGCAAGCCCATAGATGAACGGCTTCAGGGTCGAGCCCGGCGAGCGGCTGGCCCGCGTCATGTCCACCCATCCGGAGCGGCCGGCATCGAAATAATCGGCTGAACCCACTTCGCCGATAATCTCGCCTGTCGTGATATCCGCCATCAGCATGGCGACAGACACTTTTGGCGGCAACCTGCGGGCCGCGTCACTTGCCACCGTCTCGAGCCCCTGCTGAACGCTGCGTCTCAGCGTCGTCTGGAACCGATGGGTCTCCGGCTGTTTGCGGATCGCGGCTTCGGCAAGATGCGCGGCATAGGCCGGCAATTGCTTGCGGTGCGACGGCAACGGTTCGTTCGCGGCAAGCTGCGCTTCGCCCGGCCCCGTGACGTCGGCCACGGCCGGCCGAGCCAGGACCCGCTCACGCGCCAAAAACGCTGCCACGCGATGCCGGTCCGGCCGCCGGCTTTCCGGCGATTGCGGAAGCGCCACGAGAAGCGCTGCCTCGGACACCGAAAGCCGTCGCGGCTCCTTGCCGAAATAGGCAAGGCTTGCCGCCCTCACACCCTCCAGATTGCCGCCATAGGGTGCATGGGTGAGATAAAGATCGAGGATCTGGCGTTTCGACAGCCGCCGCTCGATCTGCATGGCCCGCGCCACTTGCAGGATTTTGGCGGAAAACGACCGGTTCGCCCGCGGCTCGATCAGCCGCGCCACCTGCATGGAAAGCGTCGAGGCTCCCGAAACGATACGCCCGTGGGTGACGAGCTGCCACGCTGCCCGGCCGATGGCGATCACGTCTATCCCGCCATGATCGTAGAAACGGCGATCCTCATAGGCGACCAGCATCCGCACGAAGCGCGGATCCACCTGATCGATGATGGTGGAAAGCCGCCAGCGCCCCTGCGGCGTCGCAAAGGCGCGCAACAGCTCGCCATTGGCATCCAGCACTTCCCGCGACGTCACCTCTGCCGCCTCGAGCGGTGGCGGATAGGCACGATCGGCCCAATCCAGACCGACGCCCGCCGCCCCTGCCATCAAGAGGCAGGCGCCGAGGCCGATTACGATTGTCCATCTGCGCTTCATTCGGGTCCAGTCTCGAGATCGCGGGCTCTATCGACACGTCTGTTGCTGAACTCAGGGTGCAGCCACCACCTCCATCCGCCCCGCAGCCGTACGCGCAAAAAATTGCGGGCGATACATATCGTCCACCTGCGCCGCCGGCACGTCGTAGACACCCGGCGTCACCGCCCGCACCACGTAAGCCAGCGAGATCTCGCGATTGTCACTGGCAGTTCTGTCGAAGGCGGCGACGAAGCGGTCGTTGCGGAATTCCGTATGTGCCGGCGTCGCCTCGTCCAGCCAGTCGAAATTGGCGAGATTGGCGCTGTTGACGATGCTCGGATTGTCGATCTCGAAGCCGGCCGGCAAAAGGTCGGTCACGACGATGCGCGAGGGCCATGCATTGGTTTCGGTGACTTTCAGCACCACGACATAGCGCTGGTTCTGCTGAACCTCGCTGGCATTCACCTCTTCGCCATCCATCGTGTAATAACTGCGGACAATGGCAAAGCCATCGCCGCCGGCAGAGAGCGGCATGGCGGGCGCGGCAATAGTGGTGATCGCCGCCTGTAACGGATCGGCCCCGTCGTTGCGGATCGTCAATGGATGATCGAGAAGCACATTGCCGGTCATCTGCGACATCAGCGTGCCCTGATGCTGCGCGCCGTTGACCGAAAGCCGGATATTGTCATCGCCATTTTGCAGGGCGCGCGCCGCAAGCAGCATCCAGCTCTGTTCCTGCGTACTCGTATATTTGCTCGCGTCCCAGGCCTTGGTGACGACATCGGCAAGCGGGGTGACGACCGGCGGCACCGGCCGGCTTTCCGCTGCAAGTGCCAGAACCGCCGCCCCGTCGCGCAGTGAAGACCCGTAATCGGAGCGCACGAGGCTCACCTTGTGGATCGCCGCATCCTGTGACATCCGCAGTGCTTCCGCAAAGATTGCCTTTGACCGCTGCGCATCGCCGTAAAGCGCCAGTGCCCCGGCAATCTGCGCCTTGGCAAGCGGTGTCGGAAAATCGTTGATCGCCGTATCCGCATAGTAGCGGAGATCGCTGATCGCCGCCTTGCGGTTGCGCGCCAGATCATAGACCGCGTAGGCGATCTCGTTGCCCTGATCGCGGATATTGTTCGTAAAGCTCAGCGAGTTCTGCAGGCTGTCAAGCGCGCGCGCCAAAGCCTGTTCCGGCACGTCGTATCCCTGCTCGCGGGCGCGGGTGAGGAAATCCGTCACATAGGCATCGAGCCAGAGATCGCCCTGCCCCGGCGCCCACAGGCCGAAACTGCCCGCCGAAGACTGATAGGACAGTACGCGATAGATCGCATCCTGTACCCGCTTCTTCACCTCCTCGTCGTCCGCAAGCCCGTTCTTCACGGCCATTTCGCTAAGATAGATGAGCGGCAGGGCTCGGCTCGTCGTCTGCTCGGCGCAGCCGTAAGGATAGCGGCTGAGGCTCATCATCAGGGCCGGAATATCGAATGCATTGGAACGGCTGACATTCACGCTGACGGATGCGCCCGGCAGGATGCTGTCGGCCAGAAGATTGCCATCGACGGTCACGCTGCCGCCGGGCTTGAGATCGACCAGCCGCCGCTCCGTCACCGGCATTGCCGCCGGCCTGACCGGAATATCGAGATCCTGGGTGAGCGAGAGGCCCGCGCCATTCGATAGCGTCAGTTTGATCGTGCCATCACCGGGTTTGACACCGGAAAGCGGCAGCGTCACCGCCGTCCTGCTGCCTTCGGAAAGTCTGACGGGTTTGAGCGCCGCCGGATCTATCTTCACCTCGCCGCTGCTCGTGACCGCCAGTTGATAATCGCCGGCCGGTGCATCTGTATTGGCAAGATCGAGACGCAGCTGGCTCTGGTCGCCGGGTGCCAGAAACCGCGGCATGCTTGCCGTCACGACAACGGGATCGCGCACCACGACATCCTTGACGCCGTGCCCGACACCCGCCTTCGACCACACGACGGCCATCAGCCGGACGGTGCCATTGAACTGCGGAATGTCGAAGCCGACATTGGCCTTTCCATCGCCATCGAGCTTCACGACGCCGGAGAAGAAGGCCACGAGCTTTTCCTTCGGCGGGCTCGCCTGCAAGGCCACTTCACCGCCATCGCCACCGGTGCGAAGCCGGCCCGTTGCACCGAGAGATCCGTCGATCAGCCGGCCATAGATGTCGCGGATCTCCAGCCCCAGGCGGCGCTGGCCGAAATACCAGTCGTCGGGTGCCGGCGGCTGATAGCGCGTCAGGTTGAGGATGCCGACATCGACGGCGGCAACCGTCACATAGGCGTCCTGATTGGCGGCACCCTGACCGGCACCGGCACCGCTGACCCGCAACGACACATTCAATGTCTGCCGCGGCGGGGTTTTCTCCGGTGCGATGATCGAAACGGCAAGATTGCGCTGCTGCGGATCGACCTTCAGCCAGGTGATCCCGATGGCGCGCATCGGCATATGGCTGTCTTGCGCATCCCCCGGCCGGTAGAGCGTGGCCGTCACATAGGAACCGGCACCCCAGGCGGCGGTCACGGGAATATCGATCTCCCCGCCGGTCGGCCCGAGGCTCTGGGTCTCGACGGAAATCACCTGTTCGGACCCCGCCATCAGCATCACCTCGCCGGCATAGCGAGAGGTGATCTTGAGCTTGGCCGTATCGCCTATCTTGTAGCTCGGCTTGTCGAGCGCCACTTCAAGCGCATCCGGCGTCTCGGTGGAAGACGCGGTAACGAACCAGCCGGCATCGAACTCGACGCTCGACGCGGGTCCACCGGCATCGGCCGTTTCGATCTCCAGCCGGTAGCGGCCCCAGGCGACCGGGATGGAAAGCTTACCCCCATCGACGGCAACATCGAGCGTGCCGTTCGCCACCTGTTCGGTGCGTGTTACGGGCTCGAACCGCCAGGCGCTGCCCTCGCGATACCATTGATAGTCGCGCTCGATCTTCACGAGCTTCCAGGGAAGACCTTTCAGCGCCTTGCGCCGCCCTTCGGGGTCAGCCACGATGACCGTGAAGGTACCGGTCGAATTTTCTGTGAGATCGCCAGAGAATTCCGGCTTGATGCCGATCCGGTCTGCGTCCGGCGTCACCGGCAAGGTCAGTTGCCGTTCGACAGCCCGGCCGCCCGCTTCGCGCATCCGCACGGTAATCTCTGCATTGACGAGCTGCGTCGTCGACGGCACTTCGGCGATATCGGCATCGAAGGAAGCCTTGCCATTCTCATCGGTCGGATCCAGCGCATCGAGAGGCGTGCGAACCGCTTCGGTTCCCTCTTCCTCCGCAAGTCCGAACTGGAAGCCGGGAAAGGCCTCCGACTGGCGCGTGGGTTTCAGGGCGATCTCGCCTTCGAGCGAAAGCCCCGCACCGGGCGCGCCGTAAAGGAAACGACCATCGATATTGACTGTCGCAGGGGCGCCGATGGCAAGCGCCTTTGCCTTGCTCGTCATGTCGAATTCGATCCGGTCTGGCACGAAATCGTCGACGAGGAATGTCTTTTCGCCGATCGCGGTTCCCTTCGGATCGGTAAAGATCTGCATCGCCCAGCTGCCGCGCATGGCGCTCGACAGAAGCGGCAGGTCGAGCGCATACCCTCCGAGCGCCCCCTTCTGCACCATTCTCCGATCTTCCACGCCATCGGGCCGCAGGAAAACGAATGTCAGTGGCAGGTTCTCGATCGCAGTCGCATCGACATTGCGGGCAAGGGCGCTCGCATGAACGGTCTCGCCGGGGCGATAGATGCCGCGCTCGGTCCAGGGCAGAATATCGATGGCGCCGGGTGCCGGGCGGCCGGTCACGCCGCGGTCCGACAGATCGAAGCCGGCGCGCGTCATGTCGAGGAAGACGTAATCTGGGTCGCCATTCTGCGCCGTCAGCACCGCCGGCACCATGGCGGCGGTACCGCGGATGAGCCCGGCGGTGAACACGGCAGCACCGTCAGCATCGGTCTTCGCGCTGCCGAGGATCTCGTTATTTTTCGCCAGCAATTGCAGATCGACGCCCGCGATCGGCTTTGCCGTGGCAAGCGAGCGGGCAAAGACATGCAGGCCATCGGTGCCGGCATAGGTGGTGAGCCCGATATCGGACACGACGAACCATTGCGTCGCCTTGTTGTCCCACTCCTGCCCCGTGGCGTTTGCCGCAGTGGCCGTCAGCACATAGACGCCCGGCTTGCGTTGAGGCAGCGCCTCGTCCACCGGAAAGCTCGTCACCACATCCTTGTTGAGATCCTGCGCGATATCGATCGTGCCCTGCCAGACGAGTTCGCCATTCTGCTCTTCGATCTGCGTGGCATTGTAGCTGTCGAGCTGGGTGAGAAACTGCGAGTTGGCCAGAAGCGGCGCGATGTTGCGATCACCGATCCGGTAGAGCTTCAGCGCCGCCTTTTCGGTGTTGACCGAAACCAGCGGAATACCGCGGCGCGCAGTGGAAGGCAGGACGAAACTGTCGCCGGTGAAGCGCACGCTCGCCGAGCGATCCTTGACGTAGATATCGACATCCACCTGCGCCAGCAAAGCCTCCTCGACGGAGGATGGCAGGCCGCGGCGCAGCGACAGCTTGAAGCGCTTTCCGTGCGTCAATCCTTCGACGCAGATCTGGCTGTCCTTGGCCTCGATCGCCTTTGGTGCCTGACCGTCGAGGAGCACGAAGGGCGCATAATCCACGCCCGTCTTCACCAAGGGATCGGAGAACTGCACGCAGATGCGCGGCGACACGCTATCGGCATCGACCGTATTGCCGGTGACGCGAAAACCGCGCCGCTCGCGAAGATCGTTATAGGTCGCCTGCACCGTTCTGGCACTGACAAGCGCCAGACTTGCCTTGTAGGCATTAAGTGCCGGCCGATAGTTCTCCTGTCGGGCAAGTGATGCACCGAGCACGGCAAGGGCATCGGCGCGCGTTGGCGTGCCGCGTGAAGCCTGATAGCCGTTGATCGCCGCAAGCGTCGCTTCGGCAAAGGCGTTGTTGTCGTTGTTCTTGGCGGTACCCGCGGCGCGGGCAAGCTCGATCCAGAGTGCGGCATCGTCGGGCAAGATCGAGAGCGCGCCTTTGAGATTGTAGATGGCATTGTCGATGCGCCCGGCAACGAGCTCGCTCTGACCAATCGCTTTCAGGTTATCGATCCCGTAGCCCTGCTGGTTGTCGCCGAGCGCCAGATTGGCCTTCTGTTCGCGGGCCTGTTGCAGGAGATCCTCGGAGAGAAACGACAGAGCCGGTGCTGCCCCGATATCCGCCTCGGCCGCGGTTTCCACCACGCGCCCTGCGACCGCGCCGGCAAACGGATTGAGCGCACCGTAGTCGGATTTCAGAAAGCACCACTTGGCTTTGACATTATAGGTGAAGGCCCGGCAGGCATTGTCGCCGGTACAGGCCGTCTCGCATTGTTGCTGCGTGACGTTTTTCACGGTGCGCAGATCGAAGCCGAGATAGTCGTTATCGGGGGTGGTCTCGATCCGCCGTTCGGCCGCCCATCCGGCTGCCGCCGTGATCATGATCGACAAAACCACAGCGAAAAGACCGAAAAACCTGCGCCTGAACATGGATGCTCCCCCCAAAAGGCTGCCGTCGGATGGCAGAACTTCTAGCGCAAGCAGACACTTGTCAACGGAATGCTTTGAGACGTGGTGACGGAAATGCTATGCGCCCGCGCCGCAGCCAGAGCGGCCTTGGCCGGTCTGGCATGCAAAAACACCGCTTGTGCTGGCAATTCCAGGTCTTTAGCCAGATGTTGATCATCCCGGTATCGAAGGAGACGACGGTTTGGCTCTTCTGGGGCTCTTCACGGCAAGGCAGAATGACGCGGCTCCCGTCTCGGCGTATTTTGCCGAGATGATCGAAGGTTACTCGATCGAGGTCATGCCGCGCACGGCATCGAAGATCGACGATCTCAAAGGCCTTCTACCCGCAGGCACACGTGTCTATGTCGCTCATATCGCAGGAACGCCGATCGACGACATGGTGGCAACCGCCCGCCGCCTGACCGATGATGGCTTTACACCCATGCCGCATATACCGGCACGCAATATCGCCAACGTGCCAACACTGGAAAACTGGCTCCGTCGCTATCGCGACGAGGCCGGCGTCGGGCAGGCCCTGCTGCTTGGTGGCGGACAGGCAGAGCCGGTAGGCGAGCTTCACAGTTCCATCCAGTTGCTCGAAAGCGGGCTTTTCGACCGTTATGGCTTCCGCCGCCTGCATGTCGCCGGCCATCCGGAAGGTCATCCGGGCATCGATGCCGATGGCACGACGCATCTGGTGGACGATGCGCTGCTCACGAAACAGGCCTATGCGGACCGGACCGATGCGGACATGGCCATCGTCACGCAATTCTGCTTCGCGGCAAAACCGGTCATCGCCTGGGCCGAACGGATTGCGGCGGCCGGCATTACCCTGCCCATCCATCTCGGCGTGGCCGGCCCGACAAAGCTGCAGACCCTGATGAAGTTTGCGATCACCTGCGGCGTCGGCCCGTCGCTTGCGGTTCTGCAGAAGCGGGCACTTGATCTCGGCAAGCTTCTCCTGCCCTTCGAACCCTATGATTTCATAAATGAAATCGCCACGTACCGCGCCAACAGGCCAGGCAGCCTGATTGCACAGATCCATGTGTTTCCGCTGGGCGGCATACGCCAGAGCGCCGACTGGATGAACGAGCGCCTTGCCGCAGACGTGGACGGCTGAACAGAATATGGAGCGGCGCGATCACGCCGCTCCATGATCGACGATCCGCTTACTGCGACATGCCGAGATAGGGCATGACCTCATGCGAGCCGCGCCAGATCATTTCGAGCGCCACATAGAGAATGACGGCAAGGCCCACATAGGCGATCCAGCGATGCTTGTTGAGAAGCTTCGCGATGAAGCTTGCGGCGATGCCCATCAGCGCGATCGACAGGATGAGGCCGAAGATCAGCACGGTTGGATGTTCGTGCGCTGCACCGGCAACCGCCAGAACGTTGTCGAGCGACATGGAAACGTCGGCAATGACGATCTGCCACGCGGCCTGGGCAAACGTCTTGCGCGGGCCGGTCTTTTCCGCATCGGCGATCGCGGCATCCGCATCCTCGTCGCTGTGCTGGCTACGCAGTTCGCGCCACATCTTCCAGCAGACCCAAAGAAGCAGGATTCCGCCGACGAGAAGCAGACCAATGATCTGCAGAAGCTGGGTCGTTGCGAGCGCAAAGCCGATGCGCAGAACCGTCGCGGCGATGATGCCGACCAGAATGGCCTTCGCACGCTGATCCTTGGGAAGGCCAGCCGCAGCAAGGCCGATGACGATCGCATTATCCCCGGCAAGCACGAGGTCGATCATTATGACTTGCAGAAGCGCCGACAGCGCCTCTGGAGTAAAGATTTCGGTCATGAGGCACCCGATCTCAAAGGCAGGGCGCCAAGGCCGTATAGAACCGGCGAAACGGGAAGTCTTTCGACTTCAAACCATCAATACAGAACGCGTCTCGGGGGTTTTACGGACACCAGGCACCTGAGTTGGACAAATCCAGTCCGACATCACAGTTCTTTACGAACTGCCAGAGGGGCCCGGTCCTGGTGAGGCAGACATTTATCCGCTTGTCCGAAGAAATCAAGTCCTCGTGATCAGATGAGCTGCGGCGCGGCAGAAATCCACCGCGCCGAAGGGGAATTACTTCTTCGTCAGGCGTGTCTTGAGGCTGTCGAGAATATGCTTGCCGAGCGCTTCGTAATCCTCGTCGAAATGATGGCCGCCTTCGATGGCAACCGCCTCGACGCCGCGCGACTTCAACTGCACGCAAGGATCGTCATCCTCGTCGGTGCCATAGATGCATTGCACGACTTTAGGATCGACCTTGGCCAGATCGGTGAGCGTATTGCCACCCTTGCCTTCGCCGGCGACCCCAAGCCAGCCGGTCACGGAAATCACGAAATCGACTTCCTTGGCAAGCGCCAGCAGCGACATCTGCCGAACGCGGACCTTGGTCGCCTTCGGCAACAGGTTGTAGCTGGCGGGAATGATATCGGCGCCGAAGGAATAGCCCACCAGAACGACGTTCTGAACGTTCCACTTCTTGCGGTATGTCTCGATGATCTTCGCCATGTCCTTGGCGGTCTGGTCGGCGGTCTTTTCCGTCCAGAAATACCGCAGCGAGTCGACACCCACCACCGGCACGCCCTGCCCCTGAAGATAGCCGCCGATCTCGCTGTCGATATCGCGCCACCCGCCGTCACCCGAATAGATGATCGCCATCGTATCGCTGGTCGGCTTGGTGTCGAGAATGGTGAGCGGCATGTCGAGCGCCTGATCCCCGGTGCCGGCGGCATCCTTCAGGCTCTCGTCGAGCAGGGCCGCCAGTGCGGCATCGGCCGGACCGGCGACATCTTGGATATCCACGTCCTGGTGGCCGTCCTTCAAGCTTTTCGCATGCGCGCGACCATCGTCGCCCGCGGCAACGTCAGGCGTGAACGCAATCGTCACGTCCGCCGGCAGGTCCTCGTCCTGGAACCCGTAGATCGTCCGGTCGCCCTTCACGTCCTTGGTGGCAGGCGTGCAGAGTTCCTTGGCAAGCGGAATACCGGCTGTCGGATTGACGGCGATTGCCTCACCCACGGTCGTCGGCGGGCTCTGCGATATCATCGCCAGAGCCAGAGCCCCGCCATCGCCGATGCCGGCAATGATCGGATGGCGATACGTGGCATTGCCGACGCGCCGCTGAACCTGCTGCGAGAGATCCTCGACGTCGGAAATCATATAGACGCAATCGCCCTCATCGGCAGAAAGCGACTGGATATAGGTCGGAAAGTCGATACCGACGACCGCCGCACCGTTCTTCAGAAGGTTTGCGGCTTCGCTTTCCTCCGTCGCACCCCAACCGGACGCGCCGGAGATCAGGAACACCATGCCCTTCAGGTTCTTGTCCTGCGGCAGCATGATGTGCGGCGCCTTGATCATGCCGGTCTGGTAGCCATCCTGCGATTGCGGCGGCTGAGACTGGGGTTGCGGCTGAGCCTGCTGCGCCGATGCCGGCAAGGCACCCGCAACGCCGAAAAGAGCCAAGCCGAACAGGCACGAAATACTGCGTAGCGTCATCACTTTCCAACTACTCCTCTGAGGCCGCCACCGATCAGAAGGGTCGCGTCCATCATCGCTATTGCGGGGCCTACGGTTGCGGCAGCCAGATAGCGCGGCTCCCATCGCGGCTGGAACTTAGACTTGAATGCCTTCAGTCCCTTGAAATTATAGAAGCGCTCTCCGTGTTCGAAGACCACGCTTCCGAGGCGGTCCCATACGGGCGCGACCTCCCTTTGCGACATGCCCGAAAGCGGCGCCATGCCCAGATTGAACTCACTGTAGCCTGCGTCACGTAAATATTCCATGATCCTAACAAACAGGAAGTCCATGGACCCCTTCGGCGCATCCGGCGCAAAGCGCATCAGGTCGATCGTCGCCTCCTGCTTGGTATCGGTGATCGCCAGCGTGGCAAACGCCACGACCCTGCCATCCTTGCGCAGGATGGCAACCGGCTGAGCGGCAACGTAATCCTCCCGGAATGCGCCGAGCGAGAAAGTCTTCTCGCGAGTATTGTGGGATTCCAGCCAGGAATCAGAGACCTGCTTCAACTGTCCGATCGATGCCATCACGTCTGGTTGCAGGATAACGTCGAACTCCAGCCCCTCGCGCACGCCCTTGCTCCCCGCCTGTCTGAGTGCCGCCAGCCGCGGTCCCTTGAGGTCGAACTTGCTGAGATCGACGACGGCCAGTTCGCCGAGCTTGAAGGCGCGCAGGCCGGCATCGGCGCAATAGGGCAGGAGTGCCGGTGAAATCTGGTAGAAGACGGCACGTCCACCCTTCGAGCGGGCCTCCTCGACAAAGCGCCAGACCAGTTCCGGCACCTCTTCCTTCGGACCGACGGGATCGAAAAGCGCAATCCAGGATCGGCCCTGTATGCCATACATGATGAAAGCTTTTCCGCTCTCGGAGAACATCAGCCGCTTGTCGCCCATTCTGACGACATTGGCGTCGGCATTGTGTTGCGCCATGACGATTTCGGTCGCCCGGTCGAGTTCGTCGCCGGTCGAAGGGGCGCTGCGGGTGGCCGCAGGGCGCAACAGGCTGTAGATCGAGATGATCGCCGCCACGATCGCGACGCCAAGCGTTGCACGCAGACCGCGCGGCGCATCGGCGGAAAATTCGAACCGCCACCAGAGATCGCGGCTGTAATCCACCTCGCGGTAGACGAAGAAGAGAATGGTGATCGTTGCGGCGACGAGGATCAGCATCGCGCCGATCCAGGCCGGTGTCAGCACCTGCCGGAACAGCGAGGCCTGCCGGGTAAACTGACGCGCGCTCAGGCCAAGCCCCGCGAGAAGAACGATCAGGAAGATGGCCTCGACCAGAGCCAGCGCGCGGACGAAGGAAAACAGAAGCCCAAGCGAGGCGCAGATCACCGCCATCCACCACGCGCCATCCAGACGCTGACCGATGCCGCGCGCCGTCACGAACAGCATGATGCCGAGGATACTGGACAGAAAATGCGCGCTTTCGACGAGCGGCAGCGGCAGATAGGCATTGAGAAGATCAAGTTCCGCATCCGGTGTCGGCGTGACGCTCGAAAACACCAGCATCGCACCGGCAATCATCGCGAACGCCGCCAGCAGCAGCGGCGCCAGACGAAATTCCAGCTTGCGCAACGTCGAGGCGACCGGATGGCGGGAGAGCTGCCGGACCTCCAGCCAGATGACGAAGAGCGTCGCCACCATCAGCGGCAGAACGTGGTAGATCACCCGGTAGAGCACGAGACTGCCGAGGACCGTATCGAGATCGACCGTATTGCCAAGTGCCGCGACGATGATCGTCTCGAAGACGCCGAGCCCGGCCGGTACGTGGCTGAGGACGCCGGCACCGACGGCCGTGGCATAAATCGCCGTGAACGACAGCCAGCCGATCTCGGTCTGCGGGATCAGGACGTAGAGAACGGAGGCAGAGGCGGCGATATCGAGAGCCGTGATCAGAAACTGCTGTGACGAAGTACGGCTGTCGGGTAGCCGGATCGTGATCTTGCCGACGGTGATGCGCCGGCCTTCGCGCCCCATGATCACCAGAGCCGTCAGGGCAATGATGATGATGATGGCAACGACCTGTACGACGAAGGGATCGACACCGATCACGTCGCTGATACGGGGAGCGGCAGCAAGCGAGGCAAGCGCCGTGACGGCCAGAAGGCCGACACCGAAGGCAAGCGTGACGAAGGCGATGACGCGCCCGATATCGTCAGGCGACAGGCCCAGACGCGAATAACCACGAAAACGGATCGCACCGCCGCTCAAGGCACCGAAACCTGCCGTATTGCCGACCGCATAGGCGCTGAACGCCGTCATCGCCACCGGCACGAAGGGCAGCTTGCGGTGGATATAGGTGAGCGCGTTGACGTCATAGCCGATCAGCGCCAGAAAACTCAGCGCGGTGAAGAAGATGGCAAGCCCGATCGACGACCATGAGGTCGCCATCAGCGCGTCGATCACGTCGTCGTAACTGACTTCGTCGGTCAGCTTGTAGATCGCGAACGTCGTGAAGCCGAACACGACGACGATGACGAGGGGGACCAGATATCCACGAAAGCTTTCAAGAATCTCTCGAAAGCGGCCTTGCTGCTGATCAGGTAAGCTCATGATATCTGCCGGATGTTGATCTGCCGCATAAATTGGCCAACTCGCGAGCAAAAGCAATGCGAAGACGGCTTTAATATGTCTAATATGATGAAAAGGAACACCCCTTCCACAGGCGCTGTTACCCCGCTTCCAAGATCGTTCAGCAGAAGTTGAGCGCCGCCCCGCAGACGCATTCCCGCGTCGAAGACTACCTTTAGAAAGGTCGTGCCTTGAACCTGACCAACGATATCACACGGCATCTCGCGGACCTCGTCGCATTTCCGACGGTCAGTTCCGCATCCAATCTCGATCTGATCGCCCATGTCGAGACTATCCTTCAGCCGCTTGGCGCACATATTCGCCGCTTCCCCGATGCCTCCGGCCAGAAGGCGAACCTGCTGGCGACGATCGGCCCCGAGACATCCGGCGGCATCATCTTCAGCGGCCACACCGACGTGGTGCCGACGCAGGGGCAGGCATGGTCGAGCGATCCCTTCGTCATGCGCGAGGCGGACGGACGCCTTTTCGGGCGCGGTACCACGGATATGAAAGGCTTTCTCGCTTGCTGCCTTGCGATCGCGCCTGCAGCGGCTGCGATGCCGCTGACAAGGCCGATCCATCTCGCCTTTTCCTATGACGAGGAGGTCGGCTGCACCGGTGTCGGTTCGATGGCGGAATGGATAGGACAAAGCGACCTGAAGCCGCGGCTCGCCATCATCGGCGAGCCGACGACGATGGATTTCGTCGCCGCGCACAAGGGCGGCCTCGTCGGCTGGTGCCGGGTGACGGGTAAGCCCGGCCACTCGTCGCAGCCGGACCGCTATGTGAATGCCGTGATGACGGCGGCCGAAATGATCGCCGAGATCAGCCGTATCCGCGAGGATATGCGCAACGGACCGACCTTCGAAGGCCTCGATCCGCCCTATTCGACGATCACGGTCAACATCGTGCATGGCGGCGTGGCCGGCAATATCGTGGCGGAGAACTGCGAATTCATCTGGGAGATGCGCATCATTCCCGGCGAAAGCGACATGGCCGTCTTCGAGCGGATGCAGCGTTTCGCCACAGAAAAGCTCGAACCGGCCATGAAGGCGATCGATCCCGCCTGCGGCATCGCCTTCGAGATCAAGGCAAACATTCCGGGTCTGCGGCCGAATGAGGATGCGGCGCTCGACACCGAGCTCCTGAAACTTCTCGGCCGCAATCAGGTGCGCTACGTCTCCTACGGCACGGAAGCCGGCATTTTCCAGAACGCCGGCATCCCGTCCGTCATCATCGGTCCCGGCGATATCGCCGATGCCCATCAGCCGGACGAATCGATCGCCATATCGGAACTCACCGCCTGTGCCGACTTCCTGCAAAAGCTGGTCGAAACCTGCCGCTGACCGAAACCGGATGCCCGACATGACGAAGGGCGCCGCGGCGCCCTTCCTTTTATCTGCCGGCGATAGAGCAATTCCAGCAAAAGTGGGAACCGGTTTTGCGTCCGGAATGGCGTGGAAACAAAGAGATAGAGCAGTTTCGCGTTTCGAAGAAAGGCGAAACTGCTCTAGGCTCAGCGGCGCTGGTTGTAGACGTCGACGCAGACCGCGCCGAGCAGCACCAATCCCTTGATGACCTGCTGCAGATCGATACCGATACCGAGGATCGACATGCCGTTGTTCATCACGCCCATGATGAAGGCGCCGATCACGGCACCGGTGATCTTGCCAACGCCGCCATAGGCCGAGGCACCGCCGATGAAGCAGGCCGCGATGACGTCGAGCTCGAAACCGAGGCCCGCCTTCGGCTGCGCGGTATTGAGGCGGGCGGCGACGATGAGGCCGCCGAGTGCGGCCAGAACGCCCATGTTGACGAAGGTCCAGAAGGTCAGCCGCGTCGTCTTGATGCCCGAAAGCTCGGCTGCCCGGATATTGCCGCCGACCGCATAGATCTGTCGCCCGATCGTCGTCCTGTTGGTGAAGAACCCGTAGGCCGCGATCAGCACCGCCATGATGATCAAAACGTTCGGCATGCCGCGATGCGACGAGATCAGATACGAGATATAGCCGATGGCCGCGAAGATCAGGATGTTCTTGACGATGAAGAAGGCCAATGGCTCGGTTTCGACACCATGCGAAACGCGACGTGCGCGGGTCGCGAAATTCTGCCGGATGAGGATGACCCCAAGCAGCAGGCCAAGCACGAGGGACGTCAGGTAGAGACCATTGGCCGATGAGATGACCTCGTAGATATAGCCCGACGACAGCTTCTGGAAGATCTGCGGGAACGGCCCGATCGAGCGGCCATCCAGAACCGTGATCATCAGCCCCCTGAAGACCAGCATGCCGGCAAGCGTGACGATGAAGGACGGGATCTTGAAATAGGCGACCCAATAGCCCTGGATCGCGCCGATCGCGCCGCCCAGTGCCAGGCACAGGACGAAGACCACGACGAAATTGACGTTGTAATTGACCATCAGAACTGCGGCGATCGCCCCGACGAAGCCGGCGACCGATCCGACCGACAGGTCGATATGGCCGGTGACGATCACCATCAGCATGCCGAGCGCCATGACGACGATATAGGCGTTCTGAAGGATGATGTTGGTGACGTTGAGCGGCTTCAACAGCACGCCCCCGGTGGCGATCTGGAAAAACACCACGATGACAACAAGCGAAATCAGCATGCCGAAATCGCGCAGGTTATCCTTGAGGAAACCCGCTCCCTTCGGCGGCGCCGTAACTGCTTCCTGGGACGTGCTCATTCTTCTCTCCCTTTGCGTCGCATGATGGCGCGCATGATGTTTTCCTGAGTAGCGCCCTCGCCGGAAACTTCCCCGACAAACGCACCTTCATGCATGACGATGATCCGATCGCAGATGCCGATCAGTTCCGGCATTTCCGAGGAAATGACGATGACGGCCTTGCCGGCATCCGCCAGCTCGTTGATGATCGAATAGATTTCGTATTTTGCCCCGACGTCGATGCCGCGGGTCGGCTCGTCGAGGATCAGGACGTCCGGCCCGGTGAACAGCCACTTCGACAGCACCACCTTCTGCTGGTTGCCGCCGGAAAGCTTGCCGGTTTCCTGGTAGACATTGTGGCTGCGGATACGCATCCGGCCGCGAAACTCCTGCGCCACCTTCATCTCTGCGATATCATCGATGACGCCGCGCACCGAAACCCCGCCGAGATGGGCGAGCGAGACGTTCTTGCGGATATCCTCCTGCAGGATGAGGCCGAGCTGTTTGCGGTCCTCGGTGACATAGGCAAGCCCAGCCTTGATCGCCTTGTGCACGTCGGACAGATCGAGCACCTGGCCGCGCATCTTGGCGGTGCCGGTAATATCGCGTCCCCAGGATCGGCCGAACACGCTCATGGCAAATTCGGTCCGTCCGGCTCCCATCAGGCCCGAAATGCCGAGGATCTCGCCGGAACGCACCTTGAGCGAGACATTCTTGACCACCTGGCGGTCCGAATGCTGCGGGTGATAGGCAGACCAGTTATCGACTTCGAAAATGATCTCGCCGATCTTCGGATCGCGCTTCGGGTAGCGGCTTTCGAGATCTCGATCCACCATCCGGCGGACGATTTCATCCTCATCGACAGGCCCGGCATGACAATCGAGCGTTCCGACCGAACGCCCGTCGCGCAGCACCGTGATGCGGTCGGCCACCTCGGAAATCTCGTTCAGCTTGTGGCTGATCAGGATCGAGGTAATGCCGTTTCGCCGGAATTCCTTGAGCAGTTCCAGCAATGCCGCACTGTCGGTCTCGTTCAGCGACGCGGTGGGCTCGTCCAGAATGAGCAGCCGCACATCCTTCGACAGCGCCTTGGCGATCTCGACAAGCTGCTGCTTGCCGACGCCGATATTGGTGATCAGCGTATCCGGCGGCTCGGAAAGCCCAACTTTGGCAAGCAGGGTCCTTGTCCGCTGGTGCCTTTCGCTGCGGTCGATGACGCCATGGCGGGCCGGCGGATTGGTGAGAAAGATATTCTCGGCAATCGACATCAGCGGGATAAGGGCCAGTTCCTGATGGATGATGATGATACCGAGCTTCTCGGAATCATTGATATCGCGAAAATGGCGTTCTTCGCCTGCAAACAGGATGGATCCCTCATAGGAACCGGCCGGATAGACACCCGAGAGAACCTTCATCAGGGTCGATTTTCCAGCGCCGTTTTCTCCGACGAGCGCATGGATCTCGCCTTCCTGAACCTGAAAGCTGACATCGGAAAGCGCCTTCACGGCGCCGAAACTTTTCGAAATGCCGCGCATCTCCAGAATAGGAGGCTTTTCGGCGAGCGGTAAGGGATCAAGCATGACGGCTCCCAGATTAAAAAATGCGGGCGCGGCAGCCTGCGCATCGGCCCGGAAATCGCATGGGATTTCCGCGGGGCGCGATGCGCAGATGCATAATTTCAAGGACGCGCCCAAGCGTTGCAACAACGCCGGGAGAGCCCTCTGCCGCGCACGTCAGAGACTTACTTGAGCTGCGATTCCTTGTAGTACCCCGTGTCGATCAGGATCTTCACGTTCGACTTATCGACTACGACCGGCTTCAGCAGGTAGGACGGAACCACCTTGACGCCGTTATTGTAGGTCTTGCTATCGTTGACCGTCGGCTCCTTGCCGCTCATGGCCGCATCGACCATATCGACCGTCACCTTCGCCAGATCGCGGGTATCCTTGAAGATCGTCGAATACTGTTCGCCGGCGATGATCGACTTGACGGACGGCACTTCCGCATCCTGACCGGAAACGATCGGCATCGGCATGTCGCCGCTGCCGTAACCGACGCCCTTCAGCGAGGAGATGATGCCGAGCGAGATACCGTCATAGGGGGACAGGACGCCGTTCAGCTTTTTGTCGGAATAGGTGGACGACAGGATCGCATCCATGCGGGCCTGGGCCGTTGCCGGATCCCAGCGCAGGGTCGCAACCTTGTCCATGCCGACCTGACCGCTGCCGACCTTCAGAACGCCCTTGTCGATCAGCGGCTGAAGCACGCTCATCGCACCATTATAGAAGAAGAAGGCGTTGTTATCATCCGGCGATCCACCGAAGAGCTCGATGTTGAACGGGCCCTTTTCCGTGTCGGCCTTCAGGCCTTTGACCAGCGAGGTCGCCTGCAGCACGCCGACCTGGAAGTTGTCGAAAGTGGCATAATAGTCGACATTCGGGGTTTCGCGGATCAGGCGGTCATAGGCGATGACCTTGATCCCCTGATCATGAGCCTGTTTCAGCACGTCCGAAAGCGTCGTGCCGTCGATCGAGGCGACGACCAGAACCTTGGCGCCCTTGGTGACCATGTTCTCGATCTGCGACAGCTGGTTCGGAATGTCGTCTTCCGCATACTGGAGATCGACGTCGTAGCCGCGCTCCTTGAGCACCTTCACCATGTTGTCGCCATCGGCGATCCAGCGTGCCGACGACTTCGTCGGCATGGCAACGCCGACAATACCCTTGTCGGCAGCGTAGGCCGGAGCCGAAAAGGCAATACCGGCAAGAATGGCCGTGGCCGTCAAATATCGAAATATCTTCATGTTTTACTCCTCCTTAAGGGCGGTCTCCCTTCGAGCCGCCGATCTCCTCTGTTCGGATGGCTCCCCGCCATCCCGCCGCCATCCCAAAGCGGCCCGGACCCGAAGGTCCCAGACCGGCGCAGAGCCGAGCCCGAAAAAGAGCAGACCCGGCAGCGCCGACCTTTCGATTACCCGCGGTCTCATCGAAAACCCGACCAGACCGCGGTCATTCCTCCTCAGTGATTGTCGCGCGGCAGGCCTGCCGTCTGCGCAATCCGCTGATATTTGATCGCCGGCTCAAGCACGGCACCGGATTCCATCTGCCCGACGATGCCGCGCTGGATCTCCTGCCAGGGCGTCTGGTGCTTCGGATACTGATAGCCGCCCTCGTCAGCCAGCGTCTGGCGGCGTTCGGCCAGTTCCTCGTCGGAAATCAGGATATCGGCCGTGCCGCGGCCAAGGTCGATGCGAACCCGGTCCCCCGTCTTCAGCAGAGCAAGCCCGCCGCCCGCCGCCGCTTCCGGCGAGGCGTTCAGGATGGAAGGGCTGCCCGACGTGCCCGACTGACGGCCGTCGCCGATACAGGCAAGCGAGGAGATGCCCTTCTTCAAAAGGTAATCCGGGGCACGCATGTTCACCACCTCCGCCGCACCGGGATAACCGATCGGCCCGGCGCCGCGCATGAAGAGCACGCTGTGCGCATCGATCTCGAGCGACGGGTCATCGATGCGGCGATGATAATCCTCCGGCCCGTCGAACACCACAGCCCGCCCCTCGAACGCGTTCGGATCGGACGGATTATTGAGGTAACGCTCGCGAAATTCCGGTGAAATCACGCTCGTTTTCATGATCGCGGACGAAAACAGGTTGCCGCGCAGCACCCGGAAGCCCGCACGTGCCTTCAACGGCTCTTCGAAACGGCGGATGACTTTCTCATCCTCGATGATCGCACCACCACAGTTCTGGCCAATCGTCTTGCCGTTCACCGTCATCGCATCTTCGTTGATCAAGCCCTGCTTCATCAGCTGGTTGACGACCGCAGGCACGCCGCCGGCATGATAATAGTCCTCGCCGAGATATTCGCCAGCCGGCTGCAGGTTGACCAGAAGCGGGATCTCCTCCCCATAGGTCTGCCAGTCATCGACCGTCAGCTCGACGCCGATATGGCGGGCGAGCGCATTGAGATGGATCGGCGCATTGGTGGAGCCGCCGATCGCGGAATTGACCCGGATGGCATTGATGAACGCATCCTTGGTGAGAATATCGGAAGGCTTCAGGTCTTCCTTGACCATCTCGACGATCCGCAGCCCGGTCAGATAGGAAACCTCCTGCCGGTCGCGATAGGGCGCGGGAATGGCAGCCGACCCTGGAAGCTGCATGCCGAGCGCCTCGGCAAGCGAGTTCATCGTCGTCGCCGTACCCATCGTGTTGCAATAGCCGGTCGACGGCGCTGAAGACGCGACGAGCTTGACGAAACCGGCATAGTCGATCTCGCCCTTGGCCAGAAGCTCGCGGGCCTTCCAGACGATCGTGCCCGAACCCGTACGCTCGCCACGGAACCAGCCGTTCAGCATCGGGCCGACGGAGAGCGCGATCGCCGGCAGGTTCACCGTCGCCGCGGCCATGAGACAGGCCGGCGTGGTCTTGTCGCAGCCGATCGTCAGGACGACGCCATCGAGCGGATAGCCGTAGAGCACCTCGACAAGGCCAAGATAGGCCAGGTTGCGATCGAGGCCGGCCGTCGGGCGCTTGCCGGTTTCCTGGATCGGATGGACGGGAAACTCGATGGCGATGCCGCCCGCCTCGCGAATGCCTTCGCGCAGACGGTTGGCGAGTTCCAGATGGTGGCGGTTGCAGGGCGAAAGATCCGACCCGGTCTGCGCAATCCCGATGATCGGGCGATCGGACTGCAACTCGGCCTGACTGAGGCCGAAATTCATGTAGCGCTCCAGATAGAGCGCCGTCATGTCCGCATTGTCGGGATTGTCGAACCACGCACGCGAGCGAAGCTTGCGCACGTCGCCGCGCCTGGCGTCGGTTTCGGCGATCTCGGTGGAGGGCAGGTTCTCGGAATTGCTCATGATCTTGATCTCGGTATCGGATGAAATTCGGTTCAGGCGTTCTGTGGGTCAGTCCTCGAACGGCTCGACCACGTGGCGACGCCCCAGCATGAAGGCATCGGCGACATGCACCAGCGGCGAAAAATCGGTATCGCTTCGCCCCTCGGCCACCAGCGAGACGAAATTGCGATAGAGATTGCGGTATTCGCGATCCTCATCGACGAGGCGTTCCTCGCCGTCGACAACCAGCCGGCTGCCGCCATGGGTGAGAACGACGGGACCTTCCTTCGTCTCCACCCGGATGTCCCAGGTCTGCGGACCCGTCTGCCGCCAGTCGAACTCGGCCTTCAGCGGAATGCCGCCTTCGCTTTCGAACGTAAGGTTTGCCGCAATCGGCGCTGCCCGGTTTGCCGGGAAGAACAGATCGGCCTCCGTCAGATGAAAGCTTTCCGGCATGATCCTCGTGACGATGGAAAGCGCATTGATACCGGGATCGAAGACACCGAGGCCACCCGGCTCCCAGATCCACGCCTGGCCGGGATGCCAGTGGCGGACGTCTTCCTTCCACTCGACCGTGACCGAGATGACATGCCGCTCGGCCAGCAGTTTGCGGGCCGGTGCCACGGCAGAGGCCTCGCGCGAATGCCATGTCTTGTAGAGCGTCAGGCCGCTTTCCTTCGAAAGCGCCTCAAGCGCCCGCACCTCGGCAATCGTCGCTCCCGGCGGCTTTTCGAGCATCACATGCTTGCCGGCATCGAGCGCCGCCTTCGCCTGTGCAAACCGCCCTTGCGGCGGGGTACAGAGCGACACCGCGTCGATTTCAACGCCCGAAGACAGAAGTTCGCCGATATCGTTGAAGCTCGGCACACCCTCAAGCGTGGCGTTGCGGCTGGCAACGGCGACTAGATCGATACCGTCGGTGGCCTCGATCGCCTGCAGGTGCTGATCCCGCGCTATCTTTCCCAAACCGACGATGGCAAGGCGGATTGTCATCGGCATCCCCTCAAAGCGCTTTGATCACGACGTCATGCGCGGCAGCGATCGCGAGCCGGTTGACGAGTGGCAGTTTGAAGGGCGCAGCCGAGATCTCGAACACGTCGCCCGGTTCCGTCTTGATATTATCGGAGAAGGAGAGGGTCGCCGTACCGAAGAAATGCACATGCAGGTCGCCCGGCTGGCGAAACAGTGCATATTTGAAATTGTGATGTTCGAGATTGGCGATCGTGTGCGACATGTTCGCTTCGCCGGAAAGGAATGGCTTTTCGAAAATCACCCGGTCTGCGCGGCGAACGACGGACGTGCCCTCGACATGCTCGGGCAGGTCGCCGACGAGAAGCTCCGCACCAAGGGCGGCCTCGCGCAGCTTGGAATGTGCCAGCCAGAGATAATTGCCCTTCTCCGTGACATGGTCGGAGAATTCGTTTGCAAGACAGAAGCCGATACGGAACGGTGTACCGTCAGGCCCGATGAGATAGATGCCGGCAAGTTCCGGCTCTTCGCCGCCATCGAGCGCGAATGCCGGGGAGATGAGATCCTCACCCGTTGCCTTGAGCTGCGTGCCGTTGCCTTTGTAGAACCATTCCGGCTGCACGCCGGTCTCGCCATTTTTCGGCTTGCCGCCCTCGACCCCCATCAGGAACATGCGCATGGAATCGGTCGGTTTCTCGGTCGATTGCGCCGCCTTGTGCATCTTGTCTCGGCCATCTGCCGAGCCAAGATGGGTCAGGCCCGTACCGGCGACGATCAAATGGGCTGCATCGGGATGCGTGATCGGCAACAAAAGCCGCCCTTCGGCCTGCGCCTTTTTCAGGTCCACCGCAGCACCGAGCCCGCAGGCTTCGATCGCCTGTTCAAGTGTCTGCCCGGCTGCGACCGCGCCCATGGCAAGCGCATAGGTCGAAGCCACGCCCTGCACCACGCGGGCCGCACCTTCGCCGTCCCAGGCCACGACCTCGACGGCACCGGCGCCGTTTTTCACCTGTAAAATCCGCAGCATAGATGATCCACCCGATAAGTCTGACTTTATCCTGCATGGGATCTCCCGGTCACCATGCCCTTCCTCCCATCAGACCATCCGGTCCAATGCGGTCAATAATACGACTATTGGACTTTTGATCTTGTTGTCAAGCACACAATCCCTTCGCATCTGCAAAAACAGGATAACAGATCATCTTAAATAACGTATAATATTCATATGTTTATATGTTTTATGCAGCTGCAGCGTTTTTCAAAAAGCAATTTCAACCAAAATTTGAGCTTGCAAAAGTAATATTATATGCGAATTCTTCGATCCGTCAGTTTGCTTCATCATCTCTGGGAGGATTAAGATGAAAAGCGTACTCGCGACGGCTGCGGCCGTCATTTCCCTGTCATTGGCATCAAGCGTGTCAGCAGCGTCCTTAACCGTCGGCTTTTCGCAGATCGGTTCGGAATCCGGCTGGCGCGCGGCCGAAACCACCGTGACCAAGCAGGAGGCGGAAAAACGGGGCATCACCCTGAAATTCGCCGATGCCCAGCAGAAGCAGGAAAACCAGATCAAGGCGATCCGCGGCTTCATTGCACAGGGCGTCAATGCCATCCTGATCGCACCCGTCGTATCGACCGGCTGGGATGCGGTCCTGAAGGAAGCCAAGGAGGAGAAGATCCCGGTCATCCTGCTCGATCGCGAGATCGATGCACCCAAGGATCTTTATCTGACGGCAGTCACCTCCGACCAGGTCTATGAAGGCAAGGTCGCCGGCGACTGGCTGGTGAAGGATGTCGGCTCCAAGGACTGTAAGGTCGTCGAGCTTCAGGGCACGACCGGCTCTTCGCCGGCGATCAACCGCAAGAAGGGCTTCGAGCAGGCGATTGCATCGCATCCCAATATCAAGATCGTCCGCTCGCAGACCGGTGACTTCACCCGCACCAAGGGCAAGGAAGTCATGGAGAGCTTCATCAAGGCGGAAGGCGGCGGCAAGGATATCTGCGCCGTCTATGCCCATAACGATGACATGGCTGTCGGCGCCATTCAGGCGATCAAGGAAGCAGGCCTGAAGCCGGGAACCGGCATCAAGATCGTCTCGATCGACTCCGTTCCGGATATTTTCCAGGCGATGGCAAAGGGCGAGGCCAATGCCACGGTCGAGCTGACGCCGAATATGGCCGGCCCTGCCTTCGATGCGCTCGACGCGTATCTGAAGGACAAGAAGGAGCCGAAGAAGTGGATCCAAACGGAATCCAAGCTGTACACCCAGAAAGATGACCCGATGAAGGTCTACGAAGCCAAGAAGGGCCTGGGTTACTGATCTCCGCCACCCGCCGCGAACGGCAAGGTTTGCGGCGGGAACCTCAAATGCCGGAGCGGCACGCACCTGCCGCTCCGGTCCCCTGATCCATGCGGGCCGATCGACGCGGGTTGATCGATGCGGGATATCTCATGGCTGAAACAAATGCACTTCTGGAAGCCCGGGGGATCGGCAAGTCCTTCCTCGGCATCACCGCGCTCGATAGCGTGGACCTGACATTGCAGCGCGGCGAGATCCATGCGCTTCTCGGTGAAAATGGCGCCGGAAAATCGACGCTCATCAAGATCCTCACCGGCGTCTATGCCCGCGACCGCGGCACGATCCGTCTCGATGGCGCAGAAGTTTCACCCGCCAACGTTGCCGAGGCGCAGGCGCTCGGCATCGGCACCGTCTATCAGGAGGTCAACCTTCTGGAGAACCTGACCGTGGCGGAAAACCTCTTCCTCGGCCGCCAGCCACGCCGCTTCGGGCTGGTGGACCGCAGAGCCATGCGAGACAGATCCCGTACCCTGCTCAAGCGCTACGGCCTCGATATCGATGTCGACGCGCTCCTGTCATCTTACTCGGTCGCGATCCGCCAGATCATCGCCATCGCGCGCGCCGTCGATCTTTCCGGCAAGGTGCTGGTGCTCGACGAGCCGACCGCTAGCCTCGACGGCAAGGAAGTCGACATGCTGTTCGGCGTTCTGCGCAAACTGCGCGACGACGGGCTCGGCATCGTCATCATCACGCATTTTCTCAATCAGGTTTACGCAGTCGCCGATCAGGTGACGGTCCTGCGCAATGGCCGCCTCGTCGGCACGCGGGCGCTGTCAGACCTGCCGCAACTGGAACTCATTTCGATGATGCTCGGCCGGGAATTGCAGCACATCACCCGCGACCATCAGGCCGAAGAGCAAACGGTAGCGCCGCTTGCGCAAGCACCGATCCGTTTCAACGGCTACGGCAAGCGCGGCAGTGTTGCTCCGTTCGATCTGGAAGTACGCCCCGGCGAAGTGGTCGGTATAGCCGGCCTCCTTGGCTCGGGCCGCACGGAAACTGCCTTCCTGCTCTTCGGCATCGACCGCGCCGATAGCGGCGGCGCCGAAATCGACGGAAAGCCCGTGGCGCTGTCATCGCCGGAAGCCGCCATCGCCAACCGCTTCGGTTTCTGTCCGGAGGAGCGCAAGACCGATGGCATTATCGGAGATCTCTCGGTCGCGGACAATATCGCGCTTGCCGTTCAGGCCCGACAGGGCTGGGCAAAGCCGATCTCCTCGCGCCAGAAGCGCGCACTGGCGCAGGATTTCATCCGCTCGCTGGATATACGCCCCGCCGATGCGGAGCGGCCGATCAAATTTCTCTCCGGCGGCAACCAGCAGAAGGCGATCCTCGCCCGCTGGCTCGCCACCGAGCCGCGCCTCCTCATTCTCGACGAGCCCACCCGCGGCATCGATATCGGCGCCCATGCGGAAATCCTGAAAATGATCGAGCGCCTCTGCGCCGAAGGCATGTCGCTGGTCGTCATCTCCTCGGAACTGGAGGAACTGACCGCCGTCGCTCATCGCGTCATCGTTCTCTCCGATCGCCGCCATATCGCCGAACTGACCGGCAGCGAGGTGAGCGCCGATGCCATCATGCAGGCCATAGCCGGCTCTGCCCGCACGGAGGCCGCATGATGTCGGCAGTCACCCGCCGTTTCAAAAGGCTTGCGCCGCAGATCATTGCGCTCGCCGTCATCCTGGGCCTGATCACCGCAGTCGCGCCCGGCTTCCTCTCGTTGTCGATCCAGAACGGCCGCATCTATGGCAGCCTCATCGACATTCTGGTGCGCGCCGCCCCGGTCGCACTTCTCACCATCGGCATGACGCTGGTCATCGCCACCCGCGGCATCGACCTGTCGATCGGTGCGGTCATCGCCATCTGCGGCGCGATTGCCGCAAACCTGATCGTCGCCGGCTATCCGCTTGTCGTCGTTATCCTCGTCTCGCTCGCAATTGGCTTGCTTTGCGGCCTCTGGAACGGCGTGCTGGTCGCTCTTCTCGATATTCAGCCGATCATCGCCACATTGATCTTGATGGTCGCCGGGCGCGGCATCGCCCAGCTCGTCACCGAAGGGGTTATCCTCACCTTCAACAACGACACATTCTCGGCCCTCGGCTCCGGCGCGCTTTTCGGCATCCCCGTGCCGATCTATCTGTGGCTCGGTGCAGCCCTTCTCGTCGGGATGCTCGTGCGCCGCTCCGCGCTCGGCTTCCTGATCGAGGCAACCGGCATCAACCGCCGCGCTGCAACGCTTGCCGGCGTCAAAGCCCGCTTTCTCCTGTTCTTCGTCTATGCGGTGTCCGGCCTTTGCGCCGCAGTGGCAGGCATGATCGTGACTGCCGACATTCGCGGTGCCGACGCCAACAATGCCGGTCTCTGGCTTGAGCTCGACGCCATCCTTGCGGTCGTCATCGGCGGCACATCGCTCAACGGCGGGCGCTTCTCGATCACCGCCTCGCTGATCGGCGCCTTGATCATCCAGTCGATCAACACCGGCATTCTCGTCGCCGGCTTCCCGCCGGAATTCAACCTCATCATCAAGGCCGTGATCATCATCATCGTGCTGACGCTGCAATCGCCGGCCGTGGCAACGCTTCTCGGCTTCATCCGCCCGGCCAAGCGCCCATCCGACAAGATGCCGGGTGCGACGCCCGCCAAGGTCGAAAGGACGGCACGATGATCCACGCCCGCAACCTGCCCTTCGTCACCACGCTCGGCATCTTCGTCATCGCCTACGCGCTCTGCGTCCTGCAGTTTCCCAACATGTTTTCGACACGGGTGATCGGCAATCTTCTGACAGACAACGCCTTTCTCGGCATTGCCGCAGTCGGCATGACCTTCGTCATCCTGTCCGGCGGCATCGATCTTTCGATCGGCTCGGTCATTGCCTTCACCAGCGTCTTCGTCGCCGTCATGGTCGGCTCCTTCGGTCTGAACCCGCTCATCGCCTTCGCGCTCGTTCTCGTCATCTCGACGATCTTCGGCAGCCTGATGGGGCTGATGATCCGCTATCTCGGCATTCCGCCCTTCGTCGTCACATTGGCCGGCATGTTTCTCGCCCGCGGCGCCGCCTATCTGATCTCGACGGAATCGGTGCCGATTTCCCATCCCGTCATCGACGCCATCCAGGGCTTCTATTTTCGCGTTCCGGGTGGTGGCCGCCTCACCGCATTGGCCATGCTGATGATCCTCGTTTTCGTCGCAGGTGGCATTATTGCCGGACGCACCCGCTTTGGCGCCAATGTCTATGCGCTTGGCGGCGGCGCGCAATCGGCGGAACTGATGGGCGTTCCGATCGGCCGCACGACGGTCGGCATCTACGCGCTATCGGGCTTTCTCTCCGGCCTCGCCGGTATCGCCTACACGCTCTACACCTCATCCGGCTATTCGCTTGCCACCGTCGGCGTCGAGCTGGATGCAATTGCCGCAGTCGTCATCGGCGGCACGCTTCTGACTGGCGGCGTCGGCCTCGTGGCCGGCACGCTTGTCGGCATTCTCATTCAGGGCCTGATCCAGACCTACATCGTTTTCGACGGCACGCTCTCTTCCTGGTGGACGAAAATCGTCATTGGAATCCTGCTCTTCGTCTTCATTGTGTTGCAGCGCGGCATCATCTGGTATTCAAACAGGCGATTGGCCGAAAGTCGGCTGAGGGAGATTTGATGAGCCTATTGGAAACGACGATCAGCGGCCGCAAGCGCCGGGGCAACCACGCCCATGTGGTTGCCGAACTGGGTCGGGGTATCGTTTCCGGCAGGATCCCCGAGGGTTCGCTTCTTCCCGGAGACGCCGATCTCTCGGCCAGATTTGGTGTCTCGCGCACCGTTCTGCGCGAGTCCATGAAGACGCTCTCGGCAAAGCGGCTTGTCGAGGCCAAGGCAAAGGTCGGAACACGGGTTCTGGCAAAATCCAGCTGGAACTTCTTCGACAGCGATGTGCTCGGCTGGCGGGTGGATGCCGGCATCGATTACGAATTCATCGAGCATCTGGCCGAAATGCGCCTGGCTCTGGAGCCGGCAGCGGCAGCGGCTGCCGCCGTCCGGGCGTCAAGCGACGACATGGTGGCGCTCTACGCCATCGCCGCGCGTTTCGACAATCTCGCCCACACGCCCGAAACCATCGCCAAGGTCGATCTCGATTTCCATCTCGCGATCGCCCGCATGTCCGGCAACCCGTTCATGCGTTCGGCAAGCGCGCTGATCGAGGCCGCGCTCGCGATCTCCTTTCAGCTGTCATCGCCCGCCGCATCGCCGGAGACGATCGACGAGGTGGCGACCAATCACCTGCGCATCGTTCACGCGATTGCTGCCCGCGACGCACAAAAGGCCACCATCGCCATGCGCCATGTCATCGACGTGGGCAAGAGCCGCATTCGCGGATCGCTGGACGGCTCCGAGACGGTGCTGGAAACCCAGGGCGATAGCCGGCTCGCCGAACGGTTCTGACCGGCGGCAGGGTATCGGGATGGACTGAAGGCTTACCTCAGCACTTAGCCGAGTTCGAGCGTGGTGATCCCGTAGACGCCCTCGGATCGCAACACGGGCACCGTCCCGCGATACATCCTTGCCGTCGAAAAGCCGCGCGCGAAGCCAATCTCGGCGAGAAAATCGGCAAATTCCGTCTGATCGGCCGGGACGTCGATATGCAGCACGTCTCCATCGGCAGCCGCGGCGCAGGCCGACAAGAGCTCCTTTGCGTTCTCAAGAGTATCGGCAAAAAGAGGGCCGATCTTGAAACCGTCATCGCAGGCGCGGCAAACCGAATAGCCGGCTACCGATCCATGGTCGTCGATGATCGTCACCGAGCGCGGGCCCGAAAGCCATGATCGCAGAAAAGCATTCCGGGGCGCTGGAAAGAACTGGCGGTCGTAGGAGATGACGGCGGGCAGCAGTCCCTCGTCAAAAGCAACCGCTTTCCCCTCCCTCGATTTGCCGGCACGCGGAGGAACGATCCCGCTCCACCGCGCCGTCTGATAAGCCGGTACAAATCCCATCCGGGCATAATTGCCCTGCTGCTCCGGCACGCCGTCAAGGCCGATCACCCGATCGCCGAGATGCGCCATCCCCGCATCCCAGATTTTTCGACCGAGGCCTTGGCCGCGAAAATCCGCATGGGCGATATAAAGGCCGATGAAACCGTAATTTTCGCCATAGCAAACGGCGGAGATACCGGCAGCCATTCGGTCTTCGACGAAGCAACCGATGAAACCATCCGGATCTGCAGCCTGCAAGGCGACAGCATCGTCGATACCTGGGTTCCAGCCCTCGGCCTTGGCCCAGCTCAAGAGCTCCCGGACCTCATCAAGAGAGAGCGGGCGAATGACGGGCTGCCCGATCATGATCGGACCATGCGCGACGGTTCGAACGTCTCCAGCAATCCGCGATAGGGCTTGTGGACCGGGGTTGCATAGGCTCCGACTTTCGCCGTCGACAGGCCCAGCGTCACCAGGGCCTCGGCCTGTTTCACCGCAGCCGCCACGCCATCGATGACCGGCACGCCAAATTCTGCACGAAGCTCGGCCACCAGATCCGCCATGCCGGCACATCCGAGCACGATTGCCTCCGCCTTATCTTCTTTCAGCGCCGCGGAAATCTCTTCTCTCAGTCGCTCGCCGGCATTCGAGGCCGGATCCTCCAGCGAAAGAACGGGGATGTCGGCGGCCCGCACCTTGCAGCGGCTCGACATGCCATAGCGATGAACGAGATGCTCAAGCGGCAGCCGCGACCGCTCCATCGTCGTCACGATGGTAAAGCGCTGGGCGATGAAGGCGGTCGTCGCGACGGCCGCCTCGCAAATCCCGATGACCGGAATATCGGCGAGCGCCCGCGCCGCATCGAGCCCCGTATCATCGAAACAGGCGATGATCGCCGCATCGGCACCGGCCGCCTGCCCTTTCGACACTTCGATCAGAAGGCCCGGCACCGCGAAGGCCTCGTCGTAATACCCTTCGATGGAAACCGGGCCCATCGAGGAAGTGACGGCGACGATATCGGTGCCATGACTGGCAACGCGGCCGGCGGCATCCGCAATCGTCGCGGTCATGGTTGCAGTTGTATTCGGATTGACGATGAGAAGACGCATGATGATGTCAGGACCGCAGCTTGCGGCGATTGAGGTGAACGATGAGGCCGAGTGTGCCGGCAATGACGAGGAAGGAGAAGACCGTCGTCACCGTGCCGAGCGCATAAAGCACCGGTGTCGTGACATTCGTCGTCATCCCGTAGATCTCGAGCGGCAGCGTGTTGAACGTGCCTGACGTCATCAGCGTGCGGGCGAACTCGTCATAGGAGAGCGTGAAGCCGAAGAGACCGACGCCGACGAGGCTCGGCGCGATCATCGGCAGCACCACATGCTGGAACGTCTGCCACGAACTCGCGCCTAGATCGCGGGCAGCTTCTTCGTAGGCCGGCGAGAAGCGGTTGAAGACGGCAAACATGATCAGCACGCCGAACGGAAGCGTCCAGGTAAGCTGTGCGCCAAAAGCCGACGAATACCAGGCCGGCTGCAGGCCGATCTGCTGAAACAGCACGCCGATCCCAAGCGAAATGATGATCGACGGCACGACGAGGCTGGCGACCGACAGATAGAAGAGCGCGGTCGCGCCGATGAAACGACGCCGGAAGGCAAGGCCGGCCAGAAGTGCAACGACGACCGTCACCACCATGACCATGATCCCGAGCGCCAGCGAACGCCGGAAGGCACCGCCGAAATCGCCAACCGCCTGTGTTTCGAAGAGATTGGTGAACCAGTGGACCGAGACCCCGTTGAGCGGGAAGGTCAGACCACCGTTCGGCCCCTGGAAAGACAGGATGACGATCGCCGAAAGCGGGCCGTAGAGAAACACGACGAAGACGGCGAAGAAGATCGCCAGAAGATAGAATTCGCGGGAGCGTGGTTCGCGATGCATGTCGGTCCCCTTCTCAGAGTTCTTTGCGGATATCGACGATGCGCAGGATGCCGGCGACCATCATCAGGACGAGGATGAGAAGGATCACCGCATTGGCGGCAGCGGCCGGATATTGCAAGAGCGACATCTGGTTTTTCATCATCAGCGCCACCGAGGCGCTCTGCCCCCCGGACATGACCTGAACGGTGGAGAAATCTGCCATCACCAGCGTCACGACGAAGATCGTACCGATCGCCATCCCCGGCTTTGCCAGCGGGATAATGACGTTCAACAGGATCTGCCAGGAGCTGGCGCCCGCATCGCGGGCAGCTTCCACCAGCGATTTGTCGATGCGCATCAGCGTGTTGAAGATCGGTGTGACCATGAACAGCGTGTAGAGATGCACCATGGCAAGCACCACGGCAAAATCCGAATAAAGCAGCCACTCGACCGGCTCCGACACGATACCGGAACTGACCAGCGCCGAGTTTATGATGCCGTTTCGGCCAAGAACCGGGATCCACGAAATCATGCGGATGATGTTCGACGTTAGGAACGGCACCGTGCAGACGAGAAACAACACCATCTGCATTGCGGTCGTGCGGATATGGAAAGCGAGGAAATACGCGACCCAGAACCCGATGAAGAGAGTGATGACCCAGACCAGTGCCGCATATTTCAGCGTATTGAGATAGGTCTTCCACGTCACCCACGAGCCGAGCGTCTCGGTATAGTTCATCGTCAGGAAATCGGGATACATCTGGGCGAAATCGTAGTCCCAGAAACTGACCACCGCGATCATCAGGATCGGGATCAGCAGGAAGGCACCGAGAATGACGGTAAGCGGCGTCGACTGAAGATAGGAAATGGCAGATGGCGACAGGCGAAAGCTTTTCTGCCTGACATCCTCGGTCTTTTCGGTGTCCGAACCTGTGATCGTTACCATTCGGCCTCTCCTGTCGGCATTTGCCCCTCGTCCGCCCTGCCGGGCACCTTCTCCCCGCCCTGCGGGGAGAAGGAAACGTTGCATGGCTTAGGCAGCGATGAACTCGTTCCAGCGGCGAACCATGTAGCGGTCTTCGTCCATCACCGAGTTCCAGCAGGCGACATGGCCCATCCGCTCGGTGAAGGACCCGCCGTCGCGCACCGCACCGGCCTTTTCCATCACCTTGCCTTCGGGCGAGAGAATGTCGCCCTGGGCAGCCTTGCCCTCGATCCAGTAGCCCCACTCGTCGGCCGACATGAACTGCTTGGCAGTGTCCATGCAGGCGGAATAGTAGCCCTGGCGGTTGAGATAGGCGCCGACCCAGCCGGACGTGTACCAGTTGATATACTCATAAGCCGCGTCGAGCTTGGCGCCCGAGAGATGCGAGGCAAGGCCGAGACCGCCACCCCACGAACGGTAGCCTTCCTTGAGCGGCTGGAACTTGCAGGCGATGCCCTTGGAGCGGACGGCGGCAACGGCCGGCGACCACATGGACTGGATGACCACTTCGCCCGACGCCATGAGGTTGACCGACTCGTCGAAGGACTTCCAGAAGGCGCGGAACTGTCCGGCCTGCTTGGTCTTGATCAGGAAGTCGATCGTCTTGTCGATTTCCGCCTTCGTCATATTGCCCTTGTCGGCATATTTGATCTGGCCGGAGGCTTCCATGATCATCGCCGCATCCATGATGCCGATCGACGGAATGTTGAGGATCGCGGTCTTGCCCTTGAACTTCGGGTCCAGAATGTCGGCCCAGCTGGTGATATCGCGGCCGACGAGATCGGGACGAATGCCGAGCGTATCGGCATTGTAGATCGTCGGCATCATGGTGAACCACTGGGTTTCAGCCTTGGAGAACGTCTTGGCCTTCTGGCTTTCGACGAAGCCGACGGTATGCGGCGCCGTGCCCTGCGCGATCACGCTGTCGGGCGCGAGCTTGCCGTTCTTGAACAGCGGCACGACCTTGTCGTAGAATTTCAGCTTCTTGACGTCCATCGGCTGGATCACGCCGGCCGGGTAGACCTTCTTCAGGATCCAGTATTCGATATCGGCGATATCGTAGGAGTTCGGCTGTGTCACGGCGCGCTGTGCCGCAGCGTCCGAATCGGTCGCCGTCATCTCGAGCGTGATGCCGAGATCCGCCTTGCACTTCTCGGCAATGGCGTTGAGGTTCGACACGCCGGTGCCGAACTGGCGCAGCGTGATCGGGTTCTGCGCCCAGATCGTCGGGAAGCCGGTGATGGCGCCCGAACCGGCGGCCACGCCGGCAACGGCAGAGGCCGTCTTCAGAAGGCTACGGCGGGAAATGCCTTTAGCCGGCTTATTGGTATCAGTCATTGCTGTTCTCCTCTGGTTATTTTTAAGGCATCAGTGCTTGAGACGGCCAAGGACGATTGCGTCCTCTCTGTCCCAGCATAGCGGGATCGCCTCTCCGACCTTGACCGGATTGGCGAAAAAGGATTTGTCGGTGAGGATCGCAGTGAAATCCTCGATCCCGGCGCCGTTGACGGTGAGCTTCACCGAAGAGCCGCGATATTCGACGTTTGATACCGAACCCGTAAAGCCGAGCCCCGGCGCCGACGGCGTGCCGACACGCACATGGTCCGTGCGGATGGCAATGTCGCCCGTGTCGGAAAGGCCGATCTGCCCGTCGCTCATGGCGAGAAAATCGGCACCCGCCGGCACGGAAATCATCACGGTCTCATTCGTCTGGCTGGCGATACGCCCGGATATCACGTTGTGATCGCCCATGAACCGCGCCACGAAGGCGGTCGCCGGCCGCTCGAACACCGCCCGCGGCGGCGCGGCTTGCTCGATCCGCCCGTCGTTCATGACGACGATCAGGTCGGCGAGCGCCATTGCCTCTTCCTGGCTGTGGGTAACATGGACGAAGGAGATGCCGAGCGAGGTCTGCAGCTTCTTCAGTTCGGCACGCATGCGGATCTTCAGGAACGGATCGAGCGCCGACAGCGGCTCGTCAAGAAGCAGCGCCTCCGGATCCGTGATCAGCGCGCGGGCAAGCGCCACACGCTGCTGCTGCCCGCCAGAAAGCTGCGCCGGCCGGCGGGTCGCATAGCCTTCGAGCTGCATCAGCTTCAGCATGTCGAGCGCCTTGGCACGCCGCTCGTCCTTCTCGACGCCCTTCATCTTCAGGCTGAAGGCGACATTGTCGATGAGGTCGAGATGCGGAAACAGCGCGTAGGACTGAAACATCATCGCCGTTCCCCGCCGCGCCGGCGGCAGATCGGTGACGACAGTGTTGCCGAGCCGGATATCGCCGGACGAGATCGTCTCGTGGCCGGCGATCATTCGAAGCGTCGAGGTCTTGCCGCAGCCGGACGGCCCGAGCAGGCAGCAATAGGTCCCTGCCGGGATCTTCAGGCTGATCGCATGAACGGCGGTCGTCGTGCCATAGATCTTGGAAACAGAGGCGATATCTATTTCTGCAGCTTTGCTCATCCGGCGCTCCCTTGCATCTTCAAATACCCATGCATTCCCCGTGCCAGTTCTCATAAACGGTTGTAATAGCTTTGCTTTCAAAATGGCATGCAGATTGTATACGATGTATTGCGCAAAAATAGTGCGATCGCTTTCGATCATCTGGGCAAATCGTATGCAATCTTTGGGTTGGATTAAAAACATTGCACATGGCATTTGGTCTTCATTCGCGCTAGAAGAGCCCAATAGGGATCAGACATGAGCATTGGCGAGACCATCACCTTATCCGACAACGCGACCGAAGACCGTTCGATCGCGATCCGGGAGGCCTTGCGCAATGCGATCATTGACCGCCGCCTTACCCCCGGAACCAAGCTCTCGGAAAACGAGGTCGGCTCGCTCTTCGACGTCAGCCGCACGGTGGCGCGCGCCGCGCTTCAGATGCTGACATTCGAGGGCCTGGTGAAGACCGAGCGCAACCGCGGGGCCTTCGTATCCAATCCGACGCCCGACGAGGCACGTCAGATCTTCGCGTCCCGCCGGCTGATCGAGCCTGGCATCGTCGCGGCCGCCGTCGATCGCATCACGGCCAAGGATATCGAAAGCTTCCGGCGGCAATTGGAAGAAGAAGAGCACTACATGACGGCCCGCGGCCCCTCGGCACGCCGCGCGGAAATCAAGGCCTCGGGCGATTTCCACCTGATGCTGGCTTCAGTCGCCGGCAATGCCATCCTGCAGCGCTTCATGGACGAACTGATCGCCCGTTCCTCGCTGGTGATCGCGCTTTACGGCCGCACCGGCGTGTCGAGTTGCGGCCATAGCGAGCATTTCGCCATCCTCGATCTCATCGAGCGCGGCGACGCGAAACGCGCAGCCGACCTGATGTTGCATCATATCGATCATATCGAGGCCGACCTCGATCTCCAGCCGAAGCACGGCCTCGGCCTCAAGGACGCACTGTCCCTGTAAGCCCTGGCGGCGGTTTTGGCCCGCCTTCGCCGGCGCAGCAAAACCGCGTTGACTTCCGCCGAAAAGCTCGTTCTATTTGTATAGTCAATAACGACGGCAGGACAGAACTGCTGCGATGACAAGCGGAACAGCCTGCAGGCGAACAACACAATCGTGGTTGGGAGAAACCATCATATGCTCAAGAGACATTTCCTGAAGACCGTCGTCGGTACGGCCCTTCTTCTCGGCACCGCGCTTTCGGCGCATGCGGCCGATGACGCGCTGGCGCGCATCAAGGCTGCCGGCGTCTTGAAGGTCGGCACCGAGACCGCCTTTGCGCCTTTCGACTTCATCGACGCCGGCGAGCATGTTGGCCTCAATGTCGATTTCTTCGCCGAACTCGGCAAGGATCTCGGCGTCAAGATCGAGTGGGTGGCACTTCCCTGGGATAGCGTCCTGCCGAGCCTCGAAGCGGGCAAATACGATATCGTCGCAGGCCCCGCGACGATCACCAAGGCTCGCCTGGAGCGCTTCAAGATGACCTCGCCGATCGCCGAAGCGACCGTCGCCATCATGAAGAAGGCCGGCGACACGTCGATCACCAAGCCGGAAGACATTGCCGGCAAGGCCGTCGGCGTCGGCAAGGCAACCGCGCAGCTGGAGCAGCTGAAGGAGTATTCGGCCACCCTGCCGAAGAAGGTGGATATCCACGAATACGTGTCCTTCAACGACAGCTATGCCGACCTTGCGGCCGGCCGCGTCGTTGCCGTCGCCAATTCGCTGCCGAACATCGCCTTCGTTGCCAAGCAGCGTAACGGCGCTTTCGAAGTCGTCACCCCCGGCTTCGGCAAGAAGACCTATTTCGGCTTCATCGGCAAGAAGGACGACGACAGCAAGACGCTCGTCGATTACGTCAACGAAGAGACCATCAAGATGAAAAAGGATGGTCGTCTGGGCAAGCTGCAGGAAAAGTGGTTCGGCACCAAGTTCGACACGCCGGACGCCATCACCGACCCGGCGTTCTGATTTTCTGAAGGCAGGAGGGCGGCCGCCGTCCTCCTGACCGACATGAACGCCATCGGCACCAGCCCGTGCGGATGAACGCAATCACGGCGATCCGAACCATATGACGATCAAGCTTTTCACGCTGCTCATGCAGGCAGCGCTTTACACTCTTGGCATCAGTATCGTGTCGATCGTCATCGGTTTCGCGATCGCCATTCTGTTGTCGGCTGCAATGCTCTCCGGCAAGGGGATCTATATTGCCCCGGCCCGGCTGTTCATCAGCTTCTTTCGCGGCGTGCCTTTGCTGGTGCAGCTTCTCCTCATCTACACGCTCCTGCCCGTCATCGGCATCAACGTGCCGTCGATCGTGGCGGCCATCATAGGCCTGTCGCTCTGCACCGCAGCCTATCAGGCCGAAAATCTCCGCGGCGGCTTCGACGCCGTACCGAAAGGGCTGGTTGAGGCCGCCGATGTCACCGGCTTCAACCCGCGCCAGACATTCTTTCGCATCCGCGTGCCGATCGCGCTTCGCCTGACCTTCCCGGCTTTGGTCAACGAGGCGATCATGATCCTCAAATCCTCCTCGCTCGTGTCCGTGGTCGGCATTATCGAGCTGACCAAGATGGCGCAGGATCTATCCTCCAGCACCTATCTGCCGATCCCGATCTTCGCCAGTGCCGGTGCCATCTACCTCGTCATCAACTGGGCAATCGCGCTGGTCGCCGGCCGTGTCGAACGGTCCCTTCCGAAGGTGACGGCATGATTTTCGATCCCACCGTCATTCTCGACAAACTGCCGGAAATCGGCAGCGGCCTGCTGGTCACGCTCGTCCTCTGGATCGTCGGCATCGTCGGCGGCGTGGTCGCCGGCTTCGTCGTCGCTTCCGCGCGACGCTTCGGCGGCATGGCGATCAACGGCGTGCTTGGCCTCGTGGTCGAAGTCCTACGTGGAACGCCGTTCCTGATCCAGGTCTTTCTTCTCTATTACGGGGGCCCTTTCGTCGGCCTGATGCTTGATCCGATCCCTTGCGGACTGATCGGCCTCACCGTCTACGCGGCCGCTTATTACAGCGAGGTCTTCCGTGCCGGTTTTGCCGCCGTGCCCCCCGGCCACGTGGAAGCGGCCGAATGCCTCGGCATGACCCGGCTGCAGACCATCCGCCGGATACAGATCCCCGAAATGGCGCTGATCGTTCTGCCGCCCTCGGTCAATCTGGCGGTGATCCTGCTGAAGGAATCCGCCGTCCTCTCCGTCATCACCGTGCCGGAGCTGACGACGGTCGTCAGCGCCATCGGCTCGCAGCAATACGCCTTCCTCGAAGCGATCTTCGTCCTCGCCGTCACCTATTGGGTGATCGTCGAAGCCACCGACCGGCTCGGCCGCCTTGCGGAACGCCGCCTGTCCCGATTGAGGTTTTCAAAAGCATGAGTTTACCCGCCATCGCCATCCACAGCCTGGTCAAGCGGTTCGGAGAGACGACCGTGCTTCAGGATATCGACCTTGAAATTCCCGAGGGCAAAGTATCGTGCCTCATCGGCCCGTCCGGATCCGGCAAGAGCACGCTTCTGCGCTGCCTCGCCTTTCTGGAAGAGCCGACATCGGGCATGATCACCATCAAGGGCGAAGCGCTCGGCTTCTTCGAAAATGCCGGCGGCAAGCGCGAGCGACTTCCCCCGGCCCAGATCCGCACCGTCCGCTCCAAGACCGGCATGGTCTTCCAGCAGTTCAATCTTTGGCCGCATATGACCGCACTCGGCAATGTCGCCGAGGCGCTGAAGACCGTGCGAAAGGTGCCGAAAGCGGAAGCCGAAGCGCGCGCCATGGCGCAACTGAAAAAGGTCGGGCTGGAAAACCGCGCCGGCCACTATCCTTCGCAGCTGTCGGGCGGCCAGCAGCAGCGCGTGGCGATTGCCCGCGCGCTGGCACTGGAGCCGAAGATCATGCTGTTCGACGAGCCGACCTCGGCTCTCGACCCGGAACTGACCGGCGAAGTGCTGAACGTCATGCGCGATCTGGCCGCCGAAGGCATGACGATGGTGGTCGTTACCCACGAGATCGGCTTTGCCGCGACGGTCGGCCAGCAGATCAGCTTCCTCGATCACGGCCGGCTGCTCTTCTCCGGCCCGCCGACGGAAATTTTCGCCAAACCCCGCCATCCGCGCCTCGATCAGTTTCTCGATACCTATCTCGACCGCGGCGCGAGCATGCTGGCCTGATCAGGGCGAAAGGACAGGCGGCATGTTGGCAGAACCCGACGGACGCAAGCCCGTCCTCTCGCTGCACCAGCGGATCCTGAACGAACTCGAAGCGGAGATTCTGACCGGCCGCTGGCCCCCCGGCCATCGCGTGCCGCCGGAAAAGGATCTGTGCCTGCATTACGGCTGTTCGCGCATGACGGTGAACAAGGTGCTGACGCAACTCGCCCGCGCCGGCCTGGTCATGCGCCGCCGCCGCAGCGGCAGCGTGGTCCTGTCGCAACAGGCCGAAAGCGCCATTCTTCAGATCTACGATATCCGCGAGGAGGTGAAGGCGCTCGACAGGCCCTATTGCCACAGCATTCTCGAACGCACCGTCCGCAAGCCGGACCGCAACGAGCAGAACCTCTTCAACATTTCCGGCAGACATCAGGTCAAGCACTTGATCTGCCTGCATTTTGCAGGTGCGACACCCTTCTGCCTGGAGGAGCGGCTGATCAGTCTTCAGGTCGTGCCGGAGGCGGAAGACGAGGATTTTACCGATTTGCCGCCTGGGCCATGGCTGATCGACCACGTTCCGTGGAGTGCCGGCGAACACCGGATCGCCGCCCGTGCCGCCGATGAGAAGGCCGCCGCGCACCTTTGCCTGCCGGTCGGAACGCCCGTGATGGTCGTGGAACGCCAGACATGGCGGTTTGAGCAGTCGGTCACTCATGTCCGCCTCACCTATCCCGGTGAAAGCCACACGCTGACGGCCCGTTTCACCCCATCGCAGACCGCATGACGAGAAAGCCGGGCAAGGCCGGACAAGAGGAGAGACACCATGGCACGCGACGATAAGCTGAAGCTCGGCACCTTCGTCTACACATTCGGCTTCAATCCCGCGGCCTGGCTGCATCCGGCAGCCGATGTCAGCGGCGCCAACAGGATCGACCATCTCCTCAATGTCGCGAGGATCTCGGAGGAGGCCAAGCTCGACTTCATGTTCGTGGCGGACTCGCCGGCCGCCGCGATCGGTGATGCGGAGGCCCTCGCGCGCTCGCCGACGAAGATGAACCGCTTCGAACCGCTGACATTGATCACCGCGCTTGCGGCGCTGACGGAAAATCTCGGTTTCGTCGCCACCGCTTCCACCAGCTATTACGAACCTTACAATATCGCCCGCATCTTCTCGTCCATCGATCACCTCAGCGGTGGGCGCGCCTGCTGGAACGTCGTCACCTCGGATCACGACGAAACGGGCTACAACTTCAACCGGGAAGGCCTTGATCCGCATGCCTTGCGCTACGAGCGCGGCACGGAATTCGTAGACGTCGTCTTCGGCCTCTGGGACAGCTACGAACCGGACGCGCTGCTGCTGAACCGGGAAAGCGGTGTCTATTACGACAAGGACAAGCTCCATACGCTGAACCACAAGGGCAAGCATTTTCAGGTCCGTGGGCCTTTGAACATTGCCGCGACCCCACAGGGCCGGCCGATCATCGCCCAGGCCGGCGGATCCGAAGCCGGCATGGAGCTCGCCGCCCGCACCGCGGAAATCGTCTTCAGCCTTGCCTCCAGCATCGAGCGCAACGGCGCTTTCTACCGCAACGTCAAGGATCGAATGGCCAAGTTTGGCCGTGATCGGAACGATCTGAAGATGATGCCGGGCATCGTCGTCAATGTCGGTGAGACCAAGGCCGAAGCACAGGCAAAGGTCGCGTTTCTGGTCGACAATCTCCATCCGGATGTCGGCCGCTGGATGCTCGGCGAATTTCTTGAGACGGATCTTTCGGGCGCTCCCCTCGACAAGCCCTTCCCGATGGAACGCCTGCCGCACGAACCCAAGGGGTCGAAGGCGCTGTTCGAGGAACTGACCGATTTCATCAAGCAGGGCCACACGCTCGGCGAACTGATCCGTCATTATGCGGAAAAGAGCACCGGAAACGGTATAACCGGCACGCCGACCGAGATTGCCGATTTCATGGAAGAATGGTTCGAGGCGCGCGCCGCCGACGGCTTTATCCTGATGTTCCCGACCCTGCCGGCAAGCCTTCAGGATTTCACCACCCTGGTCCTGCCGGAACTACGCCGCCGCGGCCTCTTCCGCGACGAATACGAGGGCAGCACGCTGCGTGAGAACCTCGGCATTTCCATGCCGGTCAATCGCTACACCGCGGCTCGCAACGGCGGATAAGGCCGGTGCGCGTCAGAAACTCTTGGTCGGGCGGTCCATCACCGTCCGGCCCATCAGGCTGGCGGTGAGATCGACGAGCAGCGTTGCGGTGCGGCCGCGCTCGTCGAGGAAGGGGTTGAGTTCCACGAGATCGAGGCTGGTGACGAGTTCGCTGTCATGCAGCATTTCCATCACCAGATGCGCCTCGCGAAAGGTCGCCCCGCCGGGTACGGTCGTTCCGACGGCAGGCGCCACGGATGGGTCGAGGAAATCGACATCGAGGCTGACATGCAGCATTCCGCCAGCTGCCTCGACCGTTTCTATGAAGCCGCGCAGCACCGCCGCAACCCCATGTTCGTCGATCGAGCGCATGTCATGCACGGTGACTGCACCTTCCCGCAATGCCGCCCGCTCGGCCGGATCGACGCTTCGAATGCCGATCATGCAGACGCGCGCCGGATCGACCGGATTGGGCAGCGCCGGCAGATATCCCTCGAAACCCGCCCGGCCGGTGAAATAGGCGACCGGCACGCCATGGAGATTGCCGCTATCGGTCGTTTCGAGCGTGTGAAAATCCGTATGTGCGTCGAGCCAGAGCACGAAAAGCGGCCGTCCGCTCTCAGTCGCACGTCGCGAAAGACCGGCGACGATACCCGCCGACATCGCATGATCGCCGCCCAGGAAGATGGGCATGGTCCCATCGCTTTCCCGGTAGGCGACATCGGCCAGAAGCGAGGTCCAGGCCACGATCTGCGGCAGGTTGCGGACAGCCGTATTCGGATGCGTCACAGCGGGATAGGCGCTCGGCACGACATTGCCGATATCCTCGACGGTGTGGCCGAGTTCTTCAAGCGCGCCTTTGAGCCCTGCGGTTCTAAGGGCGCTCGGGCCCATCTCGCAGCCAAGCCGCGACGCACCATCCTGCAGCGGGACACCGATCATCTTGCAGCGCATAAGTCTTCTCCGGATTGCATGTCGGCCAAGGGCCGTTTGCTTCTCTATAGTGGCGCACGCCGTGAAGGAAAGGCCGATCCTTGCCACACTTGACCGGGTTCACCGGATCGCATCACTTGGACGATGCAGTCGCCGCAACCGATCCGCCGGATGTCGTCGCGGACGCCTTCTTGCCCTTCGAGACGTGTTCGCCGGCCTTCGGCGCCAGTCTTGCACTATCGATAACGGTCATCAATGACACGATGGCGATGACAAGAAATGCCACATGGAAGGGTGTGGCGGCAGACCCGTTCGGAAACAGTGCCTCGCCAGCCCGCCAAGCCATCGCCCCAAGCGCCACGCCGAGCCCGACCGCCAGCTGGAAGACAGCGGAGAACAGCGTATTGGCTGAGCGCATCTTCGCCTGCGGCACATCGGCAAAGGCGATCGTGTTGAGCGCCGTGAAATGCATCGATCGCGTCATGCCGCCGAGGAAAAGAATGATGGAGATCAGGGTAAGCGGCATGCCCGGAACCATCAGCGCGCAGGCCGCGATCAGCACGGCATTCAAAATGCCGTTGACGATGAGGACAGGCCGGAAGCCGAAACGACGCAGGATCGGTGTCGTCATCGGCTTCATCAGAAGATTGCCGCCAAACACGGCCATCAGCATCGCGCCGGCATCGAACGCGCTATAGCCGAATGCCACCTGAAACATCAGAGGCACGAGAAACGGAACCGCGCTGACGCCCATGCGGAACATCGATCCGCCGAAAATCGCCACGGCATATGTCGGTATGCGCACCGACGACAATTCGATCATCGGCGCTTTGGCCCGGCCGAAATGACGAAAGCTCGCAAACAGAAGGATGGCGCCCGCAACAGCCAGCACCAGTGCGAGCAGAAGGTTTGCGCCCGGCCGCGACGCAATCTCGGCGGCAAAGAGCAAAGCGGTAAGGGCAAGACTGCTGAGCACGAACCCCAGCCAGTCGAATGCACCGACGGTTTCCGATCGCTCATCCGGTACGATCTTCCAGGCTGTCGCAAGCGCGATCAGCCCGAGCGGCAGGTTGAGATAAAAAATCCAGCGCCAGTCGGCATGATCGGCGATCAGCCCGCCGATCGGCGGCCCGAGCACGGGTGCGACGAGCGCAGGCCATGTCAAAGTCGCGATCGCCGAGACAAGCTTTTCCTTCGGGGTCGAACGCAGGACGACCAGCCGGCCGACAGGGACCATCATCGCCCCGCCGATCCCCTGAAGGATACGCGCCATCACGAATTCCGGCAGGCCGGTCGCCAATCCGCACAGGAGTGATGCAAAGGTGAAAAGAAGGATGGCGCCACAGAAGATGCGGCGCGGGCCGACCTTGTCGGCAAGCCAGCCGCTGACCGGGATCAGAATGCCGAGGGTCAGCATATAGGCGCTGATACCGGTATTGAGATCGATCGGCGCCCGTTCGAAATCCCTGGCCATCTGCGGAATGGCCGGGCCAATCACGCTGGCATCGAGGTTTTCCATGAAGAACGTGCCCGCCACCAGCAATGCCAATGCAGGCCCGGCGCCTCGTTCCGTTTGCGCCTGTCCGGGCTTTGCCTGCTGCTGATCCACGCTCGTCGTCCCGATCATTCCAAACTATTGCGCCGGATGCGGCAAGACGCGCCCGGTGCCGCGGCAGGAGATCAGATCGGTCCCTCATATGCAAGGCGGAACGAAGCAAGGATCGTTTCGGACAGATGCGACATGCGACCGGGAAACTACCAGGCGACGGTGGAAAACGCGTTGAGCGGGATCTTTAAATACTGCCGTCCATCGGCTTCGGGCACTGGCAGCCGTCCGGCATTGAGGTTGATCTGCAACGCGTGAAGCAGAAGTTTCGGAAAGGGCAGTGTCTTGTCTCGCGCCTCGCGCGCCATGATGAAATCCGCGCCGCTGCCTTGCAGATGAATATTCGTCCGCTTCTGCTCCCCCACCGTGCTTTCCCACGAGGCGGCCCGCCCGCCAGGGCAATAGTCGTGGCCGGTAAACAGACGTGTCTCCTCCGGTAGCGCCAGGATACCGCTGATCGACTTCCACAACTGCTCGGCATTGGCGCCCGGAAAATCGGCCCGCGCACTGCCGCTATCGGGCATGAACAGCGTATCGTGAATGAAGGCTGCATCCTCGACGATATAGGTGATAGAAGCCAGCGTGTGGCCGGGCGAATGCATCACCCGGCATTCAAGCGAGCCGATCGAAAATAGGTCTCCATCGGCAAACAGGCGGTCCCATTGCGAGCCGTCAGTCGCCATGTCCGGCATGTGGTAGAAATCACGCCAGAGGGCCTGAACCTTGACGACATCCGCACCGATCGCGGTCTGGACGCCTGTCTTTTCCTTAAGGTAGCTGGCCGCTGAAAAGTGATCCGCGTGCGGATGGGTATCGAGGATCCATTCCAGCTCGAGCCCCTCTTCCGCGATGTAGGCAAGAAGCGCATCCGCATGACGGGTTGCCGTCGTCGCCGACTTTTCGTCATAATCCAGAACCGCATCGATGATCGCGCATCGCTTGGTCTGGGGGTCGGAGACGATATACTGGATGCTGCCGCTGCAGGCGTCGTAAAAGCCTTTGACCAATGGCTTGTTGGTATTCATCCCGATCCCTTCCTCTCTGCGCCCGGTTTTCGATCAGCGACCTTCGCCGGACCCGTGTCGCATCTGCCGGATGCAGGTCCGCAGCAAGGATGCCCGACCGACAGTCACCCAGGCCATCGCAACCTCGGAACATTGATAAGACGGCAGCGGTCGTTCCGGAAGATCGCCACCGTCGGCCAAGCGATGTTATTTCGACGCAGGTCGATGCGGCATGACAGGGATCAAAGCGCGTGCACGCGGTCAAAAATTCCCAGCCCAAACGGCAATCACAGTCTCAGATTACCGTTTCTTTATGCGGCGTAACGGGAGAGCAGCACGTGAAGAGACTCCCTGATATATACCTATAGTACTGATTTATTTATCGTTTCATCGAAATTAAGACCCGTTGTAACTGGCGGAATGCGGCGGAAAAGCGGCGAACCAGAGGGGAGGAACTTTATTTATCTTTAACGTGCCCCGCGATCGCCAGGCTTATAGATAGAAAGCCAGGCTGAGCGCTGGCGACAGAATGCCGGCGTCCGACAGCTGCGAACCACGTCACCGCGACGTGCTTGGCTCAAGGAGGCAGAGATGTGCTTTCCGATCAAGACATTCGGTATATCGAACGCAAGACGCCACCCTTGCGCCAAGACCAGCCGGCCCACGGCACATGACTGTTTTGAGACCACCGACCGCCGGTTCAACCGAAACTGGCATCGCCACGCCACCCTCCTGATCCTCCGCCCAGCATCCATGTCCTGACCGGCAACCCAGCCGGCCAAGCTTACGACGCGCCGCCCCGCCCACTCCTTCGCGAGCCGGGTAACGATCCCGAAAGGACACCATCATGCCGCAGATCCTCCGCAGACATCGTTTCGCCGCCCTTCTGGGCGCTGCCATCATCGCCGGTCCGCTGGCGACGCCATTTCTCCTTCACGCTCAGCCCGCCAATGCCGCGACGTCCGGCGTTGCGGGTATTGTCGCGCCCGGTGGCTCCTTTGCTTCGATCGTTGCTGCCGACAAGCCGGCCGTCGTCACCATCACCACGACGATGAAGGCCGAAAATGTCAGCTCGGATGATGGCTCCTCGCCATTTGGCGGCAATTCGCCCTTCGACGATCAGTTCCGGCAGTTCTTCGGCCAGAACATGCCGACGCCACATCAGGCGCCGCAACAGCAGGAACGCGCCGAAGCGCTTGGTTCCGGCTTCGTCATCAACTCGGACGGCTATATCGTCACGAACAACCACGTCATCGACAAGGCGATCAGCATCAAGGTCACGCTCGATGACGGCACCGAAGTGCCGGCCAAGCTGATCGGCGCCGACCCGAAGTCGGATCTTGCGGTCGTCAAGATCACGCCGCCGAAGCCGATGAAGACGGTCTCCTGGGGTGACAGCGACAAGGCCGCCGTCGGCGATCAGGTTCTGGCCTTCGGCAATCCCTTCGGTATCGGCACGACAGTGACTGCCGGTATCGTGTCTGCCCGCGGCCGTGACCTGCATAGCGGTCCCTATGACGACTTCCTGCAGATCGACGCACCGATCAACCACGGCAATTCGGGCGGCCCGCTCGTCGATATGGATGGCCATGTGATCGGCATCGATACCGCCATCTATTCGCCCAATGGCGGCAGCGTCGGCGTTGGCTTCGCGATCCCGTCGGATCAGGCGCAGAATGTCGTTGCCAAACTGATGAAGGACGGCTCCATCAAGCACGGCTTCATCGGTATCGAGATCCAGCCGGTCACCCGCGATGTCGCCAACGCCATCGGCCTGCAGAAACCGGAGGGTGCACTGGTCGCCAGCGTCGGCAGTGACAGCCCGGCAGACAAGGCCGGCATCGTCACCGGTGATGTCGTGACCGCCTTCAACGGTAACGCAGTCAAGTCGCCGCGCGATCTGTCGCGCATGGTGGCCGACCTGACGCCCGGCGACAAGGCCGACCTCGATGTCTGGAGGGGCGGCGCCGACAAGAAGCTGTCGATCACCGTCGGCAACAATGACGGCGGTCAGACGAAAGTGGCCGACAACAGCGACCGGAACTCCGC
>JAPWKC010000003.1 GCA_028283725.1 Neorhizobium sp. | reverse complement strand
TAGCTCGAGCCGAAGATGAAAGTCTGATCTGCAGCTCATGCGCAGACGCCAATTACCTCGCGGAGTGGATCGACTACGGCCGAGAGATGCGTCGGCGCGTCTCCCCCGAGCCGCAGAACCATTTGGGGGTGAAGTCGCTCCAATGGAACCCGTTCCGCGCTGAGACGCCATTCGGCTACTACCACATTGACGATCAGACCGATCGCACGCCCGACGAACTGAAGGGGCGCCCACCCTTTCTGTTGACTGGAAGTCGGGTTGACCATTCCCGGCACGATACACTTGAGGCTGCAAGATCCGCTGCGCAGGCACACTTCGATCACCGCATCCTTTCCTGCCTAGCCACGTCGGAGGGCCAGCCATGATCGAAAAACTGACGAAGTGCCGAGCGTGTGGGGGCCTTGGATTTCACCGTTGTGAATGCTGGCCGGGTGACTGCATCTGCGGATACGGCGACGAAACCTGCGAAGAATGCGGCGGGGGTGGCTTCATTGATCCTAAGGATGATGAAGACTGGGCCGGGCTGCGTCGAGAAGGATGGGATGATTGATATGACCGGCAACCTTTCACCGTGCCCGTTCTGCGGCGGAGCAGATATTCATGTTCACCGCGATCGGCTCGCGGGCATGTCATGGGTGGCGTGCCGCACATGCGGTCTGCAGACGCCCACAGAAACCGGCGTATTCGATCAGGATGCGATCGACTACTGGAACCGACGCCCAGCGCCGCCTCAAAACCATGAACCTCTCGGCTATGTCAGCCGGGAAGATATGGAGGATCTGCGATGTCTCCGCTTCCGCGGAATCACCCCTTCGCCCGCCCCACCGTGGGGCGGGTGGGTCCTAGCCGTGAAACTTCGCGAGCCGGGAAAATCAATCCCGATCTTCGAGCACCCGGCGCCGCCCCAGAACCCATCGATGGGGCCGATCCTCTGGCCCGCTCGAACGCGCCGCTCTTGCCGCTTCTCCACAGCCTGTGGACGGAGAGCCTGTTAATTACGGGGAAAATGGGGATAAATCCGAATGAAGGCGACGAACGATAATCACTTCTCGACCGCCTTTCTGCTCTTCGCGCAGTACGGCGGCAAAGCGGTCATTCCGGTGGAGGACGTATGTCGAGATTATTTCAGCCATCTGACGCCGGAAAAGTTCCTGCGGAAGGTCGGGGCTGGGGAGATCGCGATCCCGGTCGTTCGAGCTGAGACCTCGCAGAAGTGCCAGAAGGGCATCTATCTGCAAGACCTTGCCGATTATTTGGACCTGAGACGGTCGGCCGCGCTGAAAGAGTTCGCTCAGTTGCACCGGCAATGAGAGTGCTACGATTTTGCTATAGCACTGACCTACACCAAGCTACCGAATTGAAATCGCATAGCTTTTACCTGCGATCGGTCCAGTCGATCATCGGCGCCACGGCAAAGATTTTCTCGCCGGACTGATGAGCCGTTTCATACAAATGAGCTGTCATGCCGGTCCTATACCGCGGAAGTGCGGTGAAAGAAAGCGGCGGAGGCCGGGGCGCTTGCCGGTGCTAATGCACCGAAGCGCCGTCTTCCTCGTCGAGGAAGCTCTTCAGTCCGTCGCGCTCTGCGGTCGCCAGAAATTCCTCCCAGGCGTCCTTGTCGGTCGCGAAGGTTTCCTCCCAGGAGGTGACGACTTCCGTCTGGCTGATCACTTCCAGCGTCCAGTCGCCATTCGTGCCGGCCGGACGGAAAATATCCACGAGAACGGTGATGTCCTCGTCCTCGAATTCTCCGGCAAATTCGGAATGTTCCAGCGTGGGCTGTTTCGGCATCGGACCGACCTTCGATTTCTGTTGTCTCCTCCCGCATTCTTTGGCCAGAATCGCCCCCATATGCAAGCCGCCCGGCAAGGCACGCACCACAAAGAAAATTCGAGGCGACCCGACGCGCTGCAGCAGAAGGGGGCTAGGATTATCGCCAAAATTGGAAGACAAAGGTGGCCGCGCTTGGAGGAGGCGCCGCCTCTCCGAGCAATCCCTATGTCTTTCGTCAATATGTGTTTCGCCAAATCAGGATGACCAGAATGCTTGCCACCGTGATCCCCGCTCCCGAAACCGTACTGCTTGATGTCGAAGGCTCGACCGAGCGTTTTCCGGTTCGCCGCGTCTACTGTGTCGGCCGCAACTATGCCGACCATGCGATCGAGATGGGCCACGATCCCTCGCGCGAGCCGCCCTTCTTCTTCCAGAAGAACGCCGACAACATCTATAACGGCGAAACCTTCCCCTACCCGCCGCTGTCGTCCGACGTGCATTTCGAGGTCGAGATGGTGATGGCGCTGTCGTCGGGCGGTGCCGATATCCCGGTCGAGGAAGCCTTGTCGAAAGTCTACGGTTACGGCGTCGGCATCGATTTCACCCGCCGCGACCTGCAGGACCAGATGAAGAAGATGGGCCGTTCCTGGGAAGTGGCCAAGGCTTTCGAAAGCTCTGCCCCCGTCTCGGCGCTGGTACCGGCATCGAAAATCGGCCATCCGCAGGAAGGCGCCATCTGGCTCGACGTCAACGGCACCCGCCGCCAGACGGGCAATCTCAACCAGATGATCTGGAAACTGCCGGAGATCATCGCCGAACTGTCGAAGCTTTTCGTGCTCGCCCCCGGCGACGTGATCATGACCGGCACGCCGGCAGGCGTCGGCCCGATCGTGCGCGGCGACGAGATCACCTGTGCTGCCGAAGGCGTCGGCACGCTCACCCTGAAAGTCGTCTGAGACCGATCCTCGGGAGAAGCCCATGCCGCTTTACGCGCTTGGAGAACATGAACCGAAAACGCCCGGCGACGGGCGTTTCTGGATCGCGCCCGATGCCCATGTCATCGGCAAGGTTACGCTGGGCGAGGATGTCGGCATCTGGTTCGGCGCCGTCCTGCGCGGCGACAACGAGCCGATCACCGTGGGTGCCGGCACCAACATACAGGAAGGCGCGATGATCCATACCGATCCGCGCTTTCCGGTCACGATCGGGACATTTTGCACCATCGGCCATCACGCGATCGTCCATGGCTGCACGATCGGCGACAACGCCCTCATCGGCATGGGTGCCACCATCCTGAACGGCGCGAAGATCGGCAGGAACTGTCTTGTCGGCGCCAATGCGCTGATCACCGAGGGCAAGGAATTTCCCGACAATTCGCTCATCGTCGGTTCCCCCGCCCGCGCCATCCGCACGCTGGACGCCGAGGCCGTGGAAAAGCTCAGACAATCGGCCCTGCGCTATGTCGAGAACTGGAAGCGGTTTTCCCGCGACCTGCGCCAACTGTAATACCCTGATGCTTGCCGTAACGGCAGGCATCATTCCCTCACGTCAGTCGGCAGATTTCAGGCCGCGCATTTGGCGCAGACGCCGCGGATCTCGATCGTCGTCTTGGCCGGCTTAAAACCTTTCGATTTCGACCAGTCGTCCAGCCGGTGATCGACCGTGTGGTCGTGAAACTCGAAGACATGACCGCAGCTGTCGCAGATGGCAAAAGCGACAGTCCCGTGACCGTGGCCACCATGCGCGCTCTTGGCGCCACAGCATTCGCTTTCCCGGTGGGCGCAGGCCACGAAGGCATTGAGGCTTTCCAGCCGGTGCACCATGCCGAATTCGGTCAGCTTGTCGAGCGCCCGGTAGACCTGCAACGGCGCGCGAAAACCGTTGTCGCGCAGCTTGTCGAGGATCGTATAGGCCGAAAGCGGCGCGTCGGAACGCTCCAGAACGTCGAAGACCAGCGACTGGTTCTTGGTGAGTGCCGGTTGCATCATGGTCTTCCTCCTCTAAGGTCTGTCGCAGCCTTTCTGCCGGTCAACGGCAGAAGGCTTAGAGCGAAAAGAATAACGGCCGCAACGACGATCGAGGGACCGGACGGCGTATCGTATTGCAGCGAGCCGAACAGCCCGCCGACGACCGCGACGGCGCCAGCCAGTGCCGCCATCACCGCCATGCCTTCCGGGCTTGCCGAAAACCGCCTTGCCGTCGCAGCCGGTATGATCAGCAGCGCCGTGATCAGCATGATGCCGACGATCTTCATGGCGATCGCAATGACGAGCGCCATCAGGAGCATGAAGAACAGCCGGGTCCGGGCAGGGTTCATGCCCTCGGCTTCCGCCACGTCCTCGCTCACCGTCGAGGCGACGAGCGGCCGCCAGAGCGCCACGATCGCCGCAATCACCAAAACGCCGCCACCCCAGATCAGCGCGATATCGCCATTCGTCACCGCAAGAATATCGCCGAACAGGAAGCCGATGAGATCGATCCTGACCCAGGTCATGAAAGCGACGAGCACAAGGCCGATCGCCAGCGCCGAATGCGACAGAATGCCGAGCAGCGCATCGGCCGACAGCGACTGCCGGCGTTGAAGCGCCAGCAACAGCAGCGACACGAGAACCGCGACACCGAAGACCGAGATCAGCAGGTTCACCTGGAAGAACAGCGACAGCGCCACGCCGAGCAGCGCCGAATGCGCCATCGTGTCGCCGAAATAGGCCATCCGGCGCCAGACGACGAAACAGCCGAGCGGCCCGGCCGTCAGCGCCACGCCCACCCCGGCGACCAGAGCGCGAACGAAGAAATCGTCAAGCATGGCGAACCTCCTCACTGCTCTTGTTCTGCGGCTGAGCCTCGCTCACCGGCGATTGCGCCAGATGGTCGTGCCTGTGGTCGTGCCTCTGGTCATGTCCGTGATCGTGCCCTTCATGCCCGGAGCCATGATGGTGACCATGCACCCCGTGCTCAAGCCCCCCGTGCCCATGCGCCGCCTGATCGTGACCCATATGATCGTGACCCATATGATCCTGTCCCGGATGGTTATGGTCGCCATGATGGTGCCCGTCATCGGGATGGCAGTGATCGGTGATCGATCCATCGCCATGCAGCACGCGGCCATCGGAAAGATGGGTGTGGTCGTGATGGTGGCTGTAGACGGCAAGCGCCCGCGAGCTTCCACCGAAGAGTTTCAGGTAATCGGCGCTCTGGCTCACCGTTTCCGGCGTGCCGCGGCAGCAGACATGGCCGTTGAGGCAGATCACCGTATCGGTGCCGGCCATCACCATGTGCAGATCATGCGAGATCATCAGGATGCCGCAGCCGGTGCGTTTGCGGATATCGCGGATCAACTCGTAGAGCGAGGCTTCGCCGGCGAAATCGACGCCCTGCACCGGTTCGTCCAGCACCAGAAGATCCGGCTTGCGGGCAATCGCACGGGCGAGAAGCGCGCGCTGGAACTCGCCGCCCGACAGATGCCGCACCTCGGCATCGGCCAGATGCGCGATCCCGGTCTCCTCGAGCCCGGCCATCGCCTGGGCCTCGGAAAGCGGCGACGTCAGCCGCATCAGCCGGCGCACGGTGAGCGGCATGGTCCAGTCGACGGAAAGCTTCTGCGGCACATAGCCGACCGTCAGGCCCGACCGCCGGTCCACCCTGCCCTCATCGGGCTTCAGCACGCCGATCGCAAGCTTGGCCGTGGTCGACTTGCCGGCGCCGTTCGGCCCGATCAGCGTCACCACCTCGCCCCTGCGGATCGAAAGGCCCACGCCGCGCACCAGCCATCGGCCATCGCGGCGGATACCGGCGCCATCGAGCGTCACCAGTTGATCATCATGGACAGAGGCGGCCGGCCGCCGGGACATCAGCATGTTTTTCTCGCCTTCGCGGTTGTCACCGGTAATGGCACACGTTATAGCATAACGCAATTGATGTAATAACATAACAAGACAATACAAGCCGTAGCGCCGCCTGTCCGCCGTAAAAATTCGCGCTCCAGATCACACCGCCAACTTGCCGGAACCCGCCGATGAAATCTGCCTTCGCCGCCCTCTTCTCCTCCGTCGCTCTGTTTGTCGCCGCGTCCTCCGCGCATGCGGCCCCGGATGTCGTCGTCTCGATCAAGCCGATCCATTCGCTTGTGGCAGCGATCATGAAAGGCGTCGGCGAGCCGAATCTGATCGTCGAGGGAGCCGCGTCACCGCATACCTATTCGATGAAGCCGTCCAATGCCGCCACCTTGCAGAGTGCCGATCTGGTCTTCTGGGTCGGTCCCGGCATGGAGGCTTTCCTGACCAGGCCGCTGGAGGCACTCGCCTCCAAGGCGGCCGTCGTCTCGCTCGAAGATGCGCCGGGCGTGATCAAGCTGCCGCTGCGCGAAGGCGGCGCGTTCGAGCCGCACGATGACGGCGATCATGACGACCATGACCATCAGGGCCACGATCAGGCCGAAGCCGCCGGCCACGACCACCACGATGAACACGGCCACGATGAACACGGCCATGGTGACGGCGAACACGGCGAAGGCGCCTATGACACCCACCTCTGGCTCGACCCGGCCAATGCCAAGGCGATGGCCGAGGAGATCGAGCGGGCCCTCGTCGCAGCCGATCCGGCCGATGCACAGACCTATCAGGCAAACGCCGCCGGTTTGATGAAGCGCCTCGATGCGCTCGACGCCGAACTCGCCGCAAAACTCGCGCCGGTGAAGGCAAAGCCCTTCGTCGTCTTCCACGATGCCTACCAGTATTTCGAGAAGCGCTATGGCGTGGCGGTTGCCGGCTCGATCACCGTCAGCCCGGAAACCCTGCCCGGCGCCGAGCGCATCCGCGAGATCCATCAGAAGGTCGCCGATCTCGGCGCGACCTGCGTCTTCGCCGAACCGCAGTTCGAGCCGAAACTGATCTCGGTCGTCAGCGAGGGAACGCATGCCCGCTCCGGCACGCTTGATCCGGAAGCCGCGACGCTCACCGCCGGTCCCAATCTCTACTTTGAGATGATGTGGGCGCTGGCAAGCTCCATCACCACCTGCCTGTCGGCCGCAAAGTAAGGCCCCCGCAAAATCTTTTCGACAACGCAAAATGCCGCCCCGAAGGGCGGCATTTCTGTCTCCGTTCGGAGACCGATCTTTAGCGAGCGGTGATAATGCTCGAAATCAGGCCGCTGGTGACGCCGATCAGCAGGTACTGGTTGTCGGCGCGAACCCAGTGATAGCCGCGCGGCGGCGACGACAGGCGGTAGCGGCGATAGTCGCGCACTTCCGAGAAGCGACGACGATCCTGAACGCTGACGCGGTGACCGCGCTCCCAGCGCTTCGTCACGACAACCCTCTTCTTCTCGACGACAACGGGTCCGCGGTGATGCGGATCGAAGCCGCGGTCCTGGGCCTGGGCAGCGAAAGGTGCGGCCAAGACGGTTGCGGCGATCAGGGCGAGTACAGTCTTTTTCATAAGGTGTCTCCTCGGGTTATCCACGCTTGAAGACTATGGCGCAGACAATGAACCGAAGATGAACCACAACGTTACATTTTCTTAATGAAATCCGTGACTTCCGGTAAGGATTTGCGCTGGATCAAATTCTCCGGAGGGGTATTCCAGCACCTTCGGCTGCTGTCTGAAACAGCCGGAGGTGCTGGCAAGAAGCGAATGCGCCTCAGCGCTTCGGCCCGTCCCGTTCTGCGGATGCCGCCCACAGGTTGATATCCGCCTCCTTGGCGTGACGGTCGATTTCCTTCAGTTCTTCCGGGGTGAAATCGGGCTTGTCGAGCGCCCTGACGCAATCCTCGACCTGCTCGGGGCGGCTTGCGCCGATCAGCGCGGTCGTTACCCGTCCGCCGCGCAGCACCCAGGCGATCGCCATCTGCGCCAGCGTCTGGCCGCGTTTCTCGGCAATCGCGTTGAGCGCCTTGAGGTTCTCGATATTGCGGTCGTTGAGAAAGGCGGTACGCAGCGACTTGCCCTGCGCCGCACGGCTGTCATGGGGAATGCCGGAGAGATATTTCGACGTCAGCATGCCCTGCGCCAGTGGCGAAAACACGATCGAGCCGACACCCAGTTCATCCAGCGCGTCGAGAAGACCGTCCTGCTCGACCCAGCGATTGATCATCGAATAGCTCGGCTGGTGGATGAGAAGCGGCGTGCCCATCGCCTTCAGGATGGCAGCGGCTTCGCGGCTGCGCTGCGAATTATAAGACGAGATCCCGACATAGAGCGCCCGGCCCGAGCGCACGATATGGTCGAGCGCGCCGCAGGTTTCTTCGAGCGGCGTATCGGGGTCGAAACGGTGCGAATAGAAGATATCGACATAGTCGAGCCCCATCCGTTTCAGGCTCTGGTCGCAGGAGGCGATCAGGTACTTGCGGCTGCCCCATTCGCCGTAAGGACCGGGCCACATAGTGTACCCCGCTTTCGACGAGATGATCAGTTCGTCGCGGTAGCCGGAAAAATCCTCGCGCAGGATCTGGCCGAAGGCGAGCTCGGCTGCTCCGGGGTTGGGGCCGTAATTGTTGGCGAGATCGTAATGGGTGATGCCGAGATCGAAGGCCTTGCGGCAGATGGCGACCTTGCGCTCATGCGGCGTGTCGTCGCCGAAATTGTGCCAGAGGCCGAGCGACAGGGCCGGCAGTTTCAAGCCGGACCGGCCGCAACGGTTATAGCGCATCGTCTCGTAACGGTCTTCGGCGGGCTGCCAGTGTGTGGATGTCATGATCGGTCTCCTCCCTCGATGAATGATGGCACCATTCATAGCCGATCGACTTTCCCGGTCCACCCCCCATCACGCTCTGGCTGGACGGAAAAGGGCCCGCCGCAAGGCGAGCCCTCTTCGATGAGTGTGCCGGGCCGATCTTACTTGAAGTCGGCGAGGCCGCTGCCCCACGGGCCGTGATGCTTGTCGGCACCGTCGACGCGGTCGAAACCGTGTGCGCCGAAGAAGTCGCGCTGCGCCTGGATGAGATTGGCGGTGCCGCGCGAGCGGCGATAGGCGTCGAAATAGGAGAGCGCCGAAGAAAGCGCCGGAACCGGCAGGCCTGCCATCACCGCATAAGCGACGACGCGGCGCAGCGCCCCGTCCGTTTCCTTGACCATCTTGGCAAAGGCCGGGGTGACGATCAGGTTCGCCGCATCCGGGTCCTTGCTGAAGGCAGAGGTGATTTCGTCGAGGAACTGCGAGCGGATGATGCAGCCGTCGCGCCAGATTTTGGCAATCGTCGGCATCGGCAGGTTCCAGTCATACTCCTTCGACGCAGCCGCCATGACGGCAAAACCCTGCGCATAGGCGCCGATCTTGGCGGCGAGCAGCGCGTTTTCGAGATCGGCGAGGAAGGACATGCCGTCCTTCGGTGCGGGAACGCCCTCCGGCAGGCCGAAAATCTTCTCGGCCGATTCGCGTTCCTTCTTCTGCGAAGACAGGATGCGGCCGGCAACGGCGGCCTCGATCGCGGTCGCGGCGACGCCCATGTTCTGCGCCTCGATGACGGACCACTTGCCGGTGCCCTTCTGACCGGCGGCATCGACGATCATGTCGACCATCGGCTTGCCCGAGATCGGATCCTTGGCCTTCAGCACCTTCTCGGAAATTTCGATCAGGTAGGAGTTGAGGCGGCCGGTATTCCACTTGCCGAACACGTCGCTGATCGCGCCGGCATCCATGCCGAGGCCGTCACGCAGGATGCCGTAGATTTCGGCGATCATCTGCATATCGGCGTATTCGATGCCGTTATGGATGGTCTTGACGAAATGGCCGGCGCCGTTTTCGCCGAGCCATGCGACGCAGGGCTCGTCATGGAACTTGGCGGAGATCGAGGTCAGGACCTTCTCGACGCGCTTCCAGCTCTCTTCCGTCCCGCCGACCATGATCGAGGGTCCGTGGCGCGCACCTTCCTCACCGCCCGACACGCCCATGCCGATGAAGGTGAGGTCGCTGTCTTCAAGGCTTTCGAAGCGGCGCATCGTATCGCGGAAATTGGCGTTGCCGGCATCGATCATGATGTCGCCGGCAGACAGATACGGCTTCAGCTGTTCCATCTGCTGGTCGACCGGCTCGCCGGCCTTGATCATGATGATGATCGGCCGCGGCGGGCGGATGGCGGCGATGAAGTCTTCCATCGTCTCGCAGGGAATGATCTGGCCCTGCAGATCGCCTGCCTCGGCGTAGAATTTCCTCGTCACCTCTGTCGTGCGGTTGAAGACAGCGATCTTGTTGCCCTTCTCCGCAATGTTGAGAGCAAGGTTGGCGCCCATCACGCCGAGACCGATAAGGCCGATTTCTGCCTGTTCCACGGGATATGTCTCCAGTTTGATTTCGCTGGTTATTTGGCACTGGCCAAGCGAAACGGCAAGCCACGAGGGATGGAAAAGCGCGCAATACGACTGCGGCCAATCCGACCGCTGCATCAAGGCCGGCCGCAGCACCAAAGCAGATTTCGTTCAAAAGCCGTATGCGGCTATGGCCACGGCCGGACGGACGCCTATCTTGGCGTAATCTTGTCCTGTCGCTGCCAAGGAGGCCTGAGATGACCACATACCCGGCCCGCATCATCCACCTGACGATAAACCGGGATTGGCACGCCGTCTACGATTATGCCCACAGGCCGGAAAACATGCCGCACTGGGCGTCGGGCCTTGCCGCCGGGCTGACGCGTGACGGCGATGACTGGCTGGGCGACGGTGGCCCGATCGGCACGATCCGCATCCGTTTTGCCGCGCCCAATGATTATGGCGTCATCGACCATAAGGTGACACTGGAAAACGGCGTGACGGTCGACAATGCGCTGCGGGTCGTGAAAAACGGCGATGGCGCCGAGGTGATGTTCACGCTCCTGCGCCTGCCCGATACGGCCGACGCCGCCTTCGAAACAGACGCCGCCCATGTGACGAAGGATCTGGAGACCCTGAAGGCACTTCTGGAACGCCGCTGAGCCACCCCGAAATTTCGCGAGGAAGGCCAGCTTTGCGGCAATCCCGGTTTCGGTTATCCTTGTGGCTCGACCGTGGAGAGCGCCTATGGGCCTGCACAAGCTGGAAATCGAAGTGAACGACGAACTCCTGTCGCGGATCGACCGGGTGTCGGAAGAAATACACGCCTCCCGGCAGTCTGTCGTAGTCGCGACACTGGACAATCATCTGGCGGGCGGCCCCGGTGCCACTGATGCAAGTGTTGACGCCAGGTTGAAGTTCTTGGACGAGATCTCGCACAGAGCGGCGAAATATTCATCGAACTTGTCTGAGCAGGAAGTGCTGGATGGTGTCCGCGATTTTCGCGGTGACGAATGACCGCGCCGCTCCCTGCGGTCTATGTCGATACAAACATCTTCATCTATCTGATCGATGGCACCCCATCATTCAGGCAACGGGCCAAAGATGAACTCGCCACAATCCAGCAGGTCGGGTCGCTTGTCTCAAGCGAAATAACGCTTGGCGAATGTCTTCGCGGCGCCTTGCAGATGACCAACATGGAAAGTGCTGCGACGTATACGCAGATGCTCGAGAACGCACAGGTCATTACCCTCGTCCCGGTCACACTATCGCTCATCAAGCGCGCCGCAGTTCTCGGTGCAGAACTCAATCTGAAGCTCGTCGATGCCATTCACGTGGCGACGGCGGAAGCCTCGGGCTGCGCGGAGTTTTTGACCAACGACCGCCGCATCAGGACGCCGACGCCGATCGCTATCCGTCCCTTCGGCCCCTGAGATGCCACAGCCGAGCCGCGCGGTCACGCCGCCGAACGGCGGCGGCGGCGATCGGCGGTTTCGCGGATGACGACGAGCGCGCCGATCAGCGTCGAGGACCGGGTGAAGGGAGACATCCGGCAGCGCATCACCACCGTCTCGCCATCGACCTCGTCCGCATAGGTCACCGACGTGTTCTCGCCCGCAAAACAGCGGTCGAGATTGGGCGCGTATTCGTTGCGGAACCGGTGCAGGCCGACGAATTCGCCCAGATGCCGGCCGATCAGCTCCTCGCGTGCGATATCCAGCCGCCGCGCATTCGTATCGTTGGAATAGAGGATCCTGTAGCCGGGCGCGACAACGAGGATGCGATCCGAAAGCCGGTTGAGCAGCGCATCGTCCAGAAGCCCGTTCGCGATTGCCGCGTCGATCAGCGACGTGTCTTCGGCCTCATCGGCATCGACTGCCGCATCGGGCACGGCCTTGGCGACGGCCGGGCCGAGATAGCGCTCGACAAGCGTCTGCAGAAGATGGGCGTTGCGCCGCACGCAGCTGCGATCGTCGGCCTCCTCGTTGAGGAGATCGAGCGCGAAGCGGAACTGCAGCTGGATGCTTGCCGCATCGCCGGCCGCAGTGCCCAGGATCGCCAGCATCAGCGGATCGAGCTCGCGGTCGAGGGCAGCCGTCATCGTCTCGTCTTCGCGCTCGATTGCCTGCTGCAATTCGTCGTATTTGGACCAGAAAAGATCGATCAACGCTTCCACGAAAGTGTCCTCTTACACCAGCCGGCAACCGTCCATGTTGTTCTTTTTATTGTTTTCGACGCCGTCCAACGCGTTTAGCCGACCAACGGGGGGATGTCGTCCCCTAATTATGGCGGGTCACTTAACGTACGGGTAATCCCGAGCGGAAGACTACGCAATCCCAAGATTTAGCGGTGGCGCATGAAGGTTTGACCTCAGCCCGCGTCCTTCACCGATTTCTTGATATGCCAGCGGTCGTGATACCACAGCCATTGCTCGGGATATTCGCGCACCCAGCTCTCCACCTTGTCGTTCAAGAGCTGCGATGTGCCCTGCACGTCGATATTGCCCCGCGCGTCGCGCGGAAGCGTGATCCGCGGCTCGATCTCCAGCCGGAAACGGTTATCTGGAAGACGGATGCAGCGCGCCGGATAGACTTCCGCATCGAACTGGCGGACGAGCTTGGCAAGCAGCGGGTTGGTCTTGACCGGCCGGCCGAAGAACTGCGTCTCCAGCCCCTTGCGGAATTTCTGGTCGACCAGCACGCCCACGCCGCCGCCGGCTTCGAGCCGCCGCGCCAGCGCGAAGGATGATCCGGCATGCGACGGTACAAGACTTCCCATGCGTGCCGCACGAAAGGAAAACACCTTGTCGGCGATATAAGGATTGTTCGGCGGCCGGAAGAGAACCATCACTTCCAGCCCGAACGCCTTGCCGGCGACCGGCAGAAGCTCGAAATTGCCCGTATGCGCGGTAAACACGATGAACGGCCGCGGATTGTCGCGCAGATCGACGAAGAGCGGAATGCCCGAAACCTCGACGCGCCCCGGTTTCGTCTGCTCCGGGTCGAAGTCGAACAACCGGTCGAGAAAGACATATTCCGCCGCCATGCGGCCCATATGGCCCCAGCTGGCGATGGCGATCGTCTGCAATTCCGATTCGCTCTTGTCCGGAAAGGCGTTGCGCAGATTGGTCAGCATCAGCCTGTGCCGCCACAGTTTCGGGCCGACCTTGCGGGCAAGCGCATCCGCCCAGCGGATCGCAGGATCCGCCGGCAGCACTTTCAACAGGCTGAGGAAGCCGAAAACCGCCTGCGCCACCAGCCACTGGCGAAAATGCATGGCTGAGAGCACCAGCCGGGTGATGAACATCTTCACCGGATCATCAGCCCATGTTGAGGATGATCTTGCCGAAGATCTGGCGGCTTTCCATCCGCTCCAGAGCCCGGCCGATATCCTCGAATGTGACTTCCGTGTCGATGACGGGATGAACGATCCCCTGTGCCATCTTCTGCATGGCGTCGGCCATGTTCTCCATCCGGCACCCGAAGGAGCCGAGCAGCTTCAGCTGCTGCTGGAAAAGCATCATCAGGTTCATGTCGGTCGAAACACCCGACGTCGAGCCGCAGGTGACGAGACGGCCGCCGCGCTTCATGCAGAGCATGGAGCCGGCCCAGGTATCCTTGCCGACATGTTCGAAGACCACGTCGACGCCCTTCTTCTTGGTCAGTTTGCGCACCACGCCTTCGAAACGGTCGGTGCGGTAATTGATGACGTGATCGGCGCCGAGCGCCTTCGCCCGCTCGATCTTGTCGTCGGAACCGACGGTGGTGATGACGGTGCAGCCCATCTTCTTGGCAAGCTGGATCGCCGCCGTACCGATGCCGGAACCACCGGCATGGACGAGAATGGTTTCGCCCGGCTGCAGCTTTGCGTTATCGAAAAGCATATGCTCGACGGTGCCGAAGGTGACGGGGGCAAGTGCTGCACCGATCGCATCGACGCCGGGCGGTGCCGGAACCAGCTGGCGGGCCGGGATATTGGCCTTTTCCTGCGCAAAGCCGTCCAGATGGAAGCCGTGCACGCCGGAAACATGTTCGCACAGATTATCGCGCTTCTCGCGGCAGGGCTTGCACAGACCACAGGTCCGCGCGCCGTAGATCGACACGAGCTGACCGGGAAGGACGTTCGAAACGCCCGGCCCGATCGCCTCGACAACGCCGGACGCTTCCGCACCGATCGTCAGCGGCATCTTGCGCTTGGCAAACGCCATACCGCGCCAGCCCCAGACGTCGATATGGTTGAGCGCAACGGCTTTCACGCGCAGCGTCACTTCGCCGGGACCGGGCGCTTCCGGCTCGGGAATATCCACGGCCTCAAGCCGGCGGTCTTCGATCAGTTGCAGCGCGCGCATGGTATTCGTTTCCTTCCGGATGCATGATTGAGGCGACGACGTCTTTAAGACGCGTTATGCCCGGGGCTTGTCCCGGGCATCTGCCTGCAATCAATTTCATGTCTGGACGTCGAGAAATCCTCGGGGCGAGCCCGAGGATGACGTTCTCACTTCTTGGGCCGTGCCCTTACGCCGGTTCCACCGTCATGACAAGGCTGGCATTTTGCCCGCCGAAGCCGAAGGAGTTGGAAAGCACGGCTTTCGGCTGTCCGTCGCGCTTCACGTTCGGCACGACATCAAGGACGATCGTCGGGTCCGGATTGGTGTAGTTGATTGTCGGCGGCAGCGTGCCGGTCAGCATCGTCTGGAACGAGAAGACCGCTTCCACGGCACCGGCCGCCGTCAGCGTATGGCCGATCATCGACTTGTTGGACGACAGCGGGATGTCCTTCAGGCTCTCGCCGAAAACGGACAGCATCGAGCCATATTCCATCTTGTCGTTCTCGGGCGTCGAGGTGCCATGGGCGTTGATATAGCCTATACCGCCCTCTTCCATGCCGGCATCGGACAGCGCTGCACGGATCGTGGCGATCGCCGGGCCGCCATCCGGCGAAGACCTTGTGCGGTGGAAGTGATCGGCCTTTTCGCCGATACCCTTCATGATGCCGAGCACCTTGGCACCGCGGGCAATCGCCTGCTCGAGCGATTCCAGCACCAGCGTCGCTGCACCCTCGGCGATGACGAAACCGTCGCGATCCTTGCTGAACGGCTTGGATGCCTTTTCCGGCGGATCGTTCTGGGTCGAAAGCGCCGACAGAAGCGAGAAGCGGATCAGGGCTTCCGCGCTGACCGAACCGTCGGTCGCAACCACAAGCGCCCGGTCGGTGCGGCCCTGACGGATCGCCTCGACGCCGAGCTGGATCGCGGTGACGCCAGACGCGCAGGCGGTAGACAGCGTCACCGGCAATCCGCGTGTGCCAAAGGTGTCGGAGAGCCGCTCGGAGATCGAGCCGAACTGCACGGCTTCGAGGAAGGCCGGATCGGGACGTTCGCGCATGGCCGCGAGGAAACGGTCATAGACATCGCCTTCCGCCTTCGATGGCGGGGCGCGGTCGGCAAGCTCGAAACGGGCGCTCCATTCCGGCTCGACCGGCGGGGCCGCCAGAAACAGCGGGCCGTCGAAATCGCCCGAAAGCCCGGCATTCGCCAGAGCCTCGATCGTCGTCTCGCGAGCAAACGCATAGGAGCGCTCGACCGAATTGTCGACGGGTACCGAGATGAAATCGACGGTGCCGCTGATGCGGGTCGAAAGCTTGTCGGTCGGGAAGCGGGTAATGTTGTGGATGCCCGACTTGCCCGAGGTCAGCGCCGCCCAGTTGTCCGTCAGGCCCTGGCCGAGCGAGGTGATGACGCCCATGCCGGTCACGGCCACGATCGGCCGGCCGAGATGATCCTTGAAACGCGTATCGCTCATGATCGAAAACTCCTTCAGCCTGCCGAAAGAACGGCGAGGCCTTCGCCGCGCGTATAGCCGACCGTCGTGACGACGGCATGGCTGGCAGCGGCGGTCATCGGCTGTTCATGTGTGGGATCGAAGGCCGGAACCTTCGCCTTTTCGTCGAGCGACAGCGCCGCAAGCGCAAGCCCGAGCGGGAACTGCGCTTCCAGCGCATGGCCCGTCACGCCGCCATAGCCGCGCACCGGCGCACCGGCAAAGGTTTCCGAGAGGAACGCCTTCTCGCGCGCCGAAAGCTCGCTCATGCCGGTCGCACCGGAAAACACCACGGTGTCTTTGGCGGAAAGCTGTGCCGCATCCTTGGCAAGCCGCGTCAGGCGTTTTTCGAGCCCACCCTCGTCGCGGCGACCGCGATCGCCCTCGACGCCGTCGATCGTCGCATAGATATGCGCGCCGCGGGCTTCGGCATACTGGCGCTGTTCGAGCACCAGAAAGGCGCCGACACTGCCGGTGATCATGCCGCCGCCATTTTCCGGCGACCGCGACCAGAGCGGCTGCCAGTCACCCGTCGCATGGGCACGGATCCCTTCGACGAGGAGCAGGATATCGGCGCGTTCGGCGACGAATGCGCCGCCGACGAGGCTGTGGGTCGATTGCCCGGCCTTGATCCGGTGATAGGCGGTCTCGATGGCCGAAATGCCGGCCGCCTCTTCGCCCATGAAGGTGCGCGAGGAACCCGTGACCTTGTGGACGATCGAGATATTGCCGGCCATCAGGTTGGAAAGCTGGGCCAGAAACAGCGTCGGGCGCAGTTCGGTGGTCAGCTTCTCGTTCAAAAGCACGTCGCGGTCGTTGCGCTTGAGCGCCTCATCGACGATCAGCGAATCGACCTTGATGTCGCGCTCGCCGCCGCCGGCCGCCACGATCATGTCCATCGAGGCGCAGGCCTCGGCATTGTCCTTGAGGCCCGCATCGTCAAGCGCAAGGCCTGCCGAAAACACGCCGAGACGCTGCCAGTTCTCCATCTGGCGCTGGTCGCCGCGCTTGGCGATCTGCGCCGACCAGTCGATTTCAGGCATCGGATGGACGGGATAGGGCTTGAAGCGCTCGGTTTCGACAACCGGCGCGACTGCCGCCGATGCGGACAGGGCGGCGATATGCGCATCCTTGCCGACACCAAGGCAGCTGACGATCCCGATACCGGTGATCACGACATCATTGGCAGACTTCATCATTGTCCTCTTGGCGCCGGGCTTAACGAGGCCCCGGCTTGCATTTGGCATTCGGCCCTCGGCGATCAGCCGTCAGGCGCTGGCCTGCATGGCGGCGACGAGGCCGACCTCTTCGGCACGCTTGCGCACGATCGGCGCCAGCGGCACTTCGGAAAACGGCATGGTGCGCAGCTTCAGCTGCGCGTCGCAGACCTTCTTGCCGGCCGATGTGATCTTCGCCTTCGTCACGGCATAGCCGGAACCCTCATGCTCCAGAAACACCTCGATGTCGAGGACCGCTTCCGGCTCGACGAAGGCACGCATCTTGGCGCCGTCCACGGACATGAGGAACGGCATGGCGGCGAAATTCGAGGCGGCCAGCACCAGGAAACCCGATGCCTGCGCCATGGTCTCGATCAGAAGCACGCCCGGAACGAGCGGCATGCCGGGAAAGTGGCCCTCGAAGACGGGGCTCTTTGCCGGCACCACCGAGCGTGCCTTGATATTTTTCCGATCGGCGTCGATCATCTCGACGCGATCGATCATCTGGAAATATTCAAGCAGCATGGCAAAAGCCCGGCGAGGGCTTAAGCCTTCGCTGCCCTCAGTTCGTCGATCTTGGCGCAAAGGTTCTTCAGGACGAAATATTCCTCCGTCGAAACCTTGCCCTCGTTCACTTCCTGGGTCCACTGTTCCAGCGGAATCTTGATGCCGAATTCCTTGTCGATGGCAAACACGATGTCCAGGAAGTCCAGGCTGTCGATACCGAGGTCGTCGATCGTATGGCTTTCCGGAGTAATCGTTTCGCGGTCGATTTCGCTCGTCTCGGCGATAATGTCGGCAACTTTGTCGAATGTAGCGGTCACGCCCATGGTCCTCTATAGAATAGGTAATCAGGCCTCCACATAGGCAAATCGGTTCCAATTGCCAATGGCTTCGTGGCCGGCCGCGCCAATTTGCACCATTTGTGTTGCCTAAACAGCAATCGAATGGCGCCCGCGACCCGCAGAAAGGTAGCGATCGAAGATGGAGGCGATGCTGCGCGCAAACGGTTTTCCGGCCCGCGTCACCCGAAAAGTGCCCTGTGTCGCCGTACAGATGCCGTCGCGATCGTCCCGCGCGAAGGCCCGCGCCTCGGCGATCACCGCCTCTGCGGCTGCACCAAATTGGTGCCGAAGCGGCTGAAAGTCGAAGCCGAAGGCGCACATGATCTTTTCGATGACGAAGGCCCGCATCCGGTCGTCCAAGGTGAGTTCGATGCCGCGCACGGTGGCAAGCCCCTGTTCTCGGGTGTCATCCTGCGCCATCATTCGCTGGTAGCCGCCGGTTGCCGGCATGTTCTGCACATAGCCCTGCGGCAAAAAGCCGATGGAGGACGCACCGAGCCCGATCAGCGCATCGGCGGCATCATCCGTATAGCCCTGAAAATTGCGCCTGAGCCGCCCTTCCCGCGAAGCGACCGCCAGTCTGTCCTGCGCAAGGGCGAAATGATCGATGCCGATCGCCTCGTAGCCGGCCGCAAGCAACAGCTCCGTCGCATGCTGCATCTGACGGAACCGATCGCGGATATCCGGCAGCACGTCTTGCCTGATCATCGTCTGGTGCTTCTTCATCCACGGCACATGCGCATAACCGAAGAGCGCGATCCGGTCGGGTCTGAGCGAGACGATATCCGAAACCGTGCGTTCGAGCGACCGGATCGTCTGATACGGCAGGCCGTAGAGAAGATCGCAATTGACCGACTGCACGCCTCTTTCCCTCACCGCGTCGACGACGGATCGGGTCTGCTCGAAGGTCTGCAGCCGGTTGATCGCCGTCTGCACGATGGGATCGAAATCCTGCACGCCGAGGCTGGCGCGTGTCAGACCGATCGCAGAAAGCGCATCGTAGCGCGCCTCGTCGAGATCGTTCGGATCCATCTCGACGGCGATTTCGGCATCGTCGTCAAAGCGGAAGGCGTCTTTGAGCGCCATCATCAGGTCGATCATGTCCTCGGGCTTCAGCATGGTCGGCGAGCCGCCGCCGAAATGCACGGCGCGCACCCTGACCGCCTTGGACACGCGACGGCCGACGGCCGAGATCTCCTGTTTCAGCGCCGCGAGATAGGCGGTGATCGGCTCGTAGCGCAGCGTCTGCTTGGTATGACAGGCACAGAACCAGCAGAGCCGGTCGCAATAGGGAATATGCAGATAGAGCGACAGCGTCTGCCCCTCGTGAAGCTCCGACAGCCAGCGGCCGTAGGTCGAGGCATCGATGCCGGCATAGAATTGCGGCGCCGTCGGATAGCTGGTGTAGCGCGGCACGGCACCCGAATATCTGGCCAGCAGTTTCTCGTTCATGACATCTGCTCCTTGGCGTCCGTTCTTTGCACGCGAAGGGCGACCATCTGCGGCAGAACCGGCACGATCGCCCCTCGGCCAAGGCGTATCTGTGGATTATTTCGGTCACTTTGACCTGCATCAACCCGCGCGGCTCCCTGTTGACGAAAGTCAAGCCGACACGAGACGCAAGAGGACGGCATAAAAGCGCCGAGACCATCATGGACGCCAGACTGAAGACATTCGACGAGCCGGACGTGCCAACCGCCTGCCGGAGCTGCGACGCCCGCTCGCGCGGCATCTGTGCGGCGCTCGACACGCAGCAGCTGATCGAACTCAACCGTCACTCGCAACGCCGCTCGGTTGCCTCGGGCAGCGAGCTGATCGGTCAGGCCGAAAGCGTCGGCACCTTCTGCAACATTCTCGACGGCGTGGTGAAACTCTCCAAGGTGATGGCCGACGGCCGCCAGCAGATCGTCGGCCTGCAATTCGCCCCCAATTTCATGGGCCGCCCGTTTGCCGGCGAAAGCCGCATGAGCGCCGAGGCCGCGACCGACATGGAGGTCTGCGTTATCCCGAAACGGATGCTGGAGCGGATGATGGCCGCCTCGCCCGATCTCGGCCGCAGCCTGCACCGTCAGGCGCTGGAGGAATTGGACGACGCGCGCGAATGGATGCTGACGCTCGGCCGCAAGACGGCGATCGAAAAGGTCGCAAGCTTCCTTCTTCTCATCGCCGAGCGCGCCTCCGAGACGAAAATAGAAGCTGCCGTTTTCGACCTGCCGCTATCGCGCGCCGATATCGCCGATTTCCTCGGCCTGACGATCGAGACGGTGAGCCGCCAGATCACGCGGTTGCGCAAAGACGGCACGATCCTCGTCGAAAACAACCGCCACGTCACCGTGCCCGATCTCGACCGCCTGAAGAACGCAGCCGGCAGCGACTGACGATCCGAATGACGGCAGGGACCGGAATCAGACGGTCAGAAGCGCCGCCCGGATCGTGTCCAGCACGCCGTCGGGGCGAACGCCGGTGGCAACCGACTGGCTCGGCACGCCATCCCAGGCGCTGCCGACGAAGCGGCGGCCATTGTCCGGCGCCTGGATGGTCTTGCCGTCGGCAAGGCCGCCGCAGACGACGCGAACCGGCCCGGTGCGCAGATCGAAAAGCTCCGGCGCCACCAGATAGACGCAGGCGCAGCTGTCATGGATGACCATGCCGTCGAGCCCGACCCGCTGGCGGTAGAAATCGATATAGAACTGCGACAGGTCGGAGAGAAGTTTCAGCCCCGCATCGCCCTTTTTCCCGGCCTCGGACACCATGTCGGCAAGGGTGCTGCGCTGCATCACGGTCTTCATCGTCACGTCGAGACCGAAAAGCACGACCTTCCACGGCGCGGTGAAAACGAGGTCGGCGGCTTCCGGATCGCCATGGATATTGGCTTCCGCCGCCGGCGTCACATTGCCGTTGACGTCGAAGGCGCCCCCCATCACGACGACGTCCTTCACCAGCGCGGCGATCTCCGGGTCCTCGTCGAGCGCCAGTGCCAGATTGGTCATCCGCCCGACGGCGACCAGCGTCACCTCATGCGGGTTCGCTCTCACCGTATCGATGATGAACCGGTGCGCCGGCCTCGGATCGACGGGCCAGTCGATCGTCTCGGCCATGCCGATATTGCCAAGTCCGTCCTCGCCATGCACCAGAGCTGCCGGATGATTGTCGCCGCGCGCCGCATCGTAGGCATGGCCTGCACCCTTGGCGATCGGCGCTGAAATGCCCCATTCCCGGTGCAGGAACTGCGCGTTGCGCGTTACGGTGTCGATCGTCGCATTGCCGAACACGGTGGTGACGCCGACAAGATCGATCGCAGGATGCCGATGCAGGAAGAGCAGAGCCATCGCATCATCGACGCCCGGATCCGTATCGAAAATAACCTTCTGCATCTCGTCCCACTCCATGATCTCGAGCGCCGTTCCTGAAGCGCATTCCTGCTGCGCATTGCGCGTCGCGGGACCATAGCGTCACCCCGTGCGAACGCAACGGCAGATGAAGGATGACACCGGGGAAAAACGCGACGGGATCGCCACCACCTCATCGAGACAGACCAAAACCGTGAGGTAAGAACCGAAAGCCGCAGCGGATGCATTGCAGGCTCGATCTTTCGGTGGCAGAAGCGCGCGTCTGACCTTACGGGATCGGCCATGCCTTGCGCCTGTCGCACCTTGCGGCGGGGCACCGCATTTTCCCGCAAGGCAAGCTTCGTCCGCTCCACTCTCGCCCATCCCGACAGTTTCCCCCGGCTCACGCCCTTCTCGACCGACCACCCTTCCCGTCCGGCCTCCCCCTTCATCAACCCTGCCCTGTGATCTTCCCATGACCGACGTCGCATTTCACCTGCTTGCCCTGCTCTTCTTCGCCGCGATCTTTGCCGGCTTTGTCGATTCGATTGCCGGCGGCGGCGGGCTGATCACCATTCCGGTCCTGCTTCTGGCCGGCATTCCGCCGCTGGAATCGATTGCCACCAACAAGCTTCAGTCGCAATTCGGCTCGGCCTCGGCCACCATCGCCTATGCCCGCAAGGGCCATGTGAACCTGAGGAAACAGCTGCCCATGGCGCTGATGGGCCTGATCGGCGGTGCGGTCGGCGCGCTGCTGGCCTCGCTCGTGCCGGCAAGCGTTCTGGCCGCCGCCATCCCCTTCGTGCTGGTCGCGATCGCCATCTTCTTTGCGGTAAAGCCCAACCTCAACGACACCGACAGTCACCGCCGGGTGACGCCCTTCGTCTTCGGCCTGGTGGTCGTGCCGCTTGTCGGCCTCTATGACGGGCTCTTCGGCCCCGGCGCCGGCTCGTTCTACATGCTCGGCTTCGTGCTTCTCGCCGGCTTTGGCATGTTGAAGGCGACGGCCCATACGAAGCTCATCAATCTCGGCTCGAATTTCGGCTCGTTTCTCGTCTTTGCCGCCACCGGCTCGATCCTCTGGAAGGTCGGCCTCGTCATGGGGGTGGGCCAGTTCATCGGCGCACAGATCGGCTCCGGCCTTGCCATGCGCAACGGCGCCAGGCTGATCAAGCCGCTTCTCATCGTGTCGTGTCTGGCGCTGGCGATCAAGCTGATGGCCGACCCCAGCCACCCGGTAAGGCTCTGGCTGGGGTTCTGACCCGCAGTCAGCCCTTCATCTTCAGGGAAAGTGCGGCCGCGATGAAATGCACCTCGTCGGCAACGGATGCCACGGCCTGATGCAGGCGGCCGGCATGATCGCGGAATTCCCGCGCCATGCGGTTTTCCGGCACGATGCCGAGCCCGACCTCGTTGGAGACAAGAACGATGCTTCCGGGGCTGATCGAGAGTGTCTCGACCAGTTCTTTCGATTGCGCGGCGATATCCGCCCCGTCCATCATCAGATTGGTGATCCAGAGCGTCAGGCAGTCGACCAGCACGGCGCGGTCCGATGCTGCAACGGATCGCAGCGTCTCCGATAGCGCCAGCGGCTCCTCATGCGTCACCCATCCCTCGCCCCTGTCGATGCGGTGACGGGCAATCCGTTCCTGCATTTCGCCGTCATAGGCACGCCCGGTCGCGATATAATGGCGCTCAAGGCCGGTGTCGCAGACGATGCGCTCCGAAAAGCCCGACTTTCCCGAACGGGCGCCGCCCAGAACGAAAGTCACATGCCCCGCGCGCGTCATCACCGGCACTTCCGAAAACGCGTTGATCTGAAAGAGGGTTGGACCGGACGATTCGTAGAGGTTAGGGGCGTCCGGTCCTGTTGAGGTCTGAATCGTATGCTCATTGCACGGCCATGGTGCGTCGCATCCGGCATTCCGTCAAGTCGCGATCGGGATGGAACCGACCGATTCCTGCCCCGCCCGGCCGATCGGCATCAGGACCGACGGCAAGCATGGCCGACGACAGGCATGGATTGGGAAAAACAGGAGAGAAGCTTGCCGGAAGCAAGCAAAAACAGAAGGCGGCCGGTACGCACTACCCAATCCGGCGCCATCGTGGCGCTGTCGGCCACACATAGGAAACTAGCGTCACAATCTTACCGGATGGTTAGTAAAGACGCACATCACTGACTGTTTTTCATTTTTATTGCACCCGACCCCATTTTTTATTGGAGGTTGCAGGCGGCGTTATTCCCCCGGAAAAGGTCAAAACTGGCAGGTGATTATCCCCCGCGGCCTGACCTGGCTTGGCTTGGCTTGGCTTGGCCTGGCCTGACCTCACCGCCCCGGCGCAGACTTCACAGCCACCGATGCCTGGCAATCCCACCTGTTTTCGCCTGCGAACACGGCACGAGGCGTGAACCGCCGCTCTCTGTCGAATTGTCCGCTCAGCGCGCGCTTGCTTACCCGCAGTTGATTTCCATCGGGGAAACCGTACCTTTCTCATCGCGGACAGACGAATGCGCAATCTCCCGGCAACCGGTTGGAGGCCGGAGCAACAACGCAGGATATCAGCCGGTGAAACAGGAGAGCAGCTGTCGGCGTGTCGGCCTGGTCTCATCGAAGCATTGCAACCACCGGACGCCCGCCCACGCCCTCTGGGCATGGGCTTGCATCCATAAGACCCGACCACCGCCATCGATCATGGCTGGCATAACGGAAAGGACCGGGAGGTCTTGAAACAATGAAGAAACTCATCGCCTGCGCAGCCTTCGCAGCCGGTCTTTACGCCATCAGCGGCTCCGCGCACGCCGCCTGCGGTTCGATCTCCGTTGCCGAAATGAACTGGGCCTCGGCGGGGGTTGCGGCCAATGTCGACAAGTTCATCCTCGAAAACGGCTACGGCTGCACGGTGGATCTGGTCAGCGGCGATACGATGCCGACCTTCACCTCGATGAACGACAAGGGCGAGCCCGACATGGCGCCGGAATTCTGGGTCAATTCGGTCCGCGTGCCGCTGGAGGCGGCCGTCAAGCAGGGCCGGCTGATCCAGGCAGCCGAGATCCTCGCCGATGGCGCGGTGGAAGGCTGGTGGATCCCGAAATTCCTGGCCGACGCCCATCCCGACATCAAGACGGTGCAGCAGGCGCTTGCCCATCCCGAACTCTTCCCGTCCCCCGACAATCCCTCCAGGGGCGCGATCTACAATTGCCCTTCCGGCTGGAGCTGCCAGGTATCGACGGCCAATCTCTTTCGCGCGATTGGCGCCGGAGACAAGAATTTCGACCTCATCGATACCGGCTCTGCCACAGGCCTCGACGGCTCGATCGCCAATGCCTTCGCCAATAAGACCGGCTGGCTCGGCTATTACTGGGCGCCGACCGCCATTCTCGGAAAATACGAGATGGTGAAACTCTCCTTCGACGTACCGCATGACAAGGCCGACTGGGATGCCTGCACCGCCGTTCCCGATTGCGGCAACCCGCGGGTGAATTCCTATCCCACCTCGCAGGCCTTCACCATCACCACCAGGGCCTTCGCCGAAAAGGCCGATGTGGCGCTGGATTACGTCAAGAAGCGGAAATGGACCAACACCACGGTCAACGGCATTCTCGCCTGGCAGGACGACAATCTGGCCACCAATGCCGACGCGGCGAAACATTTCCTCGAAACCAGTCCCGACATCTGGACCAAATGGGTGACACCGGCCGTGGCCGACAAGGTCAAGGCGGCGCTCTGACCGCCGTCCACGGTGCCGCCGCCAACGACAAGGCCGGCGGCGCCGAAGGCAACAGGGATCGCGTTGGAATGGCGGGCAAGGAGAATGTCACGACGCCCCCTGCGACATCTCTGCCGTGGGCAACCACGAGCGCATCGTCACGGCAGCGGGCAGACCATGCTAAACGCCTGATGGAATCACACGCGGCGCGAAAGGCCGCATGGCATATGCGCCACGATGCGCGCGCCAGGAAACACCGGAGACATCGACCATGAACAACGTCGCCCCGATCGGAAACCGCGAGACCGTCGCAGAAAGCCTTGCCGGCCGCAGCGATGACGAGAAGAGCTGGCTGTCGCTGATGATGGAAAACCCGGCCATGGACGACGTGCTGCTGGACGGCCTGCATCTCCATCTCGAACAGGCGTCGGCCGCTCGCTTCCTGAATTCGATCAAGCTTCAGGCGGCAGGCGAATGGCTGGGCACCAGTGCGCCTGCCCGTCTGCAGATCCGTTTGATGGAAGCTGCCCGCTCCAGCCAGCATCCGGCCTATGGAGCGTTTCGCGACGGTCTGGCAAAATCCGGCGGCCTCGAACGCGCCTTTCCGAAATCGGCGGTCTGAACAAGACAGCTGGAACAAGACGGTGGCAGGGGGCATCGCGTTGCCTCCCCATAACGTAAAAAACGCCGGCCGGCTTATGCCGGCGCGGCGCTTTTTTTTATTCTCCGACCCGTATAGAGCGCTAAGCGCCCTAGACCCGCAGGTATCGGTAGATCAGCGGCCTCAGGCCGCTAACGATCAATACTTGGCAGCGCGATCGACCTTCTTGCCGGCCGACTGCGTCGCATCGACGGTGTTCGCCGTATCCTGGCCAATGCCACGAATGGTGTTACCGCAGGAACTCAGGGAAACCATCGTTGCCAGAAGGGCAGCGATTACGGTGACTGTCTTTGCCGTCATGGGGCTTATCTCCGGATGGATAGCAATCTATTCGTTTTGGAAAACATGTTCCGCGCCAAGAACGCACGACTGTGAAAAAGGTTCACGGGATCGTGTCATATTTTTTCACAATCGACTGCATCCATCGGCCGGGCCTTACGCGGCGGCTGCCGAAATCGTGCTGAACGCATCGCGAATACTGTCTGCCACCGCCTGAACCGGTGCCGAAAGCTGCGAGGCCGTCAACAGCCTGATGTCGAAGCTGATCAGTTCCGGCAGGCCTTCCTTGGCACCCAGGATCTGCATGTCGTCGGTCACATAGGAGCGCGGCAGGGGCGCGATCGCCAGATCCGAGACGATCGCCGCACGCTGCGCCATCGTGTGGGCGCTGGCATAGGCGATGCGGTAGGGTCGCTTGTGGCGATCGAGCTGGGTCAGCGCATCGTTGCGCCACACGCACCCTTCTTCCCACACCGAAACCGGCAAGGGCTGGCGCAGATGCGCATTGCCGCATTTGGCACCGGCCCAGACCAGCTTTTCCGTGTGGATCACCTCGCCGATCGTCGGAAACGGCTTCGTCGCGCAGTTGATCAGCGCCAGATCGAGCCGCTGTTCCTCCATCCGACGGCGCAACAGCAGGCTCTGGTCGACGGTGACGTCCACCATGATGCCGGGAAAGCTCGTGCCGAAATCCCGCAGCACCTTCGGCAACAGCCGCTCGGCAATATCGTCGGGCGCTCCGAGCCGCACGCTGCCCGACATATCGGGCATGACGAAGCGCGAGACCGCCTCGTTCGACAGCGCCAGCATGCGCCGCGCATAGGATAACAGCGTCTCGCCCTGCTGCGTCAGCGTCACGGAACGCGCATCGCGCAGGAAAAGCGTCGTCTTCAGCTGCTCTTCCAGCTTCTTGATCTGCATCGACACGGCAGAGGGCGTGCGCAGCACCGCTTCGGCGGCCGTGGAGAAATTGCCGGTCTCGGCAATCGCCACGAACGTGCGCAGAACATCATTGTCGAGAAGCGGCAGGGGCTGGCGGAAAGGCACGGTCATGGCAGGCTCTCCATTCAACAAAATTGATCTTAAGGACCATATCATTTCGTTTGATTGAAAGTCAAACCGGGATCATATTGGCTTTCATCAGATGCAGCAGCCGTGAAGGCCCCATGAAGCCTCCATGAAACTCCCCGGAAATACCGGAGAATACGAAACAGAATTTCATGGGACACATAACTTGCATCTGATTGATTGATGGGTCTGCGGAGTTCATTCTCCCGATCGGCTTGACCGCCCACGATCAAGAAAATTCTGGAAACACGAGACAGACCCAAAAGGAGAAGACCGATGACGACGATCAGCGTCACCCATGGTGCCCGCCCCGGCCGCACCGCAACCACAGGCTTCAATTATGCCACACTCACCCGTCCGGTACTGCGCCTGACGCGCTTCATCCAGACGGAAATCACCCGCCGCCGCACCGAAAGAATGCTCGAAGGCCTGCCCTTCGACATCCGCAAGGATATCGGCTGGCCGGCACCCGACCAGCAGAAGGCACCGTCTTCCGCACCGCGCCGCTGACAGGCTTGGCCCATGGATGACATCACCGTATCCCGACGGGCCCGGCCCTTGCCGCCCGTCGGGATGGAACGCTAGACGAGACAATTGCCGATTTCCGACAGACAATCATCCGCTGCGACACTCTGATGTCGCAAATTCATCAAAGTCCTGTCGTCAAAAGCCCTTCTCCTGTATCTTTACCCATGCGAGTGTCGCTTTTAAAGTAACGACGTCGACATGGCGCAAAAAGCAAAAAGGGAACGGCAAGCATGGATCTGATGAGTTCGAATCCGGGAAAGAAGCGCGCGCTCGTTTTCTTCCTCGTCCCCCATTTCACCATGCTGCCTTTCGCAGCCGCGGTCGAGACGCTGCGCATCGCCAACCGCATGCTCGGCTATCAGGCCTATACCTGGCGGCTCTGTTCCGCCGATGGCGAGAAGGTCTACTCGTCGAGCGGCATTGCGATCGAAGTCAATTCCTCCGTCACCGATGAACGCCGCCACCTTGCAAACGAGAACCGCCCCAACATGGTTCTCGTCTGTTCCGGCGTCTATGTGGAAGAGTTCAACAACAAGTCGGTCAATGCGTGGCTGCGCGAGACCTATAACCGCGGCATCGCTGTCGGCAGCCTCTGCACCGGCGCCCATGTTCTGGCCGCAGCCGGGCTTCTGAACGGCAAGCGCTGCGCCATTCACTGGGAAAACCTGCCGGGCTTTGCCGAAACCTTCCCGCAGGCGGAAGTCTATGCCGATCTCTACGAGGTCGACAGCAATCTTTATACATGCGCCGGCGGCACCGCCTCGCTCGACATGATGCTGAACCTGATCGGCCAAGATTTCGGCGAGAACCTCGTCAACCGCGTCTGCGAACAGCAGCTGACGGATCGGGTGCGCAACCCGCATGACCGCCAGCGCCTGCCGCTGCGCGCCCGCCTCGGCGTCCAGAACAACAAGGTGCTGTCGATCATCGAGCTGATGGAGACCAATCTGGCAGAACCGCTGTCGCTGGTGGAGATCGCCGACGATGTCGGCCTGTCGCGCCGCCAGATCGAACGGCTGTTCCGCCAGGAAATGGGCCGTTCACCGGCCCGCTACTATCTGGAAATCCGGCTCGACCGCGCCCGCCACCTTCTCGTCCAGTCGTCCATGCCGGTGGTGGAAGTCGCCGTCGCCTGCGGTTTCGTTTCAGCCTCGCATTTTTCCAAATGCTACCGCGAGATCTACAACCGCTCGCCGCAGCAGGAACGCGCCGAGCGCAAGCTGACGCTCAACCCGTCCCGCAGCGGCGTCGTCGCCTGACATATCTTAAGGCGTGATCCGAAATGAAAAAGGCGGCTCCCGCAAGGGGCCGCCTTTTGTCATTGCGTCTGCAGGAAGCCTCAGGCGACGTGTTTCGCCGGCATCCGCTGGCTTTCCTTCATCGAACGGATCTGCATCAGCGTATCGAGGTTCTGGTTGATGCGGCAGTAGAATTCCTCGTCGATGAACGGCCGCAGCATGAAGTCGTTGCCGCCCGCTTTCAGGAAGCGCGCCGACAGAAGCCGGTTCGACGACGACGATACGCCGATGACGCGCAGTTCATGCGAGCCGCGCACCGAGCGGATGCGCCGCGTCAGCTCGAACCCGTCGATATCGGGCATGTTGTAATCGGTGACGACGAGGCCGATATCGGCATTCTTCTTCAACAGATCGAGCGCCTTGGCACCGCTGTCGGCGACGCTGACGCGGAAATTGTAGCGCTTCAGGCGGCTCGAAAGCAGCGCCCTCGCCGTCGGGCTGTCATCGACGATCAGCACGTGATGGCGATGGTTCGTCAAGAACCGGCAGACGGATTCCGCCAGCATCTCGACGGCAAAGACATTGTCCTTGAGGATATAGTCGACGATATCCTTGGCGAGCAGCTTGTCGCGCGTATCCTCGTGGAACGTGCCGGTGAACACGATTGTCGGGATGGACAGGTCGATCAGATATTCCAGCGCCTCGCCGTTTTCGGCGCCCGGCAGGTTGATATTGGAGATCGCCAGCGTGACCGGATCCGTCGAGCGGTCATAAGCCAGTTGCAGATCCTCGAAATTGCGGCAGATCTCGACCTCGATGCCGAACAGCTCCTGCAGGCGCTTGCCGATCATCGACGTGAACACGTTGCTGTCTTCCGCCAGCAAGATCCGCGAATTCGCGAGCGATTGGCCGGAATACTGCATTCCGGAAATTCCGAGGAAACTCATGACACCCCTTGACCGTTTCTGGTTTTAGCCTCACCCGCGAAATACTTACGGGCCAAGCGATTGCCCAAGCGTTAATCCGCAAGGAAACAATCGGAGAAAAGCAAAAGGCGACCCGGAAGGTCGCCTTTATTGTCAATGAGATCTTACGAGCGGATGGTTACTTGTCCGAAGCCAGATGGGATCGGCAACGATGATCAGGCGCCGCCGCGTCCATCGCCCTCTTCCATCATCGGCAAGGCCTTGCCCTGATGGAAGACGATTTCCTGCTGCGGCACCGGCATGTCGATTCCGGCCTCGCGGAAACGCCGGAGAATGGCGATCCGAAGGTTGTTGCGCACCGGCAGTCCATCCGCCATGTCGGCCAGATGGAAGCGCAGTTCGAAATCCAGCGACGAGCCGGCGAACCGCAGGAATTCCACATGCGGTTCGGGATTGCGCAGCACCTCGGGAAGGTCGTTGACCAGTTCGAGCAGGATATCCATCACCTGCTGCGGATCAGAGCCGAAGCTCACCGAGACGGGGATTTCCGACCGCTGGATGCGGTTGCGATGCGTCCAGTTGCCGACCGGCGAATTGATCAGCTCCGAGTTCGGCACGATGATCGACTGCTTGCGGAAACGTCTCGATCTCGGTCGCGCGCACCGAGATGCGCTTGACGATGCCTTCCGTCGTGCCGGTGATCACCTGATCGCCTACCTTGAATGGCCGTTCCACCAGAAGGATGAGGCCCGAGACGAAGTTCGACACGATGTTCTGCAGGCCGAAACCGATACCGACCGACAGCGCCGAGGCGACGAGCGCGAAGCTGGAGAGATCGATGCCGGCCGCCGACACGCCGACGATCATCGCCAGGCCGACACCGAGATAGCCGATGCCGGTTCTCACCGAGTTTCGGACACCGAGATCGACCTGGCTGCGCGCCATGACATTGCTGTCGATCCATTTCTGCACCCATCCGGTCACCACATAGCCGACGCCGAAGAGCACGATGCCGCCCAGTATTCCGACGAGCGAGATCGAGATATTGCCGATGGTGATCCGGGTGAAGACCTGGAAGATCCAGGATTCGATATCCGAAATCTGGAAACCCCAGGTGAGCATGATCAGCGGAATGCCGAAGAACAGCGCAAACGCATAGATGCCGAGGCCGGCAAGCAGTCCAGACTGGTCGAGCGCCACATCGCCGAAGCGGAAACGTTTCGTCAGCCAGCGGCCGACGCCGGTATCGCGGAACGAGCCCTGCTTGGAAATCGCCTTGCCGGATAAAAGCCCGATATAGATCAGCACTAGAACGGCGCTGGTCAGCACCAGCTGCGTCGACAGGAAGCGCGCCAGCCCGATATAGCCGGAGACGGCCGACAGCAGCAGCACGATGCTGACGAGGCGCATGATGAGCGGAAAGAACCGCGGCCATCCCCTTCCCCGATCCTCCGGCTCTCCCCCGGCCGGCATCACCGGCTTGAGGAAGGAGATGCAGGCGACGATCAGGCTGATGATGACGGAGGCGACGAGGCTCTTGACGATGGTGAGTGCCAGGGGAGAGCTCAGCGCTTCGGCGACGGCACTCAGGAAATAGTCGAGACTGTTGATGACGGCCATCGAGATGACGGCGACGCTCAGATATTTGGCGCCGCGATTGGTGACGCGCACCAGCCGCCAGTCCTGATCCCGCGGCGACAGTACCGCGTTCGACAGCTTTGCGACGAAGAACACGAACCACACCGTGCCGAAGAAACTCGCCACCATGGTCGAGACGTCGGAGCGAAGCACGTTGAACCCGTCGAGAAACAGGAAGGAGGACGACAGGAAGGCGGCAAGCGCCACCGTTTCGGTGATCGTCGACCAGAAGGCGACCGACAGGCGGCGGATATAGGACGGCGCCTCCTGCCCGTCATTGCGGCGCGTGAGCCGCCCGAGCAGCCGATAGCCGCCGAAGAGGAACAGCAGCCCCGCCCCGATCGACAGGATGAGCGCGCCGACCAGTTGCAGCGGCTTGAAGCGGATGACGAAGCTCAGCCAGCTTCCGACCGTACTGGTGAAATCGCTGAACTGATAGCGCTGCGCCTGCGCGGCCTCGGTGAACAGGTCGGGTGAAAGTTCCGTGTGACGGAACAGCGTGCGGGCAAACAGCGAGCGGCGCAGATTGGTGATCGTATTGCCGAGCTGCACGGCGCTGTTCGACAGCTGGTTGGCATTTTCGCTGACGACATTGAGTTCGGCGCGCTCGTTGGTGAGCCGCGTCCGCTCTTCCGAAACCACCGGCGTCTCGGGCGGCGCGCCGGCCTTCGGCGCATCGCCGAGCGCCGTGAGGCGCGACTGGATCTGCTCGCCTCGGCCCTTGAGCTTGTCGGACAGCGCCTGCATCTCGCTGATGATGGCATCTGCCTTGACGCGCAGTGCGGCGAGATCGGCATCGTCGTCGGCATCCTGATGCACCGATTTCTGAAAGCCCGTGAGCTGGTCGTGGATATGGGTGAGCTGTTTCTGCACCGCGCCATTGATCGAATCGGCCGTCACGGCATCGGCGGCGAGCGGTTTGGCTGGCGCAGCTGGAACGGGTGCCGCCGACGCGGCCGGTGTGGCAGCCGGTGCCGAACCCTGCGGTGACGCCTGCCCGGCCGCAGGCCCCGTTGCTGCACCCGGCGCGGGCGCAGGTGCCGGCGTCGGTGCCTGTGTGCCCTTCTGCTCGGGTGCGGCTTGCGGCGGGGTGGCGTCGGGCGCTGCAGGTTGCGCACCGGTGCTCTTTGCGCCGGTGGCCGATGGCGCGGCGTCCTGCTGCTGTGCCTGTGCGTAGGCGGCCGTTCCCGTCATGCCGGAAAACGGCAGGGCCAGCGCCATGGTCAGCAACAGGGTCATGAAAAGAATGTGGATCAGCGCCAGCCCGGCATGGCGGCCGGCACGTGTCCCGCGCGCTCGCGGGCTGGTGTGATTGGAGATGATGGACACTCGGCTTCCTTTGGTCGATGCGGATTCGGGTGCGAACCTAAAGCGACTTCAAGGCGATTGAAAGAAACGGCTGACCGATAACCTCCACATCGGCCGAGAGAATATTGCCGAAAGCGGGAACCTGTTGCCGACTTTGGCGTTCAACAGCGCCATGGAACAAAAGGCGGCACCGGCATACCGCTCTGCCGACTGCAATTCCATGGCGGACAAACCGTTTGTTGAATGCAGGTCTGCGCCTTCTCATGAGGGGGAAGCCCGGATCTGCGATCGAAGAGATCGAAAAAGGGGCTGGACCATGGAAAATGCAGGCATTGGCTGGATTGCAGCAATCATCATCGGCGGTATTGCCGGATGGCTTGCCGAAAAATTCATGAAGAGCGACATGGGCGTCTTCATGAATATTATTCTCGGTATCGTCGGCGCCGTCATCGCCAACGCCATTCTCGGCGTGTTCGGCATCGTGCTTGGCGGCTGGATCGGCTATCTCATCGCCGGCTTCATCGGCGCCTGCCTGCTGATCGCCATCGCCCGCGCCTTCCGCAGGTAGAAGGCAAAAAAGGCATCATCTCAATTGCATGAGGCGAAACGGGGTCTGCCGCACATAACGCTGCGGCAGGCCCCGTATCACGTTACGGCAGGCGGATGCCGGCAAGATCGACACCGGTCATATGGGCAAGCGCCTCGACGACCAGTTCGTGATCGTCTCTCTGCACAAGGCCGGACACCGTGGCCGCGCCGATGACGCCGCCACCCTTGACGGTGATCGGGAAGCTGCCGCCATGCGGCGTGTAATCGGCAGAAGACAGCCCGTATTTCGCCTCCACCGTTGCCCCCTGCAATTCGAGCTTGCGGCCGATCGCATAGCTGGACTGGAACATGCGCAGCACGAGATTGCGTTTGCGGCGGATCCAGTTCTCGTTGTCGGGAATGGAGCCTGGCAGCGCCGCATAGAAGGCCGGCATGGTCGAAAATCTCACGTCGATGGCCACCGCATGGCCGCGTTCGACCGACCACGCGCGCAACAAGGAACCGAGACGCCAGGCCTCGTCGAGGCCGAACGTGTCGAACACGAGCGCCTTCTGTTGTTCGGCGATACGGGCGAGATCATCTTCAATGGACATGCAACAGGCTCCGGCTCGGCAAGGCGGACCGGATAGCCGGCCGGCCCCGACAGTGTCATGGGCGTTTCACTCTGCCGCTGCCAGTCGTGCCTGGGGAAAGAAGGCGGCGATCTCGTCGATCGCAAAGCCGATCCGCTGCCTGAGCGGCTCCGACGTCACCTTGTAGTCGACGAAATCCCTGTCCGACGCGTAAACGGCAGTCGGCAGCGTATGCGCCATGAAGAATCCGAACAAGGGGCGCAGTTGATGTTCCACCATCAATGCGTGACGATCGCCGCCGCCGGTGGCGCTGATCAGGATCGGCTTGGCGCGCAACTGGTCCGGATCGATCAGGTCGATGAAATGCTTGAACAGGCCGGGATAGCTGCCCTTGTAGGTGGGCGAACCGATGACGAGGATATCGGCGCTGACCACCGCATCCACCACCTGCCGGGCTGCGGCATCGAGGTCGCCCTGGCGCTGCGCATGGCCGAGCGACGGGCCGAGATCGGCAAGGTCGAAGACCCGCGTGTCGACATGATACTGCTGCCCGGCATGTGTGGCGATATACTCCACCAAGGTCCGCGTTTTCGACGGTCGATTGTAGCTTCCGGCAAAGCCCACCAGTTTCAAGCCCGACATGTCCATTCCTTCCCTGCACCGATAACCGAAGCCGTTCGCCCCGCCCTTAAGGCAGGCGCAGACGAGCACCAGACCGGTCTACAGGCTTGCAACGGTGCCGTCGAAGCAAGGCAGCCTCACGAGGCCAGGGATGGGAGAAAATCGATCCGGCTTTCGCCGCTTTGCAGAAACCGTGCGGTTTCGACAACGCACCATTCATCGACGCAAGAAAGACGGATCAGGCGCTGCGCGCCGGACGCGGCATGCGACGTTCGACCTCGTCTGCCGCCTGCCGCGCGACCAGTTCCGCCTGAACGCGAATATCCGGCACGGCGGTGATTTCCCAGAACTGACCGGCCGTCAGCGCGCCGGCCGCATAAAGGCCGGGCTGCACGGAACCGTCGGGGGCCAATACCCGCGAGTGTTCGTCGACCGCAATGCCGAGCCGCAGCGGATCCGTCGCGATCATCGCGCGCTCGCGCATCGCCTGCAACAGCGGCGAATGGCCGATCCCCGCCCGCTCCATGCCAGTACAGTTGACGATCCAGTCCGCCTCGAATGTCGCGATCGTCTGGCGCCCCCGTTCACGGTAGCGCACCACGGCACGACCGCTGTCGCTGGCATCGATCGTCTGGACATAGCCGGCATGAACCTTGACCACGCCCGCATCCAGCAATTGCTGGAACCGCTCATGCACGTCGGGCGCCACCCGGTGGCGATGCACGCTCCACCATGGCATCGCATGGCGCAGGAAGCGCGACCGCTGCTCGCCGTCAAGGCTCTGCCACAGCGCCTGCGTCTGCGGCCTCAACCCGTCGAACACCGAACGCCAGTCTTCGGCCGCCTCCGCCTGTGCCCGCAATGCATGCAGGAGCGCGCTGATCTGCCGGCTTTCGGGCAGCTGCGGCGCGATTGCCGGGGGCCGGCGCCGCGGATGCGGATGTGGCACGAGCCCACGCCGCGACAGCACATGCACGCGGCCGCGATGCCCCTGCGCCTTCAGCGAAAGCACCTGGTCGATCATCGTCAGCCCCGAGCCGAAGACGCAGATCTCGTCATCCCTCTCGACCCTCGACAGCCACCCGAGGCGCCACGGATTGACGACCGTCTGGGCGCCGAGCGACGCGGCGATCTTCTCCTGCGGTACCGGCAGGCTCGCGGTGCCGACGCCGAGCGCAAGCACCACGGTGCGGGCGCTGAGAACGCTGCCATTGTCCAGATGGAAGGTCAGCCCCTGCGCCTCGCCGGTCTCGCTATTGGCGATGCAGGCGGTGGCCTTTGCCCGGATGAAATCCACATTGGCGCGGCTCGCCCGCGGCTTCAGATGTGCGGCCAGCGTATCGCGCAGATAAAGCCCGTAATCGCCGCGCGAGGCGAAATCCTCGGCAAACACCGGCTTGCCGCGCCGGCGCAGCCAATCGACGAAATCCTCCGGCTCTCCGGGGAAGACGCTCATCCGCGCCGCAGGCACGTTCAGCCGGTGCAGATAGAATTCCGTCCGGTAGGCCGTGCCGCGCCCGAAACCGGGATCGTCGCCGATGACGGCGATCGACGCCGTCGGCGGCAGGAAGCGGAGGAAATTGAGGGTCAGGGCGATCGCGGAAAAACCGGAGCCGACGATTGCGACGTCATAGGTCAAGCACATACTCCTCGTCCGTTGGCTGACGGCTGGCGTCAGGCGGTAAGCTTGCCGTGCAAGCGCCGGAACGCGCGAAAGGTTCCGGCGGCGCTCAATCTCGATCAGGTTAATAGAGATTGGGCATCTGTAAAGCGATTTTTCGCCGCACAATCGGCAGCTGTGGAGAAGCGTCCCATCGTGGAAAAACAAAACCGGAGGCGGAAAACCGCAACCGGAGCGAATGCGGCAAACCGGCCGATTTCAACCGAAAAACACGCAAATGATGCCGCGAAGTCTTGTCGCCGGGGTCAAACGGGTGGATAGAGAAAGTCCCCTCGCCGTCAACTGCAATCCACATCAGGCGCATCTCATGGAAGAACTGTTCACCGCGACCGGCTTTGCCGCGCTGCTGGAAGTGATCGCGATCAATCTCGTTCTGTCCGGCGACAACGCCATCGTCATCGGCCTTGCGGCGGCGGGTCTTCCCGCGCATCTGCGCTCCAAGGCGATCCTCTTCGGCATCATCGCCGCCACCGTGCTGCGCCTGCTCTTTGCCGCCGTCACATCCTATCTTCTCGGCATCGTCGGCCTGCAATTGCTGGGCGGCCTGCTGCTGGCCTGGGTCTGCTGGAAAATGTGGGCGGAACTGCGCGAAGGCGGGGATGCCGATGCCGAAGCCGCCGCAGCTGCCGCCAAGGCCAAGGAAAAGACCTTCTGGCAAGCGGCGATGCAGATCGTCATCGCCGATGTCTCCATGTCTCTCGACAACGTGCTGGCCGTCGCCGGTGCCGCCCAGGAACATCCCGTCGTCCTGATCATCGGTCTCGTCGTCTCGATCGCGCTGATGGGCGTTGCCGCCAATTTCGTCGCCCGCCTGCTCAACCGTTTCCGCTGGATCGCCTATCTCGGTCTTGCCGTCATCGTCTATGTGGCGATCACCATGATCTATGAGGGCGCCCGCGAAGTTCTGCCGCTGCTGCACGCCGTATGAGCCGAAGACGCGGCCCGGCAATTCGGTAATCTGGGGAAAAATACCCTGATCACGCCGAAGTGTTGGCAGTGCAACCGAAGCGCCATAGAGGCCGACACGCCCGCCGACCTAACTGGTCGACAGCCGACATGATGCCGGTCAGGGGATGCTTTCGACGCTGTGGCGTCTGGCATCCCCGTTCGGCAGGCCTGCGCGTCGCAGGCCCCATTTGCCGATCCCACTTGCCCGCTTGCAGATCCCAGTCGCAGGTCCCAGTCGCACATCCTTGTCTTGCCTCTGCGTTCGGCACCCGACAGCCGGTGTCCCCGTCCGCGATCCCCGTCGGCATGACCGCTGCGTGCCCCGTTCGACATCGCCGCCAGCGCCCCCCGTTGACATCCCCCACTGGGTTTCCCCACGGGTCTCCCTCAATAGTCTCCCCCACTGGTCTCGTCGTGCCTTTCATGCAAGGTTTCCCCCTGTTCGCAAAGCACCGGGAGGATGCCCATGGCCGATCACGACCACCCCCACGATCACGACGAAAACCACGATCACCACCACGACCACCCGCATGAAGACGGCGCGCACGACCATCCCGCGGTGGATTGGCGCGACAACGGCGTCAAGGTCATTCCCGGCAATTCGCTCGATCACAACACGGCCCAGACGCCCGGCATGGACCGTGCCGCCGCCATCAATCACGCCCGCGCCGGGGCCGAAAAAATCTGGGCCGGCACCGTGACGATCCACGCCAATGCCAAGACCGGCGCCCATCACCACGGCGATCTCGAAAGCATCATCTATGTGGTGCGCGGCAAGGCCCGCATGCGCTGGGGCGAAAATCTCGAATTCGTCGCCGAGGCGGGCCCCGGCGATTTCATCTACGTTCCTCCATTCGTGCCGCATCAGGAAATCAACGCCAGCCGCGACGAGACGCTGGAATGCGTGCTGGTCCGCTCGGCGCAGGAGCCGGTCGTCGTCAATCTCGATATCGCGCCGGTGGAAGCGCCGGAAGAAGTGCTCTGGAAGGATCCGATCCATCGCTGATCGCATGGTGAAGACGGAGACGATGGGGATGCGGCGCGCCGTCACCTTAAAAACATCCCCACCTTTTCAACCGCTTGCAAAATAGTTGCGCCCGTTTCGTCCCCCGTCATGACGCAGGGCGCACAATCATCGCGTCATCGGAAGGGAAACCGGGTTCGCGAGCCGGCCACTCTCCCCCGGCTTGCCCTTCGACAAAGGGCTCGGTTTTCCGGTGATGGCCGCCAATGCGGGAGAAGACGGGAACTGACACGTCCCGGATGATCCCGAAGGAAACGGCCGGGGCAGGCGGAATAAAATCCACCACCCATACCCAAGACCACCGCCTGCCCCATTCCCCTGTCATGACCGGTTCGCTTGTCATGCGCTCCCCAATTGATCGCACCAACCATGCCGGACATCCCGCATGGAGACATTTCCCGTGGCTGCACCCTCGGGAACGCCCCCGTTGGAAGCACCCGCCGGAGGCCCCACGGAGACGCCCACGGGTGCGTTGATGCACACGCGTGCGTGGCAGCCTGTCCTTGTCCGCGCCTCGCTTTTCTCGGTATTCAATGCACCTCCTTATTTCGCACAGGCCGGGCACCTCCTTATTTCGCACACGCCGGTAGCCCGCTGCGGTCGGCGAAGCGCCTGCCTCGACGCCCGCCGCACATCCTCACCGATCGCACGCCGGCAACCTCCTCCTGTCCGCACCACGCCTGGCTGTGCGTGCCCGCCGCCGCGCCTGCTTGCCCCACATCCAGGTTCCTCCCGCATCCAAGTCTCCCCCACATCCCAGTCTCCCCCGCATCCAAGTCTCCCCCTCGTCCAAAGCCTCCCCCACTTCCGATTGACCCGCCCGCGCCGCTCGGCTAGAAGGCGCCGATCGTCCGCGGCTATGCCACGGCGGCCTCAACGCGCCAGAGCTTGAACGGGGAGCGTGAACGGATGGCGGTGTTTCCGCGGGAAACACGACTGGCAGACATGACCGCGCGGGATCATCTCCCGGTGCGCTGGTCCGTCCTTGCCGCAGCCCTCCTCATCGCCTTCTTCGGCCTGATCTCCGGCCTTGCCCGTGACGGCGAATTCGCCCGCGGCCTGCAATCGACAGACAAGAGCGCCGACAGCCCGCATTTCGCCAAGCGCGAGCCGATGCGGGCAATCGCGCCGGCAGAGCGCCGCGACCAGACGACGAGCCATTGGCTCGATCTCGACGGCGCGCTTTTGCCCTCGATTGCAGTCCTTGCCTTTCCGCAAAATGGTATCGTGCCGGAGAAAGCCGCAGCGCTTGCTCCCCATGGTGCCGCCTACTGGCCCGTACCGCTGCCCCGCGCCTCGCCGAACAGCATCTGATCCGGGCCTGACATCAGGCTTTGACGGCCTCGACCGGAGGCCCGGCGCGCGCTTAAGGAAATCGTCACGGCGATCGCCGGCACCGCGCCAGAAAATCCTCTCTCTTTCATGACCCGCAGCGGTGGCTTTCGCCGGCGGGCCAAGCAGGAACACAACAATGAGAAATTCTCCATGGCTTGTGGCGAGCTACGCCCTCGTCATCATCATCGGCTTTCTGGTGGCGCTGCCGAACATGCTGTCGCAGTCCACCCTCGACCGCATGCCGTCCTGGCTGCCGCATAGCCGCGTCGCACTCGGCCTCGACCTGCGCGGCGGCTCCTACCTGATGCTCGAAGTCGATCGCAACGACCTCGTCAACGAGCGCATGCAGGGGCTTCTGCAGGAAGGCCGCCGCGTTCTTCGCGACAAGAACATCAATGCCAGCGCCATTCGCCGCCAGGGCGACGCGATCCTCGTGACGCTGCGCGATGCAGCCCAGCGCGATCAGGCCGTCACCGAATTGCAGACGCTGTCGAGCCCGATCAACACGGCAACCATGATCGGCGCCAGCGACCTGTCGATCACAACGCCGGCCAATGACACGATCTCGGTCGCCATGACCCCGGCCGGCATCGACGCCCGCGTCACCGGCGCCGTCGATCAGAGCCTTGAAATCATCCGCCAGCGTATCGACCAGGTGGGTGTGTCCGAGCCGACGATCCAGCGCGTCGGTTCCGACCGCATCATCGTCCAGCTGCCGGGCGAACAGGACCCTGCCCGCCTTCGCCAGCTTCTCGGCTCCACCGCCAAGATGAGCTTCCATCTTATCGGTCAGGCCGGCCAGCCGGGCGTCACCATGCTCCCGGACGAGCAGGGCAACCAGTATCCGGTTCTCGACCGCGTCGAACTCTCCGGCGACCGCCTGACCGATGCCCGCGCCGCCTTCGACCAGCAGACCCAGCAGCCGATCGTCACCTTCCGCTTCGACAGCGCCGGTGCGACCCGCTTTGCCCAGATCACCCAGCAGAATGTCGGCCGTCCCTTCGCCATCGTTCTCGACAACAAGGTTCTGAGCGCGCCGACCATCCAGACGCCGATCACCGGCGGTTCGGGCCAGATCTCCGGCTCGTTTACCCCGCAGCAGACGACGACGCTTTCGGCGCTGTTGCGCGCCGGCTCGCTGCCGGCCAAGCTCACCGTCATCGAGGAACGCACCGTCGGTGCCGATCTCGGCGCCGACGCGATCCAGATGGGTCTCTATACCGGTGTCATCGGCCTCGTCCTCGTCATCGGCTTCATTTTCGTCCTCTACGGCGCCTGGGGCCTTCTTGCCAATATCGCGCTCGTCATCCACACGATCCTGACGCTGTCGGCGCTCACGCTGGTCGGCGCCACGCTGACGCTTCCCGGCATTGCCGGTATCGTTCTCGGCATCGGTCTTGCGGTCGACGCCAACGTCCTCATCAACGAGCGCATCCGTGAAGAGACGCGCAAGGGCAAGAGCGCCTTTGCCGCCATCGACACCGGCTTCAAGCGCGCCTATTCGACGATTATCGACGGCAACATGACGGCGCTGATCGCTGCCGCCATCCTCTTCTACTTCGGCTCCGGTCCGGTGCGCGGCTTTGCCGTCACCATGGGTCTCGGCCTGATCATCTCCATGTTCACCTCGGTCGCCTTCGTGCGCGTCTCGATGGTGTGGCTTGCCGGCCGCAAGAAGATGAAGACGATCAACATCAAGCCGCTGATCCCCTTCAACGTCTACAACAAGCACATCCAGTTCATGAAGGCGCGCTTCCTCGGCGTCACGGTTTCGGCCGTGCTGTCGCTCGCCTCCGTGGTCCTGTTCTTCCATCCGGGCCTGAATTACGGCGTCGATTTCCGCGGCGGCATCCAGATGTCGGTAAAGACCCAAGCCGCGGCCGATATCGCCAAGTTCCGCGAGGGCCTGAACACGCTCGGCCTCGGCGAGATCACGCTTCAGTCCTTCGGCGACAACAACAGCTTCATGATCCGCGCCCAGCGTCAGGAAGGCGGCGAGGAAGCCCAGACGGCTGCCGTCACCAAATTGAAGGACGAGGTCGCCAAGATCGACCAGACCGCCACCGTGCAGGGCACCGACGTCATCGGCCCGAAAGTCTCGGGCGAACTGGCGACGGCCGGCTTCCTGTCGGTCTTCATCGCCTCGCTTGCGATGCTGATCTATATCTGGGTCCGCTTCGAATGGCCGTTCGCCGTCGGCGCCATCGTCACGCTGGTGCTCGACACGACCAAGGTGATCGGCTTCTTCGCCATCACCGGCATCGACTTCAACCTGACGGCGATTGCCGCCGTGCTGACGCTGGTCGGTTACTCGGTCAACGACAAGGTCGTCGTCTATGACCGCATGCGTGAAAACATGCGCCTCTACAAGTCGATGCCGCTGCGCGAACTGATCGACAAGTCGATCAACGAAACCTTGGCGCGAAGCCTCTACACCAATGCGACCGCCTTCCTCGCCCTGTTGCCGATGGCGATCTGGGGCGGCAGCGCGGTCTCGAGCTTCGCCATCCCGATGGTCTTCGGCATTCTCGTCGCCGGCGCCTCGTCGATCTTCATCGCAGCCCCGATCCTGCTCTTCCTCGGCGACTGGCGCACCCGCCACAAGGCCAAGGTCGATGCGGCGGAAGCAGCAACAGAAGGCGGCAAGCGCCCCGGCAAGGCCTGACCGGAGAGCGCCGGTGCCGTCATCCTCGCCTGTGTGGCAAGGATCTGACCACGGCCACTGTTGCCGTGGACAGCCCTCGGGGAAAACCAGAGGGTGACGGAACGAAGGCTCCGATCATTGCTTCGACAACGCAAAAGGGCGGGAAAAACCCGCCCTTTTCTCTATCCGCCGCACCGCAACCTGCCCCCGAAAACACGCCCTCCCCCACCCCGCAAAACACCCCACCAGGCGCAACGAATTGATGTACGATCTGGCATCCTATTTTGGCCTCTTCTTCGCAGCCTTCATCGCCGCCACGCTCCTGCCCATGCAGTCGGAAGCGGTGCTGGTGGGACTGATCGCGACGGGAAGCCACTCGCTGACGTTGCTGGTGCTGGTCGCCTCGATCGGCAATACGCTGGGCGCTGCCGTCAACTGGCTGATGGGCCGAGGCGTCGAACGGTTTCGTGACCGCAAATGGTTTCCCGTCTCCGGCGAGAAGCTGGAGAAGGCGATCCGCTGGTATCGCACATGGGGAAGGTGGTCGCTGCTGTTCAGCTGGGTGCCGATCGGCGGCGATGCGCTGACCGTGGTCGCCGGCGTCCTCAGGGAACCCTTCCTCCCCTTCGTCATCCTCGTCTTCATCGGCAAGGCCGCCCGCTACGCCGTCCTCGCCGCAGCGACCGTCGGGCTCATCGGCTAGGGATCGTCAGTCGGCCCTGCGCGAAATCCGGTAGACTGCGGCCGGCGGCAGGTTCCGGACGGTGCCGCCGATATGGCTTGCCTCGAGGCCGAGCCGGTCGAGGATCGGGCGCGGCACCGGACACCGCGGACCATAGGTGAATTGATAGACGGCGCCACCCTCGCGCATATGGGAAAACGCGCCGGCAAGAATGCCCTCCACCTTGGCCGGCGACATCGACAGAAGCGGAAGGCCGCTGATGACGGCGCCGACCGGGCACCCTTCGAAAAGGCCAGCGCCCGACAGTTCGGCCGCATCCATCTGGACGATCCGCGCCTCGGGAAAGCGCCGCTGGAGACCGGGCAGGAACTCGCCGCCATATTCGATCAGCGTCAGGTCGCTTTCGGCCACGCCGCGCGCAAGCAGTGCCCGCGTGAACACGCCGGTGCCGGGCCCAAGCTCGATGATCGGTCCGTCGAAGGGCGCGATCTCCTGGGTCATCAGCCGCGCCAAAGGATCGCCCGAAGGCGCGATCGCCGCCACCCGCAGCGGGTTCGTCACCCACGACCGGAAGAACCGCAGGAAATCGCCAAGCCCGCCGACAGCGCCATTCACCGCACCATTGACGGCACCGACACCTGTGACCGCACCGACGGCACCGTCCGGGAGAGAGGTGCCGTCACCGGCGACAAGCGCATCGCGCCGCCGAAAGCTGCACCGCAAGAGGTTCATCCATGTCATTGCCGGTCTCCATATCCATCTCGGTATCACGGAGTGTCGTGAGGGCCCGCTGCAGCGCAAAGGACTCGCCTTCGCACCGCAGCGTTTACACAGGAGCAAAGGCACAACTGAAATGGCGCGAAATCAAGGCGGCGTCCCCTCACCGCTGCGATTTGGGAACAATGTGGCTATCGCGCCATTGATCCTGCGATCAGATGGAGAGGAGAATGGCGATGCAGGCACCAACAGGACAGGCCCGGGACGGGCAGGCAAAGGCCAAAGGTGAAGACGATCCGACCGAACTGAAGCGGGTGATGGGCCCCGGCCTTCTGCTTCTCTTCATCGTCGGGGATATTCTCGGTACCGGGATCTACGCGTTGACCGGACAGGTCGCGGCCGAGGTCGGCGGCGTCGTCTGGCTCCCCTTCCTCATCGCGTTCGCCGTGGCAATGCTGACGGCATGCAGCTATCTCGAACTCGTCACCAAATACCCGCAGGCGGCCGGCGCTGCGCTCTATACCCACAAGGCCTTCGGCATCCACTTCCTGACCTTCATCATCGCCTTTGCCGTGATGTCTTCGGGCATCACCTCGGCGGCGACTGCCTCACGCGCCTTCGCTGCCAATTTCACCACGTCGCTCGGGCTCGATCTCGGCGCCTGGGGCGTGCCGCTGATCGCGACGGGCTTCATCGCGCTGGTGGCGGCCGTCAATTTTCGCGGCGTCGGGGAAAGCGTCAGGCTCAATGTCGTCCTGACCGTGGTCGAACTGACCGGCCTCCTGATCATCATCGGCATCGGCTTCTGGGCGATCGCCGGTGGCGAGGGGGATGTGTCGCGTGCCTGGACCTTTGCGACGCCGCAAGGCACCGGCACGTTCTGGCCGGTGGTGGCGGCAACGGCGCTTGCCTTCTTTGCCATGGTCGGCTTCGAGGATTCGGTCAACATGGCCGAGGAATGCAAGAACCCCAGCCGGCTCTTCCCCAAGGTCCTTCTGGCGGGCCTCACGATCACCGGCGTCATCTATATTCTGGTCGCGATCTCGGCGATCACCCTCGTGCCGGCAGACCAGCTCGGGCAGGGAGAAACGCCGCTCCTCAAGGTGATCCAGACCGGCGCGCCATCCTTCCCGATCGGCATCTTCGCCGTCATCACCATGTTCGCCGTGGCCAATTCCGCACTGATCAACATGATGATGGCAAGCCGCCTGATCTACGGCATGGCAAGACAGGGCGTCGTGCCGGATGTGCTCGGCCGTGTCCATGCCGGCCGCCGCACGCCCTATATAGCGATCGTCTTCACCTCGCTTCTGGCGGTGGCGCTGATCCTGTTTGCCGGTGGCGTTCCAGCCCTCGGCGGCACGACCTCGCTATTGCTTCTCTGCGTCTTTGCCGTCGTCAACGTCGCGGTTCTGGTGCTGCGCAAGGACACGGTCGGTCACAAGCATTTTCGCACCCCGACCGTTCTTCCGGTACTGGGGGCGATCACATGCGTTTTCCTGGCCGGTCCCTGGAGCGGCCGCGATCCGATCCAGTATGCCATTGCCGCAGCCCTTCTCGGGCTGGGCGTCATCCTGTGGTTTGCCACCATCAGCTTCATGAAGACCGCCGGGCAAAACGCATGAACCGAAAGAATGCAACACGGCCGACATCGACCGGCATTATCCCCGCCCTTCCGGCGGGGATTTGAACATGCAGGCGATCGATGCCGTCAGATCCTCGGAACGGGTCCGAGGCGCAAGTCGCAAGAGGATCATCCGCGTGTCACCGGCAGGTGAGACGCGCAACGCCGTTAATATCACCCGCGGCGCACGATGCGGATCAGGCCGTCCTGCATCTGCGGCGCAAGGCCGAGATAATTCGGGATGCGGTATTGTCCGCCCTCGATCGGGTGGGAATGGGTCTCGGTGATCACCATCACCTCGGCGCCGGCCCCCTCGCCCGCCTGCACGCCGGCCAGCACGTCCTCGAACACCAGAACCTGAGATGGCGAGACGCCAAGCCGTTCGGCACCGAGAATATAGCCCTGCGGGTTTGGCTTGCCGATCGTCACATCACCGGAACTGACGATCCGCGCCGGTTCGGGAATACCGGCCGCTTCGAGCCGGCGCTTGGCAAGCGGCAGCGGCGACGAGGTGACGATCGACCATTTGTCGGATGGAAGCGAGGCGAGGAACTCGACGGCGCCGGGGATCGGCACGACGCCCTCGACATCCTCGATTTCGCCGGCCAGCACCTTGTCGGCCTCGACCTGCGGATCGATGCCCGGCAGGTTCAGCGAGGAGATCGTGTCGATGCCGCGCTTGCCGTGCATGTAGGGGAGAAATTTTGCGACATCGAGCCCCATCCCTTCCGCCCAGCGGCTCCACACCCGCTCGGCGGCGGCGATCGAGTTCAGGATCGTGCCGTCCATGTCGAACAGGAAACCGGCAAAGGATTTTTCGGGAAGGATGAGAACGGGAGTGGCATCGGACAAGTGTTCAGGCTCCAGATGGGGGGAAAGCGTGCCCTTCAGACCTAACCATCCTTTGGAGACGACGCAACCGCGGCATGAGCCGCGGTTGCGTCTGGGCGACGATATTCGGGTAACGGACAGATGCCGCGCGGATCCCGGAGGCAGGAGGTCGTGACGAGGATCCGCGCGGCCGGAGGCGTCACTCCGCCGGAGAGAGTGCGGGCGCCGCCTCCGAGCTCTTGTGTCCGTCGTCATGGCCACCCGTGCGGTCGCCGGCATCATGGTGTTCGACATGCTGCTTGAGCGGACGATTGCCCGTCATTGCCCGAGCCAGCGTATAGAAGACCGGTGTCATGAAGATGCCGAAGAAGGTGACGCCGATCATGCCGGAGAACACCGCGACGCCCATGGCGGCACGCATTTCCGAACCGGCGCCGGTGGAAACGACCAGCGGCACGACGCCCATGATGAAGGCCATCGAGGTCATCAGGATCGGCCGCAGGCGCAGCCGGCTGGACTCGATCGCCGCCTGGAACGGCGTGCGTCCCTCGAATTCCAGCTCGCGGGCAAATTCCACGATCAGGATGGCGTTCTTGGCAGACAGGCCGACCAGCACCACCAGCCCGATCTGGGTGAAGATGTTGTTGTCGCCACCCGTCAGCCACACGCCGGTGAGTGCCGCCAGCACGCCCATCGGCACGATCATCACGATCGCGATCGGCAGCGTCAGGCTTTCATACTGCGCGGCAAGCACGAGGAAGACGAGAAGCAGCGCCAGCGGGAAGACGACGTAGCTGGAATCGCCTGCCAGGATCTGCTGGTAGGTCAGGTCCGTCCACTCGTAGTCGACGCCCGACGGCAGGGTCTCGGCAAGGATCTTCTCGATCGCCGCCTGTGCCTGCCCGGAGGAATATCCGGGTGCCGGAGCCCCGTTGATATCCGCCGCCAGGAAGCCGTTGTAACGCGTCGTCCGTTCGGGACCAGCGGTCTCGTCCACCTTGAGCAGGGCTGCAAGCGGGATCATCTCGCCCGATTGCGACCGGACCTTCAGCTGGCCGATATCGTCGGCCTTGGCGCGGAACTTGGCATCCGCCTGCAGGCGCACCGAATAGGTCCGGCCGAAGGCGTTGAAGTCGTTGACATAGAGCGAACCCAGATAGATCTGAAGCGTTTCGAACACGTCGGAGACGGAAACGCCGAGCTGTTCGGCCTTGGCCCGATCGAGATCCGCATAGAGCTGCGGCACGTTGATCTGGAAGCTCGAATACACCCCCGTCAGTTCCGGCGTCTGATAGGCCTTGCCCAGCACCGCCTTGGTCGCCTCGTCCAGCGTCTGGTAGCCGAAGCCGGCGCGGTCCTCGAGCTGCAGCTTGAAGCCGCCCGTCGAGCCGAGACCGTTGACCGGCGGCGGCGGGAACATGGCGATGAAGGCATCCTGGATGGCGGAAAACTTCTGGTTCAGCGACATGGCAATTGCACCGCCCGACAAGGACGGATCCTTGCGCTTGGCGAAATCGTCCAGCACGACGAAGACGACGCCGGCATTCGAACCGTTGGTGAAGCCGTTGATCGACAGGCCGGGGAAAGCAATGGCGTTCTTGACGCCGGGCTGCTTCATGGCGATGTCGCTCATGCGGCGGATGACATCGTCGGTCCGGTCGAGCGTCGCGCCGTCAGGCAGCTGCGCAAAGCCGATCAGATATTGCTTGTCCTGCGCCGGCACGAAGCCGCCCGGCACGGCGTTGAACATGCTGTAGGTCGCGCCGATCAGCGCCAGATAGATGACCATGACGATGCTTCTGCGCGACAGGAGCCCGCCGACAGTCTTGCCATAGCCGTTCGACATGGCGCCGAAGCCGCGGTTGAAGCGGCGGAAGAACCAGCCGAGCAGGAAATCCATCGCCCGCGTCAGCCCGTCCTTCTTGGCATGGTGGCCCTTGAGAAGAAGAGCGGCCAGTGCCGGCGAAAGGGTGAGCGAGTTGAAGGCGGAAATGACGGTGGAGATGGCGATGGTCAGCGCAAACTGCCGGTAGAACTGGCCCGACAGGCCCGAAATGAAGGCAAGCGGCACGAAGACGGCAACGAGAACCAGCGCGATCGCGATGATCGGGCCGGAGACTTCCCGCATCGCCCGGTAGGTGGCGTCACGCGGCGAAAGCCCGTTTTCGATATTGCGCTCGACATTTTCCACGACGACGATCGCATCGTCGACGACGATACCGATCGCCAGCACCAGGCCGAACAGGCTGAGGGCGTTGATCGAGAAGCCGAAGACATACATGACCGCGAACGTGCCGATGATCGAGACGGGAACCGCGATCAGCGGAATGATCGAGGCACGCCATGTCTGCAGGAAGAGGATGACGACGATGACGACGAGCGCGATCGCTTCGAGCAGCGTGTCGATGACCTTTTCGATCGAGGCGCGCACGAATTCGGTCGTGTCGTAGACGATCTCGTATTTCATGCCGTCGGGCATGGCCTTCTGCAGCTGGGCCATCGTGGCATGCACGGAGTCCGAAATGGCGATGGCATTCGAGCCCGGCGCCTGGAAGACCGGAATGGCGACCGCTTCCTTGCCGTCGAGCAGCGAGCGCAGCGAATAATCGGCAGCGCCCATCTCGATCCGGGCGACGTCGCGCAGGCGGGTGATCTCGCCGTTCGAGCCGGTCTTGACGATGATATTGCCGAATTCCTCCGGCGTCTGCAGGCGTCCCTGCGCATTGACGTTCAGCTGCAGGTCGATGCCCGGAACATTCGGCGATGCGCCGATCGTGCCGGCCGCGGCCTGGACGTTCTGGCCGCGCACGGCCGTGGCGATATCGCCGGCCGACAGCGAATGCTCGGCGGCCTTCTGCGGGTCGATCCAGATCCGCATCGAATAGTCGCCCGAGCCGAAGATCTGCACCTGGCCGACGCCATCGATGCGCGCCAGCCGGTCCTTGACGTTCAAGGTGGCGTAGTTGCGCAGATAGGTGAGGTCATAGCGGTCGCCGGTCGAGACCAGATGCACGACCATCATCAGGTCGGGCGAGGATTTGACCGTGGTGACGCCGAGCGACTTCACCTCGTCCGGCAGCCGCGGCTCGGCCTGCGACACGCGGTTCTGCACCAGCTGCTGGGCCTTGTCCGGGTCGGTGCCGAGCTTGAACGTGACGGTGAGGTTGAGCACGCCGTCGGATGTCGCCTGGCTGTTCATGTAGAGCATGCCTTCGACGCCGTTGATCTGCTCTTCGAGCGGCGTGGCGACGGTTTCGGCGATCACCTTCGGGTTGGCGCCGGGATAGGTGGCGCGCACGACGATCGACGGCGGCACCACCTCGGGATATTCCGAGATCGGCAGCGACCGCATGCCGATCAGGCCGGCGACGAGAATGAGAACGGACAGCACGGCCGCAAACACGGGCCTGTCGACGAAAAAGCGGGAAATGTTCATGATAGGACCCTCTCTCCAGGGCAAACGAAGTGCACGAACCCCTGGCCCCGCGGACGTGAAGCCCGCGAGCGGTAATGGGTTCTGCGATGGTTGGGGCCGGCCCGTGGTCCCGATGATCCAGATAGAGGTGATCGAGATCTCAGGCCGGCAGAAATGTCATTCCGGTGACGTCACTTGGCGGCGACATCTTCCTGCGGTGCGACGACGGCGCCCGGCCGGATGCGTTGCAGGCCGTTGACGACGATCCTGTCGCCGGCACTGAGCCCCTTCTCGACGATCCGCATGCCGTCGACGGACGAGCCGAGCGACACCTGGCGGTAGGCGACGGCATTCTTGCCGTCGACGACGAAGACGAACTTGCGGTCCTGATCGGTGCCGATCGCCTTCTCGCTGATGAGCAGATGATCCTCGGCCTTCGGCTGGCCCATGTTGACGCGGACGAACTGTCCGGGGATCAGACGCCCCTCGGGATTGTCGAACGTGGCGCGCACGCGGATTGTGCCCGACGAGGCGTTCACCTCGTTGTCGATCAGCTGCAATTTGCCGCTGATCGGCTTGGCGGTTCCGTCAAGCGTCGAGATTTCCACCGGCACCTGGCCGATATCGGCAAGACCGTCCTTGGCCGGCAGTTCGGCCAGAATACGCGAGACGAAATCCTCGCTGGCATCGAAGCTGGCATAGATCGGATTGACGGACACGATCGTCGTCAGCACCGCCGATGCGGAACCGGCGGCCACCAGATTGCCGACCGTGACTTCGATACGGCCGACGCGGCCGGCGATCGGCGCCCGGATTTCCGTGTAGCCGAGATTGAGCCGGGCGACGGTCAGTTCGGCCTCGGCCGACTTCAGCGTCGCCACGGCGGCCAGCTGGTTGCTCTGCCGCTGGGCGAGATCGCTCTGCGAGATCGTGTTCTTGGCGACCAGCGTCTTGCCGCGCTCAAGCTCGGCATTGGCGTAATCGACCTTGGCCTGTGCCGAGGCCACCTGGCCATCGGCCTGTTCGACGGCGGCGCGGTAAGGCGACGGATCGATGGTGACGAGCAGATCGCCGGCCTTCACCAGCGAGCCTTCGCGAAAATGCACCGATTGCACCGCGCCTTCGACGCGGGGGCGAACCTGCACCCGGTCGACGGCCTCGAGACGGCCGGAAAACGCCTGCCAGGTGGCAACGTTCTTCGGCTCGACCGTGGCAACCGTTACCGGCACGGCCGGCGGTGCGGCAACCGCGGCAGGCGCCGCATGAGCGCCTGTCGGCAGGTCGAGAGTGATCGAGGCAGCTGCGATCAGCGCAGCCGTGCTCAGTCCGGTGCCCCACAGGGCCCAGTTCTTTACTGTCGATGTCATGTCAAACTCTCCTTGACGGCCGCCCGATGAGACGCCCGTCGATCCTTCAAATTCTGATCATATCGTTACTGACGCAAATCCCGGACAAAGCCGGTAAACTCGGCGCAGAGCTCGGCCATCCATTGGCCTTCCCCGTTGCCGTAGATACTCGTCCAGCCGCAACCGCTGGAAAACACCCGGCGGCGGACTGACACGCCCGACGCCTCGAGCCGGTCGGCATAGCCGAGCGCCTCGTCATGCAATGGATCGTCTTCCGACGTCACCAGGAGCGCCGGCGCCACGCCTGACAGACGCGAACACAGGCACGGCGCAGCATAGGGATGCTGGAAACCGCAGGCGGATTGCAGATAGTGGCTCCAGCCATCCGACCATTTGTCCCGCATGCCGATCTCGCCGGCACGGCGGAACGACTGGTTGGCCATGAGCGGGTCGATCATCGGCGAGAGCAGCACCTGCCCCGTCAATTCCCCCGGCATCTGGTCGCGTGCCTTCAGCGCCACGCCGGCCGCCACATTGCCGCCCGCCTCGTCGCCGACGACCAGCAGCGGCGACTTGGCCGCGCCGAACTGTTTGCGCCGGCTGGAGAGGCAATTCAGCGCCGCAAAGGCGCATTCCATCGCCTTCGGAAACATATTGTGCGACACGGCGCTATAATCCGCCTCCAGCACGACCGCGCCGGTTCCTGCAAGCGCCCGGCCCACGGGACATTCCACCGGCTCGCGGCCTTCGTTGAGAAAGGCCCCGCCACGCAGGTAGAGAACCAGCGGCGGCGACTTGCTCTTGCGCCCCGCCGTTTCTTGGCCGTTCGACGTGCCGTCATAGAGGCGCATGGGAACGGGCGGCTTGGCTGCCCCGTCGAATCCGATGTTTTCCCATTGCGCCGACATTGAAAAATCCTCTTGCGAACCCTTGATAAGGGACGCTGTGACACGCCGACCTTGCGGTCAACCTGCTTCCTGATATTATTATCCTCACCAGATGATACAAGCTGACCCTTGCGGGCATCACTATTCCGATTATACGGACAATCCCGCATTGCAGCATAAGTGACCCAGAGAGGTGCGACAGCATGGACCAGCTTTCCGCAATGCGGGTATTCGTTCGCGTGGTCGAGACGGGCAATTTCACCCGCGCCGCCACGACGCTGAACATGCCGAAGACGACGGTGACCAACATGGTCCAGGCGTTGGAAGGGCATTTGAAGACGACGCTCCTCAATCGCACCACCCGCCGCGTCATCGTCACGACGGACGGCGCGCTCTACTACGAGCGGGCGACGCAGCTTCTCCAGGAACTGGAAGAGCTTGACGGAAGCCTGTCGAATTCGCAGGCGCAGCCCTCGGGTCGGCTTCGGGTCGAGATGGCCGGCGCCTTTGCCGATCTCGTCGTCATCCCGGCGCTTTGCGATTTCTACCAGCGCTATCCGCAGATCCGGCTGGATATCGGCGTCGGCGACCGGCTGGTGGATTACATTGCCGAAAACGTCGATTGCGCGCTGCGCGGCGGCACGCCGAAGGATCAGTCGCTGATCGCGCGCAAGGTCGGCGAACTGCGAATGCAGACCTATGCTGCCCCACGCTACATCGCCAAGTTCGGCGCGCCGAAACATCCAAGCGAGCTGGAAACGGACCATATGTCGGTCGGCTACCTTCAGGCCCAGTCGGGCCGGGTGCTGACGATGGACTTTTGCCGCGGCGACGAAAATATCGAGATCGCCCCCCGCTATGCCGTCTCGGTCAATGACGCACGCTCCTATGTCAACGCCGCGATCACCGGCATGGGCGTGGCGCAATGCCCGCGCTTCATGGTCAAGGAGGCGGTGGAAAAAGGCGAACTGGTGGAGATCTTTTCCGACTGGACCTGCGAGCCGCTGCCGCTCTACATCGTCTACCCGCAGACGCGGCACTTAAGCAACAAGGTGCGCGTCTTCGTCGACTGGCTGGCCAAGCAGGTTCAGGAGCTGAAAAACCGCGAACTGCCCGAGCCGATGCGCAAGGCAGGCTGAACCGGTTCAGACGCACGTCACGACCCGCCAAGGCCCGGATCCGGCAAACCGGCCGCGCCCGATCTCGGCATCGCTCATCAGCCGTAAGGCGAGACACAGGCCTTGCGCGGGCCGCCATCGAGCGGCTGATAGGTATTGTCGTCGGAGCGCCACGAGCGATAGCGCGCCGCACACCAGCCGTCGTGATCCGCCGCGCTGACGGTCGCCCTCTGACCATCGGCGACCGGCGATGCGGATAGCGTCGCGCCCGTCAACGTTGCGCCCGTGAGGGTCGGGGCAGTCGGGGTCGTGGCAGTCGCAACGGCGGGGGCCATCTCTCTATCGCCATTGCCGATCATCGCCCCATCACGCCGCACAGAGGCCTGTGTCACCGCCGGACTGGCATCGGCCGTCTGCGGACCGGTCAGTGCGGCCGCATTGGAACCGGGAGCAACGCAGCTGCGCCGGGTACTGCCGTCATAGGGCTGATAGCTGTTGTCCTCGGCCCGGTAGGAACGATAGCGGGCCGAGCACCACTGCACCTGCAGCGGATCGGCAGCACCGTCCGAAAGCGCCGCCACCTGTGCCCCCTCGGTCGCACCCTGCGCCCGATCGGAACCGTTTGCGGATGAGACGGCCATATCCCCCTGATCGATCGCATGACCGGCGACCATCGCGGTCTCCGGCACGCCCGAGGCAGGCACGTCGGCAGAAGCGACAAGCGCCGGCAGCCGGGCGTAATCCTGCGACGCGACATCGACGACCACGGGCTCTGTCGTCCACAGCGGCGCATCGAGATGGGAAAACTTATGCGGCCCCGGATCGCTCAAAGCGACCGATGCGACCCCCATGCCCATGGCGACGACGAACACCGCGGCGCAAACGCTTGCTGCAAGCCCGACGGTGGCCTTGAGGATGGTTTTCACGGGGGAGTTCTCCGATAGGCATGGACGGCCGCTGACGACCCTTGCGTGGCGCGATGACAATGCACCAGACGGGCTGTGGTTCCCACCCGCAAAGAAAAAGCCAAGCCACTGGATTGTATGACGATTGCGTGAGCAACAAGCGATGCGCGCCGAGGCTTTCGGGATATCGGTCAGCGCCGCGAAACGTTGAGCCTGCGAGCGCCAAACAGACCCGGATCCACGGATGCCAGTCATCGGACTGTCACACGCCAGCGGTAAGTGAAACCATCGGAAGAGGAATGTTTGGTGGGTGATGTAGGGCTCGAACCTACGACCCGCTGATTAAGAGTCAGCTGCTCTACCAACTGAGCTAATCACCCGTTTTCCCGGTCAGGCTAGTAATTTTGGTGGGTGATGTAGGGCTCGAACCTACGACCCGCTGATTAAGAGTCAGCTGCTCTACCAACTGAGCTAATCACCCATCCGTCCGGCGGCTGTTGGCGTGTCTGCCTCCGGTGTGAGAGGGCGTATAAAGGGGAAGTTTCGGCTTGTCTAGCGGCATTTCGAATTTTCTTCGCATTGCACGAAAAAACTCGCGGGGCTTGTGGAGAACCATGACAGGAAAACGTCTACCGCAGCTGTTAAAAACCGCTTATTTGATGAATTTCAACTGCTTAGAAATGCCCGTCATGGCTTCAAACCTCGCCGGATAGCGGGTTTTTCAGGCCCTATTCGCCGCAATACCTCAAGATCGCACCCGCCTGCCCGCCGCCTGCGCGGGCAATATCAGCCGTCGCCGGCGACGCGCTTGACGAGCCCGCCGATCATCCGGCCGATCGCATCGAAATGGCCGGCAATGCTCTTGAAACGCTCCAGCTGGTCGCCGGTCAGGATCGATCCTGCGGGAAGATTCGCTTTCGTCGGATCGAAATACTGATTGTTTTTGCGCAGCTCGTAATAGAGATGCGGCCCGGTCGACAGACCGGTCGATCCGACATAGGCGATCACCTCGCCCTGATGCACCCGTGTGCCGACCGTCACGCCCTTGGCGGCCTTGTCGATATGCGCATAGGTGGTGAAATAGCCCTGATCGTGTCTCACCCGCACATAGCGGCCATAGCCGGGCTGCCAGGAGACCAGCGTCACCGTGCCGTCGCCGGCCGCAAGGATCGGCGAACCGAAGGGGGCTGCGTAATCCACGCCGTTATGATGCTTGCGGACCTTCAGGATCGGATGCACGCGCCAGGCAAAGCCGTCGCCCAGCCGGCCGGCCGGCACCGGCTTCGCCAGCAGGAATTTCGAAACGGAATGGCCCTTCTCGTCGAAGAATTCGGCCGGCGCGTTTTCATTGCGCTTGTATCGATAGAAGCGCTTCTCGCCATCGGCGGTGCGAAACGTCACGGAGACCAGATCGCGCGCGCCATCCTGCTGGCGAAACACGAGACGGACCTTCTCGTTGAGGTCGCGGTCGCTGTCGATGCTGATGTCGTTCTTGTCCGCAAGCTCCGTCACCTGCCGTATGATATCCGAGGGCACGCGCGCCGCCAGCAGCTTGTCGGTGAGCCGCGGCGAGGATTGGCGCGCCGCCTTCAGGTCGCGCGCGACCCGGCTCGCCGCATCCTCCGCGTCTGCCGCCGCTGCGGACTGTCCGTCCGCCTGCGGCCGGCTCTGCATCTGCGCCAAAGCCTCGTTGACCAGCCGGTCATAGAGGGCCGACTGGTTGATGCGCTTGAACCCCTGGTCCTCGACACGCGCGAGAATGACGTCCTCGCCCCTGATTTTCCGCAGGCGGACCATCGCCACCTGCCGCCCGCCGCCCTCGACCGGCGTCAGGATGACGTCGAACTTGTCCCCGGCCTTGAGGTCGGGCGCCCGGATGGCCTTGAGAAGCGCGTCGCGGTCGGCATCGACGATGTTGAGCCCTTCGACCACGCCCTGCAGCGGCGTCGTTTCGCGCGGCACCATCGAGACATGCGAGATCGGCGCCGCATCCTGGCGCATGGCGGTACTGACATTGACCGGCTCGCCACGCACCTCGCCGCCGGCCGCCTCCGCATAGGCGGTGCGCAGGCTGAGCAGCCGGCTGGTGCGCTGCGGCTTGATATCCTTGAGGACGGCGGCAAAAGCATCCTGCGCCTCGCCCGTCTCCTTGAGGCCGCTGCCTGCACGTTTTAACGCATCGGGACTGGCGCCGTAAGCGGCCGCCATCGTGGTGCTTGCGGACGGATCGTCCTGCACCAGACCGACGCCGGGACGCTTTTCAGGCCAGGGGATATTCGGCGAAAGGTCGATATCGGCGGCGAAATAGGATGCCTGGTCGAAGGAGCCGTCCATGCGTGCCTCGATCATGTCGACGCGCGGCAATTCCGAGGTCTTGGCGATCGGCACTGTCAGCCGAGACTGTTTGGGCGTTGTATGGCCGGGAACGAAGGGGCGTAGCGCAACCGCCGCCTCGACGATCGGCGCCGGCACCGGCCGGTCGCGCAGCACGGCCCAGCCCATCGCACCGGCGCCTGCCGCCATGATCGGCAGCGCCGCCAGCAATCGTGCATGGGTGGAAAATCTGAAGGGCGTGACGCGATCGCGAAAAGCTATGTGACCGAAGGGGTTTTGTCTCTTCGTAGCGTTTTTCATCGCATCCCGTACCGTGTGCCGCACCGTGTATCCGTGACCGTGTCCAGCGATAGGACACCAGCAAGCTTGCGCCAGGCCGTCGGTCGCAAGTTGATAACCAGCCTCCGCCGCGCACGGCAAATCACGCGGACGTTATGACGTCCGATTTATCGGGAAAAACATGGACTTCGGTTGAGGTGCCCAAGTCTTCTCAACCATGGGCGCAAAGACATGCGGCAAGTTTGGCAGCGCCTGCGATGGCATGGCCAACCTATGAAGGATCAGAGATCCATCACGCCTTCGGCGATCTTGACCGCCTGCCCGCCGATCCGCGCCCGGCCGATCGCGCTATCCTTCACCTCCATATGCAGATGGATATAGGACGGCCTTCCCATCTCGACGCCCTGTTCGATCAGGATCGGATGGTGGCCGTCCGGCAGCCCGTCGAAATGGTGGATGGCCCCGGCAAGCGCCGCCGCGGCCGCCCCTGTTGCCGGATCCTCTGCAATCCCCATATCGGGTGAAAACATCCGCGAATGGAATTTTGCCTGATGATGCTGGCCGCCGCGGCAATAGACGTAAGCCGAGGCAAGAGCCCCCTCGACGAAAGGCACCGATTTTTCCCAGATCATCGGATCGAATTCGAGCGATTGCACCGCTGCAAGATTGCGCACCGGCACCATCAGGAAGGCCACCCCGGCGCTCCAGATCGAGGCGACGTGGTTTTCGAAGCCGATATCGGAAACCTTCAGGCTGAAGGCATCAGAAAGCTTTTCCCGGTCGAGCGGCAGGTCGATCCGCCAGGGGCGCCTGGGCAGGTCGAATTCGGCAAACCCGGCCTCGCCCGGCCGCAAGCGGACCGCGCAGCGCACCGGGCCGACGCCCTCTTCGAGCACGCGCACCAGATCCACATCGGCATCCGGCCCCTGATCGAGCTCGGCCAGCGCGATCGCCGTGCCGACCGTCGGGTGCCCGGCAAACGGCAGTTCGCGTCCGGGGGTAAAGATCCTCAGCCGCGCCGCATGGGCAGACAGACCCGCGGTCTGGACGAATACCGTCTCGGAAAGGTTCATCTCGCGGGCGATCGCCTGCATCGTTGCCGTATCGAGGTCGTCGCCATCGAGAATGACCGCCAGCGGATTGCCCGCAAGCTTCTTGTCGGTGAAAACATCGTAGATGCGGTAGCGTCTCGCCACTGTCGTTTCCCTCGTCCCGTCGTCCTCGTGATCCCGCGGCCAACCTGCATCAGCCAACCTTCAAGCGCAACCCTGCTGTTCTAGCGGAAGGTTGCTGATCCTCCACTAAAATACCAGTCGAGCACCGGCAGCATGGAAATATTGTAGCGCTGCGCCTCAGGATCCGCCGAGCGGATCGCCACCGCGCCGGCAATCTCCTTGTCCTCGGCGACCGGCATGTTTTTCTCGATCGCGGCAACCATCTCGTCGGCCGTGAGCGCGAAGCGGTAGAGCTTGACGAGCGATACGACGGCGCGAAAATGGCTGGCATGAAAGCCGCCGCGCGCCTCGGCATCAGCGAGATCGAGCCCGGTTTCCTCGCGCACTTCGCGGCGCATATTGGCCTCGACATCGCAGACCCCATCGACCAGATCCATCGGCTCGAACGAGCCCGAGGCGAAATAGACCTGCCCCGCATTGGCCGTATGCTGCCCCATGCGGATCGCCACCAGCGCGCCGTCGGAACTTTCCAGAACCGGATAGGCGAAGATATGCCGTCCCTGCTGGCGGCTGGAATGACGCCGCCACCATAGGAAGGAGGAGAACGGCGCGACATAGGCCTCTGCGAAAAGCCCGTCGCCGGTGATCGAGATCCGGTCTTCGAACAGCATCTGGCCGTCCCACAGCGCCGGATTGGCGGCGATCTCCCCCGCCCAGTTCTGCGCGATCTCGTCGCCATGGCCTGTCACCACCGGGTGAATGCCCGAAAGGACGCGGATCTGAACCGTCTTCAGCGGGAAGATCGTCTTTTCCGCCGGCCAATCGGCCAGATTGTCGATGATAGGGTCAATCGGTCGGGACAGGTGCGTGCCGTCGGCCATCAGATCTCGATCTCCATCACGACAGGGCAATGATCGGACGCTTTCGGCCGGTCCCAGCCGATCCGCGGGAACCGCGCCGGCTCCTGCCCCGGCGGAAAGACGGTGCGGAACGGCTGGCCGCCGCGCACGATTTCCGGCACGGCGGATGCATTGCCTTGCGCCAGAGACGGCGACAGCCAGATATAGTCGAGCTGGCACAGATGCTGCTCTTCCGGCCCCCGCGCATGATAGAGTGTCCAGCGGTCCATCTCGTCGCGCCGCGCCATCGGATTGACGGCAAACCCGTCATGACTGAACACGTCGAGCGCACTCGAGACTTCGCGCCGCGGCTCGAACCGGTAGCCGGTGCGGCGGTTGCCGATCACCTGCACCTTTTCCTGATAATCGTTCATGTCGCCGCAGATGGCGAAACTGGCGGATGCCGTCTGGCCGGTACCGAAGCGCTGTTCGATGATGCGGCGCACGGCACGCGCTTCTGCCGTTCTGACCGCCATCGTGCCGGTTCGGCCTTCGGCGGCCTCCCGGCCGCTGCCCATCGATTTGAAATGCACGACATAGAGGCAGAGCGGCCTGCCGCCGATCTTCAGCTCCAGCTCCAGGCAATCGCGCTTGAAGATCCGGTCATGCGGCTGGAAACTGAGAGCGAGGTCATCGTTGAAGAGGTCGAGATCCGCATAGGTGGCCATCGCATGGCTGCGCACGTCGACGACCTCGATCCGCTCGCCCGATATCGTCTTTTCGCGCATCAGCACGGCGACATCGATGCCGCGCCGGTCATTGCCCTCGATCAGGAATTTCTGCCGGTAGCCGTTTCCGACCATGCGGTAGAGATAGCCGTATTCGAAGGCCTCGAGCGCCGGCATGTTGTCGATTTCCTGCAGGCAGAGAATGTCGGCATCCGCATCGGCAATCGCAAGCGCCGAAAGCTGCCGGGTATCGTCGGTCTCGGCGATCATCCGGGCCTGTTCGAGCTGCTCGTAGACCTTCGGGTCCTTCACATCGTAGAGCGCCAGCACCCGGTCCTTGCGCAGCTGATTGCGGAACCCCGAGAAATCGAACCGCGTCATCAGGTTTTCGATATTGAAGGTGCCGAGGCGCAAGGTCATGAAATCACGTTCCCTTTTCTCATACGGAGCCGATGGGCTCCGGCACCATAGCGGGCGGGATCGGGCCTGACTACCGCCCTGGCATCAATCCGCAAGCAGCGGCCCGGCCCTCGATGGTCTCAGAGCCTCCAGCCGGCCCGGATCGCCACGCGCACCTCATCACCCACCTTTACAGGCAGCCGGGTATAGGCCTTCAGCACCTGCCCGTCCGGCAGCGCCAGTTTCAGCGCATAGCGCTCGCCCTCGAAGAGAACGCTGACGACAGTGACCGCAAAGCCATCGGACGAAAGCTCCACATCCTGCGGCCGAACGAGAATATCCGCATCGACGCCCTGGCCGAGATCGAGCATCATCGCCTGCATGGCGATCCAGTCGAGATTGCGCCTGTCACCATAGGGTGATCTGAGTGACAGGATGGCCCCCTGCCCGACGAGCCCGCCGACCAGCCGCCCCTCAGGACGCGCATAGATCTCTTCGGGCGTTGCCACCTGCAACAGCTTACCCTCCGACATCACCGCGACGTCTGTCGCCAGCGCCATGGCTTCTGCCTGATCGTGGGTGACATAGATCATCGTCGCGCCCGAGCGCGCATGAAATTCGCGAAACGTCTCTTCCATTTCCTGGCGCAGATGCCGGTCGAGATTGGCGAGCGGCTCGTCGAGCAGCACCACGTCCGGTTCGGTCACGAGGCAGCGGGCCAGCGCCACGCGCTGCCGCTGGCCGCCGGAAAGATCGGCGGGACGACGGTCCGCATAGGGTTCGAGCCGCACGGCCGACAGCGCCTCCATCACCTTGCGGCGACGGGTCTCGCCGGTGACGCCGCGCACTTTCAGCGGATAGCCGACATTGTCGGCGACGCTCATATGCGGCCACAGCGCATAGGACTGGAAGACCATCGCCATGTTGCGATGCTCCGGCGCCACCATGCGCCCATCGCCGGCAAGGATCTTGTCGCCGAGCGTGATGCGTCCGTCGGTTGGCTGTTCGAAGCCGGCGATCATGCGCAAGACCGTCGTCTTGCCGCAGCCGGAAGGGCCGAGCAGCGCCAGGAACCCGCCCTCGCGGACGGTGAGCGACACATCGTTGACGGCCGCGCGGGCGGTCCCCTCGAAGCTCTTGGAGATCGCGTTCAAAATCAGCTGCGCCACGGTACCACACCTTTCGGCAGCCGGTTGGCGAAGAGTTCCAGAACCAGCATCATCAGGAGAACCATGAGGACGACGAGAACCGAAAGCGCAGACGCCAGATTGAAGCTGCCACTGTCATCGAGATTGTAGATCACCACGCCGAGCGTCTGGGTGCCGGCCGACCATAGAAGGGCCGAGACCGTCAGCTCGTTGCAGGCGATGAGGAAGACGAGAATGACCGACGCCCCGGCCGCCGGCCCGACGAGCGGCACGACGATATCCTTGAGCCGCCGGCCGAAACCCGCGCCCGATAACCGGGCCGCCTCTTCCAGCGACGGGTCGATCTGCTTGAAGGCGCTGACGACGGGCTTGAGGCTGACGGCGAAGAAATGCGAGAAATAGGCGATCAGGATGATCCAGATCGTGCCGTATATGCTGATGCCGAGCACCGGGATCGGAGCGGCGAACACCAGAATGAAGGCGACTGCCGTGACGACGCCCGGCAGCGCATAGGGAATTTCCGCGATCGCCGAGATCACCGGCGCCAGCCGGCTTTTCGCCCGCACGATGAAATAGCCGACGAGAACAGAAACGACCAGCAGGCCGAAGGCGGTCGCCAGCGACAGGCCGATCGAATTGAAGAAGGCCGTGCGGGTGATCGCCTGGCGGAACAGGATTTCCTCGTAGGCATGCATGGTCACGGTCTTCATCGACAGCGGCACGCCATAGGCCGGCGCCAGCGAGCTTGCGACAAGCGCCATCAGCGGCAGAACCAGAATGACGACGAGCGAGAGCCAGAGCGCCAGTTCGGCGACGATCCGCCACTTGCCGAGCGTGAAGACGGCGACCTGCCCCGAAAGCCCGATGACGCGGTAATCGCGGCCGCGCAGCACCCGTTCCTCGATCGCAAGCCCGATCACCGCCATGATCGCGATCAGGCCGGAAAGAAGCGAGACATCGGCAAACGTGCCCGGCCCGAAGGCGGCGAATTTCGAATAGATGAGGGTCGGCAGCGTATAGATCGAGGCCGGAATGCCCAAAATCGCCGGAATGCCGAAATTGCCGACGCCCGAGACGAAGGCGATGGCCGCACCGGCGGCAAAGCCCGGCAGCGACAGGGGCAGGATGATATCGTTGAGCACCCGCCAGGACGAGGCGCCGGACAGCCTTGCGGCCTCCACCGCATCACGCGGTAAGGCGAGAAGCCCGGCCCGCAGCGACAGATAGACGAGCGGCGCATGCTGCACGCCATAGAGAAGCGCAATACCGAAGACCGAATAGAGCGGCTGCGGGCTTCCGAGCGGCGGCGCGAGACCAACGGCCTTCAGCAGTGCGCTCGACGGGCCGGTCATGCCGATCCACGACAGAGCCGTCACCTGCGGCGGGATCATCGTCGGCAGCATGAAGAGAAAGCCGAGCAGCGTTTTTGCCCGCAGGTTGAACAGCGTCAGCAACAGCGCAAAGCCGCCGCCGAGCACGACCGAGCCCATCATGCCGAAGAAGGACGTCGTCAGCGTGTAATAGACCGAATCCCACAGCGCCGGATCGGTCAACAGGCCGCTTGCCCCGCCCTTGAAGGCGGATGCTATTCCCGTTGCCGCAAGCCGGCCGAGCGGCAGCACGCTGAACAGGAAGATGACGATGATAACAAAAGGAAACAGCCAGCGCGGCTGGCTGTTTCCACTAGGTGCTGTGCGTGACATCAAAGACGTATATCAGCTCTTACTTGCCGCCGAAAATCGACGAGAAGGTCTTCACGTCGGCGTCGGAATTCTTCAGCGCTTCAACAGGGTTGATCGGCAGGACCTTGATCGTTTCGCGCGCCGGGAAACCGGCAGGAACCGGCATGCCGTTGCGGGCCGGGATATAGCCGAGCTTGAGGAAACCTTCCTGGCCCTTGACCGACAGAACGTAGTCGATGAACTTCTTGGCGGCATCCGCATGCTTGGTGCCGGCGAGGATGGCGACCGGCTCGGTGACGGCCGAAACACCTTCCTTCGGGAAGACGAACTCGACCGGCGCGCCCTTGGCCTTTTCGCGGATCGGCATGTAATCGACGACGACGCCATAGGCCTTCTCGCCGGATGCGACCGACTTCAGGATCGCGCCGTTGCCGCCGGCGGCGATCGCGCCATTGGCCTTCAGCTGCTTGTAGTAATCCCAGCCGAGGCTGGAGACGCCGGCAAGCGTCTGGGCGTGGATGAGGGCGGCACCCGAGGCAAGCGGGCTCGGCATGGCGACGAGGCCCTTGGCTTCCGGCTTGGCGAGATCCGCCCAGCTTTCCGGCTTCATCGAGGCCTGCGTGTTGTACATGATGCCGGTGGTGATCAGCTTGGTCGAGTAATAATAACCGTCGGCGTCGTAGAGCGCCTTGTCGTAATTTTGGGCTTCCGGCGACTTGTAGGCGAGAAGCTGCTTGGCTTCCTTCATGCGCTCGAGCGTCACCGTGTCGGCGATCAGGAGAACGTCTGCGACCGGGTTGCCGGCCTGGATCTCGGCATTGAGCTTGGCCATGATCTGCGGAGTTCCGTCACGCACCCACTGCACGTCGAGGCCCGGATTGGCGGCCTTGAAGCCATCGACCGTCTGCTGCGCGTCTTCGTTCGGCTGGCTCGTGTAAAGAACGAGGTCGGCGGCGCAGGCGGTGCCGGCAAGCATGCCGACGGCGACGAGTGCCGTGAAGGCGGAGAGAAGTTTGTTCATGGATGACAGCCCCTGTTGTCTGGATGGGAGCCTAAAAGCACGGACGCGTAACACCGATATGACACCCCTGAAATTGAAGGGTATGCCACGTCATAATTTCTTCAAACAGAATGGTGGGCGAAAAAAAGCGCAACCATGCACCGTCGCTCCGAGGACTTGGCGGTTCTCTCTTCCTGCCACCCCTTCCGTCATTCCCGGCCTTGTCCTGAGAAACTGCCACGTCCGATAATGCCGTGGTCGGATCATCGGCACGGGGGGCCGGAGGATGTCGCCTCCGGGCGAGGCGGGAGGGAGACATTGAGCCTCCCACCCTTTGGCACACCCAGCGACGCAAAAAGGGCGGCCTCAAAGACCGCCCTTCATCTTCAAAACCAGCAACCATCATCAGATGATCGGCAGCGCTTCCTTTTCCTGCGTCGATGCATGGGCGATCAGGCGGCCGAGGCGCTTGATGCCCTCGTCGATCATCTCGCCATTGGCGCAGGAATAGCTCATCCGCAGCGTATTGGCGTTGCTGCCATCGGCATAGAAGGCGCGGCCGGGAACGAAGGCGACCTTTTCGGTGGCGATCGATTTCGCCAGCAGTTCGGCGCCGTCCATGCCTTCCGGCAGCGTGACCCAGACGAACATGCCGCCTTCCGGCTTCGTCCACGACGTGTTCTTCGGCATGTATTTTTCCAGCGCCTTCAGCATGAAGTCGCGGCGTTCGCTATAGGTCTTCTTGATCTTGGCGACCTGTGCGTCGAAGCCGCGCGCGGCGACATGCTCGATGGCGATCTGGTTGATCGTCGAGGAATGCAGGTCGGCCGCCTGCTTCATCAGGACGAGCTTGCGGATGACCGGCATGGAGGCGATGACGAAGCCGACGCGCAGGCCCGGCGCCAGCGTCTTGGAAAAGCTGCCGCTATAGATGGTGCGGGTATTCTCGATACCGCCCTTGCGCTCGATATCGAGCGCCATGATCGGAGGAACGGGCTGGCCGTCGAAACGCAGGTGCTGGTAGGCGGCATCTTCGAGAATGGCGATATCCATCTCGTCGGCCAGATCGAGCAGCTTTTCGCGGCTCTCGCGGTCGATCGTCTCACCCGTCGGATTGGAGAAGTCGGCAGAGAGATAGGCGAATTTTACTGCGCCGCCGGATTTCTGAGCGGCCTCGCGATAGGCGTCCGGCGTGCGGTTGCCGTTGAGCGACAGCTGGTCATAGGTCGGCTCATAGGCATTGAAGGCCGAGAGCGCGCCGAGATAGGTCGGCCATGTGACGAGCGCGGTATCCTTCGGCGACAAAAACAGCTTGCCCAGATAATCGAGCGCCTGCTGCGAGCCCGATGTGATGAAGACGTTTTCGGCCTGACAGTCGATGCCGATCTTGGCGACGTCCTCAACGATCCAGTCGCGCAGCGGCTTGTAGCCTTCGCTGACCGAATATTGCAGGGCAGCGTTGACCTGCGGGCCGGCGAAAATGTCGGAATAGGCCTTCTGGAACTCTTCGGCCGGAAACAGCGCCGGGTCCGGAATGCCGCCGGCAAACGAGATGATATCGGGCTGTTCGAGCAGTTTCAGCAGTTCGCGGATTTCCGACGCTTTCATCCGGCTGGAGCGCGTCGCGAAGATATGTTCCCAATCGAGCATGGAATGTTTCCTCAAATTTCAATTTTGTGGTCGCTGCTTTACATAAGTTTCGCAAGGTCAACAAGGTTGACCTATTGGGGTGCGACATATTTTCATTCACGAATTGTGTGCGACGGTGGTTTTTTCGCCTGTCGGCCGAAGCGACCGTCGCTTTTTTTGCCTTCAGGCGCGACGCGATCACGCAACACGACGCAAAAAGGCCGCCCGGATTGCTCCGGGCGGCCGATCGTAGCATCGAACCGGGTGACGATCGACGCGTCTGTCAGACGAGTTCGGCAAGCGAAGAGGCGTCGAAGCCGCGCAGGCCCTCGCCGCCCGTCTTCACCTTTTGCGCCCAGTGGGCATCGCTGATCAGCGCGCGGCCGACGGCGATCAGGTCGAATTCGTTGCGCTCCATGCGGGCGGTCAGCTTGTCGAGGCCCTGCGCCGTGGAGCTTTCGCCGCCGAACGCCGCCATGAAATCGCCGGAGAGACCGACCGAGCCGACGCTGATCGTTGCGGCACCGGTGATCTTCTTTGCCCATCCGGCGAAGTTGAGGCCGTCTTCACCGTCGATCTCGGTAAATTCCGGCGTCCAGAACCGCCGCTGCGAACAATGCAGCACATCGGCGCCGGCATCGACGAGCGGCTGAAGCCAGGCTTCCATCTCCTTCGGCGTTTCGGCAAGCCGCGCCTTGTAGTCCTGCTGTTTCCATTGGCTGAGGCGGATGATGACCGGAAAGCCCGGACCGACGGCGGCGCGCACGGCCGCGATGATCTCGGCGGCAAAGCGGCTGCGTTCGGCAATCGTCGGGCCGCCATAACGGTCGCTACGCCTGTTTGTGCCGGACCAGAAGAACTGGTCGATCAGATAACCGTGGGCACCATGCAGTTCGACCACGTCGAAGCCGACCGCCTTGGCATCGGCGGCGGCCTTGGCGAAGGCCGCGATCGCATCGGCGATATCGCTCTCGCTCATCGCAACGCCGCGTTCCTCGCCCGGCGCATTGAGGCCGGACGGGCTTTCGACCGGTGCCTCCGGGGTCCAGCCGGGCATGGGGCCGTTGGTGGCACCCGTATGCCAGATCTGCGGACCGATACGGCCACCCGCCCCGTGAACGGCCTCCACCACGCCGCGCCAACCGTCAAGTGCGGCAGCGCCATGGATGAACGGAATGCCCGGATGATTGCGCGAGGCAGGACGGTCGATGACGGTGCCCTCAGACAGGATGAGGCCGACCTCGCCTTCCGCGCGCCGGCGGTAATAATCGGCATTGGCTTTGCCGGGCACACCCTGATCGGTGAAGGTACGCGTCATCGGCGCCATGACGATGCGGTTCGGCAGGGACAGGTTGCCGATCCGAAAAGGCTGGAACAGGATGTCGGTCGAATGGTCGGTCATGGGCAATTCTCCAATTGCTTGGCTTCATTAACGTGCCGGCCTTAGGTATATATTGTAAACCTAGCGTCAAGAACGCACCTTATCTCCACTAGGTATACCGGAGGAAACCATTGCCACCGCTCGACAAACGTCATTGCTTCTCGGTTCATTGCCCGAGCCGTCTTCTGTTCGACCAGATTGCCGACAAATGGTCGATGATGGTGCTGACCGTGCTCGACCCCGGCCCGGCCCGCTTCAACGAGATCAAGCGCAATCTTCAGGGCGTGACGCAGAAGGCGCTCACCCAGTGTCTGCGGCGGCTGGAGCGCAACGGGCTGATCCTGCGCCGGGTGATCCCGACGTCACCGGTCGGTGTCGAATACGAGATCACGCCGCTTGGCCGCTCGCTGCAGGGCCCGTTCAAGGCGCTTTATATCTGGACGCTGCAGAACCTGGCTGAAGTGGACAGGGCGCGCGCCGAGTTCGACACCCGCAATGGCGGTGGCGGCAGTGCTGCGGCAAAAGCCGCATGACGAAAAGGCCGGAGCGCAGGCCCCGGCCTTTTCGAGATTTTTAACGGCTGACCTCGCGTTGGCCCACCTTGCTCTGCCGGTCGCCAGAGACCAGATACGAGAGACCAGAGACCCGGCACCGCTCGACTGTCGCCCACCGATGACACGGCTCACGTTCCAGCGTCATCCTCTGGCCTGTCCAGAGGATCCGTCCGCGCCGTTTAAGAGCGTGGTCAGATCCTCGCCACAGGGGCGAAGATGACGACGGCGACCGCGTTGAGCAGGCGCGCACCAAGCGATGCGATGGACCGGCAAGCCGCTTAGTTGACGGCCTTGTCGACGAGCTTGTTCTTGCCGATCCACACGTCGCCGCAGGCGCGCACCAAGCGATGCGGTGGACCGGCAAGCCGCTTAGTTGACGGCCTTGTCGACGAGCTTGTTCTTGCCGATCCACGGCATCATGGCGCGCAGCTTGGTGCCGACTTCCTCGATCTGGTGGGCGTCGTTCATGCGGCGGATGCCCTTGAAGCGGGCGCCGCCGGCGCGGTATTCCTGCATCCAGTCGGAGGTGAACTTGCCGGTCTGGATGTCTTTGAGAACGCGCTTCATCTCGGCCTTGGTCTCGGCGGTGATGATGCGCGGGCCGGTGACATATTCGCCCCATTCCGCCGTGTTGGAGATCGAGTAGTTCATGTTGGCGATACCGCCTTCATAGATCAGGTCGACGATCAGCTTCACTTCGTGCAGGCATTCGAAATAGGCCATTTCCGGCGCATAGCCGCCCTCGACCAGCGTCTCGAAGCCGGCGCGGATCAGTTCTACCAGACCGCCGCACAGAACGACCTGTTCGCCGAAGAGGTCGGTTTCGCACTCTTCCTTGAACGAGGTTTCGATAATGCCCGAACGGCCGCCGCCGACGCCGCAGGCGTAGGAGAGCGCCAGTTCGAGCGCATTGCCCGAGGCGTTCTGGTGGATGGCGACGAGGCAGGGAACGCCGCCGCCCTTCTGGTATTCGCCGCGAACCGTGTGGCCCGGACCCTTCGGTGCGATCATCACGACGTCGACGGAAGCCTTCGCCTCGATCAGGCCGAAATGGACGTTGAGGCCGTGGGCGAAGGCGATTGCGGCGCCGTCACGGATATTGTCGGCGATCTCGTCCCGGTAGATATCGGCCTGCAGTTCGTCGGGGGTCGCCATCATCATCAGGTCGGCCCACTTGGCGGCTTCGGCAACGGTCATGACCTTGAAGCCGTCGGCTTCCGCCTTCTTGGCCGTGGCCGAACCGGCCTTCAGCGCGATGGCGACGGTCGTGGCGCCGGAATCCTTGAGGTTCAGCGCATGCGCGCGACCCTGGCTGCCATAGCCGATGATGGCGACATTCTTCGACTTGATGAGGTTGAGATCGGCATCGCGATCGTAGTAAACGCGCATCGTAGGTTCCTTCCCTATAGGTGATGAGTTCGGTGTTTGAGTGTTCTGGCCCTGCCGGGATTGCTGAAAAGGCCCGGCCGGAATTCATGCGGCGGGCCACTGGCCCGGATTTCAGATGACGCTGCTCATACGGTTCCATGCAGCGTCAGGAATGCGTCCACAGCACGGCGTGCCTGGACCCTGTTGTCTTTCAGCGCCGGCTCGCCGAGCAGCATGCGCACATGCAGGTCAGACACGATCAGACCGTAAAGCGTATGATAGGCGCCATCCGCATCCTCGAAACGCAACAGGCCGGCACGCTTGCCCGCATCGATCAGCGAACGGGCGCGGCGGTCGATCTGCCGGCGGCCGTGCTCGACGAGCAGCCGCCCGAGCTTGGATCCGTCGCGGCTCGACTGGCCGATCGCCAGCCGGTTGAGCGCCAGCGATACATCGCCGGAGAGAACCTCGATGAGATCGAAGGCAAATGTTTCCAGATGGTCGCGCAGCGCCTCGGACGTCAGCCGCTCGCCCGGACGCTCGGCAGTGCGCACCTTGCTCTGCTGGAACGAGATCATCGCGGCCAGAAGCCCGTCGCGATCGCCGAACCACTTGTAGAGGCTTTCTTTCGAGCAATTGGCGGCACGCGCCAGCCCCGCCGTCGTCAGCGCCTTGTCTCCGCCTTCCACGAGAAGACGCAGAGCCTCGGCCAGAACGGCACTCTGGCGCGGCGAAAATTCTCCCGAAACATTCGGATCGATGGACACGGACACAACCTCGTAAATTCAAGTACCGTACGGTACGGTTCCCATCTACAATCGCCGTGAAATCGCGTCAAGAGACAAAATTTTAGGCGCCGGCATCGACGCTGCGCAGGCACCCCGCAAACACTTCACGGATTTGTGTCAGCCTTATTGACCGATCGACATGATGCTGCACCGCAGCATATCCCACCCGGCAAGCGCCTGTAATAAGAGCATAAATTGAGATTATGCGTTGATCTCCGCGAAAAACCACGATGCTGCGCCGCATGAAATTTTGGTCAGTGCCTCTTGCGGCCGGGCGGGCAAGAACCCAATTAATCGTCATCGAACCAATGAGTTCGATTAAATAATCATCAGACTAAAAAAGTTGGAAACTCCCATGAAAATCGTCGTCAGCGCCGCCCTCGCCACCCTCCTTGCAACCGCCTCCCTCGGCATCGCCAATGCCGCACCGGCACACGATCAGACTGAGGCAAGCCAGAAGAGCAGCGATTGGCATGCCCATGCCCCGGCTCCGGCCCATCACAAGGGCCAGTTCGTCCCGTCGTAACGGCGTAGACGCCGCACCCGGCATCCAAGCGGGCCAGCCGTGCCGAGCCAGGCATGCCGCGTCAGCGATGTAAGGCCAACCATGTGGGGCCAGCGATGTGGGGCCAGTCATGTGGGGCCAGTCATGCCGGGTCACCCGGACGGGCCATCCACGTCGGGAAGTCACGTCGGGAAGCCATGTCGGGAACGGTATGTCGGGACGCGACGTCGGGAAGCCATGCCGGGAACGGTATGCCGGAAACGACATGCGGACCACCCCGCCGGGGTTCGAAAGATTGCCGCGACGCCGTCACACCAATCGGCGCCGGGCAAGCTGAAAACGCAAGGCACGCGACGCACCGGGTCAAGCCCGAACTCGGTCTCCTGCCATAGCGCGCGTCATTCCACCCGAACGGTGCGATTGACCGATCCGTCTGAGCGGTTTGCCTGACAGTCCGCCAAAGCGGCTCGCCCGAGAGGTTTGCTCGGAAAGCTTCGCCCGAACCGTGCGCCGGACAGAGCGGCAAAATCACTCGGCCGCGATTGCCAGGGGCTGGCCGCCGGCTCGCCCCGTCTCCCGCACATTTTCCATGTCACGCGCCGGAGACAGGCCGTAAAGCCGTCCATACTCACGGCTGAACTGCGACGGGCTCTGATAGCCGACCCGGTGTCCGGCATTGCCGGCATCGAGCCCTTCCACCAGCATCAGCCGCCGTGCCTCATGCAGTCTGAGCCGCTTCTGGTATTGCACCGGGGTCAGCGCCGTCACCGCCTTGAAATGGTGATGGAAGGATGACGGGCTCATGCCCACCCGGTCGCACAATTCTTCCACTTTCAAAGGCTTGTGGAAATTGCTGCGCAGCCAGTCGACGGCGCGCGCCACCCTGTGGCTCTGGCTTTCGGCCATCGCCATATGAACGAGCTTCGGCCCTTCCGGGCCGGTCAGGAGCCGGTAGAGGATTTCCTGCTCGATGATCGGCGCCATTGCCGTGATGTCGCCGGGCTGTTCGAGAAGCCGCACGAGCCGCGTCAGCGCATCGACGAGTTCCGGCGACGCATGGTTGACGGAAAGGCCCAGCAGATCCTCTTCGCTTGCCGGCGCCTTCAGCATGTCGATCCGCCCGAGAAGGTCATGCAGCCGGTCGAGCCGGATATCGATACAGGCGCACAGATAGGGAACCTCGCCGCTTGCCTCCATCACCCAGGAACTCACCGGCAGGTCGAGCGAGGTGAGAAGATACTGTCCGGCGCCGTAGCGATAGGTGTTCTGCCCGAGCGTGAGGCTTTTCGCCCCCTGGATGATGAAGGCAAGCGTCGGCGTCATCGGGCTGTGCAGAGGCGCGGTCGGCGCCGCACAGCGATGCAGATGCAGCCACGGGATAAGCTCGGCGCTCCGCCCCTCCCTGTCGATGACGAAGCGCGAGCAGAGCGAGGTCAGTTCCTGATAGGGCAAGAAGGCGGCAGTCATGCGGGCGCGACCATGTTGGTTCCGATACGGCGCATAGATAGGCACTGAAGATGAAATTAGGAACATCGGCATGCAGATTTATCCGCCACCTGCCCTATCCGAATGCGTGCGACGTGCTGCAGGCCGCGTTGCCAACGCAACGTTTCGCAGGACAAATCGCCGAGGCGACGTTTTGCAGGATCGTGCAAGAAGCTCGGAGGATCGGTCTAACGCCACCGTTCCGCTTGCGGCATAGTCCGCAGCGTTCAATCCCGAAATACCACCCGAATGGAGTTTTCCATGCCTATTGCAAGAGGTTATGCCGCAACCGACGCGTCGAGCCCGCTCAAGCCCTTCACCTTCGAACGGCGCGAACCGAACGACGACGACGTGGTGATCGACATCAAGTTTGCCGGCATTTGCCATTCCGACATCCACACCGTGCGCAACGAGTGGAAGAATGCGGTCTATCCGATCGTTCCGGGCCACGAGATCGCCGGCATCGTCACGGCGGTCGGTTCCAATGTCACGAAGTTCAAGGTCGGCGACCGCGTCGGCGTGGGCTGCTTCGTCGACAGCTGCGTCGGCTGCGCCGCGCGCGACGTCGACAACGAACAGTACATGCCGGGCCTCGTCCAGACCTATAACAGCGTTGAAGCCGACGGCAAGACGGCGACCCAGGGCGGCTATTCCGACATGATCGTCGTCAAGGAAGGCTATGTCCTGTCGATCCCGGACAACCTTCCTCTCGATGCGTCTGCCCCGCTTCTGTGCGCCGGCATCACGCTCTACTCGCCGCTTGCCCACTGGAATGCCGGCCCCGGCAAGAAGGTCGCGATCGTCGGCATGGGCGGCCTTGGCCATATGGGCGTCAAGATCGGCTCGGCCATGGGGGCTGACATCACCGTTCTCTCCCAGTCCCTGTCGAAAAAGGAAGACGGGCTGAAGCTCGGCGCCAAGGAATACTACGCCACCTCGGACGCATCGACCTTCGAAAAGCTGGCCGGCACCTTCGACCTGATCCTGTGCACCGTTTCGGCCGAGATCGACTGGAACGCCTATCTGGGCCTCCTCAAGGTCAACGGTACGATGGTGCTTCTCGGCGTGCCGGAAAATGCCATCCCGGTCCATGCCTTCTCGGTCATCCCCGCCCGCCGTTCGCTCGCCGGCTCGATGATCGGCTCGATCAAGGAAACCCAGGAAATGCTGGATTTCTGCGGCAAGCACAACATCGTCTCGGAAATCGAGACGATCAACATCAGCCAGGTGAACGAAGCCTATGAGCGCGTCCTGAAGAGCGACGTGCGCTATCGCTTCGTCATCGACATCGCCTCGCTGGCAGCCTGATCCGCTCCGGTTCAACGGCAGAAACACGAAAGGGCGGCCCGCAAGGACCGCCCTTTTTCTGCGCCTCCGACAGCGTGACGACATCATACCCGTCATCCTCGGGCCTGTCCCGAGGATCTGTGCAGATCGGATAGAGTTCAGGTGACTAGATCCTCGTGACAGGCCCGAGGATGACGCCGGATGAACGGGCACATACAGTCCCGAATAGCCGACGCCCCGCCCCCGTCACGCCAGTTCACCCTCGTCGAATTTTACCCGCGCGGCTCTGACCGAAGCATGATTGTCGGAGGCCCATGATAGAACCTTCGACAGCGGCTCGAACAGCGATCGGCCGAGATCGGTCATCCGGTATTCCACGCTCGGCGGCTTGGTGGGAAACACTTCCCGCTCGATATAACCGTCGCGTTGCAGGTCGCGCAGGGTCTGGGTCAGCATTCTCTGGGAAATATCGGGCACCAGCCGGCGCAACTCGCCGAAGCGGTAAGGCCGGTCGGAAAGCGCCTGCAACAGAAGCGTCGACCATTTTCCGGCGATCTGGTTGATCACGTCGCGCACCGGGCAGTTGCCGGCATTCCACGTCGTGGTTTCGCAAGGCGCGCCGGCCAGCATGCGGACCGGAGAAACATGTGCCATAGTGGTTCCTTGAATGTTCTTGAGGTGGTTCCCTCGACGTAACCATCTCCCGAAAAACTGCCTTCTTTACAGCGCAGCGTCAATTCCTATTCTAGTGCTAGTCTCTTTTTGAGACCACATTTCGACAGCTCCCGCATGCGGGCAAGGATTTTTAGGAAGGACTATCCATGGGCAAGCTTCTCGTCACCGGTGCCAACGGCAAACTCGGTCGCGCCACCATCCATCACCTTCTGGAGACATCGAAGGTTCCGGCATCGGATATCGTTGCGGCCAGCCGCGACACGGAAAAGCTTGCAGACCTTGCCGACAAGGGCATCGAGGTCCGCAAGGCCGATTTCAACGACGAGGCCGGCCTCGTGACCGCCTTTGCCGGCATCGACCGCGTTCTCCTCGTCTCCACCGACGAACTGGCGACGCCGGGCGGCCGCCTGAAGCAGCATACCGCAGCCGTCAGCGCCGCAAAGACAGCCGGCGTCGGCCATATCCTCTACACGTCCATGCCGAACCCGGACAAATCGCTGGTCAGTTTCGCGCCGGATCATCTGGGCACCGAAGAGGCGATCAAGGCGAGCGGTCTTGCCTACACGATCCTGCGCAATGCCTGGTATGACGACAATTACATGATGGCCATGCCGCACAATCTGGCGGGCGGCAAATGGTTCACCTCGACCGGCACCGGCAAGGTCGCCAATATCAGCCGCGACGATTGCGCCCGTGGCGCAGCAGCAGCCCTCGCCAACCCGCCGGCCGGCAACACGACCCTCACCCTCACCGGCCCCGAATCGCTGTCGGCCGACAAGATCGCGGCACTCGTCTCGAAGGCGGCCGGCAAGCCGCTCGCCGTCGTCCAGGTGACTGACGAACAGCTCGGCCAGGGCATTGCATCCGCCGGCCTGCCGGATTTCGTCGTCAAGATGCTGGTCTCCGCCAGCGCCAATATCCGCGCCGGCAATTTCGATATCGTCACCGACGATTTCGAAACCCTGACGGGCGCAAAGCCGCAGACGCTCGGCGATTTCTTCGAAGAGAACAAGGCAGCCCTCGCCGGCTGACATGCCAAGAGCCCGAGACGAAAAGCCCGGCAGAGATGCCGGGCTTTTTTTTGTGATGGGATGCAGGCACCTGCGCGCCTGCGGCAAGGATCTGATCACGGTGTCACTGGCCGGTCGCCTCGACGGCAACCACGCCCGCCAGACAGGCGATCAGACAGGCCGCCCGACAGGCCGCGCTCCCGGAATATCGAGGCCGCCCGCCCGAAGCCCGTTACTTGTCTTCCTTCAGCGTCTCGCGCTGGGTGATCAGGCGTGCACTGTGCTGGCCCGACAGATGGATCCACAGCCAGCTCCAGGCGACTGCGAAGCGCGAGCGGGTGCCGATCAGGAAGTAGATATGGGCAAGGCCCCAGATCCACCATGCAAGCCCGCCCTTCAATTTGAACTTGCCGAAATCGATCACCGCCGCGCGCTTACCGATCGTCGCAAGGCTGCCCTGATGGCGATACTTGAACGGACCCGGAACGGCCCGGCCAAAGAGCCGCGCCTTCACCAGCTTCGCCACGTAATCGCCCTGCTGCTTGGCGGCGGGGGCAATGCCCGGAACCGGCTTGCCATCGGCCTGCATGACCAGCGCCGTGTCGCCGACGACGAAAATATCCGGATCGCCCTCGATCGACAGGTCCGGTCCGACGACGGCGCGCCCGGCGCGATCCGCGCCGATGCCGAGCCATTTGGCGGCCGGAGACGCCTGCACGCCGGCGGCCCACACGACGGTGCGCGACGGCACGAACCGGTCGCCGATCGTCACGCCGTCTTCGGTGATCGCCGTCACCGGCTTGCCGAGCTGCACCTCGACGCCGAGCTTTTCCAGCGCGCTCTTGGCATAGGCAGACAGATCCTCGGTAAAGGCCGGCAGAACCCTTGGGCCGGCCTCGACCAGCAGCACGCGGGTGCGCGTCGTGTCGACCTTGCGGAATTCCGGCGGCAACGTGTTCCTGGCGAGCTCCGCGATCATGCCGGCCATTTCCACGCCGGTCGGCCCCGCGCCGATGATGACGAATGTCAGCTGCGCGTCGAGCTCAGCGGTCTTGTCCGTGAGTTCGGCGCGTTCGAAGGCAAGCAGCACCCGGCGGCGGATGGTCGTCGCGTCCTCGAGCGTCTTCAGCCCCGGCGCCACGTCTTCCCACTCGTCGCGGCCGAAATAGGCGTGACGCGCGCCGGTGGCAAGGAGCAGCGTATCATAGGGCACTTTTGCGCCGGATTTCAGCGTCACGGTTTTCGCCGCGCGGTCCACTGCCACCACTTCGTCGAGCAGCGTCGTGACGTCCTTGCGGTCGCGATAGAGATGGCGGATCGGCCAGGCGATATCGGAGGTGGCCAGAACCGTCGTCGCGACCTGATAGAGGAGCGGCTGGAAAAGATGATGATTGCGCCGGTCGATCAGGGTGATCTTGACCGGACTGCCCTTGATCGCGTGCACGAATTGCAGGCCGGCGAAACCGCCACCGACCACCACGACCCTATGTTCCTGAATGTTTTCCGACACGATAGTCATTCCCGGGATGCGCGTTTTGCGGCGCCCGGAGGGCGCCTCGACATCGGGATGTAATGACAATCATCAGCTTTGAAACTGCGTCACAGTGACTGACCACAGGCTCTCCTGAAGCGGCGGACCGTTTCGGCCATCCCATATTCGAGTGCATCGGCCGTCAGCCCGTGACCGATCGAGACTTCGGCGAGATCAGGAATCCGCGTCACCAGCATCGGCAGATTGGCGACCGTCAGGTCATGCCCGGCATTGACGCCCATGCCTTCGGCGCGCGCCGCATCGGCGGTGCGCCCGAGATGCTCGACGATCTCCAGAGCCTTTTCCGGATGATCGAAGCACCCGCCATAGGGGCCGGTATAGAGTTCGATCCGGTCGGCGCCGGTCTGCTTGGCAAGCTTCACCGCCTCCACATCGCCGTCGCCATCGGCAAACAGCGAGACGCGCATGCCACCCTTCTTCAGCCGTGCGACGATCGGCTTCAGCATCGTGGCCGTGGCGCGGAAATCGAAACCGTGATCGGAGGTTGCCTGGGCCGGATCGTCGGGCACCAGCGTCACCTGTTCGGGCTGGATCTTCTCGCAGAGCGCCAGAAAATCCTCGCTCGGATAGCCCTCGATATTGAACTCGGCCGTCGGGAATTCGTCGTCGATCAGCGCGCGGATGACCGGCAGGTCGGAAAAGCGGATATGCCGCTGGTCGGGCCGCGGATGCACGGTCAGGCCCGCCGAGCCCGCTGCAAGCGCGATCCGTCCGAGCGCCTCGACACTCGGCCATGGGAGGTCGCGGCGATTGCGCAGCATGGCGACGGCATTGAGATTGACGGAAAGCTTGGTCGGCATCGCGGCACCCAAATCGATGATATTGCCCGCTTTTATGCCATCGCCGCAGCAAATGCCACAGGCTTCCGCTCAATACACCTATAAAGAGTTTTCACCCGCTAGAATTTACGAGGCGCGGGGGGCTACCATTTTCGTTAAATTTACGTAATCTTCCTTGGATAGAATGGGCATCAACATTCCCGATGCGGCAAAAATCAGGGATTAGAGGCGCATTCTTCCACGGGAAGCATATCGGGTCCGCGTTCTCATTACCGATGAATAACCTTCGAGGCGGGGTATGTAAATACCACCGACGGTTGAACATTGAAAACGCATCGCATGCCTCACGACGGCGAAAATCCCGAACCGACAGACATCGGGGAAACCTCTTCCCCGGCACGATCGGTGCGCGCTGGAAAGACGGGATTGCCCTCGACGGGCAACCCTAAAAGCAGGCGAGCCTGCCTCATCCTTCCCAGACTGACGCTGTCATTCCGGCTTCCAGACGATCCGATCACCATTGCAGACATGGCGGATCTGTTTGGCGTGACGCATCGCACCCTGCATTTCTACGAGGAAAAGGGTCTGATCGTCGCGGATCGCGCCGGAACCATGCGCATCTACCGTCCCGACCATATCCGGCTGATGGCGTTGATCAGCGCCTGCCGGGAGACGGGCATGACGATCGCCACGATAGAGGAACTGCTGGCGGACCTTGAGAAGACCGCGTCCGAGGCCGATGCGGACGCGCTCTTCCAGGCAGCCCTCGAAAGGCGACGGCGGGAAATGACCGCCGACATGTCCGAACTCACCCGGCAGATGCACAGGCTTCAGAGCCTGATGCGCAAGGAGCCGGTCGTGGACGCTGCGGAAGGGGCCCCGCCGTCGGCGCGGGCGCCCCCTTCGGCACATATGTCCGGAGTGCCTCCCGCGGCATCCCGGACAGAACCGCCAGCGGGATCAGCGGGATCTCCAGCGGGATCCATGGCGGGGTCGGCATCGACGGCCGGCTCGCAGCGCGCCCCGCCGCTTCTCGACGAGAGGGAGCGGCAATGCCTGATCCTCATCGCCGAGGGCCATTCCGTCTCGCGCACCGCGCGCGCGCTCGACATGGACGAGGCGCAATTCGAGGGGTTCGAGGCGGGCATTCTGGAAAAGCTGAAAGCGACCAACCGCTTTCAGGCGGTTGCCAAGGCCATCCTCCTCGGCATCCTGCAAAACTGAGCGAACGGCTGCAAGACCCCGGACGACCACCGCCCGGCAACGAAACAAGACCCGACGACAGATCCGGCGCGCCTTCCACACGGGCCGCTGCGATCCGACAAACCGGACAGACAAACCGGACGGAAAAGCCGGACGGAAAAGCCGGACGAACAAGGCCGACGGACGCAATCTGCCCAAAACACGGCCATGAGGCCCGGAAGGCGCGCGCAGGGTTGCACGATGTCGCAGGAGCCGACCGACGCAATCGCAAAGACACGGTCACAAGATCCGGCAAGGCCAGACAAGGTCGCTCAGGAGCAAGCGGACAAAAGAGCCAACGGACGCCGGCCTGTTGGCAAACGCCTATCTATTACCGGAGGCCAGCCTGTTACCGAACAATCGTCAGCTTTTCGGCAGCGCGGGTGATTGCCGTATAAAGCCACCGCTCGCGGGTATCGCGAAATGCAAAGCTTTCATCGAACAGCACGACATTCTGCCATTGCGAGCCTTGAGCCTTGTGCACGGTCAGCGCATAGCCATAGTCGAACTCGTCATAGCGCTTGCGGGTCGTCCACGGGATTTCCTCCTCGCTTTCGAACGCCGCCTTCAAAAGCTTGATCTTGGCAGCGCCCCGATCCATGTCGTCGTCTTCCGGCCGGATCATCAGGTTGATACCCGGCTTCACCGTCTCGCGGGATGAGCTCATCACCTGCCAGAGCGAACCGTTGAGCAGGCCCTTGACCTGATCGTTCCTGAGGCAGACCAGCTTGTCGCCCGATTGCGGGTAATCGGCGGAAAAACCCTTCAGTTCGCGAAGCCGCTGATTGTAGCGCTTGCGGGTGCGGTTGGTGCCGACGAGAACCTGATCGGCTTCCAGCACCAGTTCCTGATTGACCTCGTTGCGGGAAATGACCTGCGCCTTGCCGTAATCGCCATAGGCGATCTCCTTGCCCTCGCGGACATTCATCGCAAGCTGGATGATGGGATTGTCCTGCGCCTGGCGGTGGATTTCGGTGAGCAGGTAATCGGGTTCCTGCTCGGTGAAATACCCGCCGCCGGAAACCGGCGGCAACTGGCCGGGATCACCGAGAACGAGAATGGGCGTGCCGAAACTCATCAGGTCGCGGCCAAGCTGTTCGTCCACCATCGAGCATTCGTCGATGACGATCAGCGCCGCCTTTGCCAGCGGGCTCTGCCGGTTGATGGAAAACATCGGCGAGATCGAGGTCTTGCCGGTTTCCTCGTCCTCCACCTGTTCCTCGCCGCGCGGGCGATAGATCAGCGAATGGATCGTCTTGGCATTGCGGGCACCGCGCGATCGCAGAACCTGCGCGGCCTTGCCGGTAAAGGCCGCAAACAGCACCTCGCCATCGACATGCTCGGCAAAATGCTTGGCAAGCGTCGTCTTGCCCGTGCCCGCATAGCCGAACAGCCGGAAAACCTGGCTGCCGCCATCTTTCAGCCAGCGCGAAACGGCCTTCAGGGCCTCGTCCTGTTGCGGTGCGAATTGCATGGACGGACTTGGCAGGATTCGAGCCTGTTTCGCAACAGAAAAAGAACGAAAGAGGAATGCGCGGCGAAAACGCCGGGGAAAAGCCCGGTTGCCCATGATGGAAATCATGAGCAAACAAGACAAGTTTTCTTGCGCAACACCGAAAAAGCGACCACAAATAACAGCGATTTCAAGTTGCCGCATTGTTACATCGCTTCAGGATTTTGCCCGTGAAACGGATCTCTTTTCCCCTCATGGCGCCCGCCGTGATTGCCCTTGCCCTCTGCCTTTGCCTTTTCGGTGGCGTCCTCGTTCACCGTGCCGCGCAGATGCCGCCCGTCACAGACCAGAAAGCACTTGCAGACCTCCTGTCACAGATGCCGCCATGGACGGGAGGCGCGTCCGGCACGATCCGCACCGACACCGCCCGTGCCGCCGGACAGGACTTCGAGCGTCAATGGTTTGCCGACCGCAACGCGCTGCTGACCGACAAATGGCCGCTGCACGACCGGGGCCTTGCGCTGATCGCGCTCGGTCTGTCGCTCTTTGCAATGCTCATCATCCTGCGGCCGGCCAAAGCCGAACGGATGATCGATCTCAAGACCCCGAAGAGCCGTTTCCTGCTTCTGGCGATCGGCCCGCTGACGTTGGCTTTGAGCGTCGTCGCGATGGCGATGCGCGAAGCCGAATGGCGAGAGCGCGCGATCGATCCCTCTTGGGCTGACAGCCCGGCGGTGATGGTGGTCGGCGCTTTCCTTGTCGTGACGATCCTGCTCGTCATGCTGATTGCCGGCTGGTGGTTCACCCGCAACACGACGCTGCCGGTCAGCCTCTGGGCTACGGACCGGTCCAGATATAGTCTGCGTCCAGGGCCACGTCTGTTCCGGCCGACACTCTCGATGCTCTCGACCGTCGCCAGCGAACTCATCTGGGTGGCATTTGCCTTGATCGTGCTGGAAATGACCGTGTCCAGCCTCTGGAACGGCAATTATCTCGACGTGCCGCTCGGCTTTCTCTGGCTCTATCTGGTGCTCGTCGCGCGCGCCGTCACCGTGGCTCACGCCCACCCGGTTCCGTCCGGCGAAACAGCCTGACGCCTTGGCTGCGACCACGCTTGCCGGAGCGTGCGGGCAGAGCTGATGGCAGGCATTGTGATCATCGCTTGCGGCCAAAGCTTTTGGTGAAGGTTGGTGGTCATCGCTTGTACCGGGTGCCTGCCCCCGCTGCTTGCACCCGGTGCCTGTATCGCGTGCTTGTACCCCATGCTTGTGTCGGATGATTGCGCCAGAAGCCTTGCGGTCCGGCGCAACCGCCTATCGCAGCGGATCGTTGGCAAGCTCGATCGGCTTGCCATGCGGGGTGGCTTCCGCCGCCCGCTGCCAGCTCTTTTGCAGCGCGGCGATAACAGGCTCGTCGGCAATGCCCTTCTCGCCGATCAGCGTCGAGAGCGCTTGGACCCAGCTGTCGAAATAATCGCTGCCATCATCGGCCTTACCCGGCCGGCGCAGCTCGAAAGAGAGCGCAAGCGCCCATTCGCCCCAGGTGAAAAGCCCCTTCTCGTGCAGATGCACGGTCATCGCAAACGCTTCCGCCGCCCATGGCTCGGGAAACGCCGGCTCACCCTCCGGTGACTTCGGCAGCCCCGGCGATTGCGCCATCAGCGACGGGTCGAAAGGCGAAGGAATGTCACACGCGCTCAAGATAGCTCTCCCACGCATCGATGGAGACGGTGAGCGTCGGATCCGCCCCCTCGCCCCAGATTTCCGCACCATCGAAGACGACCGTATACACCCATTCCGGGTTCTCGCCCTTGCCATGCGCATTGTCGTCGGCAAACACGAAGCCCCCCTGCACGGCCTCGACGACGCCCGTCTTGGCGCGGGCATAGCGCGGCAGACGCGTATGGGTTTGCGGGTTGAAATTGCGGGTGCGCACCGTCTCGCCGACGGCAAAGACCGGCGCCGTCTCGACCGGCCGGTCGCACGGCCCGCCCTTGGAAAGCATCGGCGCCACCATCTCGGGTGAAAGCACCCGTTTCGGCGTGGCCGGCGCCATCATCGCCTTCGCCGCATCGATCTCCCCGCCATCGACGAAACCATGGCGTTCGAGCAGCACTTCAAGCGCCCTCATCCAGATCTCGTAATAGCTGACCGACAGATAGGTTGCCGGCGAGATATTCTCCCGCGCATGGCGGCTCTCGTCGATATTCCAGGCGCCGAAGGCACCGCAGGCAAGCGTGATGCCGAGCGCCCGCTTCTCCCATTCGCCGTGGAAATACGGCTCGTTCATTTCCGGCGCGACAGGGCCGAAACCCATCTGTCCGCCGAGATCGTGGGGTCCGTTCATCTGGGCTCTCCCGTCAATATCCGTCGCCGGTCGAGGCATGACCGGCGATCGCCGTGCCGATCATCGCATCGCGGCTGACCAATGCAGACAGTTCGTCCTCGCTCATCTCCTGCGTGCCCTCGGGCCGCTCGGGAATGACGAGGTAGCGCAACTCGGCGGTCGAATCCCACACACGGATCTTCGTCGTTTCGGCAAGCGTCAGGCCGAATTCGGCAAGCACACCGCGCGGATCGATGACCGCCCGCGAGCGATAGGCGGGTGCCTTGTACCATGTCGGCGGCAGGCCGAGCACCGCCCAGGGATAGCAGGAGCACAGCGTGCAGACGACGAGATTGTGCGTATCTTCGGTATTGAACACCGCGCGCATATGCTCGCCCTGCCGGCCGCTATAGCCGAGGCTTGAGATTGCCGCCGTCGCATCGCGCTTCAGCCAGTCGCGAAATTCCGGATCGCTCCAGGCCTTCGCCACCACGCGGGCGCCGTTGCGTGGCCCCACGCGCGTCTGGTAGGTCTCGACGATCTGATCGATCGCCTTCGGATCGATCAACCCCTTTTCCGTCAGCACCGTTTCCAGCGCCCGCACGCGGGCCTGCATGTCGGAATAGTGGTTGTCGTGATGGTGATCATCATCATGGTGATGGCCAGGATCGTGCGGATGATCGTGATCGTGATCGTGGGAATGGTCGTGGTCGTCGTGCATTGGAAACCTCCTGCCGATCCGCCGGCAAAGCAGCTGAACAGGCTGTCACATTTAGGCCGAGCGGATCGCCTCGGCAAGCATGGTGTGACGCGCTGACCATCAACTTCGCCCTTGGCAGGCGCGATGAGCCTCTTATGTTACGCCGGGTAAAACAGAGAGGTTCCGCCATGCCCGAATTCCCCAGCGACATCCGGATCGAGCTGCCGACGGTCCAGCTCCCCACCGGGGCAGCCGTTCCGGCGCTCGGCCTCGGCACCTGGTACATGGGCGAGGATCCCCGCAAGGCGAAGGCCGAAGTGGCGGCCCTGAAGCGCGGCCTCGATCTCGGCATGACGCTGATCGACACGGCCGAGATGTATGGCGATGGCGGCGCCGAGGAAATTACCGGCGAAGCGATATCCGGCCGCCGCGACGACGTGTTCGTCGTCAGCAAGGTCTATCCGCACAATGCGTCGCGGCAGGGCGTGGTCGAGGCCTGCGAGCGAAGCCTTCGCCGGCTATCGACCGACCGGATCGATCTCTACCTCCTTCACTGGCGCGGCAGCTATCCGCTTGAGGATACCGTTGCCGGTTTCGAGACCCTGATAAAGGACGGCAAGATCGGCGCCTGGGGCGTCTCGAATTTCGATACCGACGACATGGAAGAGCTGTTTGCCGTACAGGACGGCAAGAACTGCGCCGCCAACCAGGTTCTCTACAATCTCTCCCGCCGCGGTATCGAATACGATCTTCTTCCCTGGTGCCAGGAGAGAGGCATTCCCGTGATGGCCTATTCGCCGATCGAACAGGGCCGCATCCTGCGCAATGGCGAACTGATCCGCATCGCCAAGGCGCGGCAGGCAACGCCGGCGCAGGTGGCGCTTGCTTTTCTTCTGGAGCGCGACGGCGTCATCGCCATTCCGAAATCGTCGGATCTCGCCCGTGTCGAGGAAAATGCCGGATCGGCCGAAATCGAGCTGTCCGACGAGGATCTCGATGCGCTCGACCGCGCCTTTCCGCCGCCGTCGAAAAAGCAGCCGCTCGATATGCTGTGACGCAGGCCGTAAAGCCAGCGCCGGTAAAATCCGTCAGCCGTCGAGCCCAAGCGTCCGCCGCTCGGCGATGAGACGTTCCACCGCGGCAAACACGTCGATCTCGCCCCATGTCGTCTGATCGCGATAGACCGGATAGAGGCTGAAAGCGGCAGCGGCGAGATGATCGATGCCGGGCCTTGCCTGCCGTCGTATCGAGACACCGGATCGGGCGTCGCCGGGCCGCCCCCCGCCAGGCGCGGCAGTCTCGAACCGATCCTCGGTCAGCCCCCATCCCGCATAGAAGGGCGCCGCATAGCAGCGCACCGGAACCCCTCGCAAAAGCGCATCGAGGCCGAACTGGCTGGACATGGTCCAGACCTCGTCCACCACCTCGATCAGCGACGCAGCGGAAACCGGCTCACTGGAAAGAATGACGCCCGGAAGCTTCGCCGCCTCTTCCGTCATATACCCCTTGCGGAAGCCCGCCATCACGTCCGGATGGGTTCGGACGACGCATTGCGCGCCGCTCTGAACGGCATCCGCCAACATGTGCCTGAAACTTTCCGGCGATCCGCCGGCCATCGGCACGGACACATCGCCATAGACCTGATCGACAAGCAGGATCCGCCGCCTGACCGTCCTGTCGATTTTCGGCGCCCGATGCGGCAGACTGTTGTATTTCGACAGACGGTGGCGCACCAGCGCCTCGCGGATATCACCACCCAGTGACGCGATGACCTGACTGCCGGCTGCATCGGCAATCAGCCGTTCCAGCCGCGAGGGCCTGTCGGCCCTGACGGGCATGCCGAGATCGTCGATCTGGATCGAGATCGGCAGCGCGTTTTCCTTGCCGAGCCCGACCGACCGCAAAAAACCGTCTTCCAGATAAAAATGCGGCACCCGGCGAATGCGAGACACCGCACGGGCGAATTTCGCCGGCGCCCGCCCGCCCCAGGAGACCATGCCGCCAAGCCCCGCAGCCCATGTCGGATCGAGCATGTCGACGCCGAAATAATGCTTGAGCCAGGGCTGCGAGCGGCGCACGTAAAACGTCGCGCCGACCCGCGTTCCCATCGGGGGAAGCCAGAATTTCGAAGCGCTCCCCTCACCAAGCCCCATCTCACCAAGACCCGTCCCAGCGAACCCCGTCTCAGCAAACCTCGTCTCAGCGGGCCCCGCTTCGCGCAAACCCGCCGTACCCGACGTATCGCCGGCAGCAGTCTGCGCTGCCCCTGGGGCACCGGCGTCTGTCGCGGTCATGTCCCGCATCGTTTCGGCCGTGGCGGGCACGCCAGTCACGCCAGTCACGTCGGGCACGCCATTCACGTCGGGCACATCACATGCCCTGTGCGCCGCGGTTCATCGCGGCAATGCCGGTACGGCAGATCTCGATCAGGCCGAGCGGCTTGATGACGGCGACGAACTGGTCGATCTTCGACGATTTGCCGGTGATCTCGAAGATGAAATGCTCGACGGTGGCATCGACGACCTTGGCCTGAAACGCATCCGCCAGCCGCAGCGCCTCGCCACGATGCTCGCCATGTCCGACGACCTTCAACAGCGCCACTTCGCGCTCGATCGGCCGATCCTGCCCAAGATCACGGGCACGGACGGTCAGATCGAGAACCCGGTGGACCGGCACGATCCGCTCCAGCTGCGCCTTGATCTGCTCCAGAACCAGCGGCGTGCCATTGGTGACGATGGTAATGCGCGACAGATGCGCCTCATGCTCCGTCTCCGACACGGTCAGGCTTTCGATATTGTAGCCGCGGCCGGAAAACAGGCCGATGACGCGTGCAAGCACGCCCGGCTCGTTGCTGACGAGAACCGATAGCGTATGGCTCTCGGCCTTCTCCGTCTGCGGCTGGATGAAATAGGCCGAACCGGTGGGCTGCTGATGTGCGTTCATGATGCAGGTGTTCCTCGATTGTCGCTGTTCGTTTTGTCTGTTCGTTTTATTTGCTCAAAGGGCCAGCTCGACGCTGACGGAATTCATATGCTTAGGCGCAAGGCGGGCAAGATCCTTGTCGAAAGTGAGGAAGGTTTCCCCCTGCGAAACCGCTGCAAGATGGAAGGCGTCAGCGAACTCAAGCCCGCGCTCGAACGCATCGAGCGTGCGGATCACCCTCTCCCGCTCGCTGAAAACGAACACCTCCGACGCCAGCATGGTGCCGAACAAGTCTGCGATCCAGCCTCGGTCGAAGCGATAGCGACTGCGCAAGACCCATTCCGTTTCCAGAAGCACCGTGGACAAAACGACCAGCCGATATCGGGAAACGATACCGGAAGCGACTGCCAGCTGCGCCTCATCGTCTCGGGCAAAGAGACGGACGAGGATATTGGTATCAATCGTCCTTGTCGCGGTCATCCGTCTCGCCACTCCACTGCCGTTCAAGCCTCTCCCAATCCGCAATCGCGGCCTGATCGATCGCCTCGTGCATATCCGCATCGGTATAAGACGGGCCGTCGTATCTCGGCAGCGTACCGAGCCACGAGAGGAATTTTTCGGCAGACCGCTTGTGCCTGTCGTCCGCCTCTTCTTCCTTGACCACCTCCAGCCGGATCTCCCGCCCGCCATCGATCACCTCGAACTCGGCGCCATCGGTCAGACCATGCGCGTCACGGACGGATTGCGGCAGAACCACCGCGCCGTCCTTCGACATAATCACTCTTGCCATCGCCTGCTCCTTCGAAAATAGGGAACGCGGCCACTCTACCGCGTCCCCCTATTCCGATCAAACGAGCTGGCGGCCCTTGGCGTCGATGGCGTTGGCAACGGCCTCGTCGGTCGCCTCGTCGGGGAGCAGCATCTCGTTATGCGCCTTGCCCGAGGGGATCATCGGGAAGCAGTTGGCAAGATTTGCCACGCGGCAGTCGAAGATGACCGGGCGCTTGACCTCGATCATCTCGGCAATCTTGTCGTCCAGCTCCTTCGGGTCGTCGCAATACATGCCAACCGCCCCATAGGCTTCCGCCAGCTTGACGAAATCGGGCATGGCTTCCGTATAGGAATTCGACAACCGGTTGCCGTGCAACAGCTGCTGCCACTGGCGCACCATGCCCATATACTGGTTGTTGAGGATGAAGATCTTCACCGGCAACCCGTACTGGATGGCGCAGGACATTTCCTGGATGCACATCTGGATCGAGGCGTCGCCGGCAATGTCGATGACCAGCGCATCCGGATGCGCCACCTGCACGCCGAGCGCCGCCGGCAGGCCGTAGCCCATCGTTCCGAGCCCACCCGAGGTCATCCAGCGGTTCGGCTCCTCGAAGCCGAGGAACTGCGCTGCCCACATCTGGTGCTGGCCGACTTCCGTGGTGATATAGGTCTTGCGATCCTTCGTCGCCGCGTAGATCCGCTCGAGAGCGTATTGCGGCATGATCACGTCGTTGGAATTCTTGTAGGAGAACGACTTGCGCGCGCGCCAGCGGTTGATCTGCGTCCACCAGTCGGCCGTCTCGGATTTTTCCGGCGCCTTCGGCAGCGCCCGCCACAGGCGCACCATATCCTCCAGAACCCGGCCGACATCGCCGATGATCGGCAGATCGACGCGAACGTTCTTGTTGATCGACGACGGGTCGATATCGACATGGATTTTTCGCGAGTTGGGCGAAAACCCGTTGATACGGCCGGTAATACGATCGTCGAAACGCGCGCCCAGGCAGACCATCAGGTCGCAGTCATGCATGGCCATATTGGCTTCGTAGGATCCGTGCATGCCGAGCATGCCGAGCCAGTTGTCGCCCGATGCCGGATAGGCGCCGAGGCCCATCAGCGTCGAGGTGATCGGAAAGCCGGTGAGTTTAACCAGTTCGCGCAACAGCTTGGAGGCTTCCGGCCCGGAATTGATGATGCCGCCACCCGTATAAAAGACCGGCCGGCGTGCCGCCGCCATCAGCGCGATCGCCGCCTCGACCGATTTCAGATCGCCGTCGAGCTTCGGCTTGTAGCTCTTGGATACAGGCGTTTCCGACGGCGGGACATAGGTGCCGGTCGCAAACTGGATGTCCTTCGGAATATCGACGACGACGGGGCCCGGACGGCCCGACTGCGCGATGCGGAAGGCTTCATGGATGATGCCGGCCAGTTCGTTGACGTCCTTCACCAGCCAGTTGTGCTTGGTGCAGGGCCGGGTAATGCCGACGGTATCGGCCTCCTGAAACGCATCGGAGCCGATCAGCGTCGTCGGAACCTGCCCGGTCAGGCAGACGAGCGGGATCGAATCCATCAGCGCATCCTGAAGCGGCGTCACCGCATTGGTGGCACCCGGACCGGACGTGACGAGCATGACGCCGACCTTGCCGGTCGAGCGCGCATACCCTTCGGCCGCATGCCCGGCGCCCTGCTCGTGGCGAACCAGAATGTGCTGGATATCGTCCTGCTGGAAGATCTCGTCATAGATCGGAAGCACGGCGCCGCCGGGATAGCCGAAGAGATGCTCGACACCATTGTCCTTGAGCGCCTTGAGCACGATCTCGGCGCCGGTCATGCGGTTATCGGCCGAAGTGTCCGCTCGATTGTTCTTGTCGCTGCTATCCGTCATCTCACTGTTCCGTCTGCTGATGATCTGGCTGGTTGGCTTTGGGGAAAGTCGGTCGAAGGCATAAAAAAAGGCCCCTTTGAGGAGCCTGTCGTTTCGCGCATGGGTGGCTATCGCCGGACGGTTATACCGTCCTGCCCATGCGCGTTCCCACCACAATAAGTGCCATCGAATTTTTCATGGGGCGAGTGTTAGCGATAAGAGATCAATTCGTCAACGCACCCTGCGTCAAAAAGCGCCATCCGCCCGATTTGTCGGCAGATGCCAGTCGATGGAACGGATGCAACCTACACCAGTTGTTAAGTGGCCAACCCTATAGTCGCACTCCTATGCGGGGCGACAACCAAGGTTGGGCCATGGTTGAAAACAAAAGACATTCGCCGAAGCAACATGCAGATTGTCAGATCAGGTTCGAGGATGAGATCTCCGTTCGCCGACCTGCGAAAGGGTAGGACCTTGTGTTGAACGACGATCTGCACACATCGGCGACCGCCGGCGAACAGGACCGCCGCAACACGATGGCACCGGGCAATCGCCTGCTCGGCCGCGTCGTCGCCTGCAACGGCTCGCATGCGACGATCGCCGCGATCGCCGAGGATGGCGGCACCGATCTGACAGAACTCTGGTCCGTCGGCCGGCTGATCTCGATCACCGTCGGCAAGAACCGCGTCGTCGCGCTGGCCTATTCGATGACGACCGGCGACAGGGACTGGATGGACGGCGCCGACACGCGTTTCCAGATCGAGGTCGAACTGCTCGGCGAGGTCAGCGTCTCGGATGACGGCCGCGAGGAATTCTCCAGCGGCATCACCCGCTACCCCTATCTTGGCGCCATCGCCCACCGCATTCGCGCCGCAGACCTTTTGCGCATCTACGATGCCGGCCGCGACGAGACCTGCGTCATCGGCAAGCTCAGCCAGGACGAGAGCCTGGATGCCGCCATTCACGTACCCTCGATGCTGTCGAAACATTTTGCCATCGTCGGTTCGACCGGCGTCGGCAAATCCACCGCCGTCTCGCTTCTCCTGCACAAGGCGATCGAATCGGACCCGAAACTGCGCGTCCTGATCCTCGATCCGCATAACGAATTTGCCGCAGCCTTTCCCGACGATGCCGTGGTCATCGACACCGAGACGCTCGACCTGCCCTTCTGGCTGATGCGGCTCGAGGAGTTTTCCGAAGTCGTCTTCCGTGGCCGCCCCGCGATCGTCGAGGAACTCGACATCCTCCGCGACCTCATTCCCGAGGCCAAGCGCGCCTTTCGCGGTTCCGATTCGAGCCTGATGCGGCGTGCGACGGAAAAAAGTTCGCTCACAGCCGATACGCCTGTCCCCTATCGCATGGCCGATCTTCTGGCGCTGATCGACGAGCGCATCGGCCGCCTGGAGGGTCGCAGCGAAAAGCCGGCGCTGCGCACCTTGAAGATGCGGGTGATCTCGGCGATCAACGATCCCCGCTATCACTTCATGTTCTCCAACAACACGATCCATGACACGATCATGGAAACGATCGCCCATATCTTCCGCATCCCCGGCGGCGACCGGCCGATCTCGACCTTCCAGCTGGCCGGCATCCCGTCCGAAGTGGTCAATTCGGTGGCTTCCATCCTCTGCCGCATGGCCTTTGAGCTGGCGCTGTGGAGCAATGGCGCCATCCATATGCTGGTCGTCTGCGAGGAGGCGCACCGTTACGTGCCGGCCGACCGCACGCTCGGCTTTTTCCCGACCGTGCAGGCGATCTCGCGCATCGCCAAGGAAGGCCGTAAATACGGTGTGTCGCTCGGCGTCATTACCCAGCGGCCGAACGAACTCGACCAGACGATCCTCTCGCAGTGCTCGACGATCTTCGCCATGCGGCTCGCCAACGACCGCGACCAGGAGATCATCCGCTCGGCCATTCCCAACTCGTCGGTCTCCTCCACGAGCTTTCTGTCCTCGATCGGCAATGGCGAGGCAATCGCCTTCGGCGAGGCCGTGACCGTGCCGATGCGGATGAAATTCGCCCGCGTGCCGCAGCGCTACCTGCCGAAAGCGCATGGCGTGGTCGACAAGGGATCGGAAGAAACGCCAGACAGCGTCGACCTGCGTTCGATCGTCGCCCGCATGCGCTCGGTAAGCGGGCCCGATATCGCAGCCTTCCAGCAAAGCTATTCCACCGCCAATCCGCTGCCGGCCGCACCGGATGATACGGCGGGTTACGAGGACACCGATTATCCCCCTGCAAGCGACATGGAACTGGAACGCTGGCAGCGCGAGATCCTGACCAACGGCCATGTCAATCTCGCGTCCGCGCCGACACCGACGCCGACGCCGACGCCGACGAGAGGCGCGCCTGGCGCGACGCCGGGAAGCCAGCGCTCGCCCCTGCCGACGCCAAACGCCCAACCGACAACGAACGCCCCGTCGCCCGCCGCTTTCGGCGCCCGCTCGACGCCGGCCACGCCCTATGGCACGAGCCGGGAGAGCGTGAACTTCGAGCCTTACCGGCCCGACATGCTGCCGCGCACGCCGGCGCAGGCCCCGCCGCTCGCCGGACCGTTGTCGACCGGATCGCGGGCAGAACCGCGTCCGCAGCCGTCTAGCGCTTCCATAAGCGGCTCCACGGGCAGCGCTACCGGCAATTCTACAGGCAGCGCCGCCATGGGGGCTTCCGCTGGCTCGCTGGCCAACCGCTTCGCCGACCTGCGCCGCGACCGCAACATGATGCCGACCGACAGTCACAAGCCGGTGGCACCTGCCGAACCGCAGGACACCCGCCAGCCACCCTATGCAAGACGCGAAGGCTCGCTGCGCGACACGCTCCTGAAAAAGCCGTTGAGCAGTCTCTACGACAAGGATTAAGGCGCAGAACGGGGGCCGGAGCGGAACGGCTGTCGGGCAGCGCCCGAACCTCATCCGTCACGCGCCCTGAACGCCTCTCCGCCGTCAGCGAACCCTCTTTGTCATTCCTTGGCTTGTCGGGAGGATCGGACCACGTCTGATCGACACCGTGGTCATATCCTCGGCACGGGGCCCACCCCGGTCGGAGAATGACGACCTTAAGCATTGTAACTGGAGCGGAAGCCGCGCATGGCTTCGTACGTTGTGGGACTTCCATCTCCGGTCCTGCCCGCGGCCTGTCACCGGCGGGAGACGTTCCATCAACCCGAGAGCACTTATAGCGTCGCCGGGTCGATCCTCTCCCAGGTCTCGTCCATCTGGTTGCGGAACCATGTCATCTGCCGCTTGGCATATTGGCGGGTCAGCGCCGAGCCGCGTTCGATCACCTGTGCCCGCGCCATCCGGCCCGAAAGCATGTCGGTGATCTGCGCCACCCCGATCGCCTTCATCACGGGCGCATCGGCGGGCGGCACAAGAGCATTGAGCGCCTCGACCTCGTCGATTGCGCCGGTCTCCAGCATGATCTCGAAACGCCGGTCGATCCGTTTGGCCAGAACCGGGCGCTCGGGCAGCACGACGATCTTTCGCGCCCGACCGGGATCGATCACCATCGGCCCCGGCCGCCCCTGGAACTCGGCGATGGAACGGCCGGTCTCTTCGAGCACTTCCAGCGCCCGCACGATCCTCTGCCCGTCCTGCCGCTCCAGCGCGTCTGCCATCGGCCGGTCGCGGCGGGCAAGCTCGTCATGAAGCGCGTCCGCCCCTTCTTCCTTCAGCCGCAGCCTGACGCGACAGCGCACATCCTGCGAAATCTCCGGCATGTCGGAGAGCCCGCCGGTCAGCGCCTTGAAATAGAGCCCGGTGCCGCCGACAAAGACCGGCAACCGGCCATCGCGGCGAAGATCGGCAAGAAGCGCCGTCACCGCGCGCAGCCATTCGCCTGTCGAATAGGCTTTGACGGCGGCAACATGGCCATAGAGATGATGCGGTATATCCTCCATCTCGTCCTGCGACGGCCGGGCGGTAATGACCCTGAGCGTGTCATAGACCTGCATACTGTCGGCATTGATGACGACGCCGCCGGTCTCGCGGGCAAGCTTTAAGGCAAGCGCCGACTTGCCGCCCGCCGTCGGCCCGGTTATCAGGATCGCATCAGGAATATCGATAGGGTTCTTCATATGGCTCTCGTTGCCACGCTCATTGCCCATCCGTCAAATCCGGTTCTGGAGAAACGCCTCGGCGAGCGGGCCGCAGAAGCCATGCATGCCAGCGGCCTCTACTGGCTGGCCGACGGCATCGCCTGTGATCTCGTTCTGAAGGATGCCAGCGATCCGGCAGAAGTGGAAGCCGCCTTGCGCGCCCTCGTCGGACAGGCGCCGATCGACGTCGCCATCCAGGATCAGGATACGCGTCGCAAGAAATTCCTGATCGCCGACATGGATTCGACCATGATCGGCCAGGAATGTATCGATGAACTGGCAGACGTCGTCGGCCTCAAGGACAAGGTCTCGGACATCACCGCCCGCGCCATGAACGGCGAGATCGCCTTCGAGCCGGCGTTGCGCGAACGCGTCGCGCTCCTGAAGGGCCTGCCGATCTCCGTCGTCGACGAGGTGATCGAAAAGCGCATCACGCTCACCTCCGGCGGACCCGAACTGATCGCCACGATGAAGGCCAAGGGGTTTTACAGCGCCCTCGTCTCCGGCGGCTTCACGGTCTTTACCAGCCGCATCGCCGAAATGCTCGGCTTCGACGAGAACCGCGCCAATATCCTGATCGAGAAAGACGGTATCCTGACAGGCGAAGTGGCCGAACCGATCCTCGGCAAACAGGCCAAGGTGGACGCGTTGATCGAGATTGCCGCAAAGCTGTCCATCACCTCCGACGACGCGATGGCCGTCGGCGACGGTGCAAACGATCTCGGCATGATCGAGCTTGCCGGCGCAGGCGTCGCCCTTCACGCCAAGCCATCGGTGGCAGCCCAGGCCCGCATCCGCATCGATCACGCCGACCTCACCGCGCTTCTCTACCTGCAAGGCTACCGCAAGACGGATTTCGCCACACCTAAAACGTGACACATTGACGGATATCGATGCCGCCGCCATGATGCGATGATTGCAGATCATTGCAAAAATGGTATATTCGATGTGGACAGTCGAATTTCTGAATGGTCGTATACAACGAGAGCTCGAAGCCCTTCCGCCCGATATCGTGGCGTCATTTTTGCGCATAGCAAAGCTGATTGAAATCGGAGGCCCCGCCGGTGTTCACGAACCCTATGTGAAACACCTAGAGGGCCCTATCTGGGAGATACGCATGCGTGGCCGGGATGGTATCGCTCGTGCCGCTTATGTAACCGTAGCCCGGAGAAACGCTGTCGTGGTCGTTCATGTCTTTCGTAAGAAAACGCAGAAGACACCGAGACGAGAGATCGAAATCGCTTTGAAACGGGCGAGGGATTTACAATGACGGACAAGGGAATTCTCGTCAGCGACGCGGCAAGAGAGTGGTTCAAAAACCCGGAATTCGTCGCAGCCTATGATGCGCTGGAAGAAGAATTCGCGCTCGCCGAAGCGCTGATCCGGGCACGGGCGCAAGCCGAGATGACCCAGGGAGACGTCGCCAGGGCAATGGGCACGACCCAGGCCGTCATCGCCCGGCTGGAAAGCGGTCGCTCCATGCCGTCGACCCGGACCCTTCAGCGCTTTGCCGATGCAACCGGCACCAGACTGCGCATCCATTTCGAAAAGCCGGGATCGACCGCGCGCGTGTCGGCCGCGCCAGCATCGGCAGCCCCAATGTCGGCCGCCTCACCGTCGGCAACCCCGCAGACGTCACCCCCCGTATCGGCATGCGAAGAGCCGGAAGCGCCCGCATCGACATCGGCAACGAAGGCGCGTTGATGCAGGACGCAGAAGCCCGCCTCGTCATCCTCGAAACGCCACGCCTCATCATCCGCAACTGGCTTCACACGGATCGCGACCTGTTTCGCGAGATCAACTGCGATCCGAAGGTGATGGAATTCTTTGCCGTCAAGCGCAGCCATGCGGAGGCAGACGCCTTCCTGATGAAGCTCAATGACAGCATCGTTGAAAGCGGCATCGGCTTCTACTGTCTCGAACTGAAGACATCGGCAGAGCCGATCGGCTTCTGCGGCCTGTCCCGCACCAGCCTCCCCGCCGTCTTTGCCGATGGCACGGTGGAGATCGGCTGGCGGCTCGCAACGCGCTTCTGGGGCAAGGGTTACGCAACGGAAGCCTCGCGCGCGCTTCTCGATTTCGCCTTCGACCTCAAGAAGATGGACGCCGTCGTCTCCTTCGCGGTCGAAAAAAACGGCCGCTCGACCGCGGTGATGAAAAGGCTCGGCATGCACCGGCTGCCGCATCTGGATTTCGACCACCCGCGCGTGCCCGATACCCATCCGCACCTGAAGCGGCATGTCGTCTATGCCGTCACCTGCGACGAGTGGAAGGCAAAGCCCGTTCCACTGGGCTAAGGCCGGACCGACACGGCGGATCGCTTCGCTCGCAGCCGACCTGCGACGGCGGATTGACGGCATATGTCAGACCGGCATCACGGCGAAAAATCCAGATATACCACGCATCCGGCATCCTCATCCTATTGGCCGGCACCGAACCACGGTGACGATGAGATATGGCCGGCTCCTCGCGACAAGCCCGAAGGAAAACGTCGCATCCCCCAAAAGGCAAACAGCGGATGACCTCCCGGCCATCCGCTGCCATTCTTCATTTCGGCAGGACAATGCCTTACACTGACATTCAGGCGAGCCCGCCTTTTTACTCCAGCGAAATCGCCACGAAGCGCAGGTTGCCGGCCTTGTCGGCGATCATCAGTTGGGCATTGCGCCGGCCATCGGCCTTCAGCGCGTCGAACCGCTCGGTGACGTCGCCGGGCGTCTCGACGAAATCCTGCGCCACCTCGACGACGACATCGCCGGGTTTCAACCCCTTGTCCGCCGCAGCCGACCCTTGCGCAACGGCGGTGATGATCACGCCATCGACGCTGTCGGCAATCGAGAATGTCTTGCGCTGCTCGGCGTCGAGCGGCGCAACCGTCATGCCGAACAGGGTGACGGGCTCGCGCGCCGCCTTCTGATCGTCCTTCTGCTGGTCGTTCTGGCCCTGCTTGTTGCCGGGCGCGGAATTGCCGCCACCATTGCCATCCGGCGTCTGCTGGCCGTTATCGTCGCCATCGTCATTGTCGTCGGTGTCGGCGCTGTCTTCCAGCCGGCCGAGCGTCACCTTGACGGTCTGCTGCTTGCCGTCGCGCTGTACCAGTACGTCCACCTGCTTGCCGACGGGACTTTCGGCGACGATCCGCGGCAGATCGCGCATTTCCTTGATTGCCTGCCCGTCGAAGGACAGGACCACATCGCCGGCCTTGATCTCGCCGCTCTTGATCGGCCCGTCGGCCACCACGCCGGAGACCAGCGCGCCGCGTGCCTTGTCGAGGCCGAGGCTCGAGGCGATATCGTCGGTGACGGGCTGGATGCGCACGCCGAGCCAGCCGCGACGGGTCTCGCCATATTCGATCAGCTGGTGCACGACGTTTTCGGCAAGCTCGGTCGGAACCGCAAAGCCGATGCCGATCGAACCGCCGGACGGCGAAATGATCGCCGTGTTGATGCCGATTACCTCGCCGCGCATGTTGAACAGCGGGCCGCCGGAATTGCCCTTGTTGATCGCCGCATCCGTCTGGATGAAGTTGTCATAGGGGCCGGCATTGATATTGCGCCCGCGCGCCGAGATGATCCCGAGCGTCACCGAGCCGCCAAGCCCGAACGGGTTGCCGATCGCCATCACCCAGTCGCCGATGCGCATCTTCTTCGAATCGCCGAAGGGGACCGCCTTCAGCGGCGTCTTCGATTCGACCTTGAGAACGGAAAGGTCGGTCTTGGTATCGGTGCCGACGAGCTTGGCCTTCAGCTTGCGTCCGCTCGGAAAGATCACCTCGATATCGTCGGCGCCTTCGATCACGTGGTTGTTGGTCACCACATAGCCCGAGGGGTCGATGACGAAGCCGGAGCCGAGCGACGAGACCTTCTGGGCGCTCTGCTGGTTCTTCTTGTCGTTGAAGAAGTCGTCGAAGAATTCCTGGAATGGCGATCCCTGCTGGATCTGCGGCTGCGGGCCGTTGCCCTCCTCGCCCTTCACCGCCTGCGAGGTCGAAATATTGACGACCGCGTCGAGCAGGCCCTCGGCAAGATCGGCGATCGAGGCCGGGCCGGCAGGCGAGGCAAGAAGCGGCACCGGAGAGCGGATCACCGGCTGCGCCGGCGGCGGTGCCGGCAGCATGGCGCCGTTTCCGGCCGGAGGCGGGGTCGTCGGCTGGCCTGCATTGCCCTGGGCATTGCCGCCCTGAGCGCCCTGCGCCACGCTGCCTTGGCCCTGACCTTGTCCCTGAGCCGGTGCCGGTGGAGCCACGGGTTGCTGCGCCAGCGCATGGAAGGGCGCAGCCATGACCGCAAGGCTCGCGCCGACCATGATGGAACGCTTCCAGGACGATCGTCTCGATTGGGCCATGTGGATCCTCGTTATCGGTGTTTTGGCACGCCACCCTGGTCGCACCGCCCGGCGAATATGGGCCGGTCATTGACAAGAAAGCCGGCAAATCCGGCTAAGTTTCGGCAACCGCAAGCATAGGGCTGTTTGCGGTCATGGGAAATTATCTTTTCGTGAAAGACCTTGCTTGCCGCCGCTTCCCCTGTGGATTGAAACGACCGCGCCGGGGAGAAAGGCGGATAGGCGAGCGCAAGCGCGACAAACCGGCATGCCGGCCGAAACCATCCGACGCCGTGATCCTCACCGCGAGGCCGACATCTGGCAACCCTGCCCTTTTGCCGTGGCCGGTTCGCCGCAACGCCGCCGGAGACGCCTTCGCAGAGGCCGAAGGTCCTGCCCGACGAAAAGAGGGGCGGTTCGAAACCGCCCCTCCCGTTCATGATCGCATCAATTGCGTGCCGGAGCGGTTGCGGGCTGTGGGCCCTGCCCCGCGGCCGGCGCAGCGGGCGCGCCGCTTGCCGAGTTGAAGAACTTGAAGAACTGCGAATCGGGTGAAAGCACCATCGTCGTCGAGTGATCGCCAAGTGCCGACACATAGGCGCGCATCGAGCGATAGAACTCGAAGAACGCAGGGTCGCGCTGGAACGCCTCGGCGAAGATGCGATTGCGCTCCGCATCGCCCTGACCGCGCAGGATTTCCGAATCCTTCTGCGCTTCCGACACGAACTCGACGACCTGACGGTCGGCGATCGCCCGACGGCGCTGGCCGGCTTCGTTACCGCGGGCCCGGATCAGCTCGGCTTCGGCCAGACGCTCGGCGCGCATGCGCTGGAAGGTCTGCTGCGAAACTTCCTGCGTCAGGTCCGTGCGGCGGATACGAACGTCGCGGATGGTGATGCCGAGCGTTTCGGCGGCGGCGTTGAGGTCGGAATGGACCTCCTGCATCATCGATGCACGCTCGTCGGAAAGGGCGGCGCTGAAATTGCGCAGACCATAGACCCGGCGAAGTGCCGCATCGAGACGGGTGCGCAGACGCGACTCGGCTGAATCGCGATCGGCCGACACGGTTTCGCGGAAACGCCTTGGATCGGTGATCGCATAGACGACGAAGGCATCGACTTCATAGAAGGCGCCGCCGCGCACCTGCACCCGGATATTGTCGAGATCGAACCGCAATGCGCGGTCTTCGACATACTGCACCCGATCGGCATCGAGGAAGGCGAAGGGCAGCTTGAAATAGATGCCCGGCTCGCGCTTGACGTCCTGGATGTGACCGAAGCGCAGGACGATCGCCTGCTCGCGGGCGTTGACGATGAACACCGAGGAATAGGCGAGGAACAGAAGGACGGCGATGCCGATGATGGCGGCGGGAAGCTTGTTGGAGTTCATCACTTGCCTCCCTGGCTGAGCGTCGAGCCCGTCGAGGCGCCGGTCGTGGCGGCGCCCGCCTGACCTGCCCCGGTCTGGCCGGACTGCATTTTGTTGATCTCGTTGAGCGGCAGGTAGGGAACCACGCCCTGCTTGTCGTCGAGAATGATCTTGTTGGAGTTCTTCAGGACCGCTTCCATGGTTTCGAGGAAGATGCGGTCGCGCGTCACTTCCGGTGCCGTGCGATAGGCGTCGTAGATCGATACGAAGCGCTGCGCCTCACCCTCGGCCTCGTTGACGACGCGGTCCTTGTAGGCGGATGCCTCTTCGCGAACCTGTGCCGCCTGACCGCGGGCCTGACCGAGCTTCTGGTTGGAATACTGGTTGGCCTCTTCGACGAAACGGTCTTCGTCCTGCTCGGCGCGCTGCACTTCTTCGAAGGCGTCGGCGACTTCGCGCGGCGGCGCCGCATCCTCGATCGGCACGGCGGTGATGGTGATGCCGGAACCGTAGGTATCCATCGTACCCTGAATGATATTGCGCACTTCCGTCGACATGCCCTCGCGGTTATCGCGGAAAATGTCCTGCGCCGGACGGCGACCGACGACCTCGCGCATGGCGCTCTCGGCAACCTGCTGCAGCGTTGCGGCCGGGGTCTCGAGGTTGAACAGATAGGCTTTCGGATCGGTCACGGTAAACAGGACCGAGAACTCGACATTGACGATGTTCTGGTCGCCGGTCAGCATCCAGCCGGCATTCGAGCTCGAACCGCGCGATGCGCCGATATTCTGCTGCTGCTCCGTGACCTTGACGATCTCGACGCTTTCGAACGGCCAGAAATGATAGTGCAGGCCCGGCATCGAAATCTCGTCCTTCGGCTTTCCGAAGCGCAGTTCCACACCGCGCTCGTCCGGCTGGACGGTATAGACCGACTGGAACGCAACGAAGGCGAGGATGACGACAACGACGATCGCAACCGCGCCGCCATTGAAGCCGCCGGGCATAAAGCCCTTCAGACGGTCCTGGCTGCGGCGGATGATGTCTTCGAGGTCGGGCGGGCCACCATTGCCGCCGCCTCCACCGCCCCGTGGGCGGTTCGGACCCTGCCCCCAGGGACCTTGATTATTACCGCCACCGCCGCCGCCGCCCCAAGGGCCACCGCCGCCATTCTGATTGCTCCAGGGCATCAAAACCTCTTTGTTCGCATCTCTCCCAATCCAGCCCGTTCCGCTTCGCTCCCGTCACCGGTAGGTTGCTCACAAAGTCTGGCTCTGCCGTTATAGGTATCGGAAGAGACGCTTTCAACGCAGTCTCAATAACTTCCCGTTGTTTGGTAACGAAATGTTTCAGTTTGCCGCGTGCCGGCGGTGGTAAGTGGCGAAACGGGTGGGATAGCTGTCCTTTTCGCCGGCGGGCACCGTGATTTCGTCGATCTTCTCGAAGACCGCAGCGTCGATCTGTGGAAACACGGTATCGCCATCTGCGATATCCGTTTCGACATGCGTCACGTAGAGCCGGTCGGCCAGCGCCATCGCCTGGCTGTAGATCTGCCCGCCCCCCAGAATGCCGATTTCCGCGGCCCCGGTTTGAGAAGCGATCGCCTGTGCCCGTTCGATCGCCTCGGCAAGCGAGCCGGCCACGTCGGCCCCCTCGACCACGAAATCCGTCTGGCGCGTCACCACCACATGCGGCCGGCCGGGTAGCGGCTTTCCGCCGAAACTGTCCAGCGTCTTGCGGCCGACGACCATCGGCTTGCCCAATGTCATCGCCTTGAAGCGCTTGAGATCGGTCGAGAGCCGCCACGGCATGTCGCCGTCGCGGCCGATCACGCCGTTACGTGCAACGGCCACGAAGATCGAGATCGGAACCGGCATTGCGTGGCCTTCCATGACTTGAGCGTCCATAACAGGCCCGTCCGCAACATGACGATCCGGCACATTCTCGCCCATCACAGGCTTGCCCATCACATGCTTGCCCTGCACAGGCTTTACCGTCACACCGCCACCGCCGCCTTGATATGCGGGTCGGCGACATAGTTCTCGAGGGTAAAATCGTCGAAGGTGAAGGCGAAGAGATCACGGACGTCAGGATTGATCCGCATCGTCGGCAATTCCTTCGGCGTGCGGGTCAGCTGCAGCTTCGCCTGCTCGAAATGATCCGAATAGATATGCGTGTCGCCGATCGTATGGATGAAATCGCCGGGCTTCAGACCCGTCACCTGCGCCATCATCATCGTCAGCAGCGCATAGGAGGCGATGTTGAAGGGAATGCCGAGGAACACGTCGCCGGACCGCTGGTAGAGCTGGCAGGACAATTTCCCGTCGGCGACATAGAACTGGAACAGGCAGTGACAGGGCGGCAGCGCCATCTCGTCGACCAGCGCCGGGTTCCAGGCGGACACGATGTGCCGGCGCGAATTCGGGTTGACCTTCAGGCTTTCGATCAATTGCGCGATCTGGTCGATATGCCGGCCGTCCGGCGCCGGCCAGGAGCGCCACTGATAGCCGTAGACCGGCCCGAGATCGCCGTTTTCATCGGCCCAGTCGTCCCAGATGGAAACGCCGTTTTCCTTGAGATAGGCGATGTTCGTCTCGCCCTTGAGGAACCAGAGAAGCTCGTGGATGATCGATTTCAGATGCAGCTTCTTGGTCGTCAGAACCGGAAACCCCTTCGACAGGTCGAAGCGCATCTGGTAGCCGAAGACCGAGCGCGTCCCCTTGCCCGTCCGGTCGCCGCGGTCGGTTCCGTGTTCCATCACATGGCTCAGGAGATCGAGATATTGTTGCATGGGCACCGTCGCGAATCTGTTTGGCTGATCGCCAGTATACATCGGAAGTCTGGATCAGGTTCGCTTATGTAATACGTCGCAGCCCCCCAACCAACCGCTCTGATCGGTCATCCCCGCGAAATTCGCCGGTATTTCTGCACGGACTGGCCTGTCACCCTCTTTTCACAATGCCAAGAAACACCTATATCACCCATGCCGGACTTGATCCGGATATGGCGATAAACGGTCGGTGTAATAAACCTATTGGACCCGGGGGCGGTACCCGGCGCCTCCACCAAAAACCGGTCGGTCTTCCTTGAAACGGAAAGACCGGCTTTTGATGGGGGCGAAATAGGATCGACAAGGGTGTAAAGATCGAACTTTTGCTCGGCATGATACCGCCGTTATCGGGTCACAAGTGTAGTTGCAAACGACAACAACGCTAAGGAATACGCTCTCGCTGCCTAATGGCGGTGCGGGAATTCCGCTTTAAGTCCTTACGGTTAGCCCCGTAAGGCGGGGTCCGAAGGCACCTGGCAACAGAAGCCTTCACCTTCGCCCTTCCCTCGAATATTATGGGCCTGAACATTATGGGTTCGAATCGATACCCGGACGGTTCGTTTCATCCCTGATGGACGAGACCGGGCGGACCCTTAAAAGACGAACGATGGAAAGACAGGACCGAATGGGGCAGGATCACATCCGTTACGATATTCTGGCGCAGGATGCATTGCGCGGCGTTATCCGCAAGGTCCTGACGGAAGTCGCGGCCACCGGCCGCCTGCCCGGCGATCATCATTTCTTCATCACCTTCCTGACCGGCGCGCCGGGCGTGCGCATCTCGCAGCACCTCAAGTCGAAATATCACCGAACAGATGACGATCGTTGTCCAGCACCAGTTCTGGGATCTGAAGGTAACCGACGCCCTGTTCGAGATCGGCCTGTCCTTCTCCGATACGCCGGAACGCCTCGTCATTCCGTTCAACACCATCCGCGGCTTCTACGATCCGTCGGTGAATTTCGAGCTCGAGTTCGAAGTGCCGCTGGCTGACGAGGAAGAAGGCGGCGCCGAGATCACCGCGATCCCGGTCGAAGCCGTCGCAGCCAAGCCTGAAGACGCCGACAAGCCGGCCGCAGACGGCGAAGAGAAGAAGCCCGGCTCCGTCGTCTCGCTCGACAGTTTCCGCAAGAAGCAGTAATCGCCAGCAATCATCGTCATCAGGGGCTTCCCCAGCATGTGCGCCGAGATCGTCAACCTCCGCCAGTTCCGCAAGGATAAGGCCCGCTCCGACAAGGAGCGGCAGGCGGAGGCGAACCGTCTGAAGCACGGCCGCACCAAGGCCGAAAAGACACTGACGAAGGCGCTCAACGAAAAAACCGAAAAGACGCTCGATCAGGGCCGGCTCGAAAAGCCGCCGGCAGAACCCGGCTCCGATCCCGGCTCGAACGGCGACTGACCCGTTAAGAGCCAGAGCCCGCCATCCGGCTCGTCCCGAAAACACCCGTTAACCCTTCATAAACCACAGAAATCTTGCCCGCTTGACCCCGGCGGGCGGTCATCATGAATTGCGCCGTCGTCATCGACGACACGCGTGGAGGGAGGCGCCGCATGATGGGCCGCACGACCTCCGCCGTTATCTGCAAACAGCGCATCATGCGGTCGGGACAAGGTTCCGGGCCGATGCGCCGAGGGGGCCTGAGCTTGATCCGCAAACATTCCGCCACGCTTCACGGACATCGCACCAGCTTTTCGCTGGAGGACGAGTTCTGGTCCGAGCTGAAGACGATCTCGGCGGAACGCGGGATAAGCCTCGCATCGCTGATCGCCGAGGTGGACGATCTGCGCACGCCCGACAGCAATCTGTCGTCAGCATTGCGCCTGCATGTGCTTGCCTGTCTCAAACAGACATTCGACGGTAAAAATACCTAGGCGCGGCAGCAGTACCTTAATTTACCGGAAAGTTCCCGCGGCTAGACCGAAGCTGTTCATCAATCAGCTTGGGGGCTTTTCATGACCGGCGCCATTTCATCCGCGACATCTTCCGTTTCGCTTTTGTCCTCGTCGAGCAGCAGCTCGACCTCGACGTCCTCTTCGTCATCCTCATCCAGCAGCGCGTCGTCGAGCAGCGCCGCGATCCAGGCCGAGATCAGCGCCAAGCAGGCCGAACTCGCCCAGGAGACCGACAACGACAAGAAGACCGAGCTGCAGAAGGAAATCACGACGCTGCAGAAGCAGCTGCAGGCGGCAAAGGTTCAGGAAGCCCAGCAGGCCCAGGCGACCGGCGGCACATCCGCCACCGGCCAGAAACCGCCGGCCGGCGGCCCGCAGGGCGCACCTCCGCAGGGCAGCACGCAGTTCTCCGGCGAGAGCGACCGGATCGGCACGACGAATTTCGACGAGAATACCCCGTTCGGTGAACGCGAAGCCTATGTCTGAGGCCTGACGGCGATCGCGAGCCGGCACGGCAAGGCCGGCCTTCGACCGGCGGCATCTGCCGCCGGCGTATTGGGATTATTGGTCACCGCTGCACGCCCGGCAGCGCGCCGCCACCGGCGCCGGAGCCTGCCGCGCCCGGCGCCATCGCTCCCCCTGCACCCGGCACGGGCGCGGTGAACTGGTTGTCCATCGGCGGCAGCTGGAAGGGCGCCAACGGCTGTGCGCTTCCGCTCTGCCCGCTTCTGCTGCCGTCATTCGCATTGCCCTGCCCCGCATCCCCGCCTGCCGGCTGCTGTGCCTTGGCAGCCGCCGCTTCCGCATCGAGCCGCTGGCGCTCGGCGGCCGCAGCCGCAGCCTGACGTGCCTTCTCATCCGCCTCGGCCTTCAACCGCGCCGCCTGACGATCGGCGGCCACCGCATTGTAATAGGCGACCTCACGGCGCAGTCTCTGCTTTTCGAGCACGCTCGCCTGCAAGGTCTCGACACGCCGCCGCTCCTGCTCGAAATGGCGCATGGAGAGAAAATTGCTGATCGCTCCGACATCGATCCGCTCGGTCGGCGCGGAAAGCCGGCCGCCATAGGCAAGCGACAGGGTCGGATCGCCACCTGCAACCTTGTCCTCGCCGGGATCGAAGGTCATCGCCAGATCCGCGTCGATGACGTCGTCCACCGGATCGAACCGTCCTTCGCCGGAAAGCTTTACCGGCCCCGCCGCAGCCTGGACATTCTGCACCCGGACTTCACCGCCACCGATATTGAACGGGATCGTCACCGAGCCGATGGCGGCAGCACCCTGGCGCACCAGACCGGCGACCAGCGGCCGCACCTTCTCCGCCGTGATATCGCCCTGCAGCTTGTCGGCATCGCCGAGAAGCGGCGCAAACAGGCCCGGATTGACACCCTCGATCGAGAGCCCGGACAGTTTCAACGCGCCGGAACCCGTCGCCGAATGCATGATCTCGTCGATCGACCGGCCGGTTGTTTCGAGCGCCATCGTAAATGACGCCTTGCCCGTCGCCGTCGGTGCGCCGGCCCGTTTCCAGACGATATCGCCGAGATCCACCTGATCGCCGGCAAGCTTCGCCTGCAGGATGCCTGTGCCCTCGCCATTCGACATCATCAGACGGCCGGAGAGCGAGCCGCCATGCCAGCGGCCGGCGGCATTCTCGACGGTAATGCCGCCGCTGCGATAGCCGACCTTGCCGGAAAAATCGCCGATCGCGCCGAGCTGCCCGGCAGTAAAAGTTCCCGCCTTCACATCGAGTGCCAGATCGGTTGCGCCAAACAGCGGGCGGCCGAGCGGTTTCTTCGAATAGGCGCCCGTCGCCGGATCGGTGACAGGACCGAACAGGGCTTCCGAAAGCCATGCGAGATCGAGGTCGTCTATGGCAAGCGATCCGCTTGCCGATGGTGCGGCGGCCGTTGCCTTGCCGGTCCGCGGCATGCCGATCGCGCCGGAAAAATGGTTGTCCGCGACGTCGCCACGGATATTGCTTGCCCTGATCTCGGTCCCGGAGAGCGCCAGATCCGCGTCGGCATGCGTCGGCAAGCCGCTCCCGAACTGCGGCAGACCGATGCCGAAAAGCACGAGGTAGGGTTCGATATCGGCGCTCTTCAGCGACACATGCGCCGTGCCCTCGCCGAACCGTTCACCGGAAAGATCGAGCGTGCCCGTGAGGTCGAAATTCGTCTTCGGTGTCGAGAATCTGAGCGCCGTTTTCGCCGGGCCGCCGCGACCGGGATCGACCGACAGCGCCAATTTGCCCGCGCCATCGGCATCGAAGGGCAGCGGGTCGAGCCCTGCCTGCCCGAGCACGACACTGCCCTCGGGATTGGAGAGCGAGGCGCTGAGCGAAAGATCGGTCGGTGCCGTGAGATCGAACAGGCCGGGAAGTCCCAGAGTGGCATCGATGGCACTGCCGTTCGCCTTGCCCTTCAGCGAAACCTTGAGCCCGTTGGTCGCCCCGTCCGCGCTCGCATCGGCCGTCAGATCCGTATCGGAATACCATGCGGCGCTCGCGGCCAGACGGTCGAGGGCCGGATGATGCGGCAGCCGCGCCTGCAGCATGGCGAAGAACGCGCCTGGGTCCTTGGCGCGCAGCCGCACCTGCCCGGAGCCCGTATAGGCAAGCAGCGACCCCTCCATCCGCCCCTTGGCGGCGAGCGAGGCGCCTTCGACATTGCCGATATCGAGATGATCGAGCGACAGCGCGCCCTCGGCAATCGTGAAGGCCGTATCGACCTTGCTGGCAGTCACCCCGAAGGCCGAGAAACGGTCGGCCTTGAGCTTTGCCGTCACCCGGTGATCGAGCGCTTCCTGTCCCGCATCGCCGCCGGTCACAAGCGAGGCCAGCGCCCGCATTGCGTCGATATCGATGGCATCGCCGGCAAGATCGATGTCGAGCGCCGGCAGGCCGGTGCCCGATTGCCGCTCGAGCCGGCCCTTCAGCGTCGCCCCGCCGATCGACAGTTCGAGATCGTCGAAGCGCTGCAATTGCGGCGTGAAGTCCACTTTCGCCGAAAGCCCTGCGGTGCGCAGTTGCCGGATTGCCGGATCCACATGGCCGGAAAGCCAGTCGGCCAGGCCGGAAGGCTGGTTCGAAGCGACCAGCATCGTGCCGACGAAGGAAATCTTGTCCTTCAGCACCATCGCGCCCTTGGCCTCGAGCTGGGTACGTCCCGGAAGCGTGGCGACGCCGTTATCCACCGTCCAGCCATTGCCGGACGGCCGCAGATCGAGGCGGATGTCGCGGATCGTCGTGTCGTTGATGACAATCGCCGGCAATTTCAGGCTGGCGCGGCCCGGCACCTGCGGGATCGGGATCGAGGCGGCCATGCGGATGAAGGCATCGATACGCCGCTGCGCCGAGGCAGCAGGGTTTCGCCCTGTCTTTCCCTGCTGGCCGGCCAGCGCATCGAGCCGGTTGACGTCGATCTGCTGGCCATCGGCGGTGAGCAGGAATTCCGGCTTGGTGCCGGTGTCGAGCGTCGCCTCGCCGGTCACGACGTAAGGATCGTTCACCGGTCCGGCTTCCAGCCGGTAATCCGGCACGCGGATACGCTCGTTGGTGAGTTCGAACGAGCCCTTCACCCGCGGCCCCGGCATTTTGGGAGCCGATACCGCCCCCACCGTCTGGCTGCTCGCCGTACTGGCGGAAGGCTCCATCCCTTGCGAACCGCGCAGACCGTCTGCCGGCGGATCGAGTATGGCGAGATCGAAACTGCCCTTGTAGGCAAGCCGGTTGTCGATATTCGCCAGATTGCCGTCGAAATTCACCTCGACGGGCTGTGCGTCGGGCCGGATGCGCAGCCGAAGCGGCATGGAATGCGAGGCGCCGTTGGCCGCACCGCTGGTCAGACTGAACGAACCGGCATGGCCATCGAGCGCGGCACGCCCCTCGCCGCGCCACGGCCCGAGCAGCGAGCCGGCCGAAAGGCTTGCGGCAAGCCCCGTCACATGCCGGGTCTGGCCGGTCTGATCGTCGATGAGGTCGATATTGCCGCCGGAGACATGCACATCCTCGATGATGACGCTCGCGCCGCTGATCGAGGCCGGGCTGCCGCGCATCCAGGCGAGCGTGCCGTCCTTCAGGATGCGGATGCGGCCCTTCGGCTCTTCGATGCGCATGTCGAAAATATGCGCCTGGCCGGAGAGGAAGGGAGCAAGCTCCATGTCCATGGAGAAGCGCGCCACCTGCATCAGCGGCGCACCGTCGACATCCTGGCCGATCTGCACGTCATGCAGCGTCACCGAGGGAAAAGGCAGAAGCCGGGCATCGACCGTGCCATGCACGGAAACCTTCTTGCCGAGGAGCCGGCTTGCCTGCTCCTCGAAACTGACGCGGAAACTCGACCAATCGACGAAGAACGGAACCAGCAGCGCCGCGAACAGCGCCGCCACGATCAATCCGCCCACACCCAGCATGATGCGTCCGAGCACCGTGTCAGCCCCCTAGCCTTTTTTCGCAGCCATCGGCCGCCTGATCCACTTGGCGCAAGAGTAGTCCCACGAGGCTCTCCCGCAAGTCAATCATTGGCGATCAGCCTTATTCGCCGATCCGGAAGATCTTGCCCGGATTGAAGATATTGTCAGGATCGAAGCCTTTTTTGATGACCTCCATCAGGTCCACGGCGCCGCCGAGTTCCTCGCGCAGATAGCTCATCTTGCCCTGACCGATTCCGTGTTCGCCGGTACAGGTACCGTCCATCGCAAGCGCCCGGCGGCTGAGCCGGCCGGTAAAGGCCTCGACATTGGCAACCGATGCCGGGTCCTTGTCGTCGAAAAGCACCAGAACGTGAAAATTGCCATCCCCTGCATGACCGACGATCGGCGCCAGAAGACCGCTCTCGGCGATATCCTTCTGGGTTTCGGCCACACATTCGGCAAGCCGCGAGATCGGCACGCAGACATCGGTGGACAGCCCGTTCAGAGCCGGATCGAGCGCGCGACCGGCCCAATAGGCATTGTGGCGGGCATTCCACAGCTTGGTGCGCTCTTCGGCATTCGCCGTCCACTGGAATTCGTCGCCGCCGCACTCCTTGGCAATCTCGGCAAACTGTTCCGATTGCAGCGGCACGGTCTCTTCCGTGCCGTGGAATTCGACAAACAGCGTCGGCTTTTCCGGATAGGAAAGGTTCGAATAGGCGTTGCAGGCGCGGATCTGCACATCGTCGAGCAATTCGATACGAGCGACCGGAATGCCCATCTGGATGGTCATGATCACGGCATTGCAGGCATCTTCCACCGACGGGAAGGCGCAGACCCCGCCGCCGATCTTTTCCGGAATGCCCTGCAATTTCAGCGTCACCGAGGTGATCACGCCGAGCGTGCCTTCGGCGCCGACGAAAAGCCGCGTCAGGTCGTAGCCGGCGGACGATTTCTTCGCCCGCTGTGCGGTATGGATTTCCTCGCCGTCTGCCGTGACGACGGTCAGCGCCAGGACATTGTCCTTCATCGTGCCGTAACGCACCGCGTTGGTGCCCGATGCGCGCGTCGAGGCCATGCCGCCGATCGTGGCGTTGGCGCCCGGATCGATCGGGAAGAACAGGCCGGTATCGCGCAATTCGCGGTTCAGCTCCTCGCGGGTGATGCCGGGCTCGACCGTAACGTCGAGATCGGCCGGGCTGACGCGCAGAACCTTGTTCATCCGGCTGAAATCGATGGAGATGCCGCCATTCGGCGCATTGACCTGCCCTTCCAGCGACGATCCGACGCCGAAGGGAATGACTGGCACCTTGTGCTCGGCGCAGGCCTTTACCACCCTCTGGACATCCTCAGACGTCTCGACGAAGACGACACCGTCGGGCAATTGTGCCGGAAGATAGGTTGTGGTGTGGGCATGCTGTTCGCGGAACGACTGGCCGGTCTGGAAGCGCTCTGCGAATTCCGCTCTGAGGATTCCGAGAACCGCGGCTATCCCCTCTTCGTTGCGAAGGCCCGCTCTGACGTCGCGCAATACCATGACCAAATCTCCTGCAATATCACTGGAGTTTGGTTAGGCGACCGCCCTGACTTTGTCCAGAACGACTTTGTCCAGAACGTCTTTGTCGCAAAGCGTACGCCACCGGCGGCAGTCGCCCGGCACACGCCTGCCCGGAAATTCAAGGGTTGCCGGCTTCAAGCCTGCCCCGCCATGCCCCGCATCGTCGCGGTAAGCCGCGTATGGTCGTAGGGCTTGCTGAAGAAGACGCAGCGTTCCGGCAGCATCACCTCGCTGACATGGACATGGCCGGAGGTCAGGATCACCTCGATGGGCGGCCAGCGGTCGCGGATCGCGGCGGCCAGAAGCAGGCCGTCCATGCTGCCGGGCATATCGATGTCGGTGAAGACGATCCGGATGTCTTGGCGGCTCTCCAGAAGCTTCACGGCCGCATCCGCATTGGCCGCCTCCAGAGGCTCGAACCCCGCCTCCTCGACGAGATCGACCGCCATCATCCGCAACAGCGGCTCGTCTTCGACGACGAGGACGACCGATCGTTCATAGGGTGCCGCATGTGCTGTCGTCGCCATTCTCATCCCGCCTGTTGCAGATCGGGGAGCGATGCCCGCATCGTTACGACTATACCCGAACTCGGATAACGGATGTCGACGCCTCCGGTTCCAAGCATTCCCATCCGGATCAGCCGCGAGCCGAACCCGCGTCGCTCCGGCGCGATCACCTCGGGCCCCCCGATCTCCCGCCAGACGAAAGCGAATTCCGCATCCGCCACGTCCGAGACCTCGTCTTCCGGCTGGGCCTGATGGTGGGTCACGCTCCATTCCACCGCCACACGCCCCGCCTCGCTCGACAGGGCGCCGTATTTCAGCGCGTTGGTCGCCAGCTCGTGCATCAGAAGCATGGCATTCTGGGTCGCCTTCGGTCCAAGCATCACGCCGCGGCCGATAATATCCAGCCGGTCGGGCATGCCGATCCGGTCGAGCGTCTCGCGCACGATGTCCTCCATCGTCGCCCCGGTCCAGTTCTGGTGGATGAGGATGTCATGGGCCGAACTCAGCGTTTGCAGGCGTTTCTCGAATGCTTCCACCGGCACACGGTCGGTCACGCCCTTCAAGGTCTGCGAGGCGATCGCCTGCACGACGGAGAGCGTGTTCTTCAACCGGTGGCTGAGCTCGCGGTTGAGGATGTCCTGTTCCATTTCGGCCGAAAGCCGTGCGATCGCCGCCTGTAGCCGGTCGCCGACGCTGCGGACGAAATCCACTTCCGCGACCGTCCACGCATGCGGCTCGTCGTAATGGGCAAAGACGACGAGGGTGAAGCGCCCCTTGTCGAAGATCGGCACGTTGACGAGCACCCGGATGCCCATATCGAGAAGCCTTTGCGCATTGTCGCGGGTGCGCAGGTCCTGCGTCACGTCGCCGATGAGAACGGTCTCGCCGCGCGCCAGATCGTCGATGAAGGAGCCGTAATCGCGAAACCGGTGGAGCCCCTCCAGCGTGGATACGCCCGGTGCCCGCCAGTCCGGTTGCATCATCACGGTCTCGTCCATCCTGTTGACGATGCCGAACCCGGCCCGCGTCGCGCCGAGCGCGCCCGCAAGGATTTCCGCGGCGCGAAACGCCGTCTGCGGTACGTCGTCGACGTCGCGCAGGCTGTCGCCCAGCTGCACCAGCGCCGCCATGCGGGCTTCCGCCCGTCGCTGCTCGGTGACATCCTGGATCGTGCCGACCATCCGCACGGCCTTGCCCTCGGGATCGAGAATGAAGGAGGCCCGCCTTGCGATCCGTCGCACGCCCTCATGCGGCGTGCGGATGCGGTATTCGACCTCTTGCGGCGCCTCCCCGCTGATGCGGCTCGACAGGGTCGAGGGCAGTTCTCGATCGTCGGAAATGACGATGTCATAGATCATGTCGGTCGGATACTCGTCCTTCACCGGAAGGCGAAAGATGCGGCAGGCTTCGGCCGACAGCTTTATGATGCCGCTGTCGATATCGATGTCGAATGTCCCGATGCCGCCGGCCTCCTGCGCGGCGATCGAGCTTGCTGCGATCGCGCGGACTTCCGAACTGATCCGCTTCTGCCGGCGAAAGAGATCGTCCTTGCGGTTGGAGATGCGCCGCATTTCGAGCAGAACCACCACCTGCCGCGCCAGTGCCGTCAGCGATTTCTGCTGCTTCACCGTCAGCCCTTGCGGGCGCGCCACCGTGTCGATGACGCAGAGCGTTCCGACAGCTACACCATCGGGCATGACGAGCGGCGCCCCGGCATAGAACCGGATATGCGGCTCGTGCGTCACGAGACGGTTGTCCCGCGTCCGTTCGTCGGCTGTCAGATCGGTGATGATCAGCAGGTCGGTCGATGTCAGCGAATGGGCACAGACGGATTGCTCGATCGGCGTCTGGCAGGGTTCGAAGCCGATCCGCGCCTTGAACCATTGCCTGTCGGTCGCAACGAGGCTGACAAGCGAGACCGGCGTATCGCAGATCTCGGACGCCAGGAGCACGATATCGTCGAACTCCGGCTCCGGATCGGTATCCATGATATCGTAGAGGGCAAGCGCCTCAAGCCGTCTCGCATCATCTCGCTCGCTCGCCACTTTTGCCTTCCGTCCGGTGCTATCGATCTGTCTTCGTCTTTACGAATGATAGCGTAAAATGGATCATGCCCCAACGAAAGCAAGGGCTCGTCGCATCGTTGAAGACAGATGCCCGAGCCGGCATAAAGACGAACGTCGTCCCCCTTCTCCCTGTCATTCGGCCGCGATCAGCGGTCGCTCCTCGTCCCTGCGGTTGCGGTTGGAGGCCTGTTCCAGCTCACGGTGCAACCGCTCTTCCTCATGTGCATGCGGCTTGGCGAAGCGGGCGATCAGCAGATAGGCGACCGGCGTGATGAACAGCGTCACCAGCGTCGCAAACCCGAGGCCGCCGACGATCACCCAGCCGAGCGCCACGCGCGCCTCGGCACCGGCACCCTTGGCCAGAAGCAGCGGCACGCCGCCGATCACGGTGGCGATCATCGTCATCATCACCGGCCGCAGGCGGATGATGCAGGCCTTCTCGATGGCCTCCCGCACCGAGGCGCCCTTGTCGCGCAACTGATTGGCGAATTCGACGATGAGAATGCCGTTCTTCGCCATCACGCCGACGAGAAGCACGAGGCCGATCTGGCTGTAGACATTGAGGCTCGATCCGGTGACGACCAGCGCAAAGGCGGCGCAGGCAAGTCCGAGCGGCACGGTCGACATGATGATCAGCGACGACAGCACGCTTTCGAACTGGGCGGCCAGCACGAGGAAGATGATGGCGATGGCAAAGCCGAAGGTGAGCGCCATGCCGCTGGAATTTTCCTTGAGCGTCGCCGCTTCCGCAAGCGGGATCAGCCGCGAACCGGCCGGCATCAGCGGCCCGGCGATTTCGGTCGCAACCGCAACGGCCTGCCCCAGGGAGACGCCGGGTCTCAGCCCCGCCGAAAACGCCACCGAGGCCAGCTGTTGCTCGCGGTCGAGCTGCGGTGCGACCGCTTTTTCCTCCATCGTGGCGACGGTCGAAAGCGGCACCATCCGCCCGTCCTTGGCCTTGAGGAAGATGTTTTCGAGATCCGTCGGATCGTCGATCGGCCGTGTCGAAGAGGTGAGCTTCACCGGGATCGCCTCGCCCTCGACGAAGACGTCGACGACCGACTTGCCTTCCAGAAGCGATTGCAGCGCCGTGCCGAGCGAGGTGATGTCGATGCCGAGATCGGATGCCCGCTCGCGGTTGACGGTGACGGAAATCTGCGCCTGGCTCGGCTCGTTATTGAGCCGCGGCGTATCGAAAAGGCCGGTCTGGCGGAGTTGCTCCACCAGATTGACGGCGGCCTCCGTCAGCTTCTCGTGGCTGGTGCCGACCAGCGCCATCTGCAACCCGTCGCCGGCGCCGCGAATGCGAAGACTGTTCTGCTGGCGGGTGAAGGCGCGGATCGCCGGCACGGCGGCAACGGCCCTGTCGATATCCTTGACGATCTCGGACTGGCTGCGATCCCGCTCGGACCAGGGTGCCAAGGTCAGCACCATGAAGCCGGTATTCGTCGTGTTGCCGAAGCCGGAGATGGCATAGATGTTGCGCACCTCGCCGCTGTCGAGAAGCGGCTGGAGACGTTCCTCGACGAGTTGCAGCTTGTCGCGCATATATTGCAGGCTGACGCCCTGCGGCGCGGTTGCCCGCAGCATCACCATCGCCCGGTCTTCTTCCGGCGTCAGCTCGCTTTTCACCGATTTGAACGCCACAAGCGCCGCCCCACCGAAGATCAGCGACACGACGACCACGACGGCCGGCGCATTGAGACAGGCCTTCAGCGCAACCTTGTAGGTGGCCGCAAACAGCGCCCCGAACCGCCCCAGCACACCGCCGTGATCCTCCTTCATCGGTTTCGTCAGCATGCGTGACGCCAGCATCGGACACAGGGTCAGCGCCGTGATCGACGACAGGCCGACGGCAAACGCCAGCACGAATCCGAACTCGCGGAACAGCCCGCCCATCTGCCCTGGAAGGAAGGAGAGCGGGATGAAGACGGCGGCAAGCGTGGCGGTCGTCGCGAGCACGGCGAAAAACACTTCCTGCGTGCCGATGACGGCCGCCGCCCGCGGCCCCATGCCTTCGGCACGCCGCCTGACGATATTTTCGAGAACCACGATCGCATCGTCGACGACGAGACCGGTCGCAAGCACGATCGCAAGCAGCGTCAGGATGTTGATCGAAAAGCCGACCATATAGATGGCGATCAGCGTGCCGATCAGCGCCACAGGCATGGTGAGCGCCGGAATGAGCGTCGCCTTCACGTCCCGCAGGAAGAGGTAAATGACGGCGACGACGATGAGGCCCGACAGGCCAAGCGCCAGTTCCACCTCGTGCAGCGCCCCTTCGATGAACACCGCATCGTCGCTTGTGATCGCGATCCGCGTGCCCTGGGGCAGGCTTTTCGACAGGTCGGCCACGGCCGCGCGCACGCCTTCCGAAATGCTGAGCGTGTTCGACTGCGCCTGCCGGAGCACGCCGAGACCGACACCCTGCACGCCGTTGGAGCGCAGAACCGTGGTGCCGTCATCCGGGCCGAGCATCACGTTTGCGACGTCGCGGATGCGGACATTGTTGCCGATCAGGACATTTTCGAAGTCTTCCGGCTTGGTCAGATTGGCTGTAGCGCGCACGACGATATCCTGCGTCGTACTTTCGAGGGAACCCGCCGGAACGTCCATGGCCGCGGTGGACAGCGCATTGGCGAGGTCGGCAACCGTCAGCCCGCGGCTGGCGAGCGCCGTCTGGTCCACATCGACGCGAAAAATCTTCTCCTGATCGCCATAGAGTTCGATATCGGCAACGCCGTCGACGGCGGCCAGCCGGTCGGAGATCTCGTTGTCGACCAGAAGCGTCAGATCCTCCATCGACAGCGTCGATGTGGTGACGGCAAGCCGCATGATCGGCTGACTGTCACTATCCGCCTTGATGATGCGCGGCTCGTCGGCATCGTCGGGCAGCTGGTTCGTCACCCGCCCGAGCGCATCTCGCACGTCATTGGCGGCGACCGCCAGATCGGCCGTGTCGGAAAATTCGAGCGTCACCCGGCTCGTGCCGAATTCGGATTTCGACGAGACGGATTTGAGGCCGCTGACGCGGGCGACGGCACCTTCGATGACGTCCGTGACCTCCTGATCCATCGTCTGCGCCGAGGCACCGTCATAGGTCGTGTGGATGGTGATGACGGGCTGGTCCACATCGGGAAGCTCGCGCACCTCGATGCCGACAAGCGCCGCAAGACCGGCCACCACCAGCAACGTGTTGAGAACCGCCGCCAGCACCGGCCGACGCACGAAAAGCGCGGTGAACCCGTGTTTTGACGGTGCCTTCTCCGCGCCCGCGCCGCTCTCCTGCGCACCGCCGGAAGAACCGGCCGGCGAATGATCGGCCGATGAATGCACCGATGGCCGTTCCGGCCCGAAAATCCCGTGCCCCTCGCTCATCGGCTGGCGACCTCCGGCAGGTTCTCGCCAGCGATGCGCACCGCACCACCGTCACGTACCCGCTGAAGACCTTCGGTTGCCACCTTGTCGCCTTGCTTCAGCGCCGCGGCAACCAGAATGGCATCTGGATTGCGCTGCACGACGCGCACCCGTGTCTTGACCGACTTGTTGTCGATGATCTGCCAGACGAACGAGCCCTGCGCATCCCATTGCACGGAAAGCGGATCGACCGCCGGATAGGTCTCGCCGGCAAAGCGCATGACGACATCGAAGGACATCCCGGCCCGCAGATTATCCTCGCCGTTCGGAATGCGCGCCCGGATGCGGATGGTGCGGCTTGCCGGATCGACGCGGTTGTCGACCGCTTCGACCTTGCCGGAAAACGTCTGCCCCGGCCGTGACACGGAGACGGCATCGACGGCCATGCCGTGCTTCACCTGCACGGCAAATCGTTCCGGCGCCCAGAAATCGACGAGCAGTTCGGAGCGGTTGTCGAGCTGCACGATATTGCTCGTGGTCGTGACATTGTCGCCGATATTGACCGCGACGATGCCGACGATACCGTCGATAGGCGCCACCACCGCGCGACGCTTCAACGCCAGTTGCGCATTGGTGAGCGCCAGCTGCGCGGTCTCTGCGGCGATCTGCGCATCGAGCACGTCCAGACGCGAGAAACTCTGCAGGTTGCGGTAGCTCTCCGATTTTTCCCGCGCACTGCGCAAAAGCACGGCCGCCTGATCGCGCAGGATCACCTGCTCGTCCTCGTCGAGCCGCACCAGCACCTGCCCCTTCGTCACACGCTCGCCGGAAGAGACGAGGATCTCGTCGATCGTTCCCGTCGCCTGCGGCATGACGATCACGGACTGGATCGCCTCGCCGCTTCCGATCGCCGACAGACGGTCGTTGACGGTGCCGATCGAGACCGCGCGCGCTGCAATCAGCGTCGGCTGTCCCTGCCCCCGGCCGGCACCCTGCCCCGAACCCGGATTGGCCGCCTGTGCGCGCGCTCCGCCGTTACCGGCAGTCGTAGACGCTGACGCAGCGGCAGGCGTCGCACCGGCCGTTTCCGAAACCGGGTCCAGCGCCTTGCCGTTGAGCACCGAGACGAGGCCTTCCGGCACGCCCATGGAGATCAGCGTGCGCCCGGCCTCCGCCGACACGAAGACCCAGCCGCCGAGGCCGGCCAGAAGCACGGCCCCCGAAATCGTCAGCTGTGTCCAGATCCGCATTCGTTTCTCCACTTCCGGTATCGATTTCCATAAGTATCCGCGCATCACAGACAACTTTCAATGGTGTCTGTGGCTTCAACATGACCTTCTAACCTCACGGAATTTCACGAACATGTCAGACCGCCGACAACCGCCGATAAAGTTTGCAGGTTGCATGACGAATGGGCTGAAAACACCAGGGCGGCACGCGACATAAGGCCCCGGCTGAAAAACACCCCGCAAAACTAAAGGGGAAACTGCGTCTCGCGCGGAATGAAAAGGGAACGCGTTCTGGTCTTTCCGACCAGAATCACTACATTGGACCCCATGACGAACAGTTTCGACGATATGCCGTTCTTCGACGAAGAGCCGGAACCCCGCCGCGCCGCGCGCGGCAGCGCAGCCATTCCAGCCGGTGATCACCCCGCCGGCCAACAGGCAGGCGCGCCCGGTTCTGGTGGATCCGGTGCGGGCGGGCTCGGCATTGCAGCCCGCGCCATGGCCGCCCGCGACGGCAACCGCCCGGCACGCTCCGATTATCTGACGGGCCTCAATCCGGAGCAGCGCGAGGCTGTCGAAACGATCGACGGGCCGGTTCTGGTCCTCGCCGGCGCCGGCACCGGCAAGACGCGGGTCCTGACAACCCGCATTGCCCATATTCTGGAAAGCGGCAAGGCATGGCCGAGCCAGATCCTTGCTGTGACATTCACCAACAAGGCGGCGCGCGAGATGAAGGAGCGCATCGGCGTCCTCGTCGGCGGTGCCGTCGAGGGCATGCCATGGCTCGGCACGTTCCATTCGATCGGCGTGAAGATTTTGCGCCGTCATGCGGAACTGGCGGGCCTGCGCTCAGATTTCACCATTCTGGATACCGATGACGTCATCAGGCTGATCAAGCAGCTGATCCAGGCCGAAGGTCTGGATGACAAGCGCTGGCCGGCCCGCCAGTTTGCCGGCATGATCGACGGCTGGAAGAACAAGGCGCTTCTGCCCGCCGACATCCCCGAGGGCGATGCCCGCGCATTCGCCAATGGCAAGGGTCGTGAACTCTACGCCGCCTATCAGGCACGCTTGAGAACCCTGAACGCCTGCGATTTCGGCGATCTTCTTCTGCATCCGATCGCCGTCTTCCGGCAGAACCCGGACATTCTTCGCGAATATCAGGAGAAGTTCCGCTACATGCTGGTGGACGAGTATCAGGACACCAACGTCGCGCAATATATGTGGCTCAGGCTTTTGGCCCAGCGGCCGAAGGGCGTGCCGCAGAATGTCTGCTGCGTCGGCGATGACGACCAGTCGATCTACGGCTGGCGCGGCGCCGAGGTGGACAATATTCTCCGCTTCGACAAGGATTTTCCCGGCGCCAAGGTGATCAAGCTCGAGCGCAACTACCGCTCCACCGAGCATATTCTCGGCGCCGCCGGCCATCTGATCGCCCATAATGAGGGCCGTCTCGGCAAGACCCTGTTCACCGACCGCGCCGACCCGGATGACGAGAAGGTGATCGTCCACGCCGCCTGGGACAGTGAAGAAGAGGCCCGCGCCGTCGGCGAAGAGATCGAGCGGCTGCAGCGCGGCGATGGCGACGGCACGGCGAGCGGCAAGCCGCATGCGCTGAACGACATGGCGATCCTCGTGCGCGCGTCCTTCCAGATGCGCGAATTCGAAGACCGGTTCGTCACGCTGGGATTGAATTACCGCGTCATCGGCGGCCCGCGCTTCTATGAGCGGCTCGAGATCCGCGATGCCATGGCCTATTACCGGCTCGTCTGCCAACCGGCCGACGATCTCGCCTTCGAGCGGATCATCAACACGCCGAAGCGGGGACTGGGCGACACGACGGTGCGCTACCTGCACGACTATGCGCGCGCCCGCGACATCCCCATGCTGCAGGCGGCAAGCGATATCATCGAGACAGACGAGCTGAAGCCGAAGGCGCGCAAGGCGCTGTTCGACGTCGTCCAGAGTTTTCGCAACTGGCAGACGCGGCTTGAGAACGTGCCGCACACCGAACTTGCCGAGCAGATCTTGGAAGAGTCGGGCTATACCGACATGTGGAAGAACGACAAGTCGGCGGAAGCGCCGGGCCGGCTGGAAAACCTCAAGGAACTCATCCGCTCGATGGAGGCCTTCGAATCGATGCGCGGCTTCCTCGAACACGTTTCGCTGGTGATGGATGTCGAGCAGAACGAGAACATGGACGCCGTCTCGATCATGACGCTGCATTCGGCCAAGGGTCTGGAATTCGACACGGTCTTCCTTCCGGGATGGGAAGAAGGTCTGTTTCCGCACCAGCGTGCGCTGGACGAGGGCGGCCGCTCCGGGCTGGAGGAAGAACGGCGCCTGGCTTACGTCGGCATCACCCGCGCAAAGCATCGCTGCCATATCTGGTTCGTTTCCAACCGCCGCATCCACGGCCTGTGGCAATCGACCATGCCGTCGCGCTTTCTGGACGAACTGCCGCCGAGCCATGTGGATGTCGCCTCTTCCGACACGAGCTATGGCGGTTATGGCGGACGCGGCGGTTACGGCCAGTCACGCTTCGACAAGGCAGAACCTTTCGCCAACAGCTATTCCACGCCCGGCTGGAAGCGCGCCCAACAGAACAAGACGGATGCGACCCGCGACAACTGGGGCAGCCGCTCCGGCCATGCGGTGGAGCGCATCGGCTATGGCGAGAGCGGCCCGCGCGGCCGCACGATCGACGGCGAACTTGTGGCGAAATCGGTGGCCGATGCGCCATCGAAATATTTCGTCGGCGACCGCGTCTTCCACATCAAATTCGGCAACGGCAATATTACCTCGATCGAGGGCAACAAGCTGACGATCGAGTTTGACAAGGCCGGATCGAAGCGGGTGCTGGACGGCTTTGTGGAACGGGCTTAGTCGCTTAAATTTATCAATCTCCGCCAGCACTGCGTCGATATCCGGCAAGGCCGCGTGTAAAGCGGCCTTCGCCTTTTCCAAAGCCACCACAAAGTGATGAGCGGCACGGCCTGAAGAATAAGGTCCTGTGGGCGGCAGGTCCTTGGCATCTGCTGGGATAACGTAACCGAATGTATCACCGGCCACGACGTCAGCGATGCGCGCCTGATTTACACCAAACCAAGTCTTGGCCTCGTTCGATATTAGCAATGATGCGAGCTTCCGACGCCTCCAGCCCCGCACAAGCGACCGCTTCCAGAACGGTGGAACACGTTTGCTCATCGGAACATAGCCATGGCCCAGCCTGCCTCGCACCTGCCTGCTTCGCATCAGCCCGCCTTCCAGACGGAATTCGAGGCCCCCGCCCATCTTGACCCCACCGATTGGGCAGCGTTTCGCGACGAGGCGCACCGGATGCTTGATGACGTGATTTCCCACGTCGCCTCGGTGCGCGAAGGTCCGGTCTGGCGGCCGCAGCCGGACGACAACCGGGAGAATTTCAAAAAGCCGCTTCCCACAGATCCGCGCGATCTGAGCGCCGTTCTGTCGGACGTGCGCGACACGATCATGCCTTATGCGACGGGCAATCTGCATCCGCGCTTCATGGGCTGGGTGCATGGCGGCGGCACGCCGGTCGGCATGGTCGCAGAAATGGTGGCCGCCGGCCTCAACATGAATTGTGGCGGCCGCGATCATGTCGGCATCGATGTGGAAAAGCAGATCGCCCGCTGGATGGCCGACGCACTCGGCTATGATGCCGATCAGGCGGGCGGCCTCTTCGTCACCGGCTCCTCCATGGCGAATTTCCTGGCCGTCACCATCGCCAAGACCCAGGCGATCGGCGTCGAGAGCCGGGCGAACGGTCTTCGTGCCACTGATCGCCAGCTCGTCGCCTACACGTCGGCAGAAGCGCATGGCTGCATCGCCCAGGCCATGCAGCTTTCCGGCATCGGCTCGTCCAATCTGCGCATGGTCGCCGTCGATGCCGATGGACGGATGATGCCTTCGCATCTGAAGATGATGGTCGATGAGGACCGCGAAAACGGCTTCCTGCCATTCCTCGTCGTCGGCACGGCCGGCACGGTCAATACCGGCGCCATCGATCCGCTGGATGCGATTGCCGATATCGCGTCCTCGGAAAACCTCTGGTTCCATGTCGATGGCGCGATCGGTGCGCTCGCCGTACTATCGGATGCGCTGCGTCCGCGCTTTTCCGGCATCGAACGCTCCCAGTCGGTCGCGCTCGATTTCCACAAATGGGGACAGGTGCCCTATGATGCCGGCTTCCTTCTGGTGCGCGATGCCGCAGCCCAGAAACGCACCTTCGCCCAGCCTGCCGCCTATCTGCAGCGCTCCGAGCGCGGTCTTGCCGCCGGAGAGACATGGCCCTGCGATCTCGGTCCGGATCTTTCGCGCGGTTTTCGCGCCCTGAAGACGTGGATGACGCTGTCGACCCACGGTACGGACAAGATCGGCGCGGCGATCGCCAATAGCTGCACCGTCGCCCGGCATCTGGAAAGCCTTGTCGCCGCCCATCCGCTTCTGGAATTGAAGGCGCCGGTAGCGCTCAACATCGTCTGCTTCGGCATCGCGGGAAAAAATTCCGCCTATGTCCGCGAAATCGTGCTCGACCTGCAGGAAGAAGGCTCGGCTGCGCCCTCATGGACGACGATCGACGGCGAGCTCGTCGTGCGCTGCGCGCTCGTCAATCACCGCACGACGAAGGCCGACATGGATATCCTGATCGATGCGCTGGAGCGCGCGATTGCAAGGCGTGACTGAGGTCCGCGGCAGCCTGCGGACCATTCACGGCAGGCCGAGCGAATGCAAAAAACCGTCGACGCGCTGCGTATAGTCGTTGTCGGCGCCAAGCTGCGCATTGATCTGCATATGCCTGAGGTCGACGGGCAGAACCTCGCCTTGCCCGCGCATCTTCTTCGCAAAGGTCTGCGCCTGCCGGCAGGACCAGCGGCGGAAGCTGGAGCAGACCAGCAGCATTTTCGGCGCTTTTCCGGAAATCTGCCGGGTCGGCGAGGCCTTTTCCCAGAAATCCGGGTCGCTGCCGAAGGCATCGCGATAGAATTGCGGCACCACCATTCCCCGCATGATCGGCGCGATGTCGTAAGCCGCGCTGTCGAGCGCGATCGTCGCAAGCCACGGCCTTGCCCCGGCACGCCGTGCATAGGCCGGATCGGCCGACACCAGCGCCGCCAGATGCGCGCCGGCCGAATGGCCGATCAGCACCAGTTTGCCGGCATCGCCGCCCCAGGAGGCCGCCTTTGCTTCGATCTGCGCAAGCGCATGGGCGAGATCGTCGGCCTGTTGCAGCGGATCGGCCTTCGGCAGGAGCCTGGTCTCGACGGAAACGAACAGATATCCCTTCGGCAGGAAATGGCGCACCTTGTTGTCGATCACGCCGGCCGCCTGCTTGGAGCCGAAGGCCCAGGCGCCGCCATGCAGCATGACGATCACAGGCGCATTGCGCGCCTCAGCCGGCCGGTAGACGTCGAATGTCTGCGCCGGATCATCGCCATAGGCAATGTCGCGGGTAACATTGACGTCCTTCGGCAACGCCTCGCGCGCCGGCCGGCGCAAGGGCCGCGACAGGGAAGAGATCGCATCGCGGCAGCTCTCCGAAAGCGAATCCGCGTTGCCGCGCAGGCATGCCGCAATCCGGCCGCCCCCCGGCAGCAGGTCGCCGCAAAAGCTGCGGATATCCTCCCGACAGAGCCTTGCCGCGCCCAACGCTGCGCCCTGCCCGCCGCCGGGCTTCTGCCCCTGATCCTGCCCCGACGCCGGAGCCGGCAGAACCGAGAGGCCGGCCGCGACCGCAACGGATAGAAACGGCAGCCGCAGCCTCGATCGCGCCACGATGCGCAATCTTGAGAAAAACCGGAAAAGCTGCATCGGCACCACCTCCATCTCACTCACTCTCGTCTATTAGCAATTCATTCTGATCCGGACCTTGCGGTCCGGATCGCAAGGCGAGCGGAGCCTGCATCACAACGCCCCCGCCGTCTATTGTCAGTCTGCGCCCACGCGTCTACCTCTTTCAGAAAGATCCGCATGGGAGCCCGCATGCCCGCCTCAAGCCCTTCCGCTCTTGACCCACGAGACCTTGCAGCACTGAAAGAATGGCGCCGCCACCTGCACACGATGCCGGACGTCTCCGGCGAAGAAGTGGCAACGGCGGCCGAAGTCGTTCGCTTCATGGCGGATACGCGGCCGGACGGCATTTTCACCGGCCTCGGCGGCACGGGCGTCGCGATGGTCTATGACGGCGGCTCACCCGGCCCGACGGTGATGTTCCGCGCCGAACTCGATGCGCTGCCGATCGCCGAACGCGGCGAGCCGCCGCATCGCTCGCGCATACACGGCAAGGGCCATATGTGCGGCCATGACGGGCATATGGCGATCCTTGCAGCCCTTGGCCGCACCTTCGGGCGAAACCGGCCGGCAAACGGCCGTGCGATCCTGCTTTTCCAGCCGGCAGAGGAAACCGGTGCGGGCGCAGCGGCCGTGTTGGCCGACCCGGATTTTGCGCCCTTGACGCCCGATTACAGCCTGTCGCTTCACAACATGCCGGGCCTGCCGATCAACCATGTCTGGCTGAAGGACGGCCCGGCAAACTGCGCCTCGCGCGGGATGAAGATCTCGCTTGCCGGCCGCACAGCCCATGCCGCCTCGCCGGAAACCGGCCTGTCGCCCGTCAACGCCGTCGCAGCGCTTCTTTCCGATCTGACGGCCCTCTGCTCCGGCACGCTGGAAACCGAAACGCTCCGCCGCGTCACGATCACCCATGCAACGATCGGCGAGCCGGCCTTCGGCATTGCACCCGGCGATGCCGAGATCTGGGCAACGCTGCGCACCTCCACGGACGCGGCAATGGCAGCCCTCGTGGAAAGCGCCGAGGCCCTGGCACAGGATGCCGCGGACGCAGACGGCCTTGCCGTCTCCATCGCCTATTCAGACGTCTTCGGCCATTGCGTCAACCACCCGGACGCGGTGGCAATTCTGCGCCAGGCGATGGAGGTCGAAGGGATCACCCACGAACCCGGCCAGCCCTTCCGCGCCTCGGAGGATTTCGGCCGCTTTGCCACGGTGTCGAAATCGGCCATGCTGTTTCTCGGCGCAGGTGAGGCTCACGCGGCGCTTCACGATCCAGACTATGATTTCCCCGATGCCCTGATCGAAACCGGGGCGCGGATCTTTCTGGCCGCCGCCGCGGAACTTATGGGCGACCGGCTGCGTTGAAACGACGAAAGGGCCACGAGGGCCCTTTCAAGATGGTTTCTATCTACGGCGCCAACCGATGATGACGTGGCATCAGTCGCGCGTCTTGTGAGAGGGTCACGTCAGGCGTCCTTGCCGCCGAACAGTTTGGCGAGGAAGTTGTTGTTCTTCGGGCTCGGGCGACGGCCGTCATATTTCGGCACGATGACCATATGGGTGATCTCGCCACGACGGAACGCGGCCAGGAACCGGTCATACTGTGCAAAGGCAACGCAGCCGTGGGAATCGCCGAGACGGCTGCGCAGCAAGTAGCTGTGCGCCAGAAGGCCGGTGCGTCCAAGCGGCGCCTTGCCGTCGATCGGGTTGAGGCGGATTGCCGCCACGCCATGGAAAAGCGATTCACGCATCGTCAGGCGGTAGGTGCCGGGAGGCGTCGGTCCGCGCATTTTGACATTTGCGTATTGCGGCTCGTCACGCATCTTGCCGATGCCCGAATGGGCCTCGAGCTTCGTGCCATCCGGCATCCAGACCACACCGTTCGACATATCGAAGACAGCGACCTTGGTTCCGATGCCCGGCCAGTTCGGCGTAGACGGTGCAGCCGCGCGGGGCGCATCGTCGCGCATCGGATTGTCGGGCCGCGCGAATGCGAGTGCGGTCGGCTTGTCGGCGTTCGCGTCGCCCTTCTGCGGCGCAACTGCGGCGATGGCGGCAAGACCATTGCCACGAGCGGGCTTTGTCGGTGCAGCATCTGCCATGGCAACGGCGCCCGGACGGAAGGACGGAACGGGACCAGCCTTCGGCAGGTCGTACGAAGGCACGGCTTCGGCAAGCTGTGCCGGCGCAGGTGTCGGGACAGGCGCGTCGGCGATTTCGGCCAGCGCGTCGCTGTCATCCTCGTCGTCGGCCTGATCGATCGCCGCCATTTCGACAGGCTTCATATCCTTGAGGTCGGCAACGGTGGTGGTGGCGACCGCTTCTTCGGCGAGATCGGGAAGATTGCTGCCGTCACCCTTGGGGGCAACGACCACGAGGTTCGACATGGCCGGGCCGAGCGCAGCGCGGATCGCCGCTTCGTCGGGACGGATCTTTGAAAGCGATGCAAACTGTTCGTTTGTGCGCATCTGATGGCCGGCATCGGCCATGGCCGCATGCAGCGCCTCGCTGACGCTTGCCGCATCCGGCCGCAGCGCTTCGATGACGGCCGTATCGGCACCGGCAAGCCGCTGCCCCTTGGACTGCGCCACGGCACTGCCTGGAAGCCTGGAGAATTTCGAGATGTCGAGATCCCGCGCGGCATCGCTCGTCAGCTTCACATGACCGAAGCCGGGCGGCTGGGTGACCAGCGCCGTCTGGAACTTGACGTTGGAGGCGGATTTCACCGCGGTCGCCATGGTGACCATCGAAGCGCCGACGATCAGCGCCGAGGCCATGCCGACACCGATGGTGACGTTGAGAAGAAGCGACCCCGACTTCTTGCGTCGGACTGCCGGTCTTTTGACCTGCATGCTCGGATATGCTGCTGCCGTACGCGCCATTACTCGTTACCCAAACCGTTATTCGCAGGGACATACGCCATAAACACGACGTCGCCTGCCAGACTATGACGGAACTTGAACGCAGCTATTTGCTGCTCACTGCCGTCGTATGACTGGCGATGAGAATGAACGATTATGGTAACCAATGTCTTTACGCCGCCCCGATTTGGTTTCGGTGGTGCACATAAAAGCGCATGCCGTCAGAACTTTAACCAAAATGCGGCGATGGCATGTCCACCGCATGCCGCAATTTGGTCACGTCAACCCTCCGACTGTTGCTGTTTAGCGACAAAAACCCGGTATTTCAAGCTATCCGCCGAGTTTTTGCACCGGTCTGCTGCTCGCGAACCTGTGATCACTGACACAATTCCTGATCGGAAAGCCGCAATAAAATCGCCTCACGGCCGCTCTGGACACCCCGTGGGCCACAGAAAAACATGGTAAATTTGCCTCGATGACGAGCTCGTCGCGAGCGGCGGCTTCCGCGATTCGATTCATAATCCGGCTGTGTCCACCTCGCCCGCCAAACCCGGCACTGCCGGAAAAGCACCGCGAGCCTCAGGCAGTTTCGTTCACGATGATCCTGCATCTGAAAAAGAACCACCCCGCGGGGGGAACGCGGGGTGGCTACTATGCCAGGCAGACTGGGGGAAAGTCAGCCGGGCAAGCTGAACGGATATGCGGCGATCAGAATTCGCCGCTCAAGCCGACGCGCACGCCGGCCGGACCGCCGGGCGCATAACCGACGGACGCATTGACGACGACCGGATATTCCGCGTCGAACATGTGCGCGACCGAGAAGCTCGTGGCGACCTCGCCCTTGTAGGCGGCAAGGTTCGTGCCCCAGGCCGTCTTGCCGGGTGCCGATGGCGTTGGCGCAGCGCTCATCGCCATGGCCGCGGCGATGCCCTGACGGCTTTCCTTGCGCAATTGCGAGGTCGAGCGGCGCAGGCTCGATATATCCGAGCTCATCTGGTTGAGATCGACATCGGCCGTGGCGATATTGCCGGCCGCATCGGTGGTGAGAACCTGCGTTGCGCCAGACTGCGCCGCACGGCTGGCCGCCGAGGTGACGCCGGGCATCGTATAGGTGTTCGATGCGGTACCGACGACGATCTGGTTGTCGCGGGTCGTCTGCGCCCCGGTGCCGATGGCCGTGCTGTTGGCATTGTTGGCGCTGGCGCCATAGCCGACGGCGGTCGCATCGGCGCCGGTCGCTTCCGCATCGGCAAGGCCGCTCGTGTTGTTGGCGGCAACCGCACCATTGGTGCCGGCCCCGCCGATCGCACCGTTCAGCGCCTGGAGCGCGGTGCCGACATCGGTGTAGGTGTTGCCGCGCAGCGTATAGCTCGGGCCGGTAAACGTGTTGGTCGTGCTGTTATAGGAGGCACCGCCGCCAAGCGCGGTCGCGACGCCACCGAGACTGTCCGACATGCCGTCGACCCGCGTCGAGATGTTCGTCACATCCTGCTGCAGCACGCTGACATTGGAGTTGACGGTATCGACCTGGCCCTGCAGCCCGTCATTGACGGCGCGCAGCTGGCGCAGGTTGACCGCATCCGTATCCGCCGTGCCGCCCGCGACATTGGTGATCTGCCGCTCGTTGCCGGCACTGCCGACGGAGATCGCGCCGGCGGTGGAGGCGACGGCCGTGCCGGAAAAGGTTTCCGTCGCACCATTCATGCCCGCACGGCTTGCAACCGACCCTGCCCCGAGCGCGACGCCGCCGGTGGCGCTGACATTGGCATCGCGGCCGACCGCCACGCCATCCGTCGCCGTGACCGTGCCGCGCAGGCCGAGCGCCACGGCATTGGCGGCGGCGGCATCCGTATTTGCAGCATTGCCGAGCGCGATCGAGTTGACCTCGCCCGCCGTCGCAACCCCGTTGCCGGCACCGCCGAGACCGCTCAGCTGCCCGCCGCCGGCCGAAAGCCCCGTCTGGGCTTCGATCGCCACACCATCGGTCGCAAGGTTGCAGCCGTTCGCCGTGTTGACGACCTGGTTGTTTGTATCCAGCACCGAGACGCCGATATTGGCGCCGTTGAGCGGATCGACGATATTGGTATTGAGCAGGCTGGTCAGCGGATCGAGGATGGACAGCAGGCCGGATGTCACCGGCTGGAGAACCGGAAGATTGACGCTGAGACCGGTGCAGACATCGACGAGCGGCGCGGACTGCGCCATGGCCGTGGTCGAATACAGCATCGGATAAAGCGCCACCGGCAGAGCCAGCAATCCCCATTTCAATCCTGGTTTGGTGCCATGTCTCATTGCGGTTGTCCCCAGCCCAATCACTCGTTTTTTCTTATTTCAATATTTTCTAATATTCTTAATAAGTGATTTATGATGTACTGCGGAATTGAAGATATCTGCATGCCCCGCCGGGAACGATCGATGAGATCGCCAGGGGTGGCTCTTCCGGAACTGCGACACGCACGGCTGTTGCGGCGGAGCTAAGAGGCGGGGCGGCAAGGCAGGACGGCGTGAAGAGCGAACGAGGGCGCTTGATCCGCCGTCCTGACCTTGCCATCTTGGCCTCCAGCGTGACAAAGCAGACCGCCGATCATGACGGCCGGCACGGAGGTTGAAGATGAAGGCCCTGCTCCTGATCGATATCCAGAACGGTTTCTGCCCCGGCGGCAACCTTCCCGTGCCGCATGGCGACGAGATCGTACCGGTGGCAAACCGGCTGATCCGCGACGGCGGCTATGACGTCGTGGTCGCTTCGCAGGACTGGCACCCGGAAAATCACGGCAGCTTCGCCTCGCAGCATGCCGGCGCAAAACCCTTCGACATGGGCGAACTCTCCGGCAAACCGCAGGTCATGTGGCCGGATCATTGCGTACAGGGCAGCCGCGATGCCGAGTTCCACCCGGATCTTGACCTCGACGCCGTCAACCATATCCAGCAGAAGGGCGAGAACCCGGCGGTGGACAGCTATTCCGCCTTCCGCGACAACGACCAGGGCGCGCTCACCGGCCTTGCCGCCTATCTCAGGGCCCAGCAGGTGAGCGAGATCGACCTTTGCGGCCTTGCGACGGATTACTGCGTGAAATTTTCAGCGCTCGATGCCGTCGAGATGATGCCGGGGGTCAAGATCCGCTTCGTCGAGGATGCAAGCCGCGGCATCGATCCGGAAGGTGTGAGGGCGGCGATTGCCGAGATGAAGACGCACGGCATCGACATCGTCACCAGCCGGCAGATCCTCCACCGTTGACCGGCGAGAGCCCGTCGAGCGGATCGCGGACCGGTAAAAAAGCCCGATAAGTCAAAAGAATCCATAGCCGTATCAGCGATATTTGATTGTCGTTCGTCACGCCGCGCACTAAACGCAGGGCGCGAGGAGTTTTGAGCGACATGACCACCAGAGATTTTCAGTCCGGCATACGATCCGGCGCCGTTGCGGCGCTGTCGTCGGCGCCCTTCGGCGTGCTCTTCGGCGCGCTTGCCATCGACCAGGGGTTGAGCCCGTTCGAAGCCGTGCTGATGAGCGCCAGCATCTATGCCGGCGCAAGCCAGATCGTCGGCATCGAACTGTTCGGCCAGAGCGTGCCCGCCTGGCTGGTCATCCTCTCCGTCTTCGCCGTCAACTTTCGCCACATCCTCTATTCGGCGGCGCTGACGCCGGCGATCGCGCATTTTACCGGCGCGCAGAAGGCGCTCGCCTTCTTCCTTCTGGTCGATCCGCAATTTGCCGAAGCGACCAAACGCGTCGACCGCGGCGAACCGGTGACGATCGGCTGGTGGCTGTCGATGGCGGTGGTGGTCTACACCTCATGGATCGCATCGACCGCGATCGGCGCCGTCTTCGGTGGCCTGATCGGCGACACCCATGCGCTCGGCTTCGACGTTCTTCCCGCCATCTATTTCCTCGGCATGCTGACGGGTTTCCACAAGCGGCCGAACTTCTATCCGATCGTGATTGCCAGCGCCGTTGTTTCGATTGCAGCCTTTCACACGATCGGTTCGCCCTGGCATGTCAGCGCCGGTGCGGCAGCAGGCGTTCTGGTGGCAGCCCTGATGGCGCCGGCAGGCCCGCGCCAGAAGGGTAAGAACCACGACGGCAAGAGCGCCGCAGCCGCCTCGACAGCGCACTCGGCCGGACAGGAGGCGTAAGATGGACGGCGCGACCAACCTTCACACCATTTTCCTGATCCTCGCGGCAGGCGTGGCGACCTATCTTACCCGCGTCGGCGGCTATGTTCTGATCACCCGCATGGCAAGCGTTCCGCCGCGGCTGGAAGCGGCGTTGAATGCGGTTCCGGCGGCCGTTCTGACCACGCTCGTCGCGCCGACGGCTTTCTATTCCGGTTGGGATGTGAAGATTGCCCTGCTCGTGGCGCTGGCCGTGGCGCTGCGCCATTCCGGCCTCGTTATGCTCGCGGCCGGATGGCTTGCCATCATGGCCTGCCGCCACCTGCTCGGCTTCTGAGACGGAGGGGCGCAACTGCGCCCCTCACCTCATTTGAAAAAAACTCAGCCGATCGTGTCCGTCGCCGCCACCAGCCAGTCGGCAACGTCCTTGCGCTCGATCAGCGGCATGAGCTTTTCGCGCACATCCGCATGATAGTCGTTGAGCCATTGCAACTCGTCGGCCGTCATCAGCGAAGCAACGACGAGGCGGCGGTCGATCGGGCACCAGGTGAGGTTCGCAAACGAGCGCATCGCCTGGTCGCCGCCGGCAATCGCTTGCGCCTCCTCCACATAGATGAGGTTCTCGATGCGGATGCCGAAGGAACCGGGGCGATAATAGCCCGGCTCGTTCGACAGGATCATGCCCGGCAACAATTCCTGCACCGCCAGCCGTGAAATCCGCTGCGGCCCCTCATGGACGGAAAGATAGGAGCCGACGCCGTGACCCGTGCCATGCGCATAGTCGCCGCCGGCCTTCCAGAGCGCGATACGCGCCAGAGGATCGAGATCGCAGCCGCGCGTGCCCTTGGGAAACCGCGCCGTGCTGATCGCGATCATGCCCTTGAGCACCAGCGTGAAAAACCGCTTCTGCTCCTCAGGCACCGAACCGATCGCCACGGTGCGGGTGATATCCGTCGTGCCGTTGACATATTGCGCACCCGAATCGATCAGGAACAGCTCGCCCTCGCAAAGCCGCCGGTCGCTTTCGCGCGTCACCCGGTAATGGATGACGGCGCCATGTTCGCCGGCACCGGAAATCGTGTCGAAGGAAATATCCCTGAGCGGGTTCTGCATGCTTTCGCCGACGCGCGCCCGCGCCTTTTCCAGCGCCTCGACAGTGGCGATCTCGGTGATCGAGCCCGGCGCCTGACTATCGAGCCAGGACAGGAATTCGACCATCGCCGCGCCATCCTGCAGATGCGCCTTGGCCGACCCATCGAGCTCGGCCGAAGTCTTCACGGCACGCGGCAGTTTGGCCGGATCCTGCGCCTCGACCACCTCGCCACCACCGGATGTGATGGCGAAGGCAAGCGAAAGCGACGCCAGATCGGGATCGACGAGAATGCGCCCGCCGCCTGCCGCATGATATGCAATCCGCGCATCGAGTTCCAAAGGCTCGTAGCGGGTGGCAAGCGCGTCGAGATAGGCGGCCTGCTCCTGCCCGAGCTTGCGCGGATCGATGAACAGTTCCGGCCTGCCTGTTGCGGGAATGATCGCCCGCGCCAGCGGATGCGGCGTATGCGGCACGTCGTCGCCGCGGATATTGAAGATCCAGGCAACCGACGAGGGATCGGCGATCACCACCGCCTTGCCGCCGGCCTTCTCCACCTCGCCCGCCATCTCCTGCAATTTTACCTTGGCCGGCTTGCCGGTCAGATCCTCCTGCTGGATGCTGACGGCGCCAAGCGGCTCGGCCGGCCGGTCGGACCAGATCGCATCGAGCGGATTGGATGTGAGCGGCACCAGCGTGCCGCCGATCTCGGCAAGCGCCGATCCGAGCCGGCGGGCTTCCGCCCCGCCATGCAGCCACGGATCGATGCCAAGCCTGAAGCCTTTTGCCGCATGCCGGGAAAGCCACAGATGCGGCGGCTCGTTGACGAGATCGCCGCCGGAAAACACCGTCTGATCGACCTGCTCGGCAAGCTGCGTCACGTAACGGCCGTCGACGAAGACGACAGCCTCACGCTGCGTGATGAGGGCGATGCCGGCCGAGCCGGTAAAGCCGGTGAGCCATGCCAGCCGTTCGGAGGCTTCCGGCACGTATTCGCCGAGATATTCGTCGGCGCGCGGCACCAGAAACCCGTCGATCCCGAGCGCCTCGAAGGAGGCACGGAGGGCTTTGACACGTTGGGCCCCGAATTGCGGCGCGGACTTCGTTTCGAACGACTGGAACATGACAGGATTTTCCGGCTGGTCTGATGGATGGCAGGGAATGCGGACGAAGCATCATGTTAGCCGATTTCCAAAGACCACGGCCACCCCCTTCGGCAAAGCGACAACAGAATGGTGATGGCGAGCGGGCCGAACGGAAAATGATCAATTTCTATGCAGAGATTGCGCCGCATGCGACATATCGTCCTTTTGCCATGCGCTGCGCGCATGACACCCGTGAGGCGCTCCCCCTGCCGGCGTGGCCCGGATCGGCCTATATGAAGGACATCGAAGGGCGGCAGATGGCCACCCGTGAAGAAACCCCTCCCGCCAAGCAAGGTGCAAAGAGATGCCCGCCCGCCTGTTCAGAAATGCCTATAACCGGATGATCGAAGCCCGCAAGCGCGAGGCTGCGCATTATCTTCAGGACGCGATGACCAGGCTGGACGACCGCACGCTGGAAGCACTTGGCACGACACGGCAGGAAGTGCGCCACAACAGCCGCTTCACGTTCTGATGGTGCATGGCAGCGGCAGGCCGATACGCTTGCCGGGCCACGCAGGATGACAGGGCTTCAGCAAATGTGCCCTGCAAATCTCTGTCTCGATGACCCAACCCCGTCATCCTCGCCGCTATGACGAGGATCTGACCACGGTCGACAACGGGCGCTGACAGAGTGTCGACACAAGACCGACAATGACGAAGGCGAGTTTCGTGGCATGCGGTTCAAGGCCATGACGCCGAAGCCTTCAGCCGCTGCACCGCCCGCCCCAATTGCCATTCTCGACAATCCGATGTCCGTCATTCTCGCCCCTGTGGCGAGGATCCAACCGTGCCGCTTGTCCGACATGGACAGCACCTCTCCCGGCAGAAGCCGGAGGTGACAGCACGACTTACGTCGCCGAGGTCAAGCCTCCGAGCCCATGTGTCCGAACGTCATGTGTCGGAACTCAGGTGCCCGACTTCAGATGCCCGACTTGAGATGCATCGTCACCCAGCCGTTGCGCCAGATGGTGCGGACATGGTGCAGGCGCACGCCGGAATAGGCCGCAAGCACCTTCCACCGCTGTTCGGCCAGAATGCCCGACAGGATGACCGAGCCGCCCGGCACCAGATGCGCGGCAAGCTGCGGCGCCATCTTCATCAGTGGGCGCGCCAGAATGTTGGCGATGATGAGATCGAACGGCCCCTCCTGACGGAACGACACCGAGTGGAAGCCCGGCGCGGTTTCAAGCCGCATGTTGGACGCGATCCCGTTGCGACGGACGTTTTCCTTGGCGACCCGAACCGCGATCGGATCGATATCGGTTGCCAGAACCGGAATATTTCTCATCTTGCGCACCGCAAGCGCCAGAACGCCGCTGCCGGTGCCGAGGTCAAGCGCATTGCGCGGCTGTTCGGCGCGCACCACAGTCTCGATCACTTCGAGGCAACCCGCCGTCGTGCCGTGATGGCCGGTGCCGAAGGCCTGGCCCGCATCGATCTCGATGGCGATATCGTTGATCTTTACCTTGTCGCGGTCATGCGATCCATGAACGATGAAGCGCCCGGCGCGCACCGGCTTCAGCCCTTCGAGCGACTTGGCGATCCAGTCGACGTCGGGAATGACCTCCATCTTGATCTCGAGATCAGGATAGGCATACGACAGACCGAGCGCGATGCGCTCGCGCAAGGCGTCTTCCTCATCCGCCATCATGTAGACTGAGGCTTCCCAGATGTCGCGCTTCTCGTCCACTTCGGTGGTCGCGATCGCAAGATCTTCCTCGCCGAAAACCTCGGAGAGGATGTCGAGGATCTCGCCCGCACCCTTTTCGGTGGAGGTGACGTAAAGTCGAATTTCACTCAAGGCAGTCGCCCTTCTGATGCCGTTGCGGCTGCTTTGCCACAGAAAGGCTTGTCGCTTCAAGCGCAGCGCGCCTCAAAGCGGCCCATAAAGCACAGGGCACCCGCCCTGCCGCACGTTACCCCACCGGTGATTGAGACCGTACGATCACCCCTTGATGAGATTTTCGAGCTTCTTGACTGCCGCGTCCTGATCTTCGCCATAGGCGATCGTGCCGGCAAACCGGCCGCCATTCTTCAACAGAAAGACGGAGGCGGTATGATCCATCGTATAGTCGCCATTCGGGTCCTTCTCGTCGACGGGCACTTTCTTGAAATAGACCTTGAAGCCCTTGGCCATCTCGCGAACGCTGTCGGGCGGTCCGGAAATCGCCTTGATCCGGTCGCTGACATTCGAGACATACTGGTCGATCACCGCGGGCGTATCGCGGTCGGGGTCGATGCTGACGAAGAAGGCATTGAGCCTGGTGCCGTCGGGATCGACCTTGTGCAGCCAGCCATTCAATTCGAACAGCGTCGTCGGACAGACTTCCGGGCAATTGGTAAATCCGAAGAACAGCGCCGTCGGCTTGTCGCGAAATGCCTGTTCGGTGATCGGCTTGCCACCCTGCGCCACCAGCTGAAACGGCACGCCGAAGGGCTGCTCGTTGGCGATTTCCCGCGGCCGGGTCATGTTGAGGGTGAGCGCCACCAGCAGACCGGCCAGCACCACGATGGTGCACCACAGGATCACGCGAAAAGTCTTCATCGGCCATCTCTCTGCTGCAGCCGTTTGGCCGCTCATGCTGTGTTTGCCAGAGCAGTAGGCCCGCAACGGGTGCAATGCAACTCACTTACCGGTTTCCAGGCGGTTTGCCGGGCCTTTCGGGCGCACCTCTTAGCGAAAGTTTAAGACCTGTCTGCGACCGTCCATCCTTGCGAAGATGGCTCGCGGAAAGCTGGGGAAAGCAACGATCGCAGGCGCATGGCAGACATGCGACGCAGACCCCGCGAGCCGATTTGACATGACGTCTGGATATCCGTCCTCGCTCTGAACGGTTTCACCCGCGCCGGCTCCCCGGCGCCAAGGACAGTCGCGTCATGGCCACGCCGTCGATCCGCAAGACATTCTCCGTCAGCAAGCGCCTTTCCACGCTGGCCGCAACGGCGTTTGCAGGGTTCGCCATCATCCTCGCCGTCGGCTGGCACGAAGGCCGCGAAGTCGAGGCAGGGCTCGACCGCGCCACCGAAACGCAGCGTCAGGTCGATGCAGCCAACCGCCTGCGTATCGCCAATCTCCAGCTCATCCTGGCCGCCATGGATACGATCGTCGACCGCGATGCCGGTGTGATCGATCCGGCCCGCGCGGCGATCGTGACCGATTCGATTGCCATCCTGACGGCAGGCGCCCCGGACATGCGCCTGCTTGCCGCCGAAACCGGAGATACGACCGGCATCGCAAGCTTCGATCAGGATGTTGCGCGGCTTGGCCGCTCGATCCAGTCGGACCTTGCCAACCTCGTCACCAGCCATGCGCCCGACACCGCCTATCACGCACTGGATGACGTGATCGACACCGAAGGCGGCCGAACGACTGCAACGCTGACGACGCTTGCCGATGCCGGCCAGAAACTGGTGCAGGCGCGCGTTTCAGAGGCAAAGGCGCTATCGGCCACCTCGCTCTATATCCAGCTTGCCTGCGGCCTCCTGGCGCTCCTCGTATTCGCCGCGCTTCAGGTCTATCACGGCGGTGCCATACGCCGCGGCATTGCCGCGGTGCGTGCCGGCATGCAGCGCATTGTCGATGGCGACTATCACACCGCCGTTGCCGGCATGGAGCGTGGCGACGAGATCGGCGACATGGCGCGTGCGACAGATGTGTTCCGCGTTTCCGGTGCCGAGCGCCTTGCGCTTGAAGAGCGCCTCGGCGACGAGCGTCGCGACAGCGAGCGCCAGCGCCGCGACCGCGAGGATTTGCAGAAGGCCGATACGACGGCGCTGCATTTTGCCGTCGAAGCGCTGGCGAACGGCCTCGGCCGCCTTTCCGCCGGCGATCTCTCCACCCGCCTCGACCAACCCTTCCGCAAGGACATCGACCGGCTCCGGCTCGATTTCAACGGCGTCGTCGGCCAGCTCAACGCGATCATGCTGGATGTCGGCGCCAATGCCGGCTCGATCGGCGCAAGCGCTGCCGAAATGCGCTCCGCAGCCGACGACCTTGCCAGGCGCACCGAGCAGCAGGCCGCCTCGCTGGAAGAGACCTCGGCCGCCATGGACGAGATCACCGCGACCGTGCGCAGCGCCACCGAGCGCGCCCAGGAGGCGAGTGAGATGGTAAGCCACGCCAAGGACTATACGGAAAAGTCAGCCCCGGTCGTGCGCGATGCGACCGCTGCCATGGGCCGGATCGAGGATGCGACGGCCGAGATCGGCAAGATCATCAACGTCATCGACGAGATCGCCTTCCAGACCAACCTTCTGGCGCTCAATGCCGGTGTCGAGGCCGCCCGCGCCGGCGAGGCCGGCAAGGGATTTGCCGTCGTGGCCCAGGAAGTCCGCGAGCTTGCGGGCCGCACCGCCAATGCGGCCAAGGGCGTCAAGACGCTGGTCGGCCGCTCCTCGAGCGAAGTCAAGACCGGCGTAGAACTGGTGCGCGCCGCCGGTGATACGCTGACCCGCATCGGCGAGGACGTGGTCAAGATCAACGATCATGTGCAGGCGATCTTCACCTCGGCGCGCGAACAGTCCGCGGGGCTAGCCGAGATCAACACCGCCGTCGGCCACATGGATCATGCCGTCCAGCAGAACGCCGCCATGGTCGAGCAATCGACGGCGGCAAGCCACGCGCTGGCGCAGGACGCCGAAAACCTCAACCGCCTGATGGCGCAGTTCACGATAGATCGATCCGGCGCCCAGACCGGCACCGGTGCAGCATCGCTCAGCGACCATGGTCGCGCCCTGTCCGGCCAGATTGCCGGCCTGCCGCCCGCGGCCCGTCTGGTACCGTCGGACACGACGGGCGCAATCGGCAAAAGCGGCCAGTTCCGCTCGCCGGCCGGCCCGCGCGCCATCGATGCCGCAGCCGATGCACGCTTCGCAAAACCCTCTCCCGCCCGCAACCTGATGACCGGGCTTTCGGGCGCCTTCACCACCGGCGGCAGCTCTCAGGCGACAGGCGCCAAGGCCGTTTCGAACACACACAGCAATCCAGACCAATGGGAAGAATTCTGACATGAGCAACAACACGATCAAGCAGTCCGGCGCCTATCTCGAAATCGTCTCCTTCCATCTCGCGGATCAGGAGTTCTGCATCGACATCATGGCGATCCGCGAAATTCGCGGCTGGGCTCCGGTCACCCCGATGCCGCATACCCCGCCCTACGTCCTCGGCCTCATCAACCTGCGCGGCGCCGTCATCCCGGTCATCGACATGGCCTGCCGCCTCGGCATGAAGATGACCGAGCCGTCGGAACGCTCGGCAATCATCGTCACCGACATTGCCGGCAAGCTCGTCGGCCTGCTGGTCGAACAGGTTTCCGACATGATGAGCATCCGCGCCGAAGACCTGCAGCCGGCACCGGAAATCATTCCGGAAGGCCAGCGCGCCTTCTGCCGCGGCATCGTCGCGCTGGAAAAGACCATGGTCTGCTTCCTCAACCTCGACACCGTCATCGCCGACGAACTGACCCGCGAAGCTGCCTGATCGGCCGCCATCGCACGACAACAAAAGCCCATGTCGCCGGCCGGCGACATGGGCTTTTTCTTTGCCTCGCAACGACCGGGATCAATCCCCGTCCGAGGCGTTATCGAACCGTTGCTGGACCTCTCAGGCCGATGCAAGCCGTGCCTTGACCTCGTCCGCATCGACCATCTCGGCAAAATCCGCCGCCAGCAAACCCATGCTGACATCGAAGATCTGCCGGGCGGTCAGGCCTGCCATGGCAAGGTCGAACCCGAGCACCGCATCGCGCACCACCGTGACCTTGAATCCGCTGTCTGCGGCAGAGCGCACCGTGGAGGTGACGCAGAAACCGGCGACCGCGCCGGTGACATAGAGATGCCCGATCCCTTCATCGCGCAGATGCCGCTCGATCTGCGTGGAGGCGAAGGCCGAGGACGTCGTCTTCTCGAACACCGCCTCGCCCGCAAGCGCCACGGCACCGGGCATCGCCGGATAGCCGGCGCTGTGCGGATGGAAATCGGAACCCGGCCGATCTTCGCGATGGCGCACATGGATGACCGGCTTGCCTGCCGCACGGAAACGGTCCGCCAGAACCGAAATCACCCCGGCCGCACCGCCGTTCACATGGTCCTGCCCACGGTCGAGACGGGCCTGCATATCCATCTGCATGTCGATGATGATCATCGCCTCGCGCATGAGATCCCCTGCCATGTCTTTCTCCCCTTCGCAGCTTTGCCAAGCCTTTGCATAAGCCGGCAGAAACCGACCTGCAATGACCATCGAGCGGCGCAAAACTCCGGTAACTGTGACGAGTAACCATAGACCGAACTTCCGCTCGACGCCGACGCCCACATGAATAAGGTATATCTAAATTAGAAACCGCCGGAGGTTCAGACGTGAAAGGTCTTATAGTCGGAGTTGCAAACGATCAGTCGCTGGCCTGGGGCGTGGCGCGGGCGCTGAAGGCCCGTGGCGTGGATCTTGCCATAACCTACCAGAATGCCAAGGCCGAACCGCATGTTCGCCCGCTTGCCGAAGAGATTGGCGCCGACATCATCATGCCGCTCGACGTGAGCAAGCCGGAAGAAATGCGTGCATTGTTCGGCTGCATCAAGCAGAAATGGGGCAGGCTCGACTTCCTGCTGCATGCCGTAGCCTTTGCCCCGCGCGGCGATCTGCATGGCCGTGTGGTCGACAGTTCGCCGGAAGGCTTTGCCATGGCGATGGACATTTCCTGTCACTCGCTGATCCGCATGGTGCGCGAGGCCGAACCCCTGATGGACGGCAGCGGCTCGATCGTCACCTTGACCTTCTACGGCTCGGAAAAGGTCGTTCCCTGCTACGGCATCATGGGGCCGGTGAAGGCGGCACTCGAAAGCAGCGTCCGCTATCTGGCGGCAGAACTTGGCGAGAAAGGCATCCGTGTCAACGCCCTGTCGGCCGGCCCGGTCCGCACCCGCGCCGCCTCCGGTCTTGCCGGCCTCGACAGACTGATCGACGATGCGCTCGCGGTCTCTCCGATCAAGGAACTGGTGACGAACGAACAGGTCGGCAACATGGCCGCCTTCCTGATGTCGCCGGAAGCGAAATACGTCACCGGCCAGACGATCTATGTCGATTCCGGCTACAGCATCGCCGCCTGACGGTTCCCTCCGCCCGAAAAATCATCGGGCGGAGACACGTCGCGCCACGGCGCTGGTCAGGGTTGTGGCTTGCCCTTGGTCCATGTGACCTGCTGGCCGTAGAGCGGGATGGTGGAAATGGCCATCTTCGCCGAACCCTCGGTCAGTTCGCGGGTATGGATGAGATAGATCAGCGTGTCGTTTTCGCGGTCATAGATGCGGTTGACCACCATCGCCTTCCAGATCAGCGAACGGCCGGCCTTGAACACTTCGTCGCCGCTCTTGCCCAGATCGATATCGCCGATTTCGATCGGCCCGGTCTGACGGCAGGCGATCGAGCTATTGGACGGGTCTTCGAACCAGTTGCCCTTGCGCAACCGGTCGATCACGCCGCGATCGAAATAGGTGACGTGGCAGGTGACACCCTTCACCTGCGGGTCCGGCACCGCCTCCACGATGATATCATTGCCCGTCCAGTCTACTCCGACCTTGCCGACGACATCGGCAAATGCCGGTGGAGAAAATACAGGTGCCGCAAGAAGACAACCGGCAACCGCCAGTGCTGCAACGAAGGGGCGCGTAATGTTGCGCAGCGGTTTCAGGGCAATGGGCGTCGGCATGGCGAATTCTCTCCGGTGATGATCTGCGTCAGAGAGATAAGCGACCGATGGCCCGTTGCAAGCGACGAGACGTCGCTGCCGGCAGTCAGCCGACCGATGTGCGGGTACCCTTGGCGCGCACCGCACCGGTGCCTGGCCGCCGCATCGTGCAGGCCTGATAGCCATCGGCATAGAGCCGCCCGGCCGTCATGCCGATCAGGCCGGGAATATCGGCCACATCGGACGCCCCGAGCGACCGGCCGATGGCAATCGCCGCCTGCGCGCACACGGCGGCATCTTCAGCGGCATTGTGATGCGAAAACGAAAGCCCCAGATGCTGGGCAAGCACGTTCAGCTTGTGGCTGATCAGCTGCGGCCAGACCTTCTGCGCCATCTTCACGCTGCACATGTAGGAAAGCGACGGATAGGCCTGCCTGTAGCCATCGAGAGATGCCCGCCAGACGCTGAAATCGAAGGCGGCGTTATGGGCGATCATCGTCGCACCGGCAAAATCCTCGGCGAACTCGTCCATCACTTCCGGAAACTCGCCGGCATCCTCCACCATCTCCGGGCGTATGCCATGGATGGCGATGTTGAACGACGAAAACCGCATGTCGCGCGGCCGGATCAATCGCTCCTCGACCCGCACCACCCGGTTGTCCTCGATCCATGCCAGACCGACGGAACAGGCGCTGCCCCGTTGCTCGTTGGCGGTCTCGAAATCGATGGCGATGGTTTTCAAAGGGTGCTGTCCGTATTGTGTAGGTCGCTTTTATCGATCGAAGCACGATTCGGCAAAGCTCCTCCTATTGACGCCATGCTGCTCGTCTGAGATTTTGCTATCCATGACCAACGCGACCGCCCTCATGCACCTTACCGTGACCATTCGCCCTGCAGGGCGCGTGGCGGGATTGGCGCGTTAAGAGGTCATCCGTCACCCACCCTGCCGAGGATTGGCAGGGTCAGGGTTTTTCTCTCGCTCTGCCACGGCAAAAAACCTTGGAGAGCATGATGAAACTGGAAGACAGTCCACCGGAAAACGAACGTTCGGCAGAAAAGCCGAGACCGCCGAAACTCGACGGTGTCCGCATTCGTGCCGCAGGTCCGGCCGATGCGGAGGCGATCGCCAACCTCCACAATTTGCCCGGTTACCGTCACGGTACCCTTCGCACGCCCTTCCATCCCGTCGACGAGATCCGTCGCTATCTGGAAAGCCCGCCGGCCGGCGGCCACCGCCTCGTGGCCGATCTCGATGGTCTCGTCATCGGCGATATCGGCCTGACGCCGGCCGCAAATCCACGCCGCCGCCATGCGGCCTCGATCGGCATGGGCGTGCATGACGATTTTGCCGGCCGCGGCGTCGGTTCGATCCTGATGGGCGCCGCCCTCGACATCGCCGACAACTGGCTCAACCTGTCGCGCGTCGAACTGACCGTCTTTACCGACAATGGCAGCGCGATCCGTCTCTACGAGAAAAACGGTTTCGTGCGCGAGGGCCTGTTCAAGGATTTCGCCTTCCGCGACGGTCATTATGTCCATGCCTATTCCATGGCCAGGCTAAAGGCGGCCCTGACCGAAGGAAAGCCCGCCTAAAGCGGTTCGCGGCGGACGGTACAAGGCTGAAGTCGAAATGCTGAAGGGGCAAGTCTGGGGGGGCGAGGCTGGGGGCGCATGGCCGAGAGATTGATGCGCGCCCTCCCGGACCACTTGTACCAACGCGGCCACCGGAACCGATCGGACCGCTGCGAACGGAGCAGGACGCGCCTGCTCCGTTTCCGCTTCTCTTATCCGCCGATGAAGACCAGCCACTCGTCCTCGTCCATCACGATCACGCCGAGTTCGCGGGCCTTGTCGAGCTTCGAGCCGGCGCCGGGTCCCGCCACCACGTAATCGGTCTTCTTCGATACCGAGCCCGCGACCTTGGCGCCAAGCCCTTCGGCCCGCGCCTTCGCCTCGTCGCGGGTGAATTTTTCCAGCGATCCGGTAAACACCACCGTCTTGCCGGCGATGGGACTGTCGGACGCCGCCACCTGCTCGGCTTCCTCCGGCGTGACCTCTGCGATCAGCCGGTCGATCACCTCGATATTGCGCCTCTCCTTGAAGAACTCGACGATGGCGCGCGCGACGATCTCGCCGATCCCCTCGATATTGTTGAGGTCGGCCCAGGCGTCACCGGTCAGTGACGAGGCCTCCTTCATCGCCTGTTCGAAGGCGTCATAGGTGCCGTAGGCGCGGGCGAGAAGCTTGGCGGTGGTCTCGCCCACATGCCGGATGCCGAGTGCATAGATGAAGCGGTGAAGCGCGATCGAGCGGCGGCCGTCGATGGCGTCGAACAGCTTCCTGACGCTCACCTTGCCAAAACCATCGATATTTTCGAGCTTCATCAGCGGCGATGCGTCCTGCCGCTTCTTCAGCGTGAAGATCTCGGGCGCGGTGCGGATCTGCAGCGATGGATCCTCCGCCTCGAAGAAGAAATCGATCTGCTTGGCGCCGAGCCCTTCGATATCGAAGGCATTGCGCGAGACGAAATGTTTCAGATGCTCGACGGCCTGCGCCCGGCAGACGAACCCGCCTGTGCAACGCGTCACCGAATCGAGCTTGCCGGTCTTCTCGTTCTTTTCCCGCACCGCGTGGCTGCCGCAGACCGGGCATTTCGTCGGAAACTCGTATTTTGTCGCCTCTGCCGAGCGCTTCTCCATGATGACGTCGAGGACCTGCGGAATGACGTCACCGGCCCGCTGCACGATGACCGTATCGCCGATACGGATATCATGGCCTTCCTCGCGAATGCGCTCGCCGGAATTTCCGATCCCCTCGATATAGTCGGCATTGTGCAGTGTCGCATTGGTGACGACGACGCCGCCGACGGTGATCGGGGTGAGCCGCGCGACCGGCGTCAGGGCACCGGTGCGTCCCACCTGGATATCGATGTTCTCGACGATGGTGAACGCCTGTTCGGCCGGGAATTTATGGGCGGTCGCCCAGCGCGGCGAGCGCGAGCGAAAGCCGAGCCGCGCCTGAAGGTCGAGCCGGTCCACCTTGTAGACGACGCCGTCGATATCATAGTCGAGATCCGGGCGTTGAAGGCCGATCTCGCTATAATGGGCGATGATCTCGTCGACCGAGGTCAGCCGCTTCATCAGCGGATTGACCGGGAAACCCCAGGTCTTGAACACCTGCACCATCTCGAACTGCGTCTTCGGCAGAGCGTTTGGCTCGATGATCTCGCCCCAGGCATAGGCGAAGAATTTCAGGTTGCGGCTGGCCGTCACCTTGGCGTCGAGCTGGCGCAGCGACCCCGCCGCCGTGTTGCGCGGGTTGACATAGAGCTGCTTGCCCTGCGCCTCCATCTCGGCGTTCAGCGCCAGAAAATCGCTCTTGGCCATATAGACCTCGCCACGCACTTCAACGACATCCGGCACGCCATCCGGCAGCCGCTGCGGGATATCCTTGATGGTCTTGATGTTCTCCGTGACGTTTTCGCCCGTCGTGCCATCGCCGCGGGTGGCGGCATTGACGAGCCGGCCGCGCTCGTAGCGGATCGACATGGACAGACCGTCGATCTTCGGTTCGGCGGTAAACGCGATCGAATTGTCCGGCAACTGACCGAGGAAACGATAGACGGAGCCGACGAAATCACGGACGTCCTCGTCGGAAAACGTATTGTCGAGCGACAGCATCGGCCGTGCATGGGTGATCGGCGCAAAGGTGGCAAGCGGCGCAGCCCCGACCCGGACAGACGGGCTGTCGGCGCGGATAAGCTGCGGAAACCGTTCCTCGATCGCGGCGTTGCGCTTCTTCAGCGCGTCATAATCCGCATCGGAAATCTCCGGCGCATCCTTGGCGTGGTAGAGCTCGTCGTGATGAGCCAGTGCCCCGGCAAGCCGCTCCAGCTCGGCGGCGGCAGCCTGTTCTGTCAGCGTATCGATCGGGGTCTGGTCGGCGGCCATCGCGGGAATCTCCATCTTCTGGCGCTTTTCTAATGCAATTCTGGCCTAAGTGCGATGCGGATTTCCATCGCACACAAGCTGTCGGTCGAAACCCGGTGATCACAACTTAAAGGATTGAATCAACAACTATTTGAACCGGACTTGTATGGACGCCCCACGCCATGATCCGTAATAGTTGCGTATCAAAGTCATGTTTGAGGGGGATAAGACATGGGGATGCGCCGCTGGCGGGATACGGGATTGCGGTATGGATTGCTGACGCGCTGTCTTCACTGGAGCATGGCGCTGGTCATTCTCTGGCAGTTTTCCGGCATCGTTCTCGGCAGCCTGTTCGGTCGCTCTGCGGTGACGGACATTCTCAACAGCACCCATGGCGAACTCGGCGTCGCCATCCTCGGTCTTGCCACCGTCAGGGCCGTCTGGGGCCTCTACAATCTGAAACATCGCCCGGCACATGAACGGGGCCTGCTCGGCATGGCCGCACGCGCCGGCCATCTGGCGCTCTATCTTCTGATGCTGTTCATTCCGGCCGTCGCCCTTTTGCGGGCCACCGGCTCGCAATGGGGGCTGGCGCTCTTTGGCTATCAGATCGTGCCGCAGGGTGGCGAGACTATCGGCTGGATGGTGGCGCCGGCCAATCTTCTGCACGGCCTTCTCGCCTGGACGCTTCTGGCGCTGATCGGCGGCCATATCGCCATGGTGCTGATCCATCGCTTCGTCTGGAAGGATACGGTTCTAAACCGGATGGCAGGCCGCAGCCGCCCCGACCCGGCCTCTCTGGCAGCCGCCGAATAACGTGGGGAAACGTCAGCCCTTGCCGGCAAGCAGGCTCTTGGCCGCCGCCCGCGCCTCGTCGGTCACGGAGGCGCCGGCGAGCATGCGGGCAATCTCTTCCATCCGGTGTTCCGGCGCCATCGTGGCAACGCGGGTTGCGATCTTGTCGGACCCCTCGCCCGCCGGCCCCTTGGAGATGAGAAGATGCGTCGCAGCCCGTGCCGCCACCTGCGGGGCATGGGTGACGGAGAGAACCTGAACCGTCGCGGAAAGCCGCTTCAGCCGCTGGCCGATCGCATCCGCGACAGCACCGCCGACACCTGTGTCGATTTCGTCGAAGACGAGCGTCGGGGCCGATCCGCGATCCGCCAGCGCCACTTTCAACGCCAGCAGAAAACGCGAGAGTTCGCCGCCGGAAGCAACCTTCATGATCGGGCCCGGCCGCGTGCCCGGATTGGTCTGCACATGAAACTCGACGGTGTCGATGCCCTCGGCCGTGGCCGCCTCCGCATCGGACCTGACATCCACCATGAACCGCGCCCGTTCGAGCTTCAGGGCAGGAAGTTCGGCCATGACGGCGTCAGCCAGAACAGATGCTCCGGCCTGCCGCTGCAAGGACAGGGCCTGCGCTGCCGCATCGAAGGCGACCTTGGCCTCGGCTGCGGTCTTCTCCAGAACACCCAGTCTCTCCTCGCCGGCATCGAGATCGGCAAGATCGGCAGCCATCCTCTCGGCAAGTGCGGGAAGATCGGTCACGGGGACGGAATATTTGCGGGCAGCCGCGCGAAGTCCGAACAGCCGTTCCTCGACACGTTCCAGTTCGCGCGGATCGAATTCGGTGCGGCGCAGCGCCGCTTCCACTTCCATCTGGGCGCTGGAAAGATAATTGAGCGCCTGGTCGAGCAGTTCGACGGTTTCTTCGAGCAGCCCCGGCGCCTCATGGCTCTTGCGCTCGAGCCGGCGTACCATCGAGGCGATCAGCGGCACGGGAGAGGCATTGCCGTTGAGGAACTCGGACGCCTCTGAAATATCGCCGGCGATCCGCTCGGATTTCTGCATCTTCGAACGCTGTTCGGCCAGTTCGTCCTCTTCGCCGTCGCGTGGCGCAAGGGTCTCCAGTTCCTCGACGGAGGCGCGGATATAATCGGCCTCGCGGGCGGCGGCCTCCACCTTGGCACGGTGCGCCTTGAACGCCCGATCGGCATCGCGAAAACTGCGATAGAGGCCGGAGACCTCCGCAACGCGATCGGACAGGCCGGCAAAGGCATCGAGCAGCGTGCGGTGGGCATCCGTGTCGATCAGCGCCCGGTCGTCGTGCTGGCCATGGATCTCGACCAGCATCTGGCCGACCTGGCGCATCATCTGCACGCTGACCGGCTGGTCGTTGATCGAGGCGCGGGTACGCCCGTCCGCCGACTGGATACGCCGGAAGATCAGGTCGCCGTCATCGTCTATACTATTGTCGCGCAAGAGCTTGCGGGCGCGGTGGTTGCCCGGCACGTCGAAGACGGCCGTCACCTGGCCCTTGTCTTCGCCATGGCGCACAAGGCCGCCATCGCCGCGGCCGCCGAGCGCAAGAGACAGGCTGTCGAGCAGGATGGATTTTCCCGCGCCGGTCTCGCCGGTCAGAACCGACAGACCTTTCTCGAAGGAAAGATCCAGCCGCTCGATCAGAACGATATCGCGGATCGACAACTGGATCAGCATGGTCCCTCGATCAAAGCCCTGTTCTGTCTTCTTATCGGTTGGCGAGGCCGCCGCAGGATCACACCTGCAAGGCACATCGTTCTTATTGCGTGGCGGTCGAGGTGCCGAGCAGCTTGCCGGCAGCCTTGGAAATCCACGAGCCCTTGTTCTCGCGCGGCTCGACACCACCCGAATGCAGGAGCTTGTAGCTATCCGCGTACCACTGGCTGTCCGGATAGTTGCGGCCGAGGATGGCGGCAGCCGTCTGCGCCTCTTCGACGATGCCCATTGCGTAATAGGCCTCGGTCAGACGCGCCAGCGCTTCCTCGATCTGGTTTGTGTTCGGATAGGTCTCGACGACATTGCGGAAACGCTGGATCGCGGCGAGATATTCCTTGCGCTCCAGATAGTAGCGGCCGACCTGCATTTCCTTGCCGGCGAGCTGGTCGCGGGCAAAGCGGATCTTGGCCTGCGCCTCGTCGACATAAGGCGAGTTCGGATAGGTCTTCACCAGATTGGTCATCGCGCCGATCGTCTGGCCGGCTGCTTTCTGGTCCTGCGTCACGTCGGCGATTTGCTTCGAGTAGCTCATGCCGACAAGATACTGCACATAGGCCGAATCATCGGAGTTCGGATACTGCTTCAGATAGCGGTTGCCGGTCCCGATCGCTTCGTCGGTCTTGTTCTGGCGGTAGCGCACATAGGTCGCCATCACCAGCGCCTTGCGGCCCCATTCGGTAAACGGGTTCTGCTTGTCGACGGCGTCGAACTTGCGTGTCGCCTCGTTGAAATTGCCTGCCTTCATGTTGGCAAGGCCCTGATCGTAAAGGGTCTGCGGATTTTCGACGTCCATGCCGAGCTTGGTGATGTCGATATCCTTGTCCGACTGGCAGGACGTCACACCAAGACCGGCGCCGACCAAGACCAACGAGACGAGCGCCATCCTGGCCGTCTTACGCATTTCCACAGACTTTCCATGATCCATTCGACAGTTCCCGATCCGTCCCGCGTATTCTGCCCGCATCCCACCGTGGGCGTTCTAGCCTTAAAGGCCCGGGCAGGGCAACGCAATGATGGCGCATTAACGCATTTTTGTGGCAACCCGCCCCGCGCTTGCCGCGATTGCCGGATGACCGCGACCGAAGCCAAAGAAAAAGCAACGGTGTTAGACGTCAAGCACCGTTTCTGCATGATCTCGTATTCTGGCGTTGAGAATGATGATCATTTTGCGCATGACAGCGACGAGCGCAACCTTGCCGGGCTTTCCATTGGCTCTGAGCTTTGTGTAGAAAGCCTTGATATCCGGATCGAAGCGGATCGCCGGGAGTGCGGCGATGTAGAGCGCGTCTCGAACCGGCCTCCGTCCGCCCGAGATCATGCGCTTTCCCCGCATTTGGCCGCTGTCGCGATTGAGTGGAGCAACACCGACCAGCTTTGCGATCTGTCCCTTATCCAGACGTCCCAGTTCAGGCAGCCCGGCCAAGAGGAAACAGGCGGTGCGCAGACCGATGCCCTTGAGCTGCATCAGCACCGCGGCCCTTGCCGAAAGCTCTGCGTCTGCTTCGAGGCAGGCAATCATCTCATCGACAACCGCCTGGCGTTGATCCCCCAGGAATTGCAGGCTCGCTTCGATCCATGCCTGCGTTTTGCCGCGGGCACTGGTGCCACCACTGTTTGCCAGCTTTTCTCGACGGTTCTTCTCCTGCACGATCATATGCGACAGTTGCCTGTAGCGTGCCACCAATTCGACAAGCGCTGTTTGGGTGACGGAGACCGGCTGGACGAGCGTGGTCTCCATGCGCCGACCATAGTCGGCCAGGATGAAGGCGTCGATCCTGTCGGTCTTGGAGAGCTGACCGCAGGCGCCGGCGAATTGCCGGACCTGCCTGGCATTCACCCGCGCCACCGGCATCTGCGCTGAAAGAAGCGCTTCCATCACGCGGCGCTCATAGCCCCCGGTAGGCTCCAGCAGAAACCGCTCGACTGTTTCCAACTGGGCGACGAAGGCCATGAAACGAGCAATCCCCGCGGTGGTATTGGCAAAGCTCGCCGAGCGGTTGTCCGGCAGGATACAAATGTCGAAGGATGATTTCGATATGTCGATACCGACAAAACGGTTAGTATAAGACATGAGGCAGGTCTCCCTTATACGCGAGCGCGAAGCTCTCTCAACGGTGCGACGATGCCTCGACCAGCGCAAAGGGTTCTGCTTTTTTACGAACGAAGGTTCAGGGCCGCCAAGCCCAACCGCTTTGCACTGCGCCATTGCGGTGCTGCGAACACCCCAATGACAAACGAGGCCGGAACATCATAACCGATGTTCCGGCCTCGTAACGTATAAGGCCGTCCCTTGCGAGACGGCCCGTTCATTCGGTGTAAAAGCTCAGGCGAACCAGAGCGAATTTTCGGCAAGCTTGACCGGTACGAACTCGCCGGCCCGCACCCGAGCCGAACGCACGGTCGGCGCTTCCACCACCTCGTAGGCGGTCGGATCGCTGAGCAGGGCCTTCAGCGCATTGGCATTCATCTTGTGGCCGCCGCGGTAGGAACGGTAGCAGCCGATGAACTGGGCACCTGCAATCGCCAGATCGCCGACGGCATCGAGCGTCTTGTGGCGAACGAATTCGTCCTTGGCGTAACGCAGGCCTTCGACATTGACGACGCTGTCATCGTCGGAAATGACGACCGAGTTTTCGAGCGACGAGCCGAGTGCGAAACCGGCAGCCCACAGGCGCTCGACGTCACGCATGAAACCAAAGGTGCGGGCACGCGACAACTCGTCCTTGAAGGACTGCGCGGTCAGCTCGCCCTTCCACGACTGGCGGCCGATCAGCGGCGACGTGAAATCGATCTCGACCTCGAATCGCGTCCCGTCATGCGGACGAAACTCCGACCAGGACGCACCCGATTCGATTCGAACCGGCTTTACGACGCGGATATAGCGGCGCTTGATGCCGAGGCTGACCATGCCGACCTGTTCGATCGCTTCGATGAATGCAATCGAGCTTCCGTCCATGATCGGCATTTCGGCGCCATCGGTTTCGACGACGACATTGTCGAGGCCGAGCGCGTAGAGCGCTGCCATGACATGCTCGATCGTCGCGACCCAGCGATCCGGATGCGTGCCGAGAACGGTGCAGAGATCCGTATTGCCGACCTGCGAGGAAATCGCGCGGTATTCGACGCTCGAACCGTCCTTGAGAAGGCGGCTGAACACGATGCCCGTATTGGCCTCTGCCGGCTGGAAGGTGATGCTCGCCGGTGCGCCAGAATGCACGCCGATGCCCGTGAGGGTCACGGGGGCTGCGATGGTCGTCTGGAAGCCGAGCAATCCGATGGTCATTTCTACTGCCTTCAATTTCGTCGGATCGCGTCTTTTGAATGATCCGATAATCGTCTTTACGCCGTGACCTGTCGTCTTGCCCCGATCGCCGTCGCTTTTTTCAGCCGGAATCGGAAAGTCATGCGTGTCGTTGAGCATCTACATACGCAGCGATATGGGACATTCCAAATCACTGTTCGTTTCGGATTGTTACGGCTTTCGGCCGCATCGAAACAATCCACCCAAGGGTCGATAATCCATCCGCGCACAGCTTTCCAACCCATTGATTGGAAAGGGGTTTATACGTGGTTAACAAGTGGTTTCGACAAACCTTGAACGGCAGAGAGGCCCGGATTGTTCATCCGGGCCTCTTTCACGTTTCGTGAACGCTGTTAACGCAGTCTAATCAGTTGGACTGGCGGCGCAGGAAGGCCGGAATTTCCAGCTGGTCGTCCTCGTGACGCGAAGTCTGCGGCGTGCCGCGGCCGTGGTCGTCGAGATTGCCGCGACGCGGAGCGTAGAGGCTTGCTTCGGCAGACAGCGGACGGCGCTGCTGCTGCGGAGCCTGCGCCGGTGCTGCCGGTTCTGCCTGCATCTCGTCATCGTCGCGACGGCCAAGCGAGTTGGTGATCCGCTTCAACAGGCCCATCGGGCCGCGCTCTTCCTGGACATGGCTGGCCTGCTGGCCGCGATGTTCCATCTCGGCCTTGACGACCGGCGGGAAGTCTTCGACGCGCGGCATGCGAACCGGCTCCATACGGGCCTGTTCCATGCGAGGCTGCTCCATCCGCGGAGCTTCCATGCGAGGCGCTTCCATCATCGGTTCGCGCTGCTGCATCGGCTGGCTGATGCGCGGAGCATGCTGCATCGGCTGCGGTGCCTGAGCCTGCGGAGCCGGACGGCTGACCTGCTGCGGAGCGACGTCTGCCGGAGCGGACTGTGCGAACAGGCGGCTCTGCGGACGGAAGGCTTCTTCCTGCGGCTGCTGCATCACCGGCTGAGGAGCCTGTGCAGGCTGCTGGTGGAGCGACAGTTCGCGTTCCATTTCGGCTTCCGCCTGACGGATCGTGTCGGCGATCGGATCCATGGCGACCGGCGCCTGCGGAGCCGGTGCTGCAACCGGCTGGGGGGCCTGCATCATGACAGGCTGCTGTGCGGCCGGCGCCGGAGCAACGGCCGCGGAAGGACGGATAATCGGCTTCTGGGCAGCGCGCATTTCAGCGGCACGCAGATCGATATCGCCATGGCCATGGGCACGGTCGATGCCGGTTGCGACGACAGATACGCGGATGATGCCTTCGAGCGCTTCGTCGAAAGTCGCGCCGAGGATGATGTTGGCATCCGGATCGACTTCTTCGCGGATACGGGTCGCAGCTTCGTCGACTTCAAACAGCGTCAGGTCGCGACCGCCGGTGATGGAGATCAGCAGGCCCTGTGCGCCCTTCATCGAGGTTTCGTCGAGCAGCGGGTTGGCGATGGCAGCTTCGGCAGCCTGCATGGCGCGGCCCGAGCCGGACGCTTCGCCTGTTCCCATCATCGCGCGGCCCATTTCGCGCATCACCGAGCGGACGTCGGCGAAGTCGAGGTTGATCAGGCCTTCCTTGACCATCAGGTCGGTGATGCAGGCAACACCCGAGTAGAGAACCTGGTCGGCCATGGCGAAGGCGTCGGCAAACGTCGTCTTGTCATTGGCAATGCGGAAGAGGTTCTGGTTCGGGATGACGATCAGCGTATCGACGGACTTCTGCAGTTCCGCAATGCCCTGTTCGGCAAGGCGCATGCGGCGCTGGCCTTCGAAGTGGAACGGCTTGGTGACGACGCCGACCGTCAGGATGCCCTTGTTGCGGGCGGCGCTGTGCGACGACCGGAGCAGCACCGGTGCCGGTGCCGCCCCCCATGCCGGCGGTGACGAAGCACATATGCGTGCCCTGAAGATGATCGACGATCTCGTCGAGGCACTCTTCGGCGGCTGCACGGCCGACTTCCGGCTGCGAGCCGGCGCCGAGGCCTTCAGTCACCTGAACGCCCATCTGGATGATCCGCTCGGCCTTGGTCATGGTCAGCGCCTGGGCATCGGTATTGGCAACGACGAAATCGACGCCCTCAAGCCCTGCGGTGATCATGTTGTTGACGGCGTTGCCGCCGCCGCCGCCGACGCCGAAAACGGTAATCCGAGGCTTCAGCTCGGTAATGTCAGGCTTGTGCAGCTTGATCGTCATTGTACCTGTTCCTTCTCTCCATGGTCGCATCGCCGAGCTGACCAATTCATTGCTATTCCTTTGATCCGAAACGCCCCCGCACCCGGATCAAAAACTCTCTTTAAGCCACTGCCCCATGCGGGCGAGCCGTCCGTTGCCATGCCCGAAGGAGGACATCAGTCCGCCCTGGCTGGCATGTGTTTCCATGTCCGCAACCTGCGGATAGATCAAAAGGCCGACAGCCGTCGAAAAGGCCGGTCCCTTGGCCGCAGCCGGCAGGCCCGACACGCCCATAGGACGGCCGATCCGCACATTGCGGGCGAGAATGCGGCGGGCCGCATCCGACATGCCCTGCAACTGGCTGGCGCCACCGGTCAGAACGACGCGCTTGCCGACGATCGGGCTGAAGCCCGACTTCTGGATACGGTCACGGATCAGTTCCAGCGTCTCTTCCACCCGCGCCTTGACGATGCGGGTGACGAGCGAGCGCGGCACCTGGGTCGCGAGATCCCGGTCGTCCTCGCCGATCGGCGGAACGGTGATCATGTCACGCTCTTCACCGCCGGCAGACATGGCCGAACCATGCACGACCTTCATCCGTTCGGCATCCTCGATCCGGGTCGAAAGACCGCGGGCAAGATCGGTGGTGATGTGATGGCCGCCGAGGCTGATCGCGTCGGTATGAACGAGCTTGCCTTCGGCAAAGACCGAAATCGTCGTCGTGCCGCCGCCCATGTCGATCGCGGCGCAACCGAGTTCGACTTCGTCGTCGACAAGCGCTGCAAGACCGCTGGCATAAGGCGTCGCCACCATGCCCTCGACCGAGAGATGCGCGCGGTTGATGCACAGTTCGAGATTGCGCAGCGTGGCGCGTTCGGCGGATACGACATGCATATCGACGCCGAGCATGTCGCCGTACATCGAGAGCGGATCGCGGATGCCGCGCTCGCCGTCCAGCGAATAGCCGGTCGGCAGCGAATGCAGGATAGCGCGATCCTGACGCAGCGACTGATTGCCGGCAGCACCGAGGACCTTGCGCAGGTCCGAGACTTCCACTTCCTGGCCGCCGAGATCGATGGAGGCCGTATAGATGTCGCTGGCGACGCGGCCGGCCGAGACGTTGACGATCAGGCTGTCGACGGTCAGGCCCGCCATGCGCTCGGCGGCATCGACCGCAAGGCGAACGACGCTTTCGGCCGCATCGAGATCGCCGACCACGCCGGACTTGACGCCGCGCGACCGCTGATGACCGATGCCGATGATCTCGACGTGATGGGTGCGGCCCGGAAGGATCTGGCTTTCCTGGCGCGGTGTCAGCCGTGCGATAATGCAGACGACCTTGGTCGAACCGATATCGAGCACCGACACGATATGGCTACGCTTCGAAGACAGGGGCTTCATGCGGGGCAGACCGAAATTGGACGAACCGAATACGCTCACGTCTGATCCTTTGCCTTCTTCAATGCCTTTGCCCTTGCATCCAGCGCATCCTGGCGGCGCTTTTCGGCGCCCGTGGTCAGTTCCACCGTCGTGCGATCCGAGAGCCTCAGATCGACGGCAGCGATATCGCGTTCAAGCACGCTCTGCGATTTCTCGAGCCGCGCCAGAACGCCGAGTGCATTGGAAATGTCGCCGCTCGGCAGGCGCAGAACCACGCCACTGTCGAGATGCAGGTCCCAGCGACGCTCGGCGATGCGAACGTAAGCCTTCACCCGCGAGCGGATCTCCGGAAAATTAGCCATCTGGTCGAGAAACGGCGCAGCTGCCGTTTCGGCATCACGGCCGACGAAGAGCGGCAGGGATGCGAACTTGTTGTCGCGCAGCGGCGCGATCACGCTGCCATCCCGCTCGATCAGCGAAAGATCCGAACCATGCTGCCAGATGCCGAACGCCTGACGCTCCTTGAGAACGACGTCGATCGTCTTCGGATAGACCTTGCGGACTTCGGCGCTTTCGACCCAGGGAAGCTGTTCGAGCTTGTGACGGGCATCGCCCACATTCAGCGCGACGAGCGAGGTCGCGCCATCGAGCCCGAGCAGCTGCAGGATATCGATCTCCGACGTCTCGTTGTTGCCGGAGACGCGGACGTTCTCGATCGCAAAGCCTGCGGCCGCGGTCGTCGACTGCGCGACATCCTGCGTATGTCCGCCAAGCGACATGCCGTAGACGCCGACGACGGCGAGAAAGCCGAACGTGGCAACCGTGCCGACATGCGACGGAATATGGATACGGCCGCTTGCCAGACTGACGCAGAAGCGGACAGCCCGACGCATCGGCCGGGGCAGAACCCACCGATCGTCGGCTTGACCGAGCACGGCACCCTGCCCGCCCGACCTGTCAGACCGCTTTCCATTCAACGCAAGCACGACGCGTCCTCCACCATCCAGCGGACCAGTTCACCAAAGGAATGGCCGGCATGAGCCGCCATTTCGGGCACCAGGGAGGTCGGGGTCATGCCCGGCTGGGTATTCACTTCCAGCCAGATAAGCTCGCCGTTTTCCGAGAACCGGTCGTCATAGCGAAAGTCCGAACGACTCACGCCACGGCAGCCGATTGCCTGATGCGCCTTGAGCGCCAATGTTTGAATCTTTTGGTAAATATTCGGTGAAATTTGTGCCGGAATGACATGCCGCGAGCCACCTGCCGCGTACTTGGCATCGTAATCGTAGAATTCATGCGACGTCGGGATGACCTCGGTGACGCCGAGCGCCACACCGCCCATGACACCGCATGTCAGCTCCCGCCCATAAACGTAACGCTCGACCATCACCTCGTCGCCATAGCGCCACTCGCTGGAACCGATCACTTGCGGCGGATGCGACTGATTTTCCTTGACGATGACGACGCCGAAGGACGACCCCTCGCGCACCGGCTTCACCACGTAAGGCGGCTTCATCGGATGATGTCCGGCAAAGTCGAAACGGTTCATCACCTTGGCTTCAGCCACAGGAACGCCCGCAGCCTTGGCGACATGCTTCGCCTGCTGCTTGTCCATGGCAAGCGCCGAGGCAAGAACGCCGGAATGGGTATAGGGGATTTCAAGATACTCGAGGATACCCTGGATGGTGCCATCCTCGCCGAAAGGACCGTGAAGCGCATTGAAGACGACGTCCGGGCGAAGCTCAAAAAGGACAGCCGCGACATCCCGGCCGACATCGACACGCGTGACGCGATAACCCTCGCCTTCAAGCGCATCCGCGCAGGCATTGCCCGACGACAGGCTGACGGGCCGCTCGGAGGAAAACCCTCCCATCAAAACAGCCACATGCTTGTCGCTCATCCAAACCACTCCCGCTAAAAGGGCTCCAGATTATCGGCCGACCCTTGCGTCAAACTTGTTTCGCGGCGATTCCTTCTTCACCGATCCGCACCATCATTGGTGCACCAAAATGGTTAATAAATCGTTTACGCCGACTTTCCGGAAGACTTAACCCTCTGGCAAACAAGGCGTTTTTTAGGCGACCAATAGTTAACGGAAAATCCCGCCGCCGCGCGCCCGCACGGCCGATCGATACAACCGCGGCAGCCCTCGTATTATTTAATAAGCGCATTCCCCTCGATTCTTGCATTTTGTTGCGCAAAGACGGTTTTCTCCGGCACAAAATTACTGTATTGCCGCTCCCCGACCCTCCTCACAGAGGCCAATTAACAATTTAAGATTGGAATCAGCATGACAAACGCGATGCCTACCGCGTCGTCGTCCGCTGAGCCGTCAGCGCCTGCTGCAACGAATTCGCCTGCACGCGTCCTGACCGCCAGCCTGGTCGGCACGACGATCGAATTCTTCGACTTCTATGTCTATGCGACGGCCGCCGTTCTGGTTTTCCCGACGCTGTTCTTCCCGAACAACGATCCGACCACGGCTCTGCTTGCCTCCTTCGCGACCTTCTCGATCGCCTTCTTCGCCCGCCCGCTCGGCGCCGTGGTCTTCGGCCATTTCGGCGACAGGATCGGCCGCAAGGCGACGCTCGTGGCCGCCCTTTTGACCATGGGCATCTCGACGGTGGTGATCGGCCTCCTGCCGTCCTATTCGTCGATCGGCGTTCTCGCACCGCTTCTCTTGGCACTGTGCCGTTTCGGCCAGGGCTTTGGTCTCGGCGGCGAATGGGGTGGCGCGGTTCTGCTCGCGACTGAAAACGCACCGCCCGGCAAGCGCACCTGGTACGGCATGTTCCCGCAGCTGGGCGCCCCTGTCGGCCTGTTCCTGTCGTCTGGCGTGTTCTGGATCCTCCTGCATTTCATCTCGCAGGAAGCACTCCTGAGCTGGGGCTGGCGCGTTCCTTTCCTCGCCTCGATCATCCTGATCGCCATTGGTCTTTGGGTTCGCCTGTCGATCACCGAAACGCCGGCCTTCCAGAAGGCCATCGACAGCCATGAGCGCGTCGCTGTTCCGGTTGTCGCCCTGTTCAAGGACCACAAGCGCAGCATTGTTCTGGGCACCTTCGTGGCGCTCGCGACCTTCGTTCTGTTCTACATCGGCACGGCCTATCTTCTGTCCTACAATATCAAGGTCGTGAAGATGCCGTTCCTGGATGCGCTTGAGATCCAGATCCTCGGTTCGATCGTCTTCGGCGCCGCCATTCCGATTATCGGCAAGCTCGGCGACCGCTATGGCCGCCGCCAGATGCTGACGCTGACGACGGTCCTGATCGGCCTGTTCTCGTTTGCCCTGCCGTCGCTGATGACCAATGGCGAAGGCATGATCATCGTCTTCATCATCGGCGCGATGATCCTGATGGGCATGACCTACGGCCTGATCGGCACGGCGCTCGCAGCCCCCTTCCCGACCTCGGTCCGCTACACGGGCTCCTCGATCACCTTCAACCTCGCCGGCATCTTCGGCGCCTCGCTGGCACCCTACATCGCCACCTATCTTCAGGCGAGCTACGGCATGACCTATGTCGGCTACTATCTCGGTATCGCCGCCCTGATCACGCTCGTCTGCATCCTGCTTTCGGGCAAGGACGAGGTCTGATCGCCGATTGGCATAAGGGTGCGATCCGAAAGATCGGGCCCAATAAAAAACCCGCGAAACTCAGGTTTCGCGGGTTTTTTATTGAAAGTCGACAACGCCGCCTGCCTATCAAAAGGCGGTAGCCAGCTACTTGCCGGAGCGGGCCAGAACCTTGCGATGCAAGCTTTGCTCATGGCGCTCGTTGAGGATGACAGCAAGCCACCCGCCACCGGCGATCACGAACGGCAGGATATACAGGAAAAAGAAGGTTGCCGAATTCATAGCATCAGCTTTCCAAGCGCGCGTCTTGCACTCAAATGTAATAGCACGGCGCTGGAAAGCCAAGCGCCGGTTGAAAATACGACCGCCGCCGAAATTCCATCGAAAACACCTGCTGAAGCGAGCGCACTCGCCGGCGCGACAAACCCCGCCGCAACGCATGCCGTGGAGGGCCGGTCGAGCGAATTGGCAAGAAGCTTCCACCGCTCATTGCCGACGAGAACAAGACGCCGCTCTTCCCTTTCAAGAAAACCGGCGTCCTCGTCCGTCATGCCGTCGCGGTGCCCTGGAATGGCTTCACCTCGCGGCCGGGCATGAAGATGCCGAGACGCTTGATTTCCCATTCGAGCTTGATGCCGGTATCCTCGAACACCCGCTGACGCACCGTCTCGCCGAGATATTCCAGATCGTAGCCGGTGGCATAACCGGTATTGATCATGAAATTGCAATGCAGCGACGACATCTGCGCCCCGCCGTTGACCAGACCGCGGCAGCCCGCATCGTCGATCAGCTTCCAGGCCGAATGGCCCTCTGGGTTCTTGAAGGTCGAGCCGCCGGTCTTTTCCTTGACCGGCTGCACCGTCTCGCGGTGATTGCGCACGGCATCCATGTCGGCGCGGATCTTCGCCTTGTCTTCCGGATATCCCTCGAAGACGGCATGGGTGAAGATCAGGTCGGCGGACGCCTCGGAATGGCGATAGCTATAGCCCATCTGCGCATTGGTGAGGACGTGCTTTTCGCCCTTGCGATCGATCGCATGAACCTCGATCAGGCGGTCCTTCGTCTCGCCGCCATTGGCGCCTGCGTTCATGCGAAGCGCGCCGCCCAGCGAACCCGGAATGCCGTAATAGAAGGCAAACCCGCCGATGCTGTTATCCATCGCCATGGCGGCAATATATTTGTCAGGGCAGATGGCGCCCGCCTGGATGCGGTTCTCGCCGACAAGCTCCAGCCCGCCGAACCCCTTGGCCGACAGACGCAGCACGACGCCCGGAATGCCGCCGTCGCGCACGAGCAGGTTGGAACCGACGCCGACCACCGTCAGCGGAACCTCTTCCGGCAGAAGCTTGAGGAACGTCGCGAGATCATCGACGTCATGCGGCTGGAACATCAGTTCGGCAAGCCCGCCGGCCTGGAACCAGGTCACACGGTCCATCGGCGCATCCGGCGTCATACGCCCGCGCACATCCTTCACGCCCTCTCCGAGCGATGCCAGCAGCTTTTCTCCGTTCACCTGTTTCATTCTCACTGCCCCGAAATGCTGTCTAGTTCCTTCGGCAATACCGCAGCCCACTGCGTGATATTGCCTGCCCCCAGAAGAACCACGAAATCGCCCGGTTTCGCAATGCCCGCGATGATCGGGGCAAGCTCGGCAGGCGCGGAAATATAGCGCGCGTCGCGATGGCCGCTCTGGCGGATGCGCGACACGAGCGTCTCGGAATTGATGCCCTCGATCGGTTCTTCGCCGGCCGCATAAACCGGTGCCAGAATAATGCTGTCGGCATCGTTGAAGCAATTGGCGAAATCGTCGAACAGGCTCGACAGGCGCGAATAGCGGTGCGGCTGGTGGACGGCGATGATCCGTCCCTGACACGATTCACGGGCAGCCCGCAGCACAGCCTTGATTTCCACCGGATGGTGTCCGTAATCGTCGAACACGGAAACGCCGTTCCAGGTGCCGGTCAGCGTGAAGCGCCGCTTGACGCCGCTGAAGCTGGCCAGCCCCTTGCGGATATTCTCTTCCGAAATCCCGAGCCGGTTGGCGACCGCGATCGCAGCCGTCGCATTCGAGATATTGTGACGGCCGGGCATGGGAAGTGCCAGATCCTTGAACGAGAAGACGCGGCCGGTCCGGCGACGGCGGATCTCCACGTCGAAGATCGCCCGCGTGCCCTCCATGCGGATATTGGAGAAGCGCGCATCGGCCTGCGGGTTCTCGCCATAGGTGACGATCTTGCGGTCCTCGATGCGGCCGACAAGCGCCTGCACTTCCGGATGATCGAGGCACAGCACGCCGAAGCCGTAGAACGGCACATTCTCGACGAACTGCCGGAAGGCGGCGCGCACGGCATCGAAACTGCCGTAGTGGTCGAGATGCTCGGGGTCGATATTGGTGACGACGGCAACGTCCGCCGGCAGTTTCAGGAAGGTGCCGTCCGATTCGTCGGCCTCCACCACCATCCACTCGCCTTCGCCCATGCGCGCATTCGTGCCATAGGCATTGATGATGCCGCCATTGATGACGGTCGGGTCGAGACCGCCGGCTTCCAGCAGCGCCGCGACCATCGAGGTCGTCGTCGTCTTGCCATGCGTGCCGCCGATGGCGATCGCATTGCGGAAGCGCATCAGCTCGGCCAGCATTTCGGCGCGCCGGACGATCGGCAAACTCTTTTCGCGTGCGGCGACGAGTTCCGGATTGTTCTTCTTGATCGCAGTCGACACGACCACGACCTCGGCATCACCGAGGTTATCCGCCTGATGACCGACGAAGACAGGAATGCCCTTGTCGCGCAGGCGCTGGACATTGGCGCCGTCCGCCTGGTCCGAACCCTGTACCTTGTGCCCGAGATTATGCAGCACTTCGGCAATGCCGCTCATGCCGATCCCGCCGATGCCGATGAAATGAACGAGGCCGATGGCCTTCGGCATCTTCATGCCCTTGCTCCCCTATAGGTCGTCTTGAATTCTGAAATGGGCATACGCTCGGCAAGCGCCACGACCATGTCGGCCAGCGCCACTGCCGCGTCAGGCTTGCCCGCAAGCTTAGCGGCTGCCGCCACCGCTTCCAGCCTGTCCGGTTCCCTCATAGCCTGAGCGATCATCGACGACAACCTCTCGGGCGAAAGCTGCGCCTGTGGCACAACTTCTGCGCCACCTGCGGCAACCAGTGCTGCGGCATTCGCCGCCTGATCGTGGTCGAGCGCGTAAGGATAGGGAACGAGAATGGACGGGCGACCGATCACCGAGACTTCCGAAACCGTCGAGGCGCCGGAACGGCAGATTACGAGATGGGCGGCGGCGATCCGCTCGGCCATGTCGGAGAAGAACGGCGAGACGGACACCGGCGCCTTCAATTTTGCAAAGCAGGAATTGACCCTGCCTTCGTCTTCGGGCCGTGCCTGCTGCGTGATCACAAGCCGCTGGCGATCGGCAGGATCGAGCAGGCTGAGCGCCGTCGGCACCGCCGACGAGAAGAACTGCGCGCCCTGGCTGCCGCCGAAGACGACAAGGTTGAACGGCGCGTCGCCGCGTGAGGCCGTATAGGGAATGGTAGCGGCCGCAAGCACGGCCGGACGCACCGGATTGCCGGTCGTCACCGTCTTTGCCGCATAAGGACCATCCGTCTCCGGCAGGAAGCCGCCGGCGATTGCCTGCACGCGCGAGGCTAGCGCCTTGTTGGCGCGGCCCATCACGGCGTTCTGCTCGTGGATCATCGAGGGCACGCCCATACCGGTCGACGCCATCAGCGGCGGCACCGTCGGATAACCACCGAAACCGACGACGGCGAGCGGCTTCAACCGCGAGATCAGCCGGCGTGCGGCGCGAAGCCCGGTCCACAGTTTCCAGCCGGTCTTCAGCATCGCAACCGGGTTCTTCGACCCGAAGGTCGCAGACGGCACCACATGCACCTCATCAGCCGGAAACTTGCCGGCGAACCGCTCAGCGCGGCTGTCAGTCACCAGATGGACGGAATAACCCCTGCCCTTCAGCTCGTGCGCAAGCGCCTCGGCTGGAAACAGATGGCCGCCGGTACCCCCGGCGGCAAGCAGGATAATGCCTTTGCTCATGTCACTCCTATTCCGCCGGCCTATTCCGCGGGCACGCCGGAGACGCTCCGGAAGAGGCTTCTTTCCTGTGCGCGTCGTTCCGGCCTGTGGCGGGTCAGCGCGAGAAGAAAGCCGGCGGTGACGCAAATGGCAATCATCGACGAACCGCCATAGGATATCAATGGCAATGTCATGCCCTTCGCCGGCATCAACTTCAGATTGACGCCGACATTGATCATCGACTGCATGCCGATCTGCAGAACCAGGCCCGCAATCGCAAAGCGATTGAAGTCGTTGCGCTCCTTGAAGGCGTGGTTGAGGCCGCGCAGCACGATGAAGGCGAAGACGGCGACAAGCGCCATGCAGAAGACGATGCCGAACTCTTCCGCCGCCACCGAGAACACGAAGTCGGTATGGCTGTCCGGCAGGATGCGCTTGACGACGCCCTCGCCCGGCCCCTGGCCGAACCAGCCGCCGCGGACGATCGCCTCATGCGCCGTGTCCACCTGGAACGTGTCGCCTTCGCCGGTCAAAAACTTGTCGAAACGCGCCGTCACGTGCGGCAGCATGTAATAGGCCGCCACCAGACCACCCGCACCGAGACCCCCGAGAAGAATGATCCACAGCCACGGCACGCCGGCCATGAAGAACATGCCGCCCCACACGACGCTGGTCAGAACCGTCTGACCAAGGTCAGGCTGGGCGATCAAGAGGGCTGCGACGATGGCAAACAGGATGATCGCAAAGAGGTTTCCGGGAATTTCCGGCTGCCGGGCATGCTCGGAAAAAAGCCACGCGCAGACCACGACGAAGGCCGGCTTCATGAATTCGGACGGCTGGATGGACAAAGCACCGACGCCGATCCAGCGCCGCGCGCCCTTCACCTCGACGCCGAAGAACAGCGCCAGCACCATCAGGGCCAGCGCCACGCCAAGCATGACGATCGCCGTGCGACGCACCTGACGCGGGGTCAGGAACGAAAGACCGATCATCGTCGCCAGAGACGGAATGAGGAAGATGGCATGACGTTCGACGAAATGGAAATCAGGCAGGCCGATGCGCTCGGCCACCGAAGGAGACGCGGCAAAGGAGAGCATGAAGCCTATCCCCATAAGAAGGATGAAGGCGGCTAGGAAAAAACGGTCGATCGTCCAGAACCAGTCTGCAATCGCCCCGCGGTCTGCGCGGCTTACCATGGCATCACTTTCCTCTTCCGTTCTGGCCTTTTCCGGTCTCGATCAACATCGCCACCCCCTCGATCCCCGCGACGAGCGACACGAAAGCGTCGCCGCGGACCTCGAAATTCTTGAACTGATCGAAGCTGGCGCAGGCCGGCGACAGCATCACGGCGGATGCCGCGCCATCGACTGCCGCATCGGCTGCCGCATGCGCCACGGCCTGCTCGAGCGTGCCCGAAATCTCGTACGTCACGGCCTCGCCAAGCTGCGCGGCGAAGGCGGGCGCTGCCTCTCCGATCAAATAGGCTTTCACGATACGCGGAAAAAGTGGTGCGAGGCTTGCGATGCCACCTTCTTTCGGAAGGCCACCGGCAATCCAGTAGATCCGCTCGTAGGAAGAAAGCGCCGGTGCCGCTGCATCCGCATTGGTCGCCTTGGAATCGTTGACGAACACGACAGGACCGAGACGTCCGACCGGCTGCATCCGGTGCTTGAGGCCGGGGAAGGATTGAAGCCCCGCGAGGATTTCGCCGGCCGAAACGCCGACCGCAAGGCAGGCGGCAATCGCCGCTGCCGCGTTCTGCGCGTTATGGCTGCCCTTCAGCGTCGCGATCCCGTCGAGATCGGCCAGAAGCGCGCTGGTGCCGCCATCCGCCGCCATGATCCGCATGCCGTCGGCGTAAAGACCCTTTGCCACCACCTGCCGCTTGGAAATGCGTTGGACCTTAACGCCCGCCCGCTCGATGCGATCGGCGATCAGCGCCGAGAAACTGTCGTCGACGCCGACGATGGCCGTCTTCGAACCGGCGACCAGGCGTTCCTTGATATCGGCATAGTGCTGCATCGTGCCGTGCCGGTCGAGATGATCCGGCGTCAGGTTGAGGAGAATGCCGGCGGTCGGATCGAGCGTCGGGGCAAGATCGATCTGGTAGGACGAGCATTCGATCACATAGAAGCGCCCGTCCTTCGGCGGATCGAGCGTCAGGATGGCCGTTCCAATATTGCCGCCCATCTGCGTGTCGCGACCGCTCGCTTGCAGGATATGTGCGATCAGCGCCGTCGTCGTCGACTTGCCGTTGGTGCCGGTAATCGCGATCAGCGGGCAATCGGGCGCATGTGCGCGTCGCTCGCGCACGAAAAGCTCGACGTCACCGATCACCTCGACACCGGCGGCCTTCGCCAGATCGACCGTCCAGTGCGGCTTCGGATGGGTGAGCGGCACGCCGGGCGACAGCACGAAGGCGGCCTGCGCGGTCCAGTCGATCGATCTCAGATCCTGCGTCGCGATGCCGGCCTCAGCCGCCTTGCGCACGCTGTCGGGATTGTCGTCCCATCCGGTCACGCGCGCGCCGCCGGCAACCAGCGCCTGCGCGGTCGCAAGCCCCGAGCCGCCGAGCCCGAAGAGAGCAACGGCCTTGTCCTTGAACGTCGTGACCGGGATCATCGTCTTACCGTAGCTTGAGCGTGGAGAGGCCGAGCATGCGCAAGGCCCACGGCAATGATCCAGAAGCGGATCACCACCTGGCTTTCCGTCCAGCCGAGCTTCTCGAAATGGTGGTGGATCGGCGCCATCAGGAACACCCGCCGTCCGGTCATCTTGAAGAAACCGACCTGGATGATGACCGATAGCGTTTCCATGACGAACAGACCGCCGATGATCGCCATGACGATCTCATGCTTGGTGGCGACCGCGATCGAGCCGATCAGGCCGCCGAGCGCCAGCGAACCGGTATCGCCCATGAAGATGGCGGCCGGCGGCGCATTGAACCAGAGAAAGCCGAGACCGGCACCGATGACCGCGCCGACGATGACGGCAAGCTCGCCCGTGCCCGGCACGAAATTGATCTGCAGATAGCCGGCAAAAACAGCGTTGCCGGCGAGATAGGCGATCACGCCGAACGAGGCGGAGGCGATCATCACGGGCACGATGGCAAGACCGTCGAGACCATCGGTCAGGTTCACCGCATTGCCGGCCGCCACGATGACGAAGCCGCCGAACAGCACGAAGAAGATGCCGAGATTGAGGAACAGGTCCTTGAAGAACGGAAAGGCGACGGAGGTGGCCAGCCGCGGATTGCCGAGTTCGGTGGCCATCGCCAGCCGCATCATGAAGAAGACGGCGATGCCGGCGATGACGAATTCAAGCAGAAGCCGCGCCTTGCCCGAAAAACCCTTGTCTGTCTGCTTGGTGACTTTCAGATAGTCGTCGTAAAATCCGATCGCGCCGAACCCGAGCGTCACGAGCAGGGTCGCGACGACATAGACGTTGGACAGATCCGCCCAGAGCAGCGAACTGCCGACGATGCCGGCGAGAATCATCAACCCGCCCATCGTGGGCGTGCCGGCCTTCTTGAAATGCGTCTGCGGGCCATCGGCGCGAATCGGCTGCCCCTTGCCCTGGCGCACGCGAAGCGACTTGATGATCGACGGTCCGAACAGAAAAACGATGAACGCAGACGTGAAGAGCGAAGCGCCCGTCCGGAAGGTGATGTAGCGGAAGAGATTGAAGAATTGGAACTTGTCCGACAGTTCCACAAGCCAGATCAGCATGAAGGCCCTTTCTCAAGCCGCATAGGTATTCGCCGCGCAGATATGCGTTGGCGGCGTTGGTTATTGGCGTTCCGTGTCGGGAAATGCCGGATATTTGTCAAGCAGCGCCGCCACGATCTTGCCGAAGCCGAGCCCCAGCGAGGATTTCACCATCAGCACATCGCCTGTCACCACCGAGGAAAGCACATGCTCGACAAGCTCTGCCGTCGTCTCGCGATAGGTAACATGCACGCTCTCCGGCAGGGCATCGCGCAGCGCTGCCATTTCGGCGCCCGCAAGCCACACATGCTCGATACCGGCCGCAAGAAGCGGCCCGGCGAGATCTTCGTGAACGCTCTGCGAAAAGGCGCCCATTTCCAGCATGTCGCCGAGAACCGCGACCCGCCGGCCAGCCCCTTGCGGAGCACAGGCGCAGAGAAGCGCGATGGCAGCACGCATCGAGGCCGGGTTGGCATTGTAGCTTTCGTCGATCAGCGTCAGCACGCCCTCGCCCGTCGCAGACGCCATCAGCAGACGATGCCGCTCGCCACGCCCCTTGACCGCTTTCAAGGCGCCGAGCGCCTCGATAGCGCCACCAAGATCGGCACCGAGCAGGATCGCCGCACCGAGAACGGCCATGGCGTTTTCGGCGATATGACGGCCCGGCGCACCGATATGCACCTCGACCGTCTCGCCGTTCAGAACCGCCCAGATGGTCGAACCCTCGGCGCCACCATCGAAATCCGCCAGCCGGAAGTCCGCTTTCGCATGCTGGCCGAACGTATAGATTTTCTCGACCCCGGCCTCCTGCGCCTTCTCATCGAGAAAATCGAACTGGGGAATGTCGCGATTGAGGATCGCCGATCCGCCGGGCAGCACGCCCTCGAAAATCTCGGCCTTGGCGGCGGCAATTTCTTCGAGACTGCTGAAATGGCCCAGATGCGCGGCGGCGATCGTGGTGATGACCGCCACATGCGGCTCGACCATTTTCACCAGCGGGCGGATCTCGTCGGCATGGTTCATGCCGATCTCGAACACGCCGAAATCGACATCGTCGGGCATACGCGCCAGCGTCAGCGGCACGCCCCAGTGATTGTTGAAGGAGGCGACGGCCGCATGCACTTTGCCGGAGGGCAAAAGCGCATGCCGCAGCATTTCCTTGGTCGTCGTCTTGCCGACGGAACCGGTGACGGCGACGATCCTGGCGCGACTGCGCCTGCGCGCCGCAATGCCGAGCTTCACCAGCGCCGCAAGCACATCCTCGACAACGATCATCGGCACGGTGAGGCGCCCGAGCGCCGGCAGCTTCGCCTCGCTGACGACGATCAGCGACGCACCGTTGGCGACCGCGACGCCGGCGAAATCATGACCATCGACCCGGTCGCCCTTGATCGCGAAAAACGCTTCGCCCGGCGTAACCGAACGGCTGTCGATCGAAAGGCCGGTGATCCCCTCGGGCAGCATCCCGATCGGCCGCCCGCCCATGGCGACAACCATGTCCTGGGAAGTCCAAAGTAAGGTCACGATGCCAGTTCCTCCATAGCCTTGCGCAGTTCGACATGATCGGAGAACGGCAGGACCGTGGTCCCGATCGTCTGCCCTTCCTCATGTCCCTTGCCGGCGACAATCAGCGTATCGCCCGCATGAAGCAGTTTCACCGCATGCCGGATGGCCACGGCGCGATCGCCGATCTCGACAGCACCGGGTGCCGCAGCCATGATTTCCGAGCGGATCACCTCCGGCACTTCCGAGCGCGGATTGTCGTCGGTGACGATCACCACATCGGCGAGACGCGTGGCGATCTCGCCCATGATCGGCCGCTTGCCCTTGTCGCGATCTCCGCCGCAACCGAAGACAACGACGACGCGACCGGTGGTAAACGGACGAACCGAGGTCAGCACGTTTTCCAGTGCATCCGGCTTGTGGGCATAATCGACATAGGCGAGCGCGCCGTCCTTCGTATGGCCGACGAGTTCGAGCCGGCCCGACGCACCGATCAGCTTTTCCAAGGCCCGCATCGCGACAGGCACGGCAACGCCCGTCGAGATGGCAAGACCGGCTGCGACCAGCGCATTGGCGATCTGGAAATCGCCGGCAAGCGGAATATCGACCTCGAAGATCTCCGAACCCGAATGGATCTCCGCCATCTGTTTGTGGCGGAAATGCTCGACGCGCTTCAAAGTGAGGAAATCGCCCTTGCGGCCGACGGTGCGGACATCGAGGCCCGAAGCCTTCGCCACCCGGATCGCCTCGTGCGACCACGCGTCGTCGGAAAAGATCACGGCGGGCGCGCCCTTCGGCATCAGCGTATCGAAGAGCCGCATCTTGGCGGCCATGTAGCTTTCGACCGTCGGATGGTAATCCATATGGTCGCGGCCGAGATTGGTGAAACCGGCAGCCGCGAGCCTGACGCCGTCGAGACGGCTCTGGTCGAGCCCGTGGCTTGAGGCTTCCATCGCCGCATGGGTGACGCCCTCGGCGGCAAGCTCGGCAAGAAGCCGCTGAAGCTCAACCGGGTCCGGCGTCGTCAGCGAGCCATAGTCGTTGCGGGTCGGAGACACGACGCCGGTCGTGCCGATCTGCGCTGCCGGATGGCCGGCAAACGCCCAGATTTGCCGGACGAAGGAGGCAACCGAAGTTTTTCCGGCGGTACCGGTGACGGCCACCATCGTCTCAGGCTGTGCGCCGAAGAAGCGGGCGGCGGCAATCGCCAGAAGCCGACGCGGATTGTCTGTGGCAAGAACAGGAATGCCAAGATCGGACGAATGCGCTGCGATCGCCGCAACGGCGCCTTTGGACGCGGCATCGGCAATGAAGGCCGAACCGTCAGCCTTGGTGCCGGAAAGCGCTGCAAACAGCATGCCCGGCTTGATCTTGCGGCTGTCGGACGACAGCCCGGTCACATCGACATCGCCGGCTGGGCCCGAAACGAGATCAGCCAATTCAGGGAAGTCATGCCCGACGAGATCGCGCAATTTCATAGCAGTGTTTCCATTGACCAACGGGTCATTGACTGGCGGGCTTCGAGAAGAATCACCCGCACGTTGTCATCGCTCAATAAGACACAAGCAGGGCAGAGCCGTCATTGCCGAATTTCGGCTTTACACCGAGAATGGGGGCGGCACGGGTGATGATCTCCTTGACCATCGGCGCAGCCGAGGTGGCGGCCAGTGCCGCACCATTGCCCTTGTCCGTCTTCGGCTCGTCGGCAAAACTCAAGACCACATATTGCGGATCACTCATCGGGAAAGCCGCAAGGAAGGCATTGAAGTTCTTGTCATGCGCATAGCGACCGTTGACGACCTTGTCGGCCGTGCCGGTCTTGCCGCCGACATCGAAACCGTCGACGCGTGCATTGCGGCCGGAACCGTTGGCACCGTTCCACTCGAAAAGGAAACGCATGTCCTTGCTGGTCGTCGGCTGGATCACCTGGCTTGCCACCTGGTCGGCCGCAGCGCGGGAGCGCGTCAGGAAGGTCGGCTGGATCAGCTTGCCGCCATTGACGAGCGCAGCCCCTGCAACCGCCGTCTGCAGCGGCGTGGTCGAGACGCCGTGGCCGAAGGAAATGGTGATCGAGTTGATCTTCTTCCACTCGCGCGGCTGGCTCGGCATCGCCACCTCAGGCAGCTCCGTCTTCATCCGGTTGAGAAGGCCGAGACTGGTCAGGAACTGCTTGTGCTCGTTGAGCCCGACAGCATCGGCAATCCGCGCCGTACCGATATTGGAGGAATACTGGAAGACTTCCGGCACCGACAGGAAGCGGCCCTTGCCGTGGAAATCCTTGATGGTGAAGCCACCGATGCGGATCGGGAAACGGGCATCGATCTGGTCGTTCAGTCGAATTTTGCGGGCGTCGAGGCCCATGGCGATGGTAAACGACTTGAAGGTCGAGCCCATTTCGAACGTGCCGTTCGACATGCGGTTGAACCAGCCCTGCTCACCGCCGGCTGCGGGATCGTTCGGGTCGAAATCCGGTGCCGACGCCATGGCGAGAACCTCGCCCGTATGCACGTCGAGAACGACGGCACCCGCCCCGATCGCCTGATATTTGGTGATCGCTTCGGAGACGACGTCACGCACGATCGCCTGGGCGCGCAGATCGATGGAGAGCTTCACCGGCTCGAGCGGCCGGTCGGACGTCATGCCGACGGCGGCAAGATCGGCAAGGCCTTGCTGATCCATATAGCGTTCCATGCCGGCAACGCCGTGATTGTCGATATTGACGTAACCGACGATATGGGAGGCGGTCGGGCCGCCCGGATAGAAGCGGCGCTTCTCAGGCCTGAAGCCGATGCCGGGAATGCCGAGCGCCAGGATCTGCCCCTGCTGCTTCGGCGTCAGCTGGCGGCGCAGCCACTGGAAATGCGATTTGGAGGTCAGCTTCGTATAGGTCTGGCGCACATCGATATCGTGCAGCACGGTCGAGAGCTTCTCGATCACCTCGTCGGCATCGACGATCTTGTGCGGCTCGGCAAACAAGGAAACGGTGCGCACGTCGGTCGCCAAAAGCGCGCCGTTGCGATCGACGAGATCCGGCCGCGAGGCCAAGAGCCGGTCGGCCGGCATGATGCTCGACGTCATCTCGGCTTCCGCCACGCCGTATTGCGCCAGCCGGCCACCCACGACGACGTAGAACACCGCGAACCCGGCGATCATCAGACCGACGCGGTTCTTGGCCTGCTTGGCCTTGCGCTTGCGCACGCCTTCGAAGGTTGCAAATTTGGCCGGATCGCGCATGCGGTCTCCAGCGGAGAAATGCGCTCTGCTTTTCAGGACCATGATACGCGAAAGGAAGGACATCAGTGCTTCACCGATCCGGTTGTCTTGGGGTCGAGGGCACCGTTGCGGGCAACAGGCACCGGTATCTTGGAGGCGGGCTTCGCCTTGGCGGCGGCAACGCCCTTCAGCGCGGCGGCAACTTCAGGGTTGTTGCCGGCGATGATGTCTTCGATCGTCGTCGAAGGCTGCGGCAGCTGCGAGCGCAGCATCGGCAGCTCCCTCGGCATGGCAAGCTGGGTCGGCTGGGTCGGCTGCAAGGCCAGTTCCGAACCATAGACGCCGATCAGGTGATCGAGGCGGTTCGGCTGGGTGAGCAGCGCCCAGTCGGCCCGCAGAAGATCGATCGTGTCCTTCTCCAGCTTGATCTCGCTGTCGATCTTGCGCACCTGCGCCAGCTTCTCGTCGGCACGATGCTTGATCGTGTAGGTCACGACTGCGGTTGCCGTCATGACCAGGACCAGAACGATGTCGAGTGTCCTGAGCATTCCGTTAGGCTCCCATCGTGGCGAGACTGGCAAGATCGGGAAGGCCGAAGATCGAATAATCCGCAGCGCGCGACGGGGCTTCCGAACGAATGCCGGCACGCAGCTTGGCGGAACGGGCGCGCGGATTGATCGCCGATTCTTCTTCGCTCGCCGCAATCATCGCCTTGCCGATCGGATCGAAGATCGCAGCCTTCACTTCCACCATCGGCAGATGGCGAGAGCCTGACGCCTTGCCGGAACGGTCGGCGAAATACTGTTTCACGATCCGGTCTTCCAGCGAATGGAAGGTGACGACGACAAGCCGCCCGCCCGGCTTCAACGCACGCTCGGCAGCAAACAGCGCCTGTGCCAGCTCGCCGAGTTCGTCATTGACAAAAATGCGCAGCGCCTGGAATACCCGCGTCGCCGGATGGATCTTGTCCTTGGCCTTGCGCGGATTGACGCTTTCGATGAGGTTCGCCAGATCGCGCGTCGTGGTGAACGGCTCGGTCAGGCGCCGCTTTTCGATTGCGCGCGCGATACGGCCCGGATGCTTTTCTTCGCCGAGAAACCCGAAAATCCGGATTAGGTCGCCGACCTTCGCCCGGTTGACGACATCGGCGGCCGACACACCCGAAACCGACATGCGCATATCGAGCGGACCATTGCGCTGAAAGGAAAAGCCGCGATCGGCCTCATCGATCTGCATCGACGACACGCCGATATCGAGCACGACGCCATCGAGCCCTTCGGCAGGAGCATGATCGGCAAGCTTGGAAAACTGCGAATGGATGAGGCTCAGATGGCCACCACGATCCTCGACCATCGACTGCCCGGCGGCAATCGCCGTCGGATCGCGATCGAGCGCGATCACATCGGACCCGGCATCGAGAAGCGCATGAGTATAACCGCCGGCACCGAACGTACCATCGAGGATGACGCCGCCCGCACGCGGCTCAAGCGCAGCGACGACTTCCTTCAGCAGAACCGGAATGTGCCGAGCCGGCCCGCCATCGGACTGAACCTGATCGCCACCTGCATTCGCCGTCATCCGGCATTCCCTTTCCACGCAAGACGCGAACCGCGCCCAAAATCAGCCACCCGCAACGCCCGCCAGATGCGCGTGAGCGCTCAATCTCGGCAACATCGGGCAATCGGAGCATTCACGAGAGAGACTGCAGCGCCACTCTCTACAAGGAATTGTTTATAGGCCGTTAAGTTTAACAAAGGGTTACTTTCGCCATCCGGCGCCACTGCCCGGCACGGATGAAAACAGCCATGTCAAAAACCCTAAGGCACGGTAATGGCAGAATATTTTTTCAGAAATAGGGCACCCGCCCTTGCCCGCTCGGATGTCGACCGGCACGCAGCGATTGCGTCGGGCTGATCGCCCGATCGCGCAGGAATCGCAAAGAGAAGAAATTGCCAGTTGGCCTGTAAGCCGGGTTCTGTAAGGCCCCGATCCGAAGATCGGGACGCGGCAGCCATTCATCTGGGACGACATTTGCATGCCGCCTCGCGCAACCCACCCGGATGACTGGCCCGGAAACAGGCTGTAGCCCGGCTTACGCCAAACCCGCGTCATCCCTATTCGGTTTTGCTCCCGGTGGGGTTTACCTTGCCGCCCCTGTTACCAGCGGCGCGGTGGGCTCTTACCCCACCCTTTCACCCTTACCCCGCTATCCCATCCGCCGCATAGAAGAGGCGGATCGGAAAGCGGGGCGGTTTCCTTTCTGTGGCACTATCCCTGGGGTCGCCCCCGCCGGACGTTATCCGGCACCGTGTTTCCGTGGAGCCCGGACTTTCCTCACCCTACCACCTTTCGGCATTGTAAAGCGCGGCTGCCCGGCCAACTGGCGAGGCGGTGCATAAACGAGATGCGAGCGGAACGCCAGAGCCGCAACGCCCCCTGCGACAGATATTCGCCGATAACTCTCTGTATGTCAGAGATAATCCGCACGGAAATCCGCGCCATAGGCATCATCGACGATCCGCCCGTGCAATATCAGCTCGGCGCCGAGCCGGCCGATCTCGTCGGAGCTCTTCGCCGCCGCACCGCAGCCGCCGGTCAGAATGCCGATCCTGTCCGCATCGCTCATGGCGATCGCCGGATAGTTGGTGGGCGTGAACGAGGTCACGCAGGCCGCTATAGAGGCGTGTGTCAGATCGAGCGCCGGCATAAGCCGCTCCATGACCGAAGTCAGATGCGCCTTTGTGGTTTCGCGCCCGCCGGACCGGAACCATTGGCGCACCTCCGGCTCCGTCTTGAGGAGTATGTCGTCGGGGTCGCCGCCGATCTTCAGATAGGTCCGGCCATCGGGATATCGCACCGGCGGCAGGAGATAGATGCCGTCATCCGCATCGGTCCACTTCCAGATCAGCGACGGAAGCGCGGCCAGCGCCGCCTGATCGTCGGGTGCGATCTCGAAGAACGCGACGGTGCGGGCATAAACCTCCAGATTAAGAGAGCGCGGCAAGAGTCCGTCGCCAATGGAAAAACCGCCGGCCGCCAGGAGTACTTTTTCCGCCCGGTGCACAGCACCTTCCGCCGTCGTCACCTCGACGATATCGCCGCTCTGGCGGATCCCCGTCACCGTTTCGACAATGCGCGAGACACCCTGACGTTCAGCCAGCAGCGCCTGCGCTGCAACCAGCCGGCGCGGGTTGATATGCCCGGCATTTTTCGCCTCCCAGACGCCCTCGCTGTCAGCCTGGAAGGAGAAGGCCGGGAACCGGCCAGCAAGCTCTGCGCCAGCGAGAGTTTCGACCGGAACATCGAGCCGGCCGGCCGCATCGAGCACATGGCCGACATAAGACTTCTGCTGCCCCTGCCGCTTCGGACCGACGATCAGGCAACCGACCTCGTGATAGAAATCGATGCCGCTCTCCGCTGCAATCGCGTCATAACGGGCGATCGAGCGGTTGGCGAGGCGCGCCCAGACGGGATCGGGATCGATCGTCCGGGTAATGCGCGCCTCGTCGTAATGGCTGGCGAAGACGCCTTGATGGCTGACAATGTCTACAGGTTCGCCCGGACCGATCAGCGCGATACCATCGGTCCATTGCGACAGATGCCGCGCCGCGGCGGCTCCCATCATCCCCGCTCCCACGATGATGAACCTGTGGGTTCCCGCTGCCTGCGCCATTGTCATGCCCTTTCCGATTCGAACGGCCGAATGTCTTTTCTGCGTCAGACGGTTCTAGAGCAATTCCGGTGAGAGTGGGAACCGGTTTTTCGCCTGGAATTGCGTAAAAGCAAAGACATAGAGCCGTTTGCGGAATCAGAATACCAAAGGCATGTGGCTGGCCGAAAGCTGTGCTGCGCGACCATAGGCAACGGCCGGGCCAGAGACATCCGCAACCACGCTCGTGCCATCCTCGTCACTTTGAGCGATCACCGACTTCACCCGGTTGCAGTAGCGCTGCGACACCGGGTTCATCCGTCTGGCGCCATGGCCGGCATTGTATTTGAGGATCGTGCCGCAGATCTTGCCGTCGCCAAGCGCGTGGGCGCCAGCCAGATATTTCATCCCGAATCGGATATTGGTCTCCGGGTCGAAAAGCCCGTAATCGGAACCCCGATAGCCCATCAGACGCGCCGTGGCCGGCTTGACCTGCATCAGCCCGATCTCGCCGGCACTGCCGCGAACAGTCGGACGGAAATTGCTCTCGATCTGGATGACGGCCGTTGCAAGCTCGACCGGCACGCCGTTCATGGCGGCATATTTCTCGATGAGCGCGGCGTAATGCAGATGCCTGACCATCCGCTTGGTCACGTCGTCAGGCGCGGCGAACCCCGTATCGCGGGTTTCCCAGGGTTTGATCTCCTGGGCATTGTCGCGCGGCCCGTCTGGTTTGGAACCGGCATCGGATGCCGCCCTGCTTTCGGTGATCAGCGGCTTGGTATAGACGGTCATCTCTCCGCCGTCCTGTGCACGCACGAGTTCTGTCGTCGCGGCGAGCATGACAAGGCCCGCCGCGGCTGTAATAGCCAGTTTGTTCATCGAGTTTGGTTCGTCTCCGGACCGGCAGGTGTGCGGGCGAATAACGCACGCCCTCTCGCCGCGTCGCCGGATGACGGCACGGCGGATCACACGACCCCGTTGGTTTAAAGTAGCAGCCCGCTCTACATGCTATGGCTGCGTCGCCGGTCCTTTAGAGCGGCCTAATACGGTAAGTCTGTGGCGGCGCACAAAACGCCGCCTCACCCCTTCGTTTTAAGGGGTTTCAAACCGTCATTGTTCAGCTGTAATGCGGCAGCGACGTCAGAAGACGATGAAGCGTATCGATAGTCGAATAATCGGCGATACCATCGACGCGTGCAGGACGGAAATGCCGTTGGAAGGCCTCCACGACGCCTTTCGTGCGCTCGCAGAAATTTCCTGTGATCTCAACACCGTAACCATAGAGCGACAGCATCGACTGCAAGGCCTCGATCGGCTGGCCGCTTTCGCCCTGATGGAAGAACCGGCCACCGCCAATCGGGCTCGGCTCGACGAAGTGCCCGATACCCTTGGAATGCAGGTATGCCCATGGGAAATTTTCGCCCGGATCGACCTTGCGGACGGGCGCGACATCCGAGTGCCCAAGCACCCGTTCGGGGCTTATACCCCACCGTTCGCCGCAATCACGACACAATTCGACGACCGCTGCGATCTGCTTTTCCGGGTAATCGGGCAATCCGCCGGGATGGCCGGCATTGGCGATCTCGATGCCGATGGAGCAGGAATTGATGTCGGTCTCGCCGGCCCAGACGCTCTTGCCCGCATGCCAGGCCCGGCGCGTCTCCGGCACCATCTGGATGATCATGCCGTCCTGCTGGACGAAATAGTGGCTCGACACCTGGCTCGCCGGATTGCGCAACCACGCAAGCGCGCCTGCATCGGATGGCATGCCCGTATAATGGAGAAGGATCATGTCGGGGCGACGGTCGGCGTCCTGGTTTTCCGCCCCCTCGCCCCAGACCCGCGGCCCATGGTTGGGCGACGGCATCACGCGCGCGCCAGAATGATCGGCGATCAGATCGCTCATGCGGCGCGGCGCTCTTTCTCGATTTCGGCATAGGCTTCGTTGAGGGCGGCCATGCGCTCGTTGGCGGCCGTATGAAGCGCCGCCGGCACGCCGCGCGCGATCAGCCGGTCAGGGTGATGCTCGGAGACGAGAAGCCGGTAATGTTTGCGGATCGTCGCGAAATCGTCGTCGCGGGATACACCGAGAATGAGATAGGGATCGCGCCCTTCGAGATGGACATGCCGCGCCATGATCCGGCGGAACCGTTCTTCGTCGATGCGGAAGATCTCCGCGATCCGCGCCAGAAAATCCATTTCCTTCTCGTGGATCAGCCCGTCGGCCTTGGCGATATGGAACAGGCCGTCGATGACGTTTTCCAGCATCGGGCAGTTCTGCGAGGCGCCCGTCGAGCAGAGATTGGCAAGGTTAGAGGCATAAGCCTCGTAACCGGCAATATCCTGCCGTGCGAGATTGTAGAGGCGCGCGACGTTGCGGGCTTCCTCATCGGGAAAATCGAAGATCTGCTGGAAGGCTTTCACCTCGGCTTCGGTCACGACGCCGTCTGCCTTTGCCATCTTCGCCGAGAGCGCGATGATCGCCACGGAGAAAGACACCTGACGGCGCGTTTCCGGGTCGCCCTCGAACAGGGTGCGGATCGCCTCGACCACACGGCCGAGTGCGCTTCCGGCCGCGTCGCCGATGGCGCCGATCAGGCGTTCCCAGAAAGAGGAAATATGCAGGCAATCGAAATCGAAAATCATGTGCGCAATTGACCAGATTGGCCCGGGATTTGCAACGGGCGCGGCGGACGGCGACGGATTAAACTATGTTCACCTATTTCGAACAATCCCGGCCTTTTCGCGGCGGATTGGTCATCCGAAAACCCGTAACCGGCCCCGATGTGCCCTCACGTTTGCGTGTCCCGACCGGCATCAGAGCGCACGGATGGCGCGCTGCGCATGAGGATGGCGTGGCGAATGCGGCTTCGTCACAAATTTTCATCCGGGTTTCACTTTACACGACGCCCCTCCTGCCGCATCCCTTTCATCGTTTTAGCCGATGCCCGGACCGTCTCGCACGAAAAGGGCACGAAGGAGGATCGATGGCCGGAAACAAAGAGAATACCAAGGTTGCGCTGCTCACCGCAGGCGGGCTTGCGCCCTGCCTCTCGTCCGCCGTCGGCGGATTGATCGAGCGCTATAGCGAAATCGCCCCGCAAGCAGAGATCATCGCCTATCGCTCCGGCTATCAGGGTGTTCTTCTGGGCGACAGTATCGAGATCACGCCGCAAATGCGTGAAAAGGCGCCACTCCTTCACCGCTACGGCGGCTCGCCGATCGGCAACAGCCGCGTCAAGCTCACCAATGCCGCCGACTGCGTCAAGCGCGGCCTCGTCAAGGAAGGCGACGATCCGCTGAAAGTGGCGGCCGAGCGGCTCGCCGCCGACGGCGTCACCATTCTCCACACGATCGGTGGCGACGACACCAATACGACGGCTGCCGATCTTGCCGCCTATCTCGCCGGCAACGGCTATGACCTGACCGTCGTCGGCCTGCCGAAGACGGTGGACAACGACGTCGTGCCGATCCGCCAGTCGCTGGGCGCATGGACGGCCGCCGAAGCCGGCGCCGATTTCTTCGACAACGTCTCCAATGAACAGACCGCCGCCCCGCGCACCCTCGTGATCCACGAGGTGATGGGCCGCAGCTGCGGCTGGCTGACCGCCGCGACCGCCCGCGCCTATATCCAGAAGATCGACGGCAACGACTATGTCGACGGCCTGATGATGGATGGGCATCTGAAGGCCATAGACGGCCTCTACCTCCCCGAGATGAAATTCGATCTCGAAGGCGAGGCCGAGCGGCTGAAAGCGGTCATGGACAAGCGCGGCACCGTCGCCCTTTTCGTCTCGGAAGGCGCCTGCCTCGATGCGATCGTCGCAGAACGCGAAGCGGCCGGCGACATGATCAAGCGCGATGCCTTCGGCCATGTGAAGCTTGACGCCATCAATGTCGGCAACTGGTTCCAGAGCCGGTTCGCCGCGCTCCTCGGCGCCGACCGCTCGCTGGTGCAGAAATCGGGCTATTTCGCCCGCTCGGCGCCGGCCAACGGTGCCGACTTGATGCTGATCAAGGGCATGGTCGATCTGGCCGTCGAAAGTGCGCTGAACGGCGTCTCCGGTGTCACCGGTCACGACGAAGAGCAGAACGGACGGTTGAGAACCATCGAATTCCCCAGAATCAAGGGTGGAAAACATTTCGATCTGACGGCAAAATGGTTTGCAGACGTGATGGACACGATCGGCCAGCGCTACGAGCAGGCTTGAGCCCGCGACATGCTACGGGCTTCGATCCATCAACACCGATAACGGACGCCGGCTGAGCCGGGAAGGACAGTGGGATGACGCTTGATCTATGGTTCGCTTTTGTCGCGACCACCATCTTCTTCGTCCTGCTTCCAAGCCCGGTGAAGCGGCTTGCGGCGACCTTTTCGCTCCAGCGCGGCCGCGTCATCGCCTTCGTGACGGTGCCGGGGCTCGTGCTTGGCCTGTCCGCCGCCTTCGCCATCGGGCTGGTGCCGATGTTCCTTGTCGCCTTCTACCTGCCCGCGGCGATGGACACGCTCTCCTGGGCCGCCGTCGCCTATCTGATGCTCTACGTCCTCTGGTCTTTCCAGGACCCGCGCGCCAAGGGCCCGGTCGCCGACAACGACAATCTGCCGGAACGCCGCGCCGTCAGAATTTTCTCGCATGTCTTGAATGCACCGCTTGCCAGCGCCCGTTATGTCGTGGCTCTGGCAGCGCTTCAGACGCAGTTCCTGACGCAATCCACAGCAACCTTGCTGACGGCTGCGGAACTCTTCATCGTCTTCCTTGCAGCCACGCTCGCGGCAGCGCTTTTCATAGCGCTCGCCCCTTCGCTCTCCGTGCGCCGCCGCCGGATTCGCCGCACGTCCCCGACAGGCTCGGGCAAGTCCCGGCAGGTATTCATCGCCCGACGTGCAGTCACGGCCGGCTATCGGCGGATTGCGGCCTGAGCGGCTCCGACAAGGACCGCCGAGATGGCAAGTGCGGATGAGCCGATCTGGCCATCTTGCCCGCCGTCGCCTTATACGTTAATGAAAATCCAGATTTGGTAACTTTTGGGCGGGCCGGGGTAACCAATTATTATGAAAGCGACCCAATGGCGGTAATTCGGTTCATCGGCCGTGGAACGGCTGCGGCATTGATGATGTCGTCGGCACTTGCCGGATGTTCGAGCGTCGAACGCGACCAGAAGATGGCTTCGGCGGAACACGCCGGAACCGCCAAGGTGGCTTCCGCCGAAGGACCGGCGACACAGTTCAACGGTCCCCTTCCCGTCGGCAACCAGCCGATCATGGTCGCACAGGGCGGCAATGGCGAAGCCCAGATGGCCGCGCAGCCGACGGTCGCGCTCACCAAGACAGGCCGCATCGCCGTTCCGGTTCCGGCCGAAGCGGAAACCTCCTCCGTCCAGTCCGCCGCCATGGCATCGCCGACGATGGCGCCGATCCTCGCCTTCAAGCCGCAGACCATTTCCGCAGCCGTGCAGCCCCCTGTTCTGGCGCAGGCCCAGCCGCTCACCCAGGCTCAGGTCGCAGCGCAGGGACAGTTTCAGCCGCATCAGGCCCCAGCCGGCGTACAAGCCCAAACTCAGGGCCAGCAGGTCGCGGTGCAGTATCAATCGCAGTCGGCTTCGCCCGCTTCGGCAGGCGCAGTGTCGCAGAAATCCAGCCGCCTCCTGTCGCCGCCGGTCGCACAGGCCGTCGCCAGCGGCCAGATCCAGCCGGCCGCCGCCCAGGCGATTGCCCTCGACGAGCCGGAGCTGACGCCCGATATGGTGGCGCTCCAGCATGTCATCCCGCTGCCGCGCCCCGATACCGGCCCGTCACTGCCGGCGCCCGGCGTCACGACGCTTGCCTATGCCGGCCAGCCGAAGGCGGTCTCCGCCATCTCGGCGATCGATCGCGGCACGGATTTCCCGCCGGCCCCCGGCGATCCGCTTCCTGACACGGCAGCGAGCGCACCGCCGGAACTGAAGAAGCTCATTCACCGCTATGCCGGCCTCTACGGTGTTCCGGAATCGCTGGTTCACCGCGTTGTCCACCGCGAAAGCAAATACGACCCCAAGGCCTATCACAAGAACGGCTATTGGGGCCTGATGCAGATCCGTTACGCCACCGCCAAGGCCATGGGCTATCAGGGTCCGCCGAAGGGTCTGCTCGACGCCGAGACGAACCTCAAATACGCGATCAAGTATCTGCGCGGCGCCTGGCTGGTTGCCGACAACAAGAACGACAACGCCATTCAGCTCTATGCCCGCGGCTATTATTACGATGCCAAGCGCAAGGACATGCTGGACGAGATCGACAGCGATCAGCGCCCGACGGCTGTGGCATTCAGCATGCCGGTCAGTGCCCCTGCCGGCATCGCGGCAAGCGTACCGGCCAAGAAGCCGGGATCGTAATTTCCGTATCCGGGCGTCAGCCCCATCCGCACGACCACGAGATCGAGCGAGGGCATGACGGCGACCGTCTGCCCGTCATGACCGCTGAGATAGAATGTATCCGGCGGCATTCGGCCTTTCACCGCGCCATCGCGTGACGGCAACCACGTCTGCATCTGCGTGAACCGCCCGCCGGAATGCCCATTCGGTGTCTGCATCAGGGCAACGAACCCCTCCGGCAGGATGCGATTGCCGTTCCACACACCGTCGTGGGAGAGAAGCAGGCCGAATCGTGCCCAGTCCCTGGCCGTCGCATAGAGATAGGAACTGCCGACGAACGTACCCTCGGCATCGGTCTCCATCACCGCGCTCTTCATGCCGATCGGATCGAACAGGGCCCGGCGAGGATAGCTCAGCGCCGCGGTCCGGCCGCCGCTCCGGGTGCCGATCGCCTCCATCCACAGTTTCGACACAAGCGTCGAGGTGCCCGAGGAATAGTTGAAGGCGGAGCCCGGTGCAGAGACGAGCGGCTTGTCCGCCACGAACCGCGCCATGTCGCTTTCGAGAAACAGCATCCGCGTCACATCGGCCACGGTGCCGTAATCCTCGTTGAATTCCAGCCCGCTCTCCATCGCCAGCAGATTGGCAAGCGTGATCGTCGCGCGCGCGCTGCCGCGCCATGCGGCGACCAGATCACGATCGGCAAGCGCCATCCGGCCGTCGCGGATCAGGGTGCCGATGATGGCCGCATTGACGGTCTTGGTCATCGACCAGCCGATCAGCGGCGTCGAGGCGGAAAACCCTTCGCCATAGGCCTCGCCGACGACGCGGCCACCCTTGACCACCACCACGGCGCGCATGCCCGGCCCGGTCAAAGCCGGATCTGAAAGAACCGTCATAACCGATTCATTCGGAAAGACCTTCTGCCCTTCGGGCCAGAGAAGATCCGCACCGTCGGGATCGCCTGCCGCGGCAACGACCGGCGCGACGCCGATGGCTGGCGGCGCCTTGCCGTCGGGCCGCACGGTACATCCGAGCCCTTCCCGGTAGACCGCTTCATTGCCGCCCAACAGCCAGAAGAACCCTGCATGGACGCGCCGGGCCTCCCGGTCGACGGAGACGCGCATGAGCTTCAGAAGCGGATTGCCGGGTGCCTGCACATCGACGGCCAGCACCTCGTCCGGATTGCGCCCGGCGATGAACACGTTCGAGCAGACCATCTTGGCGGCATAGCCGCTGCCGACCCTCAGAAGTTCGGGCGGCATCAGCGTCAACCACAGGCCGGCGGCGGCGATGAGAAGAATGACCAGCAGGCAGACGAATTTCGCCGCACGAACGACAGATCGCATGAGGGGCTCCGGAATTCCGATCGGACCCTGATCGAAGCAGGTTTCTGCGTCGGGCGAAAGACACGGAAACGTTCATCGCGGGCCTTGCCGATCCCTCGCTGCCAACCAGCGCAATCCGCATCCCATCCGTCATTCACAAACGGCGTCATCAGTCTGTTGCAAGACAGGCATAAATGCACCGAAACCTCAATTCGGGATGAGATTCGCTGATGGCCGACATTGCACAGGACGCCGGTTTCCGGAAAAATCAGAAGCTCAAGGACGCCCTTCTCCAGCATCGCATGCTCTCGCGACAGGGTATTTCGGAACGGCTTTTCGGCCTGCTCTTTTCCGGCCTTGTCTATCCGCAGATCTGGGAAGACCCGGAAATCGACATGCGGGCGATGGAACTCTCCGAAGGCCATTCGATCGTCACGATCGGCTCCGGCGGTTGCAACATGCTGGCCTATCTGTCGCGTTCGCCGAAATCCATCGACGTCGTCGATCTCAATCCGCATCATATCGCGCTCAACCGCCTGAAGCTTTCGGCCTTCCGCAATCTGTCGGGCCACGCCGATGTCGTGCGCTATTTCGGCATGACCGAGACCAGAGGCAACAGCCGCCTCTTCGACGAACAGATCGCGCCGAACCTCGATGAGGCGACCCGCGCCTACTGGCAGAAGCGGACGCTTTCGGGCCGCCGCCGCGTCGAAGTCTTCGACCGCAACATCTACCGCACCGGTCTTCTCGGCCGTTTCATCGGCGCCGGGCACCTGATCGCCCGGCTGCACGGCATCGACCTCACCGAGATGGCAAAGACCAAGTCGCTGCGCGAACAGCGCCAGTTCTTCGACGATCGCATCGCGCCGCTCTTCGACAAGCCGCTGATCCGCTGGATAACGGCCCGCAAGAGTTCGCTCTTCGGTCTCGGCATACCGCCGCAGCAATATGACGAACTGGCCGGCATGGCGGATGGCGGCTCGATCGCGCCGGTCCTGCGCCAGCGTCTTGAAAAGCTCGCCTGCCACTTCCCGCTGCGCGACAACTATTTCGCCTGGCAGGCCTTCATGCGCCGTTACCCGGCCGCCCACGAAGGCTCGCTCCCGACCTATCTTCAGGCCGAAAACTACAAGACGATCCGCGCCAATGTCGATCGCGTCGCGGTTCATCACGAAAGCTATACCGAGCTTCTGAAGCGCAAGGCGGCCGGCACCGTCGATCGCTACATCCTGCTCGACGCGCAGGACTGGATGACCGACGAGCAGCTGAACGATCTCTGGACGGAGATCACCCGCTCGGCTGCCCCCGGCGCCCGCGTCATCTTCCGCACAGCCGCCGAAAAGAGCGTCCTCGACGGTCGCCTGTCGCAGGCACTGGCCGATCAGTGGGACTACCTCGCCGATCGCTCGATCGACCTCAATCTTCAGGATCGGTCGGCCATCTATGGCGGCTTCCACATCTATGCGAGGAAGGGCTGATGGCGATCGATCTGGCAAAGCCCGCGGCCCCTTCCGATCATGCGACAAGCATGGACAGGATGTACCGCTATCAGCGCCACATCTATGATCTGACCCGCAAATACTATCTCTTCGGTCGCGACCGCGCGATCGAGGGGCTGAAAATCCCCCCGCAGGGCACCCTGCTCGAAGTCGGCTGCGGCACGGGCCGCAACCTGCTTCTGGCGCATCGCCGCTATCCCGATGCCAGTCTCTACGGTCTCGATATCTCCGCCGAGATGCTGCAAAGTGCCCGCGCCAATTTCCGCGGCCTGAAACTGTCACCGGACCTGCGCGTCGCCGATGCCACCGATTTCTCGCCCCGCGATTTCGGTGTCGAGGGTTTTGACCGCATCCTCATTTCCTACGCACTCTCGATGATCCCCGGATGGGAGAAGGCGGTCGATGCGGCACTGGCAGCCCTTGCCCCGAACGGCTCGCTGCATATCGTCGATTTCGGCCAGCAGGAAGATCTGCCCGCCTGGTTCGGCGGCATGCTGAAAGCGTGGCTGACCCGCTTCCATGTTACCCCCCGCCCTGATCTGCATGCCGTACTCGAACAACGTCTGCAGGCCGCAGATGCCGATATGGCGTTCGAGACGATCGGCTGGGGCTATGCCTGGCACGCGGTGATCCGCCGCCGTGGCTGATCTTCATCGGCATGCAGCTTGTCGTCGCTGTAGACGTCCTTGCGGGTCAGGAAGGAAAGCGGGCCGGTTTCCTTGCCGCACGGCCCCGCCGGATAGCCGCCTCGGACGGGAGCGGATGTTTTTCAGCTTGCCCTAACGGAATTTTTACGACGTTATGGTGAACATGACGTTCATGCCTCCCTGTGTGTTGCGTTCGCGGGGCAAGAGGCTTCCGTTTCGTCTCTGATTTGAGGACATCCATGCCTCGGCTCCCGACTGCTTTGCTTGCCGCTGCCCTTCTTCTGACCGGCCTTACCGCGACGTCCTGTACCTCGACGCGCTATGACCTGATTTCCACCTCGTCGATCGGCAAGGGGAAATTCAAGGATGCCAAGCCGGCCGATTTCGGCTCCGACCATCCGGGCAAGCACGAGATCCACGGCATCGATCTGTCGAAGTGGAACGGCGACGGCGTCGATTGGCCGACGGTCAAGAAATCGGGCATTTCCTTCGTCTTCTTCAAGGCGACCGAAGGCAAGGACCGGGTCGATCCGACCTTCGAGAAGAACTGGCGGGCGGCAGCAGCCGTCGGCATTCCCTACGCGCCCTATCATTTTTACTATTTCTGTTCGACGCCGGACGAACAGGCCGACTGGTTCATCCAGAACGTGCCGAAGGCCTCCGTGCAGATGCCGCCCGTCATCGACGTCGAGTGGAACCATGCCTCGAAATCCTGCAAGCTGAAGCCCGATCCGGCCTCCGTGCGCGCCGTCATGAAGCGCTTCATGGACAGGCTGGAAGCCTATTACGGCAAGCGTCCGATCATCTACACCTCGGTCGATTTCCACCGCGACAACCTCGTCGGCTATTTCGACAACTACCCGTTCTGGGTCCGCTCCACGGCTGCCCATCCGAGCAAGATCTACGCCGACCGTCGCTGGTCCTTCTGGCAATATACCGGCACGGGCATCGTGCCCGGTGTCAGGGGCCAGACGGATATCAACGTCTTTGCCGGCAATGCGAAACAATGGCGCACCTGGGTCGCCCAGCTCGAACGCCCGATCCAGGATGGCGGCACCGCGGTTGCCGCAGCCGTGCCGACGGTAGCGCCGGTCGCGCCTGTGGCCTATGCGGAGGCGCAGACTGTGATGCAGCCGGGCCTGCAGTCCTTCGCCCAGCCCCCCGTCATGCCGCAGTAAAGCGCCGGCGAAACCCCAACAGCACCCCGGCCTTATCGGATCACCGGGCACTTCAATTCGCCGTTGCCCGGAAATAGCTGGCTGGCTTTACGTTAGCGGTTGCGATAAAACCACCGCGACCAGCCAGCCGGCGCTGCCGACCGCTCGACGGACATGACAGCGCACCGGTGGCTTTCGATCATTTTTGGGAACGCCGATGTCTGCCACACCCTTCCGACGCCTTGCTCTGGGCTGCCTTTTCCTGACGGCCTTGTCGTCCACCGCCATTTCCACCAGCGCCATGGCGCAGGCGCCCTCCGCAACCGCCACCACAGCCGCTTCCGGCACCGTTTGCGGCGGCGACCTTGCGGCATTTCTGGCCGGTGTAAAGGCCGAGGCCATCTCTGACGGCGTTCCGGCAAGCGCGGCGGACGAAGCGCTGGCCGGCGCCCAGATCGATCCCAAGGTTCTCGCCCGCGACCGCGCCCAGGGCGTCTTTCGCCAGACCTTCCTGGAATTCTCGCAGCGCACCGTCAGCCAGGCCCGCCTCGATATCGGCCGCCAGAAGATGAAGCAGATGGCAGACGTCTTCGGCCGTGCCCAGAACGAATTCGGCGTCGCCCCCGGCGTCATCACCGCCTTCTGGGCGATGGAAACCGATTTCGGCGCCGTGCAGGGCGATTTCAACACCCGCAACGCGCTTGTCACCATGGCGCATGATTGCCGTCGCCCGGAACTCTTCCGCCCGCAGCTGATTGCGGCTATCGAGATGGTTCAGCATGGCGATCTCAACCCGGCCACCAATACCGGCGCCTGGGCCGGCGAAATCGGCCAGGTCCAGATGCTGCCGAAGGACATTATCGCCTTTGGCGTCGATGGCGATGGCGATGGCCATATCAACGTCAAGCAGAGCGGCGCCGATGCGGTTCTGACGGCCGCGAAATTCATCCAGCATCTCGGCTTCAAGGCCGGCCAGCCCTGGCTGCAGGAAGTCAGCGTGCCGGACGTCCTGCCCTGGGAAAAGAGCGGCCTCGGCAACGAGATCCCCGCAAGCCAGTGGTTCGCCTATGGCGTCAAGCCGCGCGACGGCGTCACCTCTTTCGGCAACCTTCCCGCGGCCCTTATCCTGCCGCAGGGCCGCAAGGGCCCGGCCTTCCTCACCTACCCGAATTTCAACATCTATCTCGAGTGGAACAAGTCGTTCATCTACACGACCTCGGCCGCCTATTTCGCCACCCGCCTTTCCGGCGCGCCGACCTACGTCAAGGGCAATCCGGACGTGGGCCTCGACGATGCCGGCATGCGCGCGCTGCAGACAAAGCTTGAAGCCAAGGGTTACGATATCGGCAAGGTCGATGGCATTCTCGGCTCCGGCACCCGCGTCGCCGTGCAGAAGGAACAGGCCCGCCTTGGCCAGCCGGCCGATGGCTGGCCGACCCAGGCGCTGCTCGACGCCCTCTGAGAGTAACGGACACTGGCAAGTGACCAGTCAGGCCCGCATCGCTTCCACAGCGTTGCGGGCTTTTTTTGTCATCCGCTCCATGCGCAAATTCAGCCGAAGCGCGAACCGGGTTTGCGGCGAAAACTGCGTGAAACCGGGGAGAAAGGGCAGCGCCGCATTTCGAAGATAGACGAAAATGCCCTATCTTTGGAAAGCTGCAGGAAACGGGTGGTGCAAACCGCCTCGGCGGGTTATCTGTTCACCCTTCGTTCAAGGAGGGGGATTCGCCGTGAACACACAATCGACCGCAGCGACCAGACCGAGCACGCTCGCCTGGCTCCTGATCGCGCTCTTGGGGCTGATCTGGGGCGGGTCCTTCTTCTTCGCCCGCGTCGCCATCCATGAAGTCCCGCCGCTGACGCTGGTCTTCCTGCGGCTCGGGCTCGCCGCGCTCGCGCTCCATATCTATATCGGCGGCCGGTTCGATCTCTATCCGACGCTGAAAGCGCACTGGAAGTCCTTCGCCATTCTGGGCCTCCTGAACAACGCCCTGCCCCACGCGCTGATCTTCTTCGGCCAGACGCAGATCGGTGCCGGCCTTGCCTCAATCCTCAATGCGACGACACCGGTCTGGACCGTGCTGATCGCCAATTACTGGACCCCGGACGAAAAGCTGAGCGCCGCCAAGATCGGCGGTTGCCTTCTCGGTCTTCTCGGCACCGCCATCCTGATCGGCCCGAGCCTTGCCGGCATGACGTCGATCCCGCTCTGGGCGCTGATCCTGCCGCTCTGCGCCGCCCTCTCCTACGGCTTTGCCGGAACCTACGGCAAGCGTTTCCGCGCCATTCCGGCGATCGTCATCGCCTGCGGCCAGATGACGGCGTCGAGCCTGATGGTTCTTCCGGTCTCGCTCGCATTCGATCATCCGTGGACACTGCCCATGCCGTCGCTTGCCGCCTGCGCGGCGATCCTCGCGCTCGCGCTGGTCTCGACCGCCTACGCCTACCTTCTTTACTTCCGCATTCTCGGCCTTGCCGGTGCCACCAATGCCTCGCTGGTGACGCTGCTGATCCCGCCCTTCGCCATCGTGCTCGGCGCCGTCTTCCTCGGCGAAAGGCTGGGTGCGACGGATTTTGCCGGGATGCTGGTGATCGGCCTCGGCCTTCTCGTGCTCGACGGACGGCTATTTCGCAAGCGCGAGAAAATGGCTTGAACGGTGTCTGAAAGACTTCGTTTACGCTCTCCATTCATCGAGATTAACGGCAGATCACGAGAATTTAACAGATTGAAACGCCTCGTTACACCGCTAAAATTCTCATGATTTCAATACCATGATCGAGATCTGCGACAATTTGGCAAGCCGCCATACGGCAGCGCAGCAACGAATTCGCTTTCCAAGGAACACAAATCGGACATAAACTCTAACGGTCAACGCAAGGAGGCAAACATGAGACTTACGTACAATCTCAATGTTCTCGTCGTCGGTGCAGCATTCGTTTTCGTCGCTTCGATGCTCTTCATCTGAGTTGCGAAATGCACCAGTCTCAACAGGTCTGATCTTGCATCCATGACCGTTTGATATAGCCACTTGATAAAAGCGAGCGACTATCGCTCGAAACTATAAAGCCCATGTTCCAGACGGAGCATGGGCTTTTCCAGTTCCTGGATGGCGCAGAAACGCGATGCGATTGCCGCGAAAAGCGAGCCTCCCGTCAGGCGGCGGCTCCGACATCGCGCACCGGCTTGCGGCCGAGACGCTCGAGCACGGCAGAGACGAGCGGCGCACGGTTCATCGTGTAGAGATGGAAGTCGTCGAGACCACGGCGCATCAGATCCTCGATCTGCTCGGCTGCCACATCTGCCGCCACCTTGGCCCGCTCTTCCGGCTTGTCGTCATAGCCCTCGAAGCGATCATCGAGGAATGACGGCACGCTCGTGCCGCAACGGCCGGCGAACCGCTTGAGCTGCGTCAGGTTCTGGATCGGCATGATCCCCGGCACGACCGGAATGGCAATGCCTGCTGCCCGCACCTTGTCCAGATAGCGTTCGAAGATGTCGTTGTCGAAGAAGAACTGTGTCAGTGCCCGCGCCGCGCCGGCATCGGCCTTGCGCTTCAACGTGTCGATATCGGCAAGGATATCGCGGCTCTCCGGGTGCTTTTCCGGATAGGCGGACACGGACACGTCGAAATCGCCATAGCCGAGCAACATCTCGACGAGCTGCGCCGTATCGGAGAACCCTTGTGGATGCGGTTTATAGTCGGAGCCGATCCCCGCTGCCGGATCGCCGCGCAGCGCAACGATGCGGCGCACGCCGGCTGCGCGCAACTCCTCCACCACGGCCCTCACCTCGTCGCGCGAAGCATCGACGCAAGTCAGATGCGATGCGGTGGAGAGCCCGGCATCGGAAATCATCCGGCCGACGGCAGCAAGCGTCGGCGCCTTGGTCGAGCCACCGGCACCATAGGTCACGGAGACGAATTCCGGCTCGAAGGCCGACAGCTGCTCGACCGTCTGCCAGAGCTGCGCGTCCATCTCCTCGGACTTCGGCGGGAAGAATTCGAAAGACAGGCCGAACTCTTTCCCGGCGGCTGCTTTGGTTTCCATTGTATGCTCCTGGACCTGTCTATTCTTAGCCTTGAAATCGAGGCGTTGTTACGTTCACGAAAGGGTCAGCGCCTGGGGGCCTCTGACCCCATCGCCCGCCATCAGCATGCGCCGGTCGCGGGCAAGCCATACGGTGACGGTGAGCGCACCCTCCTTGCCCGGCGCAAGGTCGATCGCCTGCTCCACGTCAAGGCCGGCCTTTGTCAGCCATTCCGCCATCATCTGATGCGAGAAGCCGAGGCGGACATGCGCATGATCGTCCCGCAGATGTTCGAGACTGTGCGGCGCGAAATCGACGATCACCAATCGACCGCCGGGGCGCAGCACCCGCGCCGCCTCCGCAATCGCCAGATCCGGCTGGTCGAGGAAGTGCAGCACCTGATGCACGGTGACGAAATCGAAATCCTGGCCCTCGAGCGGCAGGTTGAGAATATCGGCATGCCGCACCGAGGCCTTGGCAATACCCGCCTTGTCGAGATTGGCACGCGCCACCGTCAGCATGTCGCGGCTCTGGTCGACACCGGTTGCCCGGCGATAGAGCGGCGCCAGCAGTTGCAGCATCCAGCCGGTCCCGGTTCCCAGGTCCAGCATCGAATCGATCGGCCGAGTGCCGACGAGCTTCAAGAGCGCCGCCTCGACCGTATCGTCGCTGGCATGCAGACGGCGCAACTCGTCCCATCCCGACGCGTTGCGGCTGAAATAGGACTGTGCCCGCTCGGCGCGCTGCCGCTTGACTGCAGCGAGCCGTTCGCCGTCGCGCAGCAGAACCGGATCCTCGCCGGACACGGAGGTCAGAAGCGTCCGCACCAGCGTCGGTGCAAGTCCCTCCTGCCTCAGACGGAAATACGCCCAGGCACCTTCCTGATAGCGTTCGATCAGGCTTTCTTCAGCCAGAAGTTTGAGGTGCCGCGAAATACGGGGCTGCGATTGGCCCAGAATGTCTGTAAGATCGGTGACGGTGAGATCGCCGGCAGCCAGAAGCGCCAGAAGACGGAAACGGGTCGGTTCCCCTGCCGTCTTCAACACATCCACCAACGTATCCAGAGCCAAACCCACAGATTAATCCTTCAGCAATCAACATATAAAGATATGTTTATGTGATTTATCGAATCGGCGCAAGTGGCCGTGATCACCTTCCCCCTGAGACCAACAGAAAAAGGGGCAGCGATATGCTGCCCCTTTCTGGTCTTCGATTGCGCTTGGAGGACGCCGTGGATCAGAACTCTTCCCAGTCCTGACCGCCGGAGCCTGCGGCGGCTGCACGCCGCGGCGCTGCGGCTCTTGCCTGCGGGCTCGGTGCGGACGGTTGACGCTGCCATGCCGGCTCGGCGGCCCGCTGCGGCGCACGCATGCGCTCGCCCATGCCGCGCAGATCGCCGCTGGCCTGACCCGACGGGTGCCCGACCTGGAAATGCGCCAGGAGATCGGCGAGCTTCTGGCTTTCCTGCGCAAGGCCGGCGCCGGCGGCACTCATCTCTTCCACCATGGCGGCATTCTGCTGGGTCGCCTGGTCCATGTGGTTGACGGCGGTATTGACCTCGCCAAGTCCGACCGACTGCTCCTGTGCCGCGGTGGCAATCGCATCCATATGGGCATTGACCGTCAGAACCAGCTGCTGGATCTGGCCGAGCCCCTCGCCCGTATCGCTGACGAGGCGCACGCCCTCGCCGACGGCAGAGGCCGAGTTGGAGATGAGACCCTTGATCTCCTTGGCGGCATTGGCCGAGCGCTGTGCCAGTTCGCGCACTTCCTGTGCGACGACGGCAAAGCCCTTGCCGGCCTCCCCGGCCCGCGCGGCTTCCACGCCGGCGTTCAGTGCAAGCAGATTGGTCTGGAAGGCGATCTCGTCGATCACACCGATGATCTGGCTGATCTGCCGCGAGGAATCCTCGATTTTCTGCATCGCCGTGACGGCATTGCGGACCACCTGGCCGGACTGATCGGCGCGTGCGCTCGCATCGCGCACCACGTCGCGCGCTTCCGATGTCCGCCTTGACGTGGCGGTGACGTTTGCGGTGATCTCTTCGAGTGCGGCGGCAGTCTCTTCCAGCGAAGCGGCCTGCTGCTCGGTGCGCTTGGCAAGATTGTCGGACGCGTCGGAGATTTCCTTCGAACCGGAAGATACGGTTGTCACCGAATAACCGACCCCGATCAACGTCTCGCGCAGCTGGGCGACGGAGGTGTTGAAATCGTGACGGAGCGGCTCGAACTGCGCTGCGAACGGTTGCTGGATCTCGCAGAGCATGTCGCCACCGGCCAGACGGCGAAGCCCGGCGGCAAGCGAACCGGTCGCCTGGTTGAGGCGGGCTTCCGCCTCTTCCTCGGCGCGGCGCTGCAGCTCGACGCGGTCGCGTTCCGCCGCAATCCGGTTGCGCTCCGCATCGGCTTCGAGTTCGCGATTGCGGATCGCCGCCTCGCGAAACACTTCGACGGACTGGGCAATCGCACCGATCTCGTCCTTGCGGCGGGCACCGGGCACTTCGACGGCCAGATCGCCGGCTGCAAGCGCGCCCATGCATTCGGTGATCCGCGACAGCGGGCGGGCCACGCGACGGATGACCACCGTCATGCCGCCAATGGCAAGGAAGGCCACGGCGAGGAAGGCGATCGTATCGATCAGTAGCGTCTCGGCGGCATCAGAAACGGCCGCGACGGAAGCAGCATTCAGCTGATCCATGGCCGACGAAGCGACGGCGGCGAGCGAACCGAGAGCAGCCGTCACCTTGGTGCGCCACTCGTCGATCCCGACCTTGCTGGATTGGCCGTCCTTCAACTGCGAGACGACGTCCTTGCGCCATGTGGCGAACTCACCGGAGAAATAGTTCTGGTCGGCGGTCTCAAAGCCGCTGCGCAGCGCAACCGGTGTCGACAGATGATCGACAAGCACCTTGACCGCGTTCCAGGCGAAGCTGGCGGCGCTGTCATTGCTGGCGACGGCTGCTGCTTCCGCAGCGGTCAGCGGACGCCCGGCTGCAATCGCCGCATTGAGCGCGATCGTCGCCGTACCGCCGAGCGAACGCGACGCCCAGGCGTAGGAGCGGATCTGGATCAGCGCCACCATCGTCGGATCGAGCGTACGGATCTCGCCTTCGACGGCGACCGAACCCGATTCGAGAACGGAGATGAACGTGCTGCCGAGATCAAGGATCGCCTTGTCCTGACCCTTTTCGCGCGCATCAAGCTCGAGCCCCATCTGCCGGTCGACGATCTGACGCTGGGCGACCAGCCGGTCGTAAGTGGCCTTGGCCGAACCGATGGCGGACTGCACCTTGGCGCCGGAAAGATCGGCGGCGATCTTCATCCCCTCCGCCATGGCGGCATCCACCTTGAGACGGGCGGTCTGGACGCTCGTATAGGACGCGGCACCGGCGGATTTGCTGAGCGTCAGCGCGGTTGCACTGTCCCCACGCTCGCTGCGGAAGTTCAAGAGTGCATTGAACAGTGCCTTATCGACCTGCGCCAGTTTGGCGACATCCTGATAGGACTGATAGCGGGAATAGGCAGAGATCGTCGACTGCCCGACGACGCCGGCCAGTGCGAGGCTGAAGACGAGAAAAGCCCCGACAAGAATATTGCGGATGGAGAACATTGGACCCCCAGATTTTAACTGGTCGGTACATTTACGGTAATCGATTAAAAACTTAGTAAACTTGGACGAAAGCTGCTTTCACGCGAAATGAAAACGGCGCCGAAAGTATCGGCGCCGTTTTGATGACAGAAAGTCCGTTGGCTCTGTTGGAGCCTTGCAGTGACCCGGCAGGACCGGATCGTTTCGTCAGCGCGTCAGGCGCTTGTAGGACTGGCTGCCGGGGTTGAGGGCATCCGGGCCGAGGCGACGAACCTTGTCTTCCTCGTAATCCTCGAAATTGCCTTCGAACCATTCCACATGGCCGTCGCCTTCGAAGGCGAGGATATGCGTCGCCAGACGGTCGAGGAACATGCGATCATGGCTGATGATGATCGCGCAGCCGGCAAACGCTTCGAGCGCGCCTTCCAGTGCACCGAGCGTTTCCGTATCGAGGTCGTTGGTCGGTTCGTCGAGCAGAAGAACATTGCCGCCGGCCTTCAGCATCTTGGCAAGGTGAACGCGGTTACGCTGACCACCCGACAGATTGCCGACCTTCTGCTGCTGGTCGCCGCCCTTGAAGTTGAAGGCGCCGCAATAGGCTCTGGAGTTCATGTCGAACTTGCCGAGCTTGATGACTTCGGCACCGCCGGAAATTTCTTCCCAGACGGTCTTGTTGCCGTCGAGCGCGTCGCGGCTCTGGTCGACATAGCCGAGATGCACGGTGTCGCCGACGCGGATCGAGCCTTCGTCCGGGGTTTCCTGGCCGGTGATCATCTTGAACAGCGTCGACTTGCCGGCGCCGTTCGGGCCGATAATGCCGACGATACCGCCCGGCGGCAGCTTGATCGACAGGTCGTTGATCAGCGTGCGGCCTTCAAAGCCCTTCTTGATGCCTTCCAGCTCGATGACCACGTTGCCGAGGCGCTCGGAGACCGGAATGATGATCTGCGCATCGCCGGGCCGGATGTTCTCGGCCGCATCGACCAGCTCTTCATAGGCCTTGATACGGGCCTTCGACTTCGCCTGACGAGCCTTCGGGCTGGACGCGATCCATTCCTGTTCGCGAGACAGCGCCTTCTGGCGGCCGGCCTCTTCGCGGCTTTCCTGCTGCATGCGCTTGGCTTTCGCCTGCAGGTAAGCGGAATAGTTGCCTTCGTACGGGATGCCGCGGCCACGGTCGAGTTCGAGGATCCAGCCGGTGACGTTGTCGAGGAAGTAGCGATCGTGGGTGATCATCATCACGGCGCCCGGATAGTCGCGCAGATGCTTTTCCAGCCAGCCGATCGTCTCGGCGTCGAGATGGTTGGTCGGTTCGTCGAGCAGCAGCAGGTCGGGCTGCGACAGCAGCAGGCGGCAAAGCGCGATACGGCGGCGTTCACCACCCGAAAGCACGGTGACGTCCGCATCCTTCGGCGGGCAGCGCAGCGCTTCCATCGCCATTTCGACCTGCTGTTCCAGATCCCACAGGTTCTGGCTGTCGATGATGTCCTGGAGCTTGGCGCCTTCGTCCGCCGTCTCGTCGGAATAGTTCATCATCAGTTCGTTATAGCGGTCGAGCACGGCCTGCTTGTCGGCCACGCCTTCCATGACGTTTTCGAAAGCGTTCTTGTTGGGATTGAGATGCGGCTCCTGCTCCAGATAGCCCACGGTCGCGCCGTCGGCGAGCCAGGCTTCACCGGTATATTCCTTGTCCTGGCCGGCAATGATGCGCAGCACGGTCGACTTACCGGCACCGTTCGGACCGAGGATACCGATCTTGGCGTCAGGGTAGAAGGACAGGTTGACGTTTTCGAGGATCTTCTTGGCGCCGTAGGACTTGTTGAGTCCCGACATGTGGTAGATGAACTGACGTGCCATGGATTGTTGAGCTCCGGGAGAGAGTGTTTGGGCGCTATGTAGGCGAAGTGGCGCTCCGGGGCAACGGATGGTCCGTCAAAAGCCCCGGCTTTCGACCTTTGGGGGCAAGGTTTCCATCAATAATCGCCTCACAGGAAGCGCTGATCGACAAAGCCGGTCGCAGAGATCCGCTTCGGCCAGGCAGTGCTGCGGCATCAAGCGTCGCCCGGCACAGAACCCGGCAGTGACGTTGCGCGATCGGGCGCGGTCTGCGAAAGATCGCGACAGGCGAACGGCGCCAAAGGTTTCACGCTGCAAGCCTCCGCACCGCAAGAGACGAAGGAAGAGGTCATGTTTCAGCAAATCGAACGGCTCGCGAGCCCGACAGGCGCCAGCATCGCCCTTCATCACCAGCCGGCGACAACGTCCGCGCGCGGCATCCTCATCGTCTCCCACGGGCTTGCCGACCACGCCCGTCGCTACCGACGCTTCGCCGCAGAGATGGCCCGGCACGGTTTCGAGGTCTACGCCTTCGATCACCGCGGCCATGGCGAGACGACCGCGCCGGACGCACCGCTCGGCCGCTTCGCCAGACGAGACGGTGCCCGCATCGTCATCGACGATCTGATGGCGGTGCGCACGGAGGCCCTGTCGCGCCACCCAGGTCTTCCCGTCATTCTGATTGGCCATTCCATGGGCGGGCTGATTGCGCTCAATGCAGCCGTCTCCTATCCGCCGGCATTTGCCGGCGTCGCTGTCTGGAACTCGAATTTCCACCCCGGTCTGGCAGGCCGCGCCGCACAGGCCCTGCTTCTGGCCGAACGCGCTCTGAAGGGGTCAGACGTGCCGAGCCAGCTTCTGCCACGCCTCACCTTCGAGGCCTGGGGCCGCTCGATATCGGGCCATCGCACCCTGTTCGACTGGCTGAGCAACGATCCGCAGGAGGTTGATCGCTACATCGCCGATCCGCTTTGCGGCTTCGGTGCCAGCGTCTCGCTCTGGCTCGATATTTTCGAGCTGACGTTTCGGGCCCCCGCCCTCCTCTCACGCCTGCCCGCCGGTCTCCCCCTCCATCTCGTCGGCGGCAGCGACGATCCGGCAACGGACAGCGGCCGTGCCATCACATGGCTTGCCGACCGCGCCCGCAGCGCCGGCCTCAGCGATATCACCTGCAAGATCTGGCCCGGCATCCGCCACGAGACGTTGAACGACACCGTCCGCGATCAGGCGACACAGGAATTTGCAGTCTGGGCAAGCCGGGCCGCGACGGCCCGCCCCTGACACCACGGCGACCTGACCGACACTGGCGGAATGATCTCATGACATTTCGTCAAGTGCGCCGATCGTTTCGAGTGGCTATAGAGGACCTGTTGGTGGGGGAGCCAACCACCCCCCATCCGCCCGGCAATTCCCGGTAGTTCCCCCCGGAAACTCCTTGTGCGTGATCGGTCGAGATGTCCCAGCCAGACGAAACGTCACTTCAGCAGGAACCGCCGCTAACCGGCATCCGGGTGATCGAGCTTGCCCGCGTGCTTGCCGGCCCCTGGGCGGGCCAGATGCTCGCCGATATGGGCGCCGACGTCATCAAGGTGGAAAACCCCGACGGCGGTGACGACACCCGCGCCTGGGGACCGCCCTTCGTCGAAGGCGCAGACGGCGAAAACCTCTCCGCCGCCTACTACCACTCTACCAATCGCGGCAAGCGCTCGATCGCGGTGGATTTTCGCACCGAAGACGGTCAGGAGACCGTGCGGCGGCTGGCTGCCGGCGCCGACGTGCTGATCGAGAATTTCAAGCTCGGCGGCCTGAAAAAATACGGGCTCGACTACGAGAGCCTGAAGAAGATCAATCCGAAACTCGTCTACTGCTCGATCACCGGCTTCGGCCAGGATGGTCCCTACGCCCATCTCGCCGGCTATGATTACATCGTGCAGGGCATGTCCGGCTTCATGTCGATCACCGGCGATCCGGATGGCCAGCCGATGAAGGCGGGCGTGGCGATCGCCGATATCTTCACCGGGATCTATTCCGTCACCGCCATTCAGGGCGCGCTGATCCATGCGATGAAGACCGGTGAGGGCCAGCAGGTCGACATGGCGCTTCTCGACGTCATGTCGGCGGTGCTCGCAAACCAGAATATGAACTACCTCGTCTCCGGCATCGCCCCGCAGCGGCTCGGCAATGCCCACCCCAATATCTCGCCCTATGAAGTGATCCCGGTTCAGGACGGCTATATCATTCTGGCGGTCGGCAATGATGGCCAGTTCCGCCGCTTCTGCCGCATCCTCGGCATCGAGAATGTCGCCGACGACGAGCGCTATTCCACCAACAAGGCCCGCGTCGCCCACCGGATCGAGGTGCGCAGCCTGCTGGTATCCGAAACAACGAAATGGACCAAGGCCGATCTTCTGGCCGCCTGCGGCGAGAACGCCGTACCGGTCGGCCCGATCAACTCCATCGGCGAAATGTTCGAGGACCCGCAGATCAAGGCACGCGGCCTGCGCATCGATCTGGAGACGGCCGACGGCACCGCGATCCCAGGCGTCCGCACGCCGATCGTCCTGTCGAAGACGCCGCTTTCCTATCACCGCCCGAGCCCGAAACTGGGCGAGCATACGGCGGAAATTCTGGCTGAACTGGATGCACTCGACAGGAGGAGGTAAGAGCAATGACCCCGGTAATCAACCGAGTAAAGAAGACCGGCGGCGAGCTCATCGTCGATGCGCTGAAGGCCAATGGGGTATCTCAGGTCTCCTGCGTTCCCGGCGAAAGCTATCTCGCCGTGCTCGACGCGCTCTATGAGAGCGGCATTGATGTCGTCGTCTGCCGTCAGGAAGGTGGCGCGGCGATGATGGCAGACAGCTGGGGCCGCCTCTCCGGCAAACCCGGCATCTGCATGGTGACACGCGGCCCCGGCGCGACCAATGCCTCGGCAGGCCTGCATGTCGCCAAGCAGGACTCCATCCCGATGATCCTCTTCGTCGGCCAGATCGGCCGCGACATGAAGGAGCGTGAGGCCTTTCAGGAGGTGGAATATCGCCGCGCCTTCACCGAATTCGCCAAATGGGTCGGCGAGATCGACGATGCGCGCCGCATTCCCGAATTCGTCACCCGCGCCTTTGCCGTCGCCACCTCCGGCCGCCCCGGCCCTGTCGTGTTGACGCTGCCGGAAGACATGCTGGTCGAAACCGTCGAGGCGCCTGCCGCCCTGCCCTACACGCCGGTCGAAAGCCATCCGGGTCCAAGCCAGATCAAGGCTTTCGACACCATGCTCCGCTCGGCCCAGCAGCCGATGGTGATTGTCGGCGGCACCCGCTGGACGGAGAAATCCGTCGAGGATTTCCAGGATTTCGCCAGCCGCTTCAAGTTGCCGGTCGGCTGCTCCTTCCGCCGTCAGATGCTCTTCGATCACCTTCATCCGTCCTATGCGGGCGATGTCGGCATCGGCATCAACCCGGCGCTTGCCAAGGAGATCAAGGAGGCAGACCTCCTCATCCTCGTCGGCGCCCGCATGTCGGAAATGCCCTCCTCGGGCTATACGCTGCTCGACATCCCCTATCCGAAACAGAAGATCGTCCATGTCTTCCCCGATCCGGAAGAACTCGGCCGCCTCTACCGGCCGGACCTTGCCATCTGTGCCGCGCCGACGGAATTCGTCGAAGCCTTGGCAGGCCTTGAAGCCCCGGCAGTGCCGATCTGGGCCGAGCGCAAATCCGCCATGCACGACGCCTATCTCAAATGGTCGACGCCGCCGGAGAGCGGTCCGGGCGCCGTTCACATGGGACCGATCATGGAATGGATCGAGGATAACGTCCCCGACGACGCGATCTTCACCAATGGTGCGGGCAATTACGCCACCTGGCTGCATCGCTTCCACCGTTTCAGAAAATACAATACCCAGTCGGCCCCGACCTCAGGCTCGATGGGTTACGGCCTGCCGGCGGCAGTCGCCGCGAAGAAACTGTATCCGGAAAGGGAAGTCGTCTGCTTTGCCGGCGACGGCTGCTTCATGATGCACGGCCAGGAGTTCATCACCGCCGTCCGCTACGGCCTGCCGATCATCACGGTTCTCGTCAACAACGGCATCTACGGCACGATCCGCATGCATCAGGAGCGGGAATATCCCGGCCGTGTCAGCGGCACCGATCTCGTCAACCCGGATTTCGTCGCCTATGCGAAAGCCTTCGGCGGCCATGGCGAGCTGGTGGAAAGGACTGAAGATTTCGGTCCCGCCTATCTGCGCGCCCGTGAAAGCGGCATGCCGGCGATCATCGAGGTGCGCCTTGACCCGGAAGCGATCACGCCCGCCCGCACATTGACGCAGATCCGCGACCGGAGCTGACCTACGATCATCGAAAAACTGGCAAACGGCGGGAACCGATCGGGTTAACCGCCGTTTCCCGATCATGGTACAATCTACGAAACAAGCAAAACGCCGCGCTATTGGCGGCATGTCGACATTCGTGATCGCGATCCTTGTCATTGGTCTCGCGCTCGCCGCCTATTATTTCATCGGCTATCAGCCGGGGCAGCCCTGAACCCGATTTCTCCCAGTCGGTTACACGGAAAAAAACTCACAAAAAAGCCACCGGAACGGCAAGCGTTCCGGTGGCTTTTATCGTCCTGAGACAATCGACGGTGCTTAGATGGCAGCCGTGACGATGAACTCGACCTTGTACTTCGGCGCAGCGAGCTTGGCTTCGCTCGTCGCGCGTGCCGGCGGGTTGGCCGGATCGATCCAGGATTCCCAGACGGCATTCATTTCGCCGAAATAGGCCATGTCGGAAATGTAGATGATCGTCTGAAGGATCTTCGACTTGTCCGAACCGGCAGCCGCGAGCAGGCGATCGACTTCGCCGAGCGCGTCCTTGCACTGGTCGGTGACGCTTTCGCCTTCGCCAACCTGGCCGGCGAGATAGACGGTGTTACCGTGGACGACGGCGCCGCTCATGCGGGCGCCGGGTTCGATGCGCTTGATGCTCATGGGAATGCTCCTGAATGAATGAGCTTTTGAATTGCAGGGCGGCCGGGCCGTCCTGCGCGAAAACCTTGATGGAAAGGCGGCAGAAAGATCAGCCGCGCTGCGCGAGGCTGCGCTCGTAGATCGCCGTCGAACGGGCGCCCGAACGGCAATAGCCGAGCATCGGGCGAGGAAATTCCTCGACCGCATCGGCCATGGCGTTCACGCCGTCTGCGTCGAGGCCCATGCGGCCGACGGGGATGTGGCGAATCTCGATACCGAGTTCCTCGGCACGCGCCGCGATATCGGCAAAATGCGGCTGGCCCGGTTCTTCATCGTCCGGGCGGTTGCAGACGATCGACTTGAAGCCGAGGGCCTTGATCTGATCGAGATCCTCGACCGTGATCTGGCCGGAAACGGAATACTCGTCGTTGATCGGGCGGATATCCATGGCAAACAACTCCTGCTTTGAAGTGGGCAAAGCATTACGGTCTGACGGCAAGGGCGTCAATCACGGAACGGTGCCACCGCAAAGAACGCGGTACCGGGAGCGGATCCGCCGCACGCCGGCCCCGGCTCGCACCGGCCTGCCTCTTCGCCAGCCCGGACCCGCCGGATGAAAGGACTAATCAGACGAAGGCGAAGCACAGCGCGTAGTCTATACTTTCCCCTGGCTTCAGCATCCTGATCTCGCCGGATTTTTCCAGTTCCTCTCGGTCTGCCAGACGATGCGAGACAGGCTCGATGCCGAGCACATGCGCGGGGTTCTTCTGATTGCGCCACATTTGCAGGTAGGGCAGCGTATCGGTTCTGAACTTGACCCTGAGCGTCAGCCCGCCGATCGCGGCAATCGGGCCGAGCCGCATTTCGGCCCACCCGCCGGCAACATTATCTCGGCCGCCATCCGCACTATTTTCGGCACCATCATGCGCCGGCACGCAGAACACGCTTCCCGGCTCCGCGCCGAAATTCCATGGCAGGCGACCGCCCTCGAACATCGCGCCGCTCAGACTGACGTGATCGTCGAACAGCCACGCGCCGATATTCATGTGATACATATGCACGGCGGCAAACGGCTTGGTTCCGACATTGGTCACGCGGTCGGTAAGGCTCACCTCGCCGCTCTGGTGATCGATCCGGTAGTGCCGATCGAGAAGCGCCGGTTCGCCGGTCGCCATCGTTACCCTGATCCGGGCGCGGCACTCGCCGTCGGTCTCCTCGCCATCCTCCTGCCCGTTCTCCGGGGCGCCATCCCAGAAGACGATCTCGGCAGGATGCGCGGAGAACGATCCATGCAGCGGATATTTTCTGCCATCGGATCGCCCGGAAATCGGCGCCGGATGACGAATGTGATCCGGCCCGCAGGTAAAAAGGAACCCCTCCAGCGAATGGTCGATCCGCGGATCCCCGTCATCGGGGATCGCCCGGCCGGGCGAAATATCGGTTCCGTTGACGAAGCAACGGCCGATATCGAGCACCGATGCTTCGTCCAGCATGAATTTCGGCCCACCGCGAACCGAGAAACTCTTCATATTCCCTGCCTCCCAAGACCGTCTGACGACGGTTTTACTGTAAAGTGATCGTTTTTTAACAGCTCGTTCATGACGTTTTCACTTTTTCCACATTACCGTCAGAATCGCCCTGTCAGACATGACCTCAGGCGGTTCGGGAACCACTCCCACCCCTTCCCGATTGTCGGAGATAACATTGGAACCGGTGAACTCGTGAAGCGCATCCTCGTAGCAAGCCTCAGCCTTCTGATCCTGACCTTGGGCCAGGGGATCTCCCCTGCCGACGCCCAGTCGCGCTACCGGCAGTCCGACGCGCTTCTGGTTTCGCCTGACGGCGCGATCCTCGACTATACGCCGGACGGCCGCGATGTCATCATCAGCCGTGACGGCATGGGTCGGCGCGTCTATCTCGACACCTATGGCAACGTCATCGCCACGGAAGTGCGCCAGGATACGTACCGCCCCCGTGGGCAGCAGTATGATGGCCAGCAGTATGATGGCCAGCAATACGACAATCGTCAGTATGGCGCCCAGCAATACGGCTACCCGCAGGCACCGGCGCAGAACCGCAATTACAACCAGAACCAGGCCGGTTATCGCGACTACCGCCAGTACCGTCCCGGCGACCAGGTGCCCGGTAGCCAGGTGCCCGGCAACCAAATGGACCGCGAACCGGGCTCAGTCACCGGCTCGATCAACCAGCGCGGCGGCTCGATCACCAATCTGCCGGTCGAACAGCAGGCACTGCCGGACATCAATAACGGCTACCCTCAGAACTCTACTTATCCGCAGCAGGAAGCCTCGATCGATCCCAATCAGGCGCCGGCGCAACCGGTCTCGCCCTCACATGGCAACCGCACGGTCATCACCGTCACCAAGAAGCCGCAGGCAGAGATCACCGCGCTTCAGGTATTTCTCGACCGCGAAGGGATTTCGCCCGGCGTGATCGATGGCCATCTTGGCGACAACGTCAACAAGGCGGTCGCAGCTTGGCAGGAAATGACCGGCGAAACGCTCGACCCGAATGATTCGGAAGCGATCATGCAGCGGCTGGCCTATTCCGGCGGCATGCCGATCGTCGATTACACGATTACGGCTGCCGATGCGGCCGGCCCGTATGTGGCCGAAATCCCGGAAGACTACGCCCATAAGGCAGCCCTTCCCGCCATGTCCTACACGTCGGTGACGGAAAAGCTCGCCGAACAGTTCCACATGGACGAAGGATATCTGAAGGCGCTCAACCCGAATGTCGATTTCACCCTTCCGGGCTCGACCATCAAGGTCGTCAATCCCGGCCCGCCGAAGACCGGTCAGGTGACGCGCATCGTCGCCGACAAGGCCCGCAAGCAGGTCTTCGCCTATGGCGCCGACGGCAAGCTGGTCTCGGCCTATCCCGCGACGATCGGCTCTTCGGACACGCCCTCGCCGACCGGCACCCATACGGTCCAGCGCATCGCCCTCAATCCGGGCTATACCTACAACCCGAAGATCAATTTCAAACAGGGTGCCAACGATCAGATCCTGCAGATCCCGCCGGGCCCCAACGGCCCCGTCGGCACGGTCTGGATCGCGCTGTCGAAGCCGACCTACGGCATTCACGGCACGCCGGAACCGTCGAAAATCGGCAAGACGAACAGCCACGGCTGCGTGCGCCTGACGAACTGGGATGCCACGGAACTGGCAAAGATGGTAAGGCCCGGCACCGTCGTCGAATTCGTCGAATAGGACATCCCGGCCAAGAGCCGGCACCGGTCGTGCATCCGCAACAAGACAACGAGTTGGGAGCGGGTCTCGCATATTTAAGACAGATGCGAGAGCTGCCGGATAAATCGGTCATCGGATATGAAAGGCCTGCGGATCCTCTGATCCGCAGGCCTTATACGTTACGAGGCCGGAACATCGGTTATGATGTTCCGGCCTCGTTTGTCATTGGGGTGTTCGCAGCACCGCAATGGCGCAGTGCAAAGCGGTTGGGCTTGGCGGCCCTGAACCTTCGTTCGTAAAAAAGCAGAACCCTTTGCGCTGGTCGAGGCATCGTCGCACCGTTGAGAGAGCTTCGCGCTCGCGTATAAGGGAGACCTGCCTCATGTCTTATACTAACCGTTTTGTCGGTATCGACATATCGAAATCATCCTTCGACATTTGTATCCTGCCGGACAACCGCTCGGCGAGCTTTGCCAATACCACCGCGGGGATTGCTCGTTTCATGGCCTTCGTCGCCCAGTTGGAAACAGTCGAGCGGTTTCTGCTGGAGCCTACCGGGGGCTATGAGCGCCGCGTGATGGAAGCGCTTCTTTCAGCGCAGATGCCGGTGGCGCGGGTGAATGCCAGGCAGGTCCGGCAATTCGCCGGCGCCTGCGGTCAGCTCTCCAAGACCGACAGGATCGACGCCTTCATCCTGGCCGACTATGGTCGGCGCATGGAGACCACGCTCGTCCAGCCGGTCTCCGTCACCCAAACAGCGCTTGTCGAATTGGTGGCACGCTACAGGCAACTGTCGCATATGATCGTGCAGGAGAAGAACCGTCGAGAAAAGCTGGCAAACAGTGGTGGCACCAGTGCCCGCGGCAAAACGCAGGCATGGATCGAAGCGAGCCTGCAATTCCTGGGGGATCAACGCCAGGCGGTTGTCGATGAGATGATTGCCTGCCTCGAAGCAGACGCAGAGCTTTCGGCAAGGGCCGCGGTGCTGATGCAGCTCAAGGGCATCGGTCTGCGCACCGCCTGTTTCCTCTTGGCCGGGCTGCCTGAACTGGGACGTCTGGATAAGGGACAGATCGCAAAGCTGGTCGGTGTTGCTCCACTCAATCGCGACAGCGGCCAAATGCGGGGAAAGCGCATGATCTCGGGCGGACGGAGGCCGGTTCGAGACGCGCTCTACATCGCCGCACTCCCGGCGATCCGCTTCGATCCGGATATCAAGGCTTTCTACACAAAGCTCAGAGCCAATGGAAAGCCCGGCAAGGTTGCGCTCGTCGCTGTCATGCGCAAAATGATCATCATTCTCAACGCCAGAATACGAGATCATGCAGAAACGGTGCTTGACGTCTAACACCGTTGCTTTTTCGTTGAGAAGAATGCCGACTTCCACATAGCCTGGGCTGAAATCAGGCGAGCGACGCGGCCTTCTTGTGTTCCATCGCGAATTCCTCTTCCGGCGACAGTATCAGCCGGTGACGGCCGACCAGCGCGAAATAGACGATGGCGATGGCAAACCAGATGACGACCCACAGCACGCCCTTGGTGAAATTCGGGTCCTGCACCTGATAGAACAGCGTCACCAACGCAATCACGACGGTCAAGGCTGCGCCGGGAACGCCGAGCGGCGAGCGGAACGGCCGCTCGATATTCGGCAGCTTCCTGCGCAGGATGATGAAGGAGATCGCCTGCATGATATAGGAGAACATGGCACCGAACACCGCCATGTTGAGCAGGACGCTGCCGATAATGCTGCCGCCCTCTTCCGCGCCAAGCGAAAACCAGATGACCAGCATAACCGCAAGTCCGATCACCGCACCGGCCGCCATCGCCACATAGGGCGTCTTGTAGGAGGAATGGGTGACGGACAGCACGGTCGGGAAATAGCCCGCACGCGAGAGCGAATAGATCTGCCGTCCCTGCGCGTAGAGGATCGTGTGGAAGCTGGCGATCAGGCCGGTCAAGGCCACGAGGCCGAGAATGACCACGCCGCCATCGCCATAGATCGACTTGAACCCGTCGAGCAGCGGCTCGAGCGCGGTGCTCAGGTGGAAGGCGCCGACACCCGGCAGTGACGGGTTGAGAAGCACGATCATGAAGGCCGACAGCATCAGCGTCAGCATGCCGAGAATGATCCCCTTCGGCATGTCGCGCTTCGGATCGACCGATTCCTCCGCCGCGAGCGGCAGCTGCTCGATGGCGAGAAACAGCCAGACGGCGAAGGGAAGCGTCGCCAGAACGCCCGAGAACCCGAACGGGAACCACGAGCCGCCGCCTTCCGGCAGTTCCATGGCAGCGCCATCCGGCCCGACACCGATATTCAGCGCCCAGCGGGAGAAATCCATGTGCGGAATGGCACTGATCCAGAAGAACACCAGAACGGCGAGCGAGATCACGGTGATGACGAACGTCACCTTGAAGGAGAGCTCAAGCCCGAAGACGTTGAGCGCCAGGAAGATCGCGTAGAAGACGATCCATACCAGCGGCGAATAGGCAGCCGGTATGCCGAGGATCGAATTGACGTAAGCGGTGATGAAGGTGACGACGACCGCCGGCGTCAGCACATATTCGACATTCTCGCAAAGCCCGGTGATGAAGCCGCCCCACGGCCCCATGGCGGTGCGGGCAAAGGAATAGGCCGCCCCCGTATGCGGCAGAGCCGGGCTCATCTCGGCGATCGAGAAGGTCAGTCCCAGATACATGACGGCGATCACCATGCCTGCCACCAGCATGCCGCCCCACCCTCCGGTGGCAAAGCCGAAATTCCACCCGGAGAAATGCCCCGAAATGACGGCGCCCACCCCGAGCGCCCAGAGCGACCAGACGCCCGCATACCGCGACAGCCCGCGCTTTTCGAAATAGGATGCATCAGCCTTCTTGTAGCTGACGCCTGCAGTCGAACTTTCCATGCCCTACTCTCCTGATCAACAGAGCGGGCGCCCTTGAGATAGGCAAGTGCGCCGCGCACGACATGTCCCGCCCCGGAAACGCGCGCATCGCGTCACCGGCGGCCACAGTCCGTGACTGCTTCAACCGCTCCTCGACTTCTCCCAAAGGGCCTGGATGGAATGCCGCGTGATCAACGGCAAGCGAAAGACCGGCCCCGCCCAGAGCCGGCATCATCCCCGGTCAGGTCGAGCCTGACTTCTGTCAAATGCATTCGGTATGCAAATATCTGTAGTACCGCGCGACGAAAGCCGCCTGAAAAGCAATGCCGGACAAGATCCGCGTGTAAGAGCGTGCACTGTCGATCCCCCCATCAGCGACGGCTTGATTGCGACAACACGCACCTGCACCCCTGGGATGATAAACAACACCTTAACGCGAGCATTCTTCAGTTTCGCGCATTCGTCAACGTCACCGTGAAAAGTTTCTGCGGGAGCGCACCGTTGACAGGGGATGACAAACCAATGTTAATCCACCGCATAAAACCGGCAAAGACCGGAGGGAACAGCTGTCACGTCAAAGGCCCGTCGCCACACGGCAGGGTCGAATGGCCATTTTGAAATCGCATCTCGCGGTTTTGAGAAACGGCGCGTGACGAGGGGAAAAGCCATGCCAACCGAGCCGTCGATCGCGACCGGATATCCTTTTTTATCGCACAGCTGTGCAATATTTGTCCGCTTGACACCCCGTCACGCCGCGCATCGGACACTTGATGGCGCGGGCGGGCCAGCGAACCTGTGGACCACACCCAAATATGGCGAAATTCCAGACGCTTACAGTGTATAAGGCCGCGTCGGAACATTGTCATATACGATACACATACTCACTCTACTTGTCGCGCCGACACGCTTTCAACATTAGGAGGATACCGTGCTCACCAAGACCCAACGCCTTCTCTCCGTCACCACTGCCCTCGTCATGGCTTCGTCGACCCTCGCATTTGCCGAGCCGAGCGCCGATCTCATCGCAGCCGCCAAGAAGGAAGGCACGCTGACGACGATCGCGCTGCCCCACAACTGGTGCGGCTACGGCGACCTGATCGCCGGCTTCAAGGCCAAATACGGCCTCGACGTCAACGAACTGAACCCGGACGCCGGCTCGGGCGACGAGATCGAGGCGATCAAGGCCAACAAGGGCAACAAGGGTCCGCAGGCTCCCGACGTGATCGACGTCGGCCTCTCCTTCGGCCCGACCGCCAAGGCCGACGGCCTGCTGATGCCTTACAAGGTTTCCACCTGGGACACGATCCCGGACACGGCAAAGGATGCCGATGGCGCCTGGTACGGTGACTATTACGGCGTTCTCTCCTTCGTCGTGAACACCGATATCGTCAAGAACGTGCCCAAGGACTGGGACGACCTGAAGAAGCCGGAATACGCCAATTCGGTTGCCTTCGCTGGTGATCCGCGCGTCTCCAACCAGGCCGTTCAGGCCGTCTACGCAGCCGGTCTCGCCACGGGCGAAAAGGATGCGACCAAGGCTGGCGAAGCCGGTCTGAAGTTCTTTGCAGACGTCAACAAGGCCGGCAATTTCGTGCCTGTCATCGGCAAGTCCGCTTCGCTGGCACAGGGTTCCACGCCGATCATCGTCGCCTGGGACTATAACGGCCTTGCATGGCGCGACAGCCTCAAGGGCAACCCGCCGGTCGAAGTCGTCGTGCCGCAGAAGGGCGTCGTCGCCGGCGTCTACGTTCAGGCGATCTCGGCCTTTGCGCCGCACCCGAGCGCTGCCAAGCTCTGGATGGAATACATCTATTCCGACGAAGGCCAGCTTGCATGGCTGAAGGGCTACTGCCACCCGATCCGCTTCAACGATCTTGCCAAGAACAACAAGATCCCGAAGGACCTGCTCGACGCGCTGCCGCCGGCTGAAGGCTATGCCAAGGCCGTCTTCCCGACGCTCGACGAACAGGACAAGGGCAAGGCCGCCATCACCACCAAGTGGGATTCGGTCGTCGGCGCCAACGTCAAGTAATCGACGGAACGTCGTCATCGTGATTGCCTCCCCGCCCTGTGCGGGGAGGTTTCTTCAAGCCCTGCCGGCTGAAATTCCGGCCGAGTGATCGTGCCGAATTCACCAGGCCTGAATCTAGCTCCGCAATCGGTGCTGAAAATCAGGCTCACATCAGGCCCAAAATCAGGCCAAACATCAGGCCAAACAACAGGGAAGCCCAGGATCTTCATGAGCACCGCCTCCCCGTCTCTCATCGACCGCAAGACCGTCGTCGATTGGCTCGGCATCGCGCCGTTCATGATCTTCGCGCTGATGTTCCTGATCGTGCCGACGCTCTACCTCGTCTCGGGCGCCTTCTTCACGCCGGATGGTGCGTTCACCTTCAAGAATATCGGCGATCTGTTCCAGCCGTCGATCCTGAGCGCCTACTGGATTTCGCTGCGTGTCTCGGTCGCCTCTGCCATCGGCGGCGCGCTGATCGGCTTCTTTCTCGCCTGGGCGATCGTGCTCGGCGGCCTGCCCTCGTGGATCCGCTCCGGTCTTTTGACCTTTTCGGGCGTTGCATCCAATTTCGCCGGCGTGCCGCTCGCCTTCGCCTTTCTGGCAACGCTCGGCCGCACCGGTCTCGTCACCATTCTGATGCGCGACTGGTTCGGCTTCAATCTCTACTCGACGGGCTTCAACATCCTGTCCTTCTTCGGCCTCACCATCACCTACATGTTCTTCCAGATCCCGCTGATGGTGCTGATCCTGACGCCGGCGCTCGACGGCATGAAGAAGGAATGGCGCGAAGCCTCCGAAATCCTCGGCGCATCGACCTGGCAATACTGGCGCATGGTGGCCCTTCCGATCCTCTGGCCGAGCCTGATGGGCACGACCCTTCTTCTCTTCGCCAATGCCTTCGGCGCGATCGCCACGGCCTATGCGCTGACCGGCTCCTCGCTCAACATCGTGCCGATCCTGCTCTACGCCCAGATCCGCGGCGACGTCCTGCACAACGCCAATCTCGGCTATGCGCTGGCGCTCGGCATGATCGTCATCACCGGCATTTCCAATGTCGTCTACATCCTGTTGCGCATGCGCGCTGAACGGTGGCAGAAATGAAGATCCACAAGTTCTTCGCCTGGCTGGCGCTCGCAATCGGCCTCATCTATTTCTTCGTACCGCTGATCGCGGTGTTCGAATTCTCGCTGCGCATGCGTCGCGGCGTCTATTCCTTCGATGCCTATCAGTCGGTGTTTTCCGACATCCAGTTCCGCGAGACCTTCGGTTTCTCGATGCTGATGGCACTTCTGACCATCGTCTTCGGCATGCTGCTCGTCGTCCCCACGGCCTATTGGGTGCGGTTGCGCGTGCCGCAGGTTCGCCCGCTGATCGAGTTCATCACCCTGATGCCGCTCGTCATTCCGGCGATCGTCATCGTCTTCGGCTATCTGCGGCTTTACAATTCCTCGTCCTGGCTGCCGTTCACCGGCTCGATCCAGGGCACCAATGCGCTGCTCGTCTTATCCTACATGACGCTGTCGCTGCCCTACATGTACCGTTCCGTCGACACGGCCATGCGCGCGATCGACGTCAGAACGCTCACCGAGGCGGCCGAAATTCTCGGTGCCCGGTGGACGACGATCATGTTCCGCTGCATTTTCCCCAATGTCATGTCGGGCGTGCTTTCGGGCGCCTTCATCACCTTTGCGATCGTCATGGGCGAGTTCACCATGGCAGCGCTTCTGAACCGGCCGGCCTTCGGTCCCTATCTCCAGCTCGTCGGCGCCAACAAGGCCTATGAGCCCTCCGCACTCGCCATCATCGCCTTTGCGATCACCTGGCTGTCGATGGGCCTCCTTCAGCTTGTCAGCCGCTTCAGCAAAATGGCGCCCTCCCGGCCTTAAGGCCCGCTGCTTTTAAGGATAGTCATGTCTTTTCTCGTCCTCCAGAACATCAAGAAGAGCTTCGGACAGGTTCAGGTCGTCAAGGACTTCAACATGTCGATCGAGAAGGGAGAATTCATCTCCTTCCTCGGGCCGTCGGGCTGCGGCAAGACCACGATCCTGCGCATGGTCGCAGGCTTCGAGACACCGAGCGACGGCACGATCGTCATCAATGGCAAGGACCAGAGCCGGCTGAAGACCAACCAGCGCAATATCGGCATGGTCTTCCAGGCCTATGCGCTCTTCCCCAACATGAACGTCTTCGACAACGTCGCCTTCGGTTTGAAGGTCGCCGGCAAGTCGAAGGCCGAGATCGGCCCGCGCGTCACCGAGATGCTGAAGCTGATCCATCTCGAACATCTGGCCGACCGCTATCCCTACCAGATGTCGGGCGGCCAGCAGCAGCGCGTCGCCCTTGCCCGTGCGCTTGCCCCGATGCCGCAGGTTCTTCTGCTCGACGAGCCGCTCTCGGCGCTCGACGCCAAGATCCGCGTGTCGCTGCGCGAGGAAATCCGCCAGATCCAGCGCCAGCTCGGCATCACCACCATCTTCGTCACCCACGATCAGGAAGAGGCGCTGTCGATCTCCGACCGCATCGTCGTCATGAATGCCGGCCGCGCCGACCAGATCGGCACGCCATCGGAAATCTACAACCGTCCGACGACCCGTTTCGTCGCCTCCTTTGTCGGCACGCTCAATATGATCGAGGCGGTGGTCGCGGATCCTGCCAACAACACCGTCAAAATCGGCGAACAGACGGTGACGCTGCGCGAGCCGATTGCCGAGCGCAAGGGCGGCGACGCGCTGACGCTCGCGCTTCGCCCGGAAGCGGGTTCGATTGCGGAAGGCGCAAAGGGCGATACCGCCTTGTCGGGCGACGTCGTCTCCTCGCACTTCCTCGGCTCGGTCATCCGCACACGGATCTCCGTCGGCGGCAATCAGGTCTCCTTCGACATGTTCAACGCCCCGGACGTCAAGCAGCCGGCGCCGGGCGAGCGGGTGACATTGCGCTTTGCCGCCACCGATCTCCTCGTCGTGCGCGAATGATCTGCAAAGAATTGCGCCCCACGGCGCAATTCTGTTGCCGAACGGCATCGGCCCTGCGGCAAGTCTGTGCGCTTATCGCACGAAAGCCTTGAAATCTCGGCTGCGATGCCGCATTGCCGATATTGCTGCTCTCCCGTGGGAGGAGGGCTTTTACGACCAGCGGTTTTCAAACATATGTCTCCGACCATGACCGACCGGACGGCGCCGCGCCGTCTCACCTCGCAGGATTTCAAGACGCTCGGCCTTGCCGCTCTCGGCGGCGCGCTGGAATTCTACGACTTCATCATTTTCGTCTTCTTCGCCGCCGTCATCGGCAAGCTGTTCTTTCCGCCCGACATGCCCGACTGGCTGGTGCTGATCCAGACCTTCGGCATCTTTGCGGCGGGCTATCTGGTGCGCCCGATCGGCGGCATCGTTCTGGCCCATTTCGGCGACATGTTCGGCCGCAAGCGCGTCTTTGCCTTCTCCATCCTGCTGATGGCTCTGTCGACGCTCGGCATGGCGGCGATGCCGACCTATGCGACGATCGGCGTTGCAGCCCCGATCCTCCTGATCGCCATGCGCATCCTGCAAGGTGCGGCGATCGGCGGCGAAGTGCCCGGCGCCTGGACCTTCGTGGCAGAACATGTGCCCTTCCGCCGCGTCGGTTTCGCCTGCGGCTTCCTGTGCTCCGGCCTGACGCTCGGCATCCTGCTCGGCTCGTTCATCGCCACGATCATCAACACGGCCTTTTCGCCGGACCAGATCGCAGCCTGGGCCTGGCGCCTGCCCTTCCTGATTGGCGGCATCTTCGGCCTTGCGGCGGTCTGGCTGCGCCGCTGGCTGCAGGAGACCCCGATCTTCACCGAAATGAAGGAAAGCCGTCAGCTGGCACCGGAAATGCCGCTGAAGACGGTCCTGCGTGACTATCCGCGCGGCGTCGTCATCTCGGTCCTTCTGACCTGGATCCTCTCGGCCGGAATCGTCGTCACGACGCTGATGACCGCAACCTTCCTGCAGAAGCTCTATCACTACACCGCCCAGCAGTCGCTGGCAGCCACCAGCTTCGGCACGCTCTTCCTGATCGTCGGCACGGCAGCGGCCGGCGCCATCGTCGACCGGGTCGGCTCCGGCCGCTTCTTCACCGCAGCCGGCATCGTCTTCGGCGCCGCCACCTGGGCCTTCTACAGCTACGCCTCGGTGTCGATCACCGTCGTCTTCGTTCTTTACGCCGTCATGGGCCTTGCCGTCGGCATGGTCGGAGCGGTGCCCTATGTCATGGTCCGCGCCTTCCCGGCCCGCGTCCGTTTCTCCGGCCTCTCCTTTTCCTACAACATCTCCTACGCCATCTTCGGCGGCCTCACCCCGATTGCCGTCACCTCGCTCCTGCCGATCAACCCGATGGCGCATGCCTGGTATCTGCTGTTCATCGCAGCCCTGACCACCGGCCTTGGCGTCTACCTGACGCTGCGCGGCGATACGATCGAATCCGCTGCCGGCATCGAGGAGCTGACGACGCGACTGGCCAAGACCTGATCGGGTCAATGAATGCGGGGCCGGGCAGAAATGCCCGGCCTTTTTCTTGTCTGGATGTTCAGGGAAAGCCTTGCATGACCACGCCTCGTATCAGGGTCCTCCAGTCCATCAGCGATCCCGGCCATGCCGGCAGACCCAACGAGGATCGTTTCGGCTTCAACGAGGCGACCGCCTTCGTCGTCGATGGCGCGACCGGCCTGGGTGATCGGCAATATATGGATGGCGCAGACAGCGACGCCGCATGGATTGCGAGCCACTATGCTCTGGGGTTTCAACAGGGCGTCACCGAAAGCAGCCCGATTGGCGACGTCACCCGCGGCCTGTCGGTCGCGGCAAGAGACACATTCCTGCGTCACCACCCGGATGCGCCGCGCTACGCCTGGCCGCTTGCCGCCTTCGCCATGCTCCAGACCTTTGAACATGGCATCTACGTCCACGGCCTGGGCGACAGCTGTGTCTTTCTTCTTCAGGCCGATGGCAGCGCCACGATGCATATGGCGGTCCCCGACGCTTTCACCCGCGAACAAAGCGAGGCCCAAAGACACATCGAGCGAACCGGCGGGATCAGCAGTGGTGGCGGCACGCTTGGCAACGCCGAGACGCTGGCGGCGCTCCGTGCCAGCCGCATGCAACAGAACAGGCCTGGAGCCCGTGTCTGGACACTCGGCCTGGTGCCTGACGCCGCCGACCGCATCGTCTCGGAAAGACTTCGAATAGACGACACCGCTCACGCTCTCGTTTGCTCGGACGGCCTTGCGGATCTCGTTGTCCTTTATGCCGCCTATGACCCGGCAGGTCTCGTCAATGCCGCCCGCAACAAAGGCCTGACGGCGCTTGTGGATGAATTGCGCACGCTTGAGCGCGAGGTGGATCCGGAAGGCCTGCGCTTCCCGCGATACAAACGGAGCGACGACACGACGGCGCTCCTGGTGGAACTGAACCCCTGACGCCTGACACCTGACACCTGACACCTGAACATGCGCGGCAACGCGGCCGATGGGCGCCAGTCGCCGGCCGGCCTGAACGCAGAGACCCAAAGACAAAAGGCCGAAGAGCATCACTCTCCGGCCTTTTGGGTTCTGGTCATTGGTGGAGATTGTCGCCCGTCAGGCGGCATTCTCTTCCGCATCCTTGACGCCACCCGGCACGTAGTTGAGCACCGGCCCGAGCCAGCGCTCGATCTCTTCGACGGCCATGCCCTTGCGGCCTGCATAATCTTCCACCTGATCGCGCTCCACCTTGGCGACGCCGAAATAGTAGGATTGCGGGTGGCCGATATAGAGGCCCGAGACAGACGACCCCGGCCACATGGCATAGCTTTCCGTCAGCACCACGCCGGTCGCAGCCGTCGCATCGAGCAGGGTGAAGAGCGTTGCCTTCTCCGTGTGGTCGGGCTGCGCCGGATAGCCCGGTGCAGGGCGAATACCGGCATATTCCTCGTGGATCAGCTCGTTGTTCGTCAACGTCTCGTCCGCCGCATAACCCCAGAATTCCTTGCGGACCCGCTGATGCATGCGCTCGGCGAAGGCTTCCGCAAAGCGGTCGGCCAGCGCCTTGACGAGGATCGACGAATAATCGTCGTTCGCCCGCTCGAACCGTTCCGCGATCGCCACTTCCTCGATCCCGGCCGTGACGACGAAGCCGCCGACATAATCCTGTTTGCCGCTATCCACCGGTGCGACGAAATCCGACAGCGCCACATTGGGGCGGCCATCGCGTTTCGATAGCTGCTGTCGCAGCGTATAGAAGGTCGCAAGTTCCGCCGAACGGTTCTCGTCGGTGAACAGGCGGATATCGTCGCCGACAGAATTGGCCGGCCAGAAGCCGATGACGGCGCGCGGACGGAACCAGTTTTCCGCGATGATCTTTTTCAGCATCGCCTGCGCATCGGCAAAGAGCTGGCGGGCGGCCTCGCCCTGCTTCTCGTCTTCGAGGATCGCCGGATAGCGGCCCTTCAGCTCCCAGGTCTGGAAGAACGGCGTCCAGTCGATATACTCGGCCAGTTCCGCCAGATCGTAGGTCTCGAATACTTTTGTGCCCGTGAACTGCGGCTTGACCGGCGTATACGCTGCCCAGTCGACCTTTTCCGCATTGGCACGGGCACGTGCGATCGGCAGGCGCTGCTTTTCTGCCTCGGCGCGCGCATGAGCGGCCGCCACCTTGGCATATTCGCCCCTGATACCATCGACGTAACCGGCCTTGTTGTCCGGCGACAGAAGCTGCGAGACGACGCCGACGGCGCGGCTGGCATCGGTGACGTAGACGGCCTGCCCGCGGTCGTAACGCGGATGGATCTTGACGGCCGTATGGACACGGCTGGTCGTCGCCCCGCCGATCAGGAGCGGAACGTCAAAGCCCTGGCGCTCCATCTCAGCCGCCACATGCACCATTTCATCCAGGGACGGCGTGATGAGACCCGACAGGCCGATGATATCGACCTTCTCGGCGATTGCCGTCTCAAGGATTTTCGTCGCCGGCACCATGACGCCGAGATCGATGATCTCGTAATTGTTGCAGGCAAGCACGACGCCGACGATGTTCTTGCCGATATCGTGGACGTCGCCCTTGACGGTCGCCATCAGCACCTTGCCGGCAGATTTGCGCTCGTCGCCGCCATTCAGGCGCTTCTCTTCCTCCATATAGGGAAGAAGCACGGCGACGGCCTGCTTCATCACGCGGGCGGATTTCACCACCTGCGGCAGGAACATTTTGCCCGAGCCGAACAGATCGCCGACGACATTCATGCCGGCCATCAGCGGCCCTTCGATGACATGCAGCGGACGGGCGGCGGCCTGACGGGCTTCTTCCGTATCGGCATCGATGTAGTCGGTAATGCCGTTCACCAGCGCATGCGACAGCCGGTCGGCAACCGGCCGCTCACGCCAGGAGAGATCCTGAACCTTGGCTTCCTTGCCGGGGCCGCCGCGGAACCGCTCGGCCACTTCGAGCAAGCGCTCGGTGCCGTCTGCACGGCGGTTCAGCACCACGTCCTCGCAGGCCTCGCGCAGTTCGGCATCGATCTGGTCGTAGACGGCAAGCTGGCCCGCATTGACGATACCCATGTCCATCCCCGCCTGGATGGCGTGATAGAGGAACACCGCATGCATCGCCTCGCGCACCGGCTCGTTGCCGCGGAACGAGAAGGAGAGGTTCGACACGCCACCGGAAATATGCACGAGCGGCATTCTCTCGCGGATGGTTCTCGTGGCCTCGATGAAGTCGACGCCGTAATTGTTATGTTCCTCGATACCGGTCGCCACCGCAAAGACGTTCGGATCGAAGATGATGTCCTCAGGCGGAAAACCGACCTGTTCGGTCAGGATCTTGTAGGCGCGGGTGCAGATGTCCACCTTGCGCTCGTAACTGTCGGCCTGTCCCGTCTCGTCGAAAGCCATGACGACGACCGCTGCACCGTAATGGCGCACCAGCCTCGCCTGCGCCAGAAACTTCTCCTCGCCTTCCTTCAGCGAGATGGAGTTGACGATGGCCTTGCCCTGCACGCATTTCAGGCCCGCTTCAATGATCTCGAACTTGGATGAGTCGATCATCACCGGAACGCGGGCGATATCCGGCTCGGCGGCGATCAGGTTCAAAAACTCGACCATCGCCTTTTCCGAATCGATCAGGCCCTCGTCCATGTTGACGTCGATGACCTGCGCGCCGTTCTCCACCTGATCGCGGGCAACGGCCAGTGCGGCCGCATAATCGCCGGCGGTGATCAATTTGCGGAATTTCGCCGAACCGGTGACGTTGGTGCGCTCGCCGACATTGACGAACGGAATGTCCTTCGTCAGCACGAAGGGTTCGAGACCCGACAGCGACATCAGCGACGTATGGGCCGGCACGGCACGCGGCTTGTGCTTCGAAACCGCATCGGCAATCGCGCGAATATGCTCCGGCGTCGAGCCGCAGCAGCCGCCGACGATGTTGACGAGGCCCTCGCGGGCAAAGCCCTCGACCTGTGCCGCCATCATCTCCGGCGTTTCGTCATACTGGCCGAACTCGTTGGGCAGGCCGGCATTCGGATAGGCGCAGACGAACGTGTCGGAAACGCCCGACAGTTCCTGCAGATGCGGGCGCATCGCGTCGGCGCCGAGCGCGCAGTTCAATCCGATCGTGAACGGATTGGCGTGGCTGACGGAATTCCAGAAGGCCGACGGCGTCTGGCCGGACAGCGTGCGGCCGGACAGATCGGTGATCGTGCCGGAAATCATCACCGGCAGATGGATGCCCTTGGCCGCGAAACGCTCCTCGCAGGCGAAGATCGCAGCCTTTGCGTTCAGCGTATCGAAAATCGTCTCGATCAGGATGATATCGGCGCCACCGTCGATCAGACCGTCGATCTGCTCGCCATAGGCAATGCGAAGATCATCGAAGGAGACCGCGCGAAAACCGGGATTGTTGACGTCGGGAGAGATCGAGGCGGTGCGGTTCGTCGGGCCGATGGCACCGGCGACGAAACGACGACGACCATCTTCCTTCTCGGCACGGATCGCCGCCCGGCGGGCGAGACGCGCACCGTCGCGGTTCATGTCGTAGACCGCGCCTTCCATCTCGTAATCCGCCTGCGCGATTCGCGTCGATGAAAACGTGTTGGTTTCCAGAATATCGGCGCCAGCCATCGCATAGCGATAGTGGATATCCTCGATCGCCTGCGGCTGGGTGAGGATGAGAAGGTCGTTATTGCCCTGCTGGTGACAGGCGCAGCCGATGAACCGATCGCCGCGAAAATGCTCTTCCTGATAGCCGAGGCCCTGGATCTGCGTGCCCATGGCGCCGTCGATCACCAGAATACGCTCGCTGGCGGCCTTTTTCAGCGCGGCCAGGATCTCTGCACCGTCACGGGCTGGGGATTCGGGACCGAAGACATCGTCAAACACGGGCGCACTCCTGATTGGCGTATTTTTATAACCATATAAAGATATGTTTATGTCATGTCCAGCATGACGGCCCTGCATCTGGCGTTTTGCAAAACCGGCCTGCACGCGGATCGCCAGCGCCAAGACATTGACACCATTCGAACCGTTTCCATTTCTTTGCGAACCGCTCTATAGCCATTTCCCGTGAGCGGCAAAAGAGCGATGGGAGAACGCATGACTGACGCGACCGGAATTCCGACCTTCTGGACGGACCTGCCCTATCATCGCCGCTGGCTGGCCAAGCAGGCAGAAGGCCTGATGGATTTCTTCCAGTACCGGGCAATCAATCCGAAGGGCGGCTTCTACGATCTCGATGACGTGGGCAATCCCCTGCCGGGCGAAAACCCTGCCCGCGGCATCCATGCCTCGGCCCGCATGGTCCATTGTTTCTCGATCGCCTACATGCTCGGCCGCCCCGGTGCCGGCGACATCATCGATCACGGCATGAATTATCTCTGGAACGGCCACCGCGACGCCAGGCACGGCGGCTATGTCTGGTCGATGGACGACGACGGCCACGCTGATCAGAACAAGCAGGGCTATGGCCACGCCTTCGTGCTTCTGGCGGCATCTGCCGCCAAGGTCATCGGCCATCCGCTGGCAGACAGAATGCTCGCAGATATTACCGAAGTCCTTCAGACCCGTTTCTGGGAAGAAAAGCACGGCGCCATCGCCGAGGAGTTTTCCGCCGACTGGGGCCCGATCGACGGCGGCAGCTACCGCGGCCAGAACTCCAACATGCACCTCACCGAAGCGCTGATGGCGGCTTATGAGGCGACCGGCGAACAGCATTATCTGGATAAGGCGGAGCGTATCGCCGATCTCGTCATCCGCCGCTGCGCCGGATCGACCGGGTTCCGCGTCGGCGAGCATTTCGATCCGAACTGGTCGCTCAACAAGAGCTATTACCACCCGGACGAAATGTTCCGCCCCGCCGGTACCACACCCGGTCACGCGCTGGAATGGGCGCGCCTGACGCTGCAACTATGGGTTCTGGGGGGCAAGAAACACGCCTGGATGCCGGATGCGGCCAAGAACCTCTTCGTCCAGGCCATGGCACTCGGCTGGGACAAGGAAAAGGGCGGATTCTTCTATACGCTCGATTGGGACGACAAGCCGGCCAAGACCAACAAGCTCTGGTGGCCGATGTGCGAGGCGGCGGGTGCTGCCCATTTCATCAACCAGCACCTTCCGGCCGACGGCTTCTTCGAGGATAGCTACCGGCTGATCTGGAGCACGATCGCCAACCGCTTCATCGACCATAAAAACGGCGGCTGGCACGAGGAGCTGACGGAAGATCTTGTCCCCGCCCACACGCTCTTCCCCGGCAAGGGCGATATCTACCACGCCTTCCAGGCCTGCCTCATTCCGCTCTATCCGGCAGATGGAAGCCTGACGAAGATGATCGCGGAACACCCGAACCGCATCTGACGGCAAGCAGGCCGCGCCCCGATCTCGGGGGCGCAAAGCCTCAATCGGCGACCATCGACCGGATGGCGTCGACCAGATGGTCGTAATCATAGGGCTTGCTGAGCAACATCGCCTTGGCAAGCCCCTCGGCTTCCGGCAGGTTCCGGTCTCCCGTGGCAAAGATCACCGGCAGGTCCGGTCTGTCCTCACGCAGCTTCAGCGCCAGCGCCAGCCCGGTCATGTCGGGCAGATGCACGTCGGTGACGATGATATCGATCATGGTGTCGCCGGCTGACGACAGCGCCTGTTCCGCCGTGCCCGCCTCGATGACGGAAAGCCCGGCATCCTCCAGAAAATCCACCGCCGACATGCGGATCAGCGCCTCGTCCTCGACGAACAGAACCCGGATCGCTGCCGCCTCTTTGCGCCCGGTAGGCGTCGTGTCTGTCATGCCAATCATCCGTTTCCTGTCGCAGGCAACCTACCGCCTTCGCCGGCACTTGCCAACGGCGCGCCGCAGGCAGCTTCGGCAGCGACCGGGCCATGTCGCGCCTGTCGCCATCCGATGCGGTAAATATGTTTGCTAACCAAATATGTGAATCTCTCGCTTTGACCACCCTACAGTGTTGGACGCTTTCGGCAAACTCATGGTATCACTCGCAAAAGCGAGGCTCTTCACGCTTCCAACCCTATTTCGGAGGCTGATCGTTCCGGGCACATGGCGATGTTTTCTGCCGATATCCGCGACCGTCGGGAAAAATTGATCCAGTCCATTCTGGCAAGACGTTTCACGTTGCCGGAAGTCTACGCCATTGCCTTGATCGGCGTCCTGATCAGCTTCGCCCTGCGCATCGCATTCTCCGGACCGCTCGACGAGCGCGTTACCTTCACCTTCTTCATCCCGATCATCCTGCTCGTCGCCATGCTGGGCGGCTGGCTGCCGGCCCTGGTCACGGTCGGCCTGTCGACATTCGGCGTCTACGGCGTCAAGGAACTGACGACGGAGCGCGGTGCGACATTCGAGGAAATGGTGACGGTCGTGGTCGTCGGCGTCGCCATCGCCTTTGTCGGCGAGATGCTCAATGTCGCCCGCATCACCATCGACAGGGCCCAGGCAAAGACCGCCGCCCGCGAGGCGCATCTCGCCTCCATCCTCGATACGGTTCTCGATGCGACGATCGTCAGCGACAAGGACGGGATGATCGTTTCGTTCAATGCAGCAGCCGTTCGCCAGTTCGGCTACACGGAAGCCGAGGTCGTCGGCAAGAACCTGCGCATGCTGATGCCCTCGCCCTATACGCAGGAGCATGACGGCTATCTCGACCGCTACCTGCGCACCGGCCAGAAGCGCATCATGGCCCATGACCGCGTCGTCGTCGGCCGCCGCAAGGACGGTTCGACCTTCCCGATGAAGCTTGCCGTCGGAGAAACGCGCGCCGGCGGCGAAACCTTCTTCACCGGCTTCGTCCGCGATTTGACGGAACGCGAGGAATCCGCCGCCCGTCTCCAGGAGGCGCAGGCCGAGCTTGCCCGCCTGTCGCGCCTCAACGACATGGGCGAAATGGCATCCGCGCTCGCCCACGAGCTCAACCAGCCGCTCTCGGCAATCGCCAATTACGCCCATGGCTGCACCAGATTGATGCGCGATCTCGAGGAAGACACCGCCGTGCGCATCCGCGAGGCCCTCGAAGAGACGGCCAACCAGTCGCTGCGCGCCGGCCAGATCATCAAGCACCTGCGCGAATTCGTCACCAAGGGCGAGACGGAAAAGACCCCGGAAAACATCCGCCGCCTGATCGAGGAGGCAGCGGCCCTCGCCCTTGTCGGCTCTCGGCAGATGGGCGTGCGCACGAATTTCGATTTCGCGCTCGGCCCCGAGTCCGTCATGGTCGACCGCATCCAGATCCAGCAGGTCCTCACCAATCTCATGCGCAACGCCATCGAGGCGATGCGCGACAGCGACGTCAGGGAACTCGCGGTCCGCACCCGCAGCGTCAGCGAAGACGAGGTCGCGGTTCTCGTCGAGGATACCGGCCCCGGCATATCGCCGGAGATCGCCGAACAGCTGTTCAGACCCTTCACCACAACCAAGCCGGGCGGCATGGGCATCGGCCTGTCGATCTGCAAGCGAATCATCGAGGCCCATGGCGGCGAGATGGGCGTTTCGCACAACGATGTCGGCGGCGCCGTTTTCCGCTTCACCCTACCGATCTATCAGGAGGACGATACCGATGCCGGTCGCTGACTACACGGTCCATATCGTCGATGACGAGGAACCCGTCCGCAAGTCGCTGGCTTTCATGCTGACGGTCAACGGATTTGCGGTTCGCATCCATGACACCGCATCCGCCTTTCTCGACATGGCGCCGGCGCTTCGCAACGGGGTTCTGATCACCGATCTGCGCATGCCCGACATGACCGGCATCGAGCTTCTGCGCAAGTTGCAGGCCCAGAAACTCGGCATGCCCTCGATCGTCATCAGCGGCCATGGCGACATTCCGATGGCCGTCGAGGCCATGAAGGTCGGAGCCCGCGACTTCATCGAGAAGCCCTTCGAGGATCAGGTCGTGGTCGAGGCCATTCACCGGGCCGCGAGCTATTTGGCCGATCAGGCGCCCGCCGACGAGGAAATCGGCGTCATCCGCACACGGCTGGAAACATTGAGCGAACGCGAACGGCAGGTGCTGAAAGCGGTCGTCAGCGGCATGCCGAACAAGACCATCGCCTACGAGCTGGATATCAGCCCGCGCACGGTCGAGGTGCACCGCGCCAATGTCATGTCGAAGATGAAGGCGCGCAGCCTGCCGCAGCTGGTCCGCATGGCGATCGCCGCCGGATTGACCGCTTCCTGAGCCATTAATCATATTTTTGATCCATCGCAAAGCGCGGGACGCCAGCCCGTGCTACCTCAGTGATGGGCGGTATCTTGACCGCCTTCCGGGCCCCGATCGACGCCCGGATGACACGCACCATCGACAAGATGGCCACACGGTTCTCGCCCTGGCGGCAGAGCCTCCATCAGGAAAGTCTCAGTGCTGCAACCATCGAAGATCGTCGTCTACGTGCCCGATGAGGCACTGCGCCTATCGCTCGCATTCGCCTTGGAAGTGGAAGGATATCGCGTCGAAGCCCATGCGGCCTGGAACGCGTCTGCTTCTTTCGCCAGCGGCCTCCTGTGCCGCATCATCGACGAACAGGTCCTTCGCGCCGATGCCGGCGCGCGAGACTATATGCGCGGCGCCGATGGCGCCGTTATCCTCCTGTCCGACGGCCTGACGGTGCCGCCGCAGGCAGACAGGGCCAATGTTTTGGCAAAGCCATTCGAGGGTTCGGATCTCGTGCGCATGGTGCGCAGTTTTCCAGCCGTCGCCTGAAACTTCTCAACCATCTGATCCGTAAGGAATAATCAGGCCGGTCCGACCCCGGCCCGAACCGCGCGCTATAGAACTACGTAGGACTACGTAGTGAGATAACCGAATTTCGTGGCGGGCAAATCCGGCGCATCTTGCCTTCAACAGACCGAACACAGCCTCCCAAGGCCATCTCGCAAAAGCAGGCTCAGGTCCGCAGCGGGACCACTGGCGAGCGGCAGGTGACGGACAAGGAAAGGAGGAACGATGAGCGCGTTAGCCTATAAGAAAATCAATGCAAATCAGCGGCAGGCTTCCGCGTTCGGTGAAGTGGTCGTTCCTCTTTCGAAGTCCCTGCCGCTCGCTACCTTTGCTGCATCCACGGAGATTTTCGCGCCGGGTCAGGCGGCATTGAACGTCTATCAGGTGGAATTCGGTGCCGTGCGCGTCTATCGCCTTCTGGCGGACGGCCGCAGACAGGTCATCGCCTTCCATCTTGCCGGTGAAAGCTTTGGTCTCGAAGCCGGCGGCATGCATCAGCTTTTTGCCGAAACCATCATCCCGAGCGGCCTTCGCATTGTGCCTCTCGATGGTGCCGGCCGCCAGCAGATCGATATTGCAGCCCTTGCCCTCCAGGCAATGGCCTCGGCCCAGAACCATATCATGCTCGTGAGCCGCCTGACGGCCGTCGAGCGCATCTCCGCCTTCCTGCTCGACATGGCCAATCGCCAGGGCGGGCTCGACCATTTCGATCTGCCCATGTCGCGCCTCGACATGGCGGATTACCTCGACCTGACCATCGAGACGGTTTCGCGGGTTCTCGCAAAACTGCGCTCGGCCGGTCTCATCAGATTGCGCAGCATCCGACGCGTCGAAATCATGCGACCGGAAGATCTGTACAATATCAGCGCCTGAAAGAACTGATCACAGCCGTGCCGGAGGGTGGCGCTTCTTCCGACACACGAGACGTGCATAGCCTGAAAAAAACTCATAATTTTCCCCCATCACCTGACGGCAGGCTGCGAACCCCTCGCAGCCTGCCGTTGGTGTTTTAGGCCATCGGCATTCCTTACGGCGCAGCCGGCGGTCCACTGCTGCCACCTCTCCTTCGTCACCCGTTCGATCGCGCGGCGCGCTGGCTCCGGAATGCGACCATTCTGGTTCTTGCAGCAGGCCTCCGGGCAGTCCAGAAATGTGCGAAATCCGCACGTATTGGAAAATTCCTCTCTGTGCGGATCCGCGTTTCGCTGGCAATATCCGCCGCGTCGCCTGCGCGCAGCAGGCCCCGTTTGAAAGACCGGCCGCCCGGCCGCACATTGCCTGTCGAGGAGAACCCCATGGCTTTCGCCCCTTCCGCCGGCCCTCTGTCCCGCCGGACACTCCTTCAGGCAGGCAGCGCCCTTCTGGCCTCGACGGCATTGCCGACGCTGACGCGCGCGCAGTCGGCAACCGACGCGCCGGCCGGCGGCCGCCTCATCGTCGCAGCCGACTCGGAGCCGAAAAACCTCAACCCGGCGATCGTCGCCTCCAACGGCGTCTTCTTCATTGCCAGCAAGGTGATCGAGCCACTGGCCGAAGCCTCCTTCGATGGCAAGGACGGCCTCTCGCCGCGGCTCGCCACGTCCTGGGAAGGCTCGGCCGACGGCAAGTCGGTAACTTTCAAGCTGCGCGAAGGCGTCAAATGGCATGATGGCAAACCCTTCACCTCGTCGGACGTTGCCTATTCGGCGCTCGCCATCTGGAAGCCGCTGCAAAACCTCGGCCGGCTGGTCTTCGCCAATCTCGAAGCGATCGACACGCCCGACGACCTGACGGCCATTTTCCGCTTCTCCAAGCCGACGCCGCTGCAGCTGATCCGCAACGCCCTTCCGGTCGTCAGCAGCGTCGTGCCGCGCCACATCTACGAAGGCACCGAGATCGCCACCAACCCGGCGAATGTAAACCTTGTCGGCACAGGCCCCTTCAAGTTCACCGAATACAAGCCCGGCGAATATTACCGCCTGACGAAAAACGAGGACTACTGGCAAAAGGGCGAGCCGAAGCTCGACGAGGTGATCTTCCGCGTCCTGCCGGATCGCGCCGGCGCTGCGGCCGCACTGGAGGCCGAGGAAATACAGCTCGCCGCCTTCTCTGCAGTTCCCCTCACCGATCTCGACCGCATATCCAAAGAGAAAGGCCTCAAGGTCATTTCCAAGGGCTATGAGGGCCTCACTTACCAGCTGGTCGTCGAGATCAACCATCGCCGCAAGGAACTGGCAGATCTCAAGGTGCGTCAGGCGATCGCCCACGCGATCGACCGCAAATTCGTCGTCGATACGGTCTTCCTCGGCTATGCCGCAGCGTCCACCGGACCGGTGCCGAAGAACGCCCCCGAATTCTACGATTCCAACGTGCCGACCTACGCCTTCGATACGGCAAAGGCGAATGCTCTGCTCGATGAGGCCGGTTACAAGAAAGGTTCGGATGGCAAGCGCTTCAAGCTGAAATTGCGCGCCGCCCCCTATTTCAACGAGACGAAACAGTTCGGTGATTACCTGCGCCAGGCGCTTGTCGCGATCGGCATCGATGCCGAACTGGTCAATGCCGATAGCGCCGCTCACCAGAAGGCCGTCTACACCGACCATGATTTCGATCTCGCCGTCGAGCCGACCGTCTTCCGCGGCGATCCGGCAATCTCCACCACCATTCTCGTGCAATCCGGCATCCCGGCCGGCGTGCCTTTTTCGAACCAGGGCGGCTATGCCAACAAGGATCTCGACGGCATCATCGCCAAGGCTTCGGAAACGATCGACACTCAAGCCCGTACCGAACTCTACAACCAGTTCCAAACGATCGTCGCCACCGACCTGCCGCTCATCAACGTCGCGGAATGGGGGTTCATCACCGTTGCACGCGACAGCGTTATCAACGTCTCGAACAATCCACGCTGGGCCGTTTCCAACTGGGCCGATACGGCGCTGAAATCCTGATGGTTCGAACGCTGAACCGATATCGGGGCCGGACACCCCGGCAAAGCGTCCATAGGCCGCGACGGAGAATAACGTAACGTGAAGCGATCGATGAAGCTCATCCGGCGACGTGCGCTCACCGCCATCCCGGTGCTGCTGATCGTCGTCGTCATGACCTTCCTGCTGATGGAGAACGCCTCGGGCGACGCTGTCGATGCCTATCTCTTGTCGATCGGTGGCGGCGATGCGAAAGTCGCAGCCACGCTGCGCCAGCAATACGGCCTCGACCAGTCTGCATTGGCACGGCTCTGGCTCTACCTCACATCGCTTGCAAGACTCGATCTCGGCTGGTCCGTCGCCTTCAACCGGCCGGTCCTGTCCCTCATCATCGAGCGCCTGCCCAATACGCTTCTGCTGATGGGAAGCGCCACGGCCTTCGCCTTCGGCCTCGGCTCGGCGCTCGGCATCATCGCCGGTGCCCGTCCCGGCAGCCTGCGCGACCGCGGCCTCTCCCTCCTGTCGCTTATTCTCTATGCCATTCCAAGCTTCTGGCTCGGCCTCGTCTTCAGCCTCGTCTTTGCCGTTCAACTCCGATGGCTGCCCACGTCCGGGCTCGAAACCATCGCATCCGGCAAGACCGGCCTTGCCCGTGCGACCGATATCGCCACCCATCTCCTGCTCCCGGTCGGCGCGCTCGCATTGATCTACATGGCGCTTTATCTGCGCGTCATGCGCTCTTCGATGGCCGAAATCTGGCAGCTGGATTTCGTCGCCTTCGCGCAATCGAAGGGGCTGTCGCGGCATCGGATCGTCTGGCGCCATGTGGCCCGCAATGCGCTTCTGCCGCTCGTCACCATGCTCGGCCTGCAATCGGCTGCCATGCTCGGCGGCAGCGTCGTCATCGAGAGCATCTTTGCCATTCCCGGTTTCGGCCGCCTGGCGCAGGAGGCCGTCACCGGCCGCGATGCGCCGCTTCTGATGGGCATCATCGTCGTCAGCGCCGTCATGGTCATCGCGATCAATCTTCTCGTCGATCTCGCCTATGCCGCTCTCGATCCGCGCGTCGGCGCCTCCGAACCGTCCTGAGGCGCTGCGATGAACCTGATTCAACGTCTGAGCAGAACACCGGAAGGCCTTGTCGGGATTCTGTTTCTCGCAATCCTCGTTATCGTCGCAATCCTCGCCCCTGAAATTTCGCCCGGCGATCCCCTGGCGATTGCCGCGCCTCCGCTGCTGGCGCCGTTCACCGATCCCCAATTCCCGCTCGGCACAGACAGGCTCGGCCGCGATGTGCTGGCGGGTCTCGTCCATGGCACCCGTACCTCGCTGACGGTTGGCCTTGCAGCGGCCATCGCAGCCCTTGCACTCGGCGTTCTGGTCGGGCTTGCCGCGGGCTTTGCCGGCGGGCTGATCGACGAGGTGCTGATGCGCGTCGTCGATGCCTTTCAGATCGTGCCGGGCTTTCTGCTGGCGCTCGCCTTCGTCAGCGTCATGGGCGCCTCGCTGCCGGTCGTCGTCATCGCGATTGCACTCGGCGCCTGGGCCGATCCGGCAAGGCTCACACGGGCGCAGGTTCTGTCGATCCGCGAGCGGGATTATGTCGCCGCCGCCCGCACGCTTGGCATGCATCCGGTAGAGATCGCACTGCGCCAGATCCTGCCCAATGCCTTGTCCCCGGTACTGGCGCTCGCCGCCATCATCGTCGCCGGCGCGATCCTCACCGAGGCGGCGCTGTCTTTCCTCGGCCTTGGAGATCCGAACGCCGTCACCTGGGGTTCGATGATTGCCGAGGGACGCAATGTCATCCGCTCCTCGCCATGGCTTTCGGTCCTGCCGGGTCTGGCGCTGGTCGTCACCGTCGTTGCCGTCTATCTTGTCGGCGAAGGCCTTTCCAAGGCTTTGTCCGGCGAGCGGCGCGCAGGCGAAGTGCCGATCGGAGAGCGGCCATGAAGATGGGAAAGAGACACGTTTTCGGTGACGCCGGCCAGGCGACGCTTCAGAGCCCGCTGAAGCCTGCCGAACTCTGCCGCATCCACAACCTCTCCGTCAGCTACCCCGGCACCCGGCAGAAGGCGCTCGCCGATATCGGGCTCAGCATCGAAAAAGGCCGCCGCCTTGCCATCATCGGCGAAAGCGGCTCGGGCAAGAGCACGCTTGCGAAAACTCTGGCCAGCCTTCTGCCCCGCGGATCAAAGACAGAAGGCCGTATCGTGTGGGGCGCAGAAACCCCGCCGATCGCCGGCAAGGATCTCGGCTTCGTCTTCCAGGACCCGTCGGCAAGTCTCAACCCGGTTCTGACGATCGGCGAACAGGTGGCCGAAGGGGCACGCCGGCATCTGCGCCTGTCATGGTCCGCAGCGCTTGAAGCCGCGCAGGTCATGCTGGACCGGGTGCATATCCCCAATGCCGGGCAGACCATGCGGGCCTATCCGCACCAGCTTTCCGGCGGTCAGCGCCAGCGGGTGGCGATTGCAGCGGCCCTTGCCGCCCGCCCCGGCATCCTGATCGCCGACGAGCCGACCAGCGCGCTCGACATGGTGGTTCAGGCCGAGATCGTCGCACTTCTCGATGAACTCGTGCGCGCCGGCGACATGACGCTGATCTTCATCACCCACGATATCGCGCTCGCCTCGGAGTTTGCAGACCGGATCGCCATATTTCGGGCCGGCAGGCTCGTCGAGACCGGCCCGACCCGCGACGTGATCGACAGGCCGGCCGACGACTATACGAAAAGCCTGCTGGCAAGCCATCTCGACCTCGTAAGCCCGCCCCTCATCGCCCGCGCCCCGGCGGCGGCACCGGCTTTCGCTTCTGCGCCTGCGGCCGGCACGGCATCTGCCGGGAAAGAGGGCCCGCGATGACCCTTCTGGAGATCCAGCACCTTTCCCGACGCTTCTCGACCGGCGAGCGAAAAGTGATCGCCCTCGACGACCTGTCGCTCACCATTGCGCCCGGACAAACGCTCGGCCTTGCCGGCGCATCCGGCAGCGGCAAGTCCACGCTCGCCCGCATCCTGATGCGGCTTCTGCCGGCCGATGAGGGTGAGATCCGTTTCGATGGCGAGGACTGGCTTGCGCTCTCGGGCCCGACATTGCGGCAACGCCGGGCCGGCCTGCAGATGGTGTTTCAGGATGTCGCAGGCGCCTTCAATCCCCATGCCACAGTCGCAGACGTTCTCGACGACCCGTTGCGGATCCACCGGATCGCCCGCCGCCGCGAACGACCGGACCGGATCGCAGCCCTGCTGGAACGCGTGTCGTTGTCGCCTTTTCTTGCCAGCCGCCCTGTGCGCGATCTCTCCGGCGGCCAGCGGCAGCGGGTGGCGATCGCCCGCGCCATAGCGAGCGAACCCAAGCTCATCGTGCTGGACGAGGCCGTCTCCGCGCTCGATGTCTCGATCCGCGGAAAAATCCTCGAACTGCTGGTCGAGCTGCAACAGGAACGCGGCCTTGCCTATCTCTTCGTCTCGCACGATCTGGCGGTGCTGCGCGCCGTCTCTCATCATATCGCCATCATGGAACGCGGCCGGATCGTCGAGACCGGCCCGGCGGATGCGGTGATCGCCCACCCGGAGGCCGTTGCCACCAAGGCCCTGATCGCCGCCGTGCCGAAACTCGCCCGAACAGCAATCGCGGAGAAAGCGCCATGACGACACCACCTGCCCCGGCCAGAAACATCGACCGCTGGACCCCGCTTCTCGACCCACCGGCCTTCCCGCCTGACCGTTATGCCCTGATCGCCGACCGGATCAAGGCGTTGCTGATGACAGAAAACGACGTCCTGCTCATTCAGGCCGAAGCGGTGGTGGCGCTGGAAGCGGTGGCCACCAGCATCGCCCGGCCCGGTCTCAAGGCGCTCAACATCGTCACCAGCCCCTATGGCGGATGGTTCGGGAAATGGCTGGCGCGCGGCGGCGCCGATGTCGTGACGCTTGCCGCCGAACCGGCACGTGCCGTGACCATCGACGCGGTGAGACAGGCCCTCGACGCGGCACCCGACAGTGCGGTCCTGGCGCTGGTTCACGCCGAATCCGCAAGCGGCATCTGCAATCCGCTGGACGAGATCGCCGAGTTGGCGCGCTCCCGCGGCATCGTCACCGTGGTCGATGCGGTCGCCTCGATCGGCGGCCATCCTCTCGATATCGATGCGCTCGGCATCGATATCGCCGTCATCGGGCCGCAAAAGGCGCTTGCCGGGCCGGCCGGCGTTTCGGCCCTGTCGATCAGCCCGGCCGCATGGAAACTGGTTTCTGAAGAAAATTCGCCAAGGGATTCAATTCTCTCGCTTCTCGACCAGAGGGCCTGGATCGAAAGCGGCCGGGCTGCACTCCCCGGCACGACCGCCCCGCTCGAATTCTTTGCACTGGAAGCAGCCCTTGACCGGATCGAGGCTGAGGGAGTGGCCGCAACCGTCGCACGTCACGCAAAGGCCTCACACGCCACCCGCGCCGGGCTCCAGGCGCTTGGCGCGATGCCCTGGGCATCGGACCGGACCACCTCGCGGCTGGTGACGACGGTGGAAGCCCCGGCGACCAGCACCCCGTCCGAGATCATCGCGGCTGCATCCGACCTCGGTTGCGAACTGACCTCCGGTGTCGGGCCGGGTGCCGAGCGTCTGGTGCGGTTCAACCATACCGGCAACCGGGCGCGTTTCGAGACCGTGCTTTCCGCTGTCACGGCATATGGCATCGCGCTCCAGCGTCTCGGCCTGAAGGCCGATATCGGATCAGCCGCCGCAGCGATTGCGGCCGCCTACGCCGACTGATCGGCAGAGATCAACCCGAGGGGTGCCAAACGGCAGCGCTAATCCAGCCGGCACAATACTCGCAACGTCGCCGCAGCCATCGTGAGGGTCGCGGCAGATTGCCCAGGAACTGAACTCTCACGCGCCTTCAAACTGGCCGCAACCCGCCCTCATGCACCGTCACAAACGAAAGGCTTACCCGATCAACCCGTCCAGCCAGTCGCGGGAGATCGCCTCGTCCTGGCGCCCGATCCCGTGATTGGCATCGAGTTTCCGCACCGTGAGATCGGCACCGGCCGCAGTCAGACGCCGCTCCACCTCCTGCGCCAGATCCCCGTAGAAATCGTCGGTGGCGCTGAGCGACAGGACATGCGCTGCGGAAAGATCGGCCGCGGGTTCGGCTTCAAGGCAGTTCATCGAACGCAGGATGACCGCCTTCCCGATCGTGCCGGGATGAAGCTGCATCACCGCGGCGATCATGTTGCCGCCGTTCGACCACCCGATAAAGGCCGTCCGCTCCGGATCGACGCCGTAGGCTGGCCCCAATTCCTCGACGAAGGCGGCAAAGGCTTCCGCCTCCGAAACGATCTCCGTCTGGTCGAACGTCATCTGGTCGAAGCGGCGGAAATAGCGCGGATGGCCCTCGTCATTCGACCGCCCCCGAACCCCGATCAGCATCGCATTCGGGCGGACGTGATGGCCGAAAGGCAGCATCGTCGTTTCGTTGCCGCCCGTTCCGTGCAGCATGATGAGCGTCGAACCGTCCCAGTGTTCCGGCATATGGATTCGGTGGACGAAAGGTAGGTCGCGATAGATGATCCGCTCCTCGCCCGGCAGGCCGAATTGCGGCAGAACCACTTTCAGGTCCTCGTGGTCCTCGTTGTAATGCGCCGGAATGAACAGCTCCGAGCCCAGCGTTTCGAGCGGTTCGTCGGCGGTAAAGCCCGGCGCATCGGTGGCGAACTCGATCAGTGCGCCGCCCGGCTCGCGCACATAGAGCGAATAGAAATAGTGCCGATCATGAACGTTGATATCGCCGCTGTCGTCGGCCTGAAGCGCCGCATGAACGGCATCCACCTGAGCCTTGTCGACTGCCCGGAACGCGACGTGATCGATCGTTCCGGTCCCCGGCGCCGCCGTCCAGAAGCCTGCCGCGCCGCGCACGTCGATAACGTCGCCGGCATCCGACGTCAGGCGGCGGATATTGCCTTCGACAGCGCCGTCGCGAAGACCCATATGACGGGTAAGAAACGCAGCCGTCTCCTCGGGCTTTTCAGACAGAATGGTCGCCCCGCGCAACCGGCGGATCGCATCCGGCTCGGCAATGTCACCCTTTTCCCACCAGACGAAGGGGGCCGCGCCCTCTTCCCGTTCGACGCCCACGAGCTTGACGATGATCCCGTCCGGATCGGTCAGCCGCAGCACCGGTTCGCCGAATTCCTGCGCCGGCCCGGAGAGTTTCACATTGCATTGCAGTGCCCGCGTCAGCCAGAAGCCGATCGCATCCGGCGCGATCTCGAAACTGATTTCGCTTGGCGCACCATGCCCGACCCGGCCGAGCGATCCGTCCTCCCAGGCGAGAAACGTCATGAGCGAGCCGGGCGTCGCCGCCCCATCGCCATAGAAGAGATGCAACTGCCGCGCATCCTCGAAACCGGCGGTGCGCTTCACCAGCCGCAGGCCCAGAAAGCCGGCATAGAAATCGACATTCGCCTGGATCTTCCGGGTGATGGCGGTGATGTGGTGCAGGCCGCTGGTCATGGGGTCTCCTCCGTTTTCATGGCGTCTTGATTGCATAAATCATGCGTCAACATCGTCATTTGCCCGCAACCGGTCTTGAAAGAAAAGCCCCCTTTCGGTGGACGCTGCGTCACGACCGACGATCGGCCGCGGCAAAAAAATCGCAGCCGAATGCAATAGAGCCGATACATGGCATACCAACCCATCAAATTGGTTGACCGGAGAGATCACATATGGTGGCTGGACGCCGGGAGTGATTTCACCGCACAATAAAAGTCTTACCGGATAGGTTTATCCGGCATTCTTGATCATTTTTGGAATATTATCGTGAGCAGCGACGCGACAGTTCGCGCCGCGAAGCCGTCTGCTTCGCTGGCGCTGGTCAAAGCGGCAAGCTGGGGCAAGGGCTTTTCGATCCTGACCCGCATCACCGTCATGGCCTTCCGCCATCCGTGGCAGGCATCCTTCGCCATTGGCGCGACCCTTGTGGCCTCGGCCTTCCAGCTGATGATCCCGCAGCTTCTCGGCCGCGCGGTCGATAGCACGCAGGTCGTGCTGAAGGGCGGCGATGCCGGGCAGATGGCGCAGGATACGCTCCTGACGACGGCACTCATGCTGCTCGGCGCAAGCGTGCTGCGCGGCCTCTTCACCCTCGTCCAGAACTATTACAGCGAGGCGGTCGGACACCATATGGGGTACCGGCTTCGCCTTGCCTGCTATGAAAAGATCCAGCGCCTCTCCTTTTCCTTCCATGACAGCATGCATTCCGGCGATCTCATCACCGTCGGCCTGCTCGATCTGGAAGGCGTGCGCATGTATTTCTCCACCGCCCTCGTCCGCATGGTCCTCTTGACCGTGCTGATCGGCCTCGGCGCCTATCTTCTGCTCTCGACCGATATCGTTCTCGGCTTGCTGGCGCTCAGCTTCGTGCCTTTCGTCGGCTGGCGCTCTTCCGTTGCCCAGTTGAAGCTGCGCGCCACATGGCTGGAATTGCAGGATCGCCTGTCGGTCCTGACCCGCGTCATGGAAGAAAACCTTGGCGGAACCCGCGTCGTGCGGGCTTTCGCAGCCCATGAGCATGAACTCGAAAAATTCGACATCGCCTCGAAGAACGCCGTCGAACTCGCCCATCAGCGCGTCGGCATCCGCGTTTCCAACACCAGCGCCATGACGCTTTCCTTCTTCATCGCCATGGGTCTCGTTCTCTGGGTCGGCGGTGCGAAGGTCATGGCCGGCACGATGACCGTCGGCACGCTGACGGCCTTCCTCACCTTCATGACCATATTGCAGATGCCGGTGCGCCAGCTCGGGCTGATGGTCAATGCCTTTGCCCGCGCCTCCACCTGTGGCGCGCGCCTCTTTGAGCTTCTCGATCTCGACATCGCCATCAAGGACGAAAAGGACGCCGAGACGCTGAAGGTGACGGACGGTACGCTGCGCTTCGAAAACGTCGATTTCGCCTACCCGTCGAGCCCCGACCTGAAAGTCCTCGCGGGCGTCTCATTCGAGGCGAAACGCGGCGAGACGATCGGCATCGTCGGCCCGCCCGGCTCCGGCAAATCGACGCTTGCGCATCTGATCCCGCGTTTCTACGACACGACGGCCGGCCGCATCACGATCGACGGGCAGGATATCCGCCATACGACGCTGCAATCGCTGCGCCGGTCGATCGCCGTCGTGCAGCAGGACAGCTTTCTCTTCACCACGACGATCGAGAACAACATCGCCTATGGCGATCCGTGGGCAAAAGAGACCCATATCGAACGTGCATCGGAAAGCGCCCAGCTGCACAATTACGTGCTCGGCCTGCCGACCGGCTACGACACGGTCGTCGGCGAGCGCGGCGTGTCGCTCTCGGGCGGCCAGCGCCAGCGCCTGTCGATCGCCCGCGCCCTGATGCTGAAACCCGCCGTCATGGTCTTCGACGATTCCACTGCCGCGATCGATGCCGGAACGGAAAGCCGCATCCGCAGCGCCATGCGCAAATATGCCAGCGACCGCGTGACCATCATCGTCGCCCATCGCCTGAGCTCGCTCATGCATGCCGACCGCATCCTCTTCATGGAGGATGGCCGGATCGTCGAAAGCGGCACGCATGACCAACTGCTGAAGGCCGACGGCCGTTACCGGGCGCTTTACGACCTTCAGGTCCGGCCGGGCGACGACCTTGGCCACGACGCCTTGACTGCGTGAGGAAGACGACATGGCAGAGGAACTGGAAACCGAGCGCCACGACGTCCGCGATGACGGCAGAAGGCCGCCGCGTGCGGTGGTCGGCTCGCACCGGATCGAAGAAGAGATCTTCGGCAAGCTGTTCGACAGCAACATCGTCAGGCGCATCTGGGCCTTCGTTCACCCCTATCGGTCCAAAATCTACTGGGCGGTCGCCGCCGTCCTGTGCTTCACCGCCATGCAGCTGGCGATCCCGCTGATCATCCGTCATGCCATCGATAAAGGCATGCAGGAGGGCAGCCTCGACCACGGCGTGCTGACCGGGTCGATCATCGTTTTCGCCGTCGCCATCCTCATCAACTTCGCCGCCTCCTATGCGCAGGAAATGCTGGTCGGCGGCGTGGCCGAAGATGTGCTCTTCGATATCCGCCGGGCGATGTTCTCGCATCTCCAGCGCGTCTCATTGTCATGGATGGACAAGACCGAGGTCGGCCGGCTGATGTCGCGCCTGCAGGGCGACGTCAATTCGATGCAGGAATTCCTCGAGACCTCCGTCCTCTCGGTCGGCGACATCACGCTTCTCTTCGGCATCGTCGTCGTTATGCTGACGCTCGACTTCAAGCTTGGCCTCCTGACGCTCTCGGCGCTGCCTGTCCTCTTCATCGTTCGCATCTTCTGGCTGCCGCGCGCCAGAAAATCCTTCATGGCGGCGCACGAGACAAACTCGATCGCCAATGGCGCTCTGGCAGAAGCGATCCACGGCGTGCGCGCCGTTCAGGGCATGGACCGCCAGGCGGTCAATTTCATGCTCTATGACGACAAGGCCCGCGCCAATTTGACGACCCATCTGAGGGCTGCGAAATTCGCGCAGGTCATGGTCCCGATCGTCGATTCGCTCACCGGCTTTGCCATGGCTCTCGTCATCGTCGTCGGTGGTGCGCGCGTGCTCAACCAGGCACTCGATGTCGGCGTCATGGTCGCCTTCCTGTTCTATATCCAGCGCTTTTTCGATCCGATCCGCTCATTGACGCTGCAATATTCGGTCATGCAGCGCGCCATGGCGTCCGGCCAGCGCCTGACCGAAGTGCTCGACGTGCCGGTCGACATCAAGGACGCGCCCGATGCCAAAACCCTGTCGGCGGACATGGATGGTTCGGTCGAGTTCAAAAACGTCGTCTTCGGCTACAACCCGAAGCATCCGGTGCTGAAGAACGTTTCCTTCCGCGTCAATCCGGGCGAGACGGTGGCACTTGTCGGCCCGACGGGCTCGGGCAAGTCGAGCTGCATGTCGCTCATCCACCGCTTCTACGATGTGCAGCAGGGCGAGGTTCTGGTCGGCGGTCATGACGTGCGCGACCTGACCCAGGACAGTCTCGGCCGGCAGATCGCCATGGTGCTGCAGGAACCTTTCCTCTTCACCGGAACGGTGTTTGAAAACATCCGCTACCACAAGGCGGATGCGACCCGCGACGAGGTGATCGAGGCGGCAAAGGCCGTCGGCGCCCATGATTTCATCATGCGCATGGCCGATGGCTACGAGACCGTGCTTGGTCAGCGCGGCGGCAACCTGTCGCTTGGCCAGCGGCAGCTGATCAGCTTTGCCCGAGCGCTTGTCGCCGATGCAAAAATCCTCGTCCTCGACGAGGCCACCGCCAATATCGACAGCTATACCGAGATGCTGATCCAGAAGGCGCTGGTGAAACTGCTCGAAGGCCGCACCGGCCTCGTCATCGCCCACAGATTGGCGACGATCCGCGAGGCCGACCGCATCATCGTTTTGCAGAACGGCGAACTGATCGAAAGCGGCAATCACCGCGAGCTGATGAAGAACGACCGGCTCTATTCGAAACTCTACAATCTCAATTACTCCTCCTTCGACGATATCCCTGACGACGTCGTCGAAGAGGCGGCAGTCGAGCAGGCAACCTGACATGACCGACACCAACACTGCCGCCGCGCCCGATGCCGTGGGTGGGGGAGCAAACGGCGCGCTTCTGCCGGCCAAACTCGTCAGCCCGCTGACCGGCATTGCGCTCGCAAGCGGCGCCTATGCCTGTTTTGCGGCACAGGATGCGGCGACGAAATGGCTGGTGACGGATTATGACGTGGCGGAAATCCTTTTCATCCGCAGCATCGTGATCGCCATCATTTCCGGCCTTCTTGCCCGCCACTATCGTCATCCGTCGGCGCTGCGAGGCAGCCAGCGCGGCAAGGTTTTGCTCAGAGCCGCGCTGATGCTGGCCGGATGGCTGCTTTATTTCAATGCGTCGCGCGCGCTCGGTCTTGCCGAATTGACGACGCTCTATTTCTCCGCGCCGATCATCGTGGTCTTCCTGTCGATCGTCATTCTGAAGGAGAAGGTCGGCGTCGGTCGCTGGACCGCCTGTATCGGCGGTTTCGTCGGCGTCGCCATCGCCGCCTATCCGACGCATGCACCAAGCCTCGTGCCGGCGGCCATGTGCCTGATTGCCGGTGGCCTCTGGGCATGGAGTACGGTGCTGATACGATTGGTGAGCCGCACCCAGTCGAGCCTGAGCCAGATGTTCGCCACGAGCCTGCTTTTCGCGCTGGCCTGCGGTCTGTCCATGCCCTTTCTCTGGAAGACCCCGGATCTTACCGCCCTCGGCCTGATGATCGGCCTTGGCCTGATCTCGGCCGTCGGCCAGTATCTTCTCTACGAGGGTTTCAGGCACGCGTCGGCCTCGACGCTGGCGCCGGTCGAATATACCGGTCTGATCTGGGCCTTCGTCTACGGTTATGCGGTATTTGCCGAGATCCCGGCGATGAACGTCTTTACCGGCGCCCTGCTGATCATCGGTTTCGGCGCCTTCCTCGTCCTGTGGGAACGGCGGCAGGCGGCCGCCGAAAAAGTGCCGGCGACCGCCTGAAAAGGCAGGCCGCCACACATCGGTATGAGACGAAGCGCCGTCAGCGCGGTTCGAGCGACAGCATCAGATTGGCAAGCAGCGCCGTGCGCGGCGCAATCGTCGAAACGAAGATATATTCGTTGAACGTATGGGCGCCCGCCCCATCTGCGCCGAGACCGTCGAGCGTCGGGACACCCATTGCGGCGGTGAAATTGCCGTCCGATCCGCCGCCCGTCGATACCCCCTCCAATGCGATACCGAGATCGGCGGCGATGCCGGCCGCGGCCGCAAACAGACGCACGCCATCTTCCGATTGCGAAAAGGGCGGGCGGTTGAGCTGCCCGGTGATCTCGAAGGTAATGTCCGGGTCGACCGGAACCATGGCCTCGATCTTTTCGATCACTTCCCTCGCCGTTTCCGGATCGGGAAGCCGCACATCGACCTGCAGCCTGCATTCGGCCGGCACCGTGTTGCGGCCCGTACCGCCCTGGATGGTCCCGACGGTGACGGTGATCCCGCGCTCCACGTCGTTCAGCGCCTCCAGTTCCAGCACCAGCCGTGCCGCGGCGCGGATCGCGCTGCGGCCGTCCTGCGGGCGGGCACCGGCATGCGAGGCACGCCCCCGGACCACAACGTCATAGACCGCCACACCCTTGCGGGCGACGACGATCTTGCCGCCATCGCGCGCCGGTTCCACCACCAGCGTATAATCGGCCTCCACCGCGCGCTCTTCCATGAAGTTGCGCGACGAGAGACTGCCCATTTCCTCGTCGGGCACGAAAATCAGCTCGATCGGCATTTTCGTGCCGCGCGCAACGGCAAGCTTCATCGCTTCAAGCGCCATCAGCGCGCCGGATTTCATATCGTAGACGCCGGGTCCGAAAAGCTTGTCGCCATCCTGACGCAACGGCAGTTCCTTGCCGATCACCCCGACGGCATGAACCGTGTCGAGATGCGCCAGGATCAGCACCGATTTGAGGTTCGTACCTTCCGCCTTCGGCGACCGCACCGACAGAATGTCGCCGAAACCGAGCGTTCCTTCAAGGCGCTCGACCTCAAGACCCGCACTCTTCGCAGAGGCCTCGACCCGATCCGCCAACAGGTTGACCGCGGCCACGTCGCGCGAGGGCGTTTCGATCATCACCCATTGCTTGAGCTCTTCGAGGATCGCCTTGTCGTCGATATCGGCGGCGGAAAATGCATGCGTCATGGCAGGGCCTTCATGAATATGGAAACGGGAATGATCGAGAGGTGGCGGGCGGGCGGGAGAACTCCCGGCCCGACTATAGCCGTCATGCCCCTGTGATCAACGCTCGTTCACCAGTTTCAGGATGAGCTGATGCACATTGCCGCCGGGGCTGAGTTCGACCTTGTCGAAATCGCGGCTCTGCTGCTGCTGGGCGCGCGACAACTCGCCGAGCTTCGCCGTCAGCACGGTTCGGATCTTGGCGCATTTGGGATCGTTCTCGGCCTTCAGCCCGAGACTATAGGCCTCGATCGCCTTCACCATGGAAACGATCATCTTGCCGTGCTGCTCTTCATGCAGGCGCACGCCTGATATGAACGGCTTCCACCTGGCATCGAGCTCGGGCGCCAGCGGCCTGGACGGACGCGGCAGCGTATAGGTGATGATCAGCCGCGGCCGTGCCACAGACAGAACGCAGGCGCCATCCGGCTGTGGATCGTAGCGCCGCGTCCAGGTGAGCTTGAAATTCGTATGGCCGATCGCCCGCACATGCCGGCCGACTTCCGGCCCGTGCTCGCCGACCGACGAATAGAGTTCGATCCCGGATTTGCCGGTGATCGGATAGGTCTTCACCTGTTCGGTGGGCGCCCAGGGCGCCTGCGCCATTGATCCCTGTGCCGACTGCGCACCCCTCGCATTTCCGGAGAGCCCGTCCGGCACGCCCTGCGCATATGCGCACGAGATGCAGGCTATAGCGCTCAAAGCCGCCAGCACCGTTAAAAGACCTCTGCGCACATGCCCTCCCGAATACCATTTTTCCACTGTGCTTTATCTAGGGCCGATTCTGGCTCAGACAAAGGAAAACCCGTCCTATGGCCTGCGTCCGCGTCGCCTTGCGGCACGTATTGCGGCAAGGCCGCTCTTTCGGTTATCATACATCTTGAAAAAGCTTCACCGGATCAGGTGCGGGTCATGACATAAGAACGCGATGCCCGACCCGCGAAGGGGAAATGTGCATCCGCAGGGAGTGAACAGATGAACATCGAAGGCAAGGTCGTGGGAGGCCGATCCGAGACCGGCAAGGCCGCCGGAACGCTTGTCGCGCAACTGAGCGAGACCTTGCGCCAGGCGATTGCGGCCGGCCAGTTTCCGCCCGGTTCCCGCCTTCCGAGCGAGGCGCAACTGACCGAGGCCCATGGCGTCAGCCGCACCGTGGTACGCGAGGCGATCGCGGCCCTCAGGGCCGACCGGCTCGTCGAGGCAAGACAGGGGGCCGGCGTCTTCGTGCTGCAACCGTTGGCCCAGCATCAGCCATCGAGCCTGTCTCTGAAGAATGTCGATCTCGCCCGCGTCTCGTCGATGATCGAGCTGCTCGAACTTCGCGCCGCAGTTGAGGTGGAGGCAGCCGGCCTTGCCGCACTTCGCCGTTCTCCCGCACAGGAAGAGGCGATTTTCGACGCCCACTACGCCATCCATGCCTGTCTTGAGGCCGGCAAGCCGACGAGCGAGGCGGATTTTGCCCTCCATCTTGCCATCGCCGAAGCCACCAACAATCCGCGTTTCCGCGAATTTCTCGCAATGATCGGCAAGAATGTCATCCCGCGCGCCGCGCTCCACCCCGATGGCGCAGACACCGATCAGGCGGCCTATATCGACATGCTCGATGCCGAGCATAAGGCAATCGTCGTGGCGATCTCCGCCGGCGACGAGGAAGGCGCCCGGCTTGCCATGCGCACGCACCTGCGCGGCGCGCAGCAGCGATACCGCACCCTGCTGCGCGACCTCAGGAATCTGTAAGACGAATAATTGACAGACCCTGGCGTAACCTGTACGACAAGTAAGTCTGGAGGAGACATATTTCGAGGAGACTTGCCACATGGCGCCAGAGGAGATCAAGGCGGCGTTGGGCGCTGGCCTGCTGTCATTTCCCGTTACCCATTTTGACCAGAACGGCCGCTTTCAGCCGGAAAGCTATCAGCGGCACATCGAATGGCTGTCGGGCTTTCCAGCCCCCGTCCTGTTTGCCGCCGGCGGTACCGGCGAGTTCTTTTCGCTTTCGCCGGACGAAATTCCGGCGATCGTGAAATCCGCCAAGGAAGCATCGGGCAAGACGGCCATCGTCTCCGGTTGCGGGTTCGGCACCCATGTCGGCACCGAGCTTGCGCGCAATGTCGAAAAGGCCGGCGCCGACGGTATTCTGCTTTTGCCCCATTACCTGATCGACGCACCGCAGGAAGGGCTCTACCGGCATATCAAGGCGATCTGCCAGTCGGTCGGCATCGGCGTCATGGTCTATAACCGCGACAATTCCATCCTGCAGGTCGATACGCTGAAACGGCTCTGCGACGAATGTCCGAACCTGATCGGCTTCAAGGATGGCACCGGCGAGATCGGCCTCGTGCGCCAGATCACCGCCGAGATCGGCGACCGGCTGATGTATCTCGGCGGCATGCCGACGGCCGAACTTTTTGCCGAAGCCTATCTCGGTGCCGGCTTTACCACCTATTCGTCGGCCGTCTTCAATTTCGTGCCCGGCCTCGCGGTGGAGTTCTACACGGCCCTTCGTGCTGGCGACCGTGCCCGCTGCGAACAGATCCTCAAAGACTTCTTCTATCCGTTCATGGCAATCCGCAACCGCCGCAAGGGCTATGCGGTGGCCGCCATCAAGGCCGGCGTGCGGCTTCAGGGTTTCGACGCCGGGCGCGTTCGCCCGCCGCTCGACGATCTGACCGGTGAAGAGGAAGAGATGCTTCTGAAGCTGATCGGGTCTCAAAAGCGCCAATAGGCCATGCGCAAGCACGGCAATGAGGAAGAAGCGACAGCAGATGACGTATCAGATGAAGATCGCGGCGGTTCGCACCCACCTTCTGGAACACAGGCTCGACGTCGCCTTCGAAAGCGCATCGATGCGCTTCGATCGTCGCGCCCATGTTCTGGTCGAGATCGAATGTGAGGACGGCACGGTCGGCTGGGGCGAATGCCTCGGCCCCGCGCGCCCGAATGCCGCCGTCGTCGCCGCCTATGCCAACTGGCTGATCGGCGCCAATCCGCTCGAGACCGAGAAGATCTGGGCGCAGCTCTACAATGCGATGCGCGATCAGGGGCAGCGCGGCCTCACCATTACCGCGCTCTCCGGCATCGACATGGCGCTTTGGGATATCAAGGGCAAGCATTTTGGCGTGCCCGTCTCCATCCTGCTCGGCGGACGCTTGCGTGAAAGCGTGCGCGCCTATGCGACCGGGAGCTTCAAGCGCGACGGCGTCGACCGGGTGGAGGATAATGCGAGCGATGTCGCGCGCTACCGCGCCGATGGCTTTCACGCCACCAAGATCAAGATCGGCTTCGGCGTGGAAGAGGATCTGCGCGTTATCCGTGCCGTGCGCGAGGCCGCGGGCCCCGACATGCGCCTCATGATCGATGCGAACCACGGCTATGATGCGGTGGAAGCAATCAGGCTCGGCAATGCCGCAGCACACTATGATATCGACTGGTTCGAGGAGCCGGTCGTGCCCGAACAGCTGGCCGCCTATCGCGAAGTGCGCGCCCGCCAGCCGATCCCGGTTGCCGGCGGCGAAACCTGGCATACCCGCTGGGCGATGCGCGAACCGATCGAGACCCGCGCCGTCGATATCATCCAGCCCGATCTCGCCGGTGTCGGCGGCTTTACCGAGGCAAAGCGCGTCGCCGATCTGGCGGCTCTGCATGGCGTCCGCGTCGTGCCGCATGTCTGGGGCACCGCCGTTCATATCGCCGCTGCCCTGCAATTCATGGCGGCGATGGTGCCGAGCCCCGTTCGCACCAACCCGATCGAACCCATTCTGGAATTCGACCGGACCCACAACCCTTTCCGCCAGGCGATCGTCAAGACGCCGATCGAGCATGAGCGTGGCGTGGTCAAGATCCCGGATGGCCCCGGCCTCGGGATCGAGATCAATCGCGACGCGCTCAAGGAATATCGCATGGGAGATCTATGATGCTTGTCCGTCCACTCACCGGAACCCCGCTCCGCACGCCGCTGCCGTCAGGTGCCGTCGATGTGCAGACGCACATGTATCTGCCCGGCTATCCGGCCCTTGAAGGCGGCCCGCCCATCCCGGCCGGCGATCTGCCGACACCGGCGCAATATCGAAAGATCATGGACTGGCTCGGCATCGACAGGGTGATCGTCACCCAGGGCAATGCCCACCAGCGCGACAACGAAAACCTTCTCGCAGCGCTTGCCGACATGCAGGGCGCAAGGCCCGACACCGCCTGGGGCGTGGCAGCCGTTCCCGGCGACATCGCCGACAGCGAGCTCGACCGGTATGGAGAAGGCCGCATCATCGGCCTTCGCATCATGGATCTCCCCGGCGGCGGCGTGAACCTCGATCATCTCGAAGCCGTGGATGCCATGGCGGCCGGCCGCGGCTGGATGGTCGCCGTCCAGTTCGACGGCAGCAATATCGAGGAACACGAGCCGCGCCTTGCAAAGCTGAAGAGCCGCTGGGTGCTCGATCACCACGGAAAATTCTTCTGCGGCGTCACGCCGGAAAGCCCGCAGATATCGGCGCTCAAGCGCCTGATCGATATCGGCCGCTGCTGGTTCAAGTTCACCGGCCCCTATGAATCGTCGAAGACCGGCGGCCCGGATTTTTCCGACGTCGCGGCCTTCTCCAGAGCGATCGCGGCCCATGCGCCAGAGCGTATCGTCTGGGGCACCAACTGGCCGCATAATCTGGCGAAGGAACAGGCGGATTACCCCGACGACGCCGCATTGACGGATACCTCGCTCGGCTGGCTCGGCGATGACCGCGCCCGTCATCTGGCCCTGGTCGAAAATCCGCAAACGCTTTACGGCCTGTCGAAATGGGTCGCATCGAACCAATAGGATTATCGCGGAGCGGCCGATCGCCTGCTCCGCGCCCGCCCGCTAGGCCGGACCTGCCGGACCTGCCGGACCCGCCGGTGCGTCATCGCTCCAAGCCGGCATAAAAGCCGTTTCGCATTGCATCCTGCCCCGCTATGGTCTTGAGCATCCTTGAGCAATCATTGCGGATTTTGAGCCATGACCGATACTGTTACCGACCGTTTCCTTCGTTATGTCGTGATCGACACCCAGTCTGACGCCTCATCCCCCACCCAGCCCTCGACATCAAAGCAGCTGACGCTCGGCCGGATCCTCGTGGAGGAACTGCTGGAGATCGGTCTGACCGACGCGCATCTCGACGAGCATGGCTATGTCTATGCGACGATCCCGGCCAATACCGGCAAGAACAACGTCCCCGTCATCTGCTTCTGCGCCCATATGGACACCGCGCCGGACTTTTCCGGCACGGACGTCAAGCCGCAGCTGATCCGCAACTATCAGGGCGGCGACATAGCCCTGCCCGGCGACAAGAACCGCATCATCCGTGCAAGCGAGAACAAGGCGCTGAAGGATCAGATCGGCCATGACATCATCACGTCGGACGGCACGACGCTGCTCGGCGCCGACGACAAGGCAGGCCTTGCCGAGATCGTTTCGGCCGCAAGGCACCTGATCGACAATCCGGATATCAGGCATGGCGCGATCCGTATCCTCTTCACCCCCGACGAGGAAATCGCCCGCGGCGTTGAAAAGGTCGACCTCCAGAAGCTCGGCGCCGATTTCGGCTATACGCTCGACGGCGAGACGGCCGGCACGATCGAGGACGAGACCTTTTCGGCCGATGGCGTCGAGATCGAGATCACCGGCGTCGCCATCCATCCGGGTTTTGCCTATGGCAAGATGGAGAATGCCATCCGCATCGCCGGCGCCGTCATCGATCGCCTGCCGAAGGACATGGCGCCGGAAACGACCCGCGGCAGCCAGGGCTTTATCCACCCGGTCGGCGTCACCGGCGTGATGGAAAAGGCAAAGATCAGCCTCATCGTCCGCGACTTCACCGAAAAAGGCCTGATCGAGAAGGAAGACCTTCTCAAGAAGATCACAGCCGACGTTCTCGCATCCTATCCCGGCTCGACCCACACGCTGACCGTCCGGCACCAGTATCGCAACATGAAGGACGTACTCGACAAGCACCCGGACGTCGTCGACAACGCCATCGAGGCCATCCGTCGTGCCGGCATGGAGCCGGTGCGCGGCAGTATCCGCGGCGGTACCGACGGTTCGCGCCTGTCCTTCATGGGCCTGCCCTGCCCCAATATCTTTGCCGGCGGCCATGCCTTCCATTCGCCGCTCGAATGGGTGAGCAGCCAGGATATGGAAAAGGCCGTTTCGACCATCGTGGAACTGGCAAAGCTCTGGGAAGAGAAGGCCTGAGACGAAGGCAGGCATATTGGCCGCCGACGACGGCCCGCCACCTTCGGCCCGCGACTTTGGGCCCGGCACCATCACAATGCCGGGCCGATGGTGTGTCACGTATTGAAAGCCATTTTCTCCGTTCTTACATCTTCACTGCCGGTCGCCGAAACGGGTCCGGCTGGACCGGAAGGCTGTTGCAGCTTCCGAACGCCATGTTGCTCGATCGAGGATATGGAGAAGACGATGAGAACAGACCCTTATGACATTCTGGGCGTCAAGCCCGATGCGAGCGCCAAGGACATCCGGAGTGCCTTTCGCAAGCTCGCCAAGACACACCACCCCGACCTGAACCCCGGCGACAAAAAGGCCGAGGACGCCTTCAAGGAAATTTCGCTCGCCCACGAGATCCTCGGCGACGAGGACAAGCGTGCCCTTTTCGATCGTGGCCTGATCGATATCAACGGCGTCGAGCGTGCCCCGCATGTCGATTGGGAGACGGCCGGCGCCGATGGCACAGATCGCTTCCGCTCCTCCGGATTTTCCGGCTTCTCGGCCGGCGGCGGCATGGATGATTTCGAGGATATCTTTGCAAGCTTCATGTCGCGCCGCGGCGGGACCGGGCACGGCCCGCAGGGCTTCGGCGGCTTCCGGCCGGGCGATTTCCAGTCTGGCGATCTCAATGCAAAGGGCAACGACCTGCGCTTCACCATGGAGGTCGATTTCCTCGATGCCGTCAACGGCACGACCGCGACGGTGACGCTGCCGGACGGCGCCGCGCTTGAGGTGAAGATCCCCGCCGGCACCCGCGACGGGCAGGTGCTTCGCCTGCGCGGCAAAGGCTCCTCCGGTCTCGGCAAGGGCACGCGGGGTGATGCCTATATCGCGATCGGCATCCGCCCGCATCCGCTCTTTGCCCAGGACGGCGACGATATCCGCATCGACCTGCCGATCTCGCTCAAGGAAGCCGTGCTCGGCGGCAAGGTGAAGGTTCCGACCCCGACCGGTTCGGTGCAGATGACGCTCAAACCGAATTCCAACACCGGCACCGTGCTGCGCCTCAAGGGCAAGGGCCTTTCCAAGCGCGATGGCGGCAATGGCAATGTCGGGGGCGATATCGGAGGCGACATCAGGGGCGATCTCTTCGTCACGCTGAAGATCGTGCTGCCGCAGGAGCCGGATGCGGACCTGGCGGATTTCGTCAGCCGATGGAAGGCAGCAGACGGTTTCGATCCGCGCCACAATCTTGCCGCCTGATCACCTGTCCGCCGGCGCCCGCGCATCAACCGGAATGCATCCCTCCCGTAGGCGCCCGTTCGCCTTCGGGAGGATCCGCGATATGTTCACCACGACCCTTTACCACCTCGAAACCTGTCGGCCGGTAAAACGCGATGTCTTGACAAGCGTCAAGCCTGCCCCAGTTTCTGCCACTCGTGCTTTTATCTTGTCCCAGTCTACTGATGTGATGCCTAGCGATACGATGTCTGAACCGAAAATGACCGCAGAACAGCCCGCCATTCTTCTTCTGGAAGACGATCTTCTTCTTGCAATGGACATGGAAGATCACCTGTTGCGCCATGGAAACCGCATCGTCGGGCCGTTCGGCCGGATTTCCGATGCGCTGGACGCCATTCCCCGCAATGCGCTGGACGGCGCGATCGTCGACCTCAATCTGCATGGCGAACTCTCCTTCCCGGTCATCGACCTGTTGAAGGAAAAGAACATCCCCTTCATCATCTGCAGCGGCTATGCCGAACTGCCGGAAGTAAAGGCCAGGCTCACCGGCCTGCCGCTTCTCGCAAAGCCGTGGACGGCGCAGAAACTAACGCTTTTGATGAAGGAAACCTTTGGCCTGCAGCAGGACGCGGCCTGACGGACGCGCCCCGGCGCTTCACGCGGTTTCTGCGTCTTCCGTCAGACCGAACGGGAAAGAGATCATGCAGATGAGGCCGTTGGGCTCGTAAGCCATCTGCGCATCCCCCTGCAATTCGTATTGAATGCTGCGCTGGATCAGCGTCGTCCCGAAACCCTCGTCGGCAGGCTGGGTGACGGACGGGCCGCCGATCTCGCGCCAGCGCAGCAGCACCTCGCGCCCTTCGCTGCCGTCTTCCGCTGTTTTCGGCTCGATACACCAGCCGATGACGACCCTGCCTGTCTCGTTCGACAGCGCGCCATATTTGACGGCATTGGTCGTCAATTCGTTGAACACCATGCTGAGTGCCAGTGCCGCTTTCGGGCCGAGCCGGACAGAAGGGCCGTTATCGATCTCGAACCGCGCGCCGCGACCCTGAAGATGCGGGGCAAGCGTGCGTGAAATCACGTCGGCAAGTTCGGCCTCGCTCCAATTGGTCTCGAAGAGCAGCGCATGGGCATCCGCCATCGCTCGCAACCGGCCGAGAAGATTGACGACATAGCTATCGACGTCGGCACTGTTGCGCGCCGTGCGGCGCACCAGCGACATCACCATCGCCATCGTGTTTTTCACCCGGTGGCTGAGCTCGCGGACCAGCAGCTCCTTCTGCTGCTGGGCGCGGCGCAGAGCCGCTTTCTCGCGGGCTTCGGCAAGCGCGCGCTCGACGGCTGCTCTCAGTCGGATCAGCCGCTGTTTCAGCACGTAATCGGTGGCGCCGCGGCGAAAGGATTCGATCGCCACCTCTTCGCCGAGCACGCCCGATACGAAGATGAACGGTACATCCGGCACCTGCTCGCTCGCCATTTCGAGCGCCGTCATGCCATCGAAATCCGGCAGCGAGAAATCCGACAGAATGAGATCGAAACCCCGCGCGTCGAGCGCCATCATGTAGTCGGCCCGCGTTTCTGCGCGGATGATCGTGGGTTCCGGCGAAATCCCTTCGAGATGTTCGCGGATCAGTTCCGCATCGAGCGGACTGTCTTCGAGCAGCAGAATTCTTGGCCGTTCTTCGATCATGTCAGATGGCATTTTGGCTCCGTAGTCCCGGTGGCGGCTCGTTGAGCAGCGCCCAGAAGACGCCGAGGTCCTGAATGGCCTTGAAGAATTCGTTGAACTCGACGGGCTTGACGACGAAGGCGTTAACCCCGAGTTCGTAGCTTCTAACCAGATCCTGCTCCTCGCGCGACGAGGTGAGCATGACGATCGGGACATGCCGCAGGCCGGCATGCTTCTTCACCGTGTCGAGCACTTCCAGTCCGTCGACCTTCGGCAGTTTGAGGTCGAGCAGCACGACGGTCGGATCGCCGGCCGGGCGCTCCGCATGGATGCCGCGGGCAAACAGGTAGTCGATCGCTTCGGCTCCGTCGCGGGCGATCACGATCTCGTTGGCAAGCTGGCATTTCTCCAGCGCGGCCAGTGTAAGCTCCAGGTCGCGAGGATTGTCCTCGACCAGCAGGATGGGGCGTATCTCAGGCAATTGCCCTGCCTTTCTTGATGTCTGACGGGAGGGCGAACACGAAAGACGCGCCGCGATCGACCTCGCCGGTGGCGGTTATACTTCCGTTATGGCGCTCGACTATGCGCCTGACAAGGGCGAGCCCGATGCCCGTGCCCTCGAAATCCTCGGCACGCTGCAACCGCTGGAAGACGCCGAAGAGCTTGCCACTATAGGTCATGTCGAAGCCGACGCCGTTATCGACGACGCGGTACGTCATCTGCTCGTGGCCCGCTTCGCCGCTGATTGCGATATGCGCGGGATTGCGCGGTCTGGTGTATTTCACCGCGTTCTCGATCAGGTTGAACCACACCTGCCGCAGAAGCGTCGCGTCGCCATAGGCGGGCGGCAGACGGTCGATCGACCATTCGATGGCACGCCCCTCAAGCCTGATCGTCACGCTCTTGACCACCTCGGCCACGAGCTTGTTCATGTCGACGGGCTTGCGGTTGAGGGCAGTACGGCCGAGCTGTGAGAAATTCAGGAGGTCGTCGACCAGCCGCCCGGCAGCAAGGGCCGAGTCCGATATCGTCTGCAGATAATGCTGCGACTTGGGATCGAGCCCCGTCTCGCGATCCCGCAGGAGCTGCGCGAAACCGACGATATGGCGAAACGGCGCGCGAAGATCGTGCGACACGGAATAGGAAAACGCTTCCAGCTCCTTGTTGGAGCGTTTCAGCTCGCTTGAGAGCTCCGCCAGTTCCTCGGCCTTGCGGAGCACGATGCCGACGATGGCGCCGCGCAGGTCGCGCGCGGCCGACAGTTCCGCCGGCGTCCACGGCCTGGCATGCAGGCGCACCTGCTCTCGCCACGCGTCGAAGGATTTGCGCGGATGGATGCGGCCGCTCTCGTGCACCACCTTGTGCGGATCGCCACCCCATTGCACGGTGCGCACGACTTCGGGCCGGAACCACAACAGCCAGCTCGGATAGAGTTCGGAGATCCGCACGGCGAGCAGCCCGCTTGCCTGCGCGGCAAAATCTTCAGCCTCGCCATACTGCTGCGACAGCGACGCCGTGCTGACGATCTCCTGATCGTCCCTCGTCTTCAGCCATTCGACGATGCCGCGCACTTGATCCTCGTCCGGCACGTCACCGGCGGTCAGATAGCGGTCCTCGGTGACGATCGCCGCCCCCGAAGCGCCCACCTGATCGAGAAGATCGTCGGCAATCGCCACAAGCCCGTCCACCCAGCCGAAACTGCCCGACATAGACGCAAGCAACCGACCCGATATCCGCGACAGTGCCACGCGGCTTGCGCCATCCTCCGCATGAACGAGCGCTGCGATCCGCATGGCAAGCGACTGCACGATGAAATCGCAGGCGTCGCGGATCGTCACCGGCACGCTATGGGGATGAGCGCTGTGACAGGAGATCAGCCCCCAGAGCCGGCCATCGACAAGGATGGACACCGACATCGACGCGGCCGTTCCCATGTTGCGCATATATTCGAGATGAACCGGCGACACGCTGCGAAGCTGCGCCTGCGACAGATCGAGCGGACCGGCCGTATCGGGATTGGTGGCCGGTTCGATCGGCACCGCCGCATAGGCGGCATCGGGAATGATCCGCAGCCGGTTCGACGCATAAAGCGCGCGCGCCTGCGCCGGGATATCGCCGGCGGGAAAGCGCAGGTCGAGATAGGAGGGAAGAGCCCCGTTGCCCGCTTCGGCGACCACATGGCCATTCCATTCGGCATCGAAGCGATAGGCGAGCACCCGGTCGAAGCCGGTGAGATCGGCGATGATGCGCGCCGAGACATCGAGCGAGCCGGCAATATCGGGCTTGGCGGTCAGCAGCTGGGCAAAACCGCGCAATTTCGAAAACAGCCCTTCAAGCTGCCCCGGCGGCGTATGTTCGACTTCGACGACGATCGATGGCCCGGAGCGATGCGCCGTCACCTGCAATGTGTCGGCGATATGGACCTGCATCACCGGCTCGACGGATCGATGCCATTCGGCAAGCCTTGGCACGATCGAGCCAAGCAGACCATCGGCCGCCTTTCCAACCGTCACACCCTCTCCGAAATAGTCGAATGCGTTACGGCTTGCCTGGATGACGGTCATGTCGGCCGGCCTGAGGACGACGAGCGCGCCATGCGGCTGGATTGCACCCGGTATCTGGATGGGTTCTCTGGCGCAGATTTCGCGATCGACGGTATTCAGATCGGACTCGGATGGCTTCACGCGTCGATCCTTGAGGTTGGCCCTCATAGGGGCCCTGGCATCGGCTTGTGGCACGCGATGGCCCGGACGGGATATGTCCGGCCACGCTGCCATCTGTGGGTGAGCACTAAACATAGTGGCCATGCCGCCGATGTAAACCTTGGCGATCAGCAGAAATCGCCTTGAGCGCGGAAATCGCTCGGTATTTCCGCTTCACCCGAAGATCGAACGCACCGCGGCATAGCCCGCGGTGGCCGCAAGCCCGGTCGCAACCGTGCCCCAGGCGATATCGACCACGCACATCCGGATCGGCCAGTTCTTCAGGGTCGACAGATTGGTGATGTCGTAGGTGGCATAGGCGAGAAAGCCGAAGACACCACCGGAAACGGCGGCCTTCGACCAATCGCCCCCGGCAAGTGCGGGGGCGATGGCGAAATAGACGATGCCGCCGATATAGAGGAGATAGAACAGCCCGGCTGCCGCAAAATTCGGCTTCTCGCGCATCAAGGGACCGATCATCCGGCGATAGAAGCCGATTGCCACCGTGCCCAGCCAGACGAAATCGAGCCCGAAGAAGACGATGGCCGCAACGATATAGGCGACGAGAAACACCATTGGCCCGACCCGCTCAGATCTTCAGGATCGGCTGCACCAGCCGGACGATCCAGCTTGAGAATTTCAGCGGCGCCTCGGTGACGGCAAGGCAGATGCAATCCTGATCCTCGTCCGCCTTCGGCTGATGCAGGAGACTGCCATCGGCCTCTTCCACGTCGCCACGGCCGAAACGATCGACCTCGTCGCGGAAACTTCCCGACAGAACCAGCGTCAGTTCGCGTCCCTGATGGGTGTGTTCCGGCACCGGCTTGCCGGCCGGTATGCGCAACAGCCGCGTCTGCGTCGTCCGGTCTCCGGTATCGATGAGGATCTGATAGGCGCCGCGCCCGAGCGCCCGCCATTTGACCTCGTGAATATCGCCGCCGACATAAGAGCGCAGCGGCTCAGGCAACACCCCCTGCGGACCGGCTGTTGCAAGCGCAGCCGAAGGAGCCGGCGCATCGCGAAGAACCTCTTCGACGCGGATCTCGCCAAGCCTGCCCTTCATCCGGGCCCAGGCATCCTCTTCCGATCCGCCGGGGCTGGTCGCATCGATCTTGTCGAGCAGAGCGCCGGCCGCGCCCTCCATGGCGGCAAGCCGCTCGCGGCATTCCGGGCAAAGCGCCAGATGGCTGGCAACCCCGAGGCTCCAGCCTTCGCTCAAGGTGCCGGCTGCGTATTCGAGGAGGAAATCGTCGCTGATATGGTGCTTGATCGTCATCGCCGGCCCTCCAGCGCTGAACGCAGTTTGGCGAAGGCAAGCCTGATACGCGATTTCACGGTGCCGATCGGCAGCCCCAGTTCCTCGGCGATCGTCGAGTGCGAAATGTCCTCGAAGAAGGCCTTCTGCAGCACTTCGATCTGCTCCTGCGGCAGTGTCGCCATCGCCTCGCGCAGCAGTTTCGCATCCTGCCTGTGTTCGAATTCCTCGTCGGCGGGCGGTGCCGAATCGGCGACGAAAACCGGATCGCTCGCATCGAATTGCGGGCGGCGGCGGCGATAGAAATCGATCCGCACGTTTCGGGCGATGGTGAAGACCCAGGCGGACACATGCCCGCGCTCGGGATCGAATTGCGTCGCCTTGCTCCAGACGGAAGCCATGGTTTCCTGCATCAGCTCCTCGGCCACCTGCCGGTCGCGGACCTTGAGCGCCATGAAGCTGCGCACGCGCGGCGCGTAGAAACGGAAAAGCGTTTCGAACGCATCGACGTTGCGCGTCTGCGCCACGGTCACCAGAAGGCGTCGTGCCGCGTCAGGCTCCAGGGCTTGGGCCACCTTATGTATGGGTCTGCTTCCTGTCATCCTGCGAACACGTAACGAACCGAGGGACGGCCTGCGTGCGGCCGTCCTTACGTTGTGGCATGTCTCGGCCAGGATAGGAATGGTTGGGTTCATGTCGATGCACTACGGCGGCGATTTTGATCTGGATCACAAGCGATCCGATTTTGCTTTCACCTCGTATTTCTGCTGAGAAGTCACGATGGGTCGCCCCTTGCAGGCGATGGGGAGCGAACCAGATAAATGTTGCACGATCGAGACGCGGGAAAAAGACGCAAGGGAGCCGCACAATGACGGATTTACAGGACGAACAGGCGATGTTGCAGAGCCCGGCGGCTCAGACCGACCAGGGCAACCGGCCGTCGATATCGATGATGGAACGTCTTCTCGTCCGCTGGCTGCGCCATCTTGAGGCGGGAGAACTCACCCTCGTCTTCCCCTCCGGCGGGCGGGAGCGCCTTCAGGGGCGCCACTCCGGCCCGGCGGCGACAGTGCGCATAAACCGGCTCTCGGCCGTCCGGCGGCTTGCGCTGGGCGGCGATCTCGGGTTTGCGGCCGCCTATATGGACGGCGACTGGGACACGCCCGATCTCGGCGCCCTGATGGATCTGGCGCTTGCCAATAGCGACCGTTGGCAGGCAACGCTCACGGCACATCCGATCGCGGCCGGCATTGCCAATCTGAGGCACCGCCTGCGGCGCAATTCCCGCGCCGGCAGCCGCCGCAACATCGCCTATCACTACGACCTTGGAAACGCCTTCTACGAAAAATGGCTGGATGGCACGATGACCTATTCGTCGGCCATCTATCAAACCCCAGACCAGCCGCTCGCGGGTGCCCAGAAGGCCAAATACCGGCGCATCATCGAGGAACTCGACATCGGTCCCGATGACCATGTTCTGGAAATCGGCTGCGGCTGGGGCGGCTTTGCCGAACAGGTTCTGCAAGAGACCGGCTGCCGCCTGACCGGCCTGACGCTGTCGAAGGAACAGGCGGCCTTCGCCCGGCAGCGCCTGCACGATAAGGGCCTGTCAGACCGCGCCGATATCCGGCTCGAAGACTACCGCGACTGCAAGGGTCGCTATTCCAGGATCGTCTCGATCGAGATGTTCGAAGCGGTCGGCGAGGAGAACTGGCCGGTCTATTTCGACCGGGTGCGGGACCTCCTGTCACCATCCGGTGAGGCGATGATCCAGGTCATCACCATCGCCGAGGATCGCTTCGAGCAATATCGCCGGCAGGCGGATTTCATCCAGACCTATATCTTCCCCGGCGGCATGCTTCCCTCCGTCGAGCGCTTTTCGGCCGACGCGCAGAAATCGAGCCTCGCCATACGCGATGTCTATGCCTTCGGCCGCGATTACGAGCGCACGCTTCTTGAATGGGACAGGGATTTCCGCGCCGCATGGCCGTCGATCAAGCCGCTCGGCTTCGATGACCGCTTCCATCGGATGTGGCACTATTACCTGCAATATTGCGCTGTGGGTTTTCGCAGCGGACGGCTCGATGTCGTGCAGTTCCGGCTGGCCAGCAAGGGCTGAAAGCTGCCTCGTCACGACATTGGCCAAGCCCCTATGACGCCGGACGGCGTCATAGCCCCACAATCGCAATCGCAATGCGATCGCGGCAAGAGCTTACGGGGTGTCGCGATCAGGCATGCCAGTCGGGCAGGATGACGTCCGCACCGGCGCTCTTCGACAGGACGAGACGGACATTCGGCAGATCGTTGCCGTTCATCTTCCGATCGAGCGCCTCGCCGGCCAGTCCGTAGAAATGCCAGCGGTCGAGCAGCCGCCGCTCAAGTTCCTCGAAGGGAGGCGAAAGCAGGACGGCGAAATCGAGAAACGCCCGGACATCCTTCCAGCGCCCCTCGTCAAGCAGCAGATAATTGCCCTCGACGACGACGAAGCGCGTATCCGCTGAAATCACCCGTGCAGATGCGATCGCCAGTTCCCGCAAGCGGTCGAAGACCGGCGACAGCACTTCCTCTTCTCCGCCCCGCACCGCCTTCAGGATATCGATGAAGGCGCGCAGATCGAACGTGTCGGGTGCGCCCTTGCGGGCAAGCCGCCCCTTTTCCTCAAGCACGGCATTGTCCATGTGGAACCCGTCCATCGGCAGGACGGCGGCGGTCTCGCCGCGGTCGAGGAGACGCGCGACAAGCGCCTCAGCAAGCGTCGACTTGCCGGCACCGGGCGGCCCGGCAATGCCGATCACGAAGCGCCTCGACGTTTCCGCACGCGAAAGAACGTCATCGCAAAGCTCATCGAGTGTCGGTGTCATACTTGCTATCACGCAGCTTCCGGTTCCGGCGTCACCGTCTTGGCTCCGGTCATCAGCGCCACGGCATCCGACATCGAATAATCCTTCGGGTTGATCACCGTCAACCGCCGGCCGAGCCGATGGATATGGATCCGGTCGGCCACCTCGAAGACATGCGGCATGTTGTGCGAGATGAGAACGATCGGGATGCCGCGGGCACGCACATCGGAGATGAGTTCGAGCACACGCCGGCTTTCCTTCACCCCGAGCGCTGCCGTCGGCTCGTCGAGAATGATGACCTTCGAGCCGAAGGCGGCGGCCCGCGCCACGGCGACCCCCTGTCTCTGGCCGCCAGACAGCGTCTCCACCGCCTGGCTGATATTCTGGATCGTCATCAGCCCGAGCTCGGAAAGCTTCTTGCGGGCAACGTCTTCCATCGCCTTGTGATCGAGCTTGCGGAACACCTTGCCCATGATGCCGGGTTTCAGGATCTCGCGACCGAGGAACATGTTGTCGGAGATCGACAGCGCCGGCGAGAGCGCCAGGTTCTGGTAGACGGTCTCGATACCGGCCTTGCGCGCATCCATCGGCGATGCGAACTGGATCGTCTTGCCCTCCATGCGGATCTCGCCCTCGTCGGGCTTGATCGCGCCGGATATCGCCTTGATCAGCGAGGATTTTCCCGCGCCGTTATCGCCGATCACCGCAAGGATTTCGCCCGGATAGAGATCGAAATCCGCGTGATCGAGCGCCGTCACCCGGCCGTAGCGCTTCACGAGGCCACGGGCCGTGAGGATGGGCTGGAGATTGTTCTGCCCGCTGTTCTGCATGGTCTGGGTCTGGGTCTGGGTCTGGGTCTGGGTCTGAGCCATTTTCGTTTCCTCAGCCATCAGCCGGCTGCCTTTCTGATCCACTGGTCCGCCGCAACGGCCAGGATGATGAGCACGCCGATCAGGAGATAGGTCCACTGCACATCGGTGCCGAGCAGGCGAAGTCCGAGCGAGAAGACGCCGACGATCAGCGCCCCGAACATCATGCCGAGGATCGAGCCGCGGCCGCCGAAGAGCGAGATGCCGCCGATCACGACTGCGGTGATGGATTCGATATTGGCAAACTGCCCCGCCGTCGGCGACACCGAGCCGATACGGCCGATCAGTGCCCACCCGGCCAGCGCGCAGATGACGCCGCCGATCGTGTAGATGGAAATCAGCATCCGCTTGACGTTGACGCCCGACAGTTCAGCCGCCTCCGGGTCGTCGCCGACCGCATAGACATGCCGGCCCCAGGCGGTGTGGTTGAGCACGTACCAGAGGAGTGCGACGAGCAGCACCATGGCGATGACGCCATAGGTCAGCACCGCGCCGCCAAGCCTCAGATTCTGGCCGAAGAACTGCAGAAGCGGCGCCGTCGTCTCGATTTCCTGCGCGCGGATCGTCTCGTTGGCGGAATAGAGGAAATTGGCGGCCAGCACGATCTGCCACATGCCGAGCGTGACGATGAACGGCGGCAGTTTCATCCGAGCCACGAGCACGCCGTTGATGAAGCCGCAAAGCGCGCCGCAGATGAAGCCGCAAGGGATCGACAGTTCCGCCGGCATGCCGTAGCGGAAGGCGAACTGGCCCATCACCACCGACGACAGGACCATGATCGCGCCGACCGACAGATCGATGCCGGCGGTCATGATGACCAGCGTCTGGGCCGCACCGACGATGCCGGTAATTGCCACCTGTTGCAGGATCAGCGTCAGCGAGAAGGCCGAGAAGAATTTGCCGCCGAGCAGCGCGCCGAAAATCGCCAGCGACACCACGAGCACGATCAGCGACACGGCGGATGGGCTCGAATGCAGGAAATGCCGGAACTTCTGGACCGTGCTCTTGTCGGCCGTATCGAACGAGGCGACATCCCGAGCGCTGTCCTTCAGCACCTTTTCGTAATCGTGATGCGGCTGAGCCGCCGTTGTTGGCTCGCTCATGGGAAGCTCCTCCACTTGGTCTTTTAATGCGCGCGGGACGCACTCCCCGTCCCGCGCGGATAGGTCAGGTCATCAGGTGGCAAGGCCTTGATGACCCCAGGGATCAACCCCGGACCGTCAGCCCCAGCACTTGCCAAGGCCTTCCTTGGTGCTGATCGACTTGATGCCGGGCACCGGCTTGTCGGTAACAAGCGTCACGCCGGTATCGAAGAAGTCCTTGCCTTCGGTCGGCTTCGGCTTTTCGCCGCTATCGGCGAACTTCTTGATCGCTTCGATGCCGAGTGCCGCCATCTGCAGCGGATATTGCTGCGAAGTGGCGCCGATCACGCCTTCCGCGACGTTCTTGACGCCGGGGCAACCGCCATCGATCGACACGAGCAGCACGTCCTTCTCGCGACCGACCGCCTTCAGGGCCTGATAGGCACCGGCCGCAGCCGGCTCGTTGATCGTGTGGACGACGCTGATCGTCGGATCCTTCTGCAGGAGGTTTTCCATGGCGGTACGACCGCCCTCCTCGTTGCCATTGGTGATGTCATGGCCGACGATGCGCTTGTCGGTCTCGTCACCGATCTTGTTCGGATCCTTCGGGTCGATGCCGAAGCCCATCATGAAACCCTGGTCGCGCAGGATGTCGACGGAGGGCTGCGCCGGGGTGAGGTCGAGAAAGGCGACCTTGGCGTCCTTGACCTTGTCGCCGAGCGTTTCCTTCGCCCATTGGCCGATCAATTTGCCGGCAAGCAGGTTGTCGGTGGCAAAGGTCATGTCGGCAGCCGAGATCGGCTCCAGCGGCGTGTCGAGCGCGATGACGAGAATGCCGGCGTCGCGCGCCTTCTTCAGGTTCGGCACGATGCCCTTGGTGTCGGATGCGGTGATCAGGATGCCCTTGGCGCCATCGGCGATGCAGGTCTCGATCGCCGCCACCTGGCTTTCCGAATCGCCGTCGATCTTGCCGGCATAGGATTTCAGCACCATGCCGAGTTCCTTGGCCTTGGCCGTCGCGCCTTCCTTCATCTTGACGAAGAAGGGATTGGTGTCGGTCTTGGTGATCAGGCATGCGCCCGCACCGGCGGCAGAGGCCGGCATGGCAAAGGCGACGCCGACGGCAAGCGTGCTGATGGCGGCAAAAAGTACGGATGTCTTCATCGGTGATCCTCCCAGAAAGTCCGATCGGGAAGATCCTCATCTCCCCGCTAAGATGAATTGAGATGCGGCTTCGGCCACGGATCAGCCGAGACCTCCTCCAAAGCCTCTGCATCTCTTCACGGTCGTCATTAATGCCACAGCGGATCGCCTTGTCAATAAATAAATCCGATTGAATTATTAATTCCACAGGTCTAGAGATAGTGGCTTGAGGCCCTCGGGAGGCTGGCCTGCGCATGCAAGACAATACCCAGACATCGAACGCTTCTGCGCTTGGAACCCAAGGCGCCAATCCGCTGGTCAGCCAGGCCGGCGGCGCCAATCAGGTGCGCGTGCGCGCCTATAACGAGCGCCTCGTTCTCTCGCTGGTCAGGCTGCACGGATCGCTGTCGAAGGCGGAGATCGCCAGATTGAGCGGGCTTTCGGCGCAGACGGCATCCGTCATCATGCGGGCGCTCGAAAAGGACGACATGCTGTTGCGCGGCGAACCGGTGCGCGGCCGCGTCGGCCAGCCGTCGATACCCATGCAGCTGAACCCCGACGCCGTCTATTCCTTCGGCGTCAAGATCGGCCGCCGCAGCGCCGATCTGGTCCTGATGGATTTCATCGGCCGCATCAGATTGCAGCTGCACGAGACCTTCCCCTATCCCGAGCCCGGCCGGATCATGGATTTCATCGTCGGCGGCCTGGAAAAGCTGGAAAGCCAGCTGACGGCCGATCAGCGCGGCAGGATTGCCGGCATCGGCATCGCCGCGCCCTTCGAACTGTGGAACTGGGCCCGCGAAGTCGGCGCTCCCGATGGCGTCATGGATGTCTGGAAGAGCTTCGACCTGCAGCAGGAAGTGGCCGCGCGCATCCCCTACCCCGTGTTTCTGCAAAACGATGCCACCAGCGCCTGCGGTGCCGAACTTGTCTTCGGCCGCGGCTCCTCCTATCCGGATTTCGTCTATTTCTTCGTCGGTTCGTTCATCGGCGGCGGCATCGTCCTCAATTCGGCGATCTTTTACGGACGCACCGGAACGGCGGGCGCGGTCGGACCGCTGCCGGTACGCGGCCGCCACGGCGAAATGCGGCAATTGCTCGAAATCGCCTCGATCTTCGTGCTGGAACGCATGCTGAAGGACCGCGGCATCGATCCGCAGCCGCTCTGGCATTCCGCCGATGAATGGATCGATTTCGGCGAGACGCTCGATCTCTGGATCGAAGAGAGCGCCCGCGCACTGGCGCAGGCGATCGTCGCGGCAGCCTCGATCATTGATTTTTCCGCAGCCATCATCGATGGCGGCTTTCCCGACTGGGTGCGCGAACGCCTCGTGCGCGCCACGATCGTCGAAGCGGAAAAGCTCGATCTTCAGGGCGTCGTCATGCCCGATATCGTCGAAGGCATTGTCGGCAATCAGGCCCGCGCCATCGGCGGAGCCTCGCTGCCGATCTTTGCCCGCTACCTGACCGACCAGAGCGTGCTGTTCAAGGACGTGGTGTAACCGTTTCAGGCGGGCCTTGCGGAAATATAGCGCCGGGCAAGCATCCAGCACGCAGCAGCCCAGGTCGCCCCGGCACACCAGCCGCCGAGCACGTCGGTCGGAAAGTGCACGCCGAGATAGATGCGGCTCATCCCGATCATCATGGTGAGAAGAATGCCGGTGAAGATCAGAAAGATCCGGCTCGACCGGTAAGGCTCGGCGCGCGACAGGAGCGCGGCCAGCGTCAGATAGGTGACGGCCGACAGCATTGCATGACCACTCGGGAAACTGAGGTCGTGGACCTCCACCAGATGCGGCACGATCTCCGGCCGGGCGCGTGCGACGAAGATCTTCAGGCTAGAACTGACCACCCATCCCCCGGCAATCGACAGGAACATGAAGGCCGCGATCGCCCGCTGGCGCGAAAGCAGAAGATAGATCGTCGCCAGCACCGTCATCAGCGTCAGAACCGTCGTGCCGCCAAGGGCGGTAATGTCGCCAACGGCATGGTTGAGCCATGACGGCCCGATCGGCACCGAAAGATCGCCGGGCGTGCGAAGCGACAACAGAATGCGCTCGTCGAAGGCATGCGTCTCTCCCTCCACCACCTCGCCGGTCAGCGCCAGGAACAGGCCCAGACCGCCGGCCAGCGCTGCAAACAGCATGAGCCCGATCGGCTCGAAGGTCATCACCCGGTCGATGACGCGGCGTCGCACATGCTGATAGAACTGCATTCTGTCTCCCATTCGAACGGTCGCAGGAAAATCCGGTCGACCGTGTCGCAAACCTGTCTGGCGCACCGTCAAATTGGGTCTTCACGCCCGTTGTTCAAGCCGGCATCGACGTCATGCGCCTGCCATGCGCCTGCCACTCGACGAAAACCGATCAGTAATTCCGGACTGACAGTGCGAGATGTTGCATTGACGCGCCCGCCTGAGGCCATAGGTTAGCGACTTAGGAAATAACCGCCGGTGCCCTTTGCCGCCCATCGCCCTCGTCGATCGCTGGAACAGTCAGACGCTTGCCCGGCAATTCCTCATCGCCGGCGGGATCGTGTCTTTGGTCGCCATGCTTCTGGTCGGCGCGCTCGTCACGACACTGATCGAGGATGCCGTCACCCGCAACTCCGCCTCGGCGACGGCGCTTTACGTCGACAGCATCATCGCGCCGATCCTGCCGGACTTGAAGACGACGGCGACGCTCGACGATGTCACCACGCGGATACTCGACGAGACCTTCGGCCAGGGCGCGCTCGGTGGCCGCGTCATGTCGTTCCGGCTCTGGCGGCAGGATGGTACGGTTCTCTACTCGACAGAAAAAGACATGGTCGGAAAGCGCTTCCCGCCCAATCCCGACCTTGCCACCGCCTTTGCCGGCCAGATGGTGGCGCATTTCGGTGATGCCGACGATCCGGAAAGCCCGAAGGATCAGGCCGCGGGCCAGCCGCTTCTGGAAATCTACAATCCGGTCCTGCAACCCTGGTCCGGCGAAGTCGTCGCCGTCACCGAATTCTACGAGGTCGCCGACGAATTCCACCACAGCCTGTCGGCGGCGCGCTGGCAGAGCTGGGCGGCGGTTGCCGGCGTCATCATGGCGATCTTCCTGCTTTTGTCTGCGATCGTCTTTCGCGGCAGCCAGACGATCGAATTGCAGCAAAGCGCCCTGACCGAACGGGTGGAAGACCTTTCCCAGCTTCTGGCGCAGAACCGCGCCCTGCATACGCGCGCCCAGCGCGCCTCGCAAAGGGCGACCGCTCTCAACGAAAGCTATCTGCGCCGTCTCGGCGCCGACCTGCATGATGGCCCGGCCCAGCTCGTCGCCTATGCCGCCCTTCGCGTCGACAGTAAAATGCTGGTGGATGCGTCCGCATCCAGCGCGGAGCGGGAAAAGGAAGTCGAGACGATCAAGGCACGCCTGCAGGAGGCGATGGACGAGATCCGCAGCATCTGCACCGGCCTCGTTTTGCCGCATATCGAGACGGCCGAGCTTCCCGATATCCTCACCCGTGCGGTCGAGGCGCACCGGCTGCGCACCGGCGTCAGCGTCGCCCTTTCGATGCGCCCGACCAACCGGACCTTTTCGCCGGCTGCCAAGATCTGCATCTACCGTTTCGTCCAGGAAGCCTTGAACAACGGCTTCCGCCATGCAGATGGCGTCGGCCAATCCGTGCGCCAGATCGACGACGGCCATAGTATGGTCATCGAAGTCGAGGACAAGGGCCCCGGTTTCGATCCGCAAAACACGCGATCTGCCGGACTTGGCTTTGCCGGCTTGGGCCTTGCGGGCCTGGGGCTTGCAGGAATGCGCGAACGGATCGAAAGTCTGGGAGGCACGTTTACCATCGCCAGCTCCGCGGCTGGCACGACCGTTACGATGTCGCTCGATGTAGAGCAGATGGAGCAAGCATGATGATACAGGAAATCAGGATTGCCGTTGTCGACGACCATCCTCTGTTTCGTGAAGGCGTGATCCGCAGCCTCGGCGAAATGGATGGTCTCGATATCGTTGCCGAAGGCGGCTCGTGCGAGGATGCGCTTCAGATCGTCGATACCCATTATCCCGATGTGATGCTGATGGATATTTCCATGCCCGGCAACGGGCTGGAAGCGGTGTCGGGCGTCATCTCGGCAAGCCCCGACACGCGTGTCGTGATGCTGACCGTTTCGGAAGCCCATGAGGATATCAGCCGGGCGCTGAAGCTCGGCGCGCGGGGATATGTGCTGAAGGGTATCGGCTCGCAGGCGCTGGCGGATGCCGTGCGCTCGGTGGCGACCGGCCAGACCTATGTATCACCCTCGCTGTCGGCCCGGTTGTTTGCCGATGCAAGCCGCCATGAAGAGGCAACCACCCGTCACGACTGGGTGTCGGAACTGACGGAACGGGAGAAACAGGTGCTCAACCTCGTCGCCTCGGGCCTCAGCAACAAGCGGGTGGCGATCGAGCTCGATCTTCACGAGAAGACCGTCAAGCATCACATGACCCGCATTCTCGCCAAGATGAAGGTGACGAACCGCACCGAGGCGGCACTGGCGCTGCGCGATGCGGCGGAAAACCGGCTTATCTCCTAAGCTCTTCCAGCCGCGACCGGTCTGCGGCTGTCGCCCGCCGGTTGACAATGGTGCGCGAACGGCTGTCGCGCATCTCGTAGCGGCCATCGACGATCCGCTCGATCGTGCCATTGGCATGGCGGATGCTGATCGTCGTCGCGCGGGCCGCCCTGTCGCTGGATAGCGACGAGTTGGTCCCGCTCGACAATCCCCACCCGCTGTCGCCGCTGCCCGTTTGCGGACCGTCGTCTTCGCTGCTGCTCTGCCTGCTGTCGGCCGCAGCACCATCATCGGCGGAGCCGCGGTTCGGCGAACCGCTGGTTCCCGCGCCACTATTGCCAGAACCATCAGCGCCTTCGGCCCCTTGGCTCCCGCCGGAAGGCCCACCGGAGGCCCCGCCGGAATTGCTCCCGGAAGCCCCCCCGGAATGATTGCCGGAATTGCCGTTGCGTGCTTGCGCTGCGGAAAACTGGAGATGAGGCACGGCATGCTCGACCGTCACGACGGCCGGTAGCACGAGCGCACTGACAGCCGTTATGGCCATCAGCTTCAAGATGAAGTCTCTTCGTTTCATCGCCGCCTCCCCGGAACCGTTCCGATTGGCAGGCCTGACATGCAAGGGTCATCTGCGACGCAAGACCCGAAACCCCGGCATGAGGCAGACACGGTGAGAGCCGCTGCGCAAAGGCAAAGGCGGCTTGCATGCCGCCGGTCGGGCTCGTGTGCGGACCACTTCATCGCCGTCCTCCTCCCCCGCCTACACGCGCAGGCGTGAACTCGCAACGCCGTTTACGCCGGTCTGTTCCCTCTCACGGCAATGTGCAGACCTCTTGATCACGCGGCGAGACCGATAGCCGATCGCCCATCAGGCGAAAGTCCGATCCCGCAGCGACCTAAGACCCTGTTGTCAGCGAGGCCGGATTGCGAAAGCGTTCAAAACAATGTGCCTTGCATCACCACCTGCTCGGGAACAAAAAGCTATTCGCACGACGCTTTTGGAACGAATTGCGTGTCGGAAACGCACATCTGCCGATACAGTGCTGGCAATCCATTCTTCTCCGGGACGCATTCCTCACCGGTTAAAACAAGGGAGACGACACGATGGGACTTCGTATCAACGCAACCGCGCCGGACTTCACCGCCGAGACGACGCAGGGGCCGATCCATTTCCATGACTGGATCGGCGACGGCTGGGCGGTGCTCTTCTCGCATCCGAAGAACTTCACCCCGGTCTGCACGACGGAACTCGGCACGATGGCCGGGCTTGAGGGCGAATTCTCCAGGCGCGGTGTCAAGGTCATCGGCATTTCCATCGACCCGGTCGAAAGCCACGCGAAGTGGAAGGCCGATATCAAGACGGCCACCGGCTTCGAAGTCGATTACCCGCTGATCGGCGACAAGGATCTGAAGGTGGCAAAGCTCTACGACATGCTGCCCGATACCGCCGGGGACACGTCGGAAGGCCGCACGCCGGCCGACAATGCTACGGTCCGCTCGGTCTATGTCATCGGCCCGGACAAGAAGATCAAGCTGATCCTCACCTACCCGATGACGACGGGGCGCAATTTCAACGAGATCCTGCGCGCGATCGACAGCATCCAGCTCACCGCCAAGCATCAGGTCGCAACGCCTGCCAACTGGCAGCAGGGCGACGACGTGATCATCACCGCCGCCGTCTCCAACGAGGACGCGATCACTCGTTTCGGCGCCTTCGACACCGTCCTGCCCTATCTGCGCAAGACCAAACAGCCGGGTTGATCGCCTGCCTCGATAGCGACCGGCAAGAGACGACCAAGCGGCGGCCACCGGCCGCCGTTTTCTTATCCGCAGACAATCGACCCGAAGACAGTCGACCCGAAACAGTGAGCCCGAAGACGGCCACCCGCAAGACGATCGGCAAAAGCCGGCCTTCACTCTCCCAAAACTCTGTCGACGGTCAGAACGGTATCCTTCGCCACGCCCATCACGCACGACCATGGCGTAACCCGGATCACGCATATTAACATTAATTAGTAGTTACTAATTAAGTGTCAGCTTGAATTCGGATCGATTGTGGAGAACTGTCCTTCGTGAAAGGACACAGGACATGGCCGGACAATCGAACCTTCCACCGGACGTCATCGCATTGCTGATGAAGGAGATCGCCGAATTGAAGGCGTTCGTCGAAAAGATGCGCGTTCGATCCAAACCCGTTCAGCCGAAGACCGGGCGAGCGAAGATGGAAAAGCCCTTGCGGAAAACGCAAGAGCCCCATGACGAGCCGCATGACAAGTAATGCCATCCCGCAGGGCCGACCGGTCTTGATGATCAAAGGGATAATGGCGGAGAGGAAGGGATTCGAACCCTCGATACGCTTTTGACGTATACTCCCTTAGCAGGGGAGCGCCTTCGACCACTCGGCCACCTCTCCGGACGCATCCGTTTCCGGTCGCGTCGCATGCCTCTGCCTAGTCGTTATCCCCCTGCTTCGTCAATGGGCTTTGCGCGATCATCGTCGTGTTTCTCGCGACCTTCACCCGAAAACCGTCAATGCAAAACGCCGGCGTCGATGACACCGGCGTTGCTTCGTCGTGATCGATCCGCTGGCGCGGATTACCAGACCTTGCTGATCTTGAACATGATGGTGCGCGGGTCCCCGTAGCCGCAGGTCGCGACACCCTGGCAACCCTTCACATAGTCCTTGTCGAACAGGTTGGAGACATTGACCGAGCCTTCCCAGCCATCGCGCTTGTAGCGCACGGCGGCGTCGAAGACGGCATAGTCCGGCACCTTCAGCGTGTTCAGGCGGTCCGCATAGCTTTCGCCCTGGTAGCGGACGCCGCCACCGAGGCTCAGCCCCTCGAGCGCACCGTCGGTCACGGTATAATCGAGCCAGAGCGAGGCCTGGGTAGCAGGCACCAGCCACGGCTTCTTGCCGACATAGGCGGCAACGATATCGTCCTTGTCTTCCATATCCGTATAGGAGAACGAACCGAGCATCTTCCAGTTCTGGTTCAGGTTCACCTTGCCTTCGAACTCGACGCCGCGCGAATTGACCTCGCCGATCTGGCTCGACAGGAAGGTTGCCGGGTCCGTCACCACCACGTTGCGGCGGTTGAGGTTGAACAGCGACACCGTGAACGTGCCGTCGATGAAGGTCGGGTCGTATTTCAGACCGACTTCATACTGCTCGCCCTCTTCCGGCTTGTTGTCGGGCGTGGTGCTGACGACCACGACCGGATTGAAGAACGTGCCTGCGCTGACATAGGGCGTCAGGCCGTTGTCGAACTCGTAGGCAAGGCCGACGCGGCCGCTGACCGCCGACTTGTTGTAGCTGTAGGTCGAGGAAAGCGTGGAATAGTCGGTCGGATTATTGTCCGTATCCGTATGGACATAGTCATATCGACCGTTTGCCGTCAGCAGCCAGCCATCGCCAAAATGCACCTGGTCCTGGGCATAGATGCCGACCTGCTGCTGGGTGATGAGCTGATTGCTGTAGACCAGCGTCGCCGGCTGTGCGGCGCCATAAACCGGGTTCGTCGCGCTGATCGGCGTACCGGGGCTCGATGACTGCTTGTTGAACAGCTGGTAATATTTGTAATCGACGCCGACCATCAGGTCATGTTCGAGTGGGCCGGTTTCGAACGAGCCGGAAAGCCGGTTGTCCATATTGAAGCTGTCGACCTTCGACGTGCCCTGGAAGCCGAGGCGGTGAAGCTGGAAATCGGCCGTCTGCGGATCGGTGTAGGACCCGTATGTATCGGCCGGATCGGACCCCTGCCAGCCATAGAGATAGGGTGCATTCTCATACTTGTAGAGATGGCTGTAGCGCAGGTTCTGGGAGAACTTCAGGCCGCTGTCGAACGTATGCTCGAACTCGGTACCCAACATTTCCTGATTGTAGGCGCCGGTATCGATGCCCGGCTCGCCATAAAAGGAATCCCGGCTGAGCTTGCCGAAAGACGGCGCATTGACGACCGTGCCGACATAGGGGAGGAAACCGTTCCCCGTATGCAGCTGCTTGAGGCCCGAAGCCATGGCCCAGACATTGAGCTTGGTGCTCTCGTCCGGCGAAACCTCGATCTGCGGCATGATGAAGCCACGGAAATCATGGCTGAAATCCGAATATTCGTTGCCGCCGGCAATCTTGCCGGTCAGGCGGTAGTGGATGGTGTCGTCGCTGCCGACCTTGTCGGAGAAATCGAAGCCGAAGAAGGCGTTGCCGAAATTGTTGATCCCGGTTTCCGTATAATAATACGGGTCGTCCGTTGGCCGTTTGCGGACGTAATCGACGATGCCGCCGGCATTGCCGCCGCCGTAGAGAACCGATGCCGGCCCTTTCAGGACATCGACGCGCTCCAGCATGAACGGATCGATCTGGAAGCCGCCGAACCCGTAGGAAAACAGGTTGAGCCCATCCATGAACACGCCGGTCTGCGTTGCGTCGAAGCCGCGGATATAGACCCAGTCCGTATCGGGATCGACACCGAAGGGCTCGGCCAGAACGCCCGCGGTATAGCGCAGCGCCTCGTCGACCTTATTGGTGACGCCGCGATCGTTCATCTCCTGCTTGCCGACGACCGAAACCGCCTGCGGAACCTCGTTCAGCGGCGTATCGCTCTTGGAACCGACCGTCGTCTTCTTGGCAACGTAGCCGTTGACCGGGCCGGTGCCGGTCTCGCCGGCGCCCTCGCCCTGCAGCACGATCGGGGCGAGCGTGGTGCTGCCACTGGCCGGCGCCGCGCTGTTGGCCGTCTGGGCCTGGACGCTCCAGCCGGCGAAAATACCGATCATGGCGACGCCGGCCGCAAGCCCCAGCTTCGCATGTTGGATTTTTTTGAACTCACTCATCGATTGGCCCCACTTACGCCGTCATCATCCGGCTGCCCGCAATAAGGTGAGTGATTAACTCAGTTTTAACGCCCACGCTTGCCTCGATCCGAGGGACTTGAACGATCTTGGGCAAAATTTGTCTCGGTGGGCGATTGCCGGCCATTTTCAGGCCTGCTGTGACTTTTTCCACCGCGACGGCGCAATACCGACATGCTTGCGGAAGACGCGGGAAAAATGCGCCTGATCGGCAAAGCCTGTTTCTGCGGCGATTTCCGTCAACGGCTGCTGGCCATGGGACAGAAGTGTTTTGGCGCGCGAAATGCGTGCATTCATCTGCCATTCGTGCGGCGCCATCCCGGTCGCCGCCTTGAACGAGTGGCTGAAATGCGATTGCGACAGCCCGGCGAGTGCCGCGATCTCCTGCAATCTGATATTGCGCAGGCAATTGGCCTCGATGAACTCGGTTGCCCGTTTCAATTGCCAGGGGGCAAGCGTGCCGCGCTTGCGCGGCTCCGATTTGACCAGTTTCAGCACGTCGATCAGCAGTGCCAGGCTCAAGCCATCGCCGTAAAGGTCGTGCAGCGGTTCGGGATTGGCGATTTCTGCGGCGATCAGCCCCGCCAGTGTCATCACCCGTTCGTCGGAAAACAAGAGCTTGGCATCGCGCAGCCGGCGCGGATCGATCTCCTCCATCAGCCGGCCGGCCAGCACGTCGGCGTCGAAATGAATGTCGAGATGACGCAGATAGTCGACGCCGGCGATATCGACCCAAAGGTCCATCTCGGCGGGGATATAGGAAATCGGGCTCTCGACCCGGTCTTGCGCGCCACCCTTGTCGGTGGGAGACATCTTCACCGAAGGCCGTCCCGCGCCGCGATGATCGAGCAGGATGAACAGCCGCGGATCGCGCGCCACGTAATAGCCGCCGGCCTGCGCCGCGCATTCCACGTCCCACAGATCGGCGGTGATTCCATTCCAGTGCCGGCGGCGCAAGCCGCCGATCACCGAAAACCCGTCGATCCGGTTGGACATCCGAGGTTGAAACGTCATGACCCGGTGGCGCCCCTGATCCCGCAAAACTTGACCCGTTATAAACTTTCTCCTTTTTATCAAGTTTTATGCGGTTCATCAATCCGGGCAATTGCGGATAGTCTCAGGCGCCCACCTGCGCGGCATGCAGCCGGTTATACGCGCCCCCCAGAGCCACCAGTTCCTGATGCGAACCTTCTTCGGCGATGCCCTGCCGGTCGACCACGACGATCCGGTCGGCGCCCTGGATGGTCGCAAGCCGGTGCGCGATGATCAGCGTCGTGCGGCCGACCGCAAGCTCGGAAAGCGATCGCTGGATCGCCCGCTCCGTTTCCGTATCGAGCGCCGACGTGGCCTCGTCGAGAATGAGGATCGGCGGGTTCTTGAGAAACATCCGGGCGATCGCCACCCGCTGCTTCTGGCCGCCCGACAGTTTGACGCCGCGTTCGCCGATGACCGTATCGAGCCCCTCGGGCAGGCCGGCCAGCATGTCCTCCAGCCGCGCCCGGCGGGCGGCATCGACGATGTCGGCCTCGCTGGCGCCGAGCCTGCCATATTCGATATTGTCGCGGATCGTGCCGCCGAACAGGAAGACATCCTGCTGGACGATGCCGATCTGCTGGCGCAGCGACACCTTGGTCATCTGCCGGATATCGATCCCGTCGATCGTGATCGCCCCACCGGTGATCTCGTAGAAGCGCGGCAGGAGCGAGCAGATCGTCGTCTTGCCGGCACCGGAAGGACCGACGAAGGCGATCGTCTCGCCGGCACGGATCGACAGGTTGACCCTGGACAGAACCGGCTTCTCGGCGCTGTAGCCGAAGGACACGTCGGAATAGACGATCTCGCCCTTCAGATGATCGACGGCGACGGCATCGGGCGCATCGGCGATATCCGGCTCGGTATCGATCAGTTCGGTGAAGCGGCGGAAGCCGGCAATCCCCTTCGGATAGGTCTCGATCACCGAATTGATCTTCTCGACCGGGCGGAAGAACACGCCGACCAAGAGCAGGAAGCCGATGAAACCGCCATCGGTCAGTTCGCCGGCCAGCACGAAATAGGCACCGGCGATCATCACCACCATCTGCGTCAGCCGCATGCTCATGTAGCTGAGCGAGGTGCTGGCAGCCATGATCTTGTAGGCTTCCAGCTTCACCGTGCGGTAATTCTGGTTTTCCGCTTCGAACAGCGCCCGCTCGTGGTTCTCGTTGGCGAAGGCCTGCACCACCCGCATGCCGCCGACATTTTCCTCGATACGGGCGTTGAAATGGCCGACTCGATCGAACAGCCGGCGGAAATTATGGGTCATCCGCGCGCCGTAGCGGCTGGTGAACCATGCCGTCATCGGCACGACCATGGCGGTGATCACCGCCAGCTGCCAGTTGACGGAAAACATCAGGATCAGCGCCCCGATGAAGGTCATCAGCGCGATGAACAGATCCTCCGGCCCGTGATGCGCCACTTCGCCGATCTCTTCGAGATCCTTGGTGAGCCGGCCGACCAGATGCCCGGTCTTCTGGTTGTCGTAGTAGCGGAAGGAGAGCTTCTGCAGATGGTTGAACGCCGCCCGCCGCATATCCGTCTCGATATTGATGCCGAGCATATGTCCCCAATAGGTGACGACCGCCATCAGCCCGGTATTGATCGCATAGATGACCAGCAGCGCCGCCGAGGCAAGGATGATCAGCAGCCATTGCTGCGACGCCAGAAGATTGTCGACGAACAGCTTGACCGCCATCGGAAAGCCGAGTTCCAGCAGACCGGACAGGATCGCGCAGGAGAAATCGAGGATGAATAATCCCCGGTAAGGACGGTAATATTCAAAGAAGCGACGAAGCATCTGGACCTGCATTCAAGAGACTTTGAACCGGCGGCGATTGACCGGCCGGACAAATTTGGCGAAACATGAGCTTGAGCCTCAATATTTGAAACAGGTCGGCACGGGAAGGTCAAAATGCCGCAAAATGCAATCCTTCTAAATGAAGGGAGAGCCACCCGCCGCCTGTGAGGCACCACCGTTTTATCAGGGGCCGATGTCAGGTTTGCAACCGAAAAGGTGGCGGCCGTAGATGGCGATGCGCGCATCCGCAAGGTAGCGCGAAAGGCCCCCCGATGAAACGGACAGGAATGACGACGTGAAAGGACGTCGCCCGTAAGCGTTAACGTCAGGCAACGCGCGATCGCCGGCAAGCCGGCACCGGAGAGGCGAAAACCTGCATCCCGGAATGTAATGAAGGACCATCGATGAACGACCTTTCCTCTACCACTGAGCCCGCGGCACCGGCCACCACCCAAGGCACCACCCAAGGCATCCCCCAGGCCACAGCTCCGGCCCTGCCCGTGATCGAGCGCGTGCGCCACGAACTGAAGCGGCGCACCCTCACCGTCCGGACGGTGGAATACGTTACGCCCCAGATGCTGCGGATAACGCTCACCAGCGACGATCTCGGCGATTTCGCCAGCGCCTCTGCGGACGATCACATCAAGATCTTCCCGCCCAATGGCGACCGCGAGCCCGAGGGTCGCGATTACACGCCGCGCTATTTCGATACGGACGACAGGACGCTCGTTCTCGATTTCGCCATCCACGAGGCAGGCCCCGCCACCGCCTGGGCGATCGAGGCGAAACCCGGCACCACGCTGCCGATCGGCGGGCCGCGCGGCTCGGCCGTCGTGTCTGGCGTCAACAGCTGGCTCCTGATCGGCGACGAGACGGCGCTGCCCGCCATCGGCCGCCGGATCGAGGAAGCCGGCGAAAATGATTCGTTCATCGTGATCGCAGCCGTTGCCGGCCCCGAGGAAGAGCAGCGTTTCGAGACGAAAGCCAGGGTCGATATCCGTTGGGTGCATCGCCCGCTGTCTAAGGCCGCCGATGCCGCGCCGCTGGTGGAGGCACTTTCTGCCGTCGAAACCATCCCGGCCGGCACCTTCGCCTGGATCGCCGCCGAAGCGTCTGTAGCACGCGCGGTGCGTGCCGATTTGACCGAGAATCGCGGCCATCCCCTGCCTTGGCTGAAGGCCGCCGGCTATTGGACCAAGGGCAAGGCCGACGCTGCCGAAAAAGACGTCTGATCCCGCGAAACAACGCAGAATTCGCCGGAAAGCCGGCCTTTCCGGGTCGCTTCCTCCATGTCCTCGCCGGCCCTTTACGGGCCGGTTTCTCATTGTCGCAGGGGCTGCCGCAGGGCTTCCAGATTGATTTGAATCAAGGGTGCGGGCCGAGGCGGGATTTATCGTCCGCCCTATGCAACAGAAACCTTCAATCCTCCGCCACGCGCGCCACCTCTTCATGTTTCTGCCGCTCGCTCTCTTGAGCGGTTGCAACATGGTGGTGATGAACCCGACAGGAGATATCGCTCTTCAGGAGCGGAATCTCATTCTTCTTTCGCTGGCCGTGATGCTCGTCGTCGTCATCCCGACCATGGTTCTGACCGTCGTCTTCGCCCTGCGCTACCGCAAGGGCCGGTCGCCCCACCTCTACGATCCGCATTTCCATCATTCGACCAAGCTCGAAATGGTCATCTGGCTCGTACCGCTGGCGATCATTCTGTGCCTCGGCGTCGTCACCTGGATCACCACCAACACGCTCGACCCCTTCCGCCCGATCGAGCGGATCGCCGCAGACAAGCCGCTGCCCGCCAACGCGAAACATCTCGACATCCAGGTCGTCGCGATGGATTGGAAATGGCTGTTCATCTACCCGGAACAGGGCATCGCCACCGTCAATGAACTGGCGCTCCCGGTCGACGTTCCGGTCCGCTTCTCGATCACCTCGACGAGCCAGATGAACACCTTCTACGCCCCGACGCTGGCCGGCATGATCTATGCGATGCCGGGCATGCAGTCGCAGCTGCACGCCGTGCTGAACCATGCGGGCGACAGCTGGGGCTTCTCCGGCAATTACACCGGCGACGGTTTCTCCGACATGCGCTTCCGCCTCCACGGCACGGATCAGGCCGGTTTCGACCAGTGGGTCGCCAAGGTGAAGGCCTCGACCGGCGCCCTGACGACCGACAATTACCTCGCGCTTGAAAAGCCGAGCAACAAGACACCGGTCACCTACTTCTCGGCGGCACCACAGGATCTCTACGGCCGCATTCTCAACCGTTGCGTCACCCCCGGCACGGCCTGCCTCTACGAGCTGATGGCCAAGGACCGCGCCGCAGACCGCGACAATGGCGGCATCATGAGCATGCCCGCGATGGAGCATTCCTCCGGAACCCATCCGATGAACAGCACGATGGACCATCACCAGATGGCACATCCCGCTGAAAGCGGCACCTGACGGCCGGCCTGCATCGGCCGGGCTCTTCCCCCGGCCCTTGTCAACACTTCGACCCAATCCAACTCGGCGCGGGATTCGCGCCGGAAAATCGGGACAACCATGCAAGACACTAGCACAATATCGGCAGTATTCGGGCGGCTCTCGCTCGATTCCGTGCCAATCCACGTGCCGATCATCGTCGGCACCTTCGCCGGGGTGGCCGCGCTCGGCATCATCGTCGTGGCGGCGCTCACCTATTTCCGCCTCTGGGGCTATCTCTGGAAGGAATGGTTCACCAGCGTCGATCACAAGAAGATCGGCATCATGTATCTCGTGCTCGGCATCATCATGCTTCTGCGCGGCTTTGCCGACGCCATCATGATGCGCGCCCAGCAGGCGATTGCCTTCAACGGCAGCGAAGGCTTCCTGCCGCCCGAACACTACGACCAGCTGTTCACCGCCCACGGAACGATCATGATCTTCTTCGTGGCGATCCCGCTGGTCGTCGGCATCGTCAACTTCGTCATGCCGCTTCAGATCGGCGCACGCGATGTCGCCTTCCCCTATCTCAACAACCTGAGCTTCTGGCTGACGGTCGCCGGCGCCATTCTCGTCATGATGTCGCTGTTCATCGGCGAGTTCGCCCGCACCGGCTGGCTCTCCTATGCGCCGCTCGCCGAAACGGCCTTCAGTCCGGATTCAGGGGTCGACTATTATCTATGGTCGCTTGAGATCGCCGGCATCGGCACGACGCTCTCCGGCGTCAACATGATCGCCACGATCATCAAGATGCGCGCCCCCGGCATGACCATGATGAAGATGCCCGTCTTCGTCTGGACTGCACTCTGCAGCAACATTCTGGTCGTCGCCATCTTCCCGGCGCTGACGGTCGCCTTCTTCCTCCTCATCCTCGACCGCTATCTCGGTACTGCCTTCTTCACCAACGACAACGGCGGCAGCCCGATGCTCTACTGGAACATGGTGTGGATGTGGGGGCACCCGGAAGTCTATGTCCTGATCCTGCCGGCCTTCGGCATCTATTCGGACATCACCTCGACATTCACCGGCAAGCGCCTGTTCGGCTATACGTCGATGGTCTATGCCACGGCCGTCATCACCATCCTCTCCTATATCGTCTGGCTGCACCACTTCTTCACCATGGGCTCGGGCGCCAACGTCAATGCCTTCTTCGGCATTGCCACGATGGTCATCGCCATCCCGACCGGCGCCAAGGTGTTCAACTGGCTCTTCACCATGTATCGCGGCGAGATCCGCTTCGAACTGCCGATGATGTGGGTCGTCGCCTTCATGCTCACCTTCGTCGTCGGCGGCATGACCGGCGTTCTGATGGCCATTCCGCCGGCAGATTTCGTGCTGCACAACTCGCTCTTCCTGGTGGCGCATTTCCATAACGTCATCATCGGCGGCGTCGTCTTCGGCCTCTTTGCCGGCATGACCTACTGGTTCCCGAAGGCCTTCGGCTTCAAGATGAACGAGTTCTGGGGCAAGGTCGCCTTCTGGGGCTGGGTCATCGGCTACTGGGTCGCCTGGACGCCGATCTATTTCGTCGGCCTGATGGGCACCACCCGCCGCATCAACCACTTCGACGATCCGACGCTGCAACCCTTCTTCATCGTTGCCGCCATCGGCGTGGCGATCATCCTGGTCGGCATTCTCGGCTTCGTCATGAGCATCGTCATGGGCATCGTCCAGCGTGACAAGACCCGCGACACGAGCGGCGACCCCTGGGGTGCCCGCACGCTGGAATGGTCCACCACCTCGCCGCCGCCGGAATACAATTTCGCCGTCACGCCGATCGTCTATGATCTGGACGCCTGGCAGGACATGAAGGAACACGGCTACAAGCACCCGAAGGACGGTTTCGTCGCGATCCACATGCCGAAGAACACCGCCACCGGCATCTACCTCTCGGGTCTCGCCGTCGCCCTCGGCTTCGGCATGATCTGGTACATGTGGTGGCTGGCAGCCATCAGCTTCGCCGCCATTCTGGTCATCGCGATCGCCCATACCTTCAACTACAACCGCGAATACTCGATCCCGGTCGACACCGTCGCCAGAAACGAAAGCCGGCGCGATGCGCAGGCCGCAGCGAGGATCTGAACATGTCAGCAGATTTGATCTCGAAGCCGACAGGCAAGAATGCATCCGGGCGGGTTTACCACCGCCCGGAGGACGACCACCACCACGCGGGCGGCGCCACCATGGTGGGCTTCTTCATCTACCTGATGAGCGATGCCCTGATCTTCGCCTCGCTGTTTGCCGCCTATGGCGTCTTGAGCCGCAACTATGCCGGCGGCCCGTCCCCGCGGGAGATCTTCGAACTGCCGCTGGTCGCCCTGAACACCGGTCTGCTTCTGGCATCCTCGATCACCTTCGGCATCGGCATGCAGGCGATGGTCGCGGGCAATGTCCGCGGCGTCATCCGCTGGCTGATCATCACCGGCATTCTCGGCGCAGCCTTCGTCGGCGTCGAGCTGCACGAGTTCTCCGGCCTGATCGCCGAAGGTGCTACGCCGCAGCGCAGCGGCTTCCTGTCGGCCTTCTTCACCCTGGTCGCCACCCACGGCACGCACGTGACCTTCGGGATCATCTGGCTCGTCACGCTGGTCTTCCAGCTGAACAAGCGCGGTCTGACACCCGACAACACACGCCGCATCCTGTGCCTGTCGATGTTCTGGCATTTCCTCGACATCATCTGGATCGGCGTCTTCACCTTCGTCTATCTGTTTGGAGCAATGCGTTGAGCACCTCTCACCACACCCCCGCCGGCCATGGCGGCGCTGAGCATGGCAACCACGGCAGCAAGAGCAGCCTGTGGATCGGCTCGATCCTGTCGATCGTCCTGACGGTCATTCCGTTCTGGCTGGCCATGTCGGGCGCCACCTCGGCGGCCGCGATATCGGCGATCTTCATCCTCGCCATGGTGCAGATCGCGGTCCATGTCCGCTACTTCCTGCATATCGATTCAAGCACCGAAGGAGGCTGGACCTTCCTGGCCTTCATCTTCACCGCCATCATCGTCGTCATTACCATCATCGGGTCGATCTGGGTCATGTACCACCTCAACCTCAACATGATGCCGATGAGCATCGATGAAATGCGGCAGATGTAACACCTCTCCCCGGCCCCTCCGCCACGGCGATCCGCCGTGGCAGGGACATCCAGAACCTCCGGGGCAACCCGGAGGTTTTTTGTTGGCCGCGTCATGCACCCGCCAAACACGCGGCCCTGCGTCAACCGTTCACCGCAACTTGATGATAGGCCTGTCCGCAAGCACCGCGCGCGGGATTTATTCTTGACCGGCACAAGGCCGGGCTTGCGCAGGCTCGGCACTTGATTTCATGACAAATTCGCCCCTCTTCCCGGCACCCCGCACCACCGTCTCGTCGCGCATGCGCCGACCTCGCCCGGTGCGGGCGCATTGACATGTATTACAAGACGTCATATCTCTTCACATACACATACTGAATGGTCGCCGGGTGGAGAGATGGCGGCCTGAGGGAGGAGATACGAATGAATATGCTTTCCAAGGCATTCGCGTCCGTTTTATTGGGCGCGACGCTGCTTTCCCAACCGGTTTTGGCCGAAACCCCGCCGAACATGCTGGTCGTCGGCCTGTCGATGAACAATATCCTGACGCTTGATCCGGCCGCGATTACCGGCAAGGAAACCGTGCAGGTTCTCGCAAACATATATGACAACCTTGTCGCGCTCGACGCCGTCAATCGATCGCAGGTTGATCCGCAGCTGGCGGAAAGCTGGACGATCAGCGACGACAAGACGACGATCACCTTCAAGCTGCGCGATGGTGCGACCTTTGCCTCGGGCAATCCTGTGACCTCGGCGGATGTCGTCTGGTCGCTGAAGCGGCTGATGAAGCTGAATCTCGCTCAGGCGTCTTTCTTGAAGACCCACGGTTTCTCGGCTGCCAATGCCGATGCCAGCTTTTCGGCACCCGACGAACACACGGTCGTCGTGAAGCTGCCGAAGAAGGTCGATCCCGAACTCATCGTCATGACGCTCGGCATCGTTGGCCCCGGTTCCGTCCTCGACATGAAGACGGTGATGGGCCACGACAAGAACGGCGATCTCGGCCAGGCATGGCTCACCAACAACTCCGCCGGCTCCGGCCCGTTCACCCTGTCGCAATGGGCCTCGAACGAGCGCGTCATCCTTGACCGCAACGACAAATACTGGGGCGACAAGCCGGCCATGCGCCGCGTCATGTTCCGCCATCTGGCCGAATCCCAGAGCCAGCGCCTGATGCTTCAGAAGGGCGATATCGACGTCGCCTACACGCTGTCCGCATCGGACCTCAAGGCGCTCGAAACCGACAAGAACATCACCATCCAGACCAATGGCGGCAGCGGTTTCTATTATCTGGCCGTCTCGATGAAGGACGAAAGGTTCAAGAACCCCAAGGTTCGCGAGGCGCTGCGCTATCTCATCGATTACAAGGGCCTGAACGACAGCGTTCTGCCCTATTTCGGCAAGCTGCGCGACCGTCCGGTCCCGGCAGGCATTTTCGGCGCCCTGCCGAATGCCGGCTATACGCTCGATGTCGCCAAGGCCAAAAAACTGCTGGCGGAAGCCGGCTACCCTGACGGTTTCTCGACCACGTTGCGTGCCATTTCCGACGCCCCCTTCATGAATGTCGCAACCGCCATTCAGGCGACCCTTGCCCAGGGCGGCATCAAGGCCGACATCACGACCGGCACCGGCGATCAGGTCTATGGCGCCATGCGCGAGCGCAAGTATGAGCTCGTCGTCGGTCGCGGCGGTGGTGGCCAGCTGCCGCATCCCGACAGCAACATGCGGGCGATCGTCTACAATCCCGACAATTCGGATGAGGCCAAGCTGACCAATTTCCAAGGCTGGCGCACGTCCTTCTACGACGCCAAGCTCAACAAGATGATCGACGAGGCCGTGGTCGAAACCGACCACGACAAGCAGATCAAGGAATACCAGGATATCCAGACCTATTACGCCGACATGATGCCCGCCATCCAGCCCTTTTCCGAGGTCGTGGACAGCGTTGGCTACCGCTCGGACGTCAAGGGACTGGTGCTCAATCCGTCCTGGTCGACGCAGCTGCGCACAGTCACCAAGTCTCGCTAACCACAGGCGCCGCAACGCCCTAAATGCGCTGCGGCCCCTCGAGTTCTGCCCGGAATTCTGGATGCCGAGGAAATACCATGACGAATGAGCGACTTTCCGCGTTCACGAGGCAGGCAGGCACGATCCTTGCCACGCTTTGCGGCCTTTTGATCCTCACCTTCTGCATCGGCCGGCTGATGCCGGTCGATCCGGTCCGCGCCATTGTCGGCGAAGAGGCCGATCAGGCGACCTACAACCTGGTCGCCGAACGGATCGGCGCCAATCTGCCGATCTGGCAGCAGTTCTTCCGCTATGTCGGCGATCTCCTGCATGGCGATTTCGGCACGTCGATCCGCACCGGCCAGCCGGTCATCACCGACATCCTGCATGTCATGCCGGCAACCATCGAGCTTGCCACCTTCGCCATCATCTTCGGCGCCGGCTTCGGCGTGCCGCTCGGCATCCTCGCCGCCGTCAAGCGCAACAAGCCGATCGACCACACCATCCGCTTCCTGACCCTGATCGGCCATTCCATGCCGATCTTCTGGACCGGCATGATCGGCCTGATCATCTTCTACGCAGCACTGGATCTCGTCGGCGGCGGCGGCCGCATCTCGGATTTCTATGTCGGGCTGGTGCCGGAAACGACCGGCTTCGTGCTGATCGATTCGATCATGGCCGGCGACTGGGAAGTCTTTGGCGATGCCGTCAACCACCTGATCCTGCCGGCAAGCATCCTCGGCTATTCCTCGATGGCCTATATCACCCGCATGACCCGCTCCTTCATGCTCGACCAGCTGAATCAGGAATACATCACCACCGCCCGCGTCAAAGGCCTGTCGAAGGGCCGCACCATCTGGCGGCATGCATTCGCCAATATCCGCGTCCAGCTGGTGACGATCGTGGCTCTCGCCTATGGCAGCCTGCTCGAAGGCGCCGTGCTGATCGAGACCGTGTTCTCCTGGCCGGGTTTTGGCCAGTATATCACCAACAACATGCTGATCGGCGACATGAACGCGGTGATGACCTGCGTGCTGATCGTCGGCGTCATCTTCATCGCGCTGAACCTGCTTTCAGACGCGCTCTACAAGATTTTCGATCCTCGGACACGATGAGAAGGGAGGCGGAGACATGACAGCAAATTCCATTTCCCTGCAGGACACCACGATGGCCGGCCGCAAAAGCAACAAGCATTCGCCGCTCAACCGTTTCTTGAGCCTGATCCGCGAACTGATGGGCAGCCCGACCTCGGCCTTCGGCGTCGTCGTGATCGCCATCCTTCTGTTCACGGCGCTGATCGCCCCTTTGATCGCCCCCTATGATCCGATCGTCGTCGATCTCACCAACACGCTGAAAGCGCCGAGTGCGGCCCACTGGTTCGGCACCGACGAACTCGGCCGCGATATTCTCAGCCGCATCATCTACGGCACCCGCGTCAGCCTGACGATCATCACCATCGTGTCGGTGATCGTCGGCCCGGTCGGGCTTCTGGTCGGCACGACCGCCGGCTATTTCGGCGGCTGGTACGATACGGTCATGATGCGCATCACCGATATCTTCCTCTCCTTCCCGAGCCTCATTCTGTCGCTTGCCTTCGTCGCAGCGCTCGGCGCTGGTCTGGAAAACGCCATCATCGCCATCGGGCTGACCACCTGGCCGCCGATCGCCCGCCTGGCGCGGGCCGAAACGCTCACCTTCCGCAATGCCGACTATATCTCGGCCTCGCGCATGCAAGGCGCATCCGCGCTGCGCATCATCGTCAAGTCGATCGTGCCCATGTGCCTGCCCTCGGTTCTGGTGCGCGTCACGCTCTCCATGGCAACCGTCATCCTGACGGCCGCCGGCCTCGGCTTTCTGGGGCTCGGCGCCCAGCCGCCGCTTCCCGAATGGGGTGCGATGATGGCGACCGGTCGCCGCTACATGCTGGACGACTGGTGGCTGGTCGCCTTCCCCGGTGGCGCCATCCTTCTTGTCTCGCTCGCCTTCAATCTCCTCGGCGATGGCCTGCGCGACGCCCTCGACCCCAAGCAGCACTGAGAAAGGAAAGATCATGGACAACCAGTCACCCCCTCTCCTTTCGGTTCACAACCTCAAGGTCGCCTACCGCGCCGGCAAGGGCTATAACGACGTCGTCAAGGGCGTCTCCTTCGATCTCGGCCGCGAGCGGCTCGGTATCGTGGGAGAATCCGGTTCCGGCAAGTCGACCATCGGCCGCGCACTCCTGAAACTTCTTCCCACAGCCAGGATCGATGCCGACAGGATGGATTTTTCCGGCACCGACCTGTTGAAGGCGTCGGAGCGGGACATGCTCGCCATTCGCGGCCGACGGATCTCGATGATCCTGCAGGACCCGAAATTCTCGCTGAACCCGGTCCACAAGGTTGGCGATCAGGTCGCGGAAGCCTATCGCGTCCATTATTCGTCATCGGCAGACGTCGCCCGCAAGAAGACGCTCGAAATGCTGGAAGCGGTGCAGATCCGCGATCCGGAACGCGTCTACGGTCTCTACCCGCACGAAGTCTCCGGCGGCATGGGCCAGCGCATCATGATCGCGATGATGCTGATCCCCGAGCCGCAGATCATCATTGCCGACGAGCCGACCTCGGCGCTCGACGTGACCGTGCGCATGCAGGTTCTCAACATCCTCAACAAGCTGGTGACGGAAAAGGGCATCGGCCTGATCATGATCAGCCACGACCTCAATCTCGTGCGCAATTTCTGCGATCGCGTTCTCGTCATGCGTTACGGCGAAGTGGTCGAGGAACGTGCCGCCCGCGACCTCAAGAACTGTACGCATCCCTATACGCAAGGGCTGATCGCGGCCCAGCCGCATATCGGCGGCAGCCGCAAGCCGCTGCCCGTCCTCAATCGGGAAGCACAAAATCGGGAGATCCGCGCATGAACGCCATCACCCCCATCAAGGCCACCGGCAATGCGATCGACGTCGACCAGCTCTCGATCGACCTCGGCTATGGCGCTGCAAAGAAACGCATTCTCGGTGACGTCTGCTTCTCGGTGGCCGCGGGCGAATCCTTCGGCCTCGTCGGCGAATCCGGCTCGGGCAAATCGACGATCCTGCGCTGCATCGCACGCCTCCTGAACCTGTGGGACGGCCAGATCGCGGTCGAGGGCAAGTCGGTCGAGAACATGCCTTTTTCCGAATATTGCCGCATGGTGCAGATGGTCTTTCAGGATCCTTACGGGTCGCTGCATCCGCGCCAGTCCATCCGCACGGCCTTGCAGGAACCGTTGCGCATTCACCGCATGGACCGGCAGGTGGAACGCATGGAACGGGCGCTGATCGATGTCGGCCTCAACCCCGATTTCCTCGCCCGCTATCCGCACGAACTGTCTGGCGGCCAGCGCCAGCGCGTCGCGATCGCCCGCGCGCTGATCCTTGAGCCGCGCATCCTGCTGCTCGACGAACCGACCTCGGCGCTCGACGTGTCTCGGTTCAGGCCGAAGTGCTGAACCTGCTTGCCGATATCCGCGCCAAGCGCAAGCTCACCTATCTCTTCGTCTCCCACGATCTGGCCGTCATCGACCACATGTGCGAGCGCCTTGCCGTCATGCAATATGGCAAGGTGGTCGAGATCATGGATCGCGACGTGCTGTCGACCGGCAAGGCGAAGGACCCCTATGCCCGCGAACTGATCGAGGCGAGCCTCGAATACGACCACGCGGTATAGGACGGTCGCGTCGGGGGTGATTGGCTCATGGAGGAAAGGCCTCCTGTGCAGACGGGCCCTCCTCCAAAGGCGCGGCATCTCGCTGGCGGCGGCTTATCCCGCCACCGAACCTTGCCGGCATCACCGTCGCCGTCGGCAACCGGAATGTGCCTGATCGGAAGATGAAATGACGATCGATGCGGAAAACATGTCGTCGCTCGCGATCAGGCTGCGCGATAGCCGGACTTTCCCCTGGCGCCACGACCCGGTTTCGGAACCCTTCGCGGACTGGGCGACGCAAACCCGTGGCCGCATCCACACCGCCCTCACACTTGGGCCGGACGCATCACCGACCGGAGACATCGTCGCTGAATGGCGTGACGGCGATCTCTCTGGCCAGCATCTTCGGCTTGGTTTCTCCAATGGCGAAACATCGCAAGCCTATCTCCTACGCCCCGGCGACGGGACGAAAAACCCGTCTCCGGCCATTCTCCTCCTCCACGACCACGGCTCGTTCTTCTCGATAGGCAAGGAAAAACTGATCCGCCGCCCGAATGAAACGCCGGATCTCACCGCCGATATCGACCATTGGACGGCAAGGATCTACGGCGGACGGCACGTCGGCAATGCCCTTGCAAGTCGCGGCTACACGGTGCTTTCGGTCGATGCGCTGGGCTGGGGCAGCCGTCGCGGCAATGGCTATGGTGATCAGCAGGCGCTGGCCGCCAATCTCATGCAGTTCGGCACCTCGCTTGCCGGCGTTGTGCTTCAGGAAGACCTTGAGGCTTTGAATTATCTCGCCAGCCTCGACGGCATCGACAAAAACCGCATCGCCGTGCTCGGCTATTCCATGGGCGGCTTTCGCGCCTTCCAGCTCGCGGCCCTCTCGGACAGGGCAAAAGCCTGCGTGTCCGGCGGCTGGATGGGGACGCTGTCGGGCCTGATGCAATCGGGAAACAACCAGTTGCGCGGCCAGTCCGCCTTCTACATGCTGCACCCGCAGATCGCCGGCAAGCTCGATTATCCCGATCTGGCAGGCCTTGCCGCGCCGAAGCCGGCCCTGTTTTTTGCAGGCGCCGAGGACCGGCATTTCCCAGAGCCGGTCGTCGCCGATGCCTTCCGGCGGCTGACATCCCTGTGGACCGAGGCAGGCGCTCGGGACAGGCTCGAAACCCGCCTCTTTCCCGGCGGCCACAGCTTTCCCCGCGACCGGCAGGATCACGCTTTCGACTGGCTCGACCGGACGCTGTGAGACCTGGTCTCCACCTGGAGACAATCTCATCTCCTCAACGGCCGCGGAAGACCCCTACCCCTAATGAAAAGGCCCGGCCGTCTTTTGACAGCCGAGCCCTCCTACAATCATCTGCGTCCGGCAGGATCAGCCGACCAGATTGGCGTTGATGAAGTCGAAGTTGATATCCTCGCCCATGCCCGGCTTGTCGGAGATATGGACATAGCCGTCCTTGTCCATCGGATCGACCAGCGCGTTCAGATACTCGAACCCGTCATCATATTCGAGGAAGGGGTGCAGCAGGCCGCGTTCGTACCAATGGGCATTCTTGGTGCAGGCGGCGACGATCAGGTTCGGTGCGCCATTGCCATGGATCTCGCAATGCATGCCGAAGGATTCCGCCAGATGCATGCATTTCATCGCCGGGCTGATGCCGCCGACATCGTGCACGCCGGTGCGCAAGATATCGCAGGCCTTTGACGTGATCCATTCCGCACGGCTGAAATGCTTGCCCCCCGCACTTTCCGGTCCGAGAACCGGGATATCGAGATTTTCCGCAAGCCAGGCGTAGGAGGCCGAGCTCTGCTCGTCCATCGGCTCTTCGATCCAGTCGAAGCCGAGCTTTTCCAGTCCCTTGCCGAGCTTCAGCGCATCGGTGCGCGAATACCAGTGGAAGGCATCGATCATCAGGTGGATGTCCGGACCGACCGCCTCGCGCACGGCAGCGCAGGCCTTCAGGTCCATGGCGACGTCAGGCGCCCAGGAAACCGGCGGCATCCATGTATGCAGCTTGATGCCCTTATAGCCGCGCGCCACGAGCTTTTCGCCGAACCGGCCGTAATCCTCGGGCGTCGCCAGACCGTTCTCCAGCTCGTCGCCGCACATGATCGAGCCATATGCCGGGATCTTCTCCCGGTAGCTGCCGATCAGTTTGTGGACGGGCATGTTGAGCTTGCGGCCGGCGAGATCCCAGAGCGCGCAGTCGATGATGGCAAGCGTCCGGTCGGTGAGCTGCGCCGCGCTGCCGCGCTGCCAGTGGGCGAGATCCTGCCACAGCCGCTCGCGGGCAAAGGCATCCTCGCCGATCAGCACCTTCTTGACGAATTTCTCGATCACATGCGGGCGAACGATTTCCGGCGGCGAGAAGCAATAGCCCTCCGTGCCGTCTTCGGCGACGATCGTCAGAAGCGCCAGATTGACCTTGTGCGGCGGGCCGGGATGCGCATGACCGGCCGTATCCTGATGGCGGCGGGTCGTATGGGAAAAGACGCGCACGTTGACGTCGACGATTTTCACGGAAATTCCTCCTGCATCGGACGAGAGCTCCTCCCTCGCCCCTTATTCCTCACATGAAAGCGCAGGCGTGCCACCACGCCGGCGCAAAGTCGGTCTCACCCCGGTATGAAAAGCCCGCGGCTCCACGCCGGTCATCCCGGCGCGGTGGCCCGCGGAATGCTCAATCTTCCGGATGACCGGCAAGCGCAAACCCGCCGCCCTGATAGATGACGGCCGGACTTGCCGGATCTTCGCGCCCGGCGGCCGTCTCCACCTCGACCCGCCACTCGGCCGAACTGTCCTTCGGCTGCCAGCCGAGGAAGGCGGCCTTGCTATTGTCCCACCACTGCTCGTCATTGGCAGACGCGCCGTAAACGATGGTGTGGCCGAGCTTCGGCGTCACGAATGCCCGCTGGCAAAGCGACACCAGATCGCGGTAGCTCAGCCACGTGGCAAGCATCCGGGTGTTCTGCGGTTTCTCGAAGCAGGATCCGATCCTGAGCGACAGCGTCTCCTGGCCGAACTTGTCGGCATAGAGACTGGCAACGGCCTCGCCGAACACTTTCGACACCCCGTAAAGCGAGTCCGGCCGCGGATAGACTTTGTTATCGATCCGCTCGTCGCGCCGGTAATAACCGATCGTATGGTTGGAACTGGCAAACACGATGCGTGGCATGCCGTGATGACGCGCCGCCTCGTAGAGATTGTAGAGCCCGACGATATTGCCCTGCAAAATCAGATCGAACGGCTTTTCGATCGAAATGCCGCCCAGATGGATGACGCCGTCCACGCCGCCTTCGAACAGCCGGTAGACCCCGTCCTTGTCGGCAAGGTCGCATTTTATGAAGGTCTCGTTGGCACCGGCATCGGCAATCTCGCCGATATCGGAAAGCACGACACTCTCGGCGATCTCGCCGAGCAAAGGGCGAATGGCGCGCCCGACGCCGCCGGCAGCGCCGGTCAGAAGCAGTTTCTTGAGCATAGGTCCTCCCGTTGGCGTCACACTCCCGTTGCCGCCCACGTTGTCATATTTCAACGCCTCACTTATATTACAAGGACACTTTTGCGCGTCAACGAAATTCTTATCCCCAGGCTTCTCCGGGTCGCGGCGCGGGCGCAGAACCGCATCCGCGCTTGACATTCGCGGGCGATCCCACCCCTTTAGATGGCAAAGACATCGCATCACAAACCCAAGCAGGCAGGCGTGACCGGATCTGAAGATAACACGAGTGGTGCAGCACCGCGCAGAGGTCGAAACCTGGTGGAGACCGTCAGCCAGCGGCTGCGCGCGTCCATCCTGCGTGGCGACCTGAAGCCGGGAGACAAATTGCCGAGCGAAAGCGGCCTCACCGAACAGCACAAGGTGAGCCGCACCGTCATCCGCGAGGCGATCGCCTCCCTGCGCGCCGATGGGCTCGTCGAGGTCCGCCACGGCGTCGGCGTTTTCGTCCTGACGCCACGATCGAATGCCGCAAACGGCGCCGCCGGGGGCCTTGCCTCTGGCCTTGGCGGCCTGCGCCATGCCGATCCCAGCCGTGTATCCTCGATCATCGAGATGCTCGAAGTCCGTGCGGCCATCGAGATCGAGGCTGCGGGACTGGCTGCCACACGCTCCTCGCCCGCCCAGCAGGAACTGATCTTCGAATGTCTCGATACGATGAAGCAGCGCATCGCCGATGGCGGCCCGGCGATCGAAAGCGACCGCGCCTTTCACCTGGCCGTTGCCGACGCCACCAACAATCCGCGCTTTCGCGAGCTTCTGGAAGCGATCGGCCGCCAGATGATCCCCCGCGCGCTGCTGCAGGATGACGACAACGACGTCCCGCCCGCCGGCTACCTCACCCAGATCCACGCCGAACATGCCGATATCGCCAGCGCGATTGCCGATGGCGACGAACAGGCGGCACGCGATGCCATGCGCCTGCACCTGCGCGGCAGCCAGTCGCGCTACCGCACACTCATCCGACGGGGATAAGCGCGGCGCGCCGGTCAAGATAAGACAAGTATTGACAGTCATCATACAACACGCTAGCCTCCGGTCAGATCAAGTCTGGAGGATGTCACTTGTCTATGGATCCAATCGAACTGAAGCAGGCGCTCGGCGCCGGCCTTTTGTCCTTCCCGGTCACGCCCTTCGGCAAGGACGGCGCGTTCAACCGCGCCCCTTACGAGGCGCATGTCGGCTGGCTCTCCGGCTTCGACGCTTCGGTTCTCTTTGCCGCGGGCGGCACCGGCGAGTTCTTCTCTCTGGAACCCTCTGAAATCCCCGAGATCATCGTCGCCGCCAAGGCATCCGCCGGCGCCACGCCGATCGTCGCCGGCTGCGGCTATGGCACCCGCATCGCCGTCTCGATTGCCCAGTCTGCGGAAAAGGCCGGTGCGGACGGCATCCTGCTTCTGCCGCATTACCTGATGGATGCATCGCAGGAAGGCCTCTACCAGCACATCAAGACGGTCTGCCAGTCGGTCGGCATCGGCGTCATGGTCTATAACCGCGACAACTCGATCCTTCAGGCCGAAACGCTGGCGCGCCTCTGCGAGGCCTGCCCCAACCTGATCGGCTTCAAGGACGGGTCGGGCGACATCGGCCTCGTGCGCAAGATCACCGCCGTCATGGGCGACCGGCTCACCTATCTCGGCGGCATGCCGACGGCCGAGCTTTTTGCCGATGCCTATCTCGGCGCCGGCGTCACCACCTATTCCTCGGCCGTGTTCAACTTCGTGCCGGGCCTCGCCCAGACATTCTACAAGGCCCTGCGCGCCGGCGACAGGAAGACGACGGACAAGATCCTCATCGACTTCTTCTATCCGTTCATGGAGATCCGCAATCGCCAGAAGGGCTACGCCGTCTCGGCGGTCAAGGCCGGCGTGCGCATCATGGGCTTCGACACCGGCCCCGTCCGCGCGCCGCTCACCGATCTGACGGCGGAAGAAGTCCGCATGATGGAAGCCCTTTGCGAGCCCTATCGCAAGGACGCTCCAATGGCATCGCAGGCCGCCGAATAAGATCAGCCTCCCAAACAAAACGAAAAAGGCCGGCGTCTCGTGCGCCGGCCTTTTGGTATTCAAGATGCAAGTCTGTCCACTACACGTTCGGCACCGCGGCGCATTTACCCCGGAAAGCGGCAAACAGAAGCGAGATACATTGCGACCCTGCCTCGTTGAGCGGAAACGTGCGGCGGCCCAGAAGCCATTCCCAACACATGCCCTTCATCAGCCATTTGATCGATCGGGCGGCGGTTTCGGGCGTCCAGGGCCTGGCCAGTTCCCCCGCCTTTTCCGCCTTGCGCAACACTTCGAGCAATGACGAATCGTGCTCGTCCTTGATCGTCTCGATCGCCGCCTGCAGCTTGTCGAACTCGCTGGTGAAATTCATTCTGAGCAGAATGGTCACGATACGCTGGCGTGAGACATCGGCCTCAAGTCCCGCCAGCATGTCGAGCGTCACCTTTTCCAAAGTGCCGATCAGATCGCCGCCATCTTCTTCGACGCGGTCGAAGTCGATGACGTTGATCTGCGGCAGTCTGGCGGCATTGTAGAGCTCGAGAAACAACTCCACCTTGCTGTCGAAATGCCAGTAGATGGCACCCCGTGTCACACCGGCCGCCGCCGCGATTTCTTCGAGCGTGCTCTCCGCCACGCCTTTCTCGAAGAACATCTTTTCTGCGGCGACCAGAATTGCCGCACGGGTTTCAGCCGCTTCGGCCTTGGTCCGTCTCATGACGCCTCCTCCCTTTTCGACCTCAGCTTGTCGACTGGCTCTCCGCTCCGCTCGCCTCTGGCTTCTTCTGCTTGCTGTCAGGCTTGAAGAACCGCATGACGAAGACGAAGAAGACCGGCACGAAGAAGATCGCAAGGATCGTTGCCGAGATCATGCCGCCGAGCACGCCGGTACCGATAGCGTTCTGGCTGGCGGCACTGGCGCCGGTGGCGATCGCCATCGGCACGACGCCGAGGGTGAATGCCAGCGAGGTCATGATGATCGGGCGGAAGCGCAGATGCGCCGCCTCGATCGTCGCCTCCATCAGCGGCTTGCCTTCGGCTCTGAGGTCCTTGGCAAATTCGATGATCAGGATGGCGTTCTTCGCCGACAGGCCGATGATGGTGATCAGACCGACGAGGAAGTAGACGTCGTTCGGCATGCCGCGCAGCGTCACGGCGGCCACGGCCCCGATCACCCCAAGCGGCACGACGAGCATGACCGACAGCGGGATGGACCAGCTTTCGTAGAGCGCCGACAGCAGCAGGAAGACGAACAGGATGCTGAGCCCGATCAGTGCCGGAGCCTGCGAACCCGACTGGATTTCCTGCAGCGACTGCCCGGTCCATTCGTAGCCGAAGCCACCCGGAAGCTGATCGGAAAGCCTCTGCATTTCGGCGATCGCCTGGCCGGTCGAATGACCCGGAGACGCCTGACCGGCGATACGCATCGACGGATAGCCGTTATAGCCGACGACCTGCGACGGGCCGCGCACCCACTCGACATTGGCGAAGGAGGAGATCGGCACCATCCCGCCATTGCTGTTGCGGACGTTGAGGTTGAGAAGGTCGGCCGCCTGCATGCGCTGGCTGCCGTCCGCCTGCACCGTCACGCGCTGCATGCGCCCGACATTCGGGAAGTCGTTGACATAGGACGAACCGAAATTGGCCGAGATCGCCGAGTTGATGTCGCTGAACGACACACCGAACGTATTGGCCTTTTCGCGGTCGACCACGAGGTTGAGCTGCGCCGCATTCGGCATGCCTTCGATGCGCATGCCGGCCAGAACCGGGCTCTGACGCGCGGCAGCCATCAGCTGCTGCGTGGCAGCTCCGAGTGCCGTCTGTCCGACGCCTGCTCTATCCTGCAGGCGGAAGGTGAAGCCGCTCGAATTGCCGAGGCCCTGGATGGGCGGCGGCGACAGCGAGAACGCGATCGCATCGCGAAGACCGAACAGCTGCTGGTTGAGGCGTGCCGCAATCGCATTGGCCGAATCTTCCGGTCCGCGCACCGACCAGTCCTTGAGCGTGATGAAGGCGATGCCGGCATTCTGGCCGGTACCCGAGAACGAGTAGCCACGCACCGCGATGACGCGGTCGACGGCCTTTTCCTTCAGCGCGATCTTTTCGATCTGCTCGATCACGTCGAGCGTACGATCGGTCGATGCTTCCGACGGCGCCTGCACGTCGACGATCAGGTAGCCCTGATCTTCGTTCGGCAGGAACGAGCCGGGAAGCCGCATATAGGCCCAGCCGAGGCCCACGATCAGCGCCACATAGATGATCATGAACCGGCCGGACCGCTTGGCGATCTTGCCGACCGTTGACGAATAGCCGTGCGAGGCCCTGTTGAAGCCACGGTTGAACACGCCGAACGGACCGCGCTTTTCATGGGCGTCATGCGTCACCGGCTTCAGGAACGAACCGCAGAGCGCCGGCGTCAGGGACAGCGCCAGGAAGCCGGAGAACAGGATCGAAACCACCATCGTCAGCGAGAACTGCTGATAGATGATGCCGACGGCGCCGGGGAAGAAGGCCATCGGAATGAACACGGCCGAGAGCACGAGCGTGATACCGACGATGGCGCCCTGGATCTGACCCATCGCCTTCTTCGTCGCCTCCTTCGGCGACAGCTTTTCCTCCATCATGATGCGTTCGACGTTTTCCACGACGACGATCGCATCGTCGACGAGAATACCGATCGCAAGCACCATGGCGAACATGGTGAGCACGTTGATCGAGAACCCTGCCACCATCATCACGCCGAGCGTGCCCGCAAGCGCCACCGGCACGACGAGTGCCGGAATGAGCGTGTAGCGGATGTTCTGCAGGAAGACGAACATGACGATGAAGACGAGGATCATCGCCTCGACGAGCGTATGGATGACCTTCTCGATCGACACTTCCACGAACGGGCTCGTGTCATACGGAATTTCGTATACCACGCCTTCCGGGAAGTAGCGCGACAGGCGCTTCATCACGTCCTTGACGCCTTCCGACGTCGCGAGCGCATTGCCCGTCGGCGCCAGCTGCACGCCGATGGCGGCACTCGGCTGACCGTTCAGGCGTGCGGCGAAGTTATAGTCCTCGCCACCGATCTCGATCCGCGCCACGTCGCGCAGACGCACCGACGAACCGTCCGAATTGGCGCGCAGCACGATAGAGCCGAACTGTTCCGGCGTGCTGAGCTGGCCCTGCACGTTGATCGTTGCGGAAATCTGCTGGCCGATCGGGTTCGGCGTCGCGCCGATACGGCCGGCGGCGACCTGCGAGTTCTGCGCCTCGATGGCGCTGATCACGTCGGCGGACGTCAGGCTGAGACCCACCATCTTGGCCGGATCGAGCCAGATACGCATCGAGCGCTGGGTGGCGAAAAGCTGCGCCGAACCGACGCCCGGCACGCGGCGGATTTCGCCGATGACGTTGCGGTTCAGGTAGTCGCCAAGCCCGATCGCGTCCGTCTGGCCGTCCTTGGACGTCAGCGAGACGAGCATCAGGAAGGCGGTACCGGCGCGTTCGACGCGCATGCCTTGCGCAGTCACCGCCTGCGGCAGGCGCGGCTCGACGCGGGCGATACGGTTCTGCACTTCGACCTGCGCCTCGCCGATATTGGTGCCCGGCGCAAAGGTGACGTTGATCGAGATGCGGCCGGACGATTCCGATGTCGATTCGAAATAGATCAGGCCCGGAACGCCGTTCAGCTCGTCCTCGATCGGACGGGTGACGCTCTGGTAGATATTCTCAGGCGTCGCACCCGGATAGGTCGTCGAGATGGCGATCTGCGGCGGTGCGACGTTTGGATATTGTGCGATCGGCAGGTTCGGCAGAGCCAGAAGCCCGGCGATCAGGATGAAGATGGCGACGACCCATGCAAAGATGGGCCGCGCAATGAAGAAACTTGACATCGTGGCCCGTCCTTACTTCTTCGGAGCCGCTTCGGCGGCAGCCCCGGCCGGGGTTCCGGCGGGCGTTCCCGTAGCCGTCCATGGCTGCGGATTGACGGTCGCGCCGGGGCCGATCTTCTGGAAGCCGTCGGCGATGACCTTGTCGCCGCCCTTGAGGCCTTGCGAAATGACCGAGCGCTGGCCGAGCGCACGCTCGACGGTGACGCGGCGCGCTTCGACCTTGTTGTCGGCATTGACCACATAGACGCTCGCCTGACCGCCGGCATCGCGCTGGATGGCCTGCTGCGGCACGGCGATCGCACCCCTCTCGACGCCCTGCTCGATCTTGACGCGCACATACATGCCCGGCAGGAGATCGCCCTTCGGATTGGGAAATTCGCCGCGCAGCGTCACCTGGCCCGTCGTCTCGTCGACGGCGGCTTCGGAAAACAGCAGCTTGCCCGGCTGGTCGTATTCGGTACCGTCATCGAGCGACAGCATGACCTTCGCCTCGTTGGCGCCGTTCATCAGCTTGCCGCCTTCCAGCGCCTTGCGCAGGCGGATAAGATCACCGGCGGGCTGGGTGAAGTCGGCATAGATCGGATCGAGCTGCTGGATCGTCGCGAGATTTTCCGAACCCGTCGAGGAAACCAGCGCGCCTTCGGTGATCAGCGCCCGGCCGATACGACCGGAAATCGGCGCCGTCACGTTGGCATATTGCAGATTGAGCTTTGCCTGGGCGAGACCGGCTTCGGCAACCGCCACATCGGCATCGGCCTGCGCCAGCTGACCCGTCGCGTCGTCGAAATTCTGCGCGCTTGCGACATTCGACTTGCGCAACTGCTCCTGGCGGTCGGCCGTGTTGCGGGCGAGAAGCTGCGTCGCCTTGGCGCGACGCAGCGTTGCCTGCGCGCTATCGACCTGCACCTGGAACGGAGCCGGATCGATCTTGTAGAGCACATCGCCTTCCTTGACCTGCGCACCCTGCTCGAACACGCGTGCGACGACGATGCCGGAAACGCGCGGACGCACTTCGGCAAGTCTGGTCGGCGCAATGCGTCCCGGCAGATCGTTGATGATCGGAAGGTCTTCCGGATTGACCGTGACGACACCGACCGCAGACGGCGGCATGCCCGGCTGCTGCGCCAGCGCTTCGCCCTGACAGACGACGAGCGCAGCCATCGCCACACCGACCATAAGCCCATTTATGTTCTGAAACCGCATCGCGCACCCCTGCGTAAGACGCCAATAAAATATACATACAAACCGGCACGTATATAAATGCGCGTTCGCGAAACTGCAATCTACAATTGGAGCCGGCTGGTTTGATCCAAATCAAGTTGATGTGAGACGGCCGGTTACGGCAATGAGACATAATGTCTTCATCACAGGCGAGAGGCCACCGCCAACCGTCTCGATCCCATGGCGATAGGGCGATTGCGGTCGCGCGCAACAGGCGGATCGACCTCGCATCCCCAAGCAGGAAGGCGCCATCGGCCTCCGATCCGTGTCGCAGCACCCCTTCTCCCTTAAGTGGAAAAGCCGCACCAGCGACGCAATTCCTTGCCGGAACGCGGGCATGTTTCCTCGGAAGACAGGCAGGTAGTCATGAGACGAGGCGCCCCTCGGGCAGATCTGCGACACGCACGCCAAGACGCCCGAGCCCCCCAAGACGACGACTTGAACGCGACCTGAAGGCCGATTACCGGCAGCCCCAGCCGTCACACCCCGACATAGCGGGTCAGCATCGACGGATCGTCGCGCAGAGCCTGGACGGGGCTTGTCGCCTGAACCCTGCCGTTTTCGATAAAGCAGACGCGGTCTGCCACCGACAGCACCGCTTCGACGCGCTGCTCGACCAGAAGGATCGCCTTGCCCCTCCCCTTCAGCGTCAGGATCACGTCGCGGATGGTCGCGATCATCGACGGCATCAGCCCCTCGGTCGGCTCGTCGAGCAGGATGACGGAAGGATTGATGCACAGCGCCCGCGCCGTCGCCAGCATCTGCTGCTCGCCCCCGGACAGCGTTCCCGATACCTGGTCGAGCCGTTCCTGAAGTCGCGGAAACAGATCGAAAACCTCGTCCAGCACGGCGCGCGGGCTCTTGCGGGTCATCAGGCCGATGTCGAGATTGTCCCGTACCGTCAGTTCGGAAAACAGCCGCCGCCCCTGCGGCACATAGCCGATCCCCTGCCGCGGCACCTCGTGGGCGGCAAGCGCCGTCAGCTCCACGCCATCAAGCCGCACATGGCCGGCGCTTGGCCGCATCAGCCCCATGATCGCCCGCAGCGTCGTCGTCTTGCCGGCGCCGTTTCGCCCGAGCAGGCAGACGACCTCGCCCGGCGCCACCGAAAAGGACATGCCTTTCAGCGTCTGGCTATTGCCGTGATAGACGTCGAGATCCGCGACATCGAGCATCGCCCTCTCTGACGTGAGGTCCTGCGCCATATCAGCCCGTCCCCAGATAGGCGGCCTGTACCGCCGGGTTGGCGCGGATTTCGGCGGGCGTGCCGTCCGCAAGGATCTGCCCGCGGTCGAGCACGGTGATCCGGTCGGCGAGCCGCATGACGACCGGCATGTTGTGCTCGATCAGAAGCACGGTCGCCGTTCTCGAAATATCCTTCACCAGCGCGCAGAAATTGTCGATCTCGCCGTCCGAAAGCCCTTGCGTCGGCTCGTCGAGAATGAGGAGCCTCGGCTCGAGCGCCAGCCCCATCGCCACTTCCAGCAGCCGCTGGTGGCCATAGGACATCGTGCCCGCCTTCACCCCGGCCCGGTCGGCAAGACCGACCCGCTCCAGGGCTGCCAGCGACCGCTGTGCAATGACCGCCGCACCGCCTGCGGGACCGGCGGCCTTCGCCTTCTTCAATGCCGTCTGCACCGGAAGCGCCACATTGTCGAAGGCCGTCATCGTCGGGTAGATGCTGGTGATCTGGAACGTGTAGGCGATCCCTTTTCGCACCCGGCCATGCGCCGGCATGGCGGTGATATCCTCGCCGGCAAAGGAGATGCGCCCGGCAGACGGCACGATACGGCCGGAAAGCAGCGACACGAACGTCGTCTTCCCCGCGCCGTTCGGCCCGATCAGCGCACGGATCTCGCCTTCGCGGATCGAAAAATCCACCTGGTCGACGGCTTTCAGCCCGCCGAACTGCCGGCTGAGGCCCGATGTGGAAAGAAGCGTCACGGCAGCCATGGCAACCACCTTTCGCGGATCGTTCCCAGAATGCCTTTCGGGAAGAACAGCACGAGCAGCACCAGTGCGATGCCGACGGCGAGCATATAGGCCACCGTATAGGAACTTGCGATATCGATCAGGTAGAACATCGCGGCCGTGCCGACCAGCGGCCCGAGCACCGTTCCGGCTCCGCCCAGGAGCGTGAACAGCAGCGCCTCGATCGAATACTGGATAGTGGCGAAACCGGCACCGATATAGGCAAAGAGCAGCGCATAGGTAGCGCCCGCCATGGCCGAGATCGTGCCGGAAAGCGTGACCGCCATCAGCTTCAGCCGGAACGTGTCATAGCCCAGCATCACGGTCCGCGGCTCGTTCTCGCGGATGGCGACGAGCGCCCGCCCAAGCGGCCCGCGCACGATGAGAAGCGTGATCGCAACGGTGGCGGCAAGCAGTACCAGCGAGAGATTGTAGCGCAGGACGGCACTGGTCAGGTCGAAATGGACGCCGAGAAGATCGAAGCTGCGCGCCGCCTGCGGCAACACCAATCCTTCCTCGCCGCGGGTATAATCGGTGAAATAGGTGGTCGTCAGATAGGCGACCTGCGCGAACATCATGGTGACGATCATGAACGCGACGCCCGATGTGCGAAGCGAAACGAGCCCGATGACGAGGGAGAGGACAAACCCCGAGCCGATCCCGGCGACAAACGCGACCGGCACGCTCCATCCGAAATAATAGGCCGTCAGCCCGGCGCCGTAGAGCCCGGCGGCAAAGAACATCGCATGGCCGAGGCTGAGCAGGCCGGTATAGCCGAAGAGCATATTGTAGCCCATGGCGAAGATGGCGAGCACCATCACCCGCGTCATCGCCAGCTGGTGATAGTCCGGCAGCACGAACTGCAAAACGAAGAGCAGGAGAATGGCGGCGATATGCAGGATGATGACGGCGGACTGTCGTGACTGGATCATCGGGCCTTGGCTCCGAACAACCCTTCCGGCTTGAACACCAGAACCAGCGCCACCAGCAATGTCGAGATCATCTTGGCAAGCGTCGGCGAGAAGAACACCGAGATGATCCCGTCGCTGAGGCCGATCAGCAGCGCCGCGATGACGGTGCCGCGCAGGCTGCCGAGCCCGCCGATGATGACGGTGATGAAGGAGAGGAGCAGCGGATCGAGCCCCATCAGGTAATGCGCCTGCCGGATCGGCACGACCAGCACCGCGCCGATCGCCGCCAGCATCGCGCCGGCGGCAAACACCAGCGAATAGACCCTGTCGATCGGGATGCCGAAGGCCTGTGCCGTCTCGGCATCGAATTGCGTCGCGCGCATGATGAGCCCGATCCGCGTGCGGCTGAGGATGAACCAGACGATGAGGAGAAGCACGGCCGCCGCGGCGATGACGAAGAGATTATATCCCGAATAGCCGAACCACGGCAGCTGGATGCGATAATAGAAGGGTGCAGCCACCCGCCGCGCATCCGGCCCGTAGGTCAAAAGCACGCTCTGCTGGATGATGTAGAGCATGCCGATCGTCGCGACGATGGTCGATTCCGGGTTGTAGTTGAGCCGTTTCAGGATCAGCCGCTCGCCCACCATGGCAATGGCGCCGACGGCAAGCGGGCTGACGATCAGGGCGGCGATGAAGCCGACGGCCGGCGGCATGCCGAACATCGACGACACGAACGTGGACACCCACCAGGCGATGACGGCGCCGAGCATGTAGAACTCGCCATGCGCCACGTTGACGACGCGCATCACACCGAAGACCAGCGACAGGCCGAGCGCCGTCAGCGTCAGGATCGCCGCCTGCAGCAGCCCCTCGAATGTCGCCAGCAATAGAAACGGACCGAATGCCAAGACTTGTTTCCCCGTTCATCCGCAATCGCGGATGAGGCGTCCATCGGTAGACAGAAGAAGCACCGGCCGCAAGGCAGCGGCCGGCTCATGTTTCCAAAGCGCCGAATTTGCGAGAACGACGGCGGGCAAGACACCCGCCCAGGCCGAAGCAGGAAACGTTACAGCGCCATCTTGGTATAGTCGGCCGTCGTCTGCGGCCCGCCGTCTTCGATCGCGGTGCGATGCACGACATTCAGCCGGCCGCTTTCCACCTTCGAAATATTCTGGTGGCCATAGGCCTGGTGATTCTTCCCGTTGAAAATCTTGTCGCCCTGCGGATGGTCGCGGCCTTCTTCGAACTTGTCGAAGCTTTCCAGCGCCTCGATGAATTTCGCCTTGTCCTGCGGCCCCTGATAACCGGCCTTCTGCATCGCCTGCTTGATGACGAAGAGGGTCTCCCACACGCCGTACATATGGGCATAGGTGGAAATGTCCTTCGGATCATGCACGCTGGCACCAGTGTCGTCGACGCCGACGGCCGCCCGGTAGAGCTTGTCCCACTGGCTCTGGTCCTTCTGGGCATAGCGCGGATTGCCCTCCCAGAAATACGAGCCTTCGAGGAAGTCGAGCTGCGGGGTCTTCAGATCCACGGCTTCGATACTGTCGATGAAGCCGAAGATCGCCGGGTGCTGCGAGCCGTAGAACTCGCCGAGTTCGGTGACGAAGGTCAGAACCGAAGGGCCGACCATGACATGATAAAGCACGTCGGTATTGGCGGGAATGCGCGGCAGGTAACGGGTGAACGAAGTCTCCGTCGGCGGCACGGCGATCATCTCGACCACCTCGCCGCCTTGCGCCTTGATTGCTGCCGGCAGGTTGTCGCGATGGTCGTAGCCGAACGCATAGTCCGGGAACATCATCGTCACCTTCTTGCCGAGGTTCTTGGTCATGAACGGCGCCATCGCCGTCACCTGCGAGCGCACGTCGGTAATGCCGGGCTGGAAACAATATCGGTTGAGGCTTCCAGACGACACATGCGTGCCTTCCGACACGACGAGATACGGCATCTTCAACTCGCCGGCCCGCGGCGCGGCGCCGACGACGACGTTGGAGAACAAGGTCCCGAACACGAGATCGACCTTGTGCTGGGTGGCAAATTTTTCGATGACTTCGGCGCCGCGCTTGGGATCGGTCCCGTCATCCTCGACGATCAGCTGCACCGGACGGCCGTTGATGCCGCCCTCGTCGTTGATGATCTTCACCGCGGCATTGGCGACCCGCTCGTACCAGCGACCATAGGAGGCGCCGATACCGGTGCGGTGAAGCTCCAGACCGAGCTTGATCGGTGCGGAGGTCTGCGCCTGCGCGTAGCGGACGAAACCGGGCGCCGTGGCCGAAATCAGGCCGGCGCCGGCCGCAGCGCCGACCCCTTTGAGCGTGGTCCGGCGGGATATGAGAGAACTCGGCTTGATGATCTTGTCGGTCATGGAGACCCCCTCTTTCTGTCTTTAGACATGTCTTGTCTTGCAGCCTCTGCGGCGTCCTGCTGCGTCCTGTGACGTCTCCCGGCTCTGGCCTCGCCAAAGACCGAACCGCACCGGCGCCCCCCTTCGTCGCTCCGGCCTGAGCGACGAACGGTCGGGCCCGTCCTTTGCCCCATGCCGATCGCCATGTTTTCCGGTCGACAAGATCCGCCACCCCCTTGCCAAACCATGCATCAGGCCTGGAAGCTAGAGCGCGACAGCCGATTCCTCAATTGCCAAATTTCGGACAGACCGCCGCGATGCGACATTTCATGCTCCAGTTGCGCCCGCCAAAGACGACACCAAGGGTGCGACCTTCCATTTCCACGTCAGCCCTCGCGCTTGCCCTGCCGGCGATACTGGCGGCGAACACGCCCGCCCTCGCCCACGGCACCGAGAGGGCGATGGTGATGCTGCTGCCGACCGGCTATTACAAGCTGGGCGCCGCACTGGCCGTGGCGGCATCCTTTCTCGTACTGCTGGCCTTGCCCGACCGGCTTTTCCAGCGGATGGCACAGGCAAGGCTGAGACTTTTCGCCATGCCCGCCCGCACTGCGGCAATCACCAGCGCCACGAGCACGACGGGCGCCGCCGGCACCACCAGCACCCTCGCCTTCCTCCTGCTTGCAGCACTTGTGGCGGCCGGCCGATGGGGCACAGCCGATCCTCTGGAAAATCCGCTGCCGCTCTTCGTCTGGGTGTTCTGGTGGGTGATGCTGGCAACGGTTCAGGCCCTGACCGGCAATCTGTGGCGGCACCTCAACCCGTGGAGCGGACCGCTTGCCATTTTGCGCCGCCTGACGGGTTTCAATATCGGCCGGACACCCTTGCTGCCGATGCCAGAGGCGATCGGCCAGGCGCCGGCCCTCATCCTCTTCTTCGGCTTTGCCTGGTTCGAACTCGTCTCGCTGGCGCCGGAAGATCCGCCCGGTCTGGCAATGGTGGTTGCCGTCTACTGGGTGCTTACTCTAGGCGCCATGATCGTGTTCGGCGAGGACATATGGAGCCTTCGCGGCGAGCCGTTCTCGATCTATTTCCGCATGATCGGCATGCTTTCGCCGTTTTGCCGCGAGACGGCATCACCCCGACCGGCGACACGCGCGGCGCACCGGCAGACGCTCGCTGTCACCTGGCCGGGACAAGCCTGCCTCGACCGGCCGCCACCGCCGCTGGGCGCTGCACTGCTGATCCTCCTGTCGCTCGGCACGGCTGCCTTCGACGGTTTTTCGGAAACCTTCACATGGCTCGGCGCGATCGGCGTCAACCCGCTCGATTTTCCCGGAAGAAGCGGCGTGACCGGCGCCAACACGATCGGCCTGATCATCGCGCCTCTCCTTCTCGGCGGCCTCTATACGGCCTCGGTCTTTGCCGGCGCATGGATTGCCGGCGAACGCTCGGTCACAACCATCATCCGCCTTGCCCGCCACCTCGTCTACTCGGTCCTGCCGATCGCGGTGGCCTTCCACGCCGCCCATTACCTGACGCTGATGCTGGTCAACGGCCAGTATCTGATGGCCGTTCTGTCTGACCCTTTCGGCCTGGGATGGAACCTCTTCGGCACCGCGCACTGGCATGTGACGACCTCGTTCCTGACCAATCTCGACGGCGCGAAAAAGGTCTGGATCGCCCAGACTGCAATCATCGTCACGGGCCATTGCCTGGGCATATTGCTCGCCCACATGATCGCGCTTCGCCACTTCGGCACCGGCCGGCGCGCCGCCAGAAGCCAGGTCTTTCTGGCACTCGCCATGGTCTTCTACACCGTGTTCGGCCTCTGGCTGCTTTCGACGCCATCGGCCGGATAGGATGCACGCCGGCAGACGGCGTGCATCCCTCTGCTTGAAAATAGCCGGACGGACAGGAAGGGCGAGCGCGGAAAAGCCCGCGCCTCGTCCTGCATTGCTTAGCTGGTCTGCCTGGCCTGCATTTGTTGCCTGGTCGGCCCGTCTTGCACCGCCTGCCTCACCTGACGTGACCCTACTGTTCCAGCGCGAAGGTGACGTTGACGGTGACCGTATAGCTGTTTTCGCCGGCCGATACCGGCGCTGGCGCGGCATCCTTGGCCATCGCCATCCGCATCATCGGCTGGGCGACGGGGCGGGCGGAATTCTCGTTGATCTCCATCACCTTGCCGAGCCTGACGCCGGCAGCTTCGGTGAGCGTATGCGCCTTGGCGAGCGCTTCCTTCATGGCGGCCTTGCGCGCATCCGCAAGGGCTGCCGCCGGATCGTCATTGGTAAAGGTGATCTGGCCGCCCTGATTGACCCCGAGCTTGACCGACCGGTCGATCAGGCCGCCGAGCTTTTTCAGGTCGCGCACGCGCACCGACAGCGCATTCGTCACCTCGTAACCGGTGATTTCGGGCGGCCGGCTGACGCCGTCCTTCGGCTCGAAATGCCTGTATTGCGGAAAGATGGAGAAATTGCTGGTCTGGATATCCCGCTCGGCAACGCCGTCTGCCTTGATGGCGGCGAGAACCTCGGTCATCGCCGCACTATTGGCCGACAGCGCATCGGCCGCCGTCTTGGCGTCACGCACGACGGAGAGCTGCAGCACGGCCATATCCGGCGCGATCGAGGCCTCGCCTTCGCCGCTCACCGAAATCACCGGCTGGCGCGCGCGATCCTCCTGCGCATCCGCAGGCAGCGCCCAAAGCGCAAGCGGCAGCGCGACCGCCAGAGCGGCCGGCAAGGCCCGAACCGCAAATGCCGTGCAACCGAACACCGCTCCATGTGCGGAGGCTGCAAGCGTGCCAACGCCCAGCGTCCCTACTCCATGCGTGCCTACTCCATGAGTGCCAACTCCAAGTGTGCCGGCTCCGGACGTCTTGGCCGCAGAACGTTTGGCCGTAAAACTCTTGGTCGCAAAGCGCATCATCGACATCGTGTTTCCTCTCTGATCGTTGGACTTCGATCGTCCACATCGCTGCTGTTGGTGGGGCATGGCGCTAGATCCTCGTGTCTGCGGCCGGCATGAAACCTGAATCACCGTGAACCACGGTGATCGTCCGCACGCGGGAGGCGCAGTCTGGATTTTCGCCTGCATCCGGGAGTTTATCTGCCGGGGGATTGTGAACCTATTGCGGCAACACCTTGTAGCACCGCGCGAATTACGCTAGAGGCAGCGATGTGTCGCGGCGAACCATTGCGCCCGCCACCGCCCTTGTCGGGCCGGGCCTGTAGCTCAATGGTTAGAGCCGGCGGCTCATAACCGCTTGGTTGGGGGTTCGAGTCCCTCCGGGCCCACCATTTTCCCTTGAATTCAATCCCTTGCCACCGGCTAACCCTGGGCGGCATCTCAGGTTCGCCACATCTTAGAAAAAATTGCCCCCGCATCCCTTGTCGGGATACGGGGGCTTTCTTCCGTCAACGGGCGAAGGAGACGGAGGAAATATCAAAGCGGCGTCAGCGCAGAACCGGGCAGCCGCGTTCGTTGGCAAAGACGATCCGGTCGCGACCGCGACGGTCGAAGCCGCCGACGACGATGACGCGGCGGTTGGCGTCGATCACCCGCGGGCGGTTGATGCCCATGCGGTAGGCCTTGTCCTCGGCAAGGCGCGGCGAGCAGCCGCGCGGCGGCGGCGGGCCGCGATCCCAGTCCGGCCGCGGGCCGGGCCCTGGGCCCCAGCCGCGATCGTGGTACTGGATGGTGATGACATCATTCGGTCCGGCAGCCGCCGCAAGCGGCGCCGTTGCCGAAAGCCCGCCAAGGGCCAGAAGAAATACAGCGCCGACTTTGGTCATCAGGCTGGTCATGGGTCACTCTCCGATATCTGGGCCGTGTCCGGCACCCGTGATTTGCATATCGCCGTCAGCCGGGGGAAGCGAAGGCGATGATCGGAGATTAGAAAGACGCGCATGAACGCCTCACGAACCGGCCGTTCAGCCATCATTCATGCAGGCAGACGGGCTTTTTTGCGCCCGGTCGCAGCCCTTTTCCGGGCATTCTCAGGCAGAAAGATGCAGCACGATCTCGCGGCGATGCGGGCTGTCGCGATGCTCGAAGAGATAGATCCCCTGCCATGTGCCGAGCATCAGCCGTCCCCGCGACACCGGGATGCCGATCGATGTTGCCGTCAGCGCCGCCTTGATATGCGCCGGCATGTCGTCTTGCCCTTCGAGCGTGTGGACGAGATAGGCCATAGACGGGTCGCTGGAGGGTGGCACCAGCCGTGCGAAAAAGGCCTTGAGGTCGCGCTTGACGTCGGGATCGGCATTTTCCTGGATGATCAGCGAGCAGGATGTATGGCGCACGAAAATCGTCAGCAACCCCTCCTGCGCGCCGGTCTGTGCGATAAAGGTCGCGGCCGCCTCCGTGAATTCGTAGAGGCCCTGCCCTCGGGTCGAAACCGTCACAAGCGTTTGCGCCATGCGCTTTGATCCTTCCTGGCGTTTGCGCGCCGCGGGTCACCCCTCCAGCGTCTTCACCTTGTAGAGGTCCGGAAACAGCCGGATCCACAAAAGAACGACGGCAAGCGTCCCGACGCCACCGATCACCCCGGCCGCCACCGGGCCCATAAAGCCCGCCAGCAGGCCGGATTCGAACTCGCCAAGCTGGTTGGAGGTTCCGATGAACAGCGAATTGACGGCGTTGACGCGTCCGCGCATCTCGTCCGGCGTCATCAGCTGCACCAGCGAACTGCGCACCACCACGCTGACGCTGTCGGCCGCGCCGAGCACCGCAAGGCAGATGACGGAAAACACGATATTGGTGGAGAGTGAAAAGGCGAAGGTGGCAATGCCGAACACCGCGCAGGCGATCATCATCCGCTTGCCGACATCCTTTTTCAGCGGCCTTCGGGCAAGAAGCACCGCCATGGCCAGCGCGCCGACGGCGGGTGCCGCCCGCAGAAAGCCGAGGCCCCAGGGTCCGGCAATCAGAATATCCTTGGCAAACATCGGCATCAGCGCGGTCGCGCCGCCGAGGAGAACGGCAAAGAGATCGAGCGAGATCGCGCCCAGCACCACCGGCCGGCTGCGCACGAAGGACACCCCGGCAAACAGCGAGGTGATCGTCACCGGCTCGCGCTTGGCGATCTTCCGCTCGATGCGGATCGCCACGATGTTGAAGGCGGTGAGGATGAGAAGCACGCCCGAGAGAAGAAACGGCACGGTGGGGCTGATGCCGTACAGCAGCCCGCCGGCCGCCGGCCCGATGATGAAGGCCGCCTGCTGGAAAGAGGTGGAGGTCGCAACCGCCTTTTGCAGGATCGATGTCGGCACCACGCTCGGCAGCATGGCGGTCGTCGTCGGCTGCTGGAAGGCCGTGGCGGCACCCAGCAGCGTCACGGCGACGAAGATCAGCGCCGGCGTCATCCAGCCCTCGAACACGGCAACAGCAAGGATCAGCGCCACGGCGCCCTGCAGCGCCTGGCAGATCAGCACGATGATCCGCCGGTCGAAATGATCGGCCACCTGCCCGACGATCAGCGTCAGAAAGAAGCGCGGCAGGAACTGGCAGAAGCCGACGAAGCCGAGCGCGAATGCACTCTGGGTCAGGTCGTAGATCAGCCAGCCGAGCGCGATCGTCATCGCCTGCGTCGCAAGCGCCGTCACCACGCGCGAAACGGTAAGATGGACATAGCCGGGGTGGGAAAAGACGCTGTCGGAAATCGGCTGGGCTTTGCTGTCCATCTGTCCTGTCATCGCCGCTGGGGCAGAGCGTTCGCCACCCCGAATGCCCGCGCGTATCAGGCCTGGGGTCGAGCCAGGCGAGCGGCGGCAGGGCCGGAACGCCCGGCATCATATGAGAAAATCTGCAGGCTCCCTGTTCTGCCTCGCCGTGCGGCTTGTCAATGGCGCAGGACGGCGCCCGCGACAAATTTGACGCCTGTCACTTTGTGATCAGCCGATGCCGGCGCCGCGTCCCTGTCGCGTCCTCCGATCGCGATCCCTAACCTCAGGCCGCAGCCGTCATCCTTCGGCCCGATGACGCATACCAGAGGACGGCCGCCAGAACGATGCCGCCGCCGATCAGCACGGGCGGGGCGATTTCCTCGCCATAGAAGAGCCAGACCCATGCGGGGCCGAGAACCACGTCGAGCATGGAGAGGAGGCCCACTTCCCCCGAGCCGATGTGGCGCGACCCGAGCAGCAGCAGGATATAGCCGATGCCGGTGGTGAAGACGCCATAGAGCGCGCAGGCCAGAAGCTGCCGAGGTGCAGGAAGCGAGAACTGCATGAATGGCAGCGCGATGCAAAGGCAGGCCAGTGCGGCAAAGGCGATCATCATCGTCGTATCGACGCTTGGAAAGCGCTTGGCGAGCACGATCTGTATGGCGCATCCGACGGTCATGGCGATCGCAGCAACAATACCGGCGCCATCCTGCGCCGAGATCGCCGCACCGACGGAAATCGCCACGCCGACGAAGGCCGCGAACCCGGCGATGAAGAAGCGGTATGTCACCCGGTCCCTCAGCCAGACGAAGGCGATGCCGGTCGAAACGAAAGGCAGGGTCGCATAGACCGTCATCACATTGGCAACCGTCGTCCATTGCAGGGATGCGATATAGCTAAGGGCCGTGAGTGCCGACACGGCGGATGCCGCCATGCCGGGCAATCCGTAAACCAGTTTCGGTGCCTTGCTGGCGCGTCCATGGCGGATGAGGAGGAAAATTCCGAGCGTCAGAAACGAGAAGCCCGAGCGCCACCCCGCCATCGACCACACATCCATGTCGGCCATCCGGACGAAAAGACCCGCGGTGCTCCAGAGGACCGCGGAAGCAATGACGAGATATATGCCGGTGGCACGCCCTTGTGTTAAGCTCATACCGAATTCGCCCCGCGGATGGAACTGTGATTAATCCACTTTATAGACGATCGGTCTAGTCATGAATGGTCAATCTGCGACGCGAATACGGCTCATTTCCGAAGGCATGCGGCAATTGCTGGCCCATGGCTACGAGGGCGTCGGCATCGGGCCGATCCTGAAGGCGGTCGATGTACCCAAGGGGTCGTTCTACTATTTCTTTTCGAGCAAGGACGAATTCGTCGTCGCCGTCATCGAGGCCTATGAGGAGAAGTATCGAACGATGCGGGAAGCGCAATTCGGCGATACGTCGCGCCGCCCGCTTGCCCGTCTCGATGCCTATTTCGAAATGCTCGAACAGGAGCTGAGGCAGGAAGCGCCCTATGCGGGCTGTCTTTACGGCGTCATCGCCCAGACGGCAGCCGGACGCAGCGCCCTCGTGCGCGACGCGCTCGTGACCGCCTTCGACCGCTGGGAAAGGAGCATGCGCGACCTTCTCTCCTGCGCCCAGGCCGAGGGCGATGTCGGTGACGATGAGGATGTCGCCGATCTCGCGGCCTGTATCGTCGAGGCCTATGAAGGCGCCCTCATCCGCTTCAAGGCGACGGAGGATATTTCGGCCATTACCAGATTTCGCCAGAACGGCCTGAAACGGCTGATGACACACCCTGCCCCTGCTCTTCCCTGACAAGGCATGCAGGCACGCCCGCCTGGCGCCTGCTTTGCCTGACAAGGGCCGCCGGCAATTGCGGCAAGCGCAATCTGCGGCCCACAGCGCCTCACGCGAGAAGGCGCTGCCTTTCGGTTCCCGTCAGAACGATGTGATCACGCTGATGCCGGGCGTTTCCGCCTTGTCCATGCCCATCAGTGCCGGCACCGCCTCCTGCAGCGTGATGCGCTTGGAAATCAGCTGTTGCGGTGTCATCTTTCCCGTCTTCAGCATGGCAAGCATGGCATCGTAGCGCCAGGCCTGCATGCCGTGGCTGCCGTAGATTTCCAGTTCGTGACCGATCACCTGCGCCATCGGGATCGAAGGCGTCGCATGCGCGCCGAGCATCAGGCCGACCTGCACATGCCGGCCGCGGCGGCGCAGGTTCTTGATCGAGTTGAAACACGTCGTCGGATGGCCGAGCGCGTCGATCGAGACATGCGCTCCACCCTTGGTGATCTCGCGCACCGCCTCCACCACATCGGCCACGGCATTGGCGTTGATCGTCGCCACCGCGCCGCACTGGCGGGCAAGTTCGAGCTTGTCGTCGGACAGGTCGATGCCGATCGCATTGGCGCCGAGCGCCGTCGCGATCATGATCGCCGACAGGCCGACGCCGCCGCAGCCATGCACGGCCACCCAGTCGCCCGGCCCGGTGCGCGCCTGATCCGCCACGGCACGGAACGAGGTGGCGAAGCGGCAGCCGAGACTGGCCGCCGTCGCATCGTCGATCTCGTCTGGAAGCGTCACGAGATTGGTGTCGGCATAGTCGATCGCCACATATTCGGCAAACGAGCCCCAATGGGTAAAGCCGGGCTGGAACTGGTCGGGGCAAACCTGCTGGTTGCCGGAATGGCATTCGGCGCAATGGCCGCAACCGGAAACGAAGGGCACTGTCACCCGGTCGCCCACCTTGAAGCGCATCACGCCACGGCCGGTCGCCACCACTTCGCCGGCAAGCTCGTGGCCCGGCACATGCGGCAGCTTGATATCGGGATCATGCCCCATCCAGCCATGCCAGTCGCTGCGGCAAAGGCCGGTCGCGCCGACCTTGACCACGACACCGCCGAATGTCGGGTCGGGATCCGGCAGGCTCGTGATTTCCGGGGCCTTTTCAAAGGCATCGTAGAACATGGCTTTCATATGCGTATTTCCCGCGGCAAATTTTTCCGCACCATAGCGGCCAATCGGCGCCGGTCAACCGGGTGCCACAGGGTTTGCCGCCGGCGTCTCCGGCGGATCAGAACACCGGAAAACCACGCTTCTGCCAGTCGCCACGCGGCACCGCGTCGCCGATATCGAAGGCGAAAGACAGGACCTTGGTGGCGTTCTGGTCGATCTCGCAGCGGAAACTGAGATTGTACCAGCGGGAATTGGCGCGAAACGCGCCTTGACGCACCTCGAGCACGGTCCCCTGCGGCATGCGCGGCGAAGGCAGGAGTTCCGGCCTGTAAGGCGGGCTTGCATGCAGGATCTGCGCCTTGAGCTCGGTAACGCAAAGCTCGCTTGCCCGCGTCTCGCGCGGCAGATTTCCCATCGCGGTGCGCGCCACCGGATCGCCGCTATCCTTTTCCGAATAGAGCGTTTTCGCCTTCGCCATGCCACCGCCGGCAGGTTTGCCGCCTGCCGCCTGTCCGCCCTCGGCTTTGCCATCGGGCGAACCTTTTCGCAGAGCCGGGACCAGTTCGGCCTGTTCGGCATCGGTTTCGGCCCCGCCACCGCCATGTTTCGGCAAAACCGCACCCGCCTGATCGACTTCGGGGACCTTCACCTCGTCGGGCAGCCTGACGCCCGGCAGGTGATCCATCGGCTCGCCCGGCGCCGTTCCCTTCGTCGTGGAAGCGGCCTTGTCGGCGATGTCCTTCGAAGGCAGGCCATCCTTGTCGCCGGAACCATCCGCCTCTCCCCGTGGCGCCTCGGCAGATTTGTCGGCGCTCTCTTCCGCCGCCGCCATCTGCCGGGCGGCTGCATCGGAAAGCGTTCCGCCATCGGGCGTGTCGGCAGACTGATCGGCGGGCTTGTCAGCGGGCTTGTCGGCTTGCGCGCCGTCACTTTGCTTGTCGTCCTTGGCGTCGTCTGAGCTGCCGTCGGTGGACGATGAGCCGTCGAGCACCTTGCGCGGCCCGCTGTCCTTGTCGGCGAATTCGACGACGGGACGCAGGGTCTGGATCGGGCTTTCCTGGCGCTTCTGGTCATCGGCCTGCTGAGGCGGCGGCGGGGGCTGCTGCTCTTGTGGCTTTTTCTCCTGCTGTTCCGGCGGCGGCGGCGCGGGAGGCGGCGGCGGCGGCTTCTGGGCCTGTTCCGGCTTCGGCGGCTCGGGCTTGGGAGGCTCCGGCTTCGGTTCCGGTGGCTTCGGTGGCGGCTCCGCCTTCTGTTCCGGCGGCTTCTGCTCCGGCTTCGGCTCAGGTGGCTTGGCCTCCGGCTTGATCTCCGGCTTGGGTTCGGGCTTGGGTTCGGGCGGCTTCGGCGTCTCGTCCGGCGGCGGCACGAGCTCGACCTGCACCGTCTCTTCCTTCGGCACCTGCGGCGCCTGATCCGGCATTTTCAGGAAAAACAGGCCGACCACGATCGCATGCAAAGCCACCGAGGCCCCAATGACCACGGCCAACCTGTTGCTCAGCACTTTGCGCGGGGCCTGTGGTTCTTCCTGCATGAGAGCCGATGTAGGACGAAATCCCCCGCTGATCGAGACCCCTGCCCCGAAAAGAAACGGGAAAAGCGATCACGCTTTCGGGTTGCGCCCGCACCGACGCCGCATACCCGAAACCCTTGGCCCCGACCGCGCATGCCACCGCTTGCAATAAAACCGACCGTACGGTATGTTTATCGCATGGCAGAATCTCACAGACGCGAAAAACGACCGGACGAGGTCCGCCGGTCCTTGCTCGACCAGGCCGCCCGCATTGCGGCGGAACAGGGACTTGCGGCCGTCACCCTGCAGGCGGTAGCGCAGGCGGCCTCCGTCACCAAGGGTGGGCTCCTGCACCATTTTCCGGGCAAGCAGCCGCTGATCGAGGCGGTCTTTACCGATCTCCTGGCAAGGCTCGACGAGGAGATCGACGGCCTGATGGCCATCGATGCACAACCATATGGCCGCTTCACCCGCGCCTATGTCGATGCCTTCTTCCGCGAGACCCGCGACGGCGAAAAGAGCCCATGGGCTGCGATCGGCATTTCCTGCATGGCCGATGCGGGCCTGCGCCTCCTGTGGTCCGACTGGATGCGCGCGCGCCTGGAACGGCATGTCGGGACAGATGACGCCCCTGCACTGTCGGTCGTCCGCTACGCCGCAGACGGCATCTGGCTTGCCAACCTCACCGAAACGGCTGGCCTTGATGCCGACGAACTGGACCGGCTGCATGACGATCTCAAGCGCATGACCCGGCCCATGGACGATCACCGGCACGACGACCACCCGCATCAAGACAACCTGCATCATGACAACCCGCATGACAACAACCAGCATGACACAAGGACGCTCCGCTGATGAACGCGGCTCTGATCACCTACGGCTCGCTTCTGGCCGCAATCGCACTCGAAGTGGTGGGCACGACCTTCCTGCAGATGAGCCAGCAGTTCACGCGGCTCTGGCCGACCGTGTTGATGGCGCTCTGCTATGCGGTCGCCTTCTATCTCCTGTCGATCGCGCTGCGCACCCTGCCCGTCGGCCTTGCCTATGCGATCTGGAGCGGGCTCGGCATCGTGATGATCTCGATCGTCGGCGTCTTCGCCTTCCGCCAGACGCTGGATCTGGCCGCCATCCTCGGGCTTGGCCTGATCATATCCGGCGTGATCGTCGTCAACGTTTTTTCCAACAGCGTGTCACACTAGGCCTGCGCTGCCGATTGTCCGGCTCTGATGTCTGGCATATCCTCGCAAAAGAACCACGGGAGAAACGGCCATGGCAGCCGTCGAACTTGCGGATGCACAGGAACGGCTGAAGGAACTGATCGACCGCGTCGCGGATGGCGAAACGGTCGAGATCGTCAGCGACGGCAGGACCGTCGCGATGCTTGCGCCGCCGAAACCGCTATCGGGCCGAGGAGAACCGGCGGGCAAAAAGCAGCCGATCGATTTTGACAGGCTGAGAACACTCTGGGCCCTCATGCCCGAACAAAAGGAAGATGCAGGGACGTTTATGCGTCGACTACGCGACGACGAACGCTACTGATGTTCTACATCGACACCTCGGTGCTGATCGCATTGCTGGTGGGCGACAAGCCTGTGGACAAGGCCGATGAGTGGATGCGGCGGCAGTCGGGCACCACCTCGCATATCGGCCAATGGACTTTCACCGAATTTTCCTCGGCCCTATCCGCGAAAAGCAGAGCCGAGAATACTCCTCCGTCGTGACGGGAGTTGGCACTGCGGGGATTTCGGCGCATGGCAAAAACGTCGTTGAGAGTGGCGACCATACGCCAACGCCACGTTCTCGCCGCTGCGACCTATTGCACCCATCACCATCTCAACCTGCGCTCCGGCGACGCGCTGCATCTGGCCGTCGCGCTTGATATCGGCGCCGGGATTGTCACGCTCGACAGGCGTTTTTCCGCAGCCATTACCGCGCTCGGCGGCCCCTGCACCTTCCTCTGATCGGCACTCTCAATCGACCACACCCCGAAAACGAAAAACCCGGCCCGCCATGTCGGCGGACCGGGTCGTAATCGTTGGAAAGGCTGATCTTTGCGATCGGCTATCCGGTCAGTTCAGCTGTCGCGGCCGATCAGTTGTCGAGGCCGGTCAGCTGTCGAGGCCTATCAGCTGTCGAGGAACGAGCGCAGCTTCCTCGAACGGCTCGGATGCTTCAGCTTCCGAAGCGCCTTCGCCTCGATCTGGCGGATACGTTCGCGCGTCACCGAAAACTGCTGGCCGACTTCTTCCAGCGTGTGGTCGGTGTTCATGCCGATACCGAAGCGCATGCGCAGCACGCGCTCTTCGCGCGGCGTGAGCGATGCAAGCACGCGGGTCGTCGTCTCGCGCAGGTTCGCCTGGATGGCGGCGTCGATCGGCAGAAGCGCGTTCTTGTCCTCGATGAAGTCGCCGAGATGGCTGTCTTCCTCGTCACCCACGGGGGTTTCGAGCGAGATCGGCTCCTTGGCGATCTTCAGGACCTTGCGGACCTTTTCGAGCGGCATGGCGAGCTTTTCGGCCAGTTCTTCCGGCGTCGGCTCGCGGCCGATCTCGTGCAGCATCTGGCGCGATGTGCGGACGATCTTGTTGATCGTCTCGATCATATGCACCGGAATACGGATCGTGCGGGCCTGGTCGGCGATCGAACGGGTGATCGCCTGCCGGATCCACCATGTCGCATAGGTGGAGAACTTGTAGCCGCGGCGATACTCGAACTTGTCGACCGCCTTCATCAGGCCGATATTGCCTTCCTGGATGAGGTCGAGGAACTGCAGACCGCGGTTCGTGTACTTCTTGGCGATGGAAATGACGAGACGAAGGTTCGCTTCGACCATTTCCTTCTTGGCGATGCGCGCCTCGCGCTCGCCCTTCTGCACCATCGACACGATGCGGCGGAATTCGGTGATCGAGATCCCGGTTTCCGTCGCCAGGTTCTGGATTTCCAGACGCAGGTCGCGGATCGCGTTGTTTTCGGACTTGGCGAATTCCTTCCAGCCGCGGGCGGCCAGATTGGCGATCGACTTCATCCAGTTCGGGTCGAGTTCGGCACCCTGATACTGTTCGAGGAAACTGTCGCGCTTGACGCCGTAGGATTCGGCAAGACGCAACAGGCGGCCTTCGTTCTGCATCAGGCGCTTGGAAATGTCGTAGAGCTGCTCGACGAGGCTGTCGACGCGGTTCTGATTGAGCGACAGCGACTTGACCGCCGTGATCAGCTCGTCCTTCAGTTCCTTGTAGCGACGCTCCTGCGCCGACGACAACGTGCCGGTGGCCGCAAGGCGGGCTTCCACCTGCTGGTCCTGAAGCTTGCGGAGCTTCTTGTAGGTGTCGGCGATCGTGTCGAGGGTTTCCATGACCTGCGGACGCAGTTCCGCTTCCATCGCGGCAAGAGACAGGTTCGACTCGTCGTCGTCCTCTTCCTCTTCCTCGAGCGGCATGTCGCCACCGACCGACGTGATGTCGTCGTCATTGGCCGCCGGCATGCGGGTGCGGCGGGTCTTTTCCTTTTCCTCGGCAGCCTTGCGGTCGGCCTCGATCTTTTCCGGGCTCTGGAACTGCGGCGCGGCCTTGGCTTCCGGACCCGAATAGGTCGTTTCGAGATCGATGATCTCGCGCAGAAGCGTCGTGCCTTCGTTGAGTTCGTCGCGCCAGATGATCAGCGCCTGGAACGTCAGCGGGCTTTCGCACAGACCGGCGATCATGGTTTCGCGGCCGGCCTCGATACGCTTGGCGATGGCGATTTCGCCTTCGCGCGACAGAAGCTCGACAGATCCCATCTCGCGCAGATACATGCGCACCGGATCGTCGGTACGATCGGTGGGTTCTTTCTTCTTGGCGGTCGCAAGCGCAGTCCCGGCGGCCGGAGCAAGCTCGCCACCTTCCTGCTCGTTGTCGTCGCTGTCGTCGGGCGTGTCGTCTTCGGCGGCAGCCTCTTCGGCTTCCTCGTCCTCGATCACGTTGATGCCCATGTCGGAGAGCATCGACATCGTGTCTTCGATCTGCTCGGACGTCACCTCTTCCGAAGGCAAGACCGAGTTCAACTCGTCCATCGTGACATAGCCGCGTTTTTTCGCGGCCTTGATCATCTTCTTGACCGCGTCGTCAGAAAGATCGAGAAGCGGACCGTCGTGCGAGCCTTCGCGTTCGTTCTCAGCTTCTTCGTTTTCTTTGACTTTTGTTGCCATGTATTTCGTCGCTTTCCCTGAACCCATGGCGCCGCACCTCAAAAGGGCCGCACCTTATGGCCTGCTGCCGGAGACGAAAACGCCTCGACTGCGAATCACTGTCCAACTCGTAACGGAATGACCTTTAATTCCGAATTACCATCGGCGACCGCGGGACCGTTCTTGTGAACAATCATTTGGAGAACCGCTGACCGCAAGCGGCGCGCTCGACCCAGTTTGCCTATTCTGCCTGAAATGGTGATTCCCATAAATTAACGCTTCGTCAAGGTTCCCTGAACGATTTGCCCAGGAAAATTGGAGAAAGCCGCGTCAAGCCGGCGCTTTTCGGAGTTAACTCACCAAGTCTGCTCATATGTAGGCGCTGTGTCGCCCATGACAAGCCCCATGACAAGACCCATGATTTCACGTGTCAGAACTGACCGGAGACGTGAAAAGGCCTTGGTCCTTGCGCCTTTTAGACCGATGCGCCGTCATACTGGCTGACTTTGACGCCAGAAACATCGATCTCGGGCACGCAGCGCAGGTTGATGGCGGCCATTTCCCGTCCACCCGGCATCGTCGCCTCGCCAAAGGGTGCAATGCCGCAGGCATCGCAGAAATGATGCGCGATCACCTTGCGGTGGAAATAATAGGTTTTCAGCGCATCGCGCGGCGTCAGCAGCGCCAATCTGTCGCGCGGCACGAAGGCCAGAAGCGCGCCCTGCCGCCTGCAATAGGAACAGTTGCACTCGATCGCCTCCGAGAATTCGCCATCCGCGGTAAAGGCGATCTTGCCGCAATGGCAGCTTCCGGAAATCTGCATCGTCCTCTCCTCACCTTTGCAACGTCACCCCGTTGCCGCTCAGCCGTGGCTGATCGCCGCTCCCTTGACGCGACCCGAAAGCACCCCGAACCCGTCGATGATGGCCTCCTGGCTTTCCATCCGGGTAATCTCGTTCTGCACTTCCAGAAGCGCCCGCAGCAGAAGATCGAGGCGATCCGCTTCGTCCTCGGTCATTTCCGCAAGCTCGCGCTCCAGCTCGATCTTCTGCCAGCGCAGTTCCTTGTTGCGGGCATGCAGTGCCCGCGTCTGCCGGTAGGCCTGCAGACTGTCCTGCGGATCGGCCTCCTCCGTTGCGGTCCACAGGCGCGCATTGCGGATCTGCAGGTTCATCGACTGGATCGTCTCGGCAAAGCCGTTATCGGCCAGCTGCTGTTTCAGGTCCTCGACGGTGATGTTGGCGCCCGACTGGCCGATGATCGTCAAAACGCAGGACCAGAGCCGCTTGAGATCGCGGTTCTCGAAATCCATCGAGGAGATCTCGTCATATTCCGACATCAGAAGCTGCGGATGGTTGACGATGGTGAGCGCCAGCACGCTTTCGCGAAGAGCCGGAAGTTCGGTATGGCCGCGCACGAGGCCCGACCGCGCCAGCCGGTCCGACACGGCGCCGATCGCCTGAGAACCACCAAAGCCGGAACCGCCGAAACCCTGCCCGCCGCGCCCCTGCCCGCGCTGGAACCCGCCCCGGCCGCCACCGCCGCCACGCTGCCCCCCCCCGCCATTCGACTGGAACCCGCCGCGCTGCGGCTGGAACATGCCGTTCAGACGGTCTCGGATATCCTGCTGGTAATGACGACGGACATTTTCGTCGGCAACGACGGACACGATCTGCTTCAGCCGCGCCTCCAGTTCGGCGCGCCGCTCCGGCGTTGCAAAATTCTGCCCCTGCGTCTCGCGCTGCCAGACCATGTCGGCAAGCGGTTTTGCCTCGGCCATCACCCGGTCGAACGGCGCCCGGCCCTCGTGCTTGACGAGATCGTCCGGATCCTTGCCATCGGGCAGAAGCGCAAAATTCACCGACTTGCCGGGCTTCAGAAATGGCAGCGCCAGATCGACGGCCCGGTGCGCGGCGCGAATGCCGGCGCCATCGCCGTCGAAGCAGAGGACCGGCAGCGGCGACATGCGCCACAGAAGATCGAGCTGGTTTTCGGTCAGTGCCGTGCCGAGCGGCGCGACCGCATTCTCGACGCCGGCCTGCGCCAGCGCGATCACGTCCATATAGCCCTCGACGGCAATCACGGTGCCTGGCTCCCGGCTCCCCGGCCCGCCCTGCGAGGCCCGCCTGGCGCGCGAGAAATTGTAGAGCACCTGGCCCTTGTGGAAGAGTTCCGTCTCCGGCGAGTTCATGTATTTGGCCGGCGCATCGGCAGACATGGCCCGCCCACCGAAGGCGATCACCTTTTCCCGCGACGACAGGATCGGGAACATCACCCGGTCGCGAAAATAGTCGTAGGAGACCGGAATGCCCTCGCCGTGGCGCACGAGGCCGCAGGCCTCGATCTGCTCCTTCGGCACACCCTTGCCCGCCAGATATTCCTTGAGCGCATTGCGGCTTTCCGGCGCATAGCCCAGCCGGAAGGTTTCGATCGTGCGTCCCGAAAGCCCGCGATCGCGCAGATAGGCGCGCGCTCTCGCGCCAACGGCGCTCTGCAACTGGTCCTGAAAGAACTGCGTCGCCATTTCCATGACGTCGAGGAGCGACATCCGCTCCTTTTCGCGCTTTTCGGCCTGCGGATCCGGCTGCGGCATCGAGACGCCGGCAAGATCGGCGATCTGCTGCACGGCCTCGGGAAAGCTCAAGCCCTCGCAATCGGTCAGGAACCGGAAATGATCGCCCGATACGCCGCACCCGAAGCAATGGTAGCGCCCCTTGCGATCCTCGCAGTGGAAACTCGGGCTTTTCTCGCCATGGAAGGGGCAGCAGGCCCAGTAATCGCCGCGCGAGACATTGGTCTTCTTGCGATCCCACGTCACCTTTCGGCCGATCACATTGGAAATCGGCACGCGGTCGCGGATCTCGTCGAGAAAACCGGGTGAAAAGCGCATCATTACCTCTTGGCTTGAATAGGTCATATACGCGCAAGGCCGACCGATTGCCACAGAGATCGCCGCAGCCGGCGCCGACGGAGAGCCGCAAACCCGCTTGTCCACAGGCTCGCACAACTTATGAGCGATCGTTAATATTTAGTTTGCAGCGCGAAGGGACTCGACCTATGTTCCAATTATGACTGCTTGTCGCGTGTTGGAAATCAAGGCTTTTAGAGGCTTTGGAAACCGAAGACAACGACGGGCATTCGCTCTTCGGAACGGTGGCCTGCCATGATGGCATCAAAGCCGTTCACTAACCGCACTGGCTCTCATCGGCCGACCCCGGCGGTTCAGGAAGGGCACAAAGGCGGGCGTCCCATGACGGGAGCCCGCCTTTTGTCGTTTTTCAAGGCGCGCCGCGATCCAGGCAGCGCATATCCGAACGCGTCAGGACAACTGGCTCTTGATCGTGCCGGAAGCCTTGGCGAAATCCATCTGGCCGGCATAACGCTCGCGCAGGATCGCCATCACCTTGCCCATGTCCTTCATGCCCGCAGCGCCGGTCTCGGCGATGATTGCGGCCACGATCTCGGCCACCTTCTCCTCGGAAAGCTGTTCCGGCATGAAGGTCTTGAGCACGGCGATTTCCTCGCGCTCCTGGGTGGCAAGCTCCAGCCGGCCGGCATCTTCGTAAAGCTTGGCCGATTCTTCGCGCTGCTTGACCAGTTTCTGGAAGATCTGCAGGATCTCGTCCTCGCTAGTCTCCTCCTTGCCGGCGCCGCGATTGGCGATGTCGCGATCCTTGATAGCCGCCTGGACCATCCGCACAGTCGAAAGGCGGCGGGTATCCTTGGCCTTCATCGCTTCCTTCATGGCGGTGGAAAGCGTGTCACGCATCATGGTTCATTCTCCTTGGGAAAGCCCGGCGATGGCCCTCTATAACGGCCCCGCCTCATCGTCGCTGTCATAGAGCAAGGCCGACAGCCAATCAACAAGGACGCCGACGGCAGACGGATGCAGTCTCCTCGGACCGCCGAAATCGCCTCTGGCGGGCATTCTTGAGACATTCCGGGCTTGAATCTTCGAAACTCCCGATTGACCGTTTCGCCCGCCTTGTTTATGTCGGACACCTGCACAACATTTGGATAGTGGGCCAAACGCGGGTTTCCGCGCGCCCTTTTCTGCGACGAGAAATTGGCCTCGACAGCCTGTCCCCTTGAGGGGGCCGGGATCGCTGGGGCAGAAGGATGGACATGACCGCGCCGATCACCGCACCCCAGACTGCCCCGTGGAGCACGAAGAAGCCAACCGCCGTTCTGGTCCTGGCGGACGGAACGGTCATCGAGGGCACCGGCATCGGCGCCACCGGCAAGGTGACGGCCGAAGTGGTGTTCAACACCGCGCTGACAGGCTACCAGGAAATCCTCACCGATCCCTCCTATCTCGGCCAGATCGTCACCTTCACCTTCCCGCATATCGGCAATATCGGCGCCAATGACGAGGATATCGAAGACCTGACGCCGGCAGCCCGCCGCGGCGCCGTCGGCACCATCTTCAAGGCCGACATCACCGAACCGTCCAACTATCGCTCGGTCAAGCATCTCGACGCATGGCTGAAGGCGCGCGGCGTCATCGGCCTTTCGGGCATCGACACCCGCGCGCTGACCGCCTGGATCCGCGTCAACGGCGCGCCGAACGCCGTCATCGCCCATGATCCGAACGGCGTCTTCGACATCGAGGCTCTGAAGGCCGAGGCGAAGGCCTGGAGCGGGCTGGAAGGCCTCGATCTTGCCAAGGAAGCCACGTCCGGCCAGTCCTCGACATGGACGGAAAAGCCCTGGGTCTGGAACGAAGGCGTCGAGAACCTGAAGCCGGAAGATGCCAGATACCACATCGTCTGCGTCGATTACGGCGTCAAGCGCAACATCCTGCGCCTGTTTGCCGGCCTCGACTGCAAGGTGACGGTCGTCCCGGCACAGACCTCTTCGGAAGACATTCTGGCGCTGAAGCCGGACGGCATCTTCCTGTCGAACGGCCCCGGCGATCCGGCCGCGACCGGAGAATATTCGGTTCCGGTCATCAGGGACATCGTCGGCTCCGGCATCCCGACCTTCGGCATCTGCCTCGGCCACCAGATGCTCGGCCTGGCGCTCGGCGCCACGACCGAGAAGATGCATCAGGGCCATCACGGCGCCAACCACCCGGTCAAGGATCACACGACCGGCAAGGTGGAAATCGTCTCGATGAACCACGGCTTCGCGGTGGATTCGAAGTCTCTGCCGCAAGGCGTTGAAGAGACTCACGTTTCCCTCTTCGACGGCACCAATTGCGGCCTGCGCCTTTCCGGCAAGCCGGTCTTCTCCGTCCAGCACCACCCGGAAGCCTCGCCCGGCCCGCAGGACAGCCACTACCTCTTCCGCCGCTTCATCAACATGGTGCGCGAGACCAAGGGCGAGCCGGCGCTGTCCGAGCGCTGATCCCCGTTTGCCCCCTCGGTTTTGATACCGCAGATAGGAAAAAGGCCCGCTGATCGCAGCGGGCCTTTTTTTTCGTCCGGGCTTTGAAAACCTCGGCCTTCATATCCCTCTCGACGTCGTGCGAGGGACAGGCCGGAGGTCGGCGTTTTGTGGCTGGCGGCTGGCGGCAGACACCTTGTCCCTCGGATCACCCGGCAAGCTTTTCCTGCCGCTTCAGCAGAAGCCAGAAGCGGCCGCAGAGAAACACGGCAGCCGCCGCAAGGCCGAGCACGAAGCCGAACCAGACACCCTCGGCCTTGAAGCCGAGCGGGAAGGCAAACACCCAGGCGCAGGCAAAGCCGATCGGCCAATAGGCGATCAGCGCCAGAACCATCGGCACTTTCGTATCCTTCAACCCGCGCAGAAGCCCGGCGCCGACCGCCTGCAGCCCGTCGACCAGCTGGAAGGCGCCGGCAATGACGATCAGCGGCGCGGCGAGCGCCAGAACATGGGCCGCATCGCCGGCACCACCGCCATCGAGATTGAGGAATAGTCCGCCGAGCGCATGCGGCGCCAGCGCATAGAGCGCGCTGCCGAACAGCGTGATGACCACGCCGAGCACCAGTACCGAGACCGCCGCACGCCGCACGCCCACCAGATCGTGGCGACCATTGGCAAGCCCGACCCTCACCGTCGCCACCTGGGCAAGGCCAAGCGGGATCATGAAGGCGATCGAGGCGAGCTGAAGCGCAATGCCGTGGGCGGCCAGTTCCAGCTTGCCGATCATCCCGATCAGAAGCGAGGCTGCCGCAAACAGGCTGGTTTCGGCCAGGATCGTGAAGCTGATCGGCAGGCCGAGCATCAGCACCTCGCGCAACATATGCCAGTCCGGCCGCCAGAAGCGCACGAAGATTTCGTGTGCGCGCAACTGCTTCTGCATCTCGACGTAGAGGACGAGGATCAGGAACCCGGTCGTATTGGCCGCAACCGAAGCCACCGCCGCCCCATGCAGGCCGAGCGCCGGTGCGCCGAAATGCCCGAAGATCAGCGTATAGGCGACGGCTGCGTTCATCAGGAACATGCCGATCGTCACGTAGAGCACGATGCCGCCCTTCTCGAAACCGGTGACGAAGCTCCTGAGCGCCATCAGCCCGAGCGCCGGGAACATGCCCCAGAGCACGATGCGCAGATAGGATTGCGCATTGGCCGCCACATCCGGTTCCTGGCCAAGCTTCAGCAGAAGCGGTTCGGAGAACCACAGGACGGGCGTCATCAGCACGCCATAGGCGAGCACGATCCACAGGCCCATCCGCACCGAGCGGCGCACGCCGACGGCGTCCTTGCGGCCGATCGCCTGCGCCACCATCGGCACGACGGCGCTGGTAAAGCCGGTGCCGAAGATGAAGACGACGAAGAACAGCTGCGTGGCAAGCACGACGGAAGCAAGCTCTGTCGTGCCGAGCCAGCCGACGAGGATGACATCCGTCGTATTGATCGCCATCTGCGCCAGCTGCGCACCGACGAGCGGAATGCCGAGCGAGAGCGTCGCGCGCAGATGCGCCGACCAGCCGTTATCGGCCATGGCCTTCGGCCTGGCCTCGGGGGCCGAGGCAGGCACAGACACAAGCTCGGGCATAGCGGGTTCGCTCGCCATGATCATCTCCTGAAACGGGAAATCGCCGTGCCCAGAATTGCGGCAACGGCGAGTAAAATTAGCCTATAATAGAGGCTGCACAATCCGGCAAGCACAACCGGCGACAGTGAAGACTTGTTGACCGCTACTTCACCGAAACTGATGGGTCGGCCGCATTTTCTCCCGCTCCGGCGCGAGTTTTGCGCGAAACCGCGGCGATGAAGACGATGACCGCAAGCGCCATGAAGCCGGATGCGGCGAGATAGGGCGCACCGGCAAACACGCCGATCGGCCCTTCGGCCGCATGCTCGCCGGTAAAGGCGCTGAACAGCCGGGTGAAGATCGCAGGGCCGATGATCGTGGTCAGGCTGGTGAGGCTGGTGATCGCGCCCTGAAGCTCGCCCTGCGCCGAAGCCGGCACGCGGGCAGCGGCAATGCTGCGCAGCGCCGGATCGCCGACATTCTCGATCGTGGTCAGAAGGATCACGGCATAGACGATCCATCCCTCGAAGGCGAAGGCATAGCCGGCAAGCCCGAGGCAGGAAAACCCCATGCCGAGCACAGCCGTCTTCCATTCGCCGAGAACCGGCACGATCCGCGGCAGCACGACCGCCATGACGAAGGCGGCGCAGATGCCGAAAAGCCCGAGCGACAGGCCAATCTCGCCCTCGCTCCATCCGTAACGGTAGGTGCCGACGAAAGCCCAGGCGGACGGATAGACCGCATGTGCCAGCCAGTAGAGGAACATCACCGCCATGATCCAGCCGATACCCGTATAGTGGCGCATCTGGCGAAGCGCGCCGAGCGGATTGGCTCTTTTCACGTCGAAAGCCCGGCGGTTTTCCCGCGAAAGCGTCTCGGGCAGCAGGAACCACGCGGCGACGAAATTCGCCAGCGACAGAAGCCCTGCGCCGAGAAATGGCACGCGCGGCCCAAGCTCGCCGAGCAGCCCGCCGATGACCGGCCCGATGGTGAAACCGACGCCGAAGGCGATGCCGATCAGGCCGAAATTGCGGGCGCGGTTCTCGTCATTGCTGACATCGGCGATATAGGCCGAGCAGGTGGCGAAACTGCCGCCGGAAATGCCGGCAAGCAAGCGTCCGACGACGAGCATCCAGAAGCTCGTCGCAGCCGCACAGATGAGATTGTCGAGCGCGAAGGTGAAGACCGACAAAAGCAGGATCGGCCGACGGCCGAAACGATCCGACAGATTGCCGAGAAGCGGCGCGAAGAGAAACTGCATCGCCGAATAGATGACCAGCAGCCACCCGCCATCGAGTGCCGCCCCGCTCATGTCCTCACCGGTCAATTCGCGCAGGAAGGCCGGCAGAACCGGCATGATGATGGCGATCCCGATAATATCGAGGATCAGGATCATGAAGACCAGGAACAGGCCGCGACGGACGAATTTGGGGTCGAGGGAAGCGGGCATTTATCGTCTCTCGGAATGTCGGGCATCAAAGACGATCGCATCGCCGGGAGACCTACATAGCGGCGGTGTCGAAGATGGACAATGGCAGGCGCGGGTTTGGGGGCGGGAGCATGGAGATGGCGACGTCAGTCGTCGGGGCCCGGCATTACATGACTTTGATTATCGATACCCGGATTATCGATGCCTGGATTATCGACACTTGGATTGCCGACGCTCGATCTGCCAAAGTTGGCATCGCCTGATGGATGTGCGGTTTCCACCGGCGGTGTTTTCACAGCAGCGCGGCCATGCCGGATACTTGTAATATCGATATGTGTAACGTCATGAGCATATTCGATGAGATAATCGCCGACCACGAGCACCCGGTTGCCGGCGATCTGAAGCGCATGCGCCTGGTTTCCCGCATCGGGAAATGCCTGCAAGAGACGCCTCGCCTGCCTGATCGTATCGACAAAACGGCCGGCCGCTGCGGGATTTCGCCGGCGTAAATAATCAGTCTCCCTGCGCAGGTAGTTGGCCGCGTTGCGGGAGAGCCGGACCGGGATCACGCAACCTTACCGGCAATCATCCTGTCCATCTGCGCAATCACGTCGTCGAGGTCTTCATGGTCGCCAGCGGCAATCTGCTCTCGCCCCTCCTTGGCGTCGAGGATATGGGCGCCCTCGTTGAGGAGGTAGGTCTTCAGAGCCCGCACGATGATGTAGCTGCGCGACCGTTCGGTCGCCTCGGCAATTGCATCGATCTCTGAGATGAGATCGGAAGAGACGCGAAGGGTGACGGATTGGGTATCGGCCATGACGAGACCTCCTGTCTGACGTAAGACAGGGTAAGACCAAGACACGAAGGGGTCAACGGGCACTGACGACCGACTGATTGAAAGTCAGTTGCTCCCGCGATCGCTCATCCGCACACCGCCCCTTTCGCTTACGCCCACAATCCGTCTATATCTGAATTCCCCTCTTCGGTGACACAATCCAGCCCGGCGGTTTCTTGATGACAGAGCTTTTCCTTGCAGGCGTGGCAATGGGGATCGGCGCGACGATCCTGATGGATCTCTGGGCGATCCTTCTTCATCTCGTTTTCGCTCAGGCCAAGCCCAATTGGGCACCGGCCGGCCGCTGGTTCCGGCATCTGGCAAACGGTCAGGTATTTCACGACAACATCGCGACAGCACCGCTCTATCGCCATGAACTGGCGCTCGGCTGGATCGGCCATTATGCGGTCGGTATCGTCTACGGTATCGTCCTTGCGCTTGTCATGGGTCCGGCATGGCTGGCCTCCCCCACCTTCCTGCCCGCCTGGATCTGGGGCATCGTCACCATTGCCGCCGGCTGGTTCCTGATGCAGCCCGGCATGGGCCTCGGCTGGGCGGCGGCCAAGACGCCGAACCCGGCGAAAGTCCGCATCATGGGGCTGCTCGCCCACACGGTCTTTGCCATCGGCCTCTATGGCACCGCCGACCTGATCGGCTGACGGACAGGCCCAGGCCGAGGAAGCAACGACCCTCGCGAACAGAAACTTGCAAGCAGCAACAGTCGCTTATCGAAAAGTTGCAGTGGTTTTCATCCCCGTCTGCATGACCACGGCGATAATCCTCTGGTCATCGGGCGGGAAACCGGGTTCGCGAACCGGCATCCCCATCACGGGTTCAAGGACCGGTTTCCGATGATGGTCGACAATGCCGGACATTCGGGAACTGACACGTCCCGGAAAAAAGGCAGGAAACGGCCGGGGCAGGCGAAAACCTCCCGAAATACCCGATAGAATACCCGCCTGCCCCATTCCCGCATTCTCTCCAACCGCGCCGCGTCACCGGCGTGGCCATTCGTGCTGCGGTCGGATGTCAACGACCCGATATCAAGGATCCGATATCGAGGATCAGACGTCGCCGGAAAACGTATCGCAGGCCTTCATGTTGCCGGTATCGAAGCCGCGCTTGAACCAGCGCACGCGCTGCGCCGACGTGCCGTGGTTGAAACTTTCCGGCACGACATAGCCCTGTGTCCGCTTCTGCAGCGTATCGTCGCCGATCTGCTGGGCGGCGTTCAGCGCCTCTTCAAGATCGCCGCTGTCGAGAATACCCTTCTGGTCGGTATATTTGCCCCAGACCCCGGCAAAGCAGTCTGCCTGAAGCTCGACGCGCACCGACATCTTGTTGGCATCGGCCTCGCTCATTTTCGCCCGCGCCTGATTGAACTTCGGCAGCACGCCGATAAGGTTCTGCACGTGATGCCCGACCTCATGGGCGATCACATAGGCCTCGGCGAAATCGCCCGATGCCTTGAAACGCTGGTCGAGCTCGCGAAAGAAAGCCGTATCGAGATAGACCTTGCGGTCGTTCGGGCAGTAGAACGGCCCGCTTGCGGCAGAGGCGAAGCCGCAGGCCGAGCGCACCTGACCGGAAAACAACACCAGCGTCGGGTTCTCGTAGCGCCCGCCATTCGCCTCGAAAATATTCGTCCAGGTATCCTCGGTATCGGCCAGCACCGTGCGCACGAAGGCGGTCATCTCGTCGTTTGCCGGCTGGCGCTGCGCCTGCGAGCCGGATTGCGGGCCCGATTGCTGCGTCGTGGTTCCGCCGCCGCCCAGATCGATATCGCCGCCGGACAGAAGCGTCAGCGGATTGATGCCGGTGATCCAGCAGATGATCAGGATGACGACGATGCCGCCGATGCCGAGCCCGCCGCCACCGCCGCGCCGTCCGCCACCGATCGGAATGCGGAACCCGCCGCCGCCCTGCCCGAACGGGCTGTTGCCTGAAGAGGACCCGCGCTGATCTTCCACATTGTCCGACTGCCGGCGGCCTTTCCATTCCATCGCTTCTACTCCCGTTGGCGCCATGGGGCGGACTGGGTCATCGCCCGATTTGCCCTATTATAGGGCGGATCGCGCCGAAAGCGATCCGTCACGTCACGCTGACGGATCGCAGATGCGGCATTCATGCTCCGGCGAGCGCCTTTTTCGATGGCAGGAAGACGGTCAACAGGCCGAAAAGCGGCAGGAAGGCGCAGATCGTGTAGACGAAGCCGATACCGTAGCTGTCGGCGAAGACGCCGAGAATGGCGGCCGCGATCCCGGCGACGCCGAATGCGATGCCGAAGAAGATGCCGGCGATCATGCCGACCCGGCCCGGCACAAGTTCCTGCGCCATCACAACGATCGCCGGGAAGGACGACGCCATGATCAGCCCGACCAGCGCCGACAGGACGATCGTCATCTCCAGATTAGCGAACGGCATCAAAAGCGTGAACGGCAGGGCGCCGATGATCGACACCCAGATGACGGTCTTGGAGCCGAACCGGTCGCCGATCGGCCCGCCGACCAGCGTGCCGAGCGCGACGGCGCCGAGGAAGACGAACAGCATGACCTGCGACATCTGCACCGTCACGCCGAAGCGCTCGATGACGAAGAACGTGTAATAGCTGCTGATCGAGGCCATGTAGGCATTCTTCGAAAAGGTGAGGATCGCAAGAACCGTCAGCGCCACGACGACGGTGCGGCGCGGCAGGTTATGGGCCTTGATGGTCTTCTTGCGGCCTTTCGTGGCGGCCATATGCGCCTTGTACCAGCGCGCCACCCAGGAAAGCACGACGATGCCGAGAAGCGCGAAGCCGGAAAACCATGCAACGCTCCCCTGCCCGTTCGGCACGATCAGGAAGGCCGCGATCAACGGGCCGATCGCCTGACCGAAATTGCCGCCCACCTGGAAGGTCGCCTGCGCAAAACCGTAGCGCCCGCCGGCCGCGAGCCGCGCAACGCGCGAGGCTTCCGGATGGAAGACGGCCGAGCCGATGCCGACAAGCGCGGCAGCCACGAGGAGCATGATATAGACATGGCTGCCGGCCAGCAGGAACAGGCCGATAAAGGTGGCGCCCATGCCGATCGGCAGGGAATAGGGATAGGGTTTCTTGTCGGTGACGATGCCGATCAGCGGCTGGAGCAGCGAGGCGGTGCACTGGAAGGCGAGCGTCAGAAGGCCGATCTGCCAGAAATCCAGATTGAAGCCGGTCTTCAGCATCGGGTAGATCGCCGAGATCATCGACTGCATGATGTCGTTCAGCATATGGCAGAAGCTGGCCGCCAGAATGATCGGCATGACGGTCGTTTCCGCCTGGGCGGACGTGATCGGCTTCGAGGTGGCGTCGGCCATGGTTTTGTCTCTGTGCGCTGGGGCCGTCGCCGAATCGTCCTGATAGGGCCGCGCGGGGGTCACGCCCCGCAGCCCGCCTGATGCGCATCTGGCATCCTGCCACGGCGCATCGAGACGATTGGTACCGCCAAACTATGATTGGCAACGCAATTAGTCCGTACCCACAAGCCTGTCCATGTCGGGAACGCGGTGAACGGTACGCTTTCGTGACTTTACGCTTACTCATGCTGCATTTGCGTCCCGCAGCGGCACACTTGCCACAGGGAGGGCGAAAAATCGCGATCGTGCGCGCCCGGTACCGGCACGGCGTTGCAACCATGACGGTTCGGAAGGGCGCAGAACGCTTTTCCTGTCGATTTGCTCAATTATGGGGTTCCGTTTCCCGGCACATTTGCCTATAAGCCGCGTCTAGCCTGAAAAGACCAAACGCGCGCAACCCGACCGGTGAGACCTCTCCCCGTGCCGGTTTTTCGCGCAGGAACAAAGCGGATAGAGACCATGCCAAAGCGCCAAGATATCAAATCGATCCTCATCATCGGCGCAGGACCGATCGTCATCGGCCAGGCATGCGAGTTCGACTATTCCGGCACCCAGGCCTGCAAGGCGCTGCGCGAAGAGGGGTACCGGGTCATCCTGGTCAACTCCAACCCGGCAACGATCATGACCGATCCGGGCCTTGCCGACGCAACTTACGTCGAGCCGATCACCCCTGAAGTCGTGGCAAAAATCATCGCCAAGGAGCGCCCGGATGCGCTGCTCCCGACCATGGGCGGCCAGACCGCACTCAACACCGCGCTGTCCTTGAAGCGCATGGGCGTTCTTGACCGCTACAATGTCGAGATGATCGGCGCCAAGCCGGAGGCCATCGACAAGGCGGAAGACCGCGCCCTCTTCCGCGAGGCAATGGCCAAGATCGGGCTCGAAACCCCGAAATCGATGCTTGCCAACGCCACCGAAATCAAGGATGCCGACCGCAAGAAGCACGAGGCTGCCCGCACCGAGCTCAAGGGCAGGCTGTCGGGTGCAGACCTCGACAAGGCGCTGGACGAGCTGGAGAACCAGTGGAACCTCGGCGAGAGCGACCGCAAGCAGCGCTATATCAGCCATGCCATGGCGATCGGCGCCCAGGCGATCGACGTCGTCGGCCTTCCGGCCATCATTCGCCCGTCCTTCACCATGGGCGGCACGGGCGGCGGCATTGCCTATAACCGCTCGGAATTCTTCGAGATCGTCGGCTCCGGCCTCGACGCCTCGCCGACCACCGAAGTGCTGATCGAGGAATCGGTTCTCGGCTGGAAAGAATATGAGATGGAAGTCATCCGCGACAAGGCGGATAACTGCATCATCATCTGCTCGATCGAAAACATCGATCCGATGGGCGTCCACACGGGCGATTCGATCACTGTCGCGCCGGCGCTGACGCTGACCGACAAGGAATACCAGATCATGCGCAACGCCTCGATCGCGGTCCTGCGCGAGATCGGCGTCGAGACCGGCGGCTCGAACGTGCAGTTCGCCGTCAATCCGGCCGATGGCCGTCTGGTCGTCATCGAGATGAACCCGCGCGTCTCGCGCTCGTCTGCTCTGGCATCGAAGGCGACCGGCTTCCCGATTGCCAAGGTCGCCGCCAAGCTTGCCATCGGCTACACGCTCGACGAACTCGACAACGACATTACCGGCGGCGCGACGCCTGCCTCGTTCGAACCGTCGATCGATTACGTCGTCACCAAGATCCCGCGTTTCGCCTTCGAAAAATTCCCGGGTGCCTCACCGGTGCTGACCACCGCGATGAAGTCGGTCGGCGAAGTCATGGCGATCGGCCGCACCTTCGCCGAATCGCTGCAGAAGGCGCTGCGCGGTCTCGAAACCGGCCTCACCGGCCTCGATGAGATCGAGATCCCTGGCTATGACGACGGCGAGGACAAGCATAACGCCATCCGCGCCGCCATCGGCACGCCGACGCCTGATCGCCTGCGTCAGGTCGCCCAGGCGCTGCGCCTCGGCATGACCGAGAACGAAGTCCACGAGAGCTGCAAGATCGACCCGTGGTTCATCGCCCAGTTCAAGGCGATCGTCGACATGGAAGCCCGCATCCGCGAGCACGGCCTGCCGGAAGACGCCGAAAACCTGCGTATGCTGAAGGCCATGGGCTTCTCCGACGCCCGGTTGGCCTCCCTCACCCGCAAGCGCCCGAAGGAAGTGGCCGAGCTGCGCAACGCGCTGAACGTCCGCCCCGTCTTCAAGCGCATCGATACCTGTGCTGCCGAATTCGCCTCCCCGACCGCCTATATGTACTCGACCTACGAGACGCCCTTCGTCGGCGAATTGCGCTCGGAAGCCGAAGTCTCGACCGCGAAAAAGGTCGTCATCCTCGGCGGCGGTCCGAACCGCATCGGCCAGGGCATCGAGTTCGACTATTGCTGCTGCCACGCCGCCTTCGCACTGAAGGATGCCGGCTATGAAGCGATCATGATCAACTGCAACCCGGAAACGGTCTCCACCGACTACGACACCTCCGACCGCCTCTATTTCGAGCCGCTGACGGCCGAAGACGTGATCGAGATCCTCCGCGCCGAGCAGGAGAAGGGTGAGGTTGTCGGCGTCATCGTCCAGTTCGGCGGCCAGACCCCGCTGAAGCTTGCCGAAGCGCTGGAAAAGAACGGCATCCCGATCCTCGGCACCGCGCCCGACATGATCGACCTTGCCGAAGACCGCGACCGCTTCCAGAAGCTGCTCATGAAGCTCGACCTGACGCAGCCGAACAACGGCATCGCCTATTCGGTCGAACAGGCCCGCACCGTGGCCGGCGAGATCGGCTTCCCGCTGGTCGTGCGCCCCTCCTACGTTCTCGGCGGCCGCGCCATGCAGATCCTGCATTCGGAAGGCCAGCTGCAGACCTACCTGCTCGACACCGTGCCGGAACTGGTTCCGGAAGACATCAAGCAGCGCTACCCGAACGACAAGACCGGCCAGATCAATACGCTGCTCGGCAAGAACCCGCTTCTGTTCGACAGCTACCTGTCGAACGCCATCGAAGTGGATGTCGATTGCCTCTGCGACGGCACCGATGTCTTCGTCGCCGGCATCATGGAACATATCGAAGAGGCCGGCATCCACTCGGGCGACAGCGCCTGCTCGCTGCCGCCGCGCACGCTGTCGAACGAAATGATCGACGAGCTGGAGCGCCAGGCCAAGGCCATGGCCAAGGCTCTGAACGTCGTCGGCCTGATGAACGTCCAGTTCGCCATCAAGAACGACGTGGTCTACGTTCTCGAAGTCAACCCGCGCGCCTCGCGCACGGTGCCTTTCGTGGCAAAGACCATCGGCGCGCCGATTGCCAAGATCGCCGCCCGTGCGATGGCCGGCGAGAAGCTGGATGCGACCTTCGCCGCCTATGGCACGAAGCCGGATCCGCGCAACCTGAAGCACATCGCCGTCAAGGAAGCCGTCTTCCCGTTTGCCCGCTTCCCCGGCGTCGATACGCTGCTCGGCCCGGAAATGCGCTCGACCGGCGAAGTCATCGGCCTCGACACGGATTTTGCGCTGGCCTTCGCCAAGAGCCAGCTCGGCGCAAACGTCGAACTGCCGCGTGACGGCGCGGTCTTCGTCTCGGTCCGCGACGAGGACAAGACCCGCGTCCTGCCGGCGATCAAGATCCTGACCGAGATCGGCTTCAAGGTTCTCGCCACCGGCGGCACGGCCCGCTTCCTCGCCGAACAGGGCATCGAATCGGTGAAGATCAACAAGGTTCTGGAGGGCCGTCCGCATATCGAGGATGCCATCCGCAACCGTCAGGTCCAGCTGGTCATCAACACCACGGATGGCAACAAGGCGATCTCGGACTCGAAGTCGCTGCGCCGTGCGACGCTGATGCAGAAAGTGCCCTACTACACGACCATGGCAGGCGCAGAAGCCGCCGCCATGGCAATCAAGGCACTCAAGGCCGGCAGTCTCGAAGTCCGCCCGCTGCAGAGCTATTTCTGAGGCAAAAACATGCTCAAGCCGGCGCGCTACTCCCTCCATGCCGAAACGGTCGTGAGGGAGCGCCGGCTTGAGAAAGCCTGGATAGAGGCAACGGTCTCAAATCCAGACTGGGTCGAGCCCGACCCGGCCGGCAACGGGGCCGAAAGGCGTTATCGCCAGCTGCCGGAATGCGGCAATCGCCATATGCGCGTAGTATGCGTAGAAACCGCGTCAGAAATCCGTATAATATCCGCGTTTCTAGATCGTGGCGCCAGGAGGCCCGTGTGATGTCGGTTCAGCTTACGCCTGTTGTGGAATACGACGCCACGGTGGATGCAGCCTATATCCGCTTCTCCACGGAAGAGATCGCCGAGAGCGAGGAAGTCGCAACCGGCATCGTTCTCGATTATGACGAGACAGGTCGCATCGTCGGCATGGAAGTGCTGGACGCCAGAAAGAACCTGCCGCCCGCAATGCTGAACAAGGCCGCGTGAAGACGGCTTTCTTCCACCGGGCCTGAGCCTCTACCCCGCATAATCCCTGAACATCCGCCACATCAAAAGCATGGCCACGAGCGCGCCTGCGCACATCGCGACATTCAGGATGATCGACATGATCAGGCTTGCCAGCCGCCGCGTCATGGGCGTGCCCTCCGGTTTGATCTCGCCGCAGAATAAAAATGATACAGGATTGTGTCTCGGCAAGACACCAAACAAGGCTAACGCCGTGTTAACCCTGTTCCGCCACCCGTTATGCTGCGGTGCAAACGGCGGAAATTGCAGGCGCCGAGGTTAACGGCGGTTCAGTTGACCGCTGTGGATAAGGCGACACCACCACCGCCCGCACGTATGATCGACGTTCTCGTTGACTTCGCCATCAGCGATGCGAACCTTAACGTGACAAGTCGTCATCTTTATTCGGCTATGACCCTGGGGAGTGAATGGGCCTCTGCAAGCCCCCATACCGCGCAGTTTAGCCTATATCTGCGGTTGGATCGGGCTAGATGGCTGAAAACAAGAAACTCGAACCGTTTGTCGCAGGCAGCAAGGATCAAGCAGTCTCAGGCGGGACAGAGCCTCCGGGAGGCGATGATTTGGAAACGCGCGTCACACGCCTCGAAGAGGATATGAGAGAGATCAAGGGGGGCCTCAAGGTCCTGCTGCAAAGCTCTGCGGAAATCAAAGGCAAGATGGACGGTCGTCCTTCCGCTTTTGATGTCGGCCAGTTGAAGGGCCGTCTCGATGCGCTTCCCACGGCAGGCAAGCTGGCGACGATGCTTGGCGTGGCACCGGCCTTGATCGCGATCCTAAACACCTGGACATCAATCAAGACAGCTATTCTCGGCTGATATGGCACCTTTTACGTTTCTGCTTTCAGACAGGACAGATGCGACGGCATCCGCCTCACCGCGGCCAAACTCGACTGGACAATCGCGTTCGATCTGTCATAAGCGGCGCCGAGGACGCGACTGCCGTTATCTTTAGAACGGGGTCGGGTGGCCGATTGACGTCACGTCGCTGCCGCGAGATCACGCTGGCCGTCCTTGAAATCCCTCTCCTGCTTTCCGCGACCGCCCCAAGCCCGGCTCTTGCTGCTGCCGGTCCGACCTCGCCTTTTTTTAAGACGCACCCCGCGCAACGCCCGCGATAGCGGATGCCGTCCTTCTGTGAGCCGGCGCCCTGCGCCGCAGAGCGGCAACTCCCGGTCTTCCATCACATTATCCGGTTCGCGCCATAAGCCGTTGAACCGATTCCATATCTTGCCGAAACCGCTGCAACTCGACACTGCGCAGGTCCGCATCGGGAATGCGCAGGAGATAGGACGGATGCACGGTGGCAAACAGCACCCTTCCGTCCTCCATCGGCATCGGCTCGCCGCGCACATCCTCCAGTCGCTGCTTCATGTCGGTCAGCGCAAACAGCGCGCTTGCGCCCATCGCAACCACGAGCTTCGGCTTTACCAGCTCGATCTCCTGGCCAAGCCACCAGCGACACTGGCGGATCTCGCCCATGTTTGGCTTCTGATGGATGCGCCTTTTGCCGCGCGGGACATATTTGAAATGCTTGACCGCATTGGTGACGTAGAGAAGGCTGCGATCGATGCCGACAAGCGCCAGCGTCTCGTTGAACAGCTTTCCCGCCGGTCCGACAAACGGACGTCCGGCGAGATCCTCCTGATCCCCCGGCTGTTCGCCGACGATCATCACCTGCGCGCCCTCCGGCCCTTCGCCGAACACCGTCTGGGTGGCGAGACAGTGGATGTCGCAGCGCGTGCAATGCCGTGCCTCTTCCTTCAATGCGGCAAGCGTGCCCGCCGCCGGCCCCTGTTCTACCGGGCGTCGCGCCGCGGCCTCCTGAATGCGATGGTGAAAGGCCTGCGGCTCGCTTGCGGCCTTGCGCCCCATCTCGATGACCTGCCTCTCCGCATTGGCGATCAGGCTCGGGATAAGCTCGGCCTCCGGCAGGTTCTTCCAGTATTTCTTCGGCATCTCCGTCATCATCATCTTCACCTTCAGCCGCGCCGGGTTGAAGATCGATGCGTAATAGATGCGCCAGAGATCGTCCGTCTCGTCCTTGAGATCGGGCTTTTGCGCCGGATCGTCGGTCACGCGCAGCGTCTCGCCATCCCAGGAGGCAGATCCCTTCGGCGTCAGGATCAGCCAGTCCATGTCGGTAAACCGCCGCTGGAAGAACGGCGCGACGCGCGAGACGATGAAATGATCCGGCTCGAACCAGGCGATGAACCGCCGCCGGCCGACCACGCCCTCGGGCAGCGGCAATTCCTTGAAGCGCACGAAGGCGGTCATCTTGTGATAGTCGCGCGCCACCGATTTCGCCAGTTTTCGCGCGGCATTCACATCCGGGTCGGCCGCCATGTCGAGCAGGCCATGCGAATGGAAGAGCCTGAATAGCAGCCTGTAGAGAAGCGCAAACCGGGTCGGGTCGCAATGGCACAGCACGGCTTCGGCAAGCTTTATGAAGGACGGCGTCACCGTGATCCTCGGCGGCACCTCGGCCGGCGGCGGAAAACGGTTCTCGTCGAAGCCGAACAGGCCGTCGGCATCGTCCATCGTCCGCCATTCGATGATTTCGGGCACGCAGCCCGCCATCAGAAAGGCGCGCGCCGCATCCCGCCACTCGGTGAGATCGCCCCTGCCCCGCAAGGAATGACGAAACATGATCATCGATGACATCTCTCAAAGCATGGCGGGCAAAGCGGGCTGCGGTCTTGCGATAACGACATGCGCAAACGCCTCTAGAGCAGCGACAGCTGTTCCGGCTTCGGCTGGAACATGGCCCTCAGATCGGTGCGATCCACCATCCGGTGCGGCGACCACCCCTCGCAGACGATGAAGGCCTGCACCTTCTTCAGCGATACGCCAAGTCGCTTCAGGTCCTCGAGCCGCAGCGTTCTGAACCGCCGCGACGACAGGATGCTCTTGACGGTCTTGGTGCCGAACCCCGGCACCCTGAGCAGCATTTCCCGGTCGGCGCGGTTGACGTCGACGGGAAAGCGCTCGCGGTGCGACAGCGCCCAGGCAAGCTTCGGGTCGAGATCGAGGTCGAGCATGCCGTCGTCGCGCGTTGCGGTGATCTCGCCGATATCGAACCCGTAGAAACGGTAGAGCCAGTCGGCCTGATAGAGCCGGTGCTCGCGCATCAGCGGCGGCTTGATCAGCGGCAAAGCCCGCGACGAATCGGGGATCGGCGAAAAGGCCGAATAATAGACGCGCTTCAGGCCGTAGCTGCCGTAAAGCCGCGCGCTGGTGCCGAGAATGGTCGCGTCGTTGGCGCCATCGGCGCCGACGATCATCTGCGTGCTCTGCCCGGCCGGCACGAATTTCTTTTTCCGCTTCGTCTGCAAGGTCGGCTCGGCCATTTCCTCCATCTTCAGCCGCAGTTCCCCCATCGAGCGGCGGATATTGTCGGGCCGCTTTTCCGGCGCATAGCGGGCAATGCCGTGATCGGTCGGCAGTTCGATATTGATCGATAGCCGGTCGGCATAAAGCCCCGCCTGCTCGATCAGATGCGCAGACGCCTCGGGTATGGTCTTCAGATGGATGTAGCCGCGGAAATTGTGAACGACGCGCAGGTCCCTGGCGATCTTCACCATCTCCTCCATCGTATGGTCGGACGAGCGGATGATGCCCGACGAGAGAAACAGGCCCTCGATATAATTGCGCCGGTAGAATTCCAGCGTCAGCCACACGACCTCGTCCGGCGTGAACCTCGCACGCTCGACATTCGACGACGAGCGGTTGATGCAATAGGCGCAGTCATAGATGCAGAAATTGGTGAGCAGGATTTTCAGAAGCGAGATGCAGCGGCCATCCGGCGCATAGGCATGGCAGATGCCGGATCCTTCCGTCGAGCCGAGCCCGCCCGATTGCAGCGAGTTGCGCGATGACGTGCCGCTGGAGGCGCAGGACGCATCGTATTTCGCGGCGTCGGACAAGATCGCCAACCGTTCTTTCAGCGATTTCTTCATTCCGTTGTTCACTATATGTTCTGACCCCCAAAGTCAAGCGATTGACAAATCGGTTGCGGATGCGGCAGATGAAATCACAGAGAGTTCGCTGACAGCCCTTCGAAATTCCTAGCAAGGACTGTCGAATTTCTGTTATAGTGACCTAAATTCTGATGTTTCGAATGGTTCCGAAGTTTTGCTCCGGAACCTGTTTCTTTTTGTGGCCGCGCCATGCCGAAGAACCGGGCGCGCGGTCATGAGCCTTAAGGACAATGCAATGGTTGAAAAGGTACCGATGACGCAGAACGGCTTCGTCAAGCTGCAGGAAGAACTGCGCTGGCGCCAGCAGGAAGAGCGTCCCCGTATCATCGAGGCGATCGCCGAAGCGCGCGCCCATGGCGACCTTTCCGAAAATGCCGAATACCATGCCGCCAAGGAGGCGCAGAGCCACAACGAGGGCCGCATCACCGAGCTGGAGGATTTCACCGCTCGCGCCGAAGTGATCGACCTGTCCAAGATGTCCGGCACGACCATCAAGTTCGGCGCCACCGTCAAGCTGGTGGACGAGGACACGGAAGAACAGAAGACCTACCAGATCGTCGGCGATCAGGAAGCCGACGTGAAGGCTGGCCGCATCTCCATCTCCTCGCCGATCGCCCGCGCGCTGATCGGCAAGGAAGCCGGCGATTCGATCGAGGTCGTCGCACCGGGCGGTTCCAAGGGCTACGAGATCCTCTCCATTTCCTGGGGCTGATGTTTCGTGGCGGACAGGCCCGTGGCAGAAAAGTCGGTGACAAGGCCCGTGACGAGCAGGCAGGCGATGAACAGGAGGACAACGGCATGACCGGCAGCCCGATCTCAGGCGCCCCGGAGACTGTCGTTGTCGATATCGGTGACGTCGAGGTGATCGCGCCGAACTTCAAGCGGCGCCTGTCCGGCGTCACCTCGACGATCATCCAGCTCGTTCCGATCCAGCATGCGGCCGGCCACAAGGTCGCAGCGCTTGGCCCCGGCCTGCCCGGCCGTGTGCCGCATATCCGTTTCCGCAATCTGCTTTCGCTCTGGACGCCGCCGAAGGGCCGCGCCCACCGCGTCTGGCATGCCCGCCGCAATATCGAGATGCTGCCGGCGATCGTCATGCGAGACGTTCTGCGGATGAAGGTCAAGATCGCCTTCACCTCGGCCTCGCAGCGAAAACATTCCCGCTGGACGAGATGGCTGATCTCGAAGATGGATGCGGTAATCTCCACGAGCGGCCGCACCGCCTCCTATATGGAGAAGCGCAGCACCGTCATCCTGCACGGTATCGACACGGAGCGTTTCGCGCCCCCGGCAGACAAGGCGGATGCCAAGCGCGCCCGCGGCCTTGCCTCGGACAAGAAGATCGTCGGCTGCTTCGGCCGCGTGCGCCACCAGAAGGGCACCGATCTCTTCGTTGATGCGATGATCCGCGCGCTTCCAGCAAAGCCGGACTGGATCGCCATCATCGCCGGCCGCGCCACCGGAAAACATCAGGAATTCGAGACCGGGCTGAAACAGAAAGTATCGGCAGCGGGTCTTTCCGACCGCATCCTCTTCGTTGGTGAGCATACCGATATCGACGACTGGTATCGCGCGCTGGACCTCTTCATCGCGCCGCAGCGCTGGGAAGGGTTCGGCCTCACCCCGCTCGAAGCCATGGCAACCGGCGTTCCGGTGATCGCGACCGATGTCGGCGCCTTTCCCGAACTCGTCGTCAGCGGCATGCATGGCACCGGCTGCATCATTCCCCGTGATGATCTCGACGCCATGGTCGAGGCGGCGGAAATGTTCATGGATGACGCACGCCTGCTTGCCGGCACCGCAACCCATGCCCTTGCCCATGCACGAAAAAACTTCGCCATCGCCAATGAGGTGACTGCGCTGAAAAGGGTCTATGATCGGCTTCTGTCACCCGGCGACTGACCCATCATTCCGAAAGCCCGCCTCGCACGCTCCGCCTTTGCGCGCTCCGAAAGACAAGCATGATTCTCGCCTGCGCCATCGACCGAAACTATGCCGAACTCGCCGGCGTGATGCTCTATTCCATCCGCGTCAACGGCGATATCGGCGATATCGACCTCTACGTTCTGGGCGACGGATTGCGGCCGGTAGACAAGGAGAGGCTTCAAGCCTCTGCCGGCCGCCCCGTCACCTTCATCGATCTGACCGACGCAATGCTGGCGGAGTTTTCCGGCTTCAAGACCAATTCCAACTGGAGCCGCGCCATCTATGCGCGCCTGATCCTGCCGAAACTGCTCGATGCCTCGGTAAAACGGCTCGTCTATCTCGACGCCGATACGATCGTCAACAGAAGCATCCGGCCGCTGTTCGAGATGGATCTTCAGGGCAATATCGCCGCCGCCTTCGGCCGCGTGAACGAGCGCATGAGCCTGCCGATCGGCCGGCCGGCGGACGCCTTCTACTTCAATTCCGGCGTCATCCTGCTCGATCTCGAAAAATGGAATGCCGAGGGCCTGACCGACAAGGCGCTCGATCTCATCCGGAAAAAGGACCTGCCCTTCCCTGATCAGGATGCGCTCAACATCATCATCGATGGCCGCGTCCTGCCTTTGTCGCAGCAGTGGAACATGCAGGTCTTCGAAGGCGCCGAAGATGCGGCGATCGTCCACTTCATCCACGCCAAGCCGAATTCGACCGAATGCCGGCACCCCGAGCAGGCGCGGTTTCTTAAATACCGCAGCCATACGCCCTGGGCAAAGGCGCGGCTGAAGACCAAGCTCGACAAGCGCCTGCGCCGTCTTCGCCATTCATTCACCCGCCGCTTTCAGGCCCTCACCGGACGCTAAGCAGCAAGGATCACCGCGGCTTGCGGCGGAACAGTTCCAGATAGGCCTGCGACACCGCCTCTTCGGAAAACTGCCCGACCAGCGTCTCGCGACCGCCGGCGGCAACCGCACGGGCGAGCGCCGGATCGGCGATCAGCGTACCGATCGCCCGCGAAAATCCGGCGACGTCGCCGATATCGACCAGCAGCCCGTTGTCACCGTCGCGCATGAACCAGTTGGGCCCTTCGGATCTCGACGAGACGACAGGCTTTTCCTGCGCCCAGGCTTCGAGGATGACATTGCCGAGCGGCTCATGGCTGGACGGCATGACGAAGATATCTGAGGCCGCCACGAAGGGCCGCGTATCCTTCTGCCAGCCGAGAAAGCGAACGCGGTTTTCCATACCCTTCTCGCGCACCAGCGCTTCCAGCGCCTCGCGCTCCTCGCCGTCGCCGGCAAGCCAGAGAAAGGCGTCGGGAATGGCCGAAACCGCCTCGATCAGCGTGTGAAACCCCTTGCGCTTGACGAACCGGCCCATCGTCATCACGAGCGGCACGCCATCCGGCGTATCGAACGTGGCGCGCGATGCGGCCGGCACAGGTGCCGCATCGGTGAAATTGGAGATCACCTCGACGCCGCGATCCCATCCGAGCTTCTGCCGCACATGGTCGGCAATGCCGGGCGTATTGCAGACGAGAATGTCGGTATTCTTGAAATAGCTGAGGTTCGTCGGGTAATCGCCGAGACGCGACAGCTTGATACAGCCGCGATAGGCCGGCATCAGCCGGCTTGCCCGCGTCGCCCAGGACATCAGCGCATCCGGCTTTTCGCGCCTCGCCATCGACGAGACTTTCAGCGGCAGAAGCAGACGATCCGGCGAAAGATTGCGGAAATTGCTCTCGATAACAGTCGCATAGGGCGCGATATCCTTGCGCCAGATCCGCTCTGGCCGGATCACGGCACTCTGTTCGACGCCGCGACGGCCGAGCGCACCGACCAGATGCACGAAGAATTTTTCCGCGCCGCCGTCCTTGCCGAAATGATAGTGATGCACCTTCATGGCGTAAGATTTCCCGAATTCTGCGTTTTGTACCGGCGCTTAGCGGTCGCCGGCATCGTCATGGTTGGGCCGCGCTGCAAGCGCCTGCCGCTGGTAGAGTTTCGCCTGCGTCAGGAAGGCGTAAACGGCACCGGTCATCGCCTCGATGAAGCCGGAAGGCCCGCAGCGCCACAACCCGTTCCTGAAATAGAGCCGCAGGAAATAGAGCGACGGCGAAAAGATCAGCTTCGACACTTTCGCCTTTCTGCCCTCGGAAAACTGCTGGTCGGCCTTCAGCGTCGAATACTTGTTTTCTTTCAGGATCTGCTCGTCGATCACGAGCGGGCGAAAATGCAGGAGGCTTCCTGTCTTTGCCTTCTCCACCCGGCCACCGCGCGGCACGATGCCCTCATGCACGGCCTGCGCCAGGTCGTACCCGCCCTTGCCGCGGCGGATGAGGCGCAGGTTCTTGCGCTCCTTCACCTTTTCCGGCGTATAGCCGTAGCCGATCAGATAGGGCCGGCGCGCCACCCGCCAGCCGACAATATCGGCGGGCGCTGCGATCAGCTCCGGCAGCAGATCGCGCAAGGGCTTGTCCAGCCGTTCGTCGGAATCCACGTTGAAACACCAGTCCTGCAGGCACTGCGCCAGCGCGAACTGCTTCTGCCCCGCATAGCCGCGCCATGTCTCGTGATAGAAGCGGATCGGCCAGCCGCGATCGATATAGGACTGGATGAGCTGAACCGTGCCGTCGGTCGAACCGGAATCGACGATAACGATCTCGGCAAACTCGGCCAGGCTCTCGATACAGTTGCCGAGATAGCGTTCCTCGTTCTGGCAGATGATGAAGGCGGAGATCGGAAGCTTGGTCATGGCGGCACCGGTCACTGCGCGGCACGTTCGAAATGCGAGGTCTTGCGGTCCTGCTGGCGAACGGCAAAGCCCTGCCCCTTCAGCCGCGCGACGACCGCCGCGATCTTGTCTTCACCGACGATATGCGGATGCAGCTCGACCACGATATGCCGGATGCGGCCAAGATCGACCGACTGGAAGAGATCGACCTCCGCACCCTCGACATCCATGATCAAGACGTCGGGATCGAAATCGGCGATGACGGCGCCGAAGGCATCGCTTTCGACCACCACTTCCTGCGCGTCCATCTTGCGGTCATAGACGCTGGAGGAGATGATGTTGTCGTTGCGGAAGAAACGGATCGGCTGCCCATCGGCGGTGACGGCACGCATCTTCAGGGTCGGCTTGAGGCCGTTCAGCGCATAATTCTCGCGGATCATCGGCTCCAGCGATCCGTTCGCCTCGTAGCTGAGAACATTGCCCTCGCCGCAGAGCCTCGTCGAAAGCAGGCTGATAAAGCCGATGCCGGTACCGATTTCGAGCACTTTCATGCCGGGTTTCAAAACCCGCAGCAGCAGATTGCGCTCGGTATCCTCGTAGACTTCGCGATAGAGAAGCGCGCGCAGCTGTTCTGGAATGCGCGCCTTGTCGGAGACGATGCGCACGCCGTCGATCGTCACGGTACGGGCATCGGTGAGGTAACGAAAGCGCTTGCGCAGCGACCGCATCAGTCGTTTCACGGTATTTGTCCTTCTCGCCGCGCCCTCGCCGCCTATCCCTCGCGGATATCGACGACCGGCGCGTCCTTGATCTGGCGGATCGTCAGCATGGTGCGAACCGTATCCACATTGTCCATCGCGGTCAGCGTCTCAATAACGAAGTCCTGAAAGCTCGCAAGGTTTTCGGCGACGCATTGCAGCAGAAAATCCGTTTCGCCCGACATCATCCACGCCTGTCTGACGATCGACCATCCCTCGGTCGCCGCCGAAAAGGCCTTCAGCTTGGCATCCGACTGCTGCTTCAGGCCGACCATGGCAAACGCCACGAGGTCGTAGCCGAGCGACGAGGATTGCAAGAGCGCCCGGTAGCCCTTGATGATGCCGCTCTCCTCCAGCTTGCGCACGCGCCGCAGACAGGGCGGCGCCGAAATGCCGACGCGTTCCGACAATTCGACATTGGTCATGCGTCCGTCGCGCTGGAGCTCGCGAAGGATCTTGAGATCGATGGCATCAAGTTCGAGTTTCATTGCTATCTCAACAAACGGGCTTTGAAAGGACGATGGGACGGAAGGTTCGCCGTGAGACGGCGATCCGCAAAGGCGGGATGGGTGGACGATGGGACGTTCGGCATGAGCCTCATTCCCCGCGATACTTGATCAGGCGGGCCGGAATGCCGCCATAGATGCCATACGGTTCGGTGCGCCCCTTGATCACGGCATTGGCGGCGATGACGCACCCCTTGGACACATGCGATCCGGCAAGGATTTTCGCCCCGCTGCCGATCCACACGTCGTCCTCGACGACGACGGGGCGCTTCGTATGTCCCTGGTCGGTGATGGACTTCGACCGGTCATCGTAATTGTGCTCGAAGGACACGATCACCGCGTGGGCGGCGATCCTGACGTCATTGCCGATCGTCACGCCGCCGAGCCCGTAAATGATGGCATAGGGATTGAGGGAGACACGCTCGCCGAGCGTGATCGAGCCCTTCTGCGCATCGAGCATCGAGCCCGTATGCAGCCGGGCGCGGCGCCCGATCGAGATCTGGCCGCGATGGAAGAGAATGCGTGCGCCGGTCATGATCCGGGCGCGACCGCCGATCGTCAGACGGCCCGGCAGAAAAAGCGCCCGCAGGCGGTGATAAAGAACGACGGGTGTCTCTATCCTCATGAGCCGCTCTTTCCGTCCGTCCAGAGCGGCGCCATGAAGCCTTCCTCCAGCAATTGCTGTGGCCCCTCGTAGTGCTTCGACACCGGGCCGGTGAAATCCAGCCCGCCCTGCTCGTCCGCCGCATCGAGGATGCGCTGGTACTCGCGGGCACCGTCGAAATACTGGCCGTCAGCAACCGCGTCTCTGGTCTTTTCCGCGTAATCGGCAAAGAACTTGAAATGCAGGAGCGCGCCGCCGATCGGCCCGAAATTCTCCTCGAACGGCGTCGGCTGATGGATGCTGACGCCGAAGCTGCAACGGTCGTCCCAGAACATCAGCGGATATTTCATCAGCTCTGTCTCGGCCCCGAACGTGCGCTTGCGCGGCCCGCCGGCAAGGCTCATGAACCGCTTCATATAGGTGACGACATAGCCGGAGCCGTCGAAGTGATCGGCGATCTCCCAGGGCATGCGCGCATCGCTTCCGTCGAAGACGAAGGCGTTGACCGCGCCGCCCGGATAAAGATCCACCATCGGCGCCGCCAGCCGCTTGAGGCCGGCCGTTTCCAGATGACGGATCAGTTCGCCGATCGGGCGCGAGAAACAGTCGTCATAGACGAGATATTCGTCGGCATCGATATTGAGATACCAGCGCCCGGATCCGTAGCGGGCAAACAGGCCCTCCCGCCACAGCTTGCCGCGCCGCGCCTCCTTGTAGCGCACCGGCGACACCCAGAGATCGACATCCGGCTGCGCCGACAGATAGTCGCGCGACCCATCGGTCGACTGGTCGTCGACGCAGATGAAGCGCGTCACGCCTAGACGCCGGTAATGCGAAACCAGTGACGGCAGGAATTTCCGGTCGTTATGACAGAGGAAGACAAGCGGCACATCGGAAACATCGAGCGGCCGAGGCTCCTCGCCCGACAGAAGCGTCATCTCGACGGTCTCGTCCGCACGGCGCTTCAGCCGCCGCAGGATCTTGCGGCTTTCGTTGCGGGCAAGAAGCCGGCCGAGGATCGTGCGCGCATGCGCGCCCTTGGCGGCGTCCGATGACGGATAGGCAGCGTGTCTCAAGATGATTCCCGTCCTGTCGACAAATCCGGCCCCCGCAGACTGATACAACAAAGCGGCGCCGACGCAAGAAAATTTCGCAGACCCGCGCATTCGCGACCGATTGCGGCGCCTGTGTGGCAGAAGATTACACGCACCGGCATGAGACGCATGAAATGCGCGCGATCGGGCAACTGTCCTGTTATTAGCGCAAGGCTGCCCTTGCAAAGCCGCATGGATGCACCTTAGATGCGTCTTCGACTGCTTCAGACCGGATACCGACCACCTATATGAGGAGAAACGGACGCGTCGACCGGTCTTTGAAAGGAATTGCCATGCTTGCCGAAAAGAGCCAGCCCCACCGCCATACTGAAGTCCTGATCATCGGTTCCGGCCCCGCCGGTTATACCGCCGCCATCTACGCTGCCCGCGCCATGCTGAAGCCGGTCCTGATCGCCGGCATGGAACAGGGCGGCCAGCTGATGATCACCACAGATGTGGAAAATTATCCGGGCTTCGGCGATCCGATCCAGGGCCCCTGGCTGATGGAACAGATGCTGAAGCAGGCGACCCATGTGGGCGCCGAGATCGTCAACGACCTCGTGACCGAGGTCGACACGACGCACCGCCCCTTCACCATCCGCACCGATAGTGGCACGACCTGGACCGCCGACACGATCATCATCGCGACCGGCGCCAAGGCCAAGTGGCTCGGCATCGAGAGCGAGCAGAATTTCCAGGGTTTTGGCGTATCCGCCTGCGCCACCTGTGACGGCTTCTTCTACCGCAACCGCGACGTCATCGTCGTCGGCGGCGGCAATTCGGCCGTCGAAGAGGCGCTCTATCTCTCGAATATCGCAAAGAGCGTCACCGTCGTGCACCGTCGCGACGAATTCCGTTCGGAAAAGATCCTGCGCGAGCGGCTGTTCCAGCGCGACAACGTCAAGGTTCTCTGGAACACCGAGGTGGCCGAGATCACCGGCAAGCCGGCCAAGGCGCCGCTGCCGCCATCGGTCGAAGGCATCAGGCTGAGAAACACGAAGACCGGCACCATCACCGAACAGCCGATCGACGGCGTCTTCGTGGCGATCGGCCATGCGCCGGCAACCGAGCTGTTCAAGGGCAAGCTGAAGCTGAAGTCGAACGGCTATCTCTGGACGGCGCCCGATTCCACGGCAACCGACGTTCCCGGCATCTTTGCCGCCGGCGATGTCACCGACGATACGTTCCGGCAGGCGATCACCGCCGCCGGCATGGGCTGCATGGCAGCGCTTGAGGCAGAACGCTACCTTGCCGGCATCCAGCCGGTCGCGGTGGCTGCGGAGTAACAATGGGCGTACCGTTAGACTGGGACAAATTGCGGATTTTTCATGCGGCGGCAGAAGCGGGGTCGTTTACCCACGCCGCCGACAAGCTGCACCTGTCCCAGTCGGCGATCAGCCGGCAGGTCAGCGCGCTGGAGCAGGATGTCGGGGTAAAGCTCTTCCATCGCCACGCCCGCGGCCTGATCCTGACGGAACAGGGCGAACTTCTCTATCAGAACCGCCCATGACGTTCTCCTGAAGCTGGAAACCGTCAAGGTCCAGCTGACGGAAACCACCGACAAGCCCTCCGGCAAGCTGCGCGTCACGACCACGGTCGGCCTCGGCCAGGGCTGGCTCACCGACAAGGTTCAGGAATTTCTGCAGCTCTACCCGGAAATGTCGGTGCAGCTGATCCTCGACAACGAGGAAGTCGACGTCAACATGCGCCATGCGGACTGCGCCATCAGGCTTCGCCAGCCGCAGCAGTCGGATCTCATCCAGCGCAAGCTCTTCACCGTGCACATGCACGTCTATGCGGCCCCCTCCTATATCAATCGCTACGGAGAACCGCAGTCGATCGACGATCTCGACACGCACAAGATCATCTCGTTCGGCGAGCCGGCACCGAATTACCTGCTCGACGTCAACTGGCTGGAATATGCCGGCCGCTCGTCGGACAATGCCCGCACGCCGCACCTGCAGATCAACAGCCAGACCTCAATCAAGCGCGCCTGCCTTCTCGGCATCGGCATCGCCTGCCTTCCCGACTATATCGTCGGCCGCGATCCGGGTCTCATCCAGCTGGCGATCAATGCCGACATCCCGTCCTTCGACACCTATTTCTGCTATCCGGATGAAATGAAGAACGCGGCCAAGCTGAAAGTCTTCCGCGACTTCATCGTCGGCAAGGCGAGAAACTGGAATTTCTGATCCCTCACGGGCGAATCTCTCCGCTATTTCTCTATTGAAAAGGCTCGGCTTTTTGCGAGTAACGACTGCACAGCCATGCAATCGTGAAGCTTTAAAGACAAAAGACTTGCGCCTGACGCATGGCTGCTTTGCACAAAAAACCATTGTTCACTGCACAATAAACCATCATATCGCACATAGCTGATGCACATGGTGGCTTTTTCCTCCCAGTTCCACCGCAGCAGCTGTTCCCCTCTGGAGGTTTTTTGACCTTCACACTTATAAAGGGCCCTGGAGCGATCCGGCGGCCCTCTTTTTTTGCCTTTTGCAATTTTCGGCAAGAAAACTTGAACCAACCGTTCAATATCTTGTCCAAGCCCCCTTGCCGCGACGCAAATCCTTCCCCATATACAACATTAGCTGGCGCACATGATGACTCCTGTCGTCGTGCCGGCTGTTCCCCTCTGGAGGTTTTTGACCTTCACACCTTATGGGCCTCGGAGCGATCCGGAGGCCCTATTTTTTTGCCTGCCCGCCCGGCGCGGCTCGTCCGGCACCGCAGGCGACTGCGCATAACACAGGCACGGCACCGGTGATTTATTCCGCAACCGCGAACAAAAAACGCACGCCATTCCTTTAAATCGTGACCAGTCGATCTATATATCGTTCAGAGACGATTTAAGCGATGCAGAGAGATCATGGAAAAGACCGACATTCTCAAAGCCCTCGCCCACCCGGTCCGGATGGAATTTCTCGACTGGATGAAGGAGCCCGAGACGCATTTTTCCGATCAGGCCCATCCGCTCGACATGGGGGTCTGCGCCGGCCAGTTCGAGAAGCGCTGCGGCCTGTCGCAATCGACGGTGTCGGCGCATCTGGCCACGCTGGAAAAGACCGGTCTGATCAGGAGCCGCCGGGTCGGCCAATGGGCCTTCTACAGCCGCGACGAAGAGGCGATCGGCGCCTTCGTCGAGGCGCTCAGGTCTTCGCTCTGAGACCGGCACACATTCCCGTCACGATATCCAACCCCGAGAGTCCAATCGGAAAGCTCTCTCCCAGACAAAAGGACATCACCGATGCCTAATCTCTTCGACCCCGTCACATTCGGCGACATCGCGCTGAAGAACCGCGTCGTCATGGCGCCTTTGACGCGCAACCGCTCGCCGAAGGCCGTGCCGAACAATCTCAACGTCACCTATTACGAGCAGCGTGCCGATGCCGGCCTGATCGTCACCGAGGGCACGCCCGTCACCCAGCAGGGCCAGGGCTATGCCGATGTGCCGGGCCTCTATCTTCCCGAAGCGATCGAAGGATGGAAGAAGGTGACGGACGCCGTCCACGCGCGCGGCGGCGCGATCGTCACCCAGATCTGGCATGTCGGCCGCGTCAGCCACGTGTCGCTACAGCCGGATGGCAAGGCTCCTGTTGCGCCCTCCGCCATTCCGGCCGGCGGCAAGACCTATATCCTCAATGAGGATGGCTCCGGTGCCTTCGTCGAGACATCCCCGTCGCGCGCGCTCGAACATGGCGAAATCGCCGGCATCGTCGCTGATTACGCCAGGGGCGCACGCGCGGCGATCGAAGCCGGCTTCGACGGCGTCGAGATCCATGGCGCCAACGGCTATCTGATCGACCAGTTCCTGAAGACCGGCGCCAATACCCGGACCGACGAATATGGCGGCTCGATCGAAAACCGCGCCCGTTTCGCGCTTGAAGTGGTGGATGCGGTGGCGAAAGAGATCGGCGCCGGCCGCACCGGCATCCGGCTTTCGCCGGTAACGCCCGCCAACAACATCACCGAGGAAGATCCGCAGCCGCTCTTCGACTACCTGATCGAGAAGCTCGGCGCACGCCGCCTGTCCTTCATCCACGTCATCGAAGGCGCGACCGGCGGCGACCGTGATTATACCCAGGGAGGAAAGCCCTTCGATTATCACCAGCTGAAGGACGTCTATAGCAAGGCAGGCGGCACCGGCGGCTGGCTGGTCAACAACGGTTACGACAAGGCATCGGCCGAAAAGGCCATCGAGACGGGCTATGCCGATGCGGTGGCCTTTGGCCGTCCCTTCATCGCCAACCCCGACCTCGTCGAACGCCTTCGCACCGGTGCGGCGCTGAACGCGCTCGACGCCACCACGCTCTATGGCGGCGGCGCCAAGGGCTATACGGATTACCCGTCGTTGGAAGCGGTCGCCTGATCGCATCCGGCATGCCGCACGCGATACAATGATAACGATGGACCCGGCCCGCCCGACTGGCCGGGTCCATCTCGTTCAGACATGCCCGGATTGCAAGGGATTTCCCTTGATCTCGAAGACCGCCGGCGTCATCGCCCGAGGCGGAGATCTGGCGAGCGCGGCAAGATCACGCCGAACCTGTCGTCGCGGCGGGCGCGGCCCGTAACGGAAATCCTCGACCGGCAGCCTTAAACCGACCGTCCTCGACCCAATCTGTTCAATGCGTGGTCACGCCCTGATCGCCATCCTCGACATCGGCTTCCGGCCGGTCGCCGCCATCGCTGTATTCGGTGTGCCAGATGCCGCGTTCGTCCTGCCAGCTGATCTCTTCCGGCTCGCCGCCGACCTGCTGCTCGGCCGCCACGATGCGCGCTGCCTGAAGCGCGTCCGAATGGGTGGGGAAGGTTTCCGAATAGACATCGCCCAGCCGGTAGGCCCAGCCGCCGTCATGCGGCACTACTTTATAGACAACCTTGGTCATCGTGCTCCTCTTTCTTTTTATCGGCCGCACGGACGAAATCATGTCCGCCGGCAGCGCTCCAGATAAGCGAGAGGGGCACCGCTCGGTTCCCGGCCATATCGGGATAATGTCATCAAAGCCGAAGAACCGCAAACTGTCGCAATTGTGGCAGGATCGCTTGATGCGCGACGGGAACGCGTTACATGGTGGCTCCATAAAGCTTCGCGATTATAACCAGTTCCAAACCCCAGTTTCCAACCCAGTTCCCAACCCAGTTCTAAGACATTGCCTATTTCAGGAGTAACCGAGCGTTGAACTTGCCCGCCATTCTCAGGCAGGAAGCCTCCCTTCTTGTCGCCGTCGTCTTCGTCGTCCTCGGCTATCTCTTCGAGCACAGCGTGCTGGAGGCGGGCAAGCCCATGTCCCTCATCGCGGCGGCCGTTTTCGTCGCCGTGATCGTGCTCGCGTCCACCCGCGTCGCCCATCACGCCGAAGTGCTGGCCCACAAGGTGGGCGATCCCTATGGCACGATGATCCTGACCCTGTCTGCCGTTGCCGTCGAAGTGCTGATCCTGGCGATCATGATGGGCTCGTCCTCCTCGCCGACGCTGGTGCGCGACACGATCTATTCGGCCGTCATGCTGGATATCAACGGCATCATCGGGCTTGCCGCGCTCCTCGGCGGCCTGCGCCATGGCGAACAACCCTATAACGACGATTCCAGCCGCACCTATAGCGTGATGATTTTGACGGCCATGGGCATTTCGATGATCGTGCCGGAATTCGTGCCCGATGATCGCTGGCGTTATTATTCGATGTTCACCATCGTCGCGATGGTGGCGCTCTACGGCGTCTTCCTGAAGATGCAGGTCGGCCCGCACAGCTATTTCTTCTCCTACAGCTACCCGCGCACGCCGAAGACGGCAACCGGCGCCCCGGCGCCAGCAGACCCGGCAGCCCCCAGACAATCGGCGCCAACACCGCAGGCGACCGCGAACGATGCCCCGACCGCTCAGGGCCTCAACACTGCCCCGAGCGTCCGGACTGCCCAGAATGCCCAGGCCGCCCAGGATGCCAAGGGCGCAAAGACGTCTCGGTCCGCCCCGGTGGCAGAAGCGGATACCGGCAGCGAACCCGCCGGCTTGTCGATCACGATCATTCTCATCGGCGTCCTGATCATCGGCTTTCTTGCCGAATTCATGTCGGCCTTTCTCGACAGCGGGCTTGAAGGCTCCGGTGCCCCGCCGGCCCTGACGGCCGTCGTCGTCGCGGCGATTTCCGCCGCCCCCGAAATCCTGACCGCGATGCGTGCGGCGCTGAAAAACCGCATGCAGTCGGTGGTCAATATCGCCATGGGCGCATCGCTCTCGACGGTCATCCTGACGGTGCCCGTCATGGAAGGCATCGCACTTTATACCGGCCAGCCCTTCATCATGGCGATGACCCCGGTACAGACGGTGATGGCGGCGATCACGCTCGTCGTCGCGGCGATCAACCTCAATGACGGCCAGACCAATGCGATCGAGGGCATGACCCATTTCGTGCTCTTCGCCACATTCGTCATGCTCACCATGATCGGCCTCTGACGAACCCGCGCGATGCCAAAAAATGATTCCGGAACAGCGGCTTGCGCCGCCTTCCGGAATCATCCTGGCAAGCACTTGAATCAGATCCTCAAGTCGAATTTCAACCATGCGGCGATAAAGTAAACTTGAACGCGCCGTGTGCGGCATCCCCAACGGTGTCGCCCTAGATAGAAAGAGGGTTCGATCTTTCAATCGCGCGGCGCGCCGCGGCGAAGGCCAATCGGACGAACGAACGATCAGCACTCCGGGCAAAACCCGGCCGCGGCAGGACCGCTGCGAGACACATCGAAGGGAAACCAGACTGATGCGCCAACGTCCTCTCCGCCCTGCATTGTCCAAAACCATGTCCGGCGCCGCAAAGCCCTGCTGCCCCGGCCGGCAGGCAGGCAAGGCATCCCGCCCTATCCGCCTCGTCGCGTCGCTGCTTTTCCCGGCGATCATCGCCTCGCCGGCGCTTGCCCAGCAGGCGGCCGGCACGAAACCGGCAGAAACCCGGCCCGCCAATGCGCCCGATCAGAAACCCGCCTTTGCAGGCCAGACCCGTGCGCCGCAGCCGGCGGACATGCCCCATATCGCGGCAAGCGTCGTCGCCAGGGATCTGCCGCAGCTCTGGTCCATGGAGTTCCTGCCGGACGGGCGCATGCTGGTGACGGCAAAACAGGGCGCCATGCACATTATCGACAGACAAGGCAAACCCGGCCCGGCGATCTCGGGCGTACCGAAAGTCATGTCCGACGGCCAGGGCGGCCTGCTCGATGTGGCGCTTGCGCCCGACTATGCCACATCGGGGATGATCTTCTTCTCCTTTGCCGAGCCGCGGCAGGATGGCAACGGCACCTCGGTCGCCTCCGCCAGACTGGTCGCCGACGGCAATGGCGCCGGCAGGCTTGAAAACCTGAAAATCATCTTCCGCCAGATGCCGAGCTATGACGGCCGCAATCATTTCGGCTCCCGCCTCGCCTTCGGCCGTGAAGGCGAACTCTATGTGACGGTCGGCGAGCGTTCGTCGCCGGAGCCGCGCGTGCAGGCGCAGGACATATCGAGCGGTCTCGGCAAGACCTTTCGCATCACGCAGGACGGAAAACCCTGGCCCGGCAATCCCTTCATCGGCACGACAGGCGCACGACCGGAAATCTGGTCCTACGGCCATCGCAACCTCCAGGCCGCAACCATTGACGGCGAAGGCCGGTTCTGGACCGTCGAACACGGCCCGCGCGGCGGCGACGAGCTGAACCGGCCGCAAGCCGGCAAGAATTACGGCTGGCCGGAAGTGACCTACGGCATCGACTATTCCGGCGCCCCGATCGGCCGCGGGATCACCGCGCTGCAAAAGACCGAACAGCCGGTCTATTACTGGGATCCGGTCATCGCCCCTTCCGGCATGGCCTATTACGACGGCAATCTCATTCCTGAATGGAAGGGTGCCTTCCTGATCGGCGGGCTCGTCGCGCAAGGCGTCGTCGTCGTGCACATGAAGGATGACAAGGTCCTGTCGGAAGAGCGTATCTCGCTCGGCGCCCGTGTCCGCGACGTCAAGGTGGGACCCGATGGCGCCGTTTACGCTGTCACGGAAAGCCGCGGCGGCGCCTCGACCATCGTGCGCCTGACACGCACATAGGAACGGCCCGCCGCTATGGCCGGAAGGCCAGCGGATGGCCGGCAAGCGCCCGGTCGACGGTGACGAGCTGCATCGTCTCGAACTGGCATTGGGCCAGCAGGAGCCGGTCGAACGGATCGCGCGTCGGCGGTTCCGGCTTTGCCACAGCAATGACATGCGGAACGGTGATCGTGATGATCTGAAAATGTGCCGTGTGGAGATAGTCAGGGATCTGCTCGACGGGCAGGCGTGGAACAAGCTTGCCCAACCGCGCCTTGATAGCGATCTCCCAGAGACTGACGACGCTGACGAAACTCTCGGCGACCCCGCTATCGAGGAGCCTGTCGAAATCGGGGTATCTGGTGCTCATCTCCTGATTGACACCTGCAAGCACAAAATGGGTGTCGAGCAAAAGCCGCATTCAAGGCAACGGTCTCAAGAGAAAATCTTCTGGCAAGGGATCATCGAAGTCGTCGGCGATGAACCCCTCCACTCTCACAATCCCCCTGGCCCTCAAATATGCTTCACCGGCTTCCCAGTCGATGCCGCGCTTTTTCGGCTCGCCCTGAATGGCATCGGCCGCCTCATCCCGCGGCACCAGATCGAAAACCGGCTTGCCGTCACGCGTCACGGTTACGGTCTCGCCTTGCTCCACATCGCGGGCAAGTTCGTCGAAGCGCTGCTGCGCGTCCTGGATCGACACGGTTTTCATCACCGGAATGTAGATCCGGTGCCCGAAAACGTCAATATGAGCATAAATCACAAAAAGCCCGCCGTCTCCGGCGGGCTTTTCGATTGTAGAGAGGGTCGGCCTTACTTGCAGGCGGCGCAGAAGCGCTGGATGCGGTTGCAGGCTTCCTCGAGCAGGGCTTCCGACGTTGCATAGGAAATGCGGAAGTTCGGGCCGAGGCCGAAGGCGGAACCGTGAACCACGGCCACGCCTTCCGATTCCAGAAGCTCCGAGACGAAATCCTCGTCCGTCTCCATGACCTTGCCCGAAGGCGCGGTCTTGCCGATCAGGCCGGCGCAGGACGGATAGACGTAGAAAGCACCTTCAGGCTTGGGGCAAACCAGACCGGTCGCCTGGTTGAGCATCGACACGACCAGATCGCGACGGCCTTCGAAAACCTTCTTGTTCTTCTCGACGAAGTCCTGCGGGCCGTTGAGCGCCTCGACGGCGGCCCATTGCGCGATCGACGATGCGCCGGAGGTCTGCTGGCCCTGGATCATGTCCATTGCCTTGATCAGCGGCAGCGGGCCGGCCGCATAGCCGATACGCCAGCCGGTCATCGCATAGGCCTTGGAAACGCCGTTCATGGTGAGCGTGCGGTCGTAAAGCTTCGGCTCGACCTCGACCGGTGTCGCAAACTTGAAATCGCCGAACACGAGATGCTCGTACATGTCGTCGGTGAGGATCCAGACATGCTCGTGCTTGAGAAGAACGTCGGTGAGCGCCTTCAATTCGGCCGCGCTATAGGCGGCACCCGTCGGGTTGGACGGCGAGTTGAACAGGAACCACTTGGTCTTCGGCGTGATCGCCGCTTCCAGCTCTTCGGCCGTCAGCTTGAAATCGTTTTCCTGGCGCGTGGTGACGGCAACCGGCGTACCGCCGCAGATCGCCACCATTTCCGGATAGGACACCCAGTAGGGCGCCGGAATGATCACTTCGTCGCCGGGGTTCAGCGTCGCCATGAAGGCGTTGAACAGGATCTGCTTGCCGCCGGTGCCGACGATCGTCTGCTGCCAGTCGTAGTCGAGACCGTTCTCGCGCTTGAACTTGGCGGCGATCGCCTTGCGCAGTTCGGGAATGCCGGAAACCGGCGTATACTTCGTCTCGCCGCGGTTGATCGCGTCGATCGCGGCCTGCTTGACGTTGTCGGGCGTATCGAAATCCGGTTCGCCGGCGCCGAGGCCGATCACGTCCCTGCCCTGTGCTTTCAGTTCCCGAGCTTTCTGGGATACGGCAATGGTGGCGGAGGGCTTCACACGGGAAAGGGCGTCGGCAAGGAAGGCCATGGGTCTTGGTCCTGAGAGCTGTTGGCACAAGGCGGACGGACTGGCGTTCCGCCGCCACGCTGTATGTCGGTTAAATGACGCCGTATCAAGCGGAAAGGATGAATGGGTCGCATCAAAACCGCTGATCCGACCGGATGCAACCGTGTTTACCCCCGCGCAAGGCAGAGAGGATAGAAACCACGCAAGGCCTTCCATACAGGCCTTTCAGCCTGCCGGCGAAAGACCCGCAGCGGGGTCGAAAACCCCATATTTTCGGGGGTCTCTAGTGCTGCGCGGCGACAGGACAACCACGCGCTGCAATTTTTTTCGGACATTTCCGATGTCGCGAAATGGCACAAAATATGGTCAGGAATGCATTGCTGGCGATGAATCCTGAGTGCAAAAGCGCGGATAAACGCCAAAACCCCGCATTTCCAGTGCATATCGCGACTTTTTACGTTCGCTTTATGCGAAGTTTTGAAAAAACTTTTTCTTGCCAATTTCCCGTAAACACAGCAATCTGTCCATGTTCGGGCAATTTACGAGCATGGGAAGACCTATAATGATGCGGTCCGGGGACGCTAACACCCTCGGGCGGATAGGCTGGGGGGCGGAATATTTCAAAACCATTCCTGCCAGTTGCCGCGGTAAACACAGGGACCCTTTCTTAAAGCTGCCTGCCACCCGCCCACACGGGCACATGATAATGCCTGTCCGCCGCTGAACACGGACAGAAAGAAAAGGACCTGCTGCATGGCCGAAACTGGCACTGTAAAATTCTTCAACACCGACAAGGGCTTCGGCTTCATCAAGCCGGATAACGGCGGCGCCGATATCTTTGTCCACATCTCTGCTGTCCAGGCTTCCGGCCTGAACGGTCTTTCTGAAAACCAGAAGGTAAGCTTCGACACCGAACCGGATCGTCGCGGTAAGGGCCCCAAGGCCGTCAACCTGCAGATTTCCGGCTGATCTCGTCCCGCAAGGGATCGTGACCCAGTTGAAGCCCGGCAGGAATGCCGGGTTTTTTTATGGCTGATCCACCGTATGCGGCGGCACTGCCTGCCACCTGCACCGTGCCACCTTCTCACCGGCCGCCACGGGTCGTAAAGGGTCGTAACGGGTTGCCTATGCGGCGCTGCCGGCGTTGAACCGTACCGCGCCTCGATCCAGGCCGCGCGGGCGCCTGCTGGCAGGTGATCAGATGCCGCGCAGATAAGGATTGCTGCGGCGCTCGTCGCCGATCCGGCTGCCAGGTCCATGGCCGCAGATGAAACCCACCTCGTCGCCGAGCGGCAGAAGCTTGTCGCGGATCGAGGCGATCAGCGTCTCGTGATCGCCCCCCGGAAGATCGGTGCGCCCGACGGAACCGTTGAAAAGCACGTCGCCGACATGGGCGAAACGCTGCGCCTCGTTGTAGAAGACGACATGGCCCGGCGAATGGCCGGGGCAGAACAGAACATTGAAGTCATGGCCGCCGAAGGAGAGCGTGTCGCCCTCTTCGAGATAGCGGTCGGGCACGAGATTGCGCACCACCATCTCGACACCGAACATTTTTGCCTGGTTTTCCAGCTGCTGCAAAAGCGGCTCGTCCAGAATGTGAGGCCCGGCCACCGGCACGCCTAAAATGTCGCGCAATTCGTCCGCGCCGCCCGCATGGTCGATATGGCCATGGGTGATCCAGATTTCGACGGGGGTGATGTGATTGCCCCTGACGGTCTCGACGATCGTCGACACGTCGCCACCGGGATCGACGATCACGCCGAGACGCGTGTCCTCGTCAAACAGGATGGTGCAATTCTGCTGGAAGGGCGTGACCGGGATAATGCCGGCCTGGAGCTTGCTCATGATGCCTCGGCGTGTTGGTTGTCGAGCCGGGTTATAGAGCCGATTGTTTCGAAATTCAGCCCCAAAACGCGCCAGACGCGATTGCATGGATCGCTGCGATGATCGGCCGAGGCATGAGGGTGTCAGGAGATGCCATCGCTTGGATGGCAGGACGCGTCGGCAATATTATCTGGAGGCCATGGTGACGTAGCTGTGTTCACCGGAAACCGGCGGCGCAAGCGAGACCGTGGCAACGAGCACGGCCGCCACAAGAAGCTTGACCGTCAGGACGGTGACGAACACCGAATGGAGCGGGTGACGGGCGCCACGTTCCGTTTGGGCTTTGATCGGCGGCATGGCTTCGAATGTAATGGCGGACATTGTTTTCTCCCGTCTGCTTCTGGCTCTGTAAATGATTGCCGGAGCAAAAAGGTTCCATGGCCCGCCTGCGCCAGTGCGGCACCTTGAGCCCGGCGGCGCGATGGCGCGGCCGCCGCGCCGGTGAATTCTGCAAAACACCGGTCCGGTTTGCCGCAATCCGGCGGAATCCTGTTGATCGAAGAGGCACTTGCCCTTTATCACCGTCCTGGGGTTGGACTGCTTCGACACGTTTCGTCTTGGATCGGACGGCGGTTTGGAGCAGAAGCGGAGAAAGGAACGACCAGTGTCGCCTGTATCGACGGCCAAAGCCGTCAAGAAGGTTGTGCAGCCGGCAATGCCGGCGGTGGATGAGGCGCAGATCGACTTCGAGACGATCGAATGCTTCTTTTTTGCCTATCGCGATTTCGTTTCGGATCCGGATGCCATTCTGGCGACGATCGGCATGGGGCGGGCGCATCACCGGGTCGTCTATTTCGTCTCCCGCAATCCCGGCATGATGGTTGCCGACCTTCTCGATACGTTGCAGATCACCAAGCAGAGCCTCGCACGCGTTTTGAAACAGCTGATCGAGACGGGCTATATCCGCCAGATGGCGGGCGCCAAGGATCGCCGGCAGCGGCGGCTTTATCCCACGCTTGCCGGCCGCGAGCTGGCGCTTGCCCTGTGCGAGCCGCAATCGCGGCGTATCGGCCAGGCGATGGCGGATCTCACCCCCGAAATGCGGCAGGGCGTACAGCTTTTCCTGCGAAAGATGCGCGGCCGCGACCCCAATATCGCCGTGACCGACACCGATTTTGACCCGAGCTGATGCATGTTAGCCGGGTGGCGAGTGGTTTCGGATAAAGGCATTCGTAAAAACAAAGCGATAAAATGCGTGTAGCGACACTGGACGATCGCGGCACGCTCTGGAACCAGAGGCCAGAACCAAGGCTCAAAGACAATGACGAAAACTCCACCTTCGGACGACGCCCCTCACCTTCTCGTGGTCGATGACGACCGCCGTATCCGCGACCTGCTGCATCGCTATCTGATGGATCAGGGGTTCCGCGTCACCGTGGCCGGCGATGCGGCCGAGGCCCGCCGCAAGCTGGACGGCCTGCATTTCGACCTGATCATCCTCGATGTGATGATGCCCGGCGAATCCGGCCTGTCGCTCACCCAGTCGCTCTACGAGAAGAAGACCATTCCGGTCATTCTTCTCACCGCCCGCGCCGAGGCGGAGAGCCGCATTGCCGGCCTCGAAGCCGGTGCCGACGACTATCTGTCCAAACCGTTCGATCCGCGCGAACTCGTGCTGCGCATCAACAACATCCTGCGCCGCAGCACCTCTGCCGATGCGCCGAAGATCGAGCAGGTCATGTTCGGCCCCTTCACCTTCTCGATTGCCCGCAAGGAACTGCGCAAGGCGGCCGAGACGATCCGGTTGACCGACCGGGAGCAGGAGATCATGATGCTTTTCGCGTTGCGCGCCGGCGATACGATCCCCCGTCACGAGCTGATCGGCGACGATGCCGATGTCGGGGAGCGCACGATCGACGTGCAGATCAACCGCCTGCGGCGCAAGATCGAGGATGACCCGGCCAATCCCGTCTACCTGCAGACGGTTCGCGGCATCGGCTACCGGCTCAGCATAGACTGACGCCACATATCGACGAAGGCCATGCCTCGACGAACGCAACAGAATGGAACAGGCGGGATACCGGCGACAGGATGGCTATTTTCGATCTGCTGAAGCGGGATAAAGGCCGCTTCATCCTTCCCGGAACGCGCCCCTTGAACCGGGTCATGCGGCGCTACCTGCCGACCGGCCTCTATACCCGTTCGCTGCTGATCGTCATCATACCGATGCTGCTGCTGCAGACGGTGGTCGCAGCCGTGTTCATGGAGCGTCACTGGCGCCTCGTGACCGAACGCCTGTCGGAAGGCACGATCGGCGATATCGCCGGCATCATCGAGGTCATCAAGACCTACCCGCAGGACAGCAATTACGACAAGATCACCAAGATCGCCGACGACGCGCTGAACCTGACGATCGCCGTTGAAGAAAACGGCCAGCTGCCGCCGCCCCGCCCCCGGCCGTTCTTCTCGATCCTCGACGACACGCTGGCCGACCAGATCACCAAGCAGATCCACATGCCCTTCTGGATCGACACGGTGGGTGACAGCCGGCTCGTCGAGATCCGCGTCAAGTTCGACAACCGCGTGCTGCGCGTCTTTGCCCGCCGCGGCTCCACCTATGCGTCCAACACCCATATCTTCCTGATCTGGATGGTTGGCACCGCGCTCGTTCTTGTCACCATCTCCATCCTCTTCCTGCGCGGCCAGATCCGCCCGATCGTCTCGCTCGCCAAGGCTGCGGAAAGCTTCGGCAAGGGTCAGAAGACGGAAGGCTATTCGCCGCGTGGCGCCGAAGAGGTCCGCCGCGCCGGCCTTGCCTTCATCCAGATGCGCGAGAGGATCGAGCGCCAGATCGAACAGCGCACGGCCATGCTCGCCGGCATCAGCCACGACCTGCGCACGGTGCTGACCCGCTTCAAGCTGCAACTGGCACTCGCCGGCGACAAGCCGGAACTGTCGGGCATGAGCGAGGATGTCAACGACATGCAGTCCATGCTCGAAGGCTATCTCGCCTTCGCCAAGGGTGAGGCGGAAGAGGATGTCGGCACGCTCCACCTGAGCGATATGCTGGAACGCTACCGGGTCGATTTCGAGATGCATGGCAAGGTTCTCACCTACCAGATCCAGGGCGAAGACGAGATTGCGGTACGCCCCAATGCCTTCACGCGCCTCGTCTCGAACCTCGTCTCCAACAGCCAGCGTTATGCGACAAGTCTCAATATCGAGGCCCGCCACAGCGCAAGATGGCTGACGCTGACGCTCGACGACGACGGCCCCGGCATACCGGCCGTCTCCCGCGAAGACGTGTTCAAGCCGTTCCACCGGCTGGACGAGGCCCGCAATCTCGACTCCTCCGGCACCGGCCTCGGCCTGGCAATCGCACTCGACATCGCCCGTTCTCACGGCGGCAACATCACGCTCGATGACAGCCCCCGCGGCGGCCTGCGCACCATCGTGCGCGTTCCGGCATGAAGACGCGCGCCCGGCCCACGTTCTAAAAGCCTCACCTGCGCCACAACGGTCTTTACAAGATAGTTGTATGACGCAATAATTCGCACACAAACTATCGGATCCAGATGCAAAATCACGAAAATTCCGCCGTCCGTGTCGCAGTCGCCCGGCTGCTCGGTCAGGTCGCACGACAGTGGCGCAAGGCCGTCGACGGGAAACTGCGCCCGTTCGGGCTGACGGAAGCGACGTGGTTGCCGCTTCTCTATCTCGCCAATGCCGAGACGCCGATGCGCCAGAAGGATCTGGCCTCGATCCTGTCGCTGGACAATTCCTCCGTCGTTAGGCTGATCGATGCGCTGGAAGCAGCAGGTCTTGCCGAACGGCGCGACGAGCCGACCGACCGGCGCGTCAAGACGATCCATCCTCTCCCCGCCGCCCACGGCGTGATCGAACAGGTGGAAGCAGCGACGAATTCCGTCCGCAGCGAGCTTCTCGAGGGCCTGTCCGAAGACGAGATCGAGGTGACACACAAGGTTCTCCTGCATATCAAGGCCAGATTGAAGACGCTCGGGAACGAAGATGAAGACGACTGATGCCGGCGCCGCCCCTGACACGGTGCAGGAGAGCCGCGTTCCGACCCTCTGGCTTCTGGCTCTGATCACCTTCAGCGGCACGCTGGCCATGCATATTTTCGTGCCCGTCCTGCCGATTGCCGGCCAATCGCTGCATGCGGGTGCTGCCGAGATGCAGTCCACGATCAGCATCTACATTCTGGGCCTTGCTGCCGGACAGCTGGTCTACGGGCCGATTTCCGATCGCTATGGCCGGCGCCCGGTCCTGATGGCCGGCCTCGTCGTCTACACGCTGGCAAGCATCGCGGCGCTGTTTGCCAGCGACATCCACATGCTGATCGCAGCCCGCCTGTTTCAGGCGCTTGGCGGCGGCACCGGCCTCGTCATCGGCCGTGCCATCGTCCGCGACACCTCGGCCTCGGCCGAATCCACCCGCCGGCTTGCGATGATGAACCTGATGGTGGCGATCGGCCCCGGCCTTGCGCCGGTCTTCGGGTCGCTTCTGGCAGGCATCGCCGGGTGGCGGGCAATCTTTGCCTTTCTCTGTCTTCTTGGCGCCTGCAACATGATCTGCGCCTGGCGGATCCTGCCTGAAACCTCGAAAATGGCGAAGGACCAGAGCTTCAGGCTCGTTGCCCGCAATTACGTTCTGCTTTTGCGCACGCCGGCTTTCCTCGGCTTTGCGATCGGTGGAAGCTGCGCCACCACGTCCATGTATGCCTTCATCGGTGCCGCGCCATTTCTCTTCGTCGAGCAGTTGCATCGCCCGGCGACCGAAGTCGGCGTCTATCTCGGCGTGATCGTCCTCGGCTATTGGTTCGGCAATCTGATTGCCAGCCGGCTCGTCGGGCGTGTGCCTGTCCGTCGTCTTCTGTCGGCAAACCTGATCAGCCTTGCCGCCGGCCTGTTTCTGATCTGGATCGCCTCTCGCTCCGAACTCACCGTGATCGGCGTCATCGCCGCCATGCTGGTCTACACGCTTGGCGCAGGAATAGCCTCGCCGGCCGCCATGGCGGAAGCGATCGGCGTCAATCCGCTCGTGGCCGGCTCGGCCTCCGGCCTCTACGGTTTCTTCCAGATGGTGATCGGCGCGCTGGCGACGGCCGGAACCGGCCTGATCGCCGACCATGCGCTGGCGGCGGCCATCGTCGTCGTCACGGCCTGTATCGTCAGCCAGGCATGCTTCCGCATCGCCGTCCGTCCGGTTGCGGGCCTGGTGCAGCCCGCCGCGTCCTGACATCCGGTGAGGCGTATTTGCAGACCGCTTCACCGTGGAACTTCACCCGGTCACATCATCTTCTTGCCGTTCGGCACCGGCTGCTCGACGGCGGCCAGAACGATCGCGCCATTCTCGTCCTCGAAACCGAGTGTCAGCACCTCGGAGCGGAACGGCCCGATCTGTCGCGGCGGAAAATTGACGACGCCCAGAACCTGACGGCCGACAAGGCTTTCCGGCGTGTAATGCACGGTGATCTGCGCCGAGGATTTCTTGATGCCGATCTCAGGCCCAAAATCGATCTTCACCTTGATTGCCGGCTTGCGCGCTTCGGGAAAAGGCTCTGCCTCGATGATCGTGCCGACGCGGATATCGACCTTCTCGAAATCGCCATAGGTGATCTGGCTGCTGGCCTCGGATACTGGTTCGGACATGTGGTTCAAATTCCCCGTTGTTCTTTTCCGGTGAGACATACCGGCATGAAAAACCCGCCGCAACCTTCACGGTCGCGACGGGCAATGAAACAGCAAAGACGGCGTATCGGACATCACGCGCGGTGCAGACACGGCAGACGTCAGCCGCCCAGTTCCTGCGCCCGCGTGCGCGCCGCTTCGAGCGCCTTGTCGAACAGAGGCTGCATGCCGTCATCCGCCATCAACACGGAAAGCGCCGCAGCGGTCGTCCCCCCTGGAGACGTGACGTTCTGGCGAAGCTTGGATGCGATGTCCGGCGAGCGGTTGAGAAGCTCGCCCGCACCCGACACCGTTTCACGCGCCAGCCGCATGGCGACGTCTTCGGGAAGGCCCAGCTTGCGACCAGCTTCCGCCATGCACTCGACGAGATAGAAGACATAGGCCGGGCCGCTGCCCGAAACCGCGGTGACAGAATCGATATCCGCTTCCGAAGACACCCACTCGACCGGCCCGCTGACCTTCAGAAGCGCCTGGACCGCATCGCGCTGTGCATCCGAGACCTTCGGATTAGCATAGGCGCCGGTGACGCCGCGGCCGATCATCGCCGGCGTGTTCGGCATGGCGCGCACCATGCCGGCCTCGCCGAGCTGGCGTGTGAGAAAGGCAAGCGTCGTGCCGGCGGCAATCGAGACCACGACAGTGGTCTCGCCGACGAGCGGCTTCAGGCCCGGCAGAACCTTTTCCATCAGCTGCGGCTTGACCGCGAGAAACAGGATATCGGCGGCAAGCCCGTCCGGCAGGGTCGAATGATGTGTGGCGCCCGCCTTCGAAATCATCGCCTGCATCGCCTCGGACGGCGACGGGTCGATGACCGTCACCGACGAGCCGGCAATGCCATTGGCAAGCCAGCCGGAGAGAAGCGCGCCGCCCATATTGCCGGCGCCGACCAGAACCACATGACCGACGGAAACCATCAGGCTTCACCGACCGTTTCAAAGAGAACGCAATCCATCGCAGCTTTTGCTTCCATGCCCGACCAGACGACGAACTGAAACGCCTGGAAATAGCTTTCGCAGGCCTCAAGCGCGCTCGACAGCAGCACCTCGACCTGTTGATTGGTCGGCTCGGCGCCACCGCACAGCAGAAGCGACTGACGGAAGATGATCACGTCTTCCTGCCGCCACAGATCGAAATGCCCCATCAGCGTCTGGCCGTTGACGAAGGAGAGAAGCCGGATGACCTCGTTGACGCGGATGTCGGGGATCTTCAGGTCGAAGGCGCAGGCCAGATGCAGCGCCTCGAAATCCTCCATCCACGAAAACGACACATGATAGTCCGCCCAGCGGCCTTCCACGGTCATGGCGATTTCGTCCTCGCCCGAACGTTCGAACGTCCAGTCATTCGAGGCGGCAACGAACTCGATCATATCGACCGGGTTCGACTGGCGTTCAATTTCCATTTCCATCAGGCTCATGCGGCACCTTTTTAACCGGAATGATTGCGGATCTGTGCGATACACGAAACACGCGGACACCATCCGGGAACAACATTTCAGATGATCGCCCGACACCGCCATGCTAACGCAGCGAACCTGTCCGAACCTTACGATCCGTTTCGAATCATCCTTTAAAATCAGTGTAGCTAGACCGGTTGCCGGAACCACCCCCCGCCCCCTGTTTTTGCGAAATCTACCGTGGATAGATGTTGCCGATCGAGATCAGCAGGAATGCTTAACCGACTCTCAACGCTCGCTTTTTTGGCAGTGTCCACAGGTCTGATTTTTTTGACGATTCGGCCGCGCAAGAGGGCATGGCAAGGGGCCTGGAAGAACGATTTCAGGACGCACGAATGGGCAGACGGGGGCAAACCCGGCGGGAATCGCACAAACGCACCGATCGTCTCCGCAGGCGAGACCAGGCCACCGCGCATGCCGGCATCTCGTCAGCGACGTCCGCGCCATAAAAAAGCAACGGTGTTAGACGTCAAGCACCGTTTCTGCATGATCTCGTATTCTGGCGTTGAGAATGATGATCATTTTGCGCATGACAGCGACGAGCGCAACCTTGCCGGGCTTTCCATTGGCTCTGAGCTTTGTGTAGAAAGCCTTGATATCCGGATCGAAGCGGATCGCCGGGAGTGCGGCGATGTAGAGCGCGTCTCGAACCGGCCTCCGTCCGCCCGAGATCATGCGCTTTCCCCGCATTTGGCCGCTGTCGCGATTGAGTGGAGCAACACCGACCAGCTTTGCGATCTGTCCCTTATCCAGACGTCCCAGTTCAGGCAGCCCGGCCAAGAGGAAACAGGCGGTGCGCAGACCGATGCCCTTGAGCTGCATCAGCACCGCGGCCCTTGCCGAAAGCTCTGCGTCTGCTTCGAGGCAGGCAATCATCTCATCGACAACCGCCTGGCGTTGATCCCCCAGGAATTGCAGGCTCGCTTCGATCCATGCCTGCGTTTTGCCGCGGGCACTGGTGCCACCACTGTTTGCCAGCTTTTCTCGACGGTTCTTCTCCTGCACGATCATATGCGACAGTTGCCTGTAGCGTGCCACCAATTCGACAAGCGCTGTTTGGGTGACGGAGACCGGCTGGACGAGCGTGGTCTCCATGCGCCGACCATAGTCGGCCAGGATGAAGGCGTCGATCCTGTCGGTCTTGGAGAGCTGACCGCAGGCGCCGGCGAATTGCCGGACCTGCCTGGCATTCACCCGCGCCACCGGCATCTGCGCTGAAAGAAGCGCTTCCATCACGCGGCGCTCATAGCCCCCGGTAGGCTCCAGCAGAAACCGCTCGACTGTATCCAACTGGGCGACGAAGGCCATGAAACGAGCAATCCCCGCGGTGGTATTGGCAAAGCTCGCCGAGCGGTTGTCCGGCAGGATACAAATGTCGAAGGATGATTTCGATATGTCGATACCGACAAAACGGTTAGTATAAGACATGAGGCAGGTCTCCCTTATACGCGAGCGCGAAGCTCTCTCAACGGTGCGACGATGCCTCGACCAGCGCAAAGGGTTCTGCTTTTTTACGAACGAAGGTTCAGGGCCGCCAAGCCCAACCGCTTTGCACTGCGCCATTGCGGTGCTGCGAACACCCCAATGACAAACGAGGCCGGAACATCATAACCGATGTTCCGGCCTCGTAACGTATAAGGCCGTGGGAGCCTCAACGCTTCCACGGCCTTGTCTCGATTTCCGGTAACGCACGGGTCAGGCGCCGCGTGAGGCGGCCGGCAGGCCCCGTCAGCTGCGCCTCAACCCGTCAGCCCTTGTCGGCGAGCCTGGCTTCCAGCGCCTCGATACGGGCCTTCAGCGCATCGTTTTCGTCGCGGGCGCGGGCGGCCATTTCGCGGACGGCTTCGAATTCCTCGCGCTTGACGAGGTCCATGCCGTTCATGAACCGCTCGGCCTGCGCGTGAAAGGCGGTCTCGACTTCCTTGCGAACGCCCTGCGCCGCACCGGCGGCATCGGTCATCAGACGGGCGAAATCGTCGAAGATCTTGTTCGTTCCGGTCGACATGGTTCTGTTCTCCAGCAATGCTGCCGGCATGATGGATGCGCCGGCCTTAAAGGTCATGGCATTTGAAGTAGGGCCTATCCCGGCTGCTTGCAAGCATCATCCACCGCTTGCTGTGTGCCACAACGAGATTCGCCTTGACCCACCGTCACAGCATCGCCATCTTCGCCCTTGAATAGGCAAGGCCGCCCCCAAGGCGCGATCGCGCCAAGCTCGAGAACCCTGTAACTTGTACGAAGCACTTCATCTTTTCGCGCTGATCCCCTTCCCGGATATCGATCCGGTCGCCTTTGCCATCGGGCCGCTTTCGGTTCACTGGTACGGGCTGGCCTATGTCGCGGGCATCATGCTCGGCTGGCTCTATGCCCGCCGCCTCATCTCGAACCCTGCATTGTGGAAAGACGGCCAGCCGCCGATGACCCGCGCCCATCTGGACGACTTTCTCGTCTGGGCCGCCGCCGGCATCGTCATCGGCGGGCGCACGGGCTACGTGCTGTTCTACGACCTGCCCGTTTATGCCGCCGACCCATGGAAGGCGCTGCAGATCTGGAATGGCGGCATGTCCTTCCATGGCGGCCTGATCGGCTCGACGCTTGCCATGCTGATCTTTGCCCGCCGCAATAACATTCCCGTCTGGTCGATGTTCGATACGGTCGCGACCGTCGTGCCGCTTGGCCTGTTTTTCGGCCGCATCGCCAACTTCATCAACGGCGAACTCTGGGGACGCTTGAGCAGCATGCCCTGGGCGATCGTCTTCCCGACCGGCGGTCCCTTCCCGCGCCATCCGAGCCAGCTTTACGAAGCAGGGCTGGAAGGCATCGTGCTCCTGATCGTCCTCGGCGTTCTGGCGCTCGGCTTCAAGGCGCTGCGCGTACCCGGCACGATTTCCGGCATTTTCATCATCGGCTACGGCCTGTCGCGCATCTTCGTGGAATTCTTCCGCGAGCCCGATGCGCAGCTCGGCTACCTGCTCGGTACCAACTGGCTGACCATGGGTCAGGTCCTGTCGCTGCCGATGATCCTTCTCGGCATCTGGGCGATCATCCGCGCCCGCCGCACGGCAGCCTCGACCAGGGCCGCCGCGGGCAAGACGGACAATCCGGCAAAGGTTTGAGACGGAGGCCGCCCCGGTGACAACGCCCGCAGACCCCTCGCCCGACGCTCCGACGCCAGCAGTCCCGGCCATGACGCCGCTTGCCGGCCGGATCGCCAACCTGATCCGCGCCCATGGGCCGATCAGCGTCACCGATTATTTCGCGCTCTGCCTCGCCGACCCTGACTACGGCTATTACCAGACGCGCGAACCCTTCGGCGCCCATGGCGACTTCATCACCGCGCCCGAGATCAGCCAGCTCTTCGGCGAGATGATCGGCGTCTTCATGGTGCATGCCTGGCAACAGCACGGTGCGCCGACGCCGGTCAAGCTCGTCGAGATCGGCCCCGGCCGCGGCACGATGATGGCCGACATGCTGCGGGTCATTGCCAAGCTCGCCCCGCCGCTCTTCGAAACGCTGGAAGTGCATCTGGTGGAAACCAGCGAGCGCCTGCGCGGCGTCCAGCGTGTCACGCTCGAAACCTATTCCACCAAGATTTCCTGGCACGGCAGCTTCGATCAGGTCCCGGAAGGTTTCACCCTGATCGCCGCAAACGAGCTCTTCGATGCGATCCCGATCCGCCAGTTCGTCCAGACCAAGACCGGCTTTCGCGAGCGCATGGTCGGTCTCGACGCGGATGACGCGCTGACCTTCACCATCGGCATCGCCACGCTCGACCCCTCGCTCCTGCCGGGCGAGACGGGCCGCGTGCCGGACGGCACGATCTTCGAATATGCGCCTGCCCGTCAGGCCGTGATGCAGACGCTGAGCGAGCGCCTGCGCACCCATGGCGGCACGGCCGTGGTCATCGACTACGGCCATATGGTCACAAGCTTCGGCGACACGCTGCAGGCGATCCGCAACCATGATTTCGATGCCGCGCTGGCTCATCCCGGCGAGGCCGACCTGACGAGCCATGTGGATTTCGAGGATCTCGCCCGCATCGCCCGCGACACGGGCGTGCATCTGAACGGCGGCCTGCGGCAGGGGGAGTTCCTCTACGGTCTCGGCATCGCCGAACGCGCCACCGTACTGGCAAAGGACAGGGAGCCGCCGGAACAGCGCCTCATCGCTTCAGCCGTCGACCGGCTGGCGGGCGAAGGTGCCGGCAAGATGGGCGAGCTTTTCAAGGTGATCGCCGTTTCGAGCCCGGCAATCCACCTGATGCCGTTCCGCCCGGTGGAGTGAGACGGCAACCCCTCCCTGCTCCGGTCAATCCTTCACTTTGAGCGCAGGGGCTGCCTTCCCTTGACCGCCCGGTTTCGGGAGAGGTTTTGGAAAAGGCGGCACCGCCCTCTCGTCAGCACGCGCCGGACACCCCAATCCCTTCCCCGGATTGACAGACGGGGGCCGCCTGCGCCACTCTCCGCCCGAAACGAAGCAGCGCGCCGCACCGGTTCAGCGCACATAAAAACCATAAAATTCAACAGGATGAAACGCCGATGCAGGATTTGACCGCGCCGACGCCAATCATGAGCCCGCTTCTTGCAGAGCGCGCCGGCTCCCGCATTGCCCATGGCTTTTTCACCCGCAACGGCGGCGTTTCGGACGGTATCTATGCCGGCCTCAATGTCGGCATCGGTTCGAATGACGATCAGGAGCGCGTCATCGAAAACCGCCGCCGCGTCGCCGCATGGTTCGATCTGCCGCTCGACAAGCTGGCGACCGTGCATCAGGTCCATTCCCCGGATGTCGCCGTGGTCGATGAAACCTATTCCGGCACCCGCCCGCAGGTGGATGCGATGGTGACGGCCACGCCCGGTATCGCGATCGGCGTCCTCTCGGCAGATTGCGGCCCGATCCTGTTTGCCGATGGCGATGCAGGCGTTATCGGCGCCGCGCATGCCGGCTGGAAGGGCGCGCTGACGGGCGTACTCGAAAACACCATCGATGCGATGGTCGCCCTCGGCGCCTCCAGAAAAAACATCGCCGCCGTGCTCGGCCCGTCGATCGGACGCCACAGCTATGAGGTCGGCCCGGAATTCGTCGAACGCTTCCTCGGCTTCGATCCCTCCTATGCCGAGTTCTTCTCGCCGTCGACGAAGGAAGGACACAGCATGTTCGACCTGCCGTCGTTGACGATCCGGCGGCTGAAGGCGGCAGGCGTCGAAGCGGCAAGTCTCGATCTCGACACCTATCCGGACCGTGACCGCTTCTATTCCTATCGCCGCACCACCCATGCCGGCGAGCCGGATTACGGAAGGCAGATCTCGGCAATCGCCATCCGGCCCTGAAGTCAGCCTTCCCGGTTTGGGGCTCAAAGGCGGCGGCCCAAGGGGATGGCCCAAGGGGGCGGCTCAAGGGGGCGGCCGAGGGCTCTGCCCGACGGGGCTGCGCAAGGGGCCTGCTCACGGGGGCTGCCCAAGAGGGTTGCCCACGGGCTTGCAGTGAGGATTGACGCCGGGCCATTCGGCCCGATGTTCCGTGGATAGCGCCAAGGAGGACCGACATGGCCCTGCAATTCGACGAACACGAATATTCCGCCCGCCTCGCCCGTCTGACGGAGACGATGCGGGAGGAAAAGCTCGACGCTCTCCTCCTGTTCGCCCAGGAAAGCATGTACTGGCTGACCGGCTACGACACGTTCGGCTACTGCTTCTTCCAGACGCTGGTGGTCAAGGCCGACGGCTCGATGACGCTTCTCACCCGCTCGGCGGATCTGCGCCAGGCCCGCCAGACCTCGGTTCTCGACAATGTCGTGGTCTGGGTCGACCGGGTGAATGCCGACCCGACGCTGGATCTCAAAAACCTGCTGAGCGACATGGATCTGCTCGGCGCCAGGATCGGCATCGAATACGACACGCACGGCATGACCGGCCGCGTCGCGCGATTGATCGACAGCCAGCTCTCCACCTTCGGCCAGCTGAGCGACGCCTCCTATCTCGTCGGCCGCCTGCGGCTGATCAAGAGCGAGGCAGAGATCGCCCATGTCAGACGCGCCGCAGCCCTTGCTGACGATGCGCTCGATGCAGCCCTTGCCCTGATCGGCCCCGGCGCCGACGAAGGCGCCATTCTGTCGGCCATGCAGGGCACGATCCTTGCCGGCGGCGGCGATTATCCCGCCAACGAATTCATCATCGGCTCCGGCGAGGATGCGCTTCTGTGCCGCTACAAGGCCGGCCGCCGCAGGCTCGATGCCACCGACCAGCTGACGCTCGAATGGGCCGGCGTCTCTGCCCATTATCATGCGGCGATGATGCGCACCGTCCTGATCGGCGATCCGTCGCTGCGCCACCGCGAACTCTACAAGGCCTGCCACGAGACGATTTTGGCGATCGAGGAGGTTCTGACGCCGGGCCACACGTTCGGCGATGTCTTCGATGTCCACGCCCGCATCTTCGACGAGCGCGGCCTGTCCCGCCATCGGCTGAATGCCTGCGGCTATTCCCTCGGCGCCCGCTTCTCGCCATCCTGGATGGAAAGCCAGATGTTCCACTCCGGCAATCCGCAGGAGATTTTGGCCGGAATGACGCTTTTCGTTCACATGATCATCATGGATTCCGACACGGGCGCGGCGATGACGCTCGGCCAGACCTATCTGACGACGGAAGCCGCACCGCTGACGCTGTCCCGCCATACGCTCGATCTCATCCAGAAATAGGTGGCACATCCGCAGGGAGACGGTGAAGCGGCTTTGCCGCAGGACGCCGCAATTGACTTGGCCCGAACGGCCACCGTAAGTTTCAGATGCGGTAGAAACAGGCGGGGATTGATCATGCGGCATGTGAGGAAAGCGATCATCGCCTTCGCCCTCGCCGGCCTTCTCGCGCCGCTTCTCGCCGCCTGCAACACGACAGATGCCCTCACCCCGCAAGTGGATGTCGGCGCCGGCACGCAGCCGGGCCGCTATGCCGACCGGGATCGCGGCCAGAGTTCAGGGGAGCGTTCAGAAGAGCGTTCAGGGGAGCGTTCAGGCGAGAATTCGGGCGACGATCGAAACCGGCGCTATGCCGGCGAAACCAACAGGCTGGCAGGCCGTGGCTACCGCACGGGCTCCCCCGTGACGTCCCCTGTCACCCAGGCCGATGCCGACGACATCGCCCGTTCGCCCGCGCCGGAAACCTATCGTGACCGCACCTACGCCCAGCACCCACCGGTCCGGCAGGGCTCGCCCTATCCATCGGGCAGTTCTCTGGAAGCGCAGGCCGATGCCCTGCAATCGGGCAGCAACGTCTCGCCCGCCTCCTCCGGCCCGCCGCCCGTCTGGAACGGGCAGGATGATGCGGCAAGTGTCGCACGATCATCGGACGGACGGAGGGCGCCGCCGCGCTCTGCATCGATCACCGCCCCGCAAGACGTGCCGCACTCCGGCCAATCCCCCGAGCCGCCCTCAGGCCAACCCTCCGGCCAACGCTCAAGCCAGATGCGGTCGGCATCGTCGCAGGGCGCCGGCAATACGATCCGTTTCCTGCCGGTGATCGGCGCACCGGTCGAGGCGGTGACGCCCCTGTCGCGCCGGTTGGGATCGGATGCGCGCGCCAGCGGCCTCGTCATCCGCCCGTCGAACGATGCGCGCGCCGAAGAAATCCTCAAGGGTTACTTCTCCGCCTTCCAGGGCGACGGCCCGAAGGGAAAGCAGGTGACGATCATCTATGTCTGGGACGTGCTCGATCCGGCCGGCAACCGTTTGAACCGCATGCAGGGTCAGGAAGTCGTGCCGGTGAGGGCCGGTTCGCGTGAAAGTGACCCCTGGGCTGCGGTTCCGGCTGCGACGATGGAACTCATAGCCGCAAAAACAATCTCGGATTATCTCAACTGGCGCGACAGCAGACGGGGATAGTTCATCCCGACGTCACAAAAATCCTTGACCGCGTGCAATCCCTATTGCATTCGAAACCGGCGGCGGTAAAAGGCCGCTATCCAGCTTCAAAACAGGCGGGCCGCAATGAAGGTTTTCGCAGGCAATTCGAACCGGCATCTTGCCGACGCGATCTGCAGCTATCTCAATGTTCCAGTCGGGAAAGCCAGTGTCAGGCGCTTCGCGGATCAGGAAATCTTCGTTGAAATTCAGGAGAACGTGCGCGGGGAAGACGTATTCGTCATCCAGTCCACGTCTTTCCCGACCAACGATCACCTGATGGAACTGCTGATCATGATCGATGCGTTCCGCCGCTCGTCGGCAAAACGCATCACGGCGGTGATCCCCTATTTCGGCTACGCTCGCCAGGACCGCAAGGCTGGCCCGCGCACGCCGATCTCGGCCAAGCTCGTCGCCAACCTGATTACCGAGGCCGGTGCGGACCGCGTTCTGACGCTCGATCTTCACGCAGGCCAGATCCAGGGCTTCTTCGACATCCCGACCGATAACCTCTACGCGATCCCGATCCTGGCCCGCGACGTCAAGGAACATTACGACCTGAACAACGTCATGGTCGTGTCTCCCGATGTCGGCGGCGTGGTGCGCGCCCGCTCGCTCGCAAAACGTCTCGATTGCCAGCTGGCGATCGTCGACAAGCGCCGCGAACGCGCCGGTGAATCGGAAGTCATGAACGTCATCGGCGACGTGACCGGCAAGGACTGTCTGCTGGTCGACGATATCGTCGACTCGGGAGGAACCCTCTGCAATGCGGCCGAGGCGCTTCTCGCCAAGGGCGCGACCAGCGTCACCGCCTATATCACCCACGGCGTTCTCTCGGGCGGCGCCGTCACCCGCATCGCCAATTCCAAGCTGCGCGAACTGGTGATTACCGACAGTATCCAGCCGACCACGGCGGTTCAGTCGGCGCATAATATCCGCGTCATCACCACGTCCACCCTGCTTGGCGAGGCGATCAACCGCACGGCGATGGAAGAATCCGTCTCCAGCCTGTTCGACTGAGGCCATTCCAGCAAAAGTGGGAACCGGTTTTGCGTCGCGGATGGCGCAGAACCGGCACCGCAGACAAAACCCCGCGGCCGCCCGACAGACATCACCGCCGATATCTCGAAAGGACAAGCTGATGGCAGCGCGCGACCGCTATTCCCGCAAGCTCGAATGCTCGCAATGCGGCAACACGGGCTATGCCGAGGTCTCGGAGGCGGACGACAAGCGCGCCGCCAGCCGCGATTTCCGCATCGACGAATTGCCCAGGGGCTTCGTCACCGAATTTGCCGCCACCGATCCGCGCAAATACATGCTCCGCTGCACCGATTGCAGCCACAAGTTCCGCTTCGAGACGAAGACGGCCTACGCGCCGGGCGGCGAACCCCGCCGGTAAGCCTCTCCGGTCGATATTCCTCCCAGACCAAACGAAAAAGGCCGGCGTCCTGCGCCGGCCCTTGCCCTCTGTCTTTGGTCTGCTTGAGCAGTCTCGCCCGTCTCAGGCAGCCGCTCGCCCGTCGGCAGCCCCGTCTGCAACCTTGTCTGCAGCGTCGCACACATCTGCCGCATGACCGTCGCCATCTGCCCTCGCCGGCTGCTGGGCGAGAAGACCGTTGACGATATGCTCGATGCCGGCGCGCGGGCCGGGCTTGCCGAACAGGTAGCCCTGCACCTGCGAGCAACCTTCACGGCGCAGGAATTCGATATGCTCGTTGGTCTCGACACCCTCGGCCAGAACCGGGATTTCGAGGCTCGCGGCAAGAATGAGCGTCGAACGGACGATCGCCGCCGACTGCAGATTGTCGCCAAGGCCATCGACGAAGGTGCGATCGATCTTGATCTTGTCGAACGGGAAACTCATCAGCGTCGAGAGCGAGGAATACCCGGTGCCGTAATCGTCCATGGCGATCTTCACGCCGAGGCTCTTCAGATGGCGCACCACCTGCAGCGCCCGCTGGTGGTCGGCGATGATGCCCGATTCGGTGATTTCCAGTTCCAGCCGGCTGGCGGGCAAGCCCGTGCGGCGCAGGATTTCCTTCACCTTCAGCGACAGAAGCGGATCGGCGAGCTGCTGCGGCGCCACGTTGACGGCGATCGGCAGCGGGTTCTTCCACCGTGCCGCCTCCTCGCAGGCGGTGTTAAGCACCCATTCGCCAAGCTCGGCGATGAAGCCGGTGCGCTCGGCGATCGGAATGAATTCCATCGGCGGCACCATGCCGCGGCTCGGGTGGTGCCAGCGCAGGAGCACCTCGAAGCCGACGACATTGCCGGAGAGCGCATCGTTCTGGTGCTGGTAATAGAGTTCGAATTCGCCCTTGGCGAGGCCGGCGCGCATATCCATGGCAAGCGCATTGCGCTCGCGGGCCGCCTTGTCCATCGACGCGTCGTAGAAGCAGATGGCATTCGGGCCGGTGTGCTTGGCACGGTACATCGCCACATCGGCCTGCGACAGAAGATCGTCGATCGATTCCGCATCGCCGGGATAGATGGCGATCCCGACGCTGGCATCGACGCTGAAGGTCGAGCCGTGCCAGTCGACCGGCTTGCCGATTTCCGCGATCATCTGCTTGGCAAGGCCGATCGCGTCGGAGCGGCGATAATAGCGGTTCATCAGGACCAGGAATTCGTCGCCGCCGACACGGGCGATCACATGGCCCTCGCCATCGATGTCGCTCAGCCGGCCGCCGATCGCCCGAAGCACGGCATCGCCGGCCGCATGGCCGTGCACGTCGTTGATTTCCTTGAAGCGGTTGAGGTCGATACTGAGAACGGCAACCTGCGCCGTGGCGTCCCAGCGGCGCTTTTCCAGGTCGCTGACCTGCTCGTTGAAGAAGGTGCGGTTGGCAAGCCCGGTGAGCGGATCATGCATCGACAGATGCCGATAGCGCTCGATCGCTGCCTTTCCGGTGCTCTGGTCGATCAGATAGGTGGCCGCCGTCAGCGTCAGCAGAACCATCATCAGCGCCAGCACGCCGAAACCGAGCGAGATCGGCGAAATGGTGCTGACCGGCATCACCATGCGCGGATCGAGCGTCACATGGACGCCCGCCATGGCGGTGAAATGCGTCGATGCGATCGCCAGCACCATGGCAAGCACGGATCCATATTTGCAGAACCCGCTGATCGGCCGCACCAGGCGGTTGGTGATCAGCGCGCCGAAGATCGCAGCCAGAACCAGAGACGCGACGACATAGGTCTGGTCCCAGGCGATGAGGCCCTGCATCTCATAGGCGGCCATGCCGGTATAATGCATCGCCGCGATGCCGAGACCCGCCACCATGCCACCCGCTTCCGCTGCCGGCGAGCGTCCGCCATAGGCCGAGATGATGAAGCCGGCGGTAAAGGTGACGATGGCGATGATGAAGGAGGCGAAGGTCAGTCCCGGCTCGTAGCCGACCTCGCCCGCCGCCATATAGCCGAGCATCGACAGAAAATGGGTCGCCCAGGTGGTCGCGCCGCCGATGAAGCCCGCCAGCGCCAGCCAGATGATCTTTTCCAGCCCCTTGCCGCGATGCGCCCGCGACAGAAGGTTGATTGTAAGGAAACTACCGGTCGCGCAGACCAGAACGGCGGCGACGATGTAGCGGAAATCGTGATCGGTTGCGATGCAGGAAATGACACGAAACATGGAATAACAGCTACTTTCTCGGCAATACGAGCCCCTTCATTTAAGGGGTATTGATGTGGGAATGGTTTGCGGACATGGTAAAAAGAGCACGAACGCGGCGGGAGCCTGCCGAGCTCGTGCGGATCTCTTGCGGCATAGGATCAATCGCCGCCGGGCGCATTGACATGCCGCCTTGCGCCTTCGGCCGCCTTGGTTTATAGGACCGCATCCACGTAGACACCCTTGGAGGCAACGCGGACGGAGAGCATCGGACGATGCCCTTCGGTTTGAACGGTCGATGGCTTTTAAAAGTCGATGACCGCGAAAAACTCTCCAGTAACGTATAAAGGACAAAGCCATGAGCCATGCAACTTACGAGCTCAAGGCCGAGGCGCGCGAACGGGTCGGTAAGGGGTCCTCCCGTGAACTTCGCCGCAACGGTTTCATTCCTGCCGTCATCTATGGTGACAAGCAGGCCCCAGTGTCGATTGCCCTGTCGACCAACGAAGTAACCAAGCGCATCCACGCTGGCGGTTTCATGACCACCATCGCGACGATCGACGTTGGTGGTGAGAAGATCCAGGTCCTGCCGAAGGACTACCAGCTGGATCCGGTCCGCGACTTCACCATGCATGTCGACTTCCTGCGTGTTTCGGGTAACACCGAAGTCACCGTGGAAGTACCGGTTCACTTCGAAAACGAAGACACGTCCGCTATCAAGCAGGGCGGCGTCCTCAACATCGTTCGCCACACGGTGGAATTCCACTGCCCGGCCAACGACATTCCGGAATTCATCACCGTCGATCTCGACGGCGCCAAGATCGGCGACAGCATCCACATCTCGGCCGTCAAGCTGCCGAAGGGTGTTCGTCCCGTGATCACCGACCGCGACTTCACGATCGCCACGATCGTTGCCCCGGCCGCCGGCATTGCCGAAGACGAGACGACGGAAGCTGCCGGCGAATAATCGCCAGCCAGCATTCTGCTCGAAAAGCCCGCCTCCGGCGGGCTTTTTTGTGCTCTGCAGCATCACCCTATGGAAAACCGCGTCCATCTCCCGAATTTGCTATTCGGTTTTTCAGCGAAGCTTAATCAATTGCGTGAAGGATGCCCGCAAAACAGCATATAGGGGCTCACGTCGAACATTTCTCGGCGTGAATATGCGGGGCATTTAGAATGAAACATTCCGTCGAAAGCCGTTTTGTTGCGATCATTTCAGCCGCGTTGCTTGTGATCGTCGCACCGCTATTCGGCCTTTTCATCGTCCTGTCCTCGCAGCAGGCGACGCGCAATCTCAATGAGCATGTCGATGTGCTGCTCGCCACCAATTCGCAGGCGCTCGGCAAGCCGCTCTGGGACCTCGACGTCGACGGCGTCGACCAGATCGCCTTCGGCCTCGTCGCCGACCCGGCGATCCAGCGCGTGCGCATCGACGATACCTCCGGCAAGCTGACGCTGGAGAAGAACAGCCGGACGCTGCTCGGCCAGCATGAGCTGAAATCCGTCGCAAGGCCGATCACCTATCGTTCGCCGCGCGGCGACCGCGCCGTCGGCACGTTGACGCTCTATGTCCCGGTTCCCGGCTGGTTCGCGGCGATCCACGAGATGGAACTGGCAATCGTTTCGCTCTTCATCGTGGCCGTTCTCGCCGTCGTCGGCGCGGCCCTCGTCGGCAACCGGGTGATGGTCATCAAGCCGCTTCTGCGGCTGACGGCGGCGATCGAGGCAACCCGCCGCCTCGGCTCGCGCCACCATGTCGACTGGCGCTCCAACGACGAGATCGGTCGCCTGGCCAGAAGCTACAATGAAATGCAGACGCTTCTGGAGCGGGAGGAGCGCGAACTGAAACGCGCCCATCGCAACACGACTCGCACCTACAACCTGACCCCGGCCATGCTGTTCTCTTTGACCTGCGAAGACCGTATCGCCGCCGTCAGCGACTACTGGCTTCTGGCAACCGGCTATTCGCGCAACGAGGTCGTCGGCCTGAGCTTCTGCGATCTCGTCGCCCGCGAGGACCGGGCGCGCTACGAGGCGCGCCGAACCCAGTCCGACAAGGATGCACCGGTTCGCGAAGTCACCGTGCGCTTCATGCGCAAGGACGGCCGGATGATCGACGTGCTGATCGCCGAGACCGAGCTTGCCGCAAGAAGCGCCGGCATCGACGACGAGCCGCTGTCCTATCGCCGCAGCAACGACGCGCAGAGCCTGTCGAACCACGGTACCGGCGGCTCTCTCAGCGTCATGACCGATGTCACCGAACTCAAGCAGTCGGAAGTCCGCAATCACCATCAGGCGATTTCGGACTATCTGACCGGGCTCCTCAACCGCCAGGGTTTCGAGACGGTGCTCGACGAGAAGATTGCCGAAGCCGACAAGGTCGGCACACCGGTCGCCTGCCTCTTCGTCGATCTCGACCGGTTCAAGGCCATCAACGACAATCACGGCCATGCCGCAGGCGACAGCGTGCTGCGCCAGTTTTCGGCACGCCTGACGCCGATGCTCGATACCGGCGATGTCGCCTCAAGGCTCGGCGGCGACGAATTCGCCGTGCTTTTGACCGGGGCCGACGCCGAACAGCGGGCGATTGCGATGTGCGACCGGCTGGTCGATATCGTCGACGAACCGTTCCGCGCCGAAGGAACCAGCGTGCGCCTCAGCGCCAGCATCGGCCTTGCCTGCTATCCGGCACACGCAACGACGGCGGCCGATCTTCTGCAAAAGTCAGACCTTGCCATGTATGCCCGCAAGCGCGACGGCAAGAACGGTGCCCGCGTCTACGACCCGGCCATGCTCGACAAGACCCGCGAGCGGGCCGAAATCGAAAACGACATCGAGCTGGCGCTTGCCGCCCGCTGGTTCGAGGCGCATTTCCAGCCGATCGTCGATATGGCGAGCGGCCGAACGACGGGTTTCGAGGCCCTGATGCGGCTTCGCCATCCGCGCAAGGGCCTGCTGTCGCCCGCCGCCATTATCGCCGTTGCAGAGGAAAACGGCACGATCGGCGCGATCGGCAATCTCGTACTCGAAGGCGCGCTCGACAATCTCCAGCGCCTGTCAGCCCTGCCCGGCATGAGCAATGTCTATGTCGCCGTCAATTTTTCTCCCGTTCAGTTCGAGCCGTCGCTGCCGCTGCGCCTCGCATCGCTGATGGATCGCCGCGGCATCCACCCCGCGCGCCTCGTGATCGAAATCACCGAAGCGGTGCTGATGCACGACAATCCGCAGATCCGCACCATCCTCAACCAGTTGCACGATTGCGGCTTCCGCATCGCGCTGGACGATTTCGGCACCGGCTATTCCTCGCTCAGCTACCTGAGCCGTTTTCCCGTCGATATCGTCAAGATCGACCAGTCCTTCACCCGCTCGCTGGCAGAACCGGGCAGCGAGGTCGGGCACCGCAGCCGCATGCTGATCGAAGGCATCGCAGCGATATCCCACAAGATGAATGCCAAGGTGGTGGCGGAAGGCGTCGAGACCGAAGAACAGCGCCGCCTGCTCGGCGAGATCGGCATCGACTTCGCGCAGGGCTATCATTTCGCCAGGCCGCAGGCGATTTCCGACCTCCTGTCGGCACTGACCGCGACCGACGCCGCCCGCGCCTCGCTGGCGAGCTGATGGCCCCGCACTGGAACACCGCATCGGAAGATCCGATCACTTGAACCCCACGCCGCCAGAGGCCGGGAAATGCCAGAGATGAAGGACAACCGATGACGATCGCCACCGGACGCCTTGAGCAAGTCCAGCAAAAGCAGGAACCGGTTTTGCGTCCGCAGGCGCGTAAAGACAAAGAGAGAGCGCCGCTTCGCGTTTCGACCGGAGGCGGAAATCCCCTGACGCCCCTCGCCCGCCTCCTGGCGCGTTCTGCCTGCGCATGGCTGCACCGGCTGGCGCCTGCCGCAATCGCCAGGGCAGGCCTCGTCATCCTGCCGCTGATCGCAATCGAAGCCACAGTGCCTGCAACAGCCGCCAACTTGGCGCCATCGAACCAGCCGCCGCCCGACCAGCCGCCATCGAGCCCCCTGATCGTGATGCTGACGGAGCCGAACCCGCCCTATGCCTTCCAGGCGGCGGACGGCTCCTATCATGGCCTCAACATCGATCAGGTCGAAGCGATCGCCGCCGATGCCGGTGTGGCGATCAGTATCGACATCGTGCCATGGGCACGCGCGCTTGCAACGGGCGAGACGGAGCCCATGCACTGCGTCTTCTCGACCGCGCGAACGCCCGAGCGCGAGGCCCGCTTCAAGTGGGTCGCACCGCTTGGCATGTCGCGGCGCATCCTCGTCAAGCGCGCCGGCGCGCCGGTTGCCGCCGCAAGCCTCCAGGACGCCCGGCAGTTCATCGTCGGCACCTATCGCGACGACTTCAGCGACGGCCTGTTTCGCCGGCTCGAATTTCCCAATATCGATATGAGCCCCGATGTCGACACCATGCTGCGCAAGCTGATTGCCGGCCATATCGATCTGATGCCCATGTCGGAAAATGCCTTCAGAAAGATCCACGACGCGGATGGCAGTATCGAGCGGGTCGTCACGCTTACCCAGCAACCCGTCGGCATAGCCTGCCACAGAAGCGTGCCGGACGCGGTGATCGCGCGCCTTCAAAAAAGCCTCGACAGCTTTCTCTCCGATGGCCGCCAGCAATCGGTCTATCAGCGCTACGGCTTCAACTGGCCGCCGTGACCGGGCACACCCGCCCCCGTTATCCAATGGCGGGTGAAAATCCTCGGCCTGCATGCAGGATGACGAAACGGTCACGGGGTTGACATCGGCGCCGTTTCGCTGTGGTGAAGGACAGGCAGCAAACCGGACGCTATTCTCATGATCATCATCGCGGGGCTCGGCAATCCCGGCTCGAAATATCAGGGCAACCGCCACAATATCGGCTTCATGGCTGTCGACGCCATCCAGCGCCTTGCGGGCTTTGCCCCCTGGTCGAAAAAGTTCAAGGCGGAGATTTCCGAGGGCGAGATCGGCGGCGAAAAGGTTCTGCTGATGAAGCCGCAGACCTTCATGAACCTCTCGGGCGAAGCCGTCGGCGAGGCGATGCGCTTCTACAAGCTGACACCGGCAAATATTGTCACCATTTACGACGAACTCGACCTTCCGCCCGGCCGCGCCCGAATCAAAACCGGCGGCGGCCATGGCGGCCACAATGGCGTGAAATCGCTCGATGCCCATTGCGGCAAGGAATACCGTCGCCTGCGTCTCGGCATCGGCCATCCCGGTTCCAAGGAACAGGTGCACAACCATGTTCTCGGCGATTTCGCCAAGTCGGATCAGGTCTGGCTTGCGCCGCTTCTCGATGCGCTGGCAGACAATGCCGGCATGCTGGTGAAGGGCGAGGATTCGCAGCTGATGAACAAGCTGGCGCTCGCCGTCGGCGTCAAGAGCGAGCCGGAGGACGGCAAGCCGGCCAAGGCTGCAAAGCCGCCGAAGGACGTGGCCGCCGCCGCCGGCGCGCAAAATCCGGTAAAGCCGCCAAAGCCCGCGGCCAAGAGCCATATCCATCAGGCCCGCGGCGGCGCGCGGCCGAACCTGCCGACATCAGGCCCGATGGCCGAGATGCTGAAGAAGATGTTCGGCAACAAGAACGACTGACGAGCGTCAAAGGGGTTTGCCGAAAGATCAAAGGCAAGCAACCGTCGCGGGAATATCGACATACACTTTACAGTAGCGCCGGCCACTGTGAATCGCTAATCAATACGAAGCTTTATCTGGAAACATCATATGACGAATAGCCTTTCGACAGAAGACGTTGCAGCAGAACTCCTGACCCTTCGAGACTACTGGCGCTATGCGATTTCCCGTTTCAATGCGGCCCAGCTGAGCTTCGGCCACGGCACGATGACCGCAACCGACGATGCGGCCTTTCTGCTTCTCGACACGCTCGATCTGCCGATCGATACGCTCGATCCGTTTCTCGATGCCCGCCTGACCCTGCCCGAGCGCAGGCTTGTCGCCGAGCGCATCGAGCAGCGCGTCGCAACCCGCAAACCCTCGTCCTACCTGACCGGCCACTCCTATATCCAGGGTGTGCGTTTCTACGTGGACGAGCGGGTGATCGTGCCGCGCTCGCATATCGGCGAAATTCTCTTTTCCGAATATCTGGGCGACGACGAGCCGGCCTATCTGCCGGACCCGGACAGCGTATCGAACGTCATCGACATCTGCACCGGCTCGGGCTGCCTTGCCATTCTCGCCTCGAAATTCTTCCCCGGCGCCGAGATCGACGCCGTCGATCTTTCGCCGGATGCGCTGGAAGTGGCGAAGATCAATGTCGCAGCCCATGAGGTGGAAGGCCAGGTGACGCTTCACCAGGGCGATCTCTTCGCCCCGGTGAAGGGCCGCAAATATGACCTGATCATCACCAATCCACCCTATGTCAGCCTTGAGGAAATGGACACGTTCCCGGCCGAATACCGTGCCGAGCCGGCCATGGCCTTCGATGGCGGCGAAGACGGCCTCGACCTCGTTCGCCAGCTTCTGAGCGAAGCGCCGAAACACCTCAACCCGGAAGGCGGCATGATCTGCGAAATCGGCACCGGCCGGGAAATTCTCGAAGAGGAATATCCCGATCTCGATTTCGTCTGGCTGGAGACGGCGGAAGCCGAAGATTCGGTCTTCTGGATCTCGGCAAAATCGCTCGGCGTGACGTCTGAGAAGAAAAAGAAGAAGTCCTGAGACCAAAGGGCCGGAACGTTTGATCGTTTCGGCCCTCCGATTTCCGCAGGACGGCCCGAAACAGAGCGGAAGACCTTATTCTTCCGGCTCGGTGGTGAACATCAGCGGAAAGCCCGCTTCCTTGGCGAGATCGATCGCCTCCTTCGCCTTGGTCTCGGCGATATCCCTTGTGCAGACGACGACGACGGCGACGCCCATGCGATGCGCGGTCATCATCACCCGATGGCCGGTCTCCTCGCTCATCCGGAACACGGCTTTCAACACCATCGTGACGAAGTCGCGCGGCGTGTAATCGTCATTGACCAGCATGACCTTGTAGAGCTTCGGACGCTCCAGCTTCGGCTTGGTGGTTGTTTTCGGTGTGATAACGGTATTTTCGGCCATCGGCATCTCCTGATGACGTTCGCCAATCTGAAATAGGCTTTAAAATGTATGTGGGCGGTATATCGCACTGCGCACGGCGATTTTCAAGCCGGAAGCGCCCGACCGCTATGCCGGATCGCTTGCAAGAAGATCACACTGGCGCCCTTGCGCACTGACGATTGCAGCCGCATGGCGGTCGAAGGTGACGAAGATCTCCCCGCCCAGCTTGCGGCCCTCGAACTCGATCACCCCGTCGGCAAAGTCGCCGCCTGCGCCCAGAAACTCAAGTCCCGCCGTCACCGCCGGCAGATCGATGACGACACGCGGATCCGAGGTCAGCAATTGGATGGCCGCGGCGATATCCGCTCTCGTCTGCCTGTAGACCTTGCGGGCAACCCAGACGAATTCGCAAAGCGAGGAATTGGCAATATAGATCTGTTTTGCCTGGCGAAGGCGATGCTCGGCAGCAGCAGACTGAACCGGGTCATCAGCCGCCCAGACACGCACGAGGACGTTGGTGTCAACGATCATCGTGATCGTCCAGCGAGACCCTGCCCGCCCATCCATCCTCGATCGCCTGACTGATATCATCCAGCGACGCATGAATATCATGCCCGTTCTTCAGGCTGCCGAAGAACTTGTCCAAGCCACCCTCTTGCCTCGGCCGCACGGCTGAAATCTCCAGCTTGCCATTCGGCAAGGCAACAACCTCCATCTGATCGCCCGGCCGGACGTTCAGATGGCGTTGCAACTCCTTCTTCAGCGTAATCTGCCCTTTGGCCGTAACCTTCAGCGTGACCATATCCCAGTCTCCACGTCCCGCACAAAGTAAGGCAAATCCGCCTTACCGGCAAGCATTGCCCGGCGTGAGCCACCCTTGGCGCGCGGCAAGTCTTGACCGCTCCCGCACTTTCCCCCATAGCCAGCGTCAACGAAGTTTCTGATGATACGGGGTTCATCCCATGGGTTTCAAATGCGGTATCGTGGGCCTGCCGAATGTCGGCAAGTCCACCCTCTTCAACGCACTCACCAAGACGGCAGCCGCGCAGGCCGCCAACTATCCGTTCTGCACGATCGAGCCGAACACGGGCGAAGTCGCCGTTCCCGATTCGCGCATGAAGAAGCTGGCGGACATTGCCGGCTCGAAGGAAATCATTCCGACGCGCATCTCCTTCGTCGATATCGCCGGCCTCGTGCGCGGCGCCTCGAAGGGCGAAGGCCTCGGCAACAAGTTCCTCGCCAATATCCGCGAAGTCGATGCGGTCGTGCATGTCCTGCGCTGCTTCGAGGATGACGACATCACCCATGTCGAAGGCCGCATCAACCCGGTCGGCGATGCCGATACGATCGAGACCGAGCTGATGCTCGCCGACCTCGAAAGCCTGGAGCGCCGCGTCGAACAGACCCGCAAGCGCGCGACGAGCAAGGACAAGGAATCGCTCGCACAGCTTCCCGTCATGGAAGAGGTCATCAAGCTCCTCAACGACGGCAAACCGGCACGCCTTCTCCTCAAGACGCTGAACCCGGAAGATATCGAGATCCTCAAGAGCCTCAACCTCCTGACCTCGCATCCGGTTCTCTACGTCTGCAACGTCGCCGAAGGCGATGCGTCCACGGGCAACGAGCACACCGCAGCCGTCGCCGTCATGGCGAAGGAACAGGGCGCCGAATGCGTCATCATCTCGGCTGCGATCGAATCCGAAGTCGCCCAGCTGCCGGAAGACGAAGCGACCGAATTCCTGTCGGCGCTCGGCCTTGAGGAAGCCGGTCTCGACCGCCTGATCCGCGCCGGCTACCATCTGCTCGACCTGATCACCTATTTCACCGTCGGCCCGAAGGAAACCCGCGCCTGGACCATCCGCCGCGGCACCAAGGCGCCGCAGGCAGCCGGCGTCATCCACACGGATTTCGAGCGCGGCTTCATCCGCGCCTTCACCATCGGCTATGATGACTACCTCGCCTACAAGGGTGAAGTCGGCGCCAAGGAAGCCGGCAAGGGTCGCGACGAAGGCAAGGAATACGTGGTCAGCGACGGCGACGTCATCCACTTCCGCTTCAACACCTGATCGGCAGAAACGCGGCGGCCGCACCGGAGGGAGGCAAACGGTGGCGATCGATTATCATTTCGAGGATTTCACGCCGGGGCGCATCTTCGCCCTGGCTGAAAAGACGGTGACGGCGCACGAGGTCATCGCCTTTGCCCGCGAATTCGACCCGCAGCCGATGCATCTGTCGGAGGAGGCCGGCCGCGCCAGCATTCTCGGCGGCCTATCGGCCTCCGGCTGGCATACCGGCTCGATATTCATGCGCATGATGTATGACGGCTGGCTGTCGCGCTCGTCGTCCGAAGGTGCCCCCGGCATCGATGTCATGGAATGGAAGCGCCCGGTTCTGGCCGGCGATACGCTGTCGGGCCAATCGACCGTCATCGAGGCCCGCCCGCTCCGCTCCCGCCCCGGCATCGGGCTCGTCAAATTCCTGCACGAGGTAAGGAACCAGCACGGCGAGATCGCCATGCGCGGCGAAAATCCCGTCATGTTCCGCATGCGGGACCCTGCGGTTCACATGCTGAGCGGGGAGACCCCGGCATGAGACTGATCGAGCTCGCCCCCGCAGGCACACGTATCGTGACCGGCACCCTTCTCTTCACCGCAGAAGACATCATCCGCTTTGCCGAACAGTTCGATCCGCAGCCGTTCCACACGGATGCGGATGCCGCAAGACACTCGGTCTTCGGCGGCCTCTGCGCCTCCGGCTGGCACACCTGCGCCGGCTGGATGAAGACGTTTCTGAGCTATTGGCAGGAAGAGACCGCCCGCCTGACGCGCGAAGGCCTGATCCCGCCCAATCTCGGCCCCTCGCCCGGCTTCTCGAAACTGCAATGGCTGAAGCCCGTCTATGCCGGCGACACGATCACATACCGCGTGACGATGATCGACAGCCGCGCGCTATCGTCAAGGCCGGGCACGTTCATCAACCGCACCCTCAACGAGGGCATCAACCAACACGGCGAGACGGTGATGCGCTACGAAGGAACGGTACTCGAATTCACTTAAGCATTGCCTGCCAAGTGATTCCGCATGAACGCAAAAGGGCGATCCGCACATCGACCTATCGGGCAGCCACGGCCACGCCTGCGCCCACCATCAGGCCGCCCGCCACGCGATTGACCTTGCGCAGCACGGCCGGGCTGGAAAGCACCCGGCGTGCCCGCCCGGCAGCCAGAACATGGCCGCCGATCACAAGCGCCTCGATAGCGACGATGATCAGCGACAGAATGCCGACCTGCATCCACCCGAGATCCGGCCCGACGACATTGGGCAGCAGTGCCAGATAAAAGAGTGGCATTTTCGGGTTTCCGAGGTTGAGCGCCATGCCGGTAACAAAGCCGCCGATCACACCGCGACGGGTGCCAGCCATGGTCTTACCCTGCTTGGCCTTACCGGGAGCGGCGCGCGCCTCACCGGCGCCCCCGTCGTCGGCATCCACCTCGGCCTCCACGTCAGCCTGCCGCACATCCGGCGGCACGGCAATCCAGAGACGAACGCCCATCAACACGAGATAGCCAGCCCCGCCATAGCGAAGCAGCGCCATCAGCCATCCGGTCTCGGCCGCAACGACAGAGAGCCCGAATGCCGCCAGCATCAGAAAAACCAGAATGCCTGCAACCGTGCCGGCGCCATAGGCGATGCCATGGATGGCGCCACGGGTGATCGTGCGGGCGACGATCGTCAGGTTGTCGGGACCGGGACTGGCGGCGAACACCAGAAAGGCCACCGCAAAGGCAATCAATGTCGCAATCGTCATGCCCGTTTCCCCGCCGCGCCACCGCAGAGGATAGCCGAAGCCGGGAAACGTGCAATCCTTGAAACGTCAGGGGGCAGGCCTGACGCGCCGCCCCGACCAGGCGGCAGACGGGCTCAATGCCCGTCGAATTCCACCAGCGTGCGAACCTCGACGCCGAGAGCCTCGAGCTTCTTGCGGCCACCGAGTTCCGGCAGGTCGATGACGAAACAGGCGGATACGATCTCCGCACCCTGCTGGCGCAGAAGCTTGACCGCACCTTCGGCGGTGCCGCCGGTCGCGATCAGATCGTCGGTGAGGATCACCCGCTGGCCGGGCTTCACCGCATCGATATGCATCTCCATTTCGTCGACGCCGTATTCGAGGCTGTAGGCAACGCGCACGGTCTGGTGCGGCAGCTTGCCCTTCTTGCGGATCGGCACGAAACCGGCCGACAGCTGATGCGCCAGCGCGCCGCCGAGAATGAAGCCGCGCGCCTCGATGCCGGCGATCTTGTCGACGCCGAGCCCCTGATAGGGTTTCACCAACTCGTCCACCGCATGGCGAAATGCGTCCGCATCGCCAAGCAGCGTGGTGATATCGCGAAACACGATCCCCGGCTTCGGGTAATCCTTGATGGCGCGGATGGACGAGGCGAGTTTGCTGTCGGTGGTCATAATACTCTGGAGATTTGAAACAAGGTTGGCCGGAACCTATCAACTTGCGCCCGCCACCCCAAATGAAAAAGGCGGCAAAACCGCCTTTTCCGAAGGAGAAATGTCACAGGCCCGCTCATCCCCGCTGCGGCGCGGCATCCGGTTCCTTGCGCGCATAGACGGATTTCTTGGTGAGATAGATCAGCCCGGTGAAGATCAGCAGGAAGACCAGAACCATGAAACCGGTCCGCTTGCGCTCCTCCAGATGCGGCTCGGCGGCCCACATCAGGAAGGCGGAGACATCCCTTGAATACTGGTCGACGGTCTGCGGTGAGCCGTCGTCGTATGTCACCTGATCGGCGCTGAGCGGTGGCGGCATGGCAAGCGAGGCGGCGGCGACGAAATACGGATTGTAATGCCCGCCTTCCGGCACCGTGATGCCTTTCGGCGCATCCCTGTAGCCCGTCAGAAGCGAGTAGATATAGTCGGGGCCACCCTCCTGATACTGGGTGAAGATATCGAAGATGAACTGCGGAAAGCCGCGCTCGACGCCGCGCGCCTTGGCCAAGAGCGACATGTCCGGGGGTGCCGCACCATTGTTGGCCGCAGCCGCCGCCTGCGGATTGGGGAAAGGCGACGGAAAATAGTCGGACGGGATCGCCGCCCGCTCGAACATCTCGCCCTCGTCGTTCGGCCCGTCCTGAACCTTGTAGTTCCCGGCAAACGCCTTCACCTGCGCCGGCGAATAGCCGAGGTCTCCCAGCGTGCGGAACGAGACGAGCTTCATCGAATGACAGGCGGAACAGACTTCGGCATAGACCTTGAGCCCGCGCTGCAACTGCCCTTTGTCATAGTGACCGAATGGCCCGGAAAAGCTCCAGGACGCCTGCTTGGGATGTTCGATCGGGAAATGCGGCGCTTCCGATTGCGAAGCCTCCCCGCTCGCCGCCGCATGGTTTTCCTGTGCGGATGCGACAGGCGCCAGACAGGCGATGCCCGCCGCCATCGCCAGAGCGGCAAGCACAGGCTGCGACCGGAGGAACCCGGCCCGAAGGACCCGGCCACGGAGAAAGCCGGCCCCGAGAAAGCCGGCACGGCCAAAACGGCGATCGGCCGGAAAACGTCTCATCGTGTTCATCTCCCGCCCTCCGTTTCGAGGGCCTTGCCGCCGGCATTGGCGTGAGCTTTCGTAGCCTCGCCATGACCCTCGCCATGACCCTCGTCCTGCTCGTCGCCGTCTTCGCCGGCCGCTGGCCCCGAGCCGACCTTGCTCCATTGCGCCCTCGGTCTCATCTTTTCCTCCAGCACCGCCTCGGTGATCGAGTTCGGAATGCGCCGCGGCGTCTCGAAGAGCCCGAGCAGCGGCATGATCACCAGGAAGAAGGCGAAATAGTAGAGCGTGCAGAACTGCGACAGCGTGGTGAACACGCCCTCCGCCGGCTGCGAGCCGAGCCAGCCGAGCAGGATGGCATTGGCGACGAACAGCCAGAAGAACACCTTGTACCACGGACGGTAGACGGCCGACCGCACCTTGGACGTATCGAGCCAGGGCAGGAAGAACAGGATCAGGATCGACCCGAACATCACCAGCACGCCGCCAAGCTTCGAATCGATGAACAGCACGTTGAAGGTGATCGAGCGCAGCATCGCGTAGAACGGCAGGTAATACCATTCCGGCACGATATGCGCCGGCGTCTTCAGGGCGTCGGCCGGGATGTAATTGTCCGGATGGCCGAGAAAATTCGGCAGGTAGAAGACGAACCAGGCATAGACGATCAGGAACACCGAGACGCCAAGCGCATCTTTCAGCGTCGCATAGGGCGTGAACGCCACCGTATCGGTCTTGCTCTTGATCTCGACGCCGGTCGGGTTGGTCTGGCCCGTCACATGCAGCGCCCAGATATGCAGGACGACGACGCCCGCGATCATGAACGGCAGGAGATAATGCAGCGAGAAGAACCGGTTGAGCGTCGGCTGGTCGACGGCAAAACCGCCGAGCAGAAAGGTCTGGATCCACTCGCCCACCACCGGAAAGGCCGAGAAGAAACCGGTGATCACGGTCGCCCCCCAGAACGACATCTGCCCCCAGGGCAGAACATAGCCCATGAAGCCGGTCGCCATCATCAGGAGATAGATCACGACGCCGAGGATCCAGAGGATCTCGCGCGGCGCCTTGTAGGAACCGTAATAGAGGCCGCGGGCGATATGCAGATAGACGGCGACGAAGAAGAACGAGGCGCCGTTGGAATGCATATAGCGCAACAGCCAGCCGTGATTGACGTCGCGCATCACCTTTTCGACGCTGTCGAAGGCCATGCCTGTGGAGGCCACATAATGCATGGCAAGCACGATGCCGGTCAGGCTTTGCACGATCAGCATGACCGACAGCATGGCGCCGAACGTATAGGCGTAGTTGAGATTGCGCGGCACCGGATAGGAGATGAAACTGTCATGGATGAGCCGCGGCAAGGGCAGCCGCCGGTCGATCCATTTCTCGATGCCGGACGACGGCTGATAGGTGGAATGGTCGCTCATGATCTTACCCTCCCCCTTTAGCCGATCTGGATCACGGTATCGGATTTGAACGCGAAGGCCGGCATCGCAAGGTTCTGCGGCGCAGGCCCCTTGCGGATACGCCCGGCCGTATCATAGACCGAGCCGTGGCAGGGACAGAACCACCCGTTATATTCGCCGGATTGCCCAAGCGGCACGCAGCCGAGATGGGTGCACGAGCCGATCATCACGATCCAGTTCTCCTTGCCGGCGCCGGCCGAGCGATCGACGCCGGTCGCCTGCGCGTCCGCCGGCAGATTGGCATTGCGTGCGACCGGGTCCTTCAGCTGGTCGAGCGGCACTTTCGCCGCCGCCGCCACCTCGTCCGGCGTGCGGTTGCGGATGAACACCGGCTTGCCCCGCCATTTGACGGTCAAGGACATGCCCGGTTGAAGGGCTGCGACATTCACCTCGATCGAGGCGAGCGCCAGCGTCGACTGGTCCGGCCGCATCTGGTCGATGAACGGCCACGCCACCGACACGGCGCCGACGGCGCCGGCCATGCCGGTTGCGAGATAGAGAAAATCACGGCGCGTCGGCTCGGCCGGTCCATCTCCGGGACTGTTGCCCGGAACTGGCCCCTGCGAAGTATGATCTGTCACGGTTCCACCATCCTCTCACGCATCTTCAGGCGACCCCGCCTCACTCCATGGGACCGACCTGCCTCCTCCTCCGCGCGCGGCGAAGCAATGTCCACCATAATTCGAACACCGGAGATCCAGCAAGCCGACTTTTCAATGTCCGATTGCAGAAATTTAGACGTAGGCGACCCCTGCCTTCGGCCTATCGCACTTGCGAAAAAAGACTTTCGCGACGCAGCGAAACAACCTTGGCGCGATTACGAAAACCGGCATGGACGTCACCTGCGGCGCGACCGTTTCCCGTTTATGAATCGAGCCTTAGTCTTATAGCAGATAACCACATTGCGCTGCCGCAACGAAGCGGCGCAGCAGGACACGGCGCCCCCCTAAACATCGCAATTGCGCGGCCTCACCGCCCATGCTACGGGCCTTTTCAAGCAAACGGCCGCCGGATGGGACCGATCGCGTGGGACAGATGAGCATCAGACAGACCCTCCACGTCGTGATCTGCGTCATTGTGTCGCTCACGCTTGCGAGCATCGCCACCCGCTACATTCATCCGCACTGGCTGGTGGCAACGCTCCACAGTCTCCAGCTCCATGCCGCAGCCGGCTGTATCGTCGCCATGCTGGTGGCGCTCGTCCTCTATCGCAGCATGATCGGCTATCTGATTCTGATCGCAGCCGTTTTGCTCACGGGCCACGCGCTGTGGATGACACGCGAATTCGTCTCGATGGCATCGGATGCGGATTACGCCGCGCCGACATTCCGGCTGATGTCCTACAACATTCTCGACGACAACTATTCCAACAGCGAGGCGATCACCAGGGCGATCGCCGCCTCCGGCGCCGATGTCGTCAACGTCATGGAAGCCGAGCCGCTCGTGCCGCATCTGCAGGAACTGGCAAAGACCTATCCATACCGCATCGGCTGCGGCGTCATGGTGGAGGATTGCGACCAGCTGATGCTGTCGAAGACGCCGCTCGAAAACGGCTCGATCCGCTCGCTCAGCGTCCTCTTCGAAAACCGCTTCATATTGGCCGACGTGACGATCCGCGGCGAAAAGATCCATGTCGCCGGCATTCACACGACAAAGCCCTATTTCGACGATTTCCACGCGCTGGAACTGGTGCATGCAGCCCTTGCGATCACCGATCTCGACGGGCCGCTCGTGCTGTCGGGCGATTTCAACGCCTCGAGCCTCGAGCCCGACATGCGGACGTTCCTGCGCTGGACGAAGTTGAAGACCGCCGATTGGGAGCCCGCCACATGGCCGGTGGAGCTTGGCGGTCTCGGCATGGCCATCGACCATATCTATCTGCGAGACCCGCTCAAATTCCGTTCGATCCGGGCGCTGCCCTCATCGCTCGGCTCCAACCATGACGGCCTGATCGCCGATATCGCGATCACCCGCCGCTGACGGGCAGCTGACGCGTGCACGGTTTGGCAACCGTGCACGCCCGTCCCTCTGTTACTGCGCAGCGTCGGCTGCGACGAAACCACCGGATTGCCGGTTCCACAGATCCGCATAGAGCCCGCCGCGGGCGATCAGCTGCGCATGCGTGCCCTCTTCGATGATGCGGCCCTTGTCCATCACGATCAACCGGTCGAGCGTGGCGATGGTCGATAGCCGGTGGGCGATCGCCAGCACCGTCTTGCCCTCCATCAGCCGCTCCAGATTGGATTGGATCGCCGCTTCCACCTCGGAATCGAGCGCCGAGGTCGCCTCGTCGAGCACGAGGATCGGCGCGTCCTTCAGCATCACGCGGGCGATCGCCACACGCTGGCGCTGGCCGCCGGAGAGCTTGACCCCGCGCTCGCCCACATGCGCCTCAAGGCCGGTGCGGCCGCGCTGGTCCGATAGCGTCAGGATGAACTGGTCGGCCTCGGCGCGCCGTGCCGCTTCCATCACCTGCGCTTCCGTCGCATCGGGACGGCCGAACAGGATATTGTCGCGGATCGAGCGGTGCAGCAGCGACGTATCCTGCGTCACCATGCCGAGATGGCTGCGCAGGCTTTCCTGCGTGACTTTCGAAATGTCCTGCCCGTCGATCAGGATACGGCCGCTATCGACATCGTAGAAACGCAGGAGAAGGTTGACCATGGTCGATTTACCGGCGCCCGAACGGCCGATGATGCCGATCTTCTCGCCCGGCCGGATGGTGAGCGACAGATCGTCGATGATCATCCTCTCCCGTCCATAGCCGAAGCGGACATTTTCGAAGCGGATCTCGGGCTTCGAAACGACGAGTTCCTTGGCGTCCGGCGCATCCACGAGGCTGATCGGCTGCGAGATCGTCTCGGCGGCGTTCTGCACCGTGCCGAAATTGCGCATGATGCCGTTGAACTGCGTCATCAGCCGGCCGAGGAGGAAATTCAGGCGCAGCACCAGCGCCAGCGTGAAGGCGACGGCACCGGCCGTGATCCGCCCTTCGAGCCAGAGATGAATGCAGAGCGCCGCCATGCTGGTGATCATGATGCCCGACAGAAGCGCCATCGACGCCCTGACGCCGGTGATGAACCGGGTGAACATGATCTGCGTTTCCTGGTAGAGGTCGAAGCCCTCGCGCATATAGCGGTCGTTCGCCTCGTCGCGGCCGAAGAGGCGCAGCGTCTGGATATTGCCATAGGCGTCCACCATGCGCCCGGACAGCATCGAGGCGGCTTCCGCCGTCTCGCGCGAGTGAAAACGGATGCGTGGCACGAAATAGCGGGCGAGCGCCGAGAAGACCGCGACCCACAGGATCACCATCAGCGCCAGCCGCCAGTCGAGCCCGCCGACAAGAAACAGCATCGACACCGAGTAGATGACGACGAACCAGACGCTTTCCATCAGGGAGGTGACGAGGTCGCCGGCAGCCTGCCCGCCGGACCAGACCTTGGTGACGATACGGCCGGAAAAATCGTTCTGGAAGAAGGTCAGCGACTGGCGGGCCACATGCATGTAGGATTGCCAGCGCATCATGTTGTAGAAGCCGGGCGTGATCACCTGCTGGTCGGTGAGCGCGGTCGCAAGCGTCACGAAGAAGCGCACCACGGCGATCAGCACGAGCATGCCGACGAGTTCGCCGCCGTGCTGGGCAAGAAGCCCGGACCAGCCGTCGCCCGGCTTGACGGTTGCCAGAATATCGACGAGCCGCCCGACGAACCAGAACAGCGCCGCCTCGATTGCCGCCGTCATCCCGCCGAGCACGAGCATGGCGAGGAACGGCGCCTTGGCCTGCGAGATATAGAACCAGATGAACGCGAACACGTTTTCCGGCGGCTTGAGATCCTCGCGCCTTGCAAACGGTTTGATGTAGTTTTCGAAGGCGCGGAAGATGGAAATGATCATGCCGTCGATATAGGGCCGATTCTGCGATGCGGCAAAGTCGAAGGCGGCAGAAGCGCGTTACATTTTGGTAAGGGGTACTGAAACGGCATTTCGCGCCGCCAGCCGCCGCATCATCCATGCCCTTGCCGGCACATCGATATGCTTGGCCGCCAGATGCGCGAGCAGGCAGCAGACCAGAACCCAGGCGATGACGGGGATCGGTCCAAGCCGCGGTTCGTGCAAGATCCCGGCCGCATCCGCAAGAAGCAGGATCGGAAAATGCAGGCAGTAGATCGGATAGGACAGGGTTCCGAGCCTGATGCAGATCCTCTTGGTGATCCCGCCGAGGCGAAGCTGGGCCCCGGCACGGACGATCAGTGGCGAGGCGAGGATCGCCACGAGGAAGTTCACCTGCGTGTCCGGCAATGCGCAGATCACAAGAAATGCCCCCATCATTGCAAAGGCGAGCGGCGTCGTGGCCGAAGTGCGAACTGGCGGCTGCTTCAATTCCGCAAGCAGAACGCCGATGGAAAAGCCGCAAAGCGTTCTACTCAGCCCGATCACCAGATGCTGGACGCTCGTGCCCCATCCGGCGCCGCCGCTGCCGTTGACGATCATCATCAGAAAGAACGTCGCCGACGCCGCGATAATGCTCGCAAGCAACAGGCCGGAACGCAGCCCGCACCGCCACAGCGTATAGAAAATCAGGTTGACGACCAGCTCGAAGAACAGGGTCCAGGCCGCATGATTGCCCGGAAACGCGATGCCGGCGACGCTGTGGACACCGATGCGGATGGTCTCGTCGTTGAGATAGGGAAGATAGACGGCGTTGATCAGGAATGAGCTGCCGATCGCGCCGAATGAAAGGCTTGTCTGGCCGAGCAGATGCTTGACGCAAAGGGCGACGACGCCGAGCGACAGGCCGACGAAAAACATCGGATAAAGCCGGATGAGCCGCAATGCCATGAACTGCGACAAGTTCATGCCGGCGGCAATGCGCGAGGCATAGGCCCGTGTCATCACATAGCCGCTGAGAACGAAAAACAGATCCACGGCGACATAGGCATTGGTCATCAGCCGCAGATCGGTATGCTGGGTGAAATGGTAAAACACGATGGCGATCGCTGCAACGCCGCGCAGACCATCGAGGAAAGTCGCACGCTCGCCCGGCAAGGCCTCCCCAGAACCACTGTCCGCGCTGCTCGTGGATGCGGTGAAAGACGTCGGTGACATGCCTCGTTTACCCCTTCATGTCCTCGTCTGTCTTTTGCGTATGTCTTGAACGCCTGTGATCACGCCTGATGTGACGATCCCGGCCGTATCGTCCGGGATCGTCATTCGCTTCATGTCCGTTGATCGCTCGGCCGGATCAGAACTCCGACCACTCCCGCTTGGCCGCAGCCGAACCACCGCCGAAGGCAGATGCGATGCGCGAGCCCATGGCGCGAACGGGCGACTTGGCCTGTGCTCTGGCGGCCGGCTGCGGCTGGCGCGGAGCCGGGGCCTGTGCGTGTCCCTGTTCATATCCATGTGCCGAAAACTGGCTGCGGCCATTGCCGAGCTTGAACTGACCCAGCAGTTCGTTGAGCGCGGCGGCCTGCGTGGCAAGGCCGTGGCTGGCGGCGGTCGTCTGTTCCACCATCGCCGCATTCTGCTGCGTGCCCTGGTCCATCTGGTTGACCGAATGATTGATCTCGGAAAGACCGGTCGACTGTTCACGCGCCGCCGTCACGATCGAGGTGACGTTGACGTTGATCTTCTGCACATCGGCGACGATCGTCTCGAGCGCCTTGCCGGTGCGATCGACGAGCGCAACGCCGTCGCGCACCCGCTCGCCGGATACGGTGATCAGCGCCTTGATTTCGCGCGCTGCCGAAGCGGACCGCTGGGCAAGCTCGCGCACTTCCTGGGCAACGACGGCAAAGCCCTTGCCCGCATCGCCGGCACGCGCCGCCTCGACACCGGCATTCAGCGCCAGAAGATTGGTCTGGAAAGCGATGTCGTCGATGACGCCGATGATGTTGCCGATCTCGCTCGACGATTTCTCGATCGCCTCCATGGCGGCAACCGCCTGGCGGACGATCTGGCCCGACTGCTCTGCGCCCTGACGGGTCGATGCAACCAGTTCTCCAGCCTCGCTGGCGCGGTTGGCGGAATCCTTCACCGCCGTCGTCACCTGTTCGAGTGCAGCCGCCGTCTCCTCGACGGAGGCCGCCTGCTGCTCGGTACGCTTGGACAGATCGTCGGCAGATGCACGGATCTCGTTGGCGCCGGCATCGATCATCCGGGCATTGTCGCCGACGGCCGACAGCGCGTCCTGCAGCCTTTCGACGGAATCGTTGAAGTTGAGGCGCAGCTGGTCCAGCTGGCCGGCGAATTCTTCGCGCAGGCGGAATGTCATGTCGCCATTCGACAGGCTCTTCAGACCGCCGGCAAGACTATCGACGGCAAAGGCGACCTCGGCCGCCTCATGCGCCTTCTGCTCTTCGCGGGCAATGCGCTCGCGCTCGCTCATCGACCGGTTGGCCTCGGTCTCGGCTTCCAGCCTTTCGCGCGCCAGGGCATTGTCGCGGAACACGGCAACGGCTGCCGCCATGTCGCCGATCTCGTCCTTGCGGCCCGCATAGGGAATGTCGATCCCGTTATTGCCGGAGGCGAGCGCATTCATCGAACCGGTGATCGCGCCGATCGGGCGGGTCACGCGCACAAGGCTCACAACGGCAGCGCCGATTGCCATCAGGACGGCGATCGCAACACCGGCGATCGTCGACCACGTAATGAACTGCGTTGCATCCTGCGCGGCCTTCTGTTCGGTGAGCGCGCCGTTGCGGTTGTCCTCGATCATGCTCTGCACGATGTCGCCGGCATCCGCGCCCTTCGGCGTCATCTCGGCAACGACGGCCTTGGCGTCGTAGATCTTCGAGCTGGTGATCAGGGTCGCGAACTGGGCGCCCAGTCGGTCATAGTCGGCAATCAGCGCCTTGAGCGTCTCGAACTTCGGCCGCTTGACCGGTCCTTGCGCATCGCTGAACGTCTTGAACGCAGCTTCGCGCTCGGCATTTGCCGTCTTCAACTGATCAAGGAGCGACTGACGCTCCTGCCAGTCACCGGCTGCGAGAATGGAGAGATAGAGACGGCGGACGTCCATGAACTGCCGTTCCATGTCGGCGATCATCAGCGTCTTGTCCATCCGGGCCGTGATATTGGCGGCCTGACCGTTGAGCTGCCAGACGGACCGCATGCCGGCTGCACCCTGGGCGATCAAAATGACCACGATCAGCGCGAAAAGCGCCGGCAAGAAAATTTTTATCCTGAGAGAGCTCATGAAAATACCGGAAAAGTTTCAGGGAAAGGAAAGTGTCCCCGAATTTCTGGCATGTATCACTGAACAAACACTTACCACCGCAACGTGCTTTATGATGACATAGCACCGGTCACGTTTTGGCGGTGACGATCAGAAAAAGTGGCTTTTCACCGCTCAAGCAGAGATGGAACGCAAGCCGGCAATGCCGGCCCGCACGCCCTGAAGCAACATGACGCAGTCCGTGACGGACGATTTCATTCGGCGGCCTCTTCGCCCCCGTCATCCTGGTCATCCCGATCCGCGATGAAGCCGCCGGATTGCCGGCTCCACAGATCGGCATAGAGCCCGCCTGTCGCCACCAGCGCCGGGTGCGTGCCTTCCTCGACGATCCGCCCCCGGTCGAGCACGATGAGGCGATCCATTTCGGTGAGCGTCGACAGGCGGTGGGCAATCGCGATGACGGTCTTTCCCTCCATCAGCGCGAAGAGGTTTTCCTGGATCGCCGCCTCCACTTCCGAATCGAGCGCCGACGTCGCCTCGTCGAGCACCAGGATCGGCGCATCTTTGAGGAAGACGCGGGCGATCGCGATCCGCTGGCGCTGGCCGCCGGACAGTTTCACGCCGCGTTCGCCGGCATGGGCGTCGAGCCCGGTGCGCCCCTGCAGATCGACGAGCCCCTCGATGAAGTCCCAGGCATTGGCGCGCCTGGCCGCCTCGATGATCTCGGCATCGGTCGCATCGGGACGGCCATAGGCGATATTGTCGCGGATCGAGCGATGCAGGAGCGAACTGTCCTGCGTCACCACGCCGATCATCGAGCGCAGGCTTTCCTGCGTGACGCGCGAAATATCCTCGCCGTCGATGGTGATGCGGCCGGTTTCCAGATCGTAGAAGCGCAGGAGCAGGTTCATCAGCGTCGTCTTGCCGGCGCCCGAGCGCCCGACCAGACCGACTTTTTCGCCGGCCGCGATATCGAGCGAGAGCCCGTCGATGACACCCTTGTCCTTGCCGTAATGGAAGCGCACGCCCTCGTAGCGGATATGACCGCGATCGCTCACCAGCGCCCTGGCGCCGGGCGCGTCGGTCACGTCATGCGCCTTCTTCATCATCGAAATCCCGTCATAGACGGTGCCGATATTTTCAAACAGCGCCGAGACCTCCCACATCACCCATTGCGACATGCCGTTGATGCGCATCGCAAGGCCGATGGAGATGGCGATCGCGCCGACTGAGATAGCACTGTCGAGCCAGAACCAGATCGACAGGGCGCCGACGGCAAACAGGGCGGCGCAATTGTAGGAATAGACGAGAACCTGGAACGCGGTCACCTTGCGCATCTGGTCGTGCACGCTGGACAGGAAGGCATCCATCGCGTCGCGCGCGTAGCTTTCCTCACGGCCCGCATGCGAGAACAGTTTCACCGTGGCGATATTGGTATAGCTGTCGACCACACGGCCGGTCATCATCGAGCGCGCATCCGCCTGCCGGGCAGAAATCTTGCGCAGACGCGGCACGAAATAGGCGACTGTTGCGGCATAGGCCGCGATCCACACGACGAGCGGAATGGCAAGCCGCAGGTCCGCCGAGGCGACGACGACCACCATCGAGATGAAATAGGTGACGACATAGACGAAGACGTCGAGCACCTTCATGACGGTTTCGCGCACCGCAAGCGAGGTCTGCATCACCTTGGTGGAGACGCGGCCGGCAAACTCGTTGGCAAAGAACGTCATCGAATGGCGAAGCAGGAAGCGATGCATCTGCCAGCGCGCGATCATCGGGAAATTGCCCATCAGGATCTGGTGCATGATGAGCGAATTGAACCCGGCGATGAGCGGCAGGCCGACGAGCACCACCATTCCCATCATGACAAGCGTCTTCCACTCGTTCTGCAGGAAGGTTGCGCGGTCTGCGGACGACAGCCAATTGACGATATCGCCGAGGAACTGGAACAGCATGACTTCGCCAAGCGCGATCAGCATCACGCAGCAGGCCATGGTGATCACCCAGGGCCAGACAGGCCGTGTGTAATGCCACAGAAACGCAATCAGCCCCGACGGCGGCTGCGTCGGCACTTCGGAAGGATAGGGATTGATGCGTTTCTCGAACCACGAGAACATGAAGAACTCCATCTGACAGGTGGCCGGAACCCGGAATGCAAAGACGGCAATCGACGGGCAACGGTCTTATCGCGATGCGATGACGTCGCCATGACCCCGACAGGACCATCAAACGCCAAATGTTCGCATCGCTTCGGAAAAAAACTCGGAAAACGGCTTGAACCGCAGAACGCCTAGGCCGCAAACCATCGGTTTCGGCAAAGGAGGCGCGAAAGCACGGTCATATCCATGGACGCCTCCTGGGCTCGGGTTTCAAGTCGGCCGTTTCTACCCTTTCGGGCCGAAATTGAAAAGCCCAAATCGCACCGGTTGCGCAAGCGCACCGCCTGCAATGCCTGCAATGCCTGCTGCGGACCACACCGTTTGCCTCGCCCGCCATGAAACCCCGTTACGCGAAAACCGCTTGAGAAGACGCGCCCCCTCGCCTAATCACATCGCATGACCGCTCTCCGCATCGCCCTCTACCAGCCCGATATCCCCGGCAATACCGGCACGATCCTGCGGCTCGCCGCCTGTCTCGGGCTCGGCGTCGATATCATCGAACCGGCCGGTTTCGACATATCCGACCGCAACCTGAAGCGTGCCGGCATGGATTATATCGCAAGCGTGGCCCTGACCCGGCATGTCAGCTGGCAGCATTTCGAGGACTGGCGCGCAACGACGGGCCGCCGCCTCGTGCTCGCCTCCACGAGAGCCGCCATGCCCTATACGGACCATATTTTCCAGGTAGACGACATTCTGCTGTTCGGCCGCGAAAGCGCCGGCGTGCCGGACAATGTCCACGAGACTGCCGAGGCGCGCGTGCTGATCCCGATGGTCGAGGGACAGCGCTCGATCAATGTCGCCATGTCTTGCGCCATGATTGCCGGCGAGGCGCTGCGCCAGACGGGTTTCTAGACACGACCGCACGGGCCCCATCCCGAAGACGAACGGACAGTCATCGGGACCGCAACCGGATCGCCCTGGACGACATCCGCACCGGGCCTGCGGCACGGATCCCGACCGATCTCACCGCCAGATCTCCCCAACCGCCCCCCATCATGTCGCAACTGGGCCTTTGCACAGCCATGCAAACAACCTATATTCATTAGCCGGCAACCGTTATTCGTGCCTCGTGAGCCATCTGTTCGCGTGTTGCGCGCCATCGCGACCCGCGATTTTCTCCGACCGGAAGGAGCTATTCGGCCATGCAATCCACGATCGTCATCATCAATCTGCTCGGCGCCGTGGCACTTCTGCTTTTCGGTCTGGCGCAGGTGAAGGACGGGGTGGTGCGCGCCTTCGGCGCGCGGCTGAAGGCAAGCCTTGCGGCCGGCACCAGGAGCGGCCTTCGCTCCTTCGTCTCCGGTCTTCTGGCGACGATCGCCCTGCAGAGCTCGACCGCGACGGCGCTGACCGTCGCCTCCTTTGCCGAGCGCGACCTGATCCGGCCGCGCATGGCACAGATCGTGCTCTTCGGCGCCAATGTCGGAACGGCGATCACCGCCTGGATCGTCGCGACCGGTATCGAATGGCTGTCGCCGCTGGTGATCCTGTCCGGCCTCGTCCTCTACCGCACCAAGTCCAGCGCCAGACAGGGTGCCGGAACCGCGCTCATCGGCGTCGGCCTGATGCTTCTGTCGCTGCATCTCTTAAGCCTTGCGACCGAACCGATGCGCCAGTCGCAGGCGCTGTCGGCCTTCATCCAGCTTCTCGACGATGCATGGCCGGTCGCCCTGGTGATCGCAGCCGCACTCGCTTTCGTCTCGTCGTCCAGCCTTGCGGCCGTGGTGCTGATCCTGTCTCTGGCGGCCGGTGGTGCATTGTCGCCGAGCCTTGTGATCGTGCTCGTCCTCGGCGCCAATCTCGGCGGCGCCGTGCCGCCGGTCCTCGCCACGCTCTCGTCCCCGGTCGCCGCACGCCGCATCACGCTCGGCAACCTCATCACCCGCGCCGTGGGCTGCGCAATTGCCCTGCCGCTCGCCGGTTTCGGCGGCGAGCTTCTGGCTGCCTCGCCGCTGTCGGCATCCGGTTTTCCGGTCGATGTGCATCTCGGCTTCAACCTGGCGCTGGCAGCGCTGGCATGGCCTTTTGCCGGCCTGATCTCGGAGCTGATGGTGAAGCTCGTGCCATCGCGCCCGGAGGCGGACAATGGACCGCGCTTTCTCGATCCCGACGAATTGAAGAACCCGGTCATGGCGCTGGCAAGCGCCACCCGTGAAGTGCTCGGCGTCGGCGATGCGATCGAGCGCATGCTGATCCGCGCTGAAAACGCCTTCAAGCACAACGATTTGGCCCCGCTCGGCGAAATCGGCTCATTGGAGACCCGCGTCGACATCCTGCAGCAGGATGTGAAGGTCTACCTGTCGAAACTCTCCCGCGAAGGCCTCGACGACGAACAGTCGCGCCGCTCGATCGCCATCATCGACTATGCGATCAACCTCGAACATATCGGCGACATCGTCGACAAGGGTCTGTGCGAACTGGTGCGCAAGAAGATCGTCAACCGGCTGAAATTCTCCGATGCCGGCTATGACGAGCTGAAGGGCTTTTTCGACCTGACGATCGACAACCTGCGCACCGCCCAGACGATCTTCCAGACCGGCGATTTCGAACTGTCGCGCCGCCTGATGGAGATCAAGGTCGAGGTCCGCCGCATCGAAAAACAGTCGGCCGAGCGCCATCTGGAGAGACTGCGCGACGGCCGCCCGGAAAGCCTGCAGACGAGCTCGTTGCATCTCGACATGCTGCGCGACCTGAAGCGCATCAACGCCCACATCGTCTCGGTCGCACACCCGATCTTGGACGATAGCGGCCTTCTGGTGGAGAGCCGCCTGCGCTATGTCGAGCCGCGCGGCTGAGAAACACCCCAGATTTCACGCGTTGATGGCCTGGCGCCCGCGCTCTACGCTGATTGCAGAACTGCACTCCGTAGAGTACACTTTCCATGTACATTATCGAGCAAACGCAGACATTCCGGGACTGGCTTTCGTCGCTGCGGGACAAGCAGGCTGCGGCCCGCATCACGAGCCGCATCGAGCGGGCGCAGGCCGGCAATCTGGGCGATGTCAAACCCGTGGGCGAAGGTGTCAGCGAAATGCGGATTGCCCACGGCCCCGGCTATCGGGTCTATGTCGTGAGGAAAGGACAGCGGCTGCTTGTCCTGCTTTGCGGCGGCGACAAGAGCACGCAGGAGGGCGACATAGCGCAGGCAAAGAGGCTGGCCCACGACTGGCGCAAAGGCTGACAGCAAAAGAATGAGCGAGGGAAATGCCATGGGTCTGAAGACATTACCGTTCGACGCCTCGGAATATCTCGATACCGACGAAGGCATCGAGGAATTCATGAAGGCCGCCTTCGAGGATGGCGATCCGGCCTTCATCGCCCGCTGCCTCGGCATCGTCGCCAAGGCGCGCAACATGAGCAGGCTTGCGCGTGAAACCGGCATGAGCCGGGCAGCGCTTTACAAGGCGCTGAGCGGCGAGGGAAATCCGGAATTCGCCACGATTGTGAAGGTGATGAAGGCGCTCGGACTGGAACTGACCACGACCCGCGCAAGACCCGCCGAAGCAGCAGGCGTGGACAATGAAACCGGCAATCACGAAACGGACGGCGCAGCGGCCTGATGGCCCAAGGACGTATCAAGGACGCATCAAGGAAGTATAATGCAGGCGCTCTGGACGGATTCCGTCCGTTGCGGGAAGAGGCGTAAACGTCTGCGCTGGTAAAACGACGATGAAGCGCCCGAAACGCCAAACCCGACTGCAACCACTCTCCTCAATCGGCAGTCGGCAGTCGTCGCATGGTGAACTCGATCCGGTCGCCGTCGAGCGGACGCCAGCTTTCGACCTCGGTCCAGTAGGCGGCTTTCGGAAAGGCTTCGAACCATTCGCGGGCTTTTTCGCGCGCCTCCTGCCTGGTCAATCTGAAGGTTTCGCGCACGAACAGCCCGGATTGCCCGCCAGCTTTCGCCGAGCCGTTTTCCTGCCGGTGCCGGTCGAGACGGCGTTTGAGCCCGTCGAGCGGCGGTGGTGTGAATTTCGCCATGAAAGCCTCTGATCCGCACCTTGGAAGGGCCGGACAAGGATTGGGAAACCCGATGCATCCGGCCTTGCCGGTAAGATAATGGTGATCGGCATGCTTTGCGAGTCCGTTTTTGCGCCTGTGCGTGCCGCATGGAATGGCCGAGCGCCGTCATTGCTGTTATGGCGGGGCGATTAGACGATTCTCGTGGCGCGCCCTGCCCGCCCGATTACTGCCACCGATAAGGGGATAGCATATGGAACGGCCGGTCTTGCCGAAGGAACTGCCTGCGAACATCGAAGAGAAGAAGGCCGCGGCAAGATCCTGGTTCGAGACGCTCCGTGATACGATCTGCGCCTCTTTCGAAGCGATCGAAGATGAGCTCGCAGGCCCGCTTTCCGATCAACAGCCCGGCCGCTTCGTCCAGAAGGACTGGTTGCGTGATGGCGGCAGCGGCGGCGGCGGCAAGATGTCGATGATGGAAGGCCGCGTCTTCGAAAAAGTCGGCGTGCACACGTCCACCGTCTTCGGCGAGTTTTCCGAAGAGTTCCGCAAGCAGATCCCCGGCGCCGACGAGGACCCGCGTTTCTGGGCGTCCGGCATCTCGCTGATCGCCCATCCGGTGAACCCCAATGTTCCGGCCGTCCACATGAATACCCGCATGGTGGTGACGACCAGCAACTGGTTCGGCGGCGGCGCCGACCTGACGCCGGTTCTCGACCGTCGCCGCACCCAGGAAGATCCCGACAGCGCCCTCTTCCACCGCGTCATGGAAATCGCCTGCGACCGCCACAAGGAAATCGCCGATCACCCCCGCTACAAGGCCTGGTGCGACGAATATTTCTTCCTGAAGCACCGCAGCGAGCCGCGCGGCATCGGCGGCATCTTCTTCGACTGGCTGCACTCGCCGCAAGACAAGGGCGGATGGCAGGCCGATTTCGCCTTCGCTCAGGATGTCGGCCGCGCCTTCAATCTCGTCTATCCGAAGATCGTCCGCTCCAATTTCAACGCCCCGTGGACGCAGGAGGACCGCGACGAACAGCTGGTGCGCCGTGGGCGTTATGTGGAATTCAACCTTCTGCACGATCGCGGCACGATCTTCGGCCTGAAGACCGGCGGCAATGTCGAATCCATCCTTTCCTCGCTGCCACCGGTGGTGCGCTGGCCGTAAGGGCCCCTGTTACGGACACGGTTACAGACACGGGCACACACACCGGGACGGGCGCGAATTGACGGATCACATGCAATCACAAGTTCGCGCCCCGTAAATATCCACGTATTGCGAATCACCCCTTCGGTGTTAGCCTTCCTCCGTTGCAGCGAAGGAGGATCGCCATGAGCACGCCCGACAGCATTGCAATGCCGGGGGCAACGCCCTCATCCGTGCCGAGTTCCGCTTCGGGACCCGGCCAGCCGCTCAGCCCCGCGACCGTGACGGGAGACACGGCACGCAGGCTCGGCACCCGCGAAATGATCGACCGGCTGGCCACCGAAATGCGCGCCAGAAGCGGCGGGGAGCTTCCCCATTCCTATTATGTCGAAGCCGTGCGCCGCAAACTCGGCGGCCTGCCGGGCGAGATGCCCGATGAAATCCCGGCCGCCAACGACCGCCCGGCGTCGCAGACCCACGCTCAGGCCGCATCGGTCTTTCACGCCTGGGCGATCGGTGAGCGGTGAGCGGTGAGCGGTGAGCGGTGAGCGGTGAGCGGTGAGCATCGCTCGATCGGCACGCCGATAGGGGCAAGCTCGCGCCGGCGTATCGACACGGAACGAAACGACGGCTCCGATGTTTCTCCAGCGGGAGGGACACCGGGGCAAGCACGCGTGGCGATGACGGGCCCCCGCTCCTCCTGACACTCAAGGAGGAAACATCATGCGTATTTTCGAATGCGGCACGCTGGTGCCCGGTTGCCAATGGCATACCCGTGCGGATGAGGATGCTGAAGTGGTGCGCCGCGCGATAGAACATCTGCGTCAGGATCACCACGAGGAAGCCATCCGCGAAACCATGGTCGAACATGTCAAGGCGCGCATCCGCGACGAGAACCGCACCGCCGCGGCCTGAACCAGCGGCCCGCAGACGGGAGCTGGTTCTTACACATCACGATGCGAAGGCACAGATCGAAAAGGCACCGTGCCCCGTTCGCCCATCGTGGCGACGCACGGGCCTTCAAGACATGCCATCCGAAAAGGCACCGGGTCAGGACAGGCCAAGATCGGCGGCCGGCACACCACCAATCATTCCGCCGTCGCCGGCAAGGGCAGCGCCCCTTGTCGGCGCATTCGTGTCTCACGAGACGCTACAGAGATAGCGACGAGACGAGCGCCGCGAACTGCGGTGAAAGAGTGCGGCGCGCGTCGGCCCGTGCGGCAGTGTCAGACAGCCACTCATCTTCACGCAAAATTCGTTCTAACCGCACATTTTGGCCCGGATTGGAAAAATGCCGTCGGTCAAATTGCCGCACGCAAAATTCATCTCATGCGTGAAGTTTCACGCCACGCTCGCCGCCCGACCGGACAGACGCAGAAACATGCCTGAGACGGGGCTTCCAACCTGATTCAATCTTCCAATGATCGGGCTTTATGCTTTGTTATATATAGATATTATCCAGAAAACCGATTGCCGAATGAAAAGCTGCACAATTTCAGGCAGAGCCCAAAATCGCGCCACACAGACCTTTGCGACAAGCGGAAAAAATAGAAAACGAAGAAAATTTATCCACCGGGTGGCCGGCGGTGAATTGCGTCGTTTTCTGGACCGATGGCCGACAAGAGGTGGCCATATTGGAATATTTTGCTACCATTAAACCCGGAACGCCATTCGCGACGTCGCTTTCAGGCTATCACGGCGCACGACACGGTTGGCGGGGGAGTTCCGACCCGGGAGGTCAAACCTACGAATTCATAAGGGCCCGTCTTCTCGGGAAAAGGGATTTTGGCAGCACCAGACAATAAAAAATCATCACCCCTCCACTCACGCGACACGTTTATTGATCGCATCGGCATTCCCCGTCCGCTTCTCTGGGGTTTTGTCGGCCTCCTGATCCTGATGGTCGGCGATGGCGTCGAACTGGGCTATCTGGCCCCTTATCTCGAAGGAAAGGGCATTGACGGATCCAAGGTCGCCCTCCTCTTCACGGTCTACGGCGTCGCCGTGGCCATTGCCTCCTGGATGTCGGGAGCGCTGTCCAACATTTACGGCGCCCGCAAGGTCATGTGGGCCGGCATCGCCATCTGGGCGGTCTTTCAGGTCGCCTTCCTCGTCTTCGGCATCGCCACGCTCAACTATCCGATGATGCTGCTGACCTATGGTCTTCGCGGCTTCGGCTATCCGCTTTTCGCCTATAGTTTTCTGGTCTGGATCGCGGCGGCCACGCCATCGAAAAAGCTCGGTATGGCGGTCGGCTGGTTCTGGTTCGCCTATGCGGCAGGCCTGCCGACGCTCGGCTCGCTCGTCGCCAGCATTTCCATTCCGCTGATCGGCACGCTTCCCACGCTCTGGCTGTCGCTTGCCATGGTCGTCATCGGCGCGGTGCTCGGCCTGATCGGTCTTGCCGGCGTCAAGGGTGGCGAACGGCTGGCACCGAAGGGCGAAAAACCTCTGGCCTCGCTGCTCGATAGCGTCACCATCATGTGGGAAGAGCCGCTCTCGTCGATCGGCGGCATCGTGCGCACCATCAACACCTCGTCGCAATATGCCTTCTTCATCGTCCTGCCGGGCTTCTTCATGGAGACGATCGGCTTCAGCCTGTCGACATGGCTGCAGCTTCTGACGATCATCTTCTGCGGCAATCTCGTCGGCAATCTTCTGTCCGGCATGATCGGCAACAAGGTCGGCTACCGCTCGACCATCATCTGGATGGGCGCGCTCGGAACGGCCGCGACGATCCTGCTTCTCTATTATGTGCCGCAGCTCTATCCCGGCAATTTCCTCGTCGCCTCGCTGGTCGGCTTTGCCTATGGCCTGACACTCGGCGGCTTCGTTCCGCTCTCGGCGCTGATGCCGACGGTGATCCCGCATAACAAGGCCGGCGCGCTGTCGGTCTTGAGCCTCGGCGCCGGCGCCTCCACCTGGGTCGGCCCGGCCATCGTCGCGATCTTCCTGTCATCGCTTGGCCTCGAAGGCGTGATGTGGATCTTTACCGGTCTCTATATCGCCAGTGCGGCAATGATGCTGATGATCCCGGATGCCGATCCGAACAAGATCCCCCACAAGCCGGCCCAGAAAGCGGGCAGCCAGAAGGGCGAACCACAGGGCAAGCTGGTCGTCGGTCACTGAGCCGAACCGGTAAGCAACACCCGACTGCACATGCAAGGAGGGCCCGCCAACCGGCGGGCCCTTTGCAATTCAACAGCCTATGTCGTCATCCTCCGGCCAGTCCGCAGGATATTGTCGATACCGATCTGACCGCGGTCAGATCCTCGCCACGAAGGCGAGGATGACGATGTGGGAGATTGAAAACTCACCCCTCGTCGGCAACCACAGCCTTCAGCCGTTCAAGCAATGCCTCCCTCTCGGGCACGAAATTCCGCTCCACCCAGAAATCCTCGATCGACTTCAAAATCTCGCCGACGCGTTTTCCGGCAGGAATGCCAAGGGCGATCACATCGCCGCCCTGTATCGGAAAGACCGGCCGCGCATAGGATTCGGCACGTGCAAGAAGCACCGAAAGCCGCGCCGCCTTGCGCATCGCCAGCGGATCGTCCTGCGCGCCGGTGCGGGCAGAGACGAGCGCAAGCTTCAGCCGCATCGCCATCCCCAATGCGTCGCCGCGATAGAGAAGCCGGTCAAAGCCGACATCCGTCACCTCGTCCGGCAGGCGCGCGGCAGACGCCCACCCGACAAGCCGCCCGGCTTCGGCATTGGAAAGCCGCAGACGCTTGGCCATCGCCGCAACCCGCTCTGCATTGTCGGGAATGATCGCCGCCAGCCTTAAAAGCGGGTCCGGCGCCCAATTCAGCGCGCCCTCGGTCGCAACGAGGCCATGAATGGCATCGATGCCCCATTTCTCGGTTTCCGGCAGGATCGCCGCAAGCACGCCGGACGTCCGCATCCACAGAAGCGAGCGCGACGGATCGGGCGCGGCAAGAAGCTTGCGCATCTCCATCCAGATCCGCTCGGCAGACAGCGTCGAGAGCTTGTCCTTGGCGCGGGCCGAGGCGCGAAGACCATCGGCATCCGGCCGGCCGGAGCCGTAATAGGCAAAGAATCGGAAGAACCTGAGAACCCTCAGATAGTCTTCGGCAATCCGCTGCGAGGCGTCACCGATGAAGCGGATGGTGCGGCTGTCGATATCCCGCACACCCTCGACGAGATCGATCACCCGCCCGGATTGATCCGCATAAAGCGCATTGATGGTGAGGTCGCGCCGTTCGGCATCCGCCTGCCAGTCGGTTCCGAACAGAACCTTGGCATGGCGCCCGTCGGTCTCGATATCGCGTCTGAGCGTCGTCACCTCGAATGGCCGCCCGTCGATCACGAGCGTGACCGTGCCATGCTCGATGCCGGTCGGCACCGCCTTGATATCCGCAGCCTTCGCCCGCCGCACCACCTCGTCGGGCAGAAGCGTGGTCGCGATATCGACGTCTGCGACTTCGATACCCATCAGCGCATTGCGCACGGCACCGCCCGCCACCCGGCCTTCGCCGCCATCGGCGTTCAGAAGTGCAAGCACGCGGGTGAGCGCCAGATCGCGAAACCAGCTCTCATCCTTGACCGATATGTCTTGTGTGATCGGGGTTTCCGCCGAAGTCATGCATAAAGCCTTTCATAAAGTGTCCGCAGGATCCCCGCGGTAATGCCCCAGATGTTCCGTTCTCCATAGGGCATGACGTAGAACTGCCGTTCCGCGCCCTCCAGGACGCGGCTGCCGCGCTGGTGGTTCTGCGCATTCATCAAAAATGCCAGCGGCACTTCGAAAGCCTCGTCCACCTCGGTCGGATTGAGCCTCAGGTCAAACCCGCGTTCGACCACGGCCAGAACCGGCGTGATGCGAAACCCGGTGGAACTGTAATAGCGCGGCAACCGCGCGATCGGCTGGACGAAGCGCCGATCGAGACCGATCTCTTCCTCCGCCTCGCGCAAGGCCGCGTTTTCCGCCGAACCGTCCTCGGGGTCTATCGCGCCGCCCGGAAAGGCGATCTGGCCGGAATGTTTTCTGAGCGTCGAGGTGCGCTGCGTCAGGATCACCTTGGCGTCCTCGCCATCGTCCACCACCGGCACCAGCACAGCGGCATCCTTCAGCTGCAGCGCCAGCGCGAGATCGACGAAGGAGGGGTTGAGCACATGGTCGCCATGCTCGCGCCAGGCATCCTCGATCGGATTGCCGTTCTGGTTCAGCGCCCGGCGGCGAAAGGCCTCTGCCGAATAGACCGGCTCGGTCATCGATGTCATTGCGGAAAACGTCATCGGCTCAAGCCTTCCAGTTCGGCCTGCGGCATGATCGCAAACACCATACCGCCGGAGCGGACGGCAAACATCGGCATGCCGTCGACATCGATCGTCTCGCCACGCTCGACCAGCTGGTACATGACGGCGCGCGACAAAAGCGCCTCCAGCCTGCCGCGCACGGTCAGATACGGCTTCAATTCATTGTTGTCGCCACAAATCTGGAACCGCAGGGGATGTGCGGCCCCGGCCGCGACGACATCCCCGACATTGGTGCGGAAGGTGAGAACCGGTTCGCCACTCTCCTTACCGCTTTCGACCGCACCGTTCTCCATTTCGCCAACCTCCATCTCGACAGCCAGAAACGGCGCATCGACGACCCGGATGCCGACCTTTTCCACCGGCGTCACCAGATAGGTTTTTCCGTCGTCGTCGCGGCGAAGAACGGTGGAAAAAAGACGCACCAGCGGTGCCCGCCCGATCGGCGTGCCCATGTAGAACCACGTCCCGTCGGCGCGGATTTCCATATCGATATCGCCGCAGAAAGGCGGGTTCCATGTCTCGACCGGAGGCAGGCCGCGCCCGCCCTTTGTCGCCCCTTCGCCCGATACCGCCCCGGCCTGCTCGGCGGCCCGCGCGATCATCGCCGCCAGACCTCCAGCCGGGTCTGCCGCCAGATCTGCGGCTAAATTTCCGGCCGATTTTCCGGCAAGACCTTCCGCATGACCGGCCGCATCGGTGGGCGGTGCGGCCGCCTTTTCATGCGCGGGTTTTGTCGGATCAGCCGCCATCTTTCAGTCCTTGTTCGCTCTTACGCTCGACAGACGCACAATCCACAGCGCAATTGGCTCTCACGAGATAGTCATTCAGAACCTGCTTGTCAGCCACATCTCAGGGAATAAGTTTGAGGATGAAAGACTGTGCTGCACTGCAACGGCTTGAGCGATGCGCTATAAGCGGGCGTTGACACTGAAACCAGAGACCGCCATCCGGCTGGTTTCGATTGAAGGACGAGCGACATGGGCCTGATGAATTCCACCGACACCGTTCTCGATGAAAAGGCCATCGTTGCCTCCGCCGAACGGGCGCTCGACGATATCGCCAAGGTGCGCGACGAAGTCGCCAAGGTGATCTTCGGCCAGGAACGGGTGGTGGAAAACACGCTTCTCGCGGTCCTGTCCGGCGGTCACGCGCTGCTCGTCGGCGTTCCGGGTCTCGCAAAAACCAAGCTCGTCACCACGCTCGGCCATGTTCTCGGCCTTGATTCCAACCGTATCCAGTTCACCCCTGATCTGATGCCGTCGGACATCGTCGGTTCGGAAGTCATGGATACGGATGAGAATGGCCGCCGCTCCTTCCGCTTCGTCAAGGGCCCGGTCTTCGCCCAGCTTCTGATGGCAGACGAGATCAACCGCGCCTCTCCCCGCACCCAGTCGGCGCTTCTGCAATCCATGCAGGAATATCACATCACGGTCGCCGGCCAGCGCTACGATCTGCCGGCCCCCTTCCATGTTCTCGCCACCCAGAACCCGCTGGAGCAGGAAGGCACCTATCCTTTGCCGGAGGCGCAGCTCGACCGCTTCCTTCTGCAGGTCGATGTCCTCTATCCCGAACTCGATGCCGAACGGCAGATCCTGCTCGGCACCACGGGCCTGGCCGAAGTCAAGCCGCGCGGCGTCATCGACAGCGCCCGCCTTCAGGAAATCCAGATGCTGATCCGCCAGATGCCGGTCTCCGACAAGGTGGTGGACGCGATCCTCGCGCTCGTGCGCTCCGCCCGCCCAGGCCATGGCAATGCCACGACAGACAAGCATGTCTCCTGGGGTCCGGGCCCGCGCGCCGGCCAGTCGCTGATGCTGACCGCCCGCGCCCGCGCGCTCTATGAAGGCCGCCTCGCCCCGTCCCTGGACGATGTCTACGCGCTGGCGGAACCGGTTCTCCAGCACCGCATGGCGCTCACCTTCGCGGCCCGCGCCGAGGGCATGTCGGTCCGTGATGTCATTGCAAGCCTCGTCAAGCAGGCGCGCGGCTAAGCTTTCCGCTTCAGGAAATAACGGAAAGCCAGAAAGGAGACCGCGTGGCATCCATCGGCCAGATCGTCGAGCAGACCGCAAGCAGCGATGTCCTTTCCCGTGCGCAGGCCCGCGCCATGCTGGTGCCCGATTGCATGGTGGAGGCAAAGCGCATCGCCAACACGGTGATTGCCGGCTGGCATGGCCGCCGCAAGCGCGGCGTCGGCGAAAATTTCTGGCAGTTCCGCCCCTATGCCGAGGGCGAGAGCCTGTCGCGCATCGACTGGCGCCGCTCGGCCCGCGACGACCATACCTATGTCCGCGACCGTGAATGGGAAGCGGCCCACACGATCTGGCTCTGGGCCGATCTGTCGCCGTCGATGATGTACAAATCGACATTCGCCATCGCCTCGAAGGAAAGCCGCGCGCTGGTCATCATGCTGGCGCTGGCCGAGATTCTCGCCCGCTCCGGCGAACGCATCGGCTGCCCCGGCATTATGGAGCCGGTGTCTTCGCGCAATGCCGCAGAGCGCCTCGCCACCGCCATCATGCATGCCCCGCCCTCCGAAGGGCTTCCCGATACGGGCGTCATCCGCGGCCAGAGCGATATCGTGCTGATCGGCGATTTTCTCGATGATGCCGACACGATCATGCAAAAGATCGTGCCGCTCGGCCGCCGCGGCCTGCGCGGCCATGTCATCGAGGTGGCGGATCCGGCGGAGGAAACCTTCCCCTATACCGGCCGCACCGAATTCACCGATCCCGAGACCGGCGAAAAGCTCGTTTCCGGCCGCGCCGAAATGATCCGCGACGATTACAGGCGTGCCTATCTCGCCCGCCGCGAGGCGCTCGGCGAGGGCCTGCGCCGTCTCGGCTGGAGCTTTGTCTTCCACCGCACGGATCATCTTGCCTCCGAAGCGCTGGTCGCGGTCCATGGCTATCTCTCCGGCATGCCGGCCGTGCGTCAGGAGCGGATGCCGGCAGAGACCGGTCTTGGCGATCTCTTCGGCCTTGGCGGCGGAACTGGCCCAGGTACTGGCCAAGGAGCTGGCCCGAAGACTGGTGGAGGGCGTGACCGATGATGAGCGCCTTTGCCTTTGCCAACCCCGCCATTCTCTTCGGCCTGATCGCGCTTCCGGCGATCTGGTGGCTGCTGCGGCTGACCCCGCCACGGCCGAAGGCGGAAGTCTTTCCGCCGCTGCGCATTCTCGCAACCGTGCTGAAACGCGAGGAAACGCCGGCCCAGAGCCCCTGGTGGCTGACGCTTCTGCGCATGCTGCTCGCCGCCGCCGCCATTCTCGCCATCGCCGGCCCGGTCATGAACCCGCGCACCGGCTCGCTCGGCGCTGGCGGCCCGCTCGTCATGATGATCGACAACAGCTGGGCCTCCGCGACCGACTGGGACGAGCGGCTGGCAAGCGCCAGACAGCTGATCGACGACGCCGAAAGCGCCGATATCCCGGTCTCCATCTCCTTCACCGCAGACCGCAGCCAGGAGGCAGCCCCCGGCACGGCCGCCGCCGCGCGCGAAAAACTGACGGCCGCCCGCCCCCGCCCCCTGATGCCGGATCGTGCCCGCACCGCCGATGCCATCCGCGAGGCGCTGAACGGCGCCCGCCCCGGCACGCTCGCCGTGATCTCCGACGGCATAGCAACGCCCGGCGACAAGGCCGCAATGGCAACGCTTGCAGCCCTCTCGCCTGCCGACATGCGCCTCGTCGAAGGCGATGGCCGGCCGGCCGTCGCCTTGACCGACGCCGCAAACGATGCCGCCGCGATGAACGTCACCGCCACACGCCTTTCGACATCTTCCCCGCAGGACATGACCGTCAGCGCGCTGGACAGCCAGGGCCGGTCGCTTGCAACGGGAACACTAAGCTTTGCCGCCGGCGCCAATACGGCAACGGCCAAGATCGACGCGCCTTTCGAACTGCGCAACGATTTCGCCCGCCTCGGCATCGACGGCGTGCAGACGGCAGGCGCCGTCCACCTTCTCGACGACGGCTTCAAGCGCCGCCGCGTGGCACTTCTGTCGGGCGATAACGGCAACGAGATGCAGCCGCTGCTGCAGCCGCTCTACTATATCAGCCGGGCGCTTCAGCCCTATGCGGATCTGGTCGAGCCGCGCAATGCCGATTTGGCCACGTCGCTGCCCGAGCTTCTGACGAGCAACCCATCGGTCATCATCATGGCCGATATCGGCCGTCTTCCCGCAGATACCTATGCGCCCTTGCAGCAATGGCTCGCGCGCGGCGGCACGCTGATCCGCTTCGCCGGCCCGCGCCTTGCCGCGGCCCCTGCCGATGACCCGCTCGTGCCGGTGACGCTGAGACAGGGCGAACGCGCCCTCGGCGGCGCCATGTCCTGGTCGGAACCGCAGCATCTGGCGGATTTCCCCGGCTTTGGCCCGTTTGCCGGCATGCCCCGCGGCACCGACATTTCGGTGAGCCGTCAGGTTCTGGCCGAACCGAGCCCGGATCTGGCGCAGCGCACCTGGGCAAGCCTTGCCGACGGTACGCCGCTGGTGACGACCAAGGAGGTCGAGGCCGGCCGCATCGTGCTCTTCCATACGAGTGCCGAGGCCACATGGTCGAACATGCCTCTGTCAGGCACCTTCGTCGACATGCTGCGCCGCCTCGTGCAGATGGCGCGTGCCGGCGGCGCGGCGAGCCCGACGGCCGATGGCAAGGCGGCGACCCTGCCGCCCTACCGCCTGCTGACCGCCGAAGGCGCGCTCTCGACGGAGGCCGGCGGCGCTCGCCCGATCGCGATCGCACCGGGCTCGACACCGTCTGCAAGCTTCGACCACCCACCCGGCCTCTATGGCAGCGAGGACGGTTTCAGCGCCATCAACCTCCTGCCGCCGCGCACGCTGTTGACGGCCTTCGATCCGAATGCGGCGGGCCTTCCCGTTGCCCGCGAAGGTCTGGCGGGCGGTGACACGGTCTCGCTGCGTCCCTATCTCTTCGCGCTCGCCTTCGCGCTTCTCGTTCTGGACAGTATCGTCGTGCTCTTCATCAACGGCGCATTTTCGCGCCTGCCGCGCGGCCCCGGTGGGCGCTCAAATGGGCGTTCAGGTGGGAGTTCAATCGGCAGTTCAGGCGGCAGGTCCGGTACCGGCGCTGCAACTGCGGCCATCGCCCTCATCGCCTTCGGTCTGCTCGCTTTCGCACCGGGCCATCCCTTCGCGCAGGACATGCCGGATGGCGCAGGTTCGAAACCCGGCGATGCCGAAATCCTCGACCGGCTCGACACGACGCATCTGGCCTATGTGAAGACCGGCGAAGCCGATGTCGATCGCATATCCGAAGAGGGCCTCGACGGGCTGAGCCAGTTCCTCACCTACCGCACGACGCTGGAACCCGGCGCCCCTGTCGGCATCGACATATCCAAGGACGAACTTTCCTTCTTCCCGATCATCTACTGGCCGATCTCGGCGACCGCGCCGATGCCCTCGCAGGCGACGATCTCCCGCATCGACGCCTATATGCGCAACGGCGGCACCGTGCTCTTCGATACCCGCGACCAGTTTTCATCGCTTGGCGGCGGCACCAGCCCGAACGGCCAGCGGCTTCAGGCGATCCTGGCCAATATCGACATCCCGCCGCTCGAACCGGTACCGGAAAACCATGTCCTGACCCGCACCTTCTATCTCCTGAAGGATTTCCCCGGCCGCTATACAGGCAGCCCGCTCTGGGTCGAGGCAAGACAGGATGCCGCCCGCAATGCCAGTTCGCAGCTCTCCTCGGGCGGTGACGGCGTCAGCCCGATCCTGATCACCGGCAATGATTTCGCCGGCGCCTGGGCGGTGGACGATCAGGGCAACCCGGTGCAGCCGACGGTGCCCAACGACGACATGCAGCGCGAATATGCCTACCGTGCCGGCGTCAACATCATGATGTATATGCTCACCGGCAACTACAAGGCGGATCAGGTCCATGTGCCTGCCCTGCTCGAACGGCTTGGCCAGTAAGGGAGGCAACCGATGACCATCGAATTCGCTCCCTTCTTCTCCTGGACCATCCTTTCGGTTCTGGCCGTGCTTGCGCTCATCCTCGCCGCCCTTGCCCTGTTTCGCCGGGTGCGCGGCGCGCTGGTGCGTACGCTGGCGCTCGCCGCAGTTCTTCTGGCGCTCGCCAACCCGACGCTGATGCAGGAAAACCGCGATCCGCTCTCGACCGTGGTGCCGATCATCGTCGACCGCTCGCAGAGCCAGGATGCCGGCGACCGCCGCCGCCAGACCGACGAGGCGGTGGCGCAGCTGAAGGAACGCTTCTCGCATTTTCCCAATATCGAGACCCGTTTCGTCGATGCCGCCGACGACCGCAATTCCGATACGCCGGCCACCCGCCTGTTCACCGCCCTTCGCGCCGCCGTCTCCGACGTGCCGCCGGCGCGCATCGGCGGCGCGGTCTTCGTCACCGACGGCGAGATCCACGACCTGCCGGGCGTCAATGGCGATCTCGGTTTTTCAGCCCCGATCAACGCCCTCGTCACCGGGCAACCCAACGAATATGACCGCCGCATCGAAGTGGTCCGTGCACCGCGCTTCGGCATTGTCGGCGAGGAGCAGGAACTGACGCTGCGCGTCGTCGATGACGGCCGCGTGCCGGCAGCGGGCCAAGGCAGCGCCCAGGTGACGGTGAAGATGAACGGCGAACAGGTGGCGACGTTACAGGCCGCCCCCGGCGCCGAAACGCCCTTCTCGTTTACCGTGCCGCATGCCGGCAGCAATATCATGGAGTTTTCGGTCGCAGACCTCTCGGGCGAGGTCTCCACCAGCAACAACCGGGCCGTCCATGTGATCGACGGCATCCGCCAGAACCTGCGCGTGCTGCTTGTCTCCGGCGAGCCGCATGCCGGCGAACGCGCCTGGCGCAACCTATTGAAATCCGACGCCTCGGTCGATCTCGTCCATTTCACCATCCTGCGCCCGCCGGAAAAGCAGGATGGCACGCCGATCAACGAACTGTCGCTGATCGCCTTCCCGACCCGCGAACTCTTCGTCGAGAAGATCAAGGATTTCGACCTGATCATCTTCGACCGCTACAAGCATCGCGGCGTGCTGCCGATCCTCTATTACGACTACATCGCCCAGTATGTGCAAAATGGCGGCGCGCTGCTGATCGCAGCCGGCCCGGAACATGCGGGCGAGGATTCGATCGCCTCCACCCCGCTCGAGCAGGTGCTGCCGGCAGAACCGACCGGCACGATGCATGAGGCGGGCTTCTACCCGCATCTGTCGGAAGTCGGCCAGAAACACCCCGTCACCCGCGGTCTGGCCGGTGCGGGCCCCACGCCGCCGCAATGGGGCCGCTGGTTCCGCACCGTCGATGTCGGCACGCCGAAGGGCGAGACCGTGATGGACGGCGACGGCAATCGCCCGCTCCTTGTTCTCAACCGCGTCGGCCAGGGCCGCGTCGCCATGCTTTTGTCCGATCAGGGCTGGCTCTGGGCGCGCGGTTATGAAGGCGGCGGCCCGCATGTGGATCTCTATCGCCGCATTGCCCACTGGCTGATGAAGGAACCGGAACTGGAGGAAGAGGCGCTGACGGCCCGCGCCTCCGGCCGCACGCTGGAGGCAACCCGTCAGACGATCGGCGATGCGCCGGGCCCCGCCACCGTGACCTACCCGTCGGGCCGCGTCGAGACGATCCCCATGGTGGCCGCCGGCCCCGGCCAGTACAAGTTCGAGCGGCCCATGGAGGAAACCGGCCTCTTCCAGGTGAAGAACGGCGATTTCACCACGCTCGTCCATGTCGGCGCGGTCGATGCGCCGGAATTCAAGGCGATGGTCTCGACCGAGGACACGCTGCGCCCCTATGCGCAGAAGACCCATGGCCTGATCGCCCGTGTCGCAGACGGTTCAAATGTCACCGTACCGGATATTCTTCCCGTGCGTGGAGAAGTGCGCGTCAACGATCCCGATCGAATCGCCATCCGGTTGACCAACGAGACGGTGCTGCGCGGCGTCGACAGTCTCCCGCTGTTTGCAGGCTTCGCCGGTCTGGCAATCCTGCTTGCCGCTGTCGCCAGCATGTGGTGGCGCGAGGGCCGCTGATACGCTCGACCATCACATGTGGCGGCATCGCTCGCCGCATGGAGGCCGGAGGCCGGCCCAACGATGCCCGAGTGATGCCCCACAGTGACGCACCCAAGTGCCCCCAAGGGATGCCAGAGGGATGTCCAGGGGAAGCCCAGAAGGATGCCGCCTGGGTGCCAGATGGCAGGCTGATGGCAACTATGATAGACGGTCGCCATGAACGCATTTTCCGATGTCGACCCCGTCTACCATCCGCCGCTCGAACCCTGGCTTTCGCTTCTCCATCGGGATGCGGATTTTCTGGTCTTCGACAAGCCGAGCGGTCTTCTCTCGGTGCCCGGCCGCCATCCGGCGCTTGCCGACAGCCTTCTGACCCGCGTGCAGAAGGATTATCCGCAAGCCCTCATCGTCCACCGGCTGGACAAGGATACGTCGGGCGTGGTGCTGATGTCGCTGAACCGCAAGGCGCATGCCTTCGTCGCCGCACAATTTGAGGCACGCATGACGGAAAAATCCTATGTCGCCGAGGTCTGGGGACATGTCGGGGAGAGGCAGGGCCTGATCGACCTGCCGCTCGCGATCGATCCGCACGACAAGCCGCGCCACCGCGTCGACAGGGAAAACGGCAAGCCGGCCCAGACCCGCTGGGAAGTGCTCGGCCATGGAACGGACAGGACGCGCCTGCGCCTTTCCCCGCTGACCGGCAGAACGCACCAATTGCGCGTCCATATGAAGGCGTTCGGCCATGTGATACTCGGCGACGCCTTCTATGCCGACGGTCCGGCGCTCGCAGCCGCAGATCGCCTTCTGCTCCATGCCGAAAACCTGAGTTTCCGCCGCCCCGACGGATCGGAGGTCACATTCACCGCCCCCTTACCCTTCTGAAACAAAGCCTTTCTGCAGCACTTACCTGCCTGAAACGCTTGCCTGTCCGAAACGCTCGCATGTCTGAAACCCTGCCCTTTCCGAGATCGACACCCGTGCAAACCCTCGACAAATCCCCCCTGATCGTTGATTTCGTCGGTGGCGCCGTTGGCCACCGGTTTCGCGCCGGCGAGGGCCGCAAGCAGGATCTGCCGAAAGCGGTGGGATTTGCGAGCGGCATCACGCCCGAAATCGTCGATGCCACGGCGGGCCTTGGCCGTGATGCGTTCTTCCTCGCCTCGCTTGGCGCCAGGGTGACGCTGATCGAACGCTCCGGGGAAATGCACGCGCTCCTTGCCGAAGGGCTGGCCCGCGCCTTTGCCGAAGGCGGCCGCCACGCCGAGACGGTCTCGCGCATGACGCTGATCCATGGCGACAGCCGGCTCCTTCTGCCCGAGCTGAAGCCGCAGGTCGTGCTGATCGACCCCATGCATCCGCCGCGCGACAAGACCGCGCTGGTCAAGAAGGAAATGCGGCTGATACGCGACATCGTCGGCGCAGATACAGATTCGGCCGAACTGATGCAGGCGGCGCTCGACGCGGCCCGCTATCGCGTCGTCCTGAAATGGCCGCTGCGTGGCGAACCGATCCCCGGCCTTCGCGCCCCGAGCCATCAGGTTCTCGGCAAGAGCACCCGCTTCGACGTCTTCGTCAAGGCGAAGCTTCCGAAGGACGGCGACGGCGCTTAATCGTCGTGCTTGCGGCATTCGGTCGGCATTCGACCGGCATGCGGCGGCATTGGACAGCGATGCGGCAAGGGAGTAGGAACGGCCATGTTCCATCCCGGCCACGCCTCATCAGGTCCCGCTCCATGAATTTGTCCGCCGCTGCCACGTTCGAACTCACCGACGCCCCTCTTTCCGAGGATGTGGCGATCATCGGCGACGGTCTCGTTGCCTTCAACGCGGCCGACATCGGCCCGTCGGGCCGCCGGTCGCTGGCGATCCTGATCCGCGATGGCGACGGCACGGTGATCGGCGGTCTTTCCGGCTATACCGGCTGGGGCTGGCTCTTCACCCAATGGCTGTTCGTACCCGAAACCCTGCGCGGCACCGGCACGGCCGGCAAGCTTCTGACGCAGGCGGAAGACGAAGCCAGACGCCGCGGCTGCGGCGCGGCCTGGATCGACACATTCAATCCGGTGGCGCTGAAAGCCTATCAGCGACAGGGCTACGAGGTCTTCGGCCAATTGCCCGATTACCCTGAAGGCCGCACCAGAAGCTTTCTGAAAAAGACGCTCTGATTTTTTTCGCAGCGACCGGAACGTCACGGGTGATCCGCATGGCCTGCGGCCGCGTAGGGACGTGCCATGACGCAGGATCGGACGATCGACCTCACGGTCACGCAAGGCATTGCACCGGACGAGGAAGCCATCATCCTCGAGCGGCTGAAGACCTATAACCTCCAAAGCTTCGGCGAGAGCGGCCGCCGCGAACTGAGCGTGCCGATCTATGACGACGGGGGCGCCATCACCGGCGGCCTCGTCGGCTATACCGGCCGCGGCTGGCTCTATGTCTCGATGCTCTATGTCCCGGAAAACCTGCGCGGCCGGGGTATCGCAAGCCGCATGCTGTCATTGGCGGAAGACGAGGCCCGCAACCGTGGCTGCATCGGCGCCTATATCGACACGATGAACCCGCAGGCGCTCGCACTGTACCGGAAGCGCGGCTACCGGGAGATCGGCCGGCTCGACCACCTCGCCGGCGGCCATCTCGTCACCTGGCTTGCCAAACGGTTCGACTGAAAGCTCCGCCGCAGGCCGGCACTGCCGCCTTATGGCCGCCAGGCGATCACGCCCGCAAGCCGCGGATGCACGTCATCGACGAGCGGCACGACGAGAACCCGGCCCGGATCGACCGGCCCCGGAAACGCAAGCGCATTATAGGAAACCTTCTCGAAGCCGAGCGGGCAGTAATAGGGCGGATCGCCGACCAGCACGACGGCTTCCGACCCCTTGCGCCGGGCCGCCTCGATGGCGATCCGCAGCAATTCCCGGCCTATACCCCGGTTCTTGTGGGATGGCCTGACGGCAAGCGGCCCGAGCATATGCCCCTTCACTGAACCGGCGATGACAGGCGTCATCCGGACCGACGCGATCGTCTCGCCGTCATCGGCGCAGACGAAGGAGATCGACCGGTCATGCGGCCCCTGCTCGCGGATACGGGCGGCGGCACGCGCATGCCGGCCGGGACCGAAGGCCTCGGCATTGATGATCTCGATGATCTCGTCATGCGACGGATCTTCGGTGAGGTAGACAAGGTCGTGCTTCAGGAGGAGTTGCGGAGCCATGATGAACCGGAGCCGTAGAATAAGAGCGGACAGGACAAGTGATATCGATGACGCCGTTTCGGGCGTCGTGGTCGATCTTCAGCGTCGTCGAAGGGTCCGTGCTTCGGTCATGAAAATGTGGTTCCCGTCAAAAAGTGAAAGCGACGTAGCAGGATTTTTTTCAACCGTCCAATCGAAAAACGCAGTGTTCGCCAGATGACACCTGCCATTTGCGCCGCCCTGCCGTATGTATGGCGCAAAAGCAACAGGCCGTGAGGCCCGCTGCCATGGATACGAACGATCGAACGGAAAAAGGGAGAGCGCCGATGGGCCGGCTCGTCGAAGGAAAATGGCAGGATGTCTGGTACGACACCAAGGCCACCAGGGGGCGCTTCGAACGCTCGCAGTCGCAGTTCCGCAACTGGGTGACGGCAGAGGGGTCCGCCGGCCCAAGCGGCAGTGCCGGCTTCAAGGCCGAGGCCGGCCGCTACCATCTCTATGTTTCGCTCGCCTGCCCCTGGGCCCACCGCACGCTGATCTTCCGCAGGCTGAAGAAACTCGAAGACGTCATTTCGGTCTCGGTCGTGGATTACCTCATGCTGGAAAACGGCTGGGAGTTCAGGACCCGCAGCGACGACAAGGGTGCTGCGACCGGCGACACGCTGTTCGGCCTCGACTATCTCTACCAGGTCTATCTGAAGGCGGACCCTGATTATTCCGGCCGTGTCACGGTGCCGGTCCTCTGGGACAAGCAACAAAACACCATCGTCTCCAACGAAAGCGCCGAAATCATCCGCATGATGAACTCGGCCTTCGACGGGCTCACCGGCTCGGTGCTCGATTTCTACCCTGAGGATCTGCGCAAGGAGATCGATGCCCTGAATGCCGTCGTCTACGACACGGTCAACAACGGCGTCTACAAAGCGGGCTTTGCCACCGCGCAGGACGCCTATGAAGATGCCGTCGCCGCCCTGTTCACGACGCTGGACATGCTGGATGCGCGGCTGGAGAAAAGCCGCTACCTTTTCGGCGAGACACTGACCGAGGCCGACTGGCGGCTGTTTACAACACTTCTACGCTTCGATCCGGTCTATGTCGGCCACTTCAAGTGCAACATCCGCCGCATCGCCGACTATAAAAACCTCTCCGGCTATCTGCGCGACCTCTACCAGAAGGAGGGCATCGCCGGGACCTGCGATCTCACCCACATCAAGGGCCATTATTACGGCAGCCACAAGACGATCAACCCGACCGGCATCATCCCCGTTGGTCCGGCGCTCGATCTCGATGCCCCGCATGAGCGGGGGTGACGACTGGCGCGAAAGCGGGCTCCGGCCCGCTTTCGCCGCGTTGCCGCCTATTGCTTGCGCGTCAGCGTGCCGAGCCCGCCGATCTGGCCGCGTGTCGTCAGCTCGGAAAAGCTCTCGTTCAGATAGACCTGGCCGACCTCATCGGCGATGAACCGGGCCTCGGCAGGCGTCATGACGGTGGATATGAGCTGCCCGTCGCGCTTCAGGACATAGAGAACATCCTTCATCAGTGCTGCCCCTTCGGACGGGATCTCCGGCGGTTGCCAATCGAGATCCTCGATAATGAAGAAACCGCCCTTGTTCAGCTGCGGGAACAGCACGCCCAGCGTCAGATGCTGATGGATCGAGGCATGCGATGCGTCATCGATGATGATGTCGAACTTGCCGCCATCGCGGGCGAGAGCGTTCAGCTTGTGGCGATCGCCTTGATCGACCTGAAAGATCTTCGCACGCGGATGCGAGAACCAGCTGAAGTCCTCGATATCGGCACCGACGACTTCGGCATTGGGAAAATAGCGCAGCCACATCTGCAGCGAGGGCACCTGATCCTGCACCCATCCCTCGACGCGGCCGCGGCACAGGCCGATCTCGAGAATACGGATCCGTTCCAGCGTCCGCGATCGGAACAGCTCGTGATAGATCCGCGTATAATGATGGCCCAACCGATCGCGATAGACCGCCCCCTTGTCCGAGACCGACTCCGCAGCGAGTTCCGTCAGCCAGTTCGGCTGCAGGATGAGCTTCTTCAGGTAGCCCGCGACGCTTCCCTCAGGCGCGGCAGAAAAATCGAGATTTTTCTCAGCCCACATTTTCGACCAAAGGTGGACACCTGTGACCCGAGGGTCACCGAGGAGTTCGAACCCCGTCCGATCTTCGGACGCAAAAAGCTCAACTTCCTGCCAGTCTATCGAATTGAAAAAGGTCGGAGAGAGGACCGATGCGATCAGGCTCTCATTGCCTGGCGAGAATATATACTCGCTGAGGAGCGAAGGCCCGACCGCTCCATATTCGGTGCGCTCGTCATCCAGCAGCCGACCGAGCGCCATACGGTAGAGATTGGCCATGTGCAGCGACCCTTTCGGAGCCCGCATCACATCGCCAACGCATACATGGCCGGCCTCAAGGCCAGTCCATTGAGAGGAGAACACGTGTTCCGCGGTAAAGAGGAGCGGCTTGACGAGCACGACATCCGTGTCGAGCCACCATCCGCCGATCTCGTGCAGCACGGCATAACGGAAGATATCGCTGAAATAGCGGATCTCGCTCGTCGATAGGGCACGCCGGTAGATGACCGCGGGCACGATGGCGGCGGCGTCGCCCACCACAACGCCGGCCGGCACAATGGCCTGCATTTCGGCGACACTGTCATAGGTATAAAGCGATACCGGATGCCCCTGCCGGATCATCGACTGGAGAGAGAGGCGCGCCATTTCAGGAAGCGGCGCACCGGACCAGAAGCAGTGAACCGGATCCCGGTAGTTGATTTCACTCGACTGAGTAGAAAGATGCGGATTGTGCTTTTCGGTCAGCCCGTTCCAGCTTTCCCTCGATGCGAAACGGCACGCTGCCAGAAAAGGCAACTCCTTCAACGCGCCAGCGAAAATGTCCTTGCTTTCCATGCTATGCTCTTCGCCCCTGAAACTTGGAAGTGTATTTCAACGGCTCAATTACAGCCAAAGCCTTGCGCTAGGCTGGCGGTCTTGGCACGCGCACCGATCGATCGGACGCCTCTACCAGAGCTCCGACCGTTCCACCTGGCCATCCAGCTCCTGCAGTCGTCGCAGCGTCGCCTGCGTTACATCCTTCGGCAGCGCGTCGAGGGAAAAGAAGCCGCTTTCGGCGATCTCGAAATCGGGCGCGCGCGGCGCCGTCTGGCGCACCGTCACCCGGTAGAACAGCACATGGTCGCGCCTGGAGGCCCGGCGGTTGTTATAGACGTGGAACAGCGCGGGCTCGCCCAGAATCTCCAGATTGCCCTCCTCGCGCAACTCCTTGGCAAGCGCGCCGAGCGCCGTTTCGCCGCGTTCCATGCCGCCGCCGGGCATGTACCAGCCCGGCACATAGGTGTGTCGCACGAGAAAGATACGGCCGTCGGCGTCGAAACAGGCGGCGCGAACGCCAAGCGTCATGCCGCGCGAAAAAATGAAGATCCGATGCATCAGCCAGACGGTGGCGCGGGTACGGAACGTGCTGATTTCTGGAATGCCGGCACCGGTCATGAAAATGCTCTCATTCTGGGGCTCGGCGGCTCAAGCCGCGCACAAGCGGGGTCTCTCGGTCATAACTGCGGGAGGAAACAGAAAAACGATAACGATTTCCGCTCTCATGCGTTATGTCTGCGCCATGTTCAAATTCGCTCATATTTCAGACATCCATCTGGGTCCGCTGCCGCAGCTCACGCTGCGTGAGCTTTTTTCCAAGCGGATCACCGGATTTGTGAATTGGCACAGGAACCGGCGCAAGCATCTTTTCGTCAACACCCTGGATCTTCTGTTGAGCGACCTGAAGACAAGGGCGCCCGATCACCTGTGTATTACCGGCGATCTGGTTAATCTCGCGACCGACATGGAAATTCGCCTGTCCGGCGATTGGCTGCGCACCATCGGCGACCCGCATGACACGACCGTCGTGCTCGGCAATCACGATGCCTATGTGCCCGGCGCGCACGACAAGGCCGTCGAGAACTGGTATCCGTTCATCGCCTCCGACGACGATCCGAGCCAGTGGCCGCAAGACGAGCATATTTTCCCCACCTATCGCCGCCGTGGCCCTGTTGCCATCATCGGCTGCTCGACCTCGAATGCCACCCTGCCTTTTTCGGCCTCGGGATATTTCAGCGGCAGGCAGGCGCGCGAGATGGTGAACCTGTTGAAAAAGGCCGGCGATGAGGGCCTGTTTCGCGTCGTCATGATCCACCATCCGCCGATCCGCGGTGCGGCCGCCTCACACAAGCGGATGATCGGCATCCGCCGCTTCGCCGCCGCGATTTCGACCGGCGGCGCGGAACTGGTTCTGCACGGGCACACCCATCTCAACACGCTCTATTGGCTCAGAAGCCACAATCATCAGGTTCCGGTCGTCGGCATCGCGTCGGCATCGCAAGGACCCGGCGGACACAAGCCGCGCGCCGCCTACAATCTCTTCACGCTGACCGGCGAACCGGGAAGCTGGAACCTGATATGCGAGCGGCACGGCCTGACCGAAACCGGCGACGGCGTGGCGCTCGACACATCGAGGCTTCTCTACGGTGCGGAGCCACCGCAAGTCTCGATCCCGGAAGCGGCGAGAATGTTGTAGATTTGATCGCCCGCGCTGTTGCGGAATGATCACAATCGATTCATACCTATGGCGTGGTCGCCGTAATTCCAACGCATAGTGCAGATAAAGCTCACCCTATCCATGACACAACAGACACCATCGGCAGATATCCGGCGCGACTTGGTGGCACTGCTCCCGCGGTTGCGACGCTTCGCCCTGACATTGACCGGCAGCGAGCCCGACGCGGACGAGCTGGTGAGGGAAAGCTGTGGCCATGCCATTCAGAAGAGCCATCACTGGAAGGGCGAGGGACGGCTGGAAAGCTGGCTCTTCAGCCTGATCCGCAGCACGTGGACGGATGGCAGCCGCAACCGGCGCCGCGGCACCGCGGGCAGCCAGGAACAGGGCGGCGCGTCATCGGCCGAGGCGGCAGTCCCGCAGGAACACAGTCTTTTGTCCATGCCCGAGGGCTGCGCCAGTGCCTTTCTGTTGCGCGAGCTGGAAGGTTTCAGCTACGCCGAAGGCGCTGCCATCCTTAACATGACGGTAGAGGCTTTCGCCGGCAGGCTCTGTTCCGCGCGCCTTCGCCTTGCAGCGATCGATGTCGACATGGCCGAACGGAGAGCCTGATCTTGAGCACATCTGCCACGGCCGGAATGCCTTCCGATTTCGAAACCCGCCTGTCCGCCTATCTGGACGGCGAGGCGAACGACGATGCGCGGCACGATATCGAGGCGCTCCTGGTCAACGATCCGACGGCCCGCGCCGCACATGACGCGCTGAAGCGTGGCGCCGAGACCGGCCGCCGCATGTTCGACGACATGCTGCGCGAACCGGTACCGCTCGCCATGGTCCGCACCATCAAGAACACCGCCCCGCCGCGCAAGGCGGTGCGTCTGCCCGATGCCCCGCGCCGTCGCCTGCATCTGCGCCCGACACTTGCGCAGGCAGCCTCTGCCGCAGCCCTGCTCTTCGTCATTGGCGGCGCTCTCGGCTATGTCGTCGGCACCTATCCGTCGGTTCCCGACATGCCGCGTGTCCCCTCGACCGAGACGGACGCGCGCGACTGGCTGGATGACATCGTCTCGAGCTACCGGCTCTATACCCGTCACCGCGAACACCCGGTGGAGATGGGCGCCGATCGTCCGGCCGATATCCTCGACTGGCTGACGACCAATACCGGCGTCGGCTTCCGCATTCCCGATCTGAGCGAAAGCGGCCTGACTTTCCTCGGCGCCCGGCTTGTCTCCACCCAGGGACGCCCGTCCGGCATGCTTCTGTACAAGCGCACCGATGGCGACGGTGACTTCATCGCCATCACCTTCGTCAAGAGCCGCCCCGATACCAGCCGTCCGGTGGAGGATATTCGCGCCGATACCGGCCTTGTCACCTGGAGCACGCCGCTTGCGACCTATGTCATCGTCGGCCCCTCGGCCGCAGCCGACCTCGACGATATCGCCGGCAAGGCCGCCGGCCTGATCTGAGCCCGCACCGGAACGGCATGATGGAAAAGGCCGCGCCGGACTGTCCGACGCGGCCTTTTCTTCAAGAGCAAGACCCGAAGAAGCGGGAACCGGTTTTGCGCCCGCAATTGCGTGAAAACAAAGAGTTAGAGCACTATCGCGTCTCAAGGAGGGGTGCACGTTCGCACAATCGGAGAGACGACAGTCACTTTTAGCGCAATCCGAGGGCGCACCTTGGGTTTGCACCTTTCTCCACCATCGTGCCCGGACCTGGCCTGGGCATCTGTAGACGCGTCATGCCATTGACGTTGTCAAATCCTCGGGACAAGCCCGAGGTTGACGACATCGAACGAGCGATCACCTGCCCCGCCCTCAAGGCGAGACGATTTCAGCGCCCTTTATCTCCCAGCACGAGATTGGCCGCAGACACGATCGCGTCGAGCGAGGCCGTGACGATATTGTTGTTGATGCCGGCGCCGAAGAGTTTTCCGCCCGCATGTTCCATCTCGACATAGGCGATGGCCGACGCATTCGAGCCATGCTGCAGCGAATGTTCCGAATAGTCTGCGACCGACAGCTCGATACCCAGATAGGTCGACAGTGCATTGATGAACCCGTCGATCGGGCCGGTTCCCTTGCCCTCGATCCGCTTCGTCTCGCCGCGATCGGTGATCTCGGCTGCCACCACCCGCACGCCCTTCTGGTCGGTGCCGGCCGGATACATGTGGTGATCGACGAATTTCAGCCGTGCGCCGGGCTGCTCGACATAGCGCTCGATGAAGGTCTCGTGGATGCGCTTCGACGACAGTTCCTTGCCTTCCTCGTCGGTGATCTTCTGGATCGCCTCGCGGAATTCCACCTGCAGGTTGCGCGGCAGGTTCAGGCCGAAATCCTGCTGGAGAATATAGGCGATGCCGCCCTTGCCCGATTGCGAGTTGATGCGGATGATCGCCTCGTAGGAACGCCCGACATCGCGCGGGTCGATCGGCAGATAGGGCACTTCCCAGACCGGGTGGTTGGCGACCTTGATCGCCTTCATCCCCTTGTTGATCGCATCCTGATGCGAGCCGGAGAAGGCGGTATAGACAAGCTCGCCGACATAGGGGTGGCGCTCGGGAATGACCATCTCGTTGGCATATTCGTAGACGTCCTTGATCCGCTCGATATCCGTGCAGTCGAGCTCAGGATCGATGCCTTGCGTATACATGTTGAGCGCCAGCGTCACGACATCGACATTGCCGGTGCGCTCGCCATTGCCGAACAGCGTGCCCTCGACGCGATCGGCGCCGGCCATCAGCGCCAGCTCGGTCGCGGCAATGCCGGTGCCGCGGTCGTTATGCGGATGCAGCGAGATGATCAGGTTCTCGCGGTTGTCGAGGTTGCGGCACATCCATTCGATCTGGTCGGCATAGATGTTCGGCGTCGCCATCTCGACGGTGGACGGCAGGTTGAGGATCAGCTTGTTGTCGGCGGTCGGCTTCACTTCGGCGATGACGGCGTTGCAGATCTCCAACGCCACTTCCAGCTCGGTGCCGGTAAAGCTCTCCGGCGAATATTCGAACCGGTAGTCGCCGCCGGCCTTCGTCGCCATGTCCATGATCATCTTCGCGGCATCGACGGCGATCTGCTTGATGCCGGCGACATCCTTGCCGAACACCACGCGGCGCTGCAGCTCGGACGTGGAATTGTAGAAATGGATGATCGGGTGCCTGGCGCCTTCCAGCGCTTCGAATGTGCGGGTGATCAGCTCGGGACGGCACTGGACCAGAACCTGCAGCGACACGTCCTCGGGCACACCACCCTCTTCCACGCACCAGCGGGCGAAGTCGAAATCGGTCTGCGACGCCGATGGAAAGCCGATCTCGATTTCCTTGAAACCCATGTCCAGCAACAGCTTGAACATGCGGGCCTTGCGATCGTGGCCCATCGGGTTGACCAGCGACTGGTTGCCGTCGCGCAGATCGACCGAACACCAGATCGGCGCCTTGTCGATGACTTTCGACGGCCAGGTACGGTCGGGAATGTTGATGGCCGGATAAGCGCGGTATTTCACCGCCGCGTCGGCCATGCCCTTGGAGGATTTGCCGGAAATGCTGGAATTCTTGGCGTCCATGATGTCTGTCCTCGTCTCGCATCCATCGTGACCGCGTTATCGCAGGCCTGTAACGAATGGATGGCGATCTCGCCTTGAGATCTTCTGCTTCGATTGAAAAGTGAGTGCGAGGAGCTCTTACGCCGGCAGGCTTTTCGGCCGCCGGGCGCTCCTCAACGGACCCGGCAACCGCGCGTAAGGTCGAGGCTAAGAAGCGAGGAAAGCGCGAGTACCGGCGACCCGGCCGCGAAGCGGCAGGTTGTCGAACGGTCAGACATGATCGCGCCTGTCATGGTCATGTCTGGCTGTATAGCGACGGATCGTCGCCTGTGCAAGTGCACTTTGATCGCGAATGAAACCCGATGAAGCAGCGGCTGACGGGGCTGTCGGAAATCCTGCTCACTCCGCAACGTCGCGACGTCCATCCGCCTGATCGCCAGCCTGCTGCAACAATGCCTCCTCAAGCCAGCTCCGCATGAGATCCGAGCTGGTCAGCCCCAGCTTTTCAGCTCTCTCATTGATGGCGTTCACCAGCCATTGAGGCAGTTCCAGGCTCACAGGACACAAGTCGCGGTTGGGGTGAACCCCTTTCGACCAGTCAACATAGGCGCTGATATCCTCACCGTCGTCGAATTTTCTATCAAACTCTTCCGCCGTGATTGTCTTCATAATTGCGCCTCTCATCCTTGCGCGCACGCCTCACAGAAATGATCCTCAGGCGATCGTCCCGCATGGTTATGACTGCGGTCCACAGCTTTTGCCCGATCCGGCCCGTAACAATATACCTGATTTCGTCATGAGCGGCCACCGGATGGGAAAAGAGCCACTCATCCAGCCAAAGCGCCTGCGCCTCAACGAAATCGATCCCGTGCTTGTCCTTGTTCGAGGCGCTCTTTTCGGCATTGAATTCGAATTCCATGCCTCGCCTCGGATTTTACGACACTATGTCACTTTACGAGGCCGCATCACCCGCGACAAGCCCATCATCAGAGCCCCGGCGACAAGCCCCCAGAAGGCGCCGGAAATGCCGCCGAACGTGGCGCCCGAGGCAGTGACGAGAAAGGTGATGGCGGCCGCCTCGCGCGTATCGGGCTCGCGCCATGCGGCATAGGCGGCATTGGTGAAGGCCCCGATCAACCCGAGACCGGCCACGGCCTGTAGCAGGATCGGCGGCGCCATCGAGACGAAGGCGATGATTCCGCCGGCGATGAGCCCGAGCACGATATAGGCCACCCCGCCGACGAGCGAGGCCCAGTAGCGGCGCGTCGGATCGGGATGGGCATCCTCGCTGGCGCACATCGCCGCCGTGATCGCTGCCATATTGACGGGCACGCCGCCGAACATGGCGCAGATGGCGGAAAATATCCCTGTTCCGGTGAACAGCGGCCCCGGCGGCGGCTCGTAGCCATGCGCCTTCAGGATGGCGATGCCCGGAATGTTCTGCGAGGCCATGGTGACGATATAAAGCGGTAGCGCCACCGAGACGAAGCCGTGCCAGGTAAATTCCGGCATGACCGGGATCAGCACCGGATGGATCGCCGCACCGATCTGCGACAGCGCATCGCCCGGCAGGTCGACGCCGAGAAGCAGCACGAGGACGAAGGCGCCGAGTGCGGCAGGCACCGCAAAGATCCGCCAGCGCGAGACGACGACCATCCATGCAATCACGATCGGCAGCCCGAGTGCCGCATTGAAGGCGACCGCCTTGACCGGCGCCAGGCACAAGCCCAGCAGGATGCCGGCCAGCATCGCATTGGCAAGCGCCGACGGGATCAGCCGGATCGCCCGCCCGAGCGGCCGGAACAGGCCGGACAGCACGATCAGCGCGGCGCAGAGAAGAAACGCGCCGACGGCCGCTGGAAACCCGCCAGCGATTGCGCCGGTCGATGCCAGAAGGGCGGCCCCCGGCGTCGACCACGCCATCATGATCGGCATCCTGTGGCGCAGCGAAAATCCGATCGCCAAGAGCGCCTGCGCGACGCAGAGCGCCAGAAGCGCACTCGCCTGCTGCGCACCGGTCGCGCCCATGACCTGCAGTCCCTGGGTGATCACGGCAAAAGAACTGATGAAGCCGACAAACGCCGTGAGCAGCCCCATCGTGAGCGCCGAAACGGAAAAATCCTTGAGCATGTTGTCGCGATATCCTGCGGGAACCGGATGGCAGAGGAGATGGAAGGTGAACCGGCATGGAGCACAAGCACGCGGCCGGATGCAAGCGACGTCAGCGAAAAATCACCCGCATTTTGCGCCGCGCACGACCCGCATGCGTTGCGGCATTCTGCCTCTGGCTTGCCATCAGCCAATATTCTGGCCGAAATGGCACACGTCTGGGCTGCGTACCCGTCCCGGATTATAACCTTTTAAAGCTTTTCGGCACAGACTGCCTCGTCGTCCGCCGGAAACGTCCATGAGCTCAGTATCGCATGCCCCGGAGCCCGCCAAAGGCTCCCGCTTGAAATCGAAGCATCCCTCCTGGCTCGGACCGAGCTATTTTCTGCCGGCACTCCTGGCAGCCGTCGCGGTCATCATCGGCGTCATCCGCATCGATACGGAAGAGCGCGCCCAGCACCACGCAACCCAGAGACTGGCCGCCTCCGAACAGCTGGCCAAGGTCGCCTCGGGGCTTGAGACCAATATCCACGGCAACGTCAATCTCGTCCACGGCCTCGTTGCAGCCGTCGCCGCCAATCCGACCATGGGCGAGGCGCAATTCGCCGCCGTCGCCGAGCGCATCTTTGCAGCCCCCTCCCAGTTGCGAAATGTTGCGGCCGCGCCCGATATGGTCGTGCGCTTCGTCTATCCCTATGTTGCCAACTCCAGGGTTCTCGGCCTCGATTACCGGACAAGCCCGGAACAGGGGCCGGCTGCGATGGAAGCCGTGCAGCGGCGCCAGCCGGTCATCACCGGGCCGATCAATCTGCTCCAGGGCGGACAGGGACTGGTTGCCCGCTACCCGGTCTTTGCCATCGGCAACGGCCGTTTCTGGGGCGTCCTCTCTGCCGTCATCGACGTCAACCGGCTTTATGCGGACAGCGATCTCGACAACGAGAGACAGACGCTCGACATCGCGATTTCCCGCCGGCCGATACCGAAGGACGGTGACGTCTTTTATGGCGACAGGGAGATTTTCTCGAAATCGCCCGTCCGCACCCATGTCGATCTCGGCTACGACACCTGGTATCTGGCAGCCGTGCCCAAGGCCGGGTGGGAGGAGAATGCCAGTGCCCTTCCGACGATCCGCACCCATGTTCTGGTCATCGCGCTCTGCATCATCGGCCCGCTGATCTGGGTCGGTTTGCTGATGCGCCAGCGCCAGAGCCACATCACCACCTTGCAGGAGCGCGAAGAGCAACTCGAGACCCTGCACCAGCGCCTCGCGCTTGCATTGAAGGCGTCGAGCGTCGGTGTCTGGGAATACGAGCCCTCGACCAATACGCTCTATTGGGACGCCAAGATGTGCGAACTCTATGGCGTGCCGCATGACCGTGACGACTTTCACTATTCCGCCTGGTGCAGCGCGCTTCACCCCGACGATTTCGACGACGCCCAGCGCCTGCTGGTCAAGACGCTCGAGGACGACACGCCCTACCTCACCCAGTTCCGCATCGTCACGCCGGCAGGCGACATCAGGCATATCCGCGCCCATGGTGTTACCTACCGCACGTCGAGCGGCCGCCAGCGCATCGTCGGCGCCAACTGGGATGTCACCAGCGATACCCTTTTGCAGACGGAACTGCGCGATGCCCGCGCTAGCGCCGAAGAGCAGAACGAGCAATTGCGTGCCACCCGCCACACGCTCGAATATCAGTCGCTGCACGACGCCCTGACCGGCCTGCCAAACCGCCGCTTCCTCGACCAGTTCATGGACGACGCGACCCAGGCCGGCCCTGGACATCCCCTTACGCTGCATCCGACCGCCTTCATCCATTGCGACCTCGACCGCTTCAAGGAAGTCAACGACACGCTCGGTCACGCTGCCGGCGATGCGGTCTTGCGGGAGGCGGCCCTGCGCCTCACGGCACTTCTCGATGTCGGCGAATTCGCCTCGCGCATCGGCGGCGACGAGTTCGTCATCGTCACGTCGGGCGACATGCCGATGGTCCGCGCCCGCCATCTGGCGGCCGCCATCATCCAGGCGCTTGCCCGGCCGATCCTCATCGAAGGCCGCCAGTGCAATGTCGGCTGCAGCGCCGGCATCGCCTGCCAGACGACGGCCGGCGACGATCTGCGGCAATTGCTGGTCAATGCCGACGTGGCGCTCTACGAGGCGAAGAAACGCGGCCGCAACCGGGCCGAACTGTTTTCCGAGGAGCTTCTGACGGCAACCATCCAGACGCGCCGGATCTCCGACGAACTGCTGGCCGCCCTTCGCAACGACGAGATCGTCGCGTTCTATCAGCCGCAATTCTGCGCCCAGACGCTCGATATCGTCGGCGTCGAGGCGCTTGCCCGCTGGCAGCACCCGACCCGTGGCCTGCTTGCCCCCGGCGAGTTCCTCGGCATTGCCGAAGACATGCACCGTTCGGCGGCAGTCGATGCCGCCGTTCTCGACAAGGCCCTGTTCCAGGCCTCGCGCTGGCAGGCGCTGGACCTCGACATACCCAATCTCTCCGTCAACATCTCGGCCCAGCGCCTCAAGGACGAGACGCTGATCGAGAGCCTGAAAAAGGCGCCCTTCGTGCCCGGCCGGCTTTCCTTCGAGCTTCTGGAATCGATTTCCTTCGATGGCGAGGACAACGGCATCGGCGCGATCATCACCGAATTGAAGGCGCTCGGCATCGCCATCGAAGTCGATGATTTCGGCACCGGCCATGCCTCGATCGTCAGCCTGATCGAGCTCGGCCCCAAGCGTTTGAAGATCGATCGCAGGCTGATTGCACCGCTGGAAGCCTCCGGCTCGCAGCGCCGGCTCGTCTCGTCGATCATCGATATCGGCCGCTCGCAAGGCATCGAGATCGTCGCCGAAGGTGTCGAGACGCCGGCGCATGTGGAAATCCTGCGCAGCCTCGGCTGTCAGGTCTTGCAGGGCTATGCGCTGGCAAGGCCGATGTCATCAGCCGATTTTGCCAGCTTCGCCCGCAACTGGCAGGAGGGCAACCGCAAGGTGGAGGTCATCGCCGCTGCCGGTCGCCGGCGCAGATAACGGGACCGCGCGAAGGCCGGCAGATAGTCGCCCACTCCGCCCAATTCCTTGGCATGTCACCCAGATGCAAAAACCCCCGCCGGAGATCCGACGGGGGTTTTTGACAATGCGATATCCACCATTATCCGGCGGAAGAGGTCAAAGGATCAGGCGATCTCGCTCTGCGAGGTCACGATCTTCGACACGAGGCCGTAGCCGACGGCGTCTTCTGCCGACAGCCAGTAGTCGCGGTCGATATCCTTGGCGATCTTTTCCTCCGACTGGCCGGTGGCCTTGGAGAAGATCTTGATCAGGCGCTCGTTCATCTTGATGATTTCGCGCGCCTGGATCTCGATATCGGACGCCATGCCACGCGTACCACCAGACGGCTGATGGATCAGGAAGCGGGTGTTCGGCAGGCAGATACGGCGCTCCTTCGGAGCCGCCGCATAGATCAGCGCGCCGGCAGAAGCAACCCAGCCCGTTCCGATCATCCAGACATTGGGCTTGATGAACTTGATCATGTCATGGATCGAATCACCGGATTCGACGTGACCGCCCGGAGAATTGACGTAGATGCGGATGTCATCGTCGCTGGCCGCCGAAAGCGCCACCAGCTGCGTGTTGACCTTCTGCGCCAGTTCCTGGGTGATCGGCCCATAGATGAAGATCGAACGCGACTTGAAAAGATTCGCCTCCGTTTCCTTGCCGAGCGGCAGTTCCTTCGTCTTGTCGTCGTTGTCGTCTTCGTCGTTCAGCACGATTACAGTCTCCTGTATGAAATTCCTGTAACGGACATAATGTGTTCGCGCCGACAAAACAATGCACGCCGCGCAGGAAGACGACCAACCTGTGGAGACGTGGTTACGATCCTGGCGAAAAGGCCGAGGGTCTTAGCCGTCGACGTGCTTGGCGCAGGACGCGGCATCTTAAAGATGCATGCCCGCACCGGCGCAGCGGAAAATTGTCAAATGCGATAAACTCGGCAAAGATTACAAAGATTTAAGGTGTTGCCGCTTTGAAATGTCGCAATCCCTCATTACGTTCACCTCTGACAAATTCAGTCCGCTAAGGAGGCAGACATGTCACCGGAAGAACGCCAGCTTCTGACATCTCTTTTCGATCGCGTGAAAACCGCGTCGCAAACGCCGCGCGACCGCGAGGCGGAAACGCTCGTCGAGCAGTCCGTGCGCGATCAACCCTACTCGCCCTATTATCTGGCGCAGGCCGTAATCGTGCAGGAAAAGGGTCTTGAGGCCGCATCCGAACGCATCAAACAGCTTGAAGATCAGGTTCGCCAGCTGCAGGACGAAAACGCCCGCGCCGCACAGGCGCCCGCGCCGCAGCAGAGCGGCGGGTTCCTGAGCTCGATCTTCGGCTCCAGCCAGCAGCCGGCACCGCGCCCGCCTGCCCCTGCCCCGGCCGCATCCGGCCCCTGGGGAAACAGTGCCGGCAATGGTGGCGCCGCCCAGCAGGGCTATCGTCAGGCCCCGGCCTATGACGGCGGGTACCAGGGTGGCTATCAGGGTGGCCCCCAGGGCGCGCCCTGGAGCGGCGGCCAGCCGCAGCAGGCCGCACCCTCTGCCGGTTCGAGCTTCCTGAAGGGTGCGCTCGGCACCGCAGCCGGTGTTGCCGGCGGCATGCTTCTCGCAAACACCCTGTCGAGCGCCTTCAGCAGCCACACCTCGGCTCTCGGCCTCGGCTCGCCGTTCAACGAGACCGCCAACCCTTTCGGCACCCCGCAGGCGCCGGCTCCGGTCGAGGAAACGGTCATCAACAACTATTACGGCAATGACGCCGCTCCAAATGCCGACAATGCCACCGACAACGTCGATTTGGGCCGGGACGACAATGCCGGCTGGCAGCAGGCAAGCGACGATTCCGACTGGAACAACGACAGCGACTGGAACAGCGGCGACGACGACAGCCTCAATGTCTGACATGCCTGTCATGGAATAAGAGAAAGGGCCGCGTCCTGAGGGAAGCGGCCCTTTTTTCTCTTGTAGCAGCACGCTGCGTACAGATGTCGTCGTCTTGGGGCCGGCTCCGCGGATCCAGCCAAGTCAGCGAAATCGACCACGTGCCGCCGTCCGGGACCACCGACAGCATCGAGATAAAGAAGAGGTCTCAGCCCCTTGCCGGCGGCGACCGGTATGGCGTCCGAAGTTGGAAGCCTCAGTTTTCCCGCAGAGTTCGCGGCACGACGGGGCTGCGGCCTGCCGCACCCTGTCCCGGCCCCTCGCCTTGGCTCGGGGCGTTCGACGCTCAAAACGCTCCACTGGAGCGTTTTGCCGGCTTGACGCCGTCGCGTCTCACCCACGTCCGCGATAGGTCGGAACGCCCTGGTCCGGCAGCCAGACACCCTTCGGCGCTTCGCCCGTCTGCCAGAACACGTCGATCGGAATGCCGCCGCGCGGATACCAGTAGGCGCCGATCCGCAGCCATTTGGGATCGAGCAGTTCCACCAGACGCTTGCCGATATAGACCGAGCAATCCTCATGGAAGGCGCCGTGATTGCGGAACGAGGTCAGGAACAGTTTCAGCGACTTCGATTCCACCAGAAAGCCGTTCGGCACATAGTCGATGACGATATGGGCGAAATCCGGCTGTCCGGTCATCGGGCAGAGGGAGGTGAATTCCGGCGCGGTGAACCGCACCACGTAATCGGTGCCCTCGTTGCTGTTGGGCACTTTTTCCAGAACAGCCGCTTCCGGGCTGGCCGGGGCATCGACCTGTTTGCCGAGCTGCGAGAGCCCGCTGACATCCGTCATCGTCATATCTTTATCCTTCGACATCTACTCTCTGGCCATGGGCGCGCTCGCTTTCGGGCTCCACATGAATGGCCAGTGTGGCGCCGGGAATAACCTCTTTGATCGCATCTTCCAAGCGGTCGCAGATCGAATGCGCCTCGACCACCGTCATCCTGGCCGGCACGACCATGTGAAAATCGATGAACGCGGCCGAGCCTGCCCGCCGCGATCTCAGGTCATGCACGCCGAGCGCGCCGGTGGAATGGGTGCTGATGGCATCCCGCACCGCCTGCTCCTCTTCCGGTTCCAGCGCCTTGTCCATCAATCCCCCGAGCGAATGGCTGATGACCTTGTAGCCCTGCCAGAGAATGTTGAAGGCGACCAGAATGGCGAGGAGAGGATCGAGGATCGCATATCCCGTCAGGACGGCCAGAACGAGGCCGACGAAGACGCCGGCGGACGTCACCACGTCGGACATGATATGCTGGCCATCGGCTGTCAGCGCCGGCGAACGCTGCGCCTTGCCTGTGCGGATCAGCAGGCTCGCCCAGACGGCGTTGACCACGCTTGCCACCGCATTGATGCCAAGGCCGAGCCAGGGTGCATCGGGCAGATGCGGCGCGGCAAGTCCCTCCCAGGCCTCCTTGATGATCAGCAATGCGGCGACCACGATCAGCACGCCTTCAAGCACCGCCGACAGATATTCCGCCTTGTGATGGCCGAACTGGTGGTCGTGATCGGCGGGCCGCTGCGCATAGCGGATGACGAAATAGGCGATGAAGGCGGCGGCGACATTGACGAGCGATTCCAGCCCGTCGGAGAGCAGCGCCACCGAACCCGTCACCCACCAGGCGGAAAGCTTCAGCGCCAGCACACCGAGCGACAGCGGGATGCCCCACATCGCCAGTCGTTCGACGATCTTCCTGTCTCCTGCCGTATTCGTCGCCATCTGCCTCGCCCCTTCCTGCATCTGCGAATGATTTGCAGCATCCATGCCCCAAAACGCCGAAACCGCCGGCGCGAGATGGTCTCGTGCCGGCGGTTTCGGATTGAGCGGCTGTATGGCGCAGACCCGCCCATTTGTCAAAGGCCGTCCACCAAATAGCGCCGCGGCGCTTGGGCGCCGACGCAAAACATGCTTACATGTCACAAATCTAATTTTTAGCGAATCATCGACAGTGCAGCATTCATCCTCTGACCGCAGTCTGGAATTCTTCGTCGAGCTCGACCGCGAGGTGACGCGCCGCATCGTGGTGCGCGATCTCGGCGCCGGGCGCTACCGGCTCGATATCGTCACCCAGAACGATCGGGGTTTCGAGAATAGCCCCGAGACGATCGATATCAACGGCAAGGCAGCGCTTGCGGCACGCTTGATCGATGAGGGTGTGTTGCCGGAAACGGCCTATGACGAACTGGAGATGGAGGCACCGGCGCGCAGCCCGGTCCTCTCCTCGCTGCTTCTGTCGGCGCTCATCTGGCTTGCGGCGGCCGCCGCCGCCATCACTCTTGGCCGCTCTGTCTGGAACTTCATGACCGGTTAGCCCCGAGCCATCGGGCGCAAGGTCGCCATCAGCCGAAGATCAGGCCCATCTTCACGCTGTCGACGAACCGGCCGTCGAGCTTTACCGCGTCGCGGGCGACGCCTTCGTGGACGAAACCGACCTTTTCATAAAGCGCGATCGCCCGCAGATTATCGCCATGCGCATCGAGTTCGACCCGGTGCAGCCCCTTTGCCCGCGCCGCATCAAGTGCCGCGGTGATCAGCAGCCGGCCGATGCCGCGGTCCCGGTAGCCGGGAACTATCCCCATGCCGAGCACGCCGACATGGCTCTGCACCGCACGCTCCTTGGCGCGGATATCGCACCAGCCGACGACACGCCCTTCGCCTCTCCCCTCGGCATGCCCGCCCTCGATCGCCACCATATGCGGATGGCCGGCGGCGATATTGCTGCGCACGAAGGCCAGCATCTGCTCGACGGCTGGCGCCTCGGTGAAGATCAGATATTTCTTTTCGCGCGCAACGGTGTCGAGGGCTTCACGGAAGCCCTCGACATGATCCTCGCGGATCGGTTCGATCGTGATGCCTACCCTGTCAGGCATGTCGGACATCTCAGGCAGCCTTCGTCTCGCGCTTGCGCGACAGATGCGCCACGACATTCTCGATCATCCGCATGCCGGCATCGCCGCCGAGCGTCATGATCGATTCCGGGTGGAACTGCACGGCCGCGATCGGCTCCTTGGCGTGCTCGATGCCCATGATCGTGCCGTCCTCGCTTTCCGCCGTGATAATGAAATCGCGGTCGAGCGTTGCCGGATCGGCAAAGATCGAGTGGTAGCGGCCGACGGTCACGTCCTTGGCAAGGCCGGAGAAGACGATGCCCGGTTCGAGGATGCGGATGCGCGACGGCTTGCCGTGCATCGGCACCGCAAGATGGCGAAGCTCGCCGCCATAAGCCTCGGCAAGTGCCTGAAGCCCGAGGCAGACGCCGAAGATCGGCAGGTTTCGCGCGCGTGCGGCCTTGATCGTCGCCTTGCAGTCAAAATCCTTCGGATTGCCCGGTCCGGGCGACAGGACGACCAGGTCAGGATCGAGCCGGTCGAACACCTCTGCCGGCACCGGCGTGCGCACGGTCGAGACCGTCGCGCCCGTCTGGCGGAAATAGTTGGCAAGCGTGTGGACGAAACTGTCCTCGTGGTCGACGAGCAGGATCTTCACCCCTTCCCCGACCTTGGCGACGTCGCGGCTGGCCTTGGCGGTGTTGCCGGTGCGGGCATCGCGGATCGCGGCGATCATGGCGGATGCTTTCAGCTCCGTCTCGGCCTCTTCCTCGTGCGGATCACTGTCGTTGAGCAGCGTCGCACCGGCGCGCACTTCGGCAATACCGTCCTTGACGCGGATGGTCCGCAGCGTCAGCCCGGTATTCATGTCGCCGTTGAAGCCCACCATGCCGATCGCGCCACCATACCAGGCGCGCGGGCTCTTCTCGTTGGCCTCGACGAAGCGCATCGCCCACAGTTTCGGCGCACCGGTTACGGTAACGGCCCATGCATGGCTCAGGAAGCCATCGAACGCATCCATGTCTGGCCGCAGACGGCCCTCGATATGGTCCACCGTGTGGATGAGGCGCGAATACATCTCGATCTGCCGGCGACCGATGACCTTGACCGAACCCGGCTCGCAGACTCTGGACTTGTCGTTGCGATCGACATCCGAGCACATGGTAAGCTCGGACTCGTCCTTCTTCGAGTTCAACAGCTTCAGGATCTGCTCCGAATCGGAGATCGCATCCTCGCCGCGCCGGATCGTGCCCGAGATCGGGCAGGTCTCGATACGACGGCCCGACACGCGCACGAACATTTCCGGCGAGGCGCCGATCAGATATTCCTGATGGCCGAGATTGATGAAGAAGGAATAGGGCGACGGGTTGATCGCCTTCAGCCGGTTGGAAATTTCCGAAGGCTTCGAATCGCAGCGTTCCATGAACTTCTGGCCGGGGACCACCTCGAAGAGATCGCCGCGGCGAAAACTTTCCTTCGCCTTGGTGACGAGGCTGGCATATTCGCCCGGCTTGTGATCGCCCTTCGGCGGTGTCACCGTGGTGCGCTGGAACGGTTCGGCGCCGATATCCTCCGCCTTGCCCTCGGTGGTGAGGCTACCCTTGGTAAAGTCGTAGCGGTCGATCCAGGCCTTGGCGGCGTGGTGATCGACGACGAGGATCTCGTCGGGCAGGAAGAGCACCATGTCGCGCTGGTCGTCGGGGCGCTGCATGGCAAGCTTGATCGCGTCGAACTGGAAGGCGAGATCGTAGCCGAAGGCGCCGAACAGGCCGATCGCCGAATCCGCATCCGAATGAAAGAGATCGACGACGGCGCGAAGGGCGGTGAACACCGTCGGCATCTTCGAACGCTCTTCCTCGGTGAAGACGCGGGTCGGCTCGTTGACGAAGAGATCGAGGCGGGTCGCGCAGCGTTCGCCAAGCGTCAGGTCCTGGACGGTCGCGAGCTTGTCGGCGATGAGCGAGAGCAGCACCTCGCCGCGGCCGTTATAGGCTTCGATCCAGATGTTGCGGCCGTTGCAGGTGATACCGAGCGGCGGATCGACGATAGCGGTGTCCCAGCGGGTATAGCGGCCGGGATATTCGTAATTGGACGAGAAGACCGCGCCGCGGCGCTCGTCGAGCTTGTCGACATAAGACGAGATCGCGGTCGCATAATCGGCCGGACGCCGCTTGCGGGAAACCGTGATGCCGCCCCTGGTCTCGTAGGTCTCCGAGCCGTCGTCGTGAATGATCGTTACCATCTCATGCCCTGCCTTTTCGCTTCCGTCTCTCGGGGCCGTTGCGAATGGAACCGCCGCCCGTCATCACGTTTTTCTTGTGCCCGATCCCCTGTTTGCGGGGCTTGCCAAGGCGGATAACAAAAAAGCCGCCTCGGGTTTCGGGCGGCTTGCTGTCGTCTTGTCGATGGACATGACTGGTCAAGGCCGCGCGAAGCGTACCCACCACCAGTTACCGTTGTTGTTCATCGAAATCGTCATGGCGCGAATTGTTAGCCGCAGTTTTCCCGCCGTGCAAGCGAATTTGCTGCGGCAGACCGGCGTTTTTCTGCCCTTTCGATGCGACCAAATCCGCCTTTTGCGCGTTGCCCCTTTCGCCCGGCAGTAAAATGCCGTGGCAGAGGCCATCCCGGCCCGGAGGAAAAGCGAAGGATGAAGCGGTCATTCTGTCTCGTCGCGATCAGCCTGCCCCTGACGCTCTCGATCGTCACGGGTGCGGCCATGCCGCCCGTCCCACCCGTGCCTGGATATGGCCATGCCCATCACCGGCCGGCACTTCTGCCTGCCGTCTTGGCACCGGAAAAGGCAGGCGACAGCGCCGAGATCGTCAAGGTCGACTTCTTCGACCGGCTGTTTCGCGACGGGCGCACCCGCAACAACCGCTCCTCCGCCTATCGTCGCGCGACACGCACGAAAAGTGCCAGTCCCGCGGCCCCGCCGCTTGCCACCATTCCGATCCCGATCCCCAAGCCGGCGGGCGACGTCAACGCCACCACAGCGGCCCCGGCGCCCATACCGGTCCCCACGCAGGTGCCTGCCCAGGCCGCACCATCCGTTGAGGCAACAGCACCGGAGGCACCCGCTGCCGGCCCCGTAAAACCTGGAACGGAAAGGGCGACGGATACGAAGCCGCAGGCCGGCAACGGCACATCCGCGGCACCTCAACCAGGGACGTCGCCTGCTCCGCCACCGCCCCCCGCCGCGCCGGAACGCCAAGAACAGGCCGGCACGCGACAGCATCAGGCCGACACGCCCGAGCCACAGACAGTGCCATCAGCCGCCCCGCTCGTGCAGCAGCCGGCGACCGCCACCGAACCCGCTCACGCAACGGAGGTTCCGACCCCGCTTGCAAAGCCCACAGATGGCGGCACGCCGGCAAACAAGGTGACGCAGGATCAGCCTTCGACAGAACAGCCCGAACCGGACACCGCCCCGCAAAACAAGGCCCCGCAGGACAAGGCCCCGCAGGACAAGACCGAGCAAGGCAAGGCCGAACAGGGCAAGGCCGAACAGGATCAGAAGGGACAAAGCGCACCCGACACGGAAAAGGCCGCGGAAGACAAAAAGCCGGATGCCTCGCCACCGCCTCCCCCGCTCATGGCCGAGGATCCGGACGAGCTGAAGGCCTGCCTTGCCGACCTGCAATCGATGGGCACGAAATTCACCGCCGTCGATCGCATCGACGATGGCGACGGCTGCGGCATCGAAAAGCCGTTCGACATCGCCGAAGTCCTGCCCGGCATCAAGACCGGCAATGCGACGATGCGCTGCAAGACCGCGCAAAGCCTGGCGCACTGGCTGAAGGACACCGTCAAGCCGGCGATGAACATCGCCATGCCGGGCCGCCATATCGTCGGCATCACGCCCGGATCGACCTATGCCTGCCGGCTGCGCAACAACGCGTCCACCGGCAAGATTTCCGAACATGCCCACGGCAACGCCTTCGACGTCGCCGCCTTTACCTTCGACAACGGCGAGAAGATGGAACTGACGCCGCGCCAGGAGGATTCGACCATGGAAGGTGCCTTCCAGCGGACCATCACGGCCGGCGCCTGCCTGCATTTCACCACCGTGCTGTCGCCCGGCAGCGATGCCGCGCACGAGACCCATCTTCATCTCGACGTGATCGAGCGAAAGGGCGGCTACAGATATTGCCGATGACCAAGGTAAGGAACGCGAGGAAGGCTGCTTCGAAAAGCGACCTTCCCACGATCCGGCCAAGACAATCGGTTACGGACCACCGCGCAGCCTATAGTGGAGCGGCCATGGTTTTGCCCATAGGGCAGACCATCGGCCGACCATGAACCGGCCGCGGCTAACGCGTGCCTCGAACGGCGCCGCAACGATATCGGCCTCTACCCGGTCATCCCCAGTATCTGCGAGGCGATGTACCTGCAAGACGATGCACCTGCGAGACGATGCGCCTGCGATATGCTGCACCTGCCACCCGATGCGTCAGGCGCTTTGCGGACGATGGCCGTCCTTCAACGCGCCCTCAGGCCGCTGCGGAAACCTTGCCGCGCATCCACCCGGCGACCTGCCGAAGCATCGACTTTTTGATGTCGAGCGGCTCGAGGCCGAGCAGATGGCGGCCGGCATTGGTAAGCGTTGCCGTTTCCCCCACGTTCCAGCCGCCACCCTTCATCGAAACGGAAACGAGACCGAGATCCTCGGCATCATCGAAAATGCCCTCGGACCGGGTCAGCGCACCGCCCGCCAGAGCGATATCGATCAGGATCGCAGCGACATCGTCCGGCACGCTTTTCAGACGGCGCTGCCATTCCAGCACGATTTCAGCGCCGACGGACGTGATCGGTGTCGAATCAATAGCGACCGAAGAAAGATCGGAATTGCTGTGATTTTGCTCGGAATTCATCATGATAGGGCCCCTTATTCAACAAAAGGAAAAAGAAACGCCATGATTAGCGCAGCCCATGATCGGATGAGTTCACGTATTGTCAATTTGATTAAATCTGCGCGTTCCTTTGACGAACGATAACCATCGAGGATGAATTCATGTAAAACGGCCCGACGGCGCGGCACCGTTACTTAAAACAGCCCTTCGATCACCCCGTCCTCGTTCAGATGGATGCGCTCGGCGGCAGGCACGCTCGGCAGGCCGGGCATGGTCATGATCTCGCCGGTAATCGCGACGATGAAGCCGGCGCCGGCGGAAAGACGCACCTCGCGCACATGCACCACATGCCCCTCCGGCGCGCCGCGCAGGTTGGGATCGGTCGAGAAGGAATATTGCGTCTTGGCGATGCAGACCGGCAGGTGGCCGTACCCTGCCGCTTCCCACGCCTTCAGCTGGTCGCGCACGCCCTTGTCGGCGGTCACTTCGCCGGCATGGTAGATTTTCGAGGCGACGATCTCGATCTTTTCCATCAGCGGCAGGTCGTCGCCATAGATCGGCGCAAAATCCGCCTGGCCGCTTTCGGCCAGTTCCACCACCTTGTGGGCGAGATCGGTGATGCCGGCAGAACCTTCCGCCCAGTGGCGGCACAGGATCGCTTCGGCACCGTGTCGAGAGACGTAATCCCTGACGGCGTCCACTTCCGCATCCGTATCGGTGATGAAATGGTTGATCGCGACCACGACCGGCACGCCGAACTTGCGCACATTGGCGATATGGCGGCCGAGATTGGCCGCACCGCGGTTGAGCGCCTCGACATTTTCGGCAGACAGTTCGTCCTTCTTCACCCCGCCATTCATCTTCAGCGCCCGGATGGTGGCGACGATGACGGCGGCATCGGGCTTCAGCCCCGCCTTGCGGCACTTGATGTCGAAGAATTTTTCCGCCCCGAGATCGGCGCCGAACCCGGCTTCGGTGACGACGTAATCGCCGAGCTTCATCGCCGTCTTGGTGGCGATCACCGAATTGCAGCCATGCGCGATATTGGCGAACGGGACCGCCATGCACCAGCGCCGGATTGTTTTCGAGCGTCTGGACGAGGTTCGGCTGCATCGCATCCTTGAGCAGCACCGCCATGGCGCGATCGGCCTTGAGGTCACGCGCATAGACGGCCGAGCGATCGGTGCGATAGCCGATGACGATATCGCCGAGCCGCTTTTCGAGGTCGGCCAGATCGGTCGCAAGGCAGAGGATCGCCATCACTTCCGAGGCGACGGTAATGTCGAAGCCGCTTTCGCGCGGAAAACCGTTCGGAACACCGCCGAGCGACGTGACGAGGGAGCGCAGCGCCCGGTCGTTCATATCCATCACCCGCCGCCAGGTGATGCGGCGCGTATCGATATTGAGCGCATTGCCCCAATAGACGTGGTTGTCGATCATCGCCGAAAGCAGATTGTGGGCCGATGTGATCGCATGAAAATCGCCGGTGAAATGGAGGTTGATATCCTCCATCGGCACGACCTGCGCATAGCCGCCGCCGGCAGCCCCGCCCTTGACGCCGAAACAGGGGCCGAGCGAAGGCTCGCGCACGCAGATGACGGCTTTTTTGCCGATCCGGTTCAAGCCGTCGCCGAGACCGACGGTGGTTGTCGTCTTGCCCTCGCCGGCCGGCGTCGGGTTGATGGCGGTCACGAGGATCAGCTTGCCGTCCTTGCGATCCGACAGCGACGAGATGAAGTCCTGGCCGATCTTGGCCTTGTCGTGGCCATAGGGGGAAAGCGCATCGGCGGGAATACCGAGCGTGGCGCCGACCGCGATGATCGGCTTCTTCACCGCGGCACGCGCGATCTCGATATCAGATTTGACGCCTGCCATGGATTTTCCTTCTCGCTTCGCCCTGTCACCAACCGGAGGCTCATCGATAGCGAAGAGGCGAAGCGGAGGAAATAGCCAATGCCCTCAGTTCACAGGCGAAGGCCTGCGGCAGTTTGCGCAGCGGCGCCCGCAGGACGGCGGAAACGACGAAAGGGCGGCGCGTCTCCGCACCGCCCTTTCGGTTTACCCCCAACCCCTCGGAGGTTAGAACCGCTGCGTCAGCGAGATCTTGAAGTAGCGCCCCGGCTCAGAGCTGATCGCCGCTGCCGCGGCAGTCATGTTCTTCACCTCGAGCGCATCGTAGTACTTCTTGTCGAACAGGTTGTAGACGCCTGCCTGCAAACGAAGACCCTTTGCCTGTTCCGGCTCCCACCAGCCGGTCAGGTTGACGATGCCGTAACCTGCCGGTCTGGTGGTGGCGGTGGAATCCTTGTCGACGGCGGCAGAGCCGATCCAGTCGATATTGGCGCCCCAGCTCTCCTGGTTGTAGCCGGCACCGATGATTGCCTTCAGCGGCGCAACGGAATCGAGGATCTCGTTGGTGTCGGTATCTTCGCCGTAAGCGTAAGCGGCGGAGCCGTGTATGTCGAAGCCGTTGGCAAAACGCTTCTGCCCGCGGACTTCCACACCGGAAATGCGAACGCTGTTACGGTTGAAGAACTGCGTCACGCCGTAGGCGAACTCGGCTGTCGGAGTGACCGTGGTGTCGATGAAGTCCTTGTAATGGGTGGTGAAGGCGGTGATGCGGCCACCGAAGTCATCGTCGCCAAGGTTCGCGCCAACTTCGAACCCGTAGCTCTTTTCCGGCTTCAGATCCGGGTTGCCGATCGATTCGTAGAAGGTGCTGACATAGCTCAGATAGAGCTGGTTGACGTTCGGAGCCTTGAAGCCGGCGGAGAACTGCGCGAACAGCTCGACATCCGGGTTCACCTGCCATGCGGCGCGCAGCTTCGGCGAGATCGCCCAATCCGACTGGCCGTTCGGCACGCCGGTATAGCCGTCCGACGCTTCAAAACCGGCCGAAGCCTTCGGGTCGTATCTGTACCAGTCGAGACGAACCCCCGGTGTCAACGAGAAGCCGCTGTCGCCGACGGAAATCTTGTCTTCGCCGTAGAGGCCGAACTTGTAGCCGTTGACGTCAGGCGCGTTCGACTGGTTGACGTGATAGTTGGAGCACGTAGCAATGTAGGCGGGAAGTGTCGAATTTGCCGCGCAGCTGTCGACACCCGTCGTATATTGCTCGTTGCGCGAGAACTGCAGATCGGTACCGACCGTCACCTTGTGATGCAGGTTACCAGTATCGAAGGACGAATTGGCCGAGCCGGCAAAGCCGAAATCGTTTTCTGTGTTGTCGGTGGAACGGCCGTAAGCGCCGACAGGGACCGTCAGGCGGTTTGCCATCGTGCCGTAAAGACGTTCGACACGCTGCCAGTAGAGGGTCGCTCGCGCCGTATCGATGATCGAATCGCCCGGCGAGTCGTAGCTGTAATCGAGCGAGACGCGATCGCGCTGCCTGTCTTCCGTCGTGAAATAGGTGTTGCGCTCGTAAGTCGCCCCTGTGGTCGACATGGTGTTTTCTTTGGAATCGGTCTCGTAGTGCTCGCCGGTAAAGCCGATCGTATGACCGCCTTCAAGCTCCTGGCGAAGTTTGAAGAGAACGCTGCGCGTGTAGGTGTCTGCCGGATTGGCTTCGGTTCGGGTCGCCCCATAGCCGCCGATATGACCGCTGGTCCGCTCCTCGTTGCCGCGGGTATAACCGCCTTGGAAGAGGATCGAGGTATTCTCGATCTTCTTGGCGAACGCTGCCGACCCGCCGATCGACCGGTCCTTGCCGTCGTAAGTGCCCTTGACGATCGCGCCCCAATCCTTGCCGCCGGAGATCACGTCTTCGGGTTCAAGCGTCCGCAGCACCACGGCGCCGCCGAGCGCACCGGAGCCGGCACGGCTGGAATCGCCGCCGCGCAGGATGTCGATCGTCGAGAGCGAGTTGAAATCGTAGGTGTTCGTGCCACCGCTCGAACCCCAAACGCCATCGGTGACATAAGGGATCGGAATACCGTCGATCGTCGTCAGCACGCGGTCAGCTTCCAGGCCCCGGATATTGACGCTATTGGACGACCCGACCCAAGCAACACCCGGCTCAGTCGTGTTGCCCAGATCATCCAGATCGCGAATGTCGCGCTTCATGATCGTCTCATGCGTCGTCTCGGTGGCAAGCGGCGTATCGGCAAGCGTGCCTTCCGTGCTCAGCCGCGCCTTCTTCCCCTTCAGCACGATCGGCTGCAGCGCGGTATCTGCCGGCTGCGCCTGCTGGGTCTGCTGCGTCGCCTGCTGGGCTTCGGCGCCCGACACGGCGAAGAATGCTGCCAGCGCTGTGCAGGCATAGAGCCGTGAGCGGGATCGGAGGATGAACATTTTCGTCCTTTCATGGCGCGCAACAAACCACCGGCGCGCGAGGTCGCGAACCGGGAGCGGGCCCGTTTCAATAATGGCGATAGTATGGCGACAGGCAGGAGCCTGCCCTAATCACGCCATTAAGAAACATGACTGTATCTGTCAACATATAAAATATGACTCAAAGATTCACCTTTGCGGGAAGCGACTTTTCCGCATCACCTGCGACAATGCAGCGTGGTCGACAGCGGGCACTGCACCCTTGCCGCGCACTCCACCGACCTTTATGGGACAAAGCGCCCCTCCTCCACCCGTCGCTGCAAGGAATTCATCCATGAAATCGCTGGAACTTCTCGTCGAGAGGATCATCCTGTCGAGCCGCTGGCTGCTCGTCGTCTTCTATCTCGGTCTGGTCGCGGCGCTTGCCGTCTATGCCCTGTCCTTCGTGGCGAAGTTCATCAAGACCGCCAAGGGCGTCTTCACGCTCGGCGAGGCGGATATGATCCTTGCCATGCTGAGCCTCATCGATGCGGCGCTGGTCGCGAGCCTGATCGTCATGGTGATGATTTCCGGCTACGAGAATTTCGTCAGCCGTTTCGACGAAGCCGAAAGCGCCGAAAACGATGTCTCCTTCCTCGGCAAGCTCGATTCCGGCAGCCTGAAGATCAAGGTCGCCTCGTCGATCGTGGCCATCTCGTCGATCCATCTTCTGCAGATCTTCTTGAATGCCGCGCAATACACCGACATGCAGCTGATGTGGTACACGATCATCCACCTCGCCTTCGTCGTCTCCGCCGTCATGCTCGGCTGGCTGGAGCGCATCATGGCCAAGACCAAGGCCGACAAATACGAAGCCAAAAGCGAGGAGAAAGAGCTTGAGAAGCACGAAGCGCATCTCTGACGGCAAGATTTGGGGTTTCCGCTTCGTTTTTTGTTAAGGAGCCCGTCGCCGGCTAATCGATTCGTAATTCCTCTGCCGTATCTGTCGCATATCGGTGGTGGAGAATGGCATGACGGTCGGTCGGGAAAATTTGCTTGCAACGGAATGGATGGATCAGCCGGAACGCAATGCCATCCTGCTCGTCGAGGATTCGCTGGCGCTGTCTGCGCTGCTGACGGCGCGCCTTGAAGACGAGACCGGCGCCCTCGTCACCCGTTGCGCGAGCCTTGCCGAGGCGCGCGCAACGATCGCCGGCAAGTCCTTTACCCTGGCGCTGACCGGCCTCAACCTGCCCGACGCGCCGGATGGCGAAATCCTCGATCTGCTCTTCGAGGCCGATATTCCCACGGTGGTCTTCACCGCCACCTTCGATGCCGCTGCCCGCAGCCGCTGCGCCGGCAAGAAGATCGTCGATTACATCGTCAAGGATAGCGGCCGTACGGTCGATACCGTCATCCACACAGTGCGCCGCATTCTGGCCAACGGCGCGTTCAAGATCCTCGTGGTCGATGATGCCCGTTCGGCGCGTTCGGGCCTGACAGACATGCTCAGGCGCCAGAATTTCCAGGTTGCCGAAGCCTGGTCCGGCCGCCAGGCGCTCGACCTGCTGGAAAAGGACGACGCGATCGAACTCGTCATAACCGACTATCACATGCCCGACATGGACGGCTACGAGCTGACCAAGCGCATCCGCGCCACCCATGGCTCGGAGCGCATCCGCATCATCGGGGTCTCCTCCTCGACGGACCGCCTCCTGTCGGCGAGCTTCCTCAAGGCCGGCGCCACGGATTTCATCTATCGCCCCTTCGTGCCGGAAGAGCTGAAATGCCGGATCGACAACAATATCGAGACGCTGATCCAGCTCAAGCATCTGCGCCGCCTCGCCGAGCGCGATTACCTGACCGGGCTTGCCAACCGCCGGCACTTCTTCGCCCGCATGCGGGAGCTGGAAAAGGCGCCGTTCAACGGTTCGATCGCGCTTTTGGATATCGATCACTTCAAGCAGGTCAACGACACGTTCGGCCATGACACGGGCGATGGCGTGCTGAAGGCGATCTCCGCCATCATGGCGCGGCAATGCGACCGGGCAAAACATGTCGCGGCCCGCCTCGGCGGCGAGGAGTTTGCCATCTACCTCCATCACCTCGACGCCTTCCAGGCGCATTCCTTCTGCGAGCAGCTGCGCCGCGAGATCGAGGAAACGGAGATCCCCGCGGGCAACCGGTCGATCACCGTGACGGTCTCGATCGGCGTGGTGGAAATGGAAGACGGCGAGCCTTTCGGCAATCACCTGAATGCCGCCGACCAGCTCCTCTATCTCGCCAAGAGCAATGGTCGCAACCGCGTCTTCTCGAGCCTCACCATTCCCGAGGCCATGCAATCGCAAAGAGCGTCGGCGGCGGGTTGAGGCGACCTTCCGTCAGCAGCAACTGTCCTGCGGCCGACCCTGCGACAAAATGCAGGCGCCCCTTCCGCATGCTGTTGCCGATCGCAAAATCAACAGCGAGAACAACGCCATATCGACCTAAATCGTAGCGATCGCCATCCTCCGGCATCACATGCGGGTGAATGCGGGGCGGTCAAAAACGTCAGCAATCAACAATATTAGCGCACTCATTAATTGCAGTGCAAAAAAAGGGCTAGCTATCCAAAGGATTTCGTATATTTTCTAGAAATAACATAATCACCTATCAGATTTACGCGATGATCACACTGGAACGCCAATCGATCTTGAATAGCGAGATCAATGCGGCCCAAACGCCGGCCGCATTGTCTGCCGCGTTGTCACGGGTAACGCATGAATTCGGCTTCCGCTGCTTCATGCTGATCCGGATGCCGGAAGAAGAAGAGACGCTTCTGTCCAGCATCATGATCACCACCAACCTGCCGAAACTCTATCTGCACGAATTCGATCGACGGAAGTTTTTGCAGAAATGGCTGCTTGCGCCGACGCTCCTGGAATCGGCCCAGCCGATCTGCTGGATGGTCGACAAGAGCTATGCCGATCACGGCATCACCTTCGAACCGGAAGTCGTCGATCTGCAGCGCCGCCACCACCTCACCACCCATATGGCGATCCAGACGCATTCCCACTGCGGACGCACCTACCGGATGCGCATGAGCGGCGACCGGCCGCGCCTCTCGCAGGTGGAGCTGAACGAGGCCGGCATGCTTCTCCTGCACGCCTTCGCCACATTGGGGCGCATCAAGCGCGCCTCCAGGCAGCCCGTCGGCAGCCACCTGTCAGGGCGCGAGCTCGAAGTCGTCCGATGGACATCGCAGGGCAAGACGTCGTCCGAGATCGGCAGGATTCTGTCGCTCTCGGATCATACGGTCAACGCCTATCTCACCAATGCCATCCGCAAGCTCGATTGCGTCAACCGCACCCAGCTTGTCGCCAAGGCCCTGCGGCTGAGGCTGATCGCCTGATCGGCGCACATCCCTGTCCCTGCGCCGCTGATGCCCGCTTGCCGGCGCACCACTTGCCGATGCCACCTCGTCCATACACGTGCCGCCACCGCTGACGGTCAACGACCGACGACGGAGCGCACTTCCACGAGATTGGAGCGCACCATCAGGATATGGAAGCCCATCACGGCCAGATGGCTCGGCATCACCATTCCGTCTTCCGCCGCATTGGAGACGATCGTCGGCTGCATCTTCAGCGCCGCCCGCAGGCGGTTGAGCGTCTCGCCCCAGAGCTGGGTCAGGTTACGCTCACGAATGACCTGGCTGAAATCGGACCCGGCGCCCGAAAGCACCGCATAATAACCGTAGAGCTGGCCATAGGCGAACCAGAACCGGTCGTCGGCGCGCGTATCGAACCAGCCGCCGCCGTGGTTTTCCGTCCGCTCCCGCAGGATTGCGGCGGTGGCGCCGAGATCGTTGGCGATCCGGTCGATGAACTGCACCAGATTGTCGGCGCGGCTGTCGAAGATCGCGTTGCAGCCGGCCAGATCGGTATTGAAGGCTCGGAGCTTCTGGATCGCGGTGCGGTAATAGCTCGGCGTCGGCGTCTTGAAGCCGAACGGATCGAGGCCGAAATACCAGGAATACTCGTCGAACTGCAAATTGCCGCGGGCATCCTGAAGATTGTTGTTGATGGCGGACGTGCCGCGCACCCGCCCGAGCGTATCGACAAGTTCGGTCGAGGTGCGGCGCACCGCCTGGTTCACGCCGCGCTGGAACGAGGCCTTGTTGTCGAGAAAGGGCGTATTGTCCCAATCCATCCCGAACAGGCCGAGCTTGTAGAGAACCAGCGACGAGATCCAGTCGTTCTGGTTGACGTTCATGTCGGTGAGATCTGCCGCTGCCTGCACGATCGCCGAAGTCTGGCATTGACGCGGCGCGTTGGCCGAGGCGGCCCCCGTCTGCGCTGTCCCGCTCGTGCCTGCGCCGGACTGGGCGCTACCCGCAAGCGCGGTGTTCGGCGCGTTCACCCCACCCTCGGTCTGCCCTGTCGGCAGGTCGCCGGCGGCCGGCGGCGTCGCATTCGGATCGGCGGTCAGCTGTTGCCCGGCCGGCACCTTGCGATCCTGCCAGTGATACTTGTCGACGAAATTCGGATCGAACCCGTTCCACGTCTGCGTCTGCCAGACGAATCGACCATAGGCCACGAGGATAATCGCGACGATAACGATGATCGGTGCCTTGATCACCCAGTGGCGCTTGCCGTACCAGCCATGCGCGGCCATGAAGGGCCATGTCAGCCAGGCGATGAAAAGCCCGATCAATCTGCCGATGCCCTGGCCGATCCGTCTGAAAAGGGCGGTCACGCTACCGAGCATTCGGGTCTCCTCTGTCATGCCGATCTCTTGAGCACGACAGATAGGGTGCGATGCGGCAAAGGACAATCGCCCGGATCGCAATAGCCGCGGCGAAACGGTCGATCAGGGCCGCAGCGCCGTCTTCAGTCGCAGACCGGGCAGCAGCACAGAGCCTCGCAGCACATGGCCTGCCAAATCGGCTCTCCCGGATCGCCCCTCCCGGATCGCCCTCCCGGTTCGCCCCTCGCAGATAGCCCCCTCGCAGACCGCCCCTGCCGATCCGGCCTCTCTAAACGGGCCCTGCCACATCGGCCCTATCGCAACCAGAATGCCGTGATGAGGCGAAGGCGCTCACCCGTTGACCGATGGGCCACGGCCTGCTGCCCGCGCCATATCGCGACGATAGCCGAGAAGCACCCGCAACCGGCCATCCACCGTTTGGCGAAGTACGGGAAGGCCGCGGCCGATCAGCCGGTCGCTGGCCATGCGGATAAGTCCCTCGCAAAGATGCGGGAAACGATCTTCGGCAAGCGGCAGGCGACCGTCATCAGCCCTTGCGGCTTCGCTGACGACCCGATGGAGCGTCAAAAGCTCTTCCGCATCCATGGCGATCTTGTGCCGCAACAGATGGAGAAGGCGGATGCCGTGCGACCAGTCCTCGATCACCGTCTCGAAGCCCGACAGGACTTTCTCGACATAAAGGGCGCGCCGCATCCGCTCGTCGCTGCGAACGCTGTCACCCGTTGCGCCGCGTCGTCGGAACGCCGTGACGGGCACGCTCTCGCGCAGCACCCTTCGATGGTCGAAAAGCACCGACAGATCCGCTTCCCCCTGTTTTCTGAGACGACGCAGGGTCGTGGCCTGCGCCTCGATGACCTCGGCCAGAAATTCGGCCTCGGCAAGCATCTGCTCGATCACCGACGGACTGGTGCGTTGCGCGCCTTGCGCCACAACCTCCCGGCCTCCACCCCACCTGGATCGCGGGCCGAACATGCCGAAAAGAAACGGGGACGTGGAGTGCCTGGCTACGGCTGGCGAGCCCTCCTCGTCCAGCGCGTGGCGCACGTCATCGGCACGCACGCCGATCTTGACCACGAGCAGCGCCAGATGCCGGTGCACGCTCTCGCGCGCCGTGGACGCCGCCTTGCGTTGCTCTGCGCGAACCATGAGCGCCTCGATCCCCGCAACATTCAACGTGCGACCGCATGCAAGAAGATCGGCGGAAAGCTCCTCGTCCAGCCTGCGTGCTTCATCGAGGCCGACCCGGATGCGCGCCGTCGCCTCATCGAAAGCGCGCGCCGGATCCGAAGCGGCCTTGCGCCTGCGCCACAGGCCAGAGCCTCTCGCCTTGCTCCGCGCCGATCCATCGGCATGCCCGACATTTTCTCCATCTGCCATGCCATACCCTCCCTGCGTGGCAACCGACAAAGATGCGATGACGACATAAGATAACGCCGCCGCGGATTTTCTCCACGGCGGCGTCGAAAACAGGCTTATATTTGGTGAATACCGGCTCAGAGCCCGAGCTTGGCGATCTCGGCGTCCATCCGGTCGCGCGCCTTTTTCGGCATTTTCGCGTCCTTGATGGCCTGCAGGTTGGCCGGCTGATCGCCGACGACGACGAGGCCGACCATGCCCATGCCGAAATGCGGTGCGCATTTGAACGCATAGGCACCGGGCTTGTCGAAGGTAACGGTGACATCCTGGCTGATCTTGCCGTTGATCCCGGCAAACCCCTCGGGCGACAGGTCGGGAATGGAAATGGCGTCATGCCCCTTGTCGGCGGCGACGAATTTCACCGTATCGCCGGGTGCGATCTTCACCGCCGCCGGTTCGAACACCATCAGCTGGTTGTCGGATCCCTTGTTGAGCATCTTGATTTCGATTTCGGCGGAAAATGCCGGAGCTGAAAGGCTGAATGCGCCAAGCCCGAGAACCGAGGCAAGGGCAATGGTACGAAAGGACGTCATGCGCATGAATTACTCCTGATATCGGTCTATCGGAGCAGGAGCCCCGAAACACCGCGCCGACATATCGACCCGGCACCGCCATTTGACCAGAGACAAATCGCGCCCGCGCCGTGACCTGATGTCCGGACCGTTCACATTTGCGCGCACCGTTTCGTGAACGCGCGTGGCCGCACCTGATGCGATTCGTATGGCCGCTCAATCGCAGCGAAATCGCGCAAGCACCGCGCTGTCGCTATTGATCCGGTCGTCCCAGTGGCGTCTGCAGAGCGACACGTATTTCTCGTTGCCGCCGACCTCCACCTGCGCGCCCTCGCGCACCAGATTGCCCTCGTGATCGAGCCTGACGACCATCGTCGCCTTGCGGCCGCAGAAACAGATGGTGCGCACCTCGCGCAATTCGTCGGCGATCGCCAGAAGCTCTTGCGAACCGGGAAACAGCTTGCCCTGGAAATCGGTGCGCAGGCCGTAGGCCATCACCGGAATGCCGATCCGGTCGGAAATCCGCGCCAGCTGCCAGACCTGTTCCGGCGACAGGAACTGCGCCTCGTCGATGAAGACGCAGGCGATCGTTTCCTCGCCATGCATCCGGCAGACGGCCTCGAAGAGATCGTCCTGCGCATTGAACGGGATGGCTTCCGACGACAGCCCGATGCGCGAGGCGACGCGCCCCTGCCCGGCCCGGTCGTCGAGTGCGGCGATGAAGATCGCCGCCCGCATGCCCCGTTCGTGATAGTTGTATGCCGCCTGCAGGAGCATGGTCGACTTGCCGGCATTCATCGTTGCGTAATGGAAGTAGAGCTTGGCCATGATCGCCTTTAGCGGCTCTTTTCCTCCCGAAGAAAGAGGCAACCGCTGATAGTCACAGGAAATGCCGTCACACACCGTTTGCATGGCCTTTGCATGACCTTCGCATGGACGCCGCAGGCACCTGCCCTAACTACAGGACAACGAACGCGGAGAGAAGGAGGCCCTCATGCCGACGCACCCGGACACGGTGACGGAGAGCGCTGCCGGCGGCTGCCGGTGCGGCAATGTCAGATTGGTCGCCTCCGGCCGGCCCTATCGCGTCGGCCTGTGCCATTGCCTCGATTGCCGCAAGCATCACGGCGCCCTCTTCCACGCCTCGGCGATCTTTGCCGAGACGGCGGTGCAGATCACCGGCGAGACGCGCGATTATCGCGGCCGCTCTTTCTGTCCCCGCTGCGGCTCTCCCGTCTTCGGCCGCTCCGGCGACGAGATCGAGGTCAATCTCGGCGCGCTCGACGAACCCGATCGCTTCATGCCGACCTATGAAAGCTGGGTCATCCGGCGTGAGACGTGGCTTCCGCCCTTTCCCCTGGCCAACCGTTACGAGCGCAACCGCAACCCCGCGACACGCTTCGAGGATGGGGATTGACGCTTCGAGCAAACGATGCATCGCCCTGCCGGGCAAGTCTTAACGAAGCGCAGTTGTAACAAATGTCGCAAATACCCCTATCTGCGCGCCGCGAATGCGCGCGCTTGCCTCTTCGGCGCATGTATTCATAATGCCGGGAACATAAAACAAAACGGGAGCATTGAATGCGCACCTTCTCTTCCAAGACCTTGGCCTCCAAGATGTTTGCAGGAACTGCCGCTCTGGCCGTGGCTGTTTCATTCGTCGCATTCGCCGGCACGGCCAGTGCCGCCGAGCCGGAAAGCTGTAAGACCGTCCGCATCTCCGATGTGGGCTGGACCGACCTTGCCTCCACCAATGCTTCCTTCGTCGCCGTCCTGAAGGCTCTCGGCTACACGCCGCAGGTCAAGACGCTCGGCGTGCCCGTCACCTATTCCTCGATGAAGAACAAGGATATCGACGTCTTCCTCGGCAACTGGATGCCCGCGCAGAAGGATGCGATCGGCCCCTACACCGCCGACAAGTCGATCGATTCGATCGGCGTGAACCTCGAGGGCGCCAAATACACGCTCGGCACCAACGCTGCCGGCGCCAAGCTCGGCATCAAGGACTTCAAGGATATCGCCAAGCACAAGGCCGAACTCGACGGCAAGATCTATGGCATCGAGCCGGGCAATGAAGGCAACGGCATGATCGTGACCCTGATCAAGGCCGACACGTTCGGCCTGAAGGATTTCAACATCGTCGAATCCTCCGAACAGGGCATGCTGACCCAGGTCACCCGCGCCGACAAGGAAGGCAAGCCGGTCGTCTTCCTCGCCTGGGCTCCGCACCCGATGAACGTCGCCCATGAGATCACCTATCTCGGCGGCGGCGACGACACGGCCTTCGGCCCGAACTACGGCGGCGCCACCGTCTACACGGTTGCCCGCGGCGGCTTTGCCACCGAATGCCCGAACCTCGGCAAGCTCCTGACCAACATGAAGTTCTCGCTCGACATGGAAAACACCATCATGGGCAAGATCCTCGATGACGGCGAAGATGCCGACAAGGCGGCCAAGGTCTGGCTCAAGGCACATCCGACAGTCGTCGAGCCCTGGCTCGCCGGCGTCACCACCGTCGACGGCAAGGAAGGCCTCCCGGCCGTCAAGAAGGCGCTCGGCCTCTAATCCGAAAAGCCTGTGATACCGGAACGGCGCACAAGACAAGGCCGTTCCGGCTCTCCGCCCTATTTCTCACAACGGACGGCAGGTTTCTCGTGGATTGGCTCGAAGAAAATCGCATACCCATCGGCATGTGGGCCAAGCTGGTCGTGGACTGGCTGACGACCAATGGCTACTGGTTTTTCAGGTGGCTGTCGGCGGTCTTTTCAGCCGTCATCGACGGCATATTATGGGTGCTGGAAACGCCGCATCCGCTGGTCGTCATGGCGGCGCTGACTGCCATATCCTTCGCGCTGCGCCGGTCCATCCCGCTCGCGCTCTTCACCTTTTTGGGCCTCCTGTTCATCTTCAACCAGGGCTACTGGAAGGAGACGACCCAGACGCTGGCGCTGGTCAGCGCCTCGACCTTCGTCTCGATGGTGATCGGCATCCCGGTCGGCATTGCCGCCGCGCGCCGCGAATGGCTCTATAGCGTCCTGCGACCGATCCTCGATCTGATGCAGACGCTGCCGAGCTTCGTCTATCTCATCCCGGCGCTCATCCTGTTCGGGCTTGGCATGGTGCCCGGCCTGATCGCCACCGTGATCTTCGCTATCCCAGCCCCGATCCGCCTGACGCGGCTCGGCATCATCTCGACGCCCGGCGCGCTGACGGAAGCGGCCGAAGCCTTCGGCGCCACCCCCTCGCAGGTTCTGCGCAAGGTGGAACTCCCCTATGCCATGCCGCAGATCATGACCGGCCTCACCCAGACGATCATGCTGTCGCTGTCCATGGTGGTGATTGCAGCGCTTGTCGGCGCAGACGGCCTCGGCGTCCCGGTCCTTCGGGCGCTCAACACCGTCAACGTCGCCCGCGGCTTCGACAGCGGTCTCTGTATCGTCGTTCTTGCGATCATCCTCGATCGCATGTTCCGCACCGCAACGGGAGGCAACACATGAGCGACGCGGTCATCTTCGGCAATGTCGACATCATCTTCGGCGACAAGCCGGAACGCGCTCTTCCGCTGCTCGACCGCGGCAAGACCCGCGACGAGATTGCCAGGGAAACCGGCATCGTGCTCGGCGTCGCCGGCGCCTCGCTGTCGATCAGGGAGGGCGAAATCCTCGTCCTCATGGGGCTGTCCGGCTCCGGCAAATCGACGCTGCTGCGCGCCGTCAACGGTCTTGCACCGGTCGTGCGCGGCAATGTCTCGGTCGCCACGCCGAACGGCTCGGTCGATCCCTACAAGGCAAGCCCGAAGGCACTGCGCGACCTGCGCATGCACACCGTCTCGATGGTCTTCCAGCAGTTCGGCCTGCTTCCATGGCGCACGGTGGCGGAAAATGTCGGCTTCGGCCTGGAGCTTGCCGGCGTGCCGGATGGCGAGCGCAAGAAGCGCATCGACGAACAGCTCGATCTCGTCAACCTCACCCAGTGGTCGAACCGCAAGGTGGGCGAATTGTCGGGCGGCATGCAGCAGCGCGTCGGGCTTGCCCGCGCCTTTGCCACCGGCGCCCCGATCCTGCTGATGGACGAGCCCTTCTCGGCGCTCGATCCGTTGATCCGCACACGCCTGCAGGACGAGCTTCTGGAATTCCAGCGGCGGCTGAAGAAGACCATCCTCTTCGTCAGCCACGATCTCGACGAGGCTTTCCGCATCGGCAACCGCATCGCCATCATGGAAGGCGGGCGCATCGTGCAATGCGGCACGCCGCAGCAGATTGTCCGTGAACCGGCAGATGATTACGTTGCCGACTTCGTCCAGCACCTGAACCCGATCACCATGCTGCGCGCCAGCGACGTGATGCGGCCGGGCGCCACGACGAGCGCCAACCCGATGACCGGAACGGCCAGGCCGGAGACGCCGCTCATCGACATTCTCGACGCCCTGTCGCGCCAGCCCGGCACGATCGGCGTGGTGGATAACGGCGCCGTCCTCGGCTCGATCTCGGCCGAAGACGTTGTGGCGGGCCTCACCCAGCATCGCCGCCGACACGCCTGACGGCGGCCGCGCGCGCCTGCTTTCTCTGTCGAAGACCAGCCCCGCCGCATCCCGGCGGGGTTTGTCGTCTTTTGCGACGCAATCCTGACACGGCAACGTGGCATCACCGTATCGGCATCTTTCGCAAGGGCCGATACCGATGCTAGACAGCGCCGCGACAGACCCGACAACTGGACGGATAAGAGACGCGATGACCGGTTCGACGATAGCGCAGGATAGCAAGGAACAGGGTGACGACAGGCAGGCGGATGCCCCCAAGGTGCTGCGCGACACCGACGACGATGCCCGCCGCCTTGCCCGCACATTGATGCGCGGTGCCCGCCATATGGCTTTGGCCGTCATCGACCCCGAAACGGGCTTTCCCTCCGTCAGCCGCACGCTGACGGGCACGGATTACCGGGGCCTGCCGGTCATCCTGATTTCGGCATTGTCCGGCCACACCAAAGGCCTTGTCGCAGACCCGCGCGCCTCGCTTCTGGCCGGAGAACCCGGCAAGGGCGATCCGCTCGCCCATCCGCGAATCACCCTTCAATGTAAAGCGGTAAAAATACCCGTTGGCTCATTGGAACATAACGATATTCGGGTGCGCTTTTTGTCGCGGCATCCCAAGGCACAACTCTATGTAGATTTCCCCGATTTCGCCTTCTGGCGCCTGACACCCGAACGGGCTTCGTTGAATGGCGGCTTTGGGCGGGCCTATGCGCTCACCGGCGACGACCTGACGATTGCGGGTGAAATCGACTGGAACATCTGGCAGAACCTGGCAAGAAGCCTTGAAGATGAAACAGATCTGGCCGAAGCCTTTGCAACCACTATCAAAAGCGGTTCGCGCGACAAGGCGGTCTCGACCGATGCAACCGCCACGGACACGGCATCCTCGTCAGGCTGGCGTTTCACCGGTATAGATCCGGCCGGAGTGGATCTGACAAACGGTAATTTTCAACTCAGACACGAATTCCCGATACAGGCCGCAACACCCTCTTGGGCTAAGGATTATATTTCCAAAACGGCTAAAATAATGTAGTTAACTACCCGAAATCTTGGGATATACAACTCCGCTGTGTGCTGTTTAATACCATCATTAGAACGATGGCACATTCCCGGACAGAACACTCCGGGCAAAGGGAAATTAGAACCTATGGAAACCATGTCACTTTCCGAGCATTCCACGGCCGCAGCCAATCTGCTGTCCGCCATGGCCAACCCGAAGCGGCTGCTGATCCTGTGCTGCCTCGTCAAGGGCGAAGTCGCGGTCGGCGCGTTGGCAAACCAGGTTGGGCTCAGCCAGTCGGCACTTTCCCAGCACCTGTCGAAATTGCGCGCCCAGAAGCTCGTCAAGACGCGCCGCGATGCGCAGACGATCTACTATTCCTCGACCTCGGATGCTGTCCTGAAGGTTCTCTCGACCCTCGAAGATCTCTACTGCGCCCCGGAAGAAAAGAAGTCCGTCGCCGCCTGATCCTCCGTACCGGGACCGCCACGGCTTGGCGGCCGCGGCAACGGACAGAGCGCCCGCGCCCACGACACTCCCGACGACCCGCATGCCTGCCCTTGCGACAGGCGTTTTTTGTATCCGGCGCAAGCCGGATATTGCCTTTGCCCATGCGACGGGAAGCACGCCGGCCGGATTGTCTCGAAACGGCACAGGCCCGGTGCAACAGTCATCTGCACCGGATTCATTGTTCGACTTTTCAGACATAAGCATTTCAGCGCGCTGCGGTGCAGGCAAATCCTCACATAATCCCGCAGTGACGGACGACTTTTTTGACATGGTCATCCATCCGCACTGATCTTCGCCGGCAAGCATGCACGATCAGGGCCTGATGTCCTTGTCGGAGAAGACCGATGCCCGAGCTATTCCGTTCAGCTGCAATGCGCTTCTTCTTCTATTCGAACGAAGGAAATCCACGCGAACCGATCCACATCCACGTCGAAGACGGCGATGCCTCGGCAAAAATTTGGCTGGAGCCCGCCATCGGCATCGCAGAGAGCGACGGCCTCAACCGCTAGCAACTCTCTGTTATCATACGACTTTTGGTGGAAAATCATACGCGGATCAGGAAGGCGTGGCATGGCCATTCCGGCAAGTGAAGTGACGTTTGACGACGACACGATGTGGGTATCGCTCGCCGACGGCCGGGGTCTTGGCGTGCCTCTGGCATAATTCCCGCGGCTTCTGATGGCCACAGCTGCCGACCGGCAGGATTTCAGGTTGAGCCCTGGCGGAATTCACTGGAGCGCCCTCGACGAGGATATTTCCGTCCAGGGGCTTCTCGAAGGACGTGGCGATAACAGGCTGCATCACCCTGCGGCCCGACGATCTTTTGCCGCAGCCATCCAGGCATGGGGAAACGCTCCTTAAAACGGTGCACGCCGCGCCAGCGTGAGCAGCCTGCCCGCCGCCTCTGCGACCTCCATCCGCTAACCATGGACGGCGAAAGCGGCAAAAGGCGCACTGTTTTCCCCTTCTTTCCCCCTTCTTTCCCGCTTGCCACTTGAAGATGACGGCAAGGTCGGGCAATAGGCCCCCGGTAAGAGCCGTGCGCGCCCGACAATCGTGCGCCGAAAAACATTTCCTCGATATCCGAAAGAAGGCCTCCGACAGTAGGCTAAGGCACAGACGAATGCTTCAGACCCCCTATTACCTGATCGACAAGACGAAACTGCTCCGCAACATGGAGAAGATCGCCGCTGTCCGGGAGAAATCGGGCGCCAAGGCTTTGCTGGCTCTCAAATGCTTTGCCACATGGTCGGTCTTCGACTTCATGCGCGACTATATGGACGGCACCACCTCCTCCTCGCTGAATGAAGTGCGCCTCGGCCACGAACGTTTCGGCAAGGAAACCCACGCCTATTCGGTCGCCTATGCCGATTACGAGATCGACGAGGTCGTCTCCCATGCCGACAAGATCATCTTCAACTCGATCGGCCAGCTGCAGCGCTTCGAGAGCCAGTCGTCGGGCATTACCCGCGGCCTGCGCCTCAATCCCGGCGTCTCGTCCTCGTCCTTCGATCTGGCCGACCCCGCCCGCCCCTTCTCGCGGCTGGGCGAATGGGATCTGAAAAAGGTCGAGCCGGTCATGGAGATGATTTCCGGCTTCATGATCCACAACAATTGCGAGAACACGGATTTCTCCCTGTTCGACCGCATGCTCGGCGAGATCGAAGAGAAGTTCGCACCGCTTCTCAAGAAGGCCGAATGGGTCTCGCTCGGCGGCGGCATCCATTTCACCGGCGACGATTACCCGGTCGACCAGTTTGCCGCGCGCCTCAAGCGCTTTTCCGGCGAGTATGGTGTTCAGGTCTATCTCGAGCCGGGCGAAGCCTCGATCACCAAATCGACGACGCTGGAAACCACCGTCCTCGACACCCTTTACAACGGCAAGAACCTTGTCGTGGTGGATAGCTCCATCGAAGCGCACATGCTGGATCTCCTGATCTATCGTGAGAATGCCAAGGTTCACCCCAACCAGGGACCCCATCGTGCGATGATCTGCGGCAAGTCATGCCTTGCCGGGGATATTTTCGGGGAATTCGATTTCCCGGAGGAAGTAAAGATCGGCGACCGCATCTCGTTCCAGGATGCCGCCGGTTACACGATGGTCAAGAAAAACTGGTTTAACGGCGTGAAAATGCCGGCAATCGCCATCCGGGAACTGGATGGCAGCCTCAGGACGGTCCGTGAGTTTGACTACACGGACTACGAACAGAGTCTTTCCTGATCATGTAAGGGCTCGAGGAGCCCACAGGATAAGACTTGTCTGACGATTGGACGCAAGGAGTGGTCCCCATCATGAAGAAGAACGTACTTATCATCGGCGCCGGCGGCGTCGCCCAGGTTGTTGCGCACAAATGCGCCCAGAACAACGACGTGCTCGGCGACATCCATATCGCTTCGCGCACTAAGTCGAAATGTGACGCCATCATCGCCTCGGTCCACGAGAAGAAGGCGATGAAGAAGGACGGCGTCCTGGAAGGACATGCGCTGGACGCCCTCGACATCGAGGCCACCAAGGCCCTCATCGAGAAGACCGGCTGCGAGATCGTCATCAATGTCGGCACCGCCTTCTTGAACATGTCGGTGCTGCGCGCCTGCATGGATACCGGCGTCGCCTATATCGACACCGCCATCCACGAAGAGCCGAACAAGATCTGTGAGACCCCGCCGTGGTACGGCAACTACGAGTGGAAGCGCGCTGAAGAGTGCAAGGAGAAGGGCATTACCGCCATTCTCGGCGCCGGCTTCGATCCGGGCGTCGTCAATGCCTATGCCCGCCTTGCCAAGGACGAATATCTCGACACGGTCACGGACGTCGATATCGTCGACATCAATGCCGGCAGCCACGGCAAGTATTTTGCCACCAACTTCGACCCGGAAATCAATTTCCGCGAGTTCACCGGCGTCGTCTACTCGTGGCAGGGTGGCGAATGGAACGTCAACAAGATGTTCGAGATCGGCAAGGACTACGACCTGCCGGTCGTCGGCACCCGCCGCGCCTATCTCTGCGGCCATGATGAAGTGCATTCGCTGGCAAAGAACATGGATGGCGCCGATGTGCGCTTCTGGATGGGCTTTGGCGATCACTACATCAACGTCTTCACCGTCCTGAAGTCGATCGGCCTTCTCTCCGAACAGCCGGTCAAGCTGGCGAACGGCGACGAAGTCGTGCCGCTCAAGGTCGTCAAGGCCTGCCTGCCCGACCCGTCGTCGCTGGCGCCGGAATACGAAGGCAAGACCTGCATCGGCGACTTCGTCAAGGGTTTGAAGGACGGCAAGGAACGCACGGTCTTCATCTACAACGTCGCCGACCACAAGGAAGCCTATAACGAAGTCGGCTCCCAGGGTATTTCCTACACGGCAGGCGTTCCGCCGGTCGCAGCCGCCATGCTGGTGGCGACGGGAGAATGGGACGTCAAGCAGATGGCCAATGTCGAAGAACTAGCCCCGCGCCCGTTCCTCAACATCTTGAACAAGATCGGCCTGCAGACCTGCATCCGCGACGAACAGGGCGAACGCGAACTGCATTTCGAGTGAAGCATGTCGCGCAGAAGTGGCGCGCAGTTATGCGGCCATGACCTGCGCTGAAACAGGCTCCAGGCGATTTCGCCGATGGCGATGACCTGATGGCGATGACATAGTGAGGCCCGCGGGGATGTTGTCCCCGCGGGCTTTCTTCATGAAAGAAGACCCCGGCCGTCAGACGCAAACCTCCGCAGGCCCGCCCCGGCAATGCGGCCACGTTGACGACGGCACGCGCGTGCTGCTGCCCGCGACAGGCCGCCACACGAATGACGATGGCACGAAATGGGCGCACACGGATGGGATGGAGGCCGGATCGGGCAGGTACGTTCGATAGCCACGACCGACAAACGCGCCCATCGCGCCGGAAAACGGATTTCCGCTTTCCGCCCTGATGCGTTACATGACGAATGGCAAACGCCGCCCGCCAAAATCCTTGAATCGATCTCGCAACGGATGACGCCAGCCCCATGAGTTTCTTCGAAAGTCTGATCGTCCTTCTTCTCGTCGCCGTGGTCCTATTGCAGGTCTCGCGCCGGCTTTCCGTGCCCTATCCGTCGATGCTGGCCGTGGCGGGTGTGGCAACCGCGCTCATCCCCGGCGCGCCCTATCTGGCGCTTGATCCGGAAGTGGCGCTGGCGCTGTTCATTGCGCCTGCCCTGCTCGATGCCGCCTTCGACTTTCCGATCGGCACGGCCAAGCGTTTCTGGCTGCCGCTGATCGTCTTTGCGCTGGGCGGCGTACTCGTCACGACGGCCACGGTCGCGCTCGCCGGGCACCTCTATGCCGGCCTGCCGATTGCGGCAGCCGTCGTGCTTGGCGCCATCGTCGCTCCGCCGGATGCGGCAGCAGCGACCGCCGTCCTTTCCGGCATGTCGATCCCGCGCAACACCGATGCCATTCTGCGCGGCGAAAGCCTGTTCAACGATGCCGCCGCTCTTCTCATCTTTGCCGCGGCCCTGTCCATCCAGTCGGCCGGCGGCGTCGATGCCACGGTCGCCACCCATATCGCGCTTGCAGCACCCGGCGGCATCCTGCTCGGCATCGTCGCGGCCTTCGTCATCCGCCGGCTCACCACCTTCGTCAGCGGCACGCTGGGCGGCAATCTTCTGCAATTCGTCCAGACCTTCCTGCTCTGGATCATCGCCGAGCGGCTGCATCTTTCGGCCGTGCTTGCCATCGTCGCCTTCGCCATGACGCTTGCCAGCACCGGCCAGGGCCTGTCGTCGGCGCGCATGCGGGTCCAGTCCTACGCGGTGTGGACTGCCGTCGTCTTCGTCCTGAATGTCGTCGCCTTCCTGCTGATGGGCATGCAGGTGCGCGGTATCCTCGCCAGCATGCCGGCGGATCATGTGGCCGAAGCCTTCACCTTTGCCGCCATCACCGTCGTCATCGTCATCGCCACCCGTTTCGCCTTCACCATCGGCTTCAACCGCTTCGAAAGCTGGCGTGCCCGCCGCAGGAGCAGGCCCGAACCGGCAAGCTTCAAACAGGGCGTTCTTGCCTCGTGGTGCGGCATGCGCGGCCTGCTGACGCTCGCGACCGCCTTTGCGCTGCCGGCCGATTTCCCGCAGCGCGATGTCGTGGTGCTGACCGCTTTCGCTGTCGTTCTGGCAACGCTCGTCCTTCAGGGCATGACGCTCGCGCCGCTCATCCGCCGTCTCGGGCTTGATCGGCGCAAGGCCGGCGAAAGCGAGCTTGCCGGCATCCGCAACCAGCTTCTTCTCTCCGGCCTGTCTCGGCTCGACGGCATCGAGCATCCGCAGGTGGAGCTCCTGCGCCAGACGCTTCTTCTCGAACAGCAGGCGATCACCGATCCCGAGCGGGCCCATATGCTGGCCAAATACCGAAAGCTGGCGCTGAAGGCGATTTCCGGCCAGCGCGAGCTTCTGGAAAAGATGCGCACCTCCTACGAGCTCAATGTCGACGAGTACAATCTCTTGCTGGAAGAGATCGACTGGCGCGAGCTTTCGATCCTGCCCGAAGACAAGCGGCGGATCGAGGAGATCTGACGGGGCCGTGGCCCCATCGGAACCACTCACCAACGCGAAAACGCCTCCTCAGTCATGCGCGGGCTTGACCCGATCATCTGACCACGGCTGATATGGTCACGGGATAGGATCCTCGAAACGCGCGCGCGGATGACGAGAGCGGATGGCAGAGCGCCTGTCGTCATGCGACATGCGTGAGGCGTCTAGAGCATTTTCGCCTTTCTTCGAAACGCGAAACTGCTCTATCTCTTTGTTTCCACACAATTCCGGACGCAAAACCGGTTCCCACTTTTGCTGGAATTACTCTAGCACCATGCGTCAGGCGGCTGTTGCCGGCTCTCGCTACCGCCCTACCGCCCAGCACCTGTCCGCCCTGCGTATCCGCTCACACCCATCCACGTCCCTCACACGCGCGCGCAGAACGCGTCGAGGCCGGCAAGCTTCACCACGCCCGCCTCATAGGCGGGCGAGAAACCGGGAAGCGCAATCGGCATCAGCGAGGAGAGCCGTTCCGGCACCTTGAAATCCTGCGGCTCGCGCGTGAGGTTGAAGACGAAGAGCAGCCGCTCGCCGCCCTTTTCGCGCATGAAGGCGAGAAGATCCTGATTGGTATCGACGAAGGTCATGTCCCCGTCGATCAGCGACGGATGGCTTTTGCGGAAGGCGAGTGCGGCACGGTAGTGATGCAGAACCGAGGTTTCGAGCGCCTCCTGCGCATCGACGGAACGCGCCTGCTGATCCGGCGGCACCGGCAGCCATGTCGTCGCCCCCTCGGTAAAGCCGGCATGCGCACGGTCCTTCTCCCAAACCATCGGCGTGCGGCATCCGTCACGGCCCTTGAAGGCAGGCCAGAAGCGGATACCATAGGGGTCGCGCAGATCCTCGAAGGAAAGCTCCGCCTCCGTCAGCCCCACTTCCTCGCCCTGATAAAGGCAGATCGAGCCGCGCAGCGACGCGATCAGCGTGATCGACAGTTTCGCCACCTGATCCCGCTCTTGCGGGTTTTCGATGAAGCGGGTCACATGGCGGATCACGTCATGGTTGGAAAATGCCCAGCAGACCCAGCCGTTGACGACCGTATCCAGCACCGTCTGCATCACATTGCGGATATAGGCGGCGGAAAACGCCGGCCCGAGCAGGTCGAACGTGTAGCACATATGCAATTTGTCATTGCCGGTCGTATAGAGCGCCAGCGTGTTGAGCGATCGCGGCCCGTCGCCCACCTCGCCCACCGTCGCCCGGTCGTCATAGGTATCGAGCAGGGCGCGCAGACGCTTCAGGAAGTCGATATTTTCCGGCTGTGTCTTGTCGTAGAGATGGTTCTGCATGGAATAGGGATTGGTGTCCGTCTCCATCCCGGCGCCGTCGGTGTCATACACCATCGGCGGATTGTTCCTGAGCTGCTTGTCGTGGAAATAGTAGTTCACGGTATCGAGCCGGAACCCGTCGACGCCGCGGTCGAGCCAGAAGCGGACGGTATCGAGCAGCGCATCCTGCACATCCGGATTGTGGAAGTTGAGATCCGGCTGCGAGATCAGGAAATTGTGCATGTAATATTGCTTGCGCACGCCATCCCATTCCCATCCCGGCCCGCCGAAGATGGAGAGCCAGTTGGTCGGCGCCGTGCCATCCGGTTTCGGATCGGCCCAGACATACCAGTCGGCCTTGGCATTGGTACGGCTCGTGCGGCTTTCGATGAACCACGGATGCCGGTCGGACGTGTGGGAGATCACCTGATCGATGATGACTTTCAGCCCCAGCCGATGCGCTTCGCCCATCATCTCGTCGAAATCGGCAAGCGTCCCGAACATCGGATCGACATTGCAGTAATCGGAAACATCATAGCCCATATCGGCCATGGGCGAGGTGAAGAAGGGCGAAAGCCAGATGGCATCGACCCCGAGCGAGGCGACATGCGGCAGGCGCTGGGTGATCCCCTTGATGTCGCCGAGACCGTCGCCGGTCGTGTCCTGAAACGAGCGCGGGTAGATCTGGTAGATCACCGCGCCGCGCCACCAGTCGGATGCCTTGGCTGCCTGCGAAGTCATGAAGCACCGTCTCCTCGATCTTGATCCTTTTTCACAACCTATGCCGCTATCGGCAAAAGACAACTGCCCGCAGCACGGCATCACGCCCTTGTTGGCTCCAGGCCTCGCCCAAGTCCACCTCGCCAAAGTCCACCTCGCCCAAGTCCACCTCGCCCAAGCCCGACACGAGGCCGGCTCCGCGCTTTGCCCGAACCCGGCCCGCAAGCCTGTCACCCAACTTTGCTCCACCTTGGCTCCACGTTGGCCCCAGGCTGCCCCCCCAGGGCTTGCCCCCAAGGCTGTCCCCCAGGGCTGGTTGCCCCCCAGGCTTGCCCCCCAAGGCTGGCCACCAGGGCTGGGTATTGAGCCTTGCCTCCACGCGTGCTTCTCGTCTGGCCCACCCTCGCCCTGCGCCTGGCCCCCGCTTGCTCCCCACTTGCCCCCCTGCTTGCCCCCCCGCTTGGCCCGATGCCTGGAATTGCGGCACAAAAAACCCTTCCACACGGTTCCCTCATCCCGCCCTTGCCATGGCCGAAACCATCCCGTATCGCAGACGACGAGCATGGTTGGGAGAACGGCTTTGGGCGGAAAATTTCTGGCGATCGGCGAATGCATGGTGGAATTGGCGCAGGCCGGTGACGGTCTTTTGCGACAGGGCTATGCCGGCGATACGTTCAACACCGCCTGGTATGCGCGCGCCTGCCTCGATGAACGCTGGTCTGTCGACTATTTCACGGCCCTTGGCGACGATCCGCTGTCTGCCGACATGCTCTCGATGATGCGCAAGGCCGGCATCGGCACGGACAACATCCGGCGCATCGAAGGCAAGACGCCCGGCCTCTACCTCATCACGCTGAAGGATGGCGAGCGCAGTTTCAGCTATTGGCGGGATACGGCAGCGGCAAAAAAGCTTGCCGACGATGCCGATCATCTGCGGCGTGCCATCGAGGCCGCCGATCTCGTCTACTTTTCCGGCATCACGCTCGGCATCCTGTCGCCGGAGGCGGTCGAAACGCTTCTCTCTGAGCTGCGCCGCGCAAGGGCCGCCGGCAAGACCGTGGCCTTCGATCCGAACATCCGCCCGCGCCTCTGGCAGGACCGTCATCGGATGCTGGCCACCATCGAGGCCGGCGCCCGCGCCGCAAGCCTCGTCCTGCCGAGTTTCGATGACGAGAAGACCCATTTCGGCGATGCCTCCGTCGAGGCTACCATCGAGCGTTACCGATCGCTCGGTGTCGTCGATATCGTCGTCAAGAACGGTGCCGATGGGGTGACGCTGGCGTTCGGCGATACGCCATCGGCGCATGTCGCCTCGAAGAAGGCCGAAACCGTGGTGGATACGACAAGCGCCGGCGACAGTTTCAACGGCGGCTTCCTCGCGCGCCTTCTTGACGGCGCGACACCGGCACAATCGGCAGCCTTCGGCGCCGCCGTCGCAACCACGGTGATCGGCCACCACGGCGCCCTGATCAGCCCGCAGCTTCTGCCGAAAGGGTGATGCGGCACGATCTCGGCCGCGCCTGCCTTAAAACCCGATTGTTTCCTCGAACCGGTCCCAGGACTGGGTCATCGCATAGCGGCCGATGCCGGGGATCGGGATATGGCCGTAGAGGGGCGACAGCTGCAATTCGGCAAGCAGCTCGCTGCCCCTGGCAACGGCGCCGACATAGATGGCCGATGCGAGGCCCGTGCGGTTGGCGCCGTGTTCGCAATGGATGAGGATCGGTTTTTGCGCCCTGCGCATCACCTCGGCCAGATCCTCGCTTTCCCCGACCGACACCATGTCGGCCGAACTCAGCGGATGATTGATCAGCGTCACGCCGTTCTTCTCGGCCGCCGAAGCTTCCTCCGCATACCAGCTGCCGCGCTTTTCGTTGCGCAGGTTGATGATCGTCCTGATCCCGTATCGTTGCACCGCCGCGTCGATCACCGCCGCCCCCGGCTGCGCCGAACGATAGAGCTCGCCCGGAATGACCTCGTGAAAATTCCCGCTGATCTGGTTGATCCCCATATAGATGCCCATCGCGGCAACCGCGCCGAGGATGGAGAGCGATGAGATCTTGATCAGACGCAACAGCATGGCAGGCACTCGACATCACGATGGACAATCGGGATAGGGCATCCGCACGCCAAACGCAAATCGGCACGCCGCCAGGCATGATGCCGGATCGTCGCTCATTGTAGGCGGCAACGGCCACCCACAACCTGCCGCTTCATTCGCCTGTAACAAACTTTGACGATGAAGGGCCGAAAGCGCTCCGATGCGCCTGAGTCGTTCGAACAGGGCGGCGTCGGCACCTCGAAGCGGCGGCGCGCTGCATCCGACCGGTCGAAACCGGAACGGCGCAGCCAAAAGGGCGGCAACGGGCGGGCAGCAGTCCATGACCAGAATGACCTCCAGCATCACCCCCAGGATTACGATCGTCACCGATGCCTGGTATCCTCAGGTGAACGGCGTCGTCCGCTCGATCGAGAACACCAATCGCGAATTGAGAGATATGGGTGTCGAAGTCTTCATGGTCACGCCGGAACAGTTTTCCAGCGTTCCCTGCCCCACCTATCCGGAAATCCGGCTTTCGGTTGCCGGGTTCGGCACGGTGGCGAAGGCGATCGAGACGACCATGCCGACCGCCGTCCACATCGCCACCGAAGGCCCGCTCGGCATCATGGCCCGCCGCTGGTGCCTGAAGCACGGCATGCCCTTCTCGACGAGCTATCACACCCGGTTTCCCGAATATGTCGCGGCCCGCTTTCCGGTGCCGCTGCGCCTGCTCCATTCCTTTGTCCGCTGGTTCCACAATGCCGGCAATGGCTGCATGGTGGCGACCGCAAGTCTGGAGCGGGAATTGTCCAAGCTCGGTGTCCATAACCTCTTGCGCTGGAGCCGCGGCATCGACCAGACGGTGTTTCACCCGATGGACCGGGCCGAGCGGCCCTTCGACCTGCCGCGGCCGATCTTCATGACCGTCGGCCGCGTCGCGGTGGAAAAGAACCTGCCGGCCTTCCTCGACCTCGACCTGCCGGGCTCCAAGGTTGTCGTCGGCGATGGCCCGGCACGTGCCGAGCTTCAGGCCCGCTATCCCGACGTCCATTTCACCGGCATGAAGACCGGCGCCGACCTTGCCCGCGCCTATGCGCAGGCAGACGTCTTCGTCTTTCCTTCCAGGACCGATACGTTCGGCAATACGATTCTGGAGGCCCTCGCAAGCGGTGTGCCGGTGGCCGCCTTCCCGGTCATGGGGCCGATCGATATCATCGAGGAAGGGTCTGGCGCCGGTGCGCTGGATGACGACCTGAAGGTCGCCTGCCTCAGCGCGCTGTCCTGCCGCCGGGAAGATGCAAGCAGGCTTGCCCGCAAATACACATGGGCGGCCGCGTCCAGCCAATTCCTGTCGAACGTCATGACCGCACAGGCCTGCGGCACCAAGATCGGGAGCATGCCGGCAACGCTGCCCGCCCCGGCCGAATAAAGGTCGAACGGGTAGCGCAGTCCGGCGAAAAGGCGGGCCTCACGCCATCTGCGGCCGCAGCGGATCAACAGCCTCGCGGGCAGCGCGAAGAGCGGCGACGAAACTCGTCAGCCCGGCCGACCTCAGGGGATGGTAGGGCTTGCCGCTTTCCCGGCAGATCCGCTTGATGATGCCGGTCGCCGTGTGGCTGATGTGATCGACCGGAAAGATCACCGTCTCGGCCTGCGCCAACACGGCCGGCAGGAGCGTCGTGCTATCCTCCATACCGCCGTCATGCAGGATGAGCCTCACGCCATGATCGGCAGCGATCGCCCGCAGCCTGTCATAGAGATTGCGCCTTCCGCCGACATAGAGCACGGCGCCGCCGGTGCCGACCGCAGAGCAGCACCCGTCCTGCGCACATCCGCACGCAGTCTGGCCCGGATCAGGCGCCCCGCCTGTTGCCGGATCGCGCCCGGCAATAACGCTTGCGGCAGGATCGCTTGCGGCAAGCAGGCGCTCCGCCAGATCGTTCTCGCGCCGCAGTTCGGCAACCTGGATTTCGGCCCGATGCGCTCTCTGCTGCAAGGTCTCGATATCGGCGCACGCGCCAGCAAGCCTCGATGTCAGGCGATCGATCTCGATACGGCCGGCATCGCCAGACCTGGCGGGAGCTGCGGTGGCGGTCACGCCCTGCCCTGCCGTCCTGTCGGCGCCATGCCCGCCATCGCCGGGCGCGCCGGAAGCGCCCGACGTGTTGACGGCAGTAGCCTCGGCCTGCGCCCTGGCCAGCGCGATCGTCAGACGGTCGTTGTCGCGGGCAAGCGCCGCCCGCTCTTCGGCAGCCTCCGAAAGTCGCCGCTCCTGCCTTGAGATCAGCGCGCTCTGCTCGTCGAGCACAGCCTCCAGTCTGGTCAGTCGGGCAATGTCCAGTCGGCTGGCACTGCCGACGAGATGCGACAGCATATGGACTTCGCCGAATATGTCGCGCATCAGCAGGTCATCGGTATCGGGATGGCTGAGCACCGCCCAGTAGGCGCCGCCGATATCGCCGCGATCGAAGGCGGCACGCCAGAATGCCCTGAGCTCGTCCGGCCTCGACAATCGCGCCACCTGGCGGATGAAGCCTTCGTGGCGGCGGTCGAGCGCCTTGGTCAGAAGCTTGCTTTGTACGCTCTGCTGCCCCGCCAGCCAGACACCGCGCGAATGCAGCGCATGATCGCTTGCATGACGCGCCGTCTCGTCTCCGCCCTTGACCAGAACCTGCCGCAACTCGCCGGCGGTGAGGCAGGTACCGACGATCGAGCAATGGTAATGCGAGCTGATCTCGAAGGTCTTAAGCCGGCCCTTACTCTTACGGTTGCCATTGGCATTGGCCCTCGGGCTGCCGATCGCCGGCTGCGGCCGGCCGGTGGCGAGTGACACCTGCGCGACGGCCTTGCCCTGATGAAGTCCCGGCAGTGAAGGCAACAGCGACATGATAACGCCTTATCGATATATCTCGGTGAATACATCGATAAGCGTGAAAAGCCGACCTTGCAAGGGCAACGATCCGGCCCTTGGGCAACGTCCGGGTTAATGGTGCCACGCGATGCCCGTGCGTGCTTTCGGCCGTCCGAAGCGACAAACTGGAACCCGTGCAGCAAAGACTGGAGAAAGAAAAAGCCTCAGCCGTCGCGCCAATGAAAGAACGCGACACTGCCGATGCCGAGCGCAAGCGCAGCAAGGAAGCCGAATGTGATCATGGATATCTCCTCCCGAGACGAATGACCCGTTCTTGGACGACAACCGGCAGGCGGATCTCCTCCAGATCCGCAAGCAGGACGCGCAGTGCATCACAGCTTGCCCGTCAAGGCAAGCTGTGGGGTCTCGGGTCAGGGCAAGAGTGTCGGCGAAACCGCTCAGCGCTTGCGCTTGCGGCCTTCGAACGGGTTTTCGCCCGCCTTGAAATGGATGCGGATCGGCACGCCCGGCATGTCGAAATCGTTGCGCAACCCATTGATCATGTAGCGGATATAGCTTTCCGGCAGCGCGTCGGGACGCGTGCAGGACACCATGAAGGCGGGCGGGCGGGCTTTCACCTGCGTCATGTATTTGAGCTTCAGGCGACGGCCCGAAACGGCCGGTGGCGGATGCTGCACCTGGGTGCCGTCGAGCCAGCGGTTGAGCCGCGCCGTCGAGATGCGCTTGTTCCACACCCGGTCGGTATCGATGATGCTCTGCATCAGCTTGTCGAGGCCATAGCCGGTCTGGCCGGAAATCGGCACGGCGCGAATGCCGCGCGCCTGCGGCAGAAGCCGCTCGGTCTTTTCCCGCAGGTCCGCAAGCACCGCCTGCGGATCTTCCACGAGATCCCACTTGTTGAAGGCAAGCACGGCCGCACGGCCTTCGCGGATGACGAGATCGACGAGCTGCAGGTCCTGCTTCTCGAACGGGATGGTCGCGTCGAACACGATGACGACCGTTTCGGCAAAGCGGATCGACCGCAGCGAATCGGCGACCGAAAGCTTTTCGAGCTTTTCCTGCACGCGTGCCTTGCGGCGCATGCCGGCGGTGTCGAACATCTTGATCGTGCGGCCGCGCCAGTCCCATTCGACGGAAATCGAATCGCGGGTAATCCCGGCTTCCGGCCCGGTCAGAAGCCGGTCTTCGCCGAGAAAGCGGTTGATCATCGTCGACTTGCCGGCATTCGGGCGGCCGATGATGGCGACGCGCAGCGGCGCCGTCTCGTCATAGACCGCGTCGTCCTCTGCCTCGTCTCCGAGCACGGAATCGCGCACGTCGACATCGGTCTCGGCTTCGTCGTCGTCACCCTCGTCGGGGAATGCCCGCTCCTCGCCGATCGCCTCGACGATGGCGTCGCGCAGGTCGATCATCCCCTGGCCGTGTTCGGCCGAAACCGGAACCGGCTCGCCGAGCCCGAGCGTGAACGCGTCGTAGAAGCCGCCGTCGGAGCCGCGGGCTTCCGACTTGTTGGCGACGAGCACGACCGGCTTGCCGGAGCGACGCAGAAGCTCTCCGAAGGTCTTGTCGAGGGGCGTCAGACCGAATTTCGCATCGACGACGAACAGCGTGATATCCGCCTCGTCGATCGCCGCTTCCGTCTGGGCGCGCATACGGCCTTCGAGCGTATCGGCGCCGGCCTCTTCGAGACCAGCCGTATCGATGATGGTGAAGCGCAGGTCGACGAGCTTGGCATCGCCCGGACGACGGTCGCGGGTGACACCCGGCGTGTCGTCGACGAGTGCCAGCTTCTTGCCCACCAGACGGTTGAACAAGGTCGATTTTCCGACATTCGGGCGTCCGACGATGGCGACGGTAAAGCTCATCCTGTTTTGTCCTTCAAGGCCTGTCCCTAAACCGGGATCAGGCCGCCTTGCCCGATGCGGCGATATTGTCGAGCATGATCTGTGCGCGGTTGGCGACGTTGCGCGGCGCGGTCTGATCACCGGTGATCTGTTCGAACCACTGCTTCGCCTGCTTCATGTTGCCGGCCTTGTAGGCGGAAAGACCGAGCACTTCGCGCGCGGAATTTGCCAGCATATGGCCTTGCACCGCCATGATCTCGGCCTTGGCGGCAACCTGTTCGTAAGTGCCGGTATCGACGAGGATGAAGGCGGCACGCAGGTTCGCGAGTTCGCGGATCGCCTGCGGCGCGGCCTTGTCGTCGCCGATCTCGGAAAATGCCTTGATCGCGCCGGCCTGATCGCCCTTGTCCAGCTGGACGGAGGCGGAACGCATCTTGGCGAGCACCGGATAGGAGCCGCTGCCATCCTTCTCGATCGCGGCAAGCGCTGCCAGCGCCTCGTCATTCTTCTTCTGCTGCGCAAGATCGAGCGCCGCGACGAACCGGTCGCCGGCGGCGGATGCCGTATTGGCCGACCAGTAGCGATAGCCGCTGTAGCCGGCGGTCGCGACGACGATCAGCACCGCGGCGCCGATGACGATCTTGCCGTAACGCTTCCAGACGAAACGCATCTGGTCGGAGCGGAGCTCCTCGTTGACCTCACGGAAAAAGCTGTCGTCGTTATGCGCCATAAAAGTCTCCGGCCCTCTTGGCCTGTCTATCAAACATGGTGGCGACCGGGCGTCCCCGGAGCCTCGATGCCAATTGCGCCAGTATCCCTTGGCGGGAGCCCATGCGCGTCAAAAACACCGTTCAAGAAAGCGCCTTCTAGCCTATTTTGCACAGGATGTAAGGCCCTTGGGCCATCTCTTCAGCAAAACTCGCCGTGACCATGCCATCAAAGCGTGGCGGATGGCCATATTATCGGGCACAAGGAGCCGTTTTTCCGCGCACCGTCCCAAGCTTCGCCGCATTCCGGGCGCAATCCGGCGCACCCCGCGTCGCGGCCTCAGGCCTTGCCGCACATCATGCATTCGAGGTTCCATGCCCCCGTTTTTCCTGCGCCCGTCGCGTCTGCCGTCAACCGCCATTGCCTCGTGTCTGGCCCCGTGTCTGGCCCCGTGTCTGGCAATGTGTCTGGCCCTGTGTTTGGCCCTGTGTCCGGGCATGTCGGTCGCCAGCGCCGACGACATGGTGACGACGCCGTCAGACGCTGCAGCACCGGCGGCAACTGCCGAACCCGAACCGCAGCAGCAGCAGCAGCAGCAGCAGCAGACGGCATCGGCGCCTCAAAAGCGCAAGCAGTTGCTGATGATCTCCTTCGATGGCGCCGGGCCGAACCCTTTGTGGAAGAAGAGCATGGATATCGCTGCCCGCTCCAACGCCCATTTCACCTATTTCCTCGCCTGCTCGCTGATCATCGACCGTGCCCGCGCCAAAACCTACCAGGGGCCGGGCGAAAAGCCGGGCCGCTCGAATATCGGCTTTGCCCAGACGGCCGACGAAGCCCGCGAAAGGCTCGGCCATATCTGGGAGGCGCATCTGGCCGGCCACGAGATCGGCAGCCATACCTGCGGCCATTTCGACGGCAAGGACTGGTCGGAAGCTGAGTGGCTGTCCGAATTGAAGACATTCCGCACGACGGTAGGCAACGCCTGGGCCGACGAAGGCGCCGCAGCGAAAGAGCCGGCCGGCTGGAAGGATTTCGTGATGCACGACATCCGAGGTTTTCGCGCGCCGTATTTCTCCACCAGCGCCGGCATGATCGCCGCCGAGAGGAAGGCCGGCTTCGTCTACGATGCGAGTGCCGTGACCAAGGGCCCTGCCTATCCGGACATGGTCTCGGGCACGGGCGCGGAGAAGGGCGATAACAAGGACGCGGACGGCATGATGCTGCGCTTCGGCCTGCCATTGATCCCGGAAGGCCCCAGCGCCCGCCCGATCATCGGCATGGACTATAATCTCTACTTCCGCCATTCGAAGGCGACGGAAGACGTGGCGAATGCCGCAAGTTACGAAGACCGCGCCTACAGGGCCTTCAAGGCCGCCTTCGACAGGCAATATGACGGCAAGCGCGTGCCCCTCCAGCTCGGTTTCCACTTCGTCGAGATGAATGGCGGCGCCTATTGGCGGGCGATGGAGAAACTCGTGACCGACGTCTGCCTGCGCGATGACGTCTCCTGCGTCAGCTATTCGCAGGCGATCGAGATCATGAAGAAGGAAGGAACGATCACCGGGCCGCAAGGCCGGCGATCAGGCCTCTGAAGAAGCGCCTTATCCGCGTCTCGCGTGAATTTCATTTCGGCTTCAGCCCGACACTCTATATGACAGTTCCATGACACCATCCTACGCCCGCACGCTCGCATGGCTGGCTCTCGCCGGCATTCTCTTCGTGACCGTCTCTCCGATCGGTCTTCGCCCGCACGATTTCCTGCCCGTCAATATCGACCGGGCCGGCGCCTTTGCCCTCATGGCGTTCCTGTTCGTGATCGCCTATCCGCGTCATTGGCTGCTTTGCGGCATTCTGATCATGGTCGGTGCTGCCGGGATAGAAGCCTTGCAGCTCCTGTCGCCCACCCGCCATGCGCGGTTTGACGATGCGCTGATCAAGGCCGTGGGCGCTGCCATCGGCTGCCTTGCGGGCCGTGCGATCAACCAGCGTCTCGCCCGCCGACGCCCGACGGCTGCGTGAGGACGAAGACGCCGCCGATGAAAAATATAGGCGTTTGAAACCAGCGGTTTGACATTTTTTCAAGGCCCGGTTCGTCCCCACCCCCTCGCCGCCTGGCGATACTGGCCATGCCATCGGGCGGGGAACCGGGTTCTAGAACCGGCAACCTTCCATCGGGTTCTGCCCGGTTCCGGTGGTGGCCGTGACGAGATCTTCGCGCCGGACGCCCCTGACACGGGCGCGCATCACCCGGCAGGAGGGTTTTCCCCGGTCGGGGCAGGCGAAACCGTCGCCACAATCCCGAAACCCATGCGCCTGCCCCTTCCCCATAGCAGAACCGCGCCGGAGGCAAGCTCCGGCGCGGCCAAACGTGCTGCGGTTTTAGCAAGGGTACGACGAGATCAGGTTGGCCGGTTGGCGTTCATCTCGCCGCCCTCGGCTTCGCGCTCGAGATAGTGCTGGTCGATCGGCGGCAGCGGGCCGCCATCGATCGCCGCCTCGAAAGCCTTCAGGCGCTTGTGGATCGACAGAAGCTCGATGATCGTCGTCCACGAGGTGACGAGGTACTGGAACGAGTTCGACACCTGGCCGAAGGCCGTCGAGATCTGCTGGTAGATACCATAGGTGATCTTGTGTGCGACGATCGTCGGCACCAGCATGAAGGTCAAGAACAGCGCATCCGCCTGCACGTAGAAATAGCGGGCGACGTTGAAGTAGAGGTAATGGAAGTACATGCGGAAATAGTTTTTCCGCACATTGGCGTAGAGTTCCTTCACCGTCACCGGATCGGCGCGCTCGGCATGGTCTTCGCCATAGACGAGTTCCTTGCGGTAGGCGGCCTCGACGCGCTGGTTGCGGAAATTCAGGCCCGGAAGCTTGATGCCGACGGTCGCCAGAAGCAGGGTGCCGAAAGCCGACCAGAACAGCGCCAGCCAGAACAGCGCATGCGCCACTTCGCCGACGACGGGCAGTTCCGACACATAGCTCGACAGGCCGAACAGGATCGGCAGGAAGACGACGAGCGTCATCACCGAATTGATCAGCGAAATCCCAAGCCCTTCGAGCGTTGCCGAAAACCGCATCGTATCTTCCTGGATACGCTGCGAGGCGCCTTCGATATGGCGAAGCTTTTCCCACTTCGACATGTAGAAGTCGTTCATCGCGGTACGCCAGCGGAAGATATAGTGGCTGGTGAAGAAGTCGGTCAGGATCGACACGAACATGCTGAGGAAGGCGATCTGCGCGAAGATCAGCATCAGCGAATAAAAGTCCCAGTCGGTAATGCCGGGCTTGCCGCTCAACGAGTTCTGGAGAAGGTCGCCGAAGGGACGGCGGAAATTGTTGACGACGACCGACACCTGCACGCCGAAATAGGTGACGGTGATGATCAGCAGCGAACCCCAGATCGACCAGAGTTTCCACGGGTGGTCCTTGGCGATCACCGTCCAGGCTGCGCCGAAAAGGCCGAGGCAGACGATGAAATAGCCGTAGAACCAGAGGTTTGCCGGCACGAGGAAATAGCTGAGGTCGAACGGCTCCTGCTCGGGCATCACATAGCCGAACGAGGTCCCGAGCCCGTCGAAGACGAAATACCAGGCAAGAATGGTGACAAAGGCCCAGATGACGGCCGAGGTGAAGAGCAGCTTCGGCCGCGGGAAGAAGGAATGGAACACGGAGCTTTGGCTTTCCTGAGTTCGAGTCTGACGCTGTCCGGGAGGACCTGTTGCCCGAAACTAAGGCAGTTCCAAGGACCCGGCAATGCCCGCGCCCCGTTTGTTACGCAATTGTAACGACATGTTTTTCAGCCGTTGCTCCCGCATCGGCCCACTCAACCACTCCGCCGGTTCACGCGCATCCGCCCGGCACCAGGCCCCCGATCGGCCAACTGTCGGCCACCGTTCAACCAAGCCTCCAGGCAAGCCTTCAACCAGGCGATCGGCCCAATGTTGGATATCGCCGAGGCATGCCTCAGCGCCGGCCCCAGACGATCGGCCCGGAGATGAGCATGGCGACGATGACGGCGGCGACCGCAAGCAGCGAGGCAAGCGTGAAACTGCCGCTCACCTGCGCCGCCCATCCGGCCACCAGCGGCCCGACAATCTGGCCGGTACCGAAGGCCGCCGTCATGAAGGCGAAGGCGCGTCGCGGGCTTTGCGGCGAAAGCTGCCGGCCGATCTGCAGGCCGAAGGCCGTGATCACCATGAACGTCGCGCCGAGCAGCAATCCGCCGACAAGCGCGCCGGCCACCGGCGGCAAGGTCACGGACGAGAGAACGCCGATCGCCAGCAGCGCCTGCGCCAGCAGATAGGCACGCCCGAGCCCGAGCCGCGCCGACACCGGATGCCATGCCGCAAGCGAGACGGCCGCGGCAATGCCGGTGACGAACCATGCGAGAAATTCGACGACGGCCCCCGAGCCGCCCATCCTTGCGATCGCGACGAGAAACGTCGCGGTAATCACGTAACCGAAGCCGAACAGGCCGTAGGACAGCGTCAGCAGCAGTTGCGGCGCCTTCCAGACGAGCGGCGGCTCGACGGTTCGCACCACTTCCCCTCTCGGCTTGGGTAACAGCGCCTGAACGACAAAGGTGGCGGCAAGCACGATCACCGCACCGGCGATCCAGTTCACCCGCCAGCCGTGCGCGCCATCGCCCGTCACCGCATTGACGATGAAGACCAGCGCGGAGGAAACCGCGATACCGACACCGACACCGCCGAAATGCAGCATATTGACCACCTGCCGGCCGGCGGCATGCGGAATGACGATCGATGACACCAGGATCATCGCAAGCGCGCTGACGAGCCCGGCCAGAAAGCGGATGGCGACGAAGGCGAAGAGACTGTCGGTAACGCCCATGGCCAGCAGAAGCGCTGCCGTCGCATAAAGCGAGAAGAGCGCGAAAAACCGTTCGCGCCCGGCCGCCCAGCCATAGGCCGAGAGAATGGCGCCGGCGAGATAACCTGCAAAATTGCCGGCTGCGATATAGCCCGCATCCGAGGCCGAAAGCGGAATGCCGGCAATCATGCCCGGCAGGATCGGCGTGTAGAAGAACCGTCCGAAGCCCATGGCCGATGCCATGGCGATCGTTCCGGCAAGGCCGATGAGGATGGAGCGGCGCGCGTGATCGCGGTCGTGGTCTGGGGTGATCTGCAACATGGGCGCCTTATCGCAGGCCAAGCCCGGCCCGGCAATTCAGCTTTTGTCATCGGAGCTATGAACGGGGCTGATGCACGCCGCCCGCGTTCTGCACTGTGCCTTGCTGCCACCGGCTCCACGCGCCGCCAGCCGCCCTGCCCGACGGCCCCGCCCGATGCCCCCTGCCCGATGGCCCTGCCCGACGACCATGCCCCACATCATGCCCCACGCCAGCCCGGCGCCCCGCCCGACCTCATCTGAACGAACCGCCACCCCATGGTGGCACCGCCCTTTCGGCTTGGCCGATTGCCTCCCCTTTACCGCAGAATCGGGAAAACAACACCGTGAACGACAATTCGCACGGCGATGCGCGTCACCCTCTTGAACGTGAATATCGTACGACATATGTTTTACGACATAGTGAACGATACATCTTATGACCCTAAAACCAATCGTACGAAAGGAAATGCCCATGCGTGGTTTTCGTGGAGACATGTTCGGTGCCGGCCTGCGCTTCGGCCGCAAGCTGGCGGCCGGCGATTTGCAGCTGATCATCCTGGCGCTTCTGGAAAAGGCGCCGAGCCATGGTTACGACCTGATCAAGCAGCTGGAGGAACGCTCCAACGGCTTTTACGTGCCGAGCCCCGGCGTCATCTATCCGGCGCTCACCTATCTGGAAGAGGCAGGCTTGGCTGAGGTCGAGGAGGAAGGCACCCGCAAGCTTTACAGGATTACCGAGGCCGGCAAGGCCAAGGTCGAGGAGAACCGCGCCATGATCGACTTCACCTTCAACAATCTCGAAAGCTTCGGCGACAAGATGGCGGCCTTCAAGCGGATGTTCGATCCGGCACAAAAGGGCGCCGATGGCGCAGAAGACATGGAGTTCGAAGGCGGCCGGCGTGGTGGCTTCGGCGGCGGCTTCGGCCGTGGCAGAGGCCATGATCGCGGGCATGACCGGGGCCATGATGGCGATGGCGACTGGTCGTTCATGCGCGGTCGCGAGGACGAGGTCTCGGCAGCCCGCCAGCTGCTCAAATCGGCTCTCAAGGTCCGTCACCCCTGGTCCCCGGACGAGGCAAAGCGCATCGCCGCCATTCTGGAACGCGCCGCAACCGACATCCTTCAGGGCGGCAAGCAGGCCTGAGCTGGCTCGATCGACGATGCGGACCGACCCCGTGGCGTGCAATCGCCGCGGGGTCGCTGTCCTACCGGCAGAGGTGCGGAAGCCTTAAAATGCCGCAGGCCAGCCGGTAGGGCCTTTCTACCGGCCGTAGCTGTGCCGCGCCACCGCAAGCAATTCCGGCAAGTCCAGCGAGGGCGGGAAACGGCTTTGCATCGCAAATCCTGGCGAAACGAAGAGCGACGGCAGTGTCGCATTTCGAAGAAATGCGGAAATGCCCTAGATTTCTGCAATCTCGCGGGCGACATCGGCCACGAGGCCGCGCAGCCAGCGATGTGCCGGATCGTTCCGGTAGCGCACATGCCATGCCATCTCGACGGGAAACGTCCCGAGATCGACCGGCGCGTCCATCACCTTCAGCCGCGGATCGCCGGCCAGATGCCGGCAGATCAGGCGCGGAAGCGTGGCGCAGTAATCGGTCGCAGCCACCATCTCCGGCACGGCCAGAAAATGCGTGACCGACACGGCCACATCCCGTCTCAGGCCCTTCTGCTCCAGCGTCCGGAACAGCCCCGCCCGCATGCGCCCCGGCGGCAGAACGTTGACATGCCGCATACGCTCGTAATCGGCTTTGCTCAGCGCATCGCCCGCAAGCGGGTGATCGGCGCGCAGGACGCAGGCAAGCCCGTCATCGATCAGATGCTGGACCACGAGATTGTCCGGCGGGTCGACGATCCGGCCGATCACCATCGCGGTCGTGCCGGAGATGACCCCGGTTTCGGCAAGATCGTTGCCGAAGGGCGCAAGCCGCAAGCGGATACCGGGGGCGATCTCGCGCAGCCGCGCCACGATGGTCGGCATTATCGCGAATTCGACCAGACTGTTCGGCGCGATCGCAAACAGCCGGTCGGCCTCGGCCGGATCGAAATCCTGCCGGCCGCGAACCACCTCGTCGAGAGATGCCAGCGCAGCGGCAATCGCCGGCGCCAGTTCGAGCGCCATCTCGGTCGGCTGCATGCCGTAGCGCTCGCGGATGAACAGCGGATCGCGCATCGTCTCGCGCAGCCGGTTGAGCGCATTCGACAGCGCCGGCTGCGTGATGCCCAGACGCTCCGCCGCCCGCGTGACGTTGCGTTCCTCCATCAGGGTCGTGAACACGGGAAGCAGGTTGAGATCGTATTTCATGCAGACATTCTATTCATGAATATCTCGAATAGACAAAATAAATTTCAGAAATCTCTGCCGGGAAGGCATGGTGTCTCTGTCTCAGGCAGCCGCGGCAATCGCAAGGCTGCACACAGCATTCGCAAGGAAACCGACATGAAGATCCTGATGGTCCTCACCTCCCACGACGAACTGGGCAATACCGGCCTGAAGACCGGTTTCTGGCTGGAGGAATTCGCAGCACCCTATTACGCCTTTCTGGAAGCCGGCGCCGACGTGACGGTCGCCTCGGTCAAGGGCGGCCAGCCGCCGCTCGACCCGAAGAGCGACGAACCCGCGTTCCAGACCGATGAGACCCGCCGCTTCCACGCCGATGCCGCAGCCCGCACGGTTCTGGCCAATACGGTCAGGCTGTCGGACGTCTCGAAGGATGATGTCGACGCGGTCTTCTATCCCGGCGGCCATGGCCCGCTCTGGGATCTCGTGGCCGACAGCCACTCGATCGCGCTGATCGAGGGGATGTATGCCGATGGCAAGCCCGTCGCCTTCGTCTGCCATGCGCCTGGCGTTCTGCGCGACGTCAAGGCGCCGGATGGCAACCCGCTGGTCGCCGGCAAGAACGTCACCGGCTTTGCCAACAGCGAAGAAGATGCCGTGCAGCTGACGGATATCGTCCCTTTCCTCGTCGAGGATATGCTGAAGGAAAAGGGCGGCCGCTACGAAAAGACCGCCGACTGGCAGTCCTACACGGTTCAGGACGGCCTGCTGATCACCGGCCAGAACCCCGGCTCCTCCACCGCCACGGCCCACGCGCTGGTCGAGATGCTGAAGTCGATGGCGTAATCATCTGGGCTGAGGGGCAAGATGCGAGACAGCGTGTGCCCCTCACTCGTCCACCCATTCGCTACCTGTGATCGTCCCGTTTGATCGGGCCCCTTACTCCGCAAGCGTCAGGATGATCGGCCCGTTGCGCGTCACCACGATCGTGTGCTCGTATTGCACGGTCGGTGCGCGGGGATCGCTGTAGAGCGTCCACGGATCGCCGTTGCCGCCGTCTTCCGCCCAGTCGGCACCGAGCGACAGGAAGGGCTCGACGGTAAACACCAAACCCTCTTCCATGATCCGCGTCTCGTCGGCATCGGGCCATGTCGGGATTTCCTTCGGCTCCTCGTGCAGCGAGCGGCCGATACCATGGCTCGAAAGATTGGTGATCAGCGAGTAACGGTTCTTCTTGGCAAAGGCGCCGATCGCATTGCCGATGCCGGCAAGCGGCTTGCCGCTTCTGACCTGCTGCAACCCGGTCCACATGGCCCGCCGCCCGTCGCGGCACAGTTTCTCGATCTCGCGCTTGACCGGCGGCACCGCGAACGAGGCGCCGGTATCGCCGTAAAACCCGCCCTTCAGCGCCGATACGTCGATATTGACGAGATCGCCGGCGGCGATCACCCGGTCGCCGGGAATACCATGCGCCACTTCCTCGTTGACGCTGATACAGGTGGCGCCGGGAAACTTGTAGTCATGCTCGGGCGCCGATTGCGCCCCGCCATCTTCCAGGATGCGCCGTCCGATCGCGTCGAGTTCGCGGGTGGTGATGCCGGGTTCGAGTGCCTTGCCCATGGCGTCCATGGCGCGGGCACAGAGGCGGCCGATATCTTTCAGCTTCGCCAGTTCCTCTTCGCTCGAAATCACCATCGGCCGTCACATCCTGTCTTCTCAAATCCGGTAAGGCCGGGGTTTCGCGCCATAAGCCGACCCCGTCAACGGATTTCTGACCGCTTGCGACGCTTTCCCGCCCCTGACCCGTTCAGGATGCGGCCTTCGTTTCGATTCCCAGCTCCCGTCGTACCAGCGGCGCCACCTTCGTGCCGTAAAGCTCGATACCGCGCATGATCTGCTCATGCGGCATCATGCCGATCGCCATCTGCAAAAGGAACCGGTCCATGCCGAACACCCTGTGAGCCGCAACGATCTTTTCGGCCACCTGTTCCGGCGAACCGAGAAAGAGATTGCCGGAAGGGCTGCGGGCCTGATCGAAATGCGCCCGTGTCGTCGGCGGCCAGCCGCGCTCGCGGCCAAGCCGGTTCATCACCTCGGCCTGCGGTCCGAAATACTGGTCGGCGGCAGCCTCCGTCGTGTCGGCGATGAAGCCATGCACGTTGATGCTGGTCTTCAATGTCTTCGAATCCTGTCCCGCGCGGCGGGCCGCATCGCGGTAAAGTTCGAAAAAGGGCGCAAACCGCCGATATTCGCCGCCGATAATGGCGACGGCGAGCGGCAGGCCCATCGAGCCCGCCCGCGCCACCGATTGCGGCGTCCCGCCGACGGCGATCCAGACAGGCAGTTTCTCCTGCACCGGCCGCGGATAGACGCCGCGCCCGGTGATGGCCGCCCGCTGCGTGCCCTGCCATGTCACGACCTCCTGGTCGCGGATCGCCAGAAGCAGGTCGAGCTTTTCGGTAAACAGCGCGTCGTAGTCGTTGAGGTTATGGCCGAACAGCGGATAGGATTCAATGAAGGAGCCGCGCCCCGCCATGATCTCCGCCCGGCCGCCCGAGATGAGATCGACGGTCGCAAATTCCTGAAACACACGGACCGGATCGTCGGAGGAAAGAACCGTGACGGCGCTCGTCAGCCGGATGTTTTTCGTCCGGGCGGCGGCGGCGGCAAGCACGGTCGCCGGCGACGAGATGACATAGTCAGGGCGGTGATGTTCGCCCACGCCGAACACGTCGAGCCCCACCTCGTCTGCAAGCGCGATCTCCTCGAGGAGGTTTTTGATCCGCCGCGCCCCTTCGGCGCCTCGATCGAGCGGTGCCGGGTCCATATCGCCGAATGTGTGCAGTCCAAGTTCCATGATCGCCACCCCTTGCGCCGTCGCGTGTCCGTTCTGGAGCCCAGATAGAGACGGTGGTGCGAATGCGCAAAGCCCATTCTTTCGAACAAACCGTTCGAGGATTTGGATGGGCTGATGATGACGACGGAAAAACGACCCGCCTCGTCAACGGTGAAACCCTGTCCCGCACGCCCGGATCGGCCGAACAAGCCTCGACAGACACTGAATCAGGTTCGCAGCAACCGGCGACAAGTCACGGAAAACGCTTGTCGAAAGCCTTGCCGCTAAAAAGTTGCGGCAACGGTCTCCAGCTGGTCGGCAACGATCCCCCAGCCCTCGTGAAAACCCATCGCCTCATGCGCCTTCATGTCCTCCTCCGTCCAGTGGACGGCTGTCGCCGTATAGCGCGTGCGGCCCGACCCCAGATCCTCGAACGTGATGATGCCGGTCATGAACGGCTTTTCCGAAGGAACCCAGGCCGCGACGAAGGCATCGGTAAAGACGATCTTGCGGTTCGCAACGACATCCAGATAGACGCCGCGATTGGCGACCTTTTCTCCGTTCGGCCCTTCCATCAGGATATAGCTCGCGCCGCCGGCACGCACGTCGAGCACCGCCTCCGTCACCCGCCAGGGCTCGGGGCAGAACCACTCGCCCATCCGTTCGCCGGTGGTCCAGGCACGATAGAGCTTTTCCGCCGCTACGTTCATCTCGCGAACAAGCGTCAGCGCATAGGCCGGCTCGTCTATTGTGGTTGCAATGTCGCTCATGGCTGTCGTCTCCCTTGAAAATGGCGCCTCACGCCTTGATCTTCCTGCCCTTCGATGAATTGAGTGCGACAGCCGCGCGGATCAGCGCCTTGAACGCCTCCGCGTCCACCGTCTCGCCGTCTGCGATGTCGATCGCCCGCCGCTGGTTGCCATCGAGACTGGCATTGAACAGGCCTGTGGGATCATCGAGAAAAGCGCCCTTGTGGAAGGTGAGCTTCACCACTGCCTTGTAGGTCTCACCGGTGCACAGAATGCCGTGATCGGAAAACACCGGCACGCCGCGCCATTTCCATTCCTCGATCACATTGGGATCGGCGGCATGGATGAGCGCCCGCATCCGTGAAAGTGTCTCACCGCGCCAGTCACCCAGTTCGGCGATCCGCCGGTCGATCAGATCCTTAGGTGCAGGATCGTCACCGCCGCTGCGTTCACCCAGCCCGTTCGCATCCGTCATCCGCATCCTCCCGATCCGTCGGCGCTTTCGTCTGACAGTCATGCCGCAGACCGTATCTTGAGACAATCCTGCTTGTGACGATGCCCGGATGTGAGGAGCCAAAACCTGATGACGCCGGAACTTGATACGGCCAAACGTCGCGAGCGGAAGCTTGACACCCCATTCGCCTCCCCCTATTCAGCAAGGGTCCGCCGCATCCGGCGGGCCGTAAGCGTCTAACGTCATGCAACGCACTCAACGATCCCGTTTGCGGTCGGAGTGCGCCTGTCTCACGCAAGCCGCTCCGTAGACGGGGCAAGCGTGGAAAGCTCGACATGCCCCCGCAGATCCCTTCGTCTTCTCCCCCGGCAGCCTCCTCCCGATCGACGGCTGCCTCGCCCGACACATCCCCGCTCGACCCCGGTTCAACGGCAGATACCGCATCGGCAATGCAGGATGAAGGCCATTCGCCTTCCGGCCAAACCACATCCAAACAGGCCACATCCACACAGGCCACCCCCACACAGGCCACGATCACCCGGCCGACAACCTCCAGGCCCCAAGGCCTGCAGCCCCCGAGCATACAGGCCCCGAACACCCAGCCGGCAGCACCTGCTGCCATGACGCGGCTCTATGTTCTGGCCGTCATCCTGTTCGTCTCATACCTCACCGTCGCCATGGCGCTGCCGGTCGTACCCGTCTTCGTCGTCCACGATCTCGGTTTGAGCAATGCGCTGGCGGGCACGGCGGTGGGCATCGCCTTCCTGTCGACCATCGTCACCCGCGGCTATGCCGGCGGCGTGTCGGACAAGCGCGGCGCAAAACTGTCCATGGCACGCGGCCTCGTCGCCTATGCGCTCGGCTCGGCGATCTGCCTTGCGGCGGGCTTGCCCGGCCTTCCTGTCTCCATCGCATTCGCGCTGCTCGTCTTCGGCCGCCTCGTCATCGGATTGGGCGAAAGCATGACCGCCGTCGGCGTGATTGCCTGGGGCATCGGCATCGTCGGCCCGGCCCGTTCCGGCAAGGTCCTGGCGATGGTTGGCGCTGCGCTCTACGGCGCCTTTGCGATCGGCGCTCCGATCGGCCTGATCCTCTCGGACCATCTCGGCTTTTCCGGCCTGATGCTGGCAAGCGCCATTCTTCCGCTTCTCGGCCTTCTGGCGATCTGGAAAATCACCGGCGTCGCCGGCAATCCGCATGCTGCCCGCCCGCCGATGATCGAGGTGATCGGCCGGATCTGGCGGCAGGGCGCCATCGTCTGCCTGCAAGGCATAGGCTTTGCCGGGCTTGGCGCCTTCTTCTCCCTCTATTTCGGCGCCCGCGGCTGGGATAATGCCGGCCTCGGCCTCACCGCCTTCGGCGTCGGCTTCGTGCTGGTCCGCTTCCTTTTCGGCCATCTGCCGGACAAGCTCGGCGGGCTTCCGGTGGCGATCGGCTCGCTCGTTGTCGAAACGCTCGGGCAGCTCGTTATCTGGCAGGCGCAATCGCCGGGCCTTGCCCTTCTCGGCGCCTTCATGACCGGCCTCGGCTGCTCGATGATCTTTCCGGCCATGGGCCGCGACGTCGTCCACCGGGTGCCGCAACACCTGCGCGGCACGGCGCTCGGCGCCTTCTCGGCCTTTCAGGATCTGGCCTACGGCCTGACCGGCCCGGTGGTCGGCCTGATGATCGACCGCGCCGGCTATTCGGTGGTCTTCATGCTCGGCACGGTCGCCGCCGCCCTTGGCCTCGTGCTTGCGCTCTCGGTGCAGCGCAGGACCGACCTCTCCGAGGCGTAGCGACGACCGCGTGACGACCAGCGGATGACGAGAATGGCGCGTCCCGGCCTCCCGCCGGGCAGCCTTTTCTCCCCCTCGCCTCATCCTGACAACCACGGCAGACGCCCTATATCCTCGATCGTCAATTCCGAGGAGAACCATATGCCAATGCCGACCCTGCCGCTCGACGGCTCCTGCCGCTGCGGCGCAATCCGTATCCGCATCAGCAAACCGCCGTTGATCACCATGGCCTGCCATTGCAGCGGCTGCCAGAAGATGAGCGCGTCCGCCTATTCCTGCTCCGCCGCCATCCCCTCCGACGGCTTCGAGGTGATATCCGGAAAACCTTTCATCGGCGGCATGCATGGGGAGGACGTCCACCACTATCACTGCGACTATTGCAAGAGCTGGATCTTCTCGCGGATGGAAGGCATGGATTTCTTCATCAACGTTCGGCCGACCATGCTGGACGATGCCACATGGTACGCGCCCTTCGTCGAGACCTACACGTCGAACAGGCTCGCCTTCGCCGAGACCGGCGCCCCGCATAAATATCCTGAATTCCCGCCGATGGATGCCTATGAAGGCCTGATGCGGGACTTCGCCGCCTGGCGCTGATACCGGCAGAGGCGCCGGGCGCCTTCTCACCCATTCGTGAGACGGCGTGTCCGCGTGCAACGCGGTCGTTAACCCGCCGCTAACCCTTGCCACCTTCAATGCTGGCCATCCGGCATATCCGCCGGCCCATGACGGGCCGTCAAGGCCGGCGGATTTAAAGCATTGAAAAAATTGATTATTGCGACTTTCGCAGCGCTTGCCGTGATCATCCCGGTTCTGGCCGGCCACGACCTGAAGGCCGAGCCGGCATCGCCCACCGGCAACAGCGCCTGGACGAAAAAGGGTCGCGAGACCGGCTTTCCGGTACCGCGCTTCGTTTCGCTGAAATCGCGCGAGGCGCGCATGCGCATCGGCCCGTCGACGGATTACGCCACCGCCTACATCTATTCCGCCCGCGGCCTGCCGCTTGAAATCACCGAGGAATACGGCCACTGGCGCCGCGTGCGCGATATGGATGGGGCAAGCGGCTGGATGGCGGCAGCCCTTCTGTCGGGAGATCGCACCGCCGTGATCGGCCCCTGGCTGAAGAAGCCGGTGCCGCTGCGCTCCGACCCGAATATGAGTGCCACCGTGGTGGCCACATTGCAGCCCCGTGTGCTCCTCGGCATTCGCCACTGTAACGGCACATGGTGCGAAGCGACGCTGATGAGGCACAACCTGAGCGGCTATGTCGATCAGGCATCGCTCTGGGGCGTCTATCCCGGCGAAACGATCCGGTGATCGCCCGCAGCGACAGGCAAAGTGTTACTGCACCACGAAGCAGTTGAAGGATTTCGACTGCAGCTGGGCGCAGGCCTGCGCCGCCACCTGCTTGTCGGCAAAACCGACGATGCGGGCGCGGAACAGCTCCTGCTTGCCATCCGCATAGCTTTCGACGCTCGGCGCCAGATGCTGGAACGCCGAAAGCATCGGGATCGCCTTGTTGAGCGTGGCCGATGCCTGATCGCGGCTTGCACCGGCGGCAATCTGGATACGCCAGATCGGGCCGACCGGCTGCTGCGGCGCCGCGTAGAGATTGGTGGTCGCCGGACGCGCCGGCGCATTGGCGCCGAGCAACACCTGCTGGCGCGCATTGGAGCCGGCACCCGAACCGGCACCCGAGCCCGCAAACGCGAGCGGCTGGCCGGAAGCATCCACCGTCATCTGCCCGCCGGCCGGCCGCTTGGCACGGTCGACCGCTGCCATCGCATCGCCGGACGGCGCTGAAGGGCGCACGAACTGGTCGAGCAGCGCCGCCATCTGGTCGTCGCGCTTGCGGGCGGTCTTGCCGCCCATGACGACGCCGATGATACGGCGGCCGTCGACGGTGACGGCACTGGCGATATTGAAGCCGGAGGCATTGGTGAAGCCGGTCTTGATCCCGTCCATGCCGGGATAGCGGTACATCAGGTTGTTATGGCCGCGCAGGCGCTTGCCACGAAATTCCATGTTGGGCGAGGAAAACAGCGCATATTCCTTGGGGAAATTCTGCACCAGCGCCAGCGACAGCACCGCCATGTCATGGGCGGTCGTGACCTGTGCGTCGTCGGGCAGGCCCGAAGCGTTGCGGAACACCGTGCCGTTCATGCCGAGCTGGCGCGCCCGCGCCGTCATCACGCCGGCGAACCGCTCCTCGTCGCCGCCGAGGAAATCGCCCATCGCGGCGGCGGCGTCATTGGCCGAGCGTACGATCATCGCAAGCACGGCCTCGCGCACGGTGATCGTCTGGCCGGCGGGAAGGCCGAGCTTGGTGGGGCTTTTCGACGCCGCATTCGGCGTCATCATCACGGTATCGTCCCAACGGATCTTGCCGGCGCGCAGCGTCTCGAAGGTCAGGTAGAGCGTCATCATCTTGGTGAGCGATGCCGGGTGATTGAGCTCGTCGGCGTTTTCCGAAGCGAGAACTTTTTTGTTGGTGGCATCGTAGATGAAATGGGCGTAACCCGCTTCGGCATTGCTGACCCCTGCCGCAAGGCAAAGGGTCATGAGCAGGAAAAACATCCCGCCGCGCACTGACTTCAACATCATATTCCCTCGTTACGTGCGCGGACCATAGGCCAAGCCGCCCGATTTTGAAACCGCAAGGTTGCAGCTTTGCCTGTTTTTCCCGCAGGAAGCTGTGGGACCCATGCAGAAAAGCGAGGCTTTTCCGCAGGTTCGCGGCTGGCCGAGGTCTGGGCGAATAGGATTACGAAGGATGCGTCAGCGTGCGGCGAACGGCATCGCGCCAGCCGCGAACGAGGGCGGCACGGGTGCGCCGCTCCATTGCCGGCACGAATCGTTTTTCGCGCGCCCAGAGGTCTGAAAAGGCTTGCTGGTCCGGCCACACGCCGGCCCGCGAGCCGGCCAGCCACGCGGCCCCGAGTGCCGTCGTTTCCAGAATGACCGGCCGGTCGACCGGTGCATCGAGAAGATCGGCAAGCCGCTGCATCGTCCAGTCCGATGCCACCATGCCGCCATCGACACGCAGCACGGTCTCGCCACCGCCGCCCGCCTTGGCACCGGCCGCTTTGCCACCGGTCGCCTTTGAACCGCGTGCCCGCCAATCCTTGCGCATCGCCTCGAGAAGATCGTTGGTCTGGTAGCAGACGGCTTCGAGCGCCGCGCGGGAGATTTCCGCCGGGCCCGTGGCCCGCGTCAGGCCGAACAGCGCACCGCGCGCCTCTGCGTCCCAATGCGGTGCGCCAAGCCCGGTAAAGGCCGGCACGAGATAGACCGACTGCCGCGGATCGGCCTTTTCTGCCAGTTCGCCCGTTTGCGAGGCCTTGTCGATGATCTTCAGCCCGTCGCGCAGCCATTGCACGGCAGCGCCTGCGATGAAGATCGAGCCTTCGAGCGCATAGGTGGTCTTGCCGCCCATCCGGTAGGCGATTGTCGTCAGCAGCCGGTTCTTCGAGCGCACCAGATCCTTGCCCGTATTCAGAACCGCAAAGCACCCCGTGCCGTAGGTGGACTTGACCATGCCGGGCGAAAAGCACGCCTGCCCGATCGTTGCCGCCTGCTGATCGCCGGCAACCCCGAGGATCGGGATTTCCGCGCCGAACAACGCCTTGTCGGTGATGCCGAAATCGGCGGCGCAATCCTTCACCTGCGGCAGCATCGACGCCGGCACCTGCAGGATATCGCAGAGATCCGCATCCCAGCGGTTCTTGCGGATATCGAAAAGAAGTGTACGCGACGCATTGGTCGCATCGGTGACGAAGCTGCGCCCGCCGGTCAGCCGGTGGATGAGAAACGTATCGATCGTGCCGAAGCGGAGTTCGCCTTTATCGGCCTTTTTTCGCGCGCCGCGCACGTTGGACAGGATCCAGTTGACCTTGGTGCCGGAAAAATACGGATCGAGGATCAGGCCGGTGCGGCGGATGAAAAGCCCCTCCAACCCCTCCGCCTTCAGCCGCTCGCAGTAATCCGACGTGCGCCGGTCCTGCCAGACGATGGCGTTATAGATCGGCTTGCCGGTCTTTGCGTCCCAAACGACGGCCGTCTCGCGCTGGTTGGTGATGCCGATCGCCGCGATATCGGCGGCCGCGAGCTTCGCCTTCGAAAGCGCCTGTCCGACCGTTGCAACAACGCTCTGCCAGATCGCCTCCGGATCGTGTTCGACCCATCCGGATCGCGGAAAGATCTGGGGAAATTCCTGCTGGCCGGTGGCCACCACCGTCATTTTCTCATCGAAAACGATTGCCCGCGTCGATGTCGTTCCCTGGTCGATCGCCAGTATGTAACCCGACTTGCTTCCGGTCATGCACGCCCTCCCTCCGTTCGGCCGCCCCTCTCCCGAAGGCGGTTCCACTCACGCCTTTGCAACACATATGGCGCTGCACGGAAAGGAAAATGGTGATAGGGTCTCGACGTTCTCCATGAGAAAATACGAATAGAATTGCAACTGTTGATAACCACCGGGAACCGACGGCATTTTAACGATTGCATTAACTCTGCTTTTGTTTGTGGCGACTAGCGTCCGCCACGTCACTTGGTTTCAGAACTAGAGATTCGAAAGGAGTTCGGAATGATTCCGATTCCGACGGCAGCCTCGGTCGCCTTCAAAAAGTCTTTGACTTTAAAGATTTTTTCCATCTGCTTCGTCTGCGTCCACGTTCCCCTGATCGCACTTGTCGGCTATCTCGTCTCCGGCTTTCACGTCGGTGCGGTCAGTATTTTTACCTTAATGCTGATAGCCACTCTCATTGGCACGGCGACATGCCTCTTCACGCTCTGGCGCCTGCTTTTGCCGCTGCGCAACCTGACGACGCAGGTGACGCGCTACCGCGCCGATGGCACGCCGGTGGAGATGGTCCTTGCCAGCCAGGACGAGATCGGCCGTCTTGCCGGCGCCGTCACCGCGATGATCGGCGAGGCCGACGTGCTGATGAAGCGCCTGCGCCATCAGGCGACAACCGATCCGCTGACCGGTCTTGGCAATCGCCGCTGGCTCGGCGAACGGGTGGCCGAAGAAATCGCCCGCGCCCAGCGCCAGGGCGATCCGGTGTCGCTCGTCGTCTTCGACCTCGATCGTTTCAAGGCGATCAACGACACCCATGGCCACGATGTCGGCGACAAGGTGCTGATGGCGGCAAGCGAGATGGTGAAGAGCGCGCTGCGCCCCTATGATCTTGCAGCCCGCATCGGCGGCGAGGAATTCTGCATCGTCATGCCGCGCACCGACAAGGCGGGCGCCGCCGCTTTCGCAGAAAGGCTGCGTCTGCTGCTGGAAGCCTCGACCGTCGCACCTCTTGCCAGAGGTCGCGTCACCGCAAGCTTCGGCATCTGCCAGGCGGGTGCCGGCAGCCGCCTGCAACACATGCTGAAAGAAGCCGACACGGCGCTCTACAGCGCCAAGGAAGCCGGCCGCAACCGCGTCGTCATTGCCGAACCGCAGGCGCCGCTCGCGCCCTATCGTCCCGGCCACCGCGCAACGATGAAGGCAAAGACCTCCACCGGCGGCGTCGAACGCATGCTCGACCATCATCGCCGCCAGCACGCGGAACGCCATAACGAGATCACGGTCGGCCGCCGCGACGACGGCCCCGGCGAATAACCCAAAGAGCATCCGAGGGAGCATTCCCAAAATCGTTCCGATACTGCCTCCGGCAATCCGTCGCTGGCTGCCGTCACCGACAATGCGTTTGCGCCCCGCGCTGGACGCGGCACCACCCAAAACGGTGATCCCGCGACGTGAAAAAGCCCGCGCCACATGCATTGCATGGCGCCGTCACGTCAGAAAAAAGGTGATGCGAGATACGAAAAAGGGCTGCGTTTTGCGCGGCCCTTTTTCTCGATGGCGAACCCTCTGTCGTCAGATCCCGCCGTCCACCGGATTGCTTCGAGCGACGAACCGCGTGCAGGAATTCGCAAGCCTGCAAATACTCTGGACGAGATCGAACATGACGCCGGAGCGGTCTTGGAGCAATTCCCGCAAAAGTGGGAACCGGTTTTGCATCCGCAATTGCACAGAAACAAAGAGGTGGAGCAGTTTCGCGTTTCGAAGAAAGGCGGAAATGTCCTAGACCTTCGCCGGCTGTCTGGAAGCCGCGTCCTGCACTGCCCTCGGCCGCATTCCAGGGCTTCATCTCCCCCATGTCGGTACCCTCGCCTCGCGACAACATGTCCGACCACAGCCACCACAGGAGGTCAGGAGGTCAGGAGGTCAGGAGGTCAGGAGGTCAGGAGGTCAGGAGGTCAGGAGGTCAGGAGGTCAGGAGGTCAGGAGGCCGTGCATCGCCTCGACAGACAAGAGAACAAAGGCGCCGTTTCCATGCGCCTCTGCCGTATCTCTTGATCTCATGCGCGCGGTTTCGGCCCTCGCCTCGTCCGCGTCAGCTTCGCTTTCAGCCGGCCGACTTGATGCTGGTGTTGCACAGGCTCCAGTAACCGCCGCCCTTCTGGATCCACTTCAGGTCGCCGAGCGAGCCGGCTTCCTTGGCAGCGCGATAGGCATCGACGCAGGTATTCAGGCGCGCCTTGCCGGCGGTTTGGGTCGAATATTTCTTGTCGATCGCCTTCGGGAAGGCGACGCCCTTGGGAGCGGCCACGGTCGGCTTTGCCGGTTCCTTTTCGGTCGTAGCAGCGACATCGGCTTCGTCGGCCTTGTCGGCGGCGGCCGCATCGGCACCGCAGTTCTTGGCGCGGAAGTCGTTCCACTTCATATCCTTGGCGGAACCGTCGGTTTTGGCAGCCTGATACTTGACGCTGCATTCCTTCATCGTCAGCGCATGCGCCGGCGACGACAGGACGAAGGCGGCAAGCAGCGAGCCTGCGGCGGAGAGAAGCAGTTTGTGCGACATGGTGTTGCCTCGATCGATGAGTGTTGCAGTGTTGTTGTCGTTATCGTCAGTCTTCGCTTCCGCCGACGATTATGACGGAAGGGTTCCGTTGGGGCTCGCCTGATCGACGGTCTCCGGCAGGTGCTTGGCCAGCAGCTCCGGCACCTGGCTCATATCGACGCCGAGCTTGGCTGCAAGGCTCTGGACCTGATCGGAGGACAGTGCGGCGCGGATCTGGTCGGCCGTGATCGGAATATTGTCGCCCGTGCCGATCCAGGAGGCCACCTGCTTGCCGAGCCCGCTGCCGTTCAGCTGCGCCAGCACGCCATCCAGCCCGCCGGCGTTCTGGAAGACATCCTCGGCAAGCGACATCAGATTGACCGGCTTGCCGCTGAGAGCATCGCCAATGACGCTGCCCAGATTATCGAACAATCCCATGACATTCCTCCCGGGTTCACCCGTCGTTGTTTTGGACCATGATGATAGCACTCGGTCAAATCGCTGTCATCAGAGACGAAAGCCCCTCGACCGAAGATAAAGCTGCCGGAAATTTCATGAAACCTTGTCGGAAACCTTCAAAAATACAAGCTTTTCGTGTGGTCGTTTCGATTGCAAGAGATCCACGTTTGGGCATAACCTGACCTCTGCTGCGGCGCGGGAGAACGCCGCCGGATATGCCTGCACAGGACTGTTTTCAGGGAGAGATCGCCACATGCCAGTTTCAAAAGCCAGAACCGTCGTCGTCACCGGCTCAACCTCCGGCATAGGCCTTGGCATTGCGCGCGGCTTTGCAGCAGAGGGCGCCAATATCGTCATCAACGGCTTCGGCAAGGCCGAAGAGATCGAGGTGATTCGCCGGAAGCTGGAGGATGAGGGCGCCGCAGCCGCGCTCTATCACGCAGCCGACATGACGAAACCGGACGAGATCGCCGACCTGATCGCCACCGCACGTGAAAAATTCGGCGGCGTCGATGTGCTCGTCAACAATGCCGGCATCCAGCATGTGGCAAGGATCGAGGATTTCCCGCCCGAAAAATGGGATCAGCTGATCGCCATCCTTCTATCGTCGGCCTTCCATACGATGCGCCACGCGATCCCGCTGATGAAGGAAAACGGCAAGGGCCGCATCATCAACGTCGCCTCCGCCCACGGCCTTGTCGCCTCGCCGTTCAAATCCGCCTATGTGGCGGCCAAGCATGGCATCCTGGGGCTGACCAAGACGGCGGCGCTCGAGCTTGCCCAGTCCGGCATCACCGTCAACGCCATCTGCCCCGGCTTCGTGCTGACCCCGCTCGTGGAAAAGCAGATCCCCGATCAGGCCCGCGAGAAGGGCATCAGCGAGGCGCAGGTCAAGGACGAGGTGATGCTGCGCCTGCAAGCCACGAAGGAATTCGTCGGCATCGAGGAAGTCGCCGCCGCCGCCCTCTATCTGGCAAGCGACGCGGCCAGAAGCGTGACAGGCACACATATCTCCGTCGACGGCGGCTGGACGGCGCAGTAGTATCTGCCATCGACTGGTACCCCATCGAGCGACCAACTGGGCCGATATCGGCAGACGAAGGAGAGACATGCAATCAGCCATCCGCTTCATCCTCAACGGGGAAGACGTCACGCTTGGAGATTTTGCCCCGACGGAAACGCTTCTCGACCATCTGCGCCTGACGCGGCGGCTGACGGGAACCAAGGAAGGATGTGCGGAGGGCGATTGCGGCGCCTGTACCGTTCTGGTTGGAAGGCTCACCGAACACGGCTTGCGCTACGAGGGCGTCAATGCCTGCATCCGGTTCCTGGGCTCTCTCCACGGCACCCATGTGGTGACGGTCGAGCATCTGGCGGCAAGGGACGGCACGCTCCATCCGGTTCAGCAGGCGATGGTCGATTGCCACGGCTCGCAATGCGGCTTCTGCACGCCGGGCTTCGTCATGTCGCTCTATGGCCTTTGGCTGTCCAACGACAGGCCGAACCGCGCCGAGATCGAGATGGCGCTGCAGGGCAATCTCTGTCGCTGCACCGGCTACGAGCCGATCGTGAAAGCTGCCGAACAGGTTGCCGAAAACCGCCCGAGCGCGCTCTTCGATCCGTTGGAACGCGATCGCACCGAGATTATGGCAAAACTCTGGGCGATCCGCTCGAAGCCGGATCGCATCGTCGTCGAGACGCCAAGGGTTGGCCATCGTCAGGCGGGCCACCATCAGGCGGGCCGCGACGAACCGGGCCAAAACCAAGCGGGCGGCCCTGACGAACCGGCCCGCACCATCCTGCCTGCCTCGATCGAGGATTTTGCCGAAATCCTGTCTGAAAACCCCGATGCGACGATCGTTGCCGGTGCAACCGATGTCGGGCTCTGGGTGACGAAACAGATGCGCCGCATCGACCCTGTCATCTTCATCGGCCATCTGAGCGATCTGCAATCGATCACCGAGGACGAGACGGGGATCACGATCGGCGCCGGCGTCAGCTACACCAACGCTTTCGATCTTCTGTCGGACGAGATCCCGGCGCTCGGCCGGCTGATCGAGCGCATCGGCGGCCAGCAGGTGCGAAACGTCGGCACGATCGGCGGCAATATCGCCAACGGCTCGCCGATCGGCGACACGCCGCCGGCGCTGATCGCGCTTGGCGCGGACCTGACGCTGCGCTCCCATTCGGGAAGACGCACGCTGCCACTCGAAAGCTATTTCCTCGCCTACGGCAAGCAGGACCGCCTGCCCGGCGAATTCGTCGAGAAGATATTCGTCCCGCGCCCCAGGGACGATGCCTATTACGCCGTCTACAAGATCTCCAAGCGCCGCGACGAGGATATTTCGGCGCTCTGCGGCGCCTTCCACCTGACGCTCGACGAAGAGGGCAAGGTGGAGACGATCCGCATCGCCTTCGGCGGCATGGCCGGCACCCCGAAACGCGCCACCCATGTGGAGGACGCACTTCTCGGGCAGACCTGGAGCTGGGGCCTGATCGCGGCCGTCCGCGATCTTTTCGATACCGACTACCAGCCCCTGAGCGACTGGCGCGCCACGGCGCAGTATCGCAGCCTGACGGCAAAGAACCTGCTCACCCGCTTCTTCCTCGAAACGGCCGGCGCCGGACAGGAACTGGTGCGCTTCGAGATGGAGGAGGCGTGATGCCGATTGCGATTGTTCGTCTTCCTCTCGTCGCCATCACCGGATGGAGCGCCTGACCATGGATAAATCCACGTTCGACACAAGGCCCGCCATCACAGGCCCGATGCACGCCTCGCTGCGGCATGATTCAGCGCATAAGCATGTCACCGGAAGTGCCGAATATATCGATGACATTCCCGATCCTGCGGGTCTGCTTCACGCCGCTCTCGGCCTGTCGGACCGGGCGCATGCAAAAATCCTGTCGGTCGATCTCGATGCCGTCCGCGCCGCGCCCGGCGTCGTCGCCGTGATGACGGCAGAGGACATTCCGGGCGAAAACGATGTCGCCGCCACCGGCCAGCACGACGAGCCGCTGCTGGCGACCGATCTCGTGCAGTTTCATGGCCAGCCGATCTTCTGCGTCATCGCCGAAACCCGCGACGCAGGCCGGCGCGCGGCGCGGCTTGCGTCGATCGTCTACGAGGATCTTCCCCACTGGACCGATATAGCAGGCGCGCGGGAAAACGGTGCGCCGCTCGTCTGCGAACCGATGACGCTCAGGCGCGGCGAGGCCGAAACCGAGATCGAAAACGCCCCCTTGCGCGTCAAGGCCTCGATGGAGATCGGCGGGCAGGAGCATTTCTATCTCGAAAGCCATATCGCGCTCGCCATCCCCGGCGAGGATGACGACGTCACCGTCTGGTCTTCCACCCAGCACCCGAGCGAGGTGCAGCACATGGTGGCGCATGTGCTGGGCATCGCCAGTCACGCCGTCGAGGTGAAGACGCGCCGCATGGGCGGCGGGTTCGGTGGCAAGGAAACCCAGGGCAACCAGTTCGCAGCCCTTGCAGCGGTTGCCGCAAAGAAGCTGAACCGCGCCATAAAATTCCGCCCGGATCGCGACGAAGACATGAGCGTCACGGGAAAACGCCACGATTTTCGCGTCGATTACGACGTCTCCTTCCACGAGGACGGCACTATCCACGCGCTCGATGCGATCTACGCGGCGCGCTGCGGCTATTCGGCGGATCTGTCCGGTCCGGTAACAGACCGTGCGCTGTTTCATGCCGATTCAAGCTATTTCTACCCGCATGTCCGCGTCGCCTCGCAACCGCTGAAGACCCATACCGTGTCCAACACCGCCTTTCGCGGCTTTGGCGGACCGCAAGGCATGCTCGGCGCCGAACGCATCATCGAGGAGATCGCCTATGCGACCGGCCTCGACCCGCTCGATGTCCGCAAGCGCAATTTCTACGGCCAGCCCGGCTCGGGCCGCACGCTGACCCCCTATCATCAGGAGGTCGAGCACAATATTCTCGCAAGCCTGGTGGACGAACTGGAAGCGTCGTCGGACTACCGGGCAAGACGCGAGGAAATCACAGCGTTCAACGAGCAGAGCCCCGTGATCCGCAAGGGGATCGCGTTGACGCCGGTGAAATTCGGCATCTCCTTCACCATGACCGCCTACAATCAGGCGGGCGCGCTGGTGCATGTCTACAATGACGGCTCGATCCACCTGAACCACGGCGGCACAGAAATGGGCCAGGGCCTCTATACCAAGGTGGCGCAGGTCGTGGCCGACTGTTTCCAGGTCGATATCGACAGGATCAAGATCACCGCGACGACGACCGGCAAAGTGCCGAACACCTCCGCCACTGCCGCCTCTTCCGGCACCGATCTCAACGGCATGGCCGCCTACGACGCCTGCCGCCAGATCAAGGAACGGCTGATCGATTTCGCCTGCCGCCAGTGGAATGTCACGAAAGACGAGGTCGAGTTTCTGCCGAACCGCCTGCGTATCGGCGACGAGATCGTCCCCTTCGATACATTCGTGCGCGCCGCCTATTACGACCGTGTGCAGCTCTCGGCCGCGGGCTTCTACCAGACGCCGAAAATCCACTGGGACCGCAAGGCCGGGCGCGGCCACCCGTTCTACTATTTCGCCTATGGCGCTTCCTGTTCGGAAGTGTCGATCGACACGCTGACCGGGGAATACATGGTCGACCGGGTCGATATTCTCCACGATGTCGGCCGCTCGCTCAATCCGGCGCTGGATATCGGCCAGATCGAGGGCGGTTTCGTTCAGGGCATGGGCTGGCTGACGACGGAGGAACTCTGGTGGGACGGCAAGGGCAGGCTTCGCACCCATGCGCCCTCCACCTACAAGATCCCGCTCGCCTCCGACCGGCCAAAGATCTTCAACGTCAAGCTGGCCGAATGGGCCGAGAACGGGGAACCGACGATCGGCCGCTCGAAGGCCGTCGGCGAGCCGCCCTTCATGCTGGCGATCTCGGTTCTGGAAGCGCTCTCCATGGCCGTTGCCAGTATCGCCGATTACGCGGTCTGCCCGCGGCTCGATGCGCCGGCGACGCCCGAACGGGTGTTGGTGGCGGTCGAGCGTTTGAAACAGATGTGACCTGAAACGAATGTCGCAAGGCAGATATCGGGACCGGGAGGCTCGACGGCCTCACGGCACTCCGTCCTGATGCGGCAGCGGCACGGCGGCCACCTTGCTGCGCTGCCACGGGAAAAGCCCCAGCACCAGCATGCAGCCGAGAATGATGACGCCGGCACCCAACACCTGCACGCCGGTGAGCGGCTCCTTCAGCACGATCGCCCCGACGATGACGGCAACGATGGTGACGACGAATTCGACGCTGACGGCTTTCGTTGCGCCGATCGAGCCGACGAGACGGAAATAGAGCGCATAGGTCGCCGCACTCATCACGCAGCCGGCAATCAGCAGATAGAGAATATCGATCGCGCCCACCGCGCCCGGTACCGGCACCATCACCATGAAGGGGGCAGCGATCAGCCCGCCGAACAGGAAGGAGCCGATCGTCACCTCGAAGGAGCCGACATGCTTGAGCCTGTGGCTGGCATAATTGCTGCCGAAGGCGGCGGCAAAACAGGCGCCGAGTGTTGCGGCACAACCGAAGACGAAGGTCGGCGTCACGGGCACGGCCGGAAACCCGACGAGAAGCACGATGCCGGCTGTGCCGAGCACCAGCCCCATCACGCCGCTCACCTTCATCCGCTCCAGCCCCCAGATCTGGCTGATCACCATGGAAAAGAGCGGGATGGAGGCGACCAGAATGGCGGCCATGGCGGTGCCGATCAAGGGCGTCGCATAGGAAAGTCCGAGCAGCTGGCCCGCGACCGTCGAGGCGCCGACAACGAAGAACGGCCACCATCCGGCGGAAAAATCGAGCTTTCTGCCGGAAATTCTGGCGATCAGGAACAGCGTGCCGCTTGCGACGAAGGCCCGGATCGACACCGCCGCGACAAAGCCGAAGGCGGCGACGACCTTGACGACGACGAGAAACGACAGGCCCCAGGCAAGGGCCAGAAACAGGTAGACGGCAAGATCGCGGGGCTTCATCGGCTTTTTTTGTTTCGGCTGTCTGCTTCGGGACCGTCTGCTTCGGATGGCCGTCTGCTTCGGGCGTGGGGTTCAGGCGTGCGGTCGGGCGTGGCAATCGGCGCGCCTGCCCTTAGCCGATCGGCCGATACCGCACCAGCAAGGATTGCGACATCAACAGGCCCATCTTGAATTGCGTGCGATTTGGTGCGCAATTTTATCCGATGACGGACTGGAAAACCAAGGACTGCGTGCTCTTCATGACCGATACCCGTCGGCCATGCGACGGTGCCGGCAGATCAGCCACGCAGCGCGCGAATGCTGCGCAGCACGAGAATGGCACGCCGCGCGAGAATGCTGCGCATCGGGAAAATGACCCGCAGCGGGAGATAATACGACGATGACCACGCTCCCCGCCTTCCTCTTTACCCACGCCTGCGCGGTTCTGGTCGATCTCGTCCAGACCAGAGGCTCCACGCCGCGCGAGGCGGGCACGTTCATGCTGGTCGCAAAGACCGCAATATGGGGCACGATCGGTGGCGGGCAGTTCGAATATATGGCGATCGACAATGCCCGCGCGCTGCTGGCCGGTGGAGGGCAGCAGACGATGGATATTCCGCTCGGTCCCGAGATCGGCCAGTGCTGTGGCGGGCGCACGCTTTTGGCCTTCACCCGCGTCACCCCCGACGACACGGCGGCGCTGACAGCACGGCTGCAACGCGAAGAGCATGACTGGCCCGCGGTCGCGCTGTTCGGTGCCGGCCATGTGGGGCTGGCGCTCACCCATGCATTGTCGCCCCTGCCCTTCACCGTCACCGTCTTCGAGACCCGCGCCGAGGCGCTGGACGATCTGCCGGAGACGACCGCCCGCAGGCTGACGGCGATGCCGGAGGCCGAGGTATCCAGTATCGCCAACGGTGGATCAGCGATCATCCTCACCCACGACCACGCTCTCGATTTTCTCATCGCCGAAAAGGCGCTGGCGCGGCCGGATCTTGCCTATGTCGGCATGATCGGCTCGATGACCAAGCGCGCCACATTCTCAAAGTGGTTGAAACGCCAGCGGGAGGAGACCGCAATCGATGATGTGACGGACATGCTGTCGCGCCTCGTCCTGCCGGTCGGTGGTGCGGCGGTGAAGGACAAGCGGCCGGCCGTCATCGCCGCCATGGTCGCCGCCGAACTTCTGACCGTCTACGCCACGCGGACAGTCGGCAAAGCCCAGAGCAAGGCGCCAGCCTGACGGCTTGCCAGACGGAACCCGACGGGGCTTACAGGCTACGCGGCAGTTCGCTCGTCAGAAGCCGCGTCCATCCTTCCCGCGCCGCCTCGCCCTTTCGGTCGGCGCAATCATCGCCGAGCCCAAGATCGCGCCGCAGATAGTCCGGCATCGCCTGAAGATCGATGTAATTCTGATCCATGGACGATCGCCTGAATGACAGGAAGGAAAGATCGGGGCGCAGCCAGAAGCCCCCCGCACGAAAGAGCGTGATCGACAACATTGCGTTTCTCCAGAGGTATGACCCGTTTTCTTCGGGTCGTCATGCCGCTATAGTGCCAGCCGGACAAACCGATGACCAATCGAATGCCGCATCGCATGGATCAGTAGAATTGATCCATGCGATGCCGACAGATGAGGATGCCAGGTGAAACTTTCGCGCCAGTTCCCGCTCAATGCCCTGCATGTCTTCGAGGCGGCCGCACGGCTGAAGAGTTTTACCCGCGCCGGCGAGGAAATGGGCATGACGCAGACGGCAGTGACCTACCAGATCAAGCTTCTGGAGGAGCATCTGGGCGAGCCGCTCTTCTTCCGCCGTCCCCGGCAGGTAACGCTGACGCCGGCCGGAGAGCGGCTGGCGCCCAAGATCGCCGAGGGCTTTTCGGTGATCGCCGAAGCGATCGGCGGCATGAAGGACCAGTCGGAATCAACCCTCGTCATCCATACGACGGCAACCTTCGCCACCCGCTGGCTCGCCCACCATCTCGGCACGTTCCAGCTGGAAAATCCGGGCATTGCCGTAAGGTTGGAGACCTCGCAGGACATGGTGGATTTCACCCGCGCCGAGGCCGATGTCGCGATCCGCAGCGGCAAGGGCGAATGGCCGGGCCTGAAAAGTCATTTCCTGATGAAGAGCCATTTCACCCCGATGCTGAGCCCGGCGCTGGCCGCAACGATCGGCGGCGTCACGGAGCCCGCCGATATACTCAAACTGCGCATCATCGATGCCGGCGATCCCTGGTGGCCGATGTGGTTTGCCGCAGCCGGCATGCCGGATATCGACCTGAAGGCCCGGCCGATCAGCCGTTACGGCGCACAGGCCTTCGAGGCGGCGGCAGCCGTCGCTGGCCAGGGCGTCGCGATCCTGAAACCCGAATTCTATACCGACGAACTGGCGCTCGGGCGCCTGATCCAGCCCTTCGATCTTCTGGCAAGCGACGGCAGCGACTACTGGTTCGTCTATCCGCAGGCGCGCCGCAACACCCGCAAGATCCGCGCCTTCCGCGAATTCATGCGAAAATCCATGCCGACCTTCCGCGACTGACGGGATCCCTCGGCAAAGGACGAAGGATCGCCGTCAGTAGCTCATGTCGGGCGCATAGAAGCAGCGCAGCGTGTTTTCGTCGGGATAGAGGCAGATGTGATATTGCGAATCGAGACTGCGGCGGGCCTCGCTCTGCGGCAGCTTGAAATCGTGATTGCGGGTAATCAGCCGGTGGTCGCCCGGCCCGATGATGATCTCGTAACCGCCCTTGATGATCTTGACGTTCTTGTCGGGGATCATCTGACAATCGCCGGTCTGGCTGTCGCCATTGCAGCAATAGCCGTCATATTTCCAGCTTGCGCCGCTTGGGCTGTGCGCTTCGTGCGCCAGCGCCATCATGCTCGAAAGGCCATAGGCGACAAGCGCCATGAATGCATAACTCACACCCGTCAGAATACCACGCATGAGGTCACTCTCCGTTGATGGGCATCGTTGGCATGCACATGCAATAGAAATGCTCAGGGATGTCATCGCCGGCCAGGCGTCACGCAAGACCCGGACCGAAGCCGGCACAGTTGCAAGAGGCAATCATAGCAGCTTCGCCTTGGCCGGCTAAGGCGAAGCTGCCGCAATGCACAATTTAGGAGAGGCTGAAATTGTGACGAAGGAAGGGCGAAAGGACCGCCCATGCACAGGCTTGGACCTCATCTCATGCCAGTCCCGCACCTTGCCGAGGAGAAAGCGTGATCAAAAATTCACACGCCTGCCGGGCGAGGCAGATTAGGCTGTGTGAAACCAGATGATTCCAGAAGACCGGGCCCCCATCGATGAGCAAGACCGCCACGCCTCAGACCTTCCGGCAACTCAGCGATCGCATTGGCCAGATCGGCGATCTCTATGCCCGCGTGCACGAGATTTCCCGAAGCCCTGACTGGTATCTGCTCAAGCTGACGGAGGAGCTCGGCGAACTGACGGCCGAACATCTGCTTTTGGATGGCCGGGCAAAAAACGCATCGGGCGACGCAAACGATCGACACAAGATGCGGGAGGCGCTTGAAAACGAGGCGGCCGATCTTTTTGGCCAGCTCGTTCTTTATCTGCGTGCCAACGAGATCGATATCGAGGCAGCAATCGAGAAGAAGTGGCTGCGCCATACCGACCGTTATATCGGGCTCGCTCGGGAAAAGGCAGGCCGTTGAGCTTCTCCCTCAAGCCCGCACCCCTTCACTCCTGCGGCGAGGCATAGTCCTCGAGTTCCTGCGTCCGCGCCTCGATCACCTTGGCCCGGCAGGCCGGGAAAGCGATCACCTGCCCCTCGCGGCCGGCATCGCCATTGGACAGAAACGTGCAGGATTGCTCCTTATAGGCGTTCCACGCCCGCTGTTCGGCCAGAAGGTCGACCTTGGTCTGGCCTTCCGCATCGCCATAAAGCGACTTCCAGGCCGTATTCAGATCGGCATCGGCACGGGCGATCCAGTCGCCGCCGCATTTGGCATAAGCGGGGTTCGTGCCGTCCGCCGCCGACATGCAGCTGTCGTAGAGATCGTCGGCAAGGGCGCTGCCGGCGAAAAGGCTGAGCGACAGGCCAAGAATATAGATTTTCATGCTGGTCCTTCTCCCGATTGTCTCGGACCCTAACCCGCCCGCCTCGGCCGAACCAGAGGCCCTGTTGAAATTGGCGCCAGGCAGGCACCGGGAAAGCCGCCCGCCCTGTGCACTGCGGTACGCGCCCCCTTCCCTCGCTCCCGATTTTCTCGCAAAGTCACGAGTCGGAGCAGCTGGAAGCGGCGCCCGACATGGGGAACGGATGCGGGGAGCCTGAATGTACGAATATGCGATATTCTGGGAATGGCTGAGCTTTGCCGCCCGCTGGTTCCATGTCATCACCGCCATTGCCTGGATCGGCTCGTCCTTCTACTTCATCGCGCTCGATCTCGGGCTGGTGAAGCGGCCGCATCTGCCGCCCGGCGCCTATGGCGAGGAATGGCAGGTGCATGGGGGCGGCTTCTACCATATCCAGAAATATCTGGTGGCGCCGGCGCAGATGCCCGAGCACCTGACATGGTTCAAATACGAGAGCTACTTCACCTGGCTCTCCGGTTTCCTGATGCTCTGCATCGTCTATTACGGCGGCGCCGATCTGTTCCTGATCGACCGTTCGGTCATGGATCTCGAGCGCTGGCAGGCCATCTGTCTGTCGCTGGCATCGCTTGGTGTCGGCTGGGTGATCTACGACCAGCTCTGCAAGTCGCCGCTCGGCCGCAACACCTGGGGCCTGATGGCGATACTCTATGTCGTTCTGGTCGCCATGGCCTACGGCTATACCCACGTTTTTTCCGGCCGCGCCGCCTTCCTGCATCTGGGCGCGTTTACCGCGACGATCATGTCGGCCAATGTCTTCTTCATCATCATGCCGAACCAGCGGGTCGTGGTGGCCGATCTCATTGCCGGCCGCACGCCGGATGCGAAATACGGGCAGATCGCCAAGCAGCGGTCGCTGCACAACAACTACCTGACGCTGCCCGTCATCTTCTTCATGCTGTCGAACCATTACCCGCTGGCATTTGCCACCTATTTCAACTGGGTGATCGCCGCACTCGTCTTCCTGATGGGCGTCACCATCCGGCACTGGTTCAACACCACCCATGCCCGCAAGGGCTATCCGACCTGGACCTGGCCGGTAACGATCATCATCTTCATCCTCATCATGTGGCTTTCGACCGCACCGAAGATCCTGACCGGCGAAACCGAGACGTCATCGCTCACGACCACGATGCAACGGGAATTTGCCGCAAACGTCCATTTCGGCGCAGCGCGCGATGTGGTCATGGCCCGCTGTTCCATGTGCCATGCGGCCGAACCCGTCTATGACGGCGTCACTTTCACGCCGAAGAGCGTGCGGCTGGAGACCGATCAGGAGATTGCCGCCCACGCCCGCGAGATATACATCCAGGCCGGACGCAGCCACGCCATGCCCCCCGGCAATGTCACCGACATCTCGCCGCAGGAGCGCAAGCTTCTTGTGGCATGGTATGAAAGCACGATCAGCGAGAGCGGCCGCAGCGGCAAGGCCGAGTAACGGGCTCTGGGACCACGGTCGAGAACAGAGCCGGCAAACAGGGCCCGCAAACAAGGCCAGCAAACAGGGCTCTCAAACAGGCCCCTCATACAGGAATGAACGAGATGACGACGACGGACGAAACGAAACGGACGACCCTGATGCGCGGCCGGCTCCTGTCGTTTCACCGTGCGCCGCAATCGCTCGCCGATAGCGGCAGCTATCTCTACGAGGAAGACGGCGCACTTCTCATCGACAACGGCAGGATATCGGCCATCGGCGACTATGCGTCGGTGAAGGCGCAAGCCCTGGGCGAGGTGACAGAGATCGACCACCGTCCGCACCTGATCCTGCCCGGCTTCATCGATTGCCACATGCATTTCCCGCAGATGCAGGTCATCGCCTCCTATGCCGCCAATCTTCTGGAATGGCTGAACACCTACACCTTTCCCGAGGAATGCCGCTTTGTCGAAAGCGCCCATGCGGCCCGCATCGCCACGCATTTCTATGACGAGCTGCTGCGCCACGGCACGACGACGGCCGCGGCCTATTGCTCCGTCCACAAGACGTCGGCCGACGCCTTTTTCGGCGAAGCGCTGAAGCGCGGCATGTGCATGGTGGGCGGCAAGGTGATGATGGATCGCCACGCGCCGCAGGGCCTGCTCGACACGCCCGAAACGGGCTATGACGAGACCCGCGCGGTGATTGCGGAGTGGCATGGCAAGGGCCGCAACCATGTCGCCATCACGCCGCGTTTCGCCATCACCTCGACGCCCGAGCAGATGCGCGCCGCCCAGACGCTCGCGCGCGAATTTCCAGACCTGCACATCCAGACGCACCTGTCGGAAAACGACGAGGAAATCCGCTTCACCTGCGAGCTTTTCCCGGAGGCGAAAGACTATACGGACATCTATGCCCGCTATGACCTCCTGCGCGACAAAAGCCTGATGGGCCACGCCATCCACCTCTCGGAGCGCGAGGCCGACGTGATGGCCCAGACACGCGCGGTTGCCGTCCACTGCCCGACCTCGAACCTCTTTCTCGGCTCCGGCCTCTTCCCGATGAAGACGCTGATGGCCCGTGAAAAGCCGGTGCGGGTGGCGACCGCAACCGATATCGGCGGCGGCTCCAGCTATTCTATGCTGAGAACGATGGATGAGGCCTACAAGATCCAGCAATTGCTCGGCGAACGGCTGAACCCGCTCGACAGTTTCTACGCCATGACCCGCGGCAATGCCGAGGCGCTGTCGCTCGAAGCGGATATCGGCACGCTGGACATCGGCACGACGGCGGACCTCGTCGTCCTCGACGCCGCATCGACGCCGGCAATGAAGCTGCGCATGGAGACGGTCACGAGCCTGTCGGAGGAACTCTTCCTCCTGCAGACAATGGGCGACGACCGCGCCGTGGTGGAGACCTATGTCGCCGGTACGGCGATGAAGCCGTAAGTTGATAACCCGCGGCCACCGCAGACCCGAATTAACCGATTTATCCGGTGATAGGTCGCCTATCGCGATACCCGCTTGAGAAGCCTCGCGGCACAGGTTATCTGGTTGTCTCCGTTCCAGATCACTAAGGCTTGACCACGGCATGACCACAGATTTCCTTGTCACCCATTCCGGTGGCTTCCATGCCGACGAGCTGCTGTCGAGCGTCATCCTGACGAAACTCTTTCCCGCGGCGAAGATCGTCCGCAGCCGCGCGCCGGAATGGATCACGCCGGGCGACAACCGCATCATCTACGATGTCGGCGGCGCCTATGATGCCGCCGTGAGGATCTTCGACCATCACCAGCGCGGCGCGCCTCTGCGCGACGACGGCCAGCCCTATTCATCCTTCGGCCTGATCTGGAAACACTATGGCCGCGACTACCTCGTCGCATCCGGCGTTCCGGCAGCCCATGTCGAGGAGATCCATGAAAGCTTCGACGCAAGCTTCGTCCTGCCGATCGATCTGACCGACAATGGCGCCTTGTCCCCGTCCGGCCCGCTGGCCGGACTGACCCTGCCCGCCCTTCTGGAAACCCTGAAGCCCGTCTTCGACGAGACGGACCCCGAGGCCGAGACGACGAGCTTCCACGCAGCGCTCGGCATTGCCCGCGCCATCGTCGAGGCCCGCATCGGCAAGAGTGCCGCCAAGCGGCGTGCCGAGGCTCTGGTGCAGAACGCCATCGAAAAGGCAGGCGAAGGCCGCATTCTCGAATTGCCGATGGGCATGCCCTACCGCCCCGCCGTGATCAAGGCCGGCGCCGACCACCTTCTCTTCGTCGTCCATCCGCGCAGCGAGACCGACTGGTGCGTCATCGGCATCCGCAAGGCCGAGGAAGGTTTTGAGCTGCGCGCCGACCTTCCAGCCGCATGGGCAGGCCTCACCAATGGCGATCTCGAAGCCGCAAGTGGGGTCAAGGGGGCGAGCTTCTGCCACAACGGCCGCTTCATCGCCGCCGCAAAGAGCCGCGAAGCAGCTCTCGAAATGGCCGATATCGCGGTGCGCGAAGCAGTCGCCGCCGGTCTCTGAGCCGTTTCCGGCAGACCGGGAACCCATCCAGCACCTGCCGGCGACCCGTCGGCGGGCGCCCCGTGAAGGCCGCCTCTCCGCCACTGGCCGGGCAGGCTTGCAACAGCCTGAAAGCTCTGAAAATCTTTGACGCCGGCACGGTCGTTTTCGGATGAACCGGCGCTGAAAATCATGCTACCTCTCGATCCCGATCAGGAGGAAATCATCATCATGTCCAAGCCGCTGACCATCGCCGATCTGAAGAAAATGGCCCGCCGCCGCGTGCCGAAAATGTTCTTCGATTATGCCGATAGCGGCGCCTGGACCGAAGGCACCTACCGTGCCAACGAGGATGATTTCTCGAAGATCAAGCTGCGCCAGCGCGTGTTGGTCGACATGACCAACCGCTCGCTTGCAACCACTATGGTCGGCCAGTCGGCTTCGATGCCCGTAGCGCTGTCGCCGACGGGCCTCACCGGCATGCAGCATGCCGATGGCGAAATGCTGGCGGCGAAGGCAGCGGAAGAATTCGGCGTGCCCTTCACGCTGTCGACGATGAGCATATGTTCGATCGAGGACGTCCGCTCGGTCACGACGAAACCCTTCTGGTTCCAGCTCTACGTGATGAAGGATCGCGGCTTCATCGAGCGGCTGATCGGCCGCGCCAAGGCCGCCGGCTGCGGCGCGCTTGTCGTCACCGCCGATCTTCAGATCCTCGGCCAGCGCCACAAGGATATCCGCAACGGCCTCTCGGCACCGCCGAAATGGACGCTGAACACGGCACTCCAGCTCGCCACCAAGCCGCAATGGTGCCTGGAAATGCTCGGCACCAAGCGCCGCGCCTTCGGCAATATCGTCGGCCATGCCGGCAATGTCTCCGATCTGTCGTCGCTGTCTGCCTGGACCGCCGAACAGTTCGACCCGCGGCTTTCCTGGGACGATATCCGCTGGATCAAGGATCTCTGGGGCGGCAAGCTTATCATCAAGGGCATCCTTGACGAGGAAGACGCCCGTGCCGCCGCCGATACCGGCGCCGACGCGCTGATCGTCTCCAACCATGGCGGCCGTCAGCTCGATGGCGCGCTGTCCTCCATTTCCATGCTGCCGAAGATCGTCGATGCCGTTGGCGACCGGATCGAGGTGCATTTCGATGGCGGCATCCGCTCCGGCCAGGATGTGCTGAAAGCGGTGGCGCTCGGCGCCCGCGGCACCTATATCGGCCGTCCCTTCCTCTATGGCCTCGGCGCCATGGGCAAGGAAGGCGTCACCACCGCGCTCGAAATCATCCGCAAGGAGATGGACATCACGATGGCGCTGTGCGGCAAACGGGATATTCAGGATTGCGACAAGAGCGTCGTCGCGCACAACCCGTTCTGATGCAGATGAGAGGCCGGCTTCCAGAGGGCGCAAGCCGCACAGCCTCGATGATGGAGATGACAGGCCCCGGCCATCTGCCGGCCGGGCGCTTTCCAACCTTGAGCGGCAACCTGCGGACCGCAAGCCGTGTGGCCGCAAGCCCGCAGAGCGAAGGTCAACAGATCGAAGCGTTCGCAAGCGACGCGCCCCGGCCCCGAGCCCCGGAGGCCGCAAGCATCCATTCATCAAGCCCCGTAACCCAAAGCCGCTCGACTGAAAGCATCCCGCCCCCGAGCCTTCGGCCCCAAATCCCGTCGACAGCAAGCCCGCTGGCCGTGCGCCTCCTCGCAGCAGCCCTCCTGCTGCTTCTGCCGGACGCCGCGCTCAGTGCCGCCGGGGCCAAGACGGATAAGAGCAGCGACTGCCTCTACAGGAATGGCGATGCCTCGCTCTGCATCCGCAAACAGAGTTTCAACGCCGATCTCTGCCGCTCGCTCGACCATTTTGCTGCGCTGAGAAACCTGCCACCCGAATTTTTCGCCCGGCTGATCTGGCGCGAAAGCCTGTTTCGCCCGGAGGCCGTCAGCCCCAGGGGCGCCGAAGGCATTGCCCAGTTCATGCCCGGCACCGCCCGCCTGCGCGGCCTCACCAACAGTTTCGACGTGATCGCGGCGCTCGACGCATCATCCACCTATCTCGATGCGCTGCGTACGAAATTCGGCAATCTGGGCCTTGCCGCGGCCGCCTACAATGCCGGCGAAAACGGCGTCGACCGCTTTCTGTCGACCGGCCGATTGCCGATCGAAACGCGCGACTATGTCTTTGCCATCACCGGCCATCTTGCCGAGACCTGGAAGGCTGCGCCGCCGGAAACGGCAGCCCCGCCGCTCGATGCCAAACAGGCCTTCGTGCCCGCCTGCATCGCGCTCGCCGATACCCGCCAGTTGAACGAACCGGTCCTGTCGGGTTCGGCCGACTGGGCACCCTGGGGTGTCCAGCTTGCCGGCCATTACAGCCCGGTCGTCGCCGACCGGCTGTTTACACGGGCAATCCTGCGCCTGCCGTCCCCGCTCAACGCCGAACGCGCGCTCATCGTGCGCCAGCGCGGCGGCAATTTCGGTTCGCGGCCGAGATACGCCGCTCGCATTGGCCGCGAGAACCGCAAGGACGCGACAAGGCTCTGCGCCGACATCAGAAGCGCCGGCGGAACCTGCACGGTCTTCCGCAACCGCTAGCGCAATTCCAGCAAGGGCAAGAACCGCTTTTGCCTCCGGCATTTCTCGGGAAAACAAGGCGATGGAGCAGTTCCGCGTCTCAACGAAAGACGAAACCGCTCCAGCGTCGTCGTGATCTCTGAAGTTTCCTTGAGGGGCTTTACGCAGCGACTCCGTTAACGCCCCCCTCATTGAAAACATGTCCGGGGATCATCGCGGTGGAGGAGGTTCACACCTCCGCCACCGGCCTGTCGGGCTCCGGCAGCCAGCCGCGTGTCAGGCCACGGCTGATGCAGTTGCGCGCAGCGGCAAGCTGCACGCGCAGATGCCCGCAATCGGCAAGCAGCGTCTCGATCGTGGCACGCGGATCGCCGCCATGCCAGGCAAGCGCAGCCTCGATGGCATCGGCCTCGGATTGCGCCGGAAACACCGGGTTCGCGACCGATGCGGCAGGCGAAACGGCATGCGCGCAAGCCATCATCTCGCTCCCTGCGGCAATGGCAGCCTTGGCGGCATGGGCGGCATGGGCGTTCATCGGGTCAGTCGAAGGATTGCGTTCGGCCAGCATCCTCTCCCCCTTCTTCAAGGTCGGGCGCCCCGTTTTGTCAGACGGATGGCGCGATTTTCGTGGAGACAGGCTCATTCGATCGGATGCTGGGGGAGTGTCCCGACATGGCATCCGCCGCCGCCCGAAGGGGCTGACCTCACGAAGGGTAGCGACGCAAACGAGTCGCAGCAACAGCAAAGCACGCGCCCGCATTCGGGCCGTGTTGCGCCATGGCGGCACGGCTCGCGGCACGCCCCCATATTGCCATAGTCGACATCGCTCGGGTGCGTGCCGCGCCTTGCTGTCTTCCTCCGCCGCACCTACATCGCTCTTGCACGCCGTTCGGATGGCGCGAGCGCACGCCACCGCCACGTCGCTCGAAACGGCATGTCGCATCCCCGCCACCAAGGCCTCGATGACCAACGGAAGATACGATGCTGTTTGCACCGGAAAAACTGAGCCTCGGGATCGTCCTTCCCATCCAGCCCCGCACGATCGGGAATGGCGAAACGACCGATATCGATTTCGCCCTTCAGCTTGATCTGGCAGCAAGGGCCGATGCGCTCGGCTTTTCCGCGCTCTGGGTCCGCGACGTCCCCCTCAACAGCCCCGCCTACCCGGATCCGATCGGCCATTCGGACCCGTGGATCTTGCTCGGCGCGCTGGCCGCAACGACGCGAAGGATCACGCTTGCGACCGGCGCGATCGTGCTGCCGTTGCGTCATCCGTTCCACATTGCCAAGGCCGCCCTGTCGCTGGATGCGTTATCTAAAGGACGCGTCCTGCTCGGCCTCGGTGCGGGCGATCGTCCGTCCGAATTCAAGGCCTTCGGCAGGAATGTTGCCGATCGACGCGAACTCTTTCGCGACAATTGGGCAGCGCTGTCGTCAGCGCTTTCAGGCGATATCGGCGGTCGCGAGGACTTTCGCATGCGCCCGCGCAGCGGCCGCGACATCACGCGGGTCGCCGTCGGATCCTCGTCGCAATCGCTCGAATGGATCGCCCGCAACGCTTCCGCCTGGATGACCTATCATCGCCCCCTCGCCGTCCAGAAGGACAGGATCGGCCTCTGGCATGGCGCGGTTGGCCGCTCGACGACGGCCTTTCGCGGTCTCGGCCAGGCGATGGCGTTCGAACTCGTCGATACGGTCTCGGACGGGATCGAGGAGATCACGCTCGGCTACCGTGCCGGGCCCGATGGACTGGTCAAGATACTCGGCGAATTGCGCGCGCTCGGCGTCCACCATGTCGCGCTCAATCTGGCCATGGACGGCGCGCGTGCGGCAAGCGCGCTCGCCGTCATCGCCAAAGACGTCCTGCCCCGGCTGAACGACGACTGAACCTGCCGTGCAAAACCGCAGCACATGGTCGTGTCCGGGTTTCAGCCACACCAGCCGCTCGGCGTCCCCGGCTTGTGGGCAAGACCGTCGCGCACCAGGATCTCGGACAGCGACATGCCGTTGCGCGTCACGTCGCGCAGGCGGTGGCCATCCACCTCGTCGTTATTGCCCTGCCATGTGCGCAGTTCGAACGGGCCGGAATCGAGAAAGGCGCGAACCCGAAGTTCCGCGTCGCTTGCCTTGATCCGTTCGGCCTCGCAGCGTGGCTTCTTGATATCAGGCACCTCGATGCCGACGAGCCGGATCTTCTGGCCGTGAAAGACGAAGCGATCCGGCGAGGAGACGCAATCGTCCTGCTTCGCCGTTCCGCACAGGAAGAACCGCGCCTGATAGGTGCCGGCCGCAGATGGCGCATGGCCGGCCTCCCCGCTATTGCGCGCATTGGCGGCGGCAGAAGCCTCCATCACCGGCCTTCCGATCGGCGCCGGCGGAATGATCGCAGCCGTCTGGCTCTGATCCGGCGCCATCTCGGCCGACGGGACGCCCCGTTGGGCAAGCCCGACCGGACGCGGCGGCACTGGTGCGTCCTTCGGCCCGTCCTTCTGCCCATCCTTCTGCAATGTCTTCGGCTCGGCCGAAGGTCGCGATGCGGCGCTGGACGGCGCGGAACGCTCTGCCGTCTGGGTCAGCTTGCCCTCTTTCAGACCGGAGACGAAGTGCCTCACGCTCGATGAATTGTCGTAAAACGCAATGCCGCCACCGACGACGGCGAGCGAGGCAACCCAGGGCCAGAGCGAGCCCCGCCCGGATCCGGCCGCCTTCCGCTTGCCGCCCGCCTTGCGTTTCGTGCCGGACTTTGCCCGCGCCTGCGCCATCGATCATCTCCGCTTTCAGAATGAGCAAGGATATCGCTGCTGCGCTTGAATGAAGCGCGACGAACCCAAGCCATTGAATCTTCAGCACCGGAACGAAACAAGAATCACTTCAGCCCAACCGATGCTCCGGGATTATCCCGGCCAAGCGTTGCGGAAAGGTTTCCGGGGGCCGGATCAGTGGTGGAAAGGCAACTGGGGAGTGATCACCTCGGTCGGCCACCACGCCCGTCGACGCATTGGACAAGCCGATGCTCCGGCGAAATCCGGCATGCCGATGCCCTCCAGAGGACACCATAGGATAGCAGCGGGAGCCCGGCCGATGATCCGCCGGATCTCGCCGCGCCCCGCCCCGGCCCGACCCGGCCCAAAGCCAAGCCAAGCCAAGCAGAGCTTAACCCTACTCGACCCGCCCGGTCGCCAGCGCCTGTGCCCATTCTGCCCGGCCGTTCGCACCGGCAAGCCGCGACATCGCCATATGGTCGTAAGCCACGCAGCGGAATTCCGGCACCCAGCCGCGCTCCGTCTTGTCGAGGATCGCGTAGCATGCAAGCGCGTGGCCCACTTCCACCTTGTGCGGATAGGGCAGATCGTCCTCGTAGCCGGGGCATCCGACGCTGCCGGGATTGACGATCAGACGCCCGTCGGCAAGCTGCACCATCCGGGCGACATGGCTGTGGGCGCAAAGGATCAGCGGCTGCGCGATGCCTTGCGCGAGATCCTCGATCTCGGCCTGCGGGCGAAGCGTCACGGCGCCCTCGGGCGTCACCGTCTCCAGCCAGTAGAGATTGTCGTCTGCGGGCGTAGCATGGCACAGATAGACATCGTCGCGGAATACCATGTCGAGGGGGAGCTTGCGCAGCCAGTCGAAATGCCGCGCCGACAGCTGGTCATGCGCATGACGATCCGAAATTCCCATCGTGTCGACAGGTGTCTCTAGAATATAGCGGTCGTGATTGCCGCGCACGGTGCGCGCACCGGCCATGTCGAGCAGAAGCAAAAGATCGCCGCATAGCCCCGCCTCCAGCGGTCCGCTGAAACAATCGCCGAGGTTGACGATATCGCGAATGCCGAGCCGGGCGATATCGTCCAGCACGGCCTTCAGTGCCGCATGGTTGCCATGCACATCGGCGATCGCTGCAAAGCGCATCAGCTGCCCCTGTAGGTGGAATAGCCGTAAGGCGACAGAAGCAGCGGCACATGATAATGCGCCGTCGTATCGGATATGCCGAAGCGGATCGGGATGACGTCGAGAAAGGCGGGCTCGGACAGCCCAGCGCCGCTGCGGCGCAGGTAATCACCGGCATGAAAAACCAGTTCGTATTGCCCGACACGAAATGTGTCGCCGATCAGGATCGGCCCGCCATCCACCCGTCCGTCCGCATTGGTGGTGACGGCACGGATTTTCTCCCGCTCGCCGTCTTTCACCCTGTAGACCTCGATCGCAAGTCCTTCCGCGGGCCTGCCCGTCGCCGTGTCGAGTACATGGGTGGTAAGGCCGGTCATAGGCAAGGCTCCGTGATGAAATAGGGCGTATCGAAGAAGAACTCTTCCAGATTGTTGCCCGGCCCGTCGCGATCCGCAATCAGGAAATCGCTGACCGCATCGAAGGCCATCAGCGGGTGATGCCAGACATTGCGACGATAATTGACGCCCTGTCCTGCATTGGCGAAGAACACGAGCGGCCGTCCCGGCCGGCCATCCTCGTCATGCGAGACGGCAACCAGAAACGGCCGGCCGGAGAGCGGCGAAAAGCTCTGGCTGCCGAACGGATGCCGCTCCATCATCGTGATCGCATAAGGAAACTGCCGCGGCTGGCCGCGAAAGATGTTGAGGATTATCCGCGCGCCCTCGCCTGCGGCCTCTGGCGCGGCCAGCGCATGAAACCGCTCGGTCGTGCCGCCATTGATATGCCGCATGGTCTTCGGATCGGCCTCGATGACCTCGCCGAAAGGCGCAAAGGCATGAGGCGTCAGGGGCTTTACGGAAAGGATTTCACTCAAGTTCGGACTTTCAATGGCAAGGAGCGGGAGGAAAGGAGACATCGGGTGGCGCCATCACTCGCCCTGGGCGCGCCAGTGGCGCAGGGCATCGAGGCTGGCGATGAGGTCTGGAATGGCTGTCCGTGACGTGGACCAGAGCGTATCAAGATTGATGCTGAGATAGCCATGCGCAATGCGGTTTCGCATGCCACGGATCTTGGCCCAAGGAATGTCGGGGTGATCATCCGCAAACTCCGGAAACTCGTCCGCCAAACGCATGGACGCTTCCCCGATGATCAGCAAATTCATTCCGACGGCACGCTGTTTCACGATATCGATCAGGAATGTCTCATGCGTCATCCCATCGAGAAATTCACCGATCTCGCGCGCGGCCTGCTCCATCTCGCGCAAATAAGTCTGCAGGCGCTCGATCGTCATACCGGCTGGGCCTCCAGCAGCACGCGGTCGCGCACCCGTTCCGGGAAATCTCCCGGCGTCAGGAGATGAATTTCCGTCCCGGTCATGATCTCCTTTAATTCCTCCAGCAGACCGCCCAGATCGAACAGCGTGGTGCCTGGCAGCGCGTCGACGAGAATGTCGAGATCGCTGTCGGGCCTGTCCTCGCCGCGCGCCACCGAGCCGAAGACACGCGGGTTTGCCGCGTTGAAGCGCTTCGTCGCTTCGCGGATCGCCTCGCGGTTCTGTTCCAAGACTTCCGACGGTCGCATCGACCTTCTCCTGATGCCAACGCTCTAACTATAGGCCGACGCACCACCGGCGAAAAGGCCGCCCAGCGCTCACCGCTCGGGCAACAGGGCCAGAAGCCGAAGCTGCGCGATCCGCTCCACCTGGCCGCAGGCCGTCGAGAATTCCTGCTCCGCGCTGTTTTCGACACGCGCCTCGAAGGCGGAAAGAATATCGTCCTTCATCAGCCCCTTCACCGCGATGATGAAGGGAAAGCCGAATTTTTCCGTGTAGGCGGCATTGAGCGCGGTAAACCGGGCATGCTCTTGCGGTGTCAGCCGGTCGAGCCCGGCGCCTGCCTGCTCGCGCTTGCTGTCGTCGGTCAGTTCGCCTGAAATGGCAAGCCTGCCGGCAAGATCGGGATGGGCGCGCAGCACGCCGAGCCGTTCTTCCTCGCTCGCCTTGCGGAACGCCGAGACCATCGGCTGATGCACGCCTTTCGCCGTCAGCGGAATGAGAACCATCCCCGCGTCATAGGCGCGCTCGGCGATGAAAGGCGAATGTTCGAACACGCCCCCGAATCGCTCGATGAAATCCCCCCGCGCCGTCACAACGCACCTGCCGCAAGGCTGCTTCCGGCAAAAAGATCGGCCGGCTTGTGGTGCTCGTGCCAGTGTTTTGCGATCTCGATGCGCTGCGGCACCCAGACCTTCTTGTGGCCGAGCACGTATTCCATGAAGCGGCGCAGCGCCGCGATCCGGCCTGGTCGCCCGACGAGGCGGCAATGCAGGCCGACCGACAGCATCTTCGGCGCACCCTCCTTGCCCTCGCGGTAGAGCGTATCGAACGCGTCCTTCAGATAGCTGAAGAACTGATCGCCGGCGTTGAAACCCTGAGGCGTCGCAAACCGCATGTCGTTGGTTTCGAGCGTATAGGGAATGATCAGGAACGGTTTGCCGGCCGGATCCGGTACCCAATACGGCAGATCGTCGGCATAGCTGTCGGAGGAATAGAGGAAGCCGCCCTCCTCCATGACGATCTTCAGCGTATTGTCGGAAGGCTTGCCCTGATACATGCCGTAAGGCCGCTCGCCGGTGAGTTCCGTGTGCAGGCGCACGGCCTCCAGAATATGCTGGCGCTCCAGATCCTGCGGGAAATCCTTGTATTCCAGCCAGCGATAGCCGTGGCTGGCGATCTCCCATCCGGCTTCCTTCATCGCCGCGACGGCTTCCGGATTGCGCGCCATGGCAAGCGTCACGCCATAGACGGTGCATTGCATCTTGAGTTCGGTAAACAGCCGGTAGAGCCGCCAGAATCCGGCGCGCGAACCGTATTCGTAGATCGATTCCATGTTGAGGTTGCGCTGGCCCGGCCAAGGCGCCGCACCGACGATTTCAGACAGCAGGTTTTCCGAAGCCTTGTCGCCATCGAGGATCGAGCTTTCGCCACCCTCCTCGTAATTGATGACGAACTGCACCGCGATCCGAGCATTGCCCGGCCATTTCGGGTCGGGCGGATTGCGGCCGTAGCCGACGAGTTCGCGCGGATAGTTGTTCGGGTCGTTCGGAAATTGCATCTGTTCACCTCGTCCTTTGCGGCAACGGTAGCGCACCCGCTCCGCGCCTGTCGAGATGGAAGTGTATGGCAGGCGTCTGCCGCCCGGCACGCCTGGCTGCGGCAAGCATGCCAGCACCGTCTTTTCAGGCGCTGCGGCGTGCCGTCACCCGGCCCATCGGATGCAGCGAATGCACGTGGAAGGGCGCTCCGTGATCGTCCTCGACGAACAGCGCCAGATTGGCGACCTCGAGCGCACGTCCGAGATAAGGCGCGAAATGCTCGCGCAATGCCCGCTCGAAACTGCGGATCTCGCCCGGCAGAAGCGGCCCGGTGAGCGGCATGTGGAAGCGGAATTCCTGCATCACGAAGGGATTGCCCCAACGGTAGAGATTGGCGAACTGCATCGCCGTCAGATCGCCCGGATCGCAGCGTTCGAGTTCGGCCTCGCTGAACGGCGCGCGAAACGCGTCGAATTCCTGCACCACGGCAGAGGCAAGCCCGCTGACGGCCTCGCAAGGCAGGGCCGGCGCCAGCGCCAGCGTCGATCCGACGCGCACGATATCGAGGCCCGGCAGGTCGAAAGGCGCGTGAGACCCGGCAAACCGCATCAGATGGCGCAGCAGCATCGGCTCGGCCACATCGGACGCCAGCCGGAACGGCGCCTTGAGACCGGCGTGAAATCCATAGCGCCGTGGCACGGCGGTGTGGAAGGCGATGTCGAGAATGCCGATGCCCCGCACAGGCGGCGCTTCCATGGCATCTCCGGAAAAAGCGTTTCGCCCGAGCCATTGGGCAGCGGCTAAAGTCAGCGGATCATGAGCCGGTGGCGTGAAATGTATGGCATAGCGCATGCGTCACCTTCTCGTGCGTCCTTTCTGAAAACCCGTCCAACACCTGCGTTTTACGCATTGCTTAAACAACCCTGAGATAAGGGGTTAGGTGATTTGCATGACAGGTTGACGACGAAGGATGAGCGGTGCTCGCCTTTATTGAGCGGCCACGGAAAGGTGATGGGCAAGGGTGAAGGAAGATGGCAGATCGACCGGTTTCCCGACAATCCCGGCAAGCGCTGCATCGGCCAGCCGATGGGCAAGACCAAAGCTCACCTTGAAGCCGCCCGCAAGCGAAATCACCGAGGGGTGACGCGGATGCGGCCCGACCATCGGATCGCGATCGATCGCCTTCGGCCGCAGGCCCGCCCAGCGCTCGATGACCGGCGCGTCGGCCAATCCGGGCACAAGCGCACGGGCGCGGAAAATCAGGTCGTCGAGCTTGTCGTCGGTGGAAAACGGCGCATCGAACTCTTCTTCGCTGGTGCTGCCGATCGCCACATGCCCGCCCTCGTGGGCGACGACATAGAGGCCATTGAGAAAGATCACGGGGAACGCCGGATCGATAGCGGCCGCAAGCAGCGCCGCCTGCCCCTTGACCGGCTGCCCGAGCGGCTTTCGTTGCAGATCCCCGGCGTCGAGCCCCTCGATCAGCGGAAACGCCCGATGACCGGCGGCCACGATACAATGGCCAAATCCGATCGTCTCGCCGCTTTCAAGCGTCACACGCCCGAGCACTGGATCGATACCGGCCACAGCGGCGCCTTCGACAAGATCGACATGCGGCGTGGCGCGGATGACCGCAACGAGCCCGGCACAGAGAGAGCGCGGAAAAACGCGGGCGGCAAACGTGTCGTGAACAAGCCCGGCCTCGGTGAAGGCCGCATCCGGCCACCCGTCGATCGGCGAGGTCTTCATGAGATGCCAGTGAAAGGCCTGGCCCTGCTGATGCCAGTTGGTGCCGGCTTCGATGGAATGCCGCTCGGCAATCACGGCCAGATGCGGCTTCGGCAGCGGAATATAGCGGCCGACGCGGCGATAACCGCACGACAAACGCGTCTCGGCCTCGATCGCGGCGACTTCCTCTTCGAGTTGCAGCAGCGCATCGAACTGGAACTGTTTTTTGTCGTTCCAGCGATCCGGCATATGCGGCATCAAAGCCCCGAGCAGGCCGCCGCTTGCTCCATGGCCCGGCGCACGGGCTTCGAGGAGCAGTGTGCGCAGACCGAGCCGCCCGGCCTTGACAGCCGCCCAGAGCCCCATCACCCCGCCGCCGACGATGACGAGATCGGCCGAAGAGAGAGCCGCATGGCCGCCTGACGCGCCTTGCGGCCTGCCGCCGGATTGACCGGCACTGCCGACCGGATTATCCGCTTCTGTCATGAGCGACCACGATCCCGAGAACACACATAGGCAAGGCCCTGACGCTGCATCCGGCATTAGGCAGGATAGCGGGGGCCCGGAAGCCGTCAAAATTCAGGCCGCCGGAATTCGCGCCATCGACGGTCAGACCCTCGACTGGCACGACGGCGATATGCCCTATTCGCAGGAGTTTGGCGATCACTTTTATTGCCGCGAGGATGGCCGGCTGGAATGCGGCCATGTGTTTCTCGGCGGCAATGGCGTGGCCGCGCGTTGGCAGACCATCGCCGCCGAAGACGGAACCTTCCGCATCGGCGAACTCGGTTTCGGCACCGGTCTCAATTTCTGCGAGACGTGGCGGCAGTGGAAAACCGCGCGACTGCCGGGCACGCATCTTCATTTTCATTCCTTCGAACTTTTCCCGATGAAGGCAGAAGACATCGACCGGGCGCTGACGCGCTGGCCGGAAATCGACGCCGAGCGCACCGCGCTGGTCGCGGCATGGCCGCAGATCGATGACGAAGTGCACGCCGATATCGTCATCGCGGTCGATGCGCAGACCACGCTGACGGTTCATTGCGGTCCGGCATTCGCGGGCGTCGCGGCAGCGCCGGTCTCTTTTGATGCCTGGTATCTCGATGGCTTTGCGCCGTCGCGCAATCCCGACATGTGGTCGGCGCAGCTGATGCAGCTGGTCTTCGATAAGACGGTGCAGGGCGGCTCCTTCGCCACCTATGCGGCTGCCGGGTTCGTGCGCCGCAATCTGGTCGCCGCGGGCTTTCTGGTCGAGCGACCGCCGGGCTTTGCCGGCAAGCGCGAAATGCTGCGCGGCACGAAGGCCTGAAGGCCAAGGCCGGCGCGATGCAAATGACAGAGATCAACCGCAGGTGACTTGCCAGACACGCCGGCTGGGCCAAATATCCCGCCAGCCGCATCACCGTCGGATCGCCGGCGCCCCGGATCCGCCTCGCAAAAGGGACATCGCATGACACTCAAGCTCAACATCATCATCGGCTCCACCCGCCCCGGCCGTGGCGGCCCGGTTGTCGCCAAATGGGTGGCCGATATCGCTCGCGCCGATGGGACATTCGAAGTCGATCTGGTTGATCTCGCCGATTTCGCCCTCCCCGTCTTCGACGAGCCGGCGCATCCGAGACTGCAGAAATATGAGCACGAGCATACGAAACGCTGGGCCAAGAGCGTTGCGAGCGCCGATGCATTTATCTTCGTGACGCCGGAATACGACTATTTCCCCAATGCGGCGCTGGTCAACGCGCTGCAATATCTCTCGGTGGAATGGGCCCGCAAGGTGGCCGGTATCGTCAGCTATGGCGGCGTCTCCGGCGGCCTGCGCGCGGCACAGGAATTGCGCCTGCTCATTTCCAATCTCAACATGATGCCGATCCCGCAGACCGTACCGCTGACATTCTACAACAAGAACATCAGCGACGAGCAGGTCTTCACCGCCACCGAACCGATGGTCGATGGCGTCAAGGGCGCGCTTGCCGAACTGGAAAAATGGGCGACGGCCCTGAAGACGATCCGCTGACGGAAAACGCTTAAGAAAGCCTATGCCCTGCGGCTTTGAGAAGCGGCAGGGCCTGCACCACATCCGCCTGCTTGATCAGCAGGTAATCCGTGTCGAAGGTCGAGACGGCGAAGATGCCGATGCCGGCTTCCGACAAGGGCCTGATGACGGACAGAAGAATGCCCGTTTCGTTGAAGGCGAACGGCCCCTGAAACTTGAAGGCCGCCCATTCGCCGTCATGCCGCGTATCGGCCGGCACGCGCGCCGCAAGGCACACGACAGACAGTTCCTCGTCGGTGCGGCCGATACTGACAAACCCCTCGCCATCGGCCCAGGCAGGGATCGCGGCGCCCGGATCGAGCCGGGCGATCGCGTATTCGCCGGCAAGCGGCCTGATCGTCACCACGGGTGCATTTCCAGAAATCGAGCTGGACATCGCTTCAGCCTTTCGCGCGTTGTGAACGATCGTCGCCGATCCAGGCACGGATCTTTTCGGTAAGCGCCTCCGGGCTGATCGGCTTCGACAGGTAATCGTCCATGCCGGCCTTGAAGCAGAGATCGCGGTCGCTTTCGAGCGCATGCGCGGTAACTCCGATAATCGGGGTCCGCACGCCCGTCATCTTTTCCTCGATGCGGATCGCCTCCGTCGCCTGATGGCCGTTCATGACCGGCATAGAGACATCCATGACGATCAGCGAAGGCCTGTCCGTCTTCCACGCCTCCAAGGCTTCCGCACCGTTCTTCACCAGCCGGAAATTCCAGTTGGTCGCCTGCAGGATCTGGGTGAAGACGATCTGGTTCACTTCATTGTCTTCCGCCACCAATATGTCGAGCGGCAGCCGATCGCCGTCCTCGCCCCGATCCGATGGCGCGACGCCATAAACCGCCTGCAAGGCAGGCCGACCGGCAAACGGCGAGCGCCCCGACCCCGTCAATTCCGGTGCCGCCAGCGCCGCCGCCATCGCCTGCGAAGTCACCGCCGGCAATGCGACCCGCGATGCTCTGGCCGGCAACACGCTCTCGCCGCCCGTCCCCGCCATCGGCGCCACACCAGTCACCCTCTGCGCCTCGCGCAGGTTGCGGATATGCAGCGCGCTGCGCACCGAACGGATCACGTCGATAATGGTACTGCGCAGCAGATTGGCGCGCGCCGGCTTCATCAGGCTCGCCTGGATCTTCAATGCGGCGAACATGCTGTCGTCGCTCGCCATATCCATCGAGGTGAGGAAGATGATGCCCGTCTCGTCGAACCGCGCATCGGCGCGCATGGCGCGGGCAAAGTCGAGCCCGTTCATGCCGGGCATGTGATAGTCGAGCACCAAGGCATCGATCACGAGCCCGATCCGGTGCGCCTCGGCAAGGATGGCAAGCCCCTCCTCGCCGCTTTCGGCCGCCACCGCCTCCAGCCCCCACATGGCAAGCTGTTCGAGGAGAATGCGGCGATTGACCGGATTGTCGTCGATGACGAGGATACGCGCGCCGCTCGTATTGATCGGCAACACCGTCTGCGCCTTGCGCTCGGCAACGATCGGGAACGGCAGTTTGACGGTAAAGACCGAGCCGCGACCGACCTCGCTTTCGACATCAACATGGCCGCCGAAGAGTTCGACGAGCCCGGACGTGATCGCAAGCCCGAGCCCGGTTCCCTCATGCCGGCGGGTCGAGGACGTATCCACCTGCGAGAATTTCTCGAACACGCTTTTCAGCTTGTCTGAGGGAATGCCGAGCCCGGTATCTTCGATGCGGACCGTCAGCGCCAGTTCGCCGGCGCCTGTCGGCTCCGACTTCAGGTCGATGAAGACATGACCCTTTTCGGTAAACTTCACCGCATTGCCGACGAGATTGGTGACGATCTGGCGGAACCGCCCGGCATCGCCCAGCACCGTCTCGCGCACCGAGACCTCGCCGCGCACGATGAGTTCGATATCCTTTTCGGCAGCGGCCGACGACAGAAGCGTCGCCACGTCCTCGATCGCCTCGACCGGATCGAAGGGCGCGCGCCTGAGCTTCATCTGCCCGGCATCGATCTTCGAAAAATCGAGAATGTCGTTGATGATCGTCAAAAGCGCATTGCCGGATTTGACGATGATATCGGTAAACGTCTTCTGGCGCGTATCGAGATTGGATTTGGCGAGCAGTTCCGCCATGCCGAGCACGCCGTTCATCGGCGTTCGGATCTCGTGGCTCATATTGGCGAGGAATTCCGACTTTGCCCGGTCGGCCGCCTCCGCCCGCGCCAGAAGCCGGGTGAGATCGGTCTCGCGCAGCTTGGCCTCGGTCACATCGGTGAACACGACGAGCCAGTGATCGCTGCGGGTCAGATTGGCCTCGATCTGGATCCAGCGCGGCCCCTGGCCTTCATCATCCGCATCCCTGGAGGGCGCAGGCCTCGCCTTCAGCGGGAAGGACGCAAAGACGGATTTGCCCGCCTGCACACTCTCCTCCCACCCGCGCAGCGTTGCCGCCGCATCGGCCGGCCCGCCGAAATCGCCGCGACCGGCACAGATCCGGAAGAGATCCCGCCACGACGCGCCGACGCCGAGCGCTGCGACCGGCACGTCGAGCATTCCCGCCAGCGCGTCATTGGCAAAGACGATCCGCCCGTCATGCATGATCAGCAGGCCCTGCGACATGGCGCTCGTCGCATCGCGCATCAGCGCGCCATGCTCTTCGAGCGCGGCCCGCGCCACGCGGATTTCCTCGTCGCGCCGCCGCACGGCGGTCACATCGACATAGGTGAGCAGCATCTTGCCACCGGTAAGCCGCGTGCCGGAAATCGCCAGCACCCGGCCCTTGGAGCTTTCGACCTCGATCGGCGTCGCGGTCTCCTCGGCCCTCAGCGTTTCGATGCGCTGCATGTAGAACGCCTCGAAATCCGCCCAGATCGACGAATTGCCATATTCGAAATCGGCACTCAGGAAGTCGCGATAGGAGCGGCCCGGCAGGTCGAACCGCTCGTCCGCATCCCAGAAGGCGTAGAAAGACCGGTTGGCGAATTCGAAATCGCAGCGCTCGTCGAGAATGGCAAGCCCGACCGGGGTCGCATCGAGGATAAGGCGCAGATCCTCATGCAGCTTTTCCGCCGTGTCCTTCGCCTGCTTGATCATCGTCACGTCGGTGCGCGAGCCGACCAGATGATGGTTGCCCTCGGTCGTCGTCACCCGTCTGAGGCGTGTGATGACGGGAATGGTCATGCCGTCCGGAAACGTCACCTCTTCCGTCTTGTCGATCGCCTCGCCGGTGAGCACGCGGTCGTTTTCGTCGCGGAACCGTTCGGCGGCGGCCGGAAACATCTCGGTTTCCGTCTTGCCGAGATAGGTTTCGCGCCCGCTGCCGAGCATCTCCTCATAGGCCGCATTGGCATAGGTCAGGCGATGCGCCTCGTCGCGCACGAAGACCGGCACCGGCAGGTCTTCCAGCACCTCGCGCAGCATCTCCGTCTCGCCGATCTTGGCGCGCAGCAGATGTTCCTGCTCCTTGAATTCGCTGACATCCTGGCGGATCAGCACGAGCAGCCCGTTTTCGAGCCGCTTGTTGACGCAGCGCAGCCAGCGCCCGTCGGGCAGCTGATGCAGATCTTCCGTATAGGGAAGCGCAAACGGCGCCATCTGCTCGGCAATCCAGGCCAGTCGTTCGCCGGCCTGCTGGTCGCTCATCGCCTGCCCCACCGGCCGGACGCGGCGGTCATAGACGTCGCCGAGAATGTCGGGCAGCGACATGCCCGGTCTGATATCGATATCCGACGACGCGACATAATCGATCAGCTGCGAATTGCAGTAGAGAAGCACGTCGTTGCGGTCATAGATGCCGATGCCGAGATCCAGCATGTCGAGTGCATCGTCGACGAGCCCCTCGGAGAGAACCGAAAACGGCAGGTTCTCCGCATTCGACTTGCCACCGTCGATCACGGTCAGGGCCGGCTTCGTCTCCGCAAGCCGCGCATAGCATCCGAAAATATAGGCATGGTCGTCTTCGGTCAGAAACCGCTCGATATGGATTTCGTGGGTGGCGCGGCCGTCGCCGTCGAAGGCGATGCAGGTCTCGTCGGTTCCAAAGACGATGGCACGGCATTCCTTGTCGCGACGCCCGTCGCCATTGGCCTTGTCGCGACGCCCGTCGCTGGCGGTCTTGCCGCGCTGCCCGTCGCCATCGACCGTGTCTCGTCGATCGTCTCCGCCGGTCTTTCCGGCAAAGGCGGCAGCCGACAATCCCATGAGGGCCGCATAGGCATCGTTGACCGCAACGTAGTGAAGCGCGCTGTCCTTGATGAAGGCCGGCTCGTCGAGATCGTTGATACGCGCACAGGCCTTCCGCAGCAGTTCGCTGTTCCTGGTCACCGGTTCCCGCTTTCCTGAAGGTTCGGGCATTCGCCCTGAAATATTGATTCGTTCCCCAATCAGAGAATAACACCATGACGAGTGTTAACATGCCGTTGTTCGCGGCGCCCGAGATATGCGCGGCCGCATGTGGCGAAAAAACCTGCCCTGCCGCCACCTTGTCTCTGCCGGATTCTGGCCACAGTCCGGTCGGCCGGTGCTCTGGCGGGCTGAAATTTCAACCCGCAGCGGTAGTTCCATGAACACCCGTTCAGGAAATTACGCTCCAAATTCCATCAATCTGCCGTCATTGCCGACGATATTTGGACCGTACCCTTGATGTCATGGGGATAAGGAAACATCCGATGTCGGTATTCATCAATTCCGCATTCAAGAAGATGGCCGCAATCGGCCTCGTTGCTTTGACGATCGGTGGCGCCGCTGCTGCAACCGCGACGACGGCTGAAGCGCGCGACGAATTCTGGGCCGGTGCAGCCGGCGGTGTCGTCGGTGGCCTGATCGGTGGCGCAATCGCCTCGCAGCCCCGCACCGTTTATGTCGAGCCGGAATACGCGCCGCCGCCGCCCCCGCCGCGCGTCTACCACCGGGCCTATTACGCACCCGCCTACCCGCCGCGCTGCCACTATGAATGGGTCGAAAACGAATATGGCGACGCCTACCGCGCCCGCGTCTGCCCTGGTTACTGATCCCGTACCCGACCCTTGATCCTCCCAGATCATGCGAGCGGCCCGCCCTGCGACCAACGGGGCGGGCCTTTTGCATCGCGCAGGCACAGAAGCTTTTGCCGGAACCCTTGACTTTTCGGCGAAAATCCACCACATGCAGTTCAGCTTTCACCTTCCGGCAGCCGCGTGAGTTGCCTCGCTTCCAGTCATTCCTCCTGCAAAGAGGGTTTATCAGCGAAGAAGGAACAAGGCGCAGACGTTAGAAAGCCCCACGACATGAGGGGCCGCGGCGCTGGAAAGCATCTTCAACTTACAAGTTCCCAATTCACGCGGGGTTCTTGACGCCACAGGCAGACCGCACGGCAAGGACGCCGTGTCCGGTCGAAGGCTTCTGGCGCCTCGAAAGGTATTCGCTTTGACGAATTTCCATGAGCTTGGCCTTACCAAGCAGATCGTAGACACAGTCACCGAGCTTGGCTACGAGAACCCGACACCTATCCAGCAGCAGGCGATCCCGCTTCTGCTTCAGGGCCGAGACCTGATCGGTCTGGCCCAGACCGGCACCGGCAAGACGGCCGCCTTCGGCCTGCCGCTGATCGAGCGTCTCATCGTCGAAAACATCCGCCCGGACAACCGCACCACCCGTTCGCTGATCCTTGCGCCGACGCGCGAGCTGGTGAACCAGATCGCCACCAACCTCAAGGGCTTCATCAAGAAGTCGCCGCTGCGCATCAACATGGTTGTCGGCGGCGTGTCGATCAACCGCCAGCAGCAGCTGCTTGAGCGTGGCACCGACATTCTCGTCGCAACGCCCGGCCGCCTTCTCGACCTCGTCAACCGCCGCGCCCTGTCGCTCACGACGGTACGCTTCCTCGTGCTCGACGAAGCCGACCAGATGCTCGACCTCGGCTTCGTGCATGACCTGCGCAAGATTGCCAAGATGGTGCCGAAGCGTCGCCAGACGATGCTGTTTTCCGCCACCATGCCGAAGGCGATCGCCGAACTGGCCGGCGAATACCTCGTCGATCCGGTCAAGGTCGAGGTCACGCCTCCGGGCAAGGCCGCCGACAAGGTCGAACAGGTCGTCCACTTCGTCGCCGGCAAGGGCGACAAGACCGAGCTCCTGCGCAAGTCGCTGAACGACAATCCCGATGGCCGCGCAATCGTCTTCATGCGCACCAAGCACACCGCCGAGAAGCTGATGAAGCATCTCGACAATATCGGCTTCTCGGTCGCCTCCATCCACGGCAACAAGAGCCAGGGCCAGCGTGACCGCGCGCTGAAGGGCTTCCGCGATGGCGAGATCAAGACGCTGATCGCCACCGACGTTGCCGCCCGCGGCATCGACATCCCGGCCGTCAGCCATGTCTACAACTACGACCTGCCGGAAGTACCGGACGCCTATGTTCACCGTATCGGCCGCACCGCGCGTGCCGGTCGTGAAGGCATGGCGGTCGCGTTCTGCGCGCCGGACGAAACCATGCTGCTGCGTGACATCGAAAAGCTGATGGGCATCGAGATCACCACGGCCTCCGGCGAGCGTCCCGAGGCGATGAACCGCCCGGTTCGCGGCAATGGCAACGCCAATAGCCGCGGTGGCAACAAGGCCCGCGGTGGCGCCGGTAATGGCGGACGTGGCAATGGTGGCCAGCGCGCAAACGGCGGCGGCAATGCCGGCGCCGGCGGCCGCGAGGACCGCGGCCCGCGCCGCGAGCGTCCGGCCCGCAAGCCCTTCTTCGCAGAGGGTGCCGCAGAAGCGCCGCGCAGCCAGGCAGACAACGACCTGTCGGCCGTATCGGACTTCCGCCCGGCAAAGCCGAGGGGCGAAGGCCGTCCGGCCCGCACCGAGCAGCCGAGAGGCGAGCAGCGTCGCAGCGCCCCGAAGGGTGATGCAGGCAGCGTTGCCAAGGCCGGCCAGCGCACCAACCGCGATCATGCAAGCCACGGCGCGCATGAGCCGGAAAAGCAGCGCAAGGCGCATAACGCAGGCCCGAATGCCGGTGCGACATCTGATCAGCCGAAGGGCGCCCAGAACCGTCATGCACCGCCGGCTGAAAAGCGCAGCGAGAACCGCGGCCCGGTCCGCTTCGGCGGCGGTGAAAACCGTGGCGGCCAGAACGGCGAGAACCGCGGCAGCGGCTTTCAGGGCCGCAAGCGCAGCCGGGGCTGATCGCAGCGGTCATCGTTGAGAAGAGTGAAGCCGTCCCGTTTCGGGGCGGCTTTTTCTTTGGCAGATCCGCAACTTGCCCCGGAAAGTCCAAGCATCCGGACATCATCCGCGCAAGATCGGCACATGAGCAACACTTGGGCAGCTGGCGCTTTTAACGCCACCTCAACTCTGATCCCCAGTCCTGCCCGCCCCCTTGTCTTTGAGCCTCTGGCGCGACATTTCCCCTGTACGGGAGGCATTGCAGCATAAATCCGACCGTCATTCAAAAACTTCGCGGGGCAACTGTCATGCTTCTTGCATTGCCTTGAGCGTTGTACTCTTATTGCCAAAAAAGGGGACGCGCCTTTGGCATTCGATGAAATGTTGACTACGGAAAATCTTCCGCGACCACCTTACGGCACCTATCACGACTGGTACGCCAGCCAGGATACGGCGCATCTGATCCGCAAGACCCAGGATGCGGAAAACATCTTCCGCAAGACCGGCATCACCTTCGCTGTCTATGGCCATGCGGACAGTTCTGAAAAGCTGATCCCCTTCGACATCATCCCGCGCATCATTTCCGGCCGCGAGTGGCGCAAGCTCGCGCAGGGCATCGAGCAGCGGGTTCTGGCGCTCAACGCCTTTCTCGACGACATCTATCACAAGCAGGAAATCATCAAGGCCGGCCGCATCCCGCGCCAGCTGATCGAAAACAATGTCGCCTTCCTGCCGGAAATGATCGGCTTCAAGCCGCCGGGCGGCGTCTATACCCATATCGTCGGCACCGATATCGTCAGAACCGGCGAGGACCAGTTCTACGTTCTGGAAGACAATGCCCGCACGCCCTCCGGCGTCTCCTACATGCTGGAGAACCGCGAGACGATGATGCAGATGTTTCCGGAACTCTTCACGCTGAACAAGGTGCAGCGCGTCGAGGATTATCCGCGGCTTCTGCGCCAGTCGCTCGCCTCGCTTGCCCCTCCCGGCTGCAAGGGCCGTCCGCGCGTCGCAGTCCTCACCCCCGGCATCTACAATTCCGCCTATTACGAGCACTCGTTCCTCGCCGACCAGATGGGCGTCGAACTGGTGGAAGGCGGCGACCTGCGCGTCATCGACGGCAAGGTGAAGATGCGCACCACCCGTGGCTACGAGGCGATCGACGTTCTCTACCGCCGCGTCGACGACGATTTCCTCGATCCCCTCACCTTCCGGCCGGATTCGGCGCTTGGCGTGCCGGGCATCATGGACGTCTATCGCTCCGGCAACATCACGATTGCCAATGCGCCGGGAACCGGCATCTGCGACGACAAGGCGATCTATTCCTATATGCCCGAGATCGTCGAATTCTACACCGGCCGCAAGGCGCTTCTGGAAAACGTGCCCACATGGCGCTGTTCCGAAGCAGACAGCCTCAAATATGTGCTGGAACACATCGAGGAACTGGTCATCAAGGAAGTCCACGGCTCAGGCGGCTACGGCATGCTGGTCGGCCCGACGGCCTCGAAGAAGGAACGCGCCGAGTTTGCCGAAAAGCTGGCCGCCAAACCGGGCAATTACATCGCCCAGCCGACACTGGCGCTGTCGACCGTACCGATCTTCGTCAACAAGGGCATCGCGCCCCGCCATGTCGACTTGAGGCCCTATGTTCTGGTCTCCGACAAGGTGAAGATCATTCCGGGCGGTCTGACCCGCGTGGCGTTGAAACAGGGCTCGCTCGTCGTCAATTCCAGCCAGGGGGGTGGCACCAAGGACACCTGGGTCCTCGAAGACTGATGGTTGCGTGAAGACTGATTTCATTCCTTTTGATTGAGTGTGTGACCTAGATGTTGGGAAGAACTGCAAACGGCCTCTATTGGATGTTCCGCTACATCGAGAGAGCCGAAAACATTGCGCGGCTGGTGGATGCGGGCCTGCGCGTTTCGCTGACCCGCGCCGGCTCGTCCGACGAAGACTGGAACGGCGTGCTCGAAAGTGCCGGCGTGCGCGAGGCCTATGACACCGTTCACAGCGAGCTGACGGCCGCCAATGCCGTCGATTATCTTCTGTGCGACCGCAACAATCCGTCGAGCGTGATGTCCTGTATCGAGGCGGGCCGCAACAATGCCCGCATGGTGCGAACGGCGCTCACCCGCGAGACCTGGGAAGCCACCAACGAGGCCTGGATCGACCTGAAGGCGCGGCTCTCGCGCAAATGGAAGGCCGCCGACCTTCCCGAACTGATCGACGTCATCAAGCACCGCTGCGGCCTGATCCGCGGCGCCTTCCACGGCTCGATGCTGAGAAACGATCTCTATAATTTCTCCCGCATCGGCACGTTCATCGAAAGGGCCGACAATACCAGCCGGATCCTCGACGTGAAGTATTACGTGCTTCTGCCGTCGGTGAGCCAGGTCGGCTCGGCCCTCGACAACATGCAATGGGAATCCATCCTGCGCTCTGTCTCGGCGCACCGTTCCTACGGCTGGGTCTACGAGGGCGAATACCAGTCCGGCAATATCGCCGATTTCCTGATCCTGAACGGCCGCATGCCGCGCTCGCTCGCCTATTGCTATGCCAAGATCACCAGCAATCTGGGATATCTGGCGGAGGATTACGGCGAGCGGCTGAAGGCGCATGAGACGGCCGACGCGATCAAGAAGACGCTGAAGCCCGACGCCATCGCCGAGATCATGGATCAGGGCCTGCACGAATTCCTCGAGGATTTCGTCAGCCGCAACAGCCAGCTGAGCGCCGAGATTTCCGAAGGCTACCGGTTCTACCAGTAGCGCCCGGCCATTACCGGCCTCGAAACGACAGTGCCACCGCCGGCAGCAAGATCGCCAAGGATGACGCCCATGCGGCTGAAGATTTCGCATACGACAGAATATTTCTATGACGAACCGGTTCCCTACTCGCTGCAGCGCCTGCGGCTTTCGCCGCAGAACGCCCCCGGCCAGAAAGTCTTGAACTGGCAGGTGGCGATCGACGGCGCCAAGATCGAGGCGGGCTATGCCGACCAGTTCGGCAACCGCGTCGAACTGGTGTCGATCGAGGGCACCGAACACGTCATCCGCATCGTCGCCTCGGGCGAAGTGGAGACGGAGGATCGCGCCGGCGTGTTCGGCACCCATCAGGGGTTCTGCCCGCTCTGGCTCTTCCTGCGCGAGACCCCGCGCACGACGCCGGGCAAGCTCGTCAAGGAACTGGCGCAATCTGTAAAGGGCGACAGCGAGCTTGCGCTGATGCACGCGCTGATGGAGGCCATCCACGAGGCGGTCGCCTACACGCCGGGCTCCACCACCACCGAGACGACGGCCGAGGAAGCGCTCGCAGCAAGGACCGGCGTCTGTCAGGACCACGCCCATATCTTCATCTCCGCCGCCCGCTTTTTGAAGGTGCCGGCGCGCTACGTCTCCGGCTATCTGATGATGGAGGACCAGTCGGACCAGGTGGCGACCCATGCCTGGGCCGAAGCCCATGTCCCGGGCCTCGGCTGGGTCGGTTTCGATGCGGCAAACAAGATGTGCCCCGACGAGCGCTATGTGAGGATTGCGACCGGCCTCTGCTACAAGGATTGCGCACCCGTCTCCGGCATGCGGATCGGCCCCAAGCAGGAAAATCCGGGCGAGAACCTCAAGGTCTCGCTAACCGTGACGGGAAGCCAGGTGCAGAGCCAGCAGGGCCAGTCGCAAAGCCAGACCTGATCCTTCTGCGCAAGATACCCGCGCCCTGATCGAGAAAGCCGGCTCGGGCCCCAGCGCCATGGCCCCGGCCCGGTCGCCCCGCCAAAGCCCGGTGCTAATCCGCGAAAGCCCGCTGCCCATTGCACAAGCCCGGCGCCATGCACCCGTGCTTTTGTTCAGCCGCAACAGGACATCACCATGCTTATCGGCCAGTCGGCCTTCCAGTCGGTGCTCACCCGGCTGAAGGAGGAGGAAGAGGAAAGCGGCGCAGAACCGCAGCCGGATGCGTTCCGCATCAATGGCCTTGCCTCCGGCTTCGTCGCGGAAGCGGCCGATCAGGCGACCATGTCGGGCGGTGCCGCCGAGCGGGCCAGCGCCTATTTCGAAACAGCGGCCGATGCCGAGCGTCAGGACGACCGCATGCCGGGCACGCCGGCATGGCCCGAGCCGACCATCTTCGCCGAGGCCGTTTCGGATATCGACCACGAACCCCGCGCGTTCGCCAACACCCCCTATAGCGACGAGTTTGCGCCACCTCGACCCAGGAAACAGCCGATGCCGGCACATCTCCTGCGCCTGTCCGAAGACGAGATTGCCGAAGACCTGGCAATCACGGACGACGACAACGAAGCGACGCTGACAGAAAAACGCCGCCGCTTCGCCCGCAGCAACCATCCCGACAGCGTCGGGCCGCAATGGCTGGCGCAGGCAACGACACGCATGAAGATCGCCAATCTGATGATCGACGCCGCCATCGCCCGGCTGCGCCGCCGCTGAACCGCCATCCCGTCACGACCGGAAACCCACCGCCGGACAGGAACTTGCAGCAAGACCAAAGAATTCCATTGAAGAGAACGAGCGGCTCGGCTAAGAACCAGCCATCGGACTTGGGCGAGTCACTTCGCCTTGACGGTTAGCACCCGTAGCTCAGCTGGATAGAGTGTTGGATTCCGATTCCAAAGGTCACAGGTTCGAATCCTGTCGGGTGCGCCATTTTCCGATTATTTTCAGAAGCTTATACGATATCGGCGCTTGAAGGCGGGCGGTTGAGCCACCATCTTGTGGTGGATTGGATTGCCATCCGCGGGGCCACATGCGCCGGGCGATGGGCAGCCGTTACGAAACCTGTCGGACCCACTTGATGTTTCATCTGATAATCGGAATTCCATGGGCGGTCGTCGCTGTCCGCTTCATCATGCCGCTCCCGTGGATCTGGCCGATCAAGCTCCTCGTCGCCGGCCTCCTCCTCGTTGCCTCGCAATATTATCTGGTGAACCGCCTGTCGTCGGGATCGGTCTTCGCGCCGGAATTTCCGCGCCCGCTGATCATCCTTTTCAACCTGCTTCTCGGCACGGTCGTACTGCTCTTCGTCTTTCAGGTGGCGCTTGATGCGGTCACACTGATCCTTGCTGCGGCAAGACGCAGCTTTCCGATCGTTCCGCCGGAGATCCGCTATGGGCTCGGCATTCTGGCACTTGGCCTTTCCGCCTATGGCGTCACGCAGGCGATCCGCATTCCGCCGGTCAAGACCATGGAGGTCGAGATCGCGGGGCTTGCCCCCGCCTTCGACGGATACCGCATCATCCAGTTGACGGATCTGCACCTGAGCCGCCTGTTCACCGCAGACTGGGCACGCGAGGTCGTTGCCCGCGCCAACGCGCTCGATGCCGATATGACGGTCATTACCGGCGACTTCATCGATGGCACGCTGGAAGCCCGCAAGGCCGATGTCGCACCGCTGGCCGCATTGCGCGCCCGTGATGGCGTCTTTGCCATTCCCGGCAACCACGAATATTATTTCGGCTATGATCGCTGGATGCAGCACGATGCCGGCATGGGCATCCGGATGCTCTTGAACGAGCACGCGGTCGTTACCCGCGGCAAAGACAGTCTGGTCGTCGCCGGCCTGACCGATCTTGCCGCGCTCGGCCGCCCCTTCCCCGCTCCGGATCTTGCCGCCGCGCTGAAGGATGCACCGGCAGGCGCCCCGGTGGTGCTGCTCGATCACCAGCCGAGGATGGCGGCGCGCTCTGCGGCGGCCGGTGTCGCCCTGCAATTGTCCGGCCACACCCATGGCGGCATGATCCTCGGGCTGGACCGCATCGTTGCCCGCAGCAACAACGGCTATGTCTCGGGTCTCTACAAGGTTGGCGACATGCAGCTCTACGTCAACAACGGCACCGCCCTGTGGCCGGGCTTTGCCCTGCGCATCGGCATCCCCTCGGAACTGACGGTGATCACCCTGCGGCGCAAGGCCTGATCGCCGAAAAGCCATGGGCGAAGAGGCACGCACGGCCGCGACAGCGCGGCGATAGGCCCTGAACGGCGGCGCCGCGCCGTCCGTTCACGAACCGCCCCGTCGCCGCACCGATGTTGCAACGGCACCCGCCGCCAGAATGATGGCGGTCGCGGCCAGCCCGGCGCAGATCACCCCGAAGGGCGTGATGCGGGCGCGAGCGGAATAGTCGATATACGGCCCGAGCCGCAGATCGACCTCGGCCCGGATGTCATCCGGCAAAGAGATCATTGCCGACATCTCTCGCAGCTCTCGCATGCCCGGCCTGGCCGGCCTGGCCGGCTTGGCCGGCATGCCCGACATCTTCCCCCTGCCCCCATGCTCTATCATCGCCATGATATCCAAGCTCCGACTGTTGGCATTTTCCAGTCCCGGCATCTTTTCTTGCTATACCACGCCGCAGCGTCGGCGTGAACGACACCAGCAAGCCACCCATCCTGCGCCGAACTCCGTTGCGCCCACCCGCACCGGTCGCGGCCCGTATGGACGACCTGCCGGAGGAGCGCGACACAGGCGCCCCCATCACCGCCATGCGGCGCCCGACAAGGTCCGGGCAAGATGCTCCGGCTAATCACAAGGGCAGATAGACCTGCCATTCACCGATGCCATTTTGTCAGGCGGATATTGGACGGCCTCATCCGCCGGCCCCTTTCCTGGCAGGCACGCTCGCATTCCTGTCAAAGGCTCACGCATGGCAAAGATTTCCATCATCATTCCGGCCTTCAACGTTGCCGGCTTCATCGCCGAGACGCTCGACACCGTCCTCGCCAACAAGGCCGACATGGATATCGTCGTCATCGACGACGCATCGACCGATGCGACATGCGATATCGTCGAGACCTATATGCAGAGCCACGGCACGATCCGCCTTCTGCGCAGCGAGACGAATACCGGTCCTGGCGTCGCCCGCAACCGGGCGCTCGCCACCATCGACAGCGAATACTGCCTGTTCCACGATGCCGACGACATGCTGAACCCCGGCGCCATCGACATGGTCCTGCATCTGATGGATGCGACCAATATCGATATCGCCGTCTTCAAATATTCGCTTCTGACGAGTGTCGATGGCACGCCGCAGGATATGGCTTCCGAAAGCAGGAGGATCTGGGACACGGTCGTCGGGGAACGCGACGTTGCCATCGTCGACATCGACGTCGATGCCGGCGCGCAATTCCTCGTCATGGTCAACTATCCGTGGAACAAGGTCTACCGGACATCCTTTATCCGCCGCGTCGACCTGCGCTTTGCAACGGCCCGCATCAACGAGGATATCCTGCCGCATTGGGCGGGCTATATGCATGCGGGACGTTTTCTCGCCATCAACCGCAGCCTGACGGTGCATCGCCTCATCCCCGGCAGCGCGCAGCACACCAACGTCTCGGACGAACGTCGCCTGGATATATTTCCGGCGCTGAGGGAGGCGGAGGATCTCTTCGAAAAGACCCCTGTCTTCCGCGAGAAATACTACCATCTCTTTCTGTACTTCAAATGGGGCCTGCTGCGCTGGGCGTTTCTCGGCGTGAAGCCGGAATTGCGCGGCGTCTTTCAGGAATATGTCGCCCTGTCCTATCGCAGCTTCACCGACCAGGATTTCCAGACGATATACCCTGTCATGCCTGATCTCGCGCTGATGACCCACCGGGTGAAATATGCGCCCGGAACCTTGCTCGACTGACGGCTTTCGCGCCTCTCGATCGTCCGCCAACGCCAACATGCGGCACCTGTAGAATGAACAAAGCCCCCGGCGAGGATCTCTCGCCGGGGGCTTTTTCAATCGGTCAGAGGATCAGGCGTCCCACTGGTGGTAGAGCGCCAGGATAGCCGAGACCTGATCGTCGTTCATGGCCTGGATCTGGGCAGCCTTGATCGCGTTGGCCTGTTCTTCGCTCAGCGCACCGATGTCTTCGGTACCGAGACCTGCAATCGCCTTGGTGCTGATCGCCGCGATATCGTCCGTCGAGAAGGCGGCGATATCGGTGCTGTCCATCGACAGGATCTGGCTCGCAGTCAGGGCGGCCGTCTGGCTGGCGGTGAAGCCTGCGACCTGCGTGCTGGTCAGACCGCTGATCTGATCGCTGGTCAGACCGGCGATCGCCTTGGTGCTCAGCTGTCCGAGCTGCGTGGAGCTCAGGGCATCGACGGTGGTCGAAGACATGGCGCCGATCTGGGCAGCGGTAAGGCCGGCGAGCTGGCTGCTCGTCATGGCCGTGAGATCATCCGAGGCAATCGCGTTTGCCTGTGCCGTGCTGAGGCCGCCGATCTGCGTCGCCGTAAGGCCGGCAACCTGATCGCTTGTCAGCGAAGCGATGTTCTCGGTCGCCAGACCGGCAATCGCCTTGGTGCTGATCGCACCGATCTGCGTCGAGTCGAGGCTTGCAAAGGCTTCAGTGGCAAGCGCGCCGAGCTGGGCCGCACTGAACGAGGCCATCTGGGTCGCAGACAGACCGTCGATCTGGACCGAGTCGAGGCCGGCCACCTGTTCGGTCGAAAGACCGGTGAGTGCCTTGGTCGAGATCGCTGCGATTTCGGCAGAGCCGAGCGTATCGATCTGGCTGGATGTCAGGCCGGCAACCTGCGTGGCGGTGAGGCCCGCAAGCTGGCTGGACGACAGGGCGTCAACAGACGTGGTCGACAGCGAAGCGATCTGGCCGCTGGTCAGGCCGCCAAGCTGCGCTGCCTTCAAGCCGGCGGCCTGATCGGTCGTCAGCGTCGACAGTTCGGCAGTCGACAGACCGGCGATTGCCTTGGTGCTGATCGCGCCGATCTGCGTCGAGTCGAGGCTTGCGAAGGCGTCCGTTGCAAGAGCACCGAGCTGCGCTGCACTGAACGAGGCCATCTGCGTCGCCGACAGGCCGTCGACCTGCGTGCCGTCGAGGCCGGCCACCTGTTCGGTCGAAAGACCGGCAAGCGCCTTGGTCGAGATCGCTGCGATTTCGGCAGAGCCGAGCGTGTCGATCTGGCTGGATGTCAGGCCCTTGATCTGCGTGGCGGTGAGGCCGCCAAGCTGGCTGGACGACAGGGCGTCAACAGACGTGGTCGAGAGCGAAGCAATCTGGCCGCTGGTCAGGCCGCCAAGCTGGGCTGCCTTCAGGCCGGCAACCTGATCCGTCGTCAGCGAGGCAAGTTCCTCGGTGGCAAGACCGGCGACCGCCTTGGTGCTGATTGCGCCGATCTGCGTCGAGTCGAGGCTTGCAAACGCATCCGTTGCAAGAGCGCCGAGCTGGGCTGCACTGAACGAAGCCATCTGGGTCGCGGACAGGCCGTCGACCTGCGTGCCGTCGAGGCCGGCCACCTGTTCGGTCGAAAGACCGGCAAGCGCCTTGGTCGAGATCGCTGCGATTTCGGCAGAGCCGAGCGTGTCGATCTGGCTCGATGTCAGGCCCTTGATCTGCGTGGCAGTGAGACCGCCAAGCTGGCTGGACGACAGGGCGTCAACCGACGTGGTCGACAGCGAAGCGATCTGCTCGCTGGTGAGGCCGCCAAGCTGGGCTGCCTTCAGGCCGGCGGCCTGATCGGTCGTCAGCGTCGACAGTTCGGCAGTCGACAGACCGGCGATTGCCTTGGTGCTGATCGCGCCGATCTGCGTCGAGTCGAGGCTTGCGAAGGCGTCCGTTGCAAGAGCGCCGAGCTGGGCTGCACTGAACGAAGCCATCTGGGTCGCGGACAGGCCGTCGACCTGCGTCGCGTCAAGGCCGGCAACCTGTTCAGTCGAAAGACCGGTCAGTGCCTTGGTCGAGATCGCTGCGATTTCGGCAGAGCCGAGCGTGTCGATCTGGCTCGATGTCAGGCCCTTGACCTGCGTGGCGGTGAGGCCACCAAGCTGGCTGGACGACAGGGCGTCAACAGACGTGGTCGAGAGCGAAGCGATCTGGCCGCTGGTCAGGCCGCCAAGCTGGGCTGCCTTCAGGCCGGCAACCTGATCCGTCGTCAGCGAGGCAAGTTCCTCGGTGGCGAGACCGGCGACCGCCTTGGTGCTGATCGCACCGATCTGCGTCGAGTCGAGGCTTGCAAAGGCATCCGTTGCAAGAGCGCCGAGCTGGGCCGCGCTGAACGAGCCCACCTGCGAGGCCGACAGACCATCGACCTGCGTCGCGTCGAGCCCGGCCACCTGTTCGGTCGAAAGACCGGCGAGTGCCTTGGTCGACAGAGCAGCGATTTCAGCCGAGCCGAGCGTATCGATCTGGCTGGATGTCAGGCCGGCAACCTGCGTGGCGGTGAGGCCCGCAAGCTGGCTGGACGACAGGGCGTCAACAGACGTGGTCGAGAGCGAAGCGATCTGGCCGCTGGTGAGGCCACCAAGCTGGGCTGCCTTCAGGCCGGCTGCCTGATCGGTCGTCAGCGTCGACAGTTCGGCAGTCGACAGACCGGCGATTGCCTTGGTGCTGATCGCGCCGATCTGCGTCGAGTCGAGGCTTGCGAAGGCGTCCGTTGCAAGAGCGCCGAGCTGGGCTGCACTGAACGAAGCCATCTGGGTCGCGGACAGGCCGTCGATCTGCGTCGCGTCAAGGCCGGCAACCTGTTCGGTCGAAAGACCGGTGAGTGCCTTGGTCGAGATCGATGCGATTTCGGCGGAGCCGAGCGTATCGATCTGGCTCGATGTCAGGCCGGCAACCTGCGTGGCGGTGAGGCCCGCAAGCTGGCTGGATGACAGGGCGTCAACTGACGTGGTCGAGAGCGAAGCGATCTGGCCGCTGGTCAGGCCGCCAAGCTGTGTCGCCTTCAGGCCAGCGGCCTGATCGGTCGTCAGCGTCGACAGTTCGGCGGTCGACAGACCGGCGATTGCCTTGGTGCTGATCGCGCCGATCTGCGTCGAGTCGAGGCTTGCGAAGGCTTCAGTCGCAAGAGCGCCGAGCTGGGCCGCACTGAACGAGGCCATCTGGGTCGCCGACAGGCCATCCACCTGAGTTCCGGTCAGGCTGCCGACGAGCTCCGTCGTCAGGCCGGACATGGCCTTGGTCGACAGGCCGGAGAGCTGCGAGGAGCTGAGATCGCCGATCTGCGTCGACGACATGACGCTCAACTGTGCGGCCGTCAGACCCGAGACCTGGGCGGACGTGAGGCTGTCCAGCGCCGTGCTGGACAGAACGGCAGCCTGACCGCCGGTCAGGCCGGAAATCTGGGCAGCCTTCAGGCCTGCAATCTGGTCGCTCGTCAGGCTGGCGACGTTTTCGGTCGACAGGCCGCCGATGGCCTTGGTCGACAGCGCGCCGAGCTGTGTCGAGTCGAGGCTTGCGAAGGCCTCGGTTGCGAGAGCACCGAGCTGGACTGCGCTGAGCGAGGCCATCTGCGTTGCCGAAAGACCGTCGATCTGTGCCGAGGCGAGGCCGGAGACCTGTTCGCTCGAAAGGCCGACAAGCGCCTTGGTCGAAAGAGCTGCGATATCGGTGGAGTCGAGCTGGTCGATCTGGCTGGACGTCAGACCCTTGACCTGCGTGGCAGTCAGGCCGCCGATCTGCGAGGACGACAGGGCTCCAACCGATTCGGTCGAGAGCGCCGCAACCTGGCTGCTCGTCAGGCCGCCGACCTGCGCGGCCTTCAGGCCGGCAAGCTGCGTCGTCGACAGAGCTGCGATATCGTCCGTGGACAGGCCTGCAATCGCCTTGGTGCTGATCGCTGCGATCTGGCTGGAATCGAGGCCGGTGATCGCCGTGCTTCCCAAGCCTGCAAGCTGCGTGGCGCTGAGAACAGCGATCTGGCTTGCCTTGAGGCCGCCGACCTGGCTGCTGGAAAGGCTGCCGAGCTGATCGCTGGTCAGCCCGACGATCGCCTTGGTGCTGATGGCGGCCAGCTGATCGCTGGTGAGCGTCGCGACGATCGAGGAATCGAGGGACTTCAGCTGAACGGCGCTCAGGCCCGAGATCTGGGTGGTTCCGAAGGAATCGATCTGGGTGCTGGTCAGTCCGGCGAGCTGCGAGGTGGTGAATGCGGCAACCTGCAACGTCGTAAGAGCCCCGATCTTGGAGCTGTCGAGGCCGTCGATATCTTCGTCGGAAAGGCCGGAAATCGCCTTGGCGCTGATGGCCGCGATCTCGTCGGACGAGAATGTGCTGAGGTCGCTGCTGCTGAATGCCGAAATCTGCGCGGCGCTCAGCGAGGCGATCTGCTTGGCCGTCAGGGCGTCGACCTGCGCGCTATCGAGCTCGTCGATCTGCTCGGTGCTGAAACCGGCCACCTGCTTGGCGTCGAGGCTGGCGATCTTGCCGGCGTCGATGGCTGCAAGCTGCGAGCTGCTCAGCCCCTTGATGCCGGCCGTCGAGATGCCGGAGAGCTGGTCGCTCGACAGAAGCCCGGTATTGGTCGAGCCGAGCGCATTGATCTGTGCCGAGTTCAGGACCGCAACCTGCGTCTTGGAAAGCGCGGCGACATCCTCGCTATTCAACGAGCTGATGGTGCCGGTCGAGAGGTTGCGGATCTGGGTGGCAGAAAGAGACGAGATGATCGAGGTCATGAAAGGCGTTCCCTGGCGATTGCCTGTCGCAAATGTCGTATTTTGCCACCGGTCGCGCGAAGGACGCCAAACGCTCTTCTTCGCGGCCTGAGGCGCATCCTGCGCCCGTTCTGACGGCGTGAACCGGATGACAGACGCCGGCATTGGCACCCGTCATTCGGCAATGTCCTTGCGGACACGCAATTGTGTGATGAACATTGCTCTTGCGAGCGTCGGCGCCTGGAAGGGCATCATGCAGCAGGGTAACCCCTGCTCTCCGCGCCGGAATGGTGACATCGGGCCGCTAAACCCGATCACCTCGCCGCCGAAACCATGACAAGGCGTCATAGAGCGACGGATATTTGCCCGATCTTTATGTGGCGACCTCTAATTTTGTATTAACGGGCCTATGTCGTTATTTGATGACAAAGTCTCGCCCGGACGCTGCAACCTGCGCTCTACACCACCGCGCGGTTTTTTTCTTTATACAGCAGGCAAACCCGGCGACGTCAGCACAAGAACCAAGAAAACACACGAAAACGGCCGGCACCTCTACACAAAACTATTTATTATAAAATTCTAATATGAAGATTGTTCAGTAGAAGGAAAGAGCCGGGATAGGGGCTAAGTGTTGCTTTACCCACGCCACAGGCAGCCGCAAGACTTCCGCTGGAATATCAAGAAGAACCGGCCTAAAACCGTCATATAATTACTTGTCCGTCTGCAGCGCACGGTAAATATACCGGACCCGTGGAGTAAAGCGATCGACATCCGCTGCCCGGACGTTCGGCTGCTGCCGCCCGTCAATCCCCGGCCCAGGCGGCGGCATAATCCTTGAGGTGCTGCAGCAGCGCCCTTGCATAGCGCGGCAGCTGCGCTTCCGCCTTCACGCACAGGTAGAGTTCGCGGTCGGCCCAGCCCTCGGCGATGTCGATGCTGTAAATATCCATGAAGGCGGCGTAACGCCGCGCCGCGCTCTCCGGCACGATGGCCACGCCGGCGCCTGCCTCGACCATCCGGCAGGCGGGCTCGAACCCGTCGGCGCGGAAGCGGATATCCAGAGCGCGGCCCAGTTCCTTGGCCTGCCGCGCCATGAACTGCATCAGCGCGGTTTTGTCCGACAAGCCGATCAGCTTTCGATCGAGAATGCGCGAATAGCCGATCGGCTCGTTGGTCGGCTCGGGGTGCGGCGTGCTGTCGCGGCGGGCGACCAGCACCAGCCGGTCGGGCACGAACCGTGAGCGCTCCAGGCCTGACATATCGGCGGACGCCGCCACGATGCCGATATCCGCTTCGCCATTGCGCAGCATCGTCACCACTTCGAAACTCGGCTTGTCGTCGACCAGCACGGTCGTGCCGGGATGTGCGGCAAGGAAAGGCCCGAGCGCGCTTGGCATATGCTCCGCCAGCATGTTGGTGTTCGACAACAGCCGCACCTGCCCGCCCTGACCGGCGGCGAACTGCTCGAGCTCGTATTCCACATGCCGCGCATCCTCCATCAGCTTGCGGGCATGCCGAACCAGCATGTCGCCCGCAAGCGTCGGCCGGATACCCCGCCCGGTACGCTCGAAGAGCTGAAGTCCAAACGCCTCCTCCATGCGTCGTAACCGGGTGCTGACCGCTGCAACCACGACGTTATTGCGCGCCGCAGCCGCCGTCAGACTGCCGCCATCGACAGCGGCGACGAACAGGCGCAGGTCGTCGAGATCGAATTTCATCGCACACACCCTTCAGTTTTGGTGAAAACAGATTGCAAAAGAAACTGATTTTCAATCGGCATACCATCCCTATATGACGTCGATCAAGTCGCACCGCGACACATCGACACGCCACCGCGACCCTATGTCGTCGGCATGGAATTCCACGCAAAACCAGGGTTTTGCGGAAATTTCCCGAAATTTGGCCGATGTGTTGCACGTTACCGCGGCGAAACGGATCAGGGCTTGCTCGTGGGAGGCAAAGGGTAAGCGCTGCCAAAACTGTTCATGCTTGATGAAAGCACGTCGATAATGCCTTCGTATTCCGGCTCTGCCAGAGCATCGTCCGCCGCCTCTTTCTTCTCACTCTGTCCCGCCTCCATACGCGCCGGCCTTTTCGGTCTGGCGGCGATTGCGGCCGGTAGCGGCGGTGCCTTCGCGCAGGATGCCGCAGGCTCGGATGCAGACCTCGTCGCCAAGGGCCGGTATCTTGCGACAGCCGCAGACTGCGCCGCCTGCCACACGGCACCGGATGGCGGTAAGCCGTTCGCCGGCGGCTACGGCATCGAATCGCCGCTCGGCACGATTTTCTCCACCAACATCACACCGTCGAAGACGGCCGGCATCGGCAATTACTCGCAGGAGGATTTTGCCCGCGCCGTGCGCGAAGGTGTGGCCAAGGACGGCAGCCACCTCTATCCGGCCATGCCCTACACGGCCTATGTCAAGATTTCCGACGAGGACATGAAGGCGCTCTACGCCTACTTCATGCACGAGGTAAAGGCGGACGACGCGCAGCCTGAAAAAACGGCACTGCCCTTCCCCTTCTCCATCCGCACCTCGATGGCATTCTGGAACCTGCTGTTCCTCGACAACACCCGCTTCAAGCCCGACGCCGCAAAATCGGCCGAATGGAACCGCGGCGCCTACCTTGCCGAAGCGCTCGAACATTGCTCCACCTGCCACACGCCGCGCAACGAGCTGATGGCGGAAGAAGGCGACAAGGCGCTCTCCGGCAGTGCGGTCGGCTCCTGGTTTGCACCCAACATTACCTCCGACAAGACAAGCGGCATCGGCGGCTGGTCCGACGAGGAACTGACGCAATACCTGCGCACCGGCCATGTTGCCGGCAAGGCACAGGCCGCAGGGCCGATGGCGGAAGCCGTCGAGCATTCGCTGCAGCACCTGAACGAGGCCGACCTGAAGGCCCTCGTCGTCTACCTGAAGGCGACCAAGCCGATCGCGTCCGGCGAAACCACGCCGCGCTACGCTGCCGGCAAGCCGTCGGTTGCCGAAGCAGATCTCCGCGGCCTTCCCGGCCAGGCGATGAACAAGGAAGGTTTCCACATCTTCAGCGGCTCCTGCGCCGCCTGCCACCAGGTCGATGGCGAAGGCAACAACCACTATCCGTCGCTGTTCCACAACACCGCGACGGGTGGCGACAACCCGGACAATCTGATCGCCACGGTCCTGTTCGGCCTGCAGCGCACCGTCGACGACGTGCCGACCTTCATGCCGGCTTTCGGCCCGAACGCCGCCTTCACCGACCGCCTGTCGGACAAGGACGTTGCCGACGTCAGCAACTACGTGCTGAGCCATTTCGGCAATGGCAGGGTTCAGGTCACGGCCGCCGATGTGCTGCGGGTCCGCGAGGGTGGTGAAAAGCCGATGATGGCCGAAGTTGCGCCCTTCATCGTCCCGGCAATCGTCGCGGTCGTCATCCTGCTGGCACTGGTCATTGCGCTCCTCGTCGCCCGCAGCAGACGGCGCCCGGCCCACGCCTGATCGCTCCGCCCCTTTTTCACGCTCTGACTGCCTCATCGAGGATATCAGCAATGTCGACAGACAATCATCGTTCCGGCTCTTTCCTGAGCCATCCCCTCGCCCGGCGCTCGCTTCTGCGTGGCACCGTCGCCATCGGCGGTCTTGCCGTTCTCTCATCGCTTGCCGCACCGCTCTCGGCTGCGGCAGCCGACGACGACGTGCAGGGCTTCACCAAGCTTTCCGAATTCCTGACGGGCTATGATCTCGATCCGGTTCTCGGCGCCCGCTTCCTTGCAGCCCTTGCCAAGCGCAGCAAGACGCTGAAGGCCGATATCGCGGCCCTTCAGCAGGTCGTGAACCAGTCCGGCGTCAAGAACATGGATGCGTTTCTGGCGCTCAAACCCGCCGATCCGAATGTGATGAAAACCGCAACCAAGATCGTCTCCGCCTGGTATCTCGGCGTCGTCGGCGATCCCGAGGATGCCGAACTCATCACCTACGAGAAATCGCTGATGTACCGCCCGACGAAGGGCCTCCTCCCCATTCCGACCTACGGTCCCGGCCCGAACGCCTGGGGACCGAAGCCCGGCAGCAAGATCTGACAGGATAAAGACAATGGCAAACGACGCATTTGATGCGGACCTGATCGTCATCGGATCGGGTGTCATGGGCGGCATCGTCGCCTCGCAGGTCGCCAAGGCCGGCAAGAAGGTCATCATTCTCGAAGCCGGCCCAAGGGTCGATCGCCGCGAGATCGTCGAGACCTTCCGCAATGCCCCGGTAAAACTGTCGCTGGCCAACGCCAAGCTTCAGGGCGCCGGCTCCCCTTTCCCCAGCATGCCCTGGGCGCCGTCCACCTATGGCGACTACCTTCAGTATGAAGGCCCGGTGAAGTACAACACGTCCTACCTGCGCGTCGTCGGCGGCACGACCTGGCACTTCGGCTCGGCCCTGTGGCGCATGATCCCGAACGACTTCAAGATCCAGTCGCTCTATGGCCGCGGCCGCGACTGGCCGATCGGCTATGACGATCTGGAACAGTATTACAACAAGGCCGAGCTGGAACTCGGCGTTACCGGCATGGACGGCCAGGACGAAAGCGGCCAGGGCGGCCACCCGATGCCGCCGCGCACCATGCCCTTCCCGATGAAGCAGCTGAATTCCAGCTACATGTTCACGACGCTTGCCGAAAAGCTGTCTGTCGGCGGCTTCAATCCGGTTCTCGAGCCGCATGGTCGCGCCTCGCGCCCCTACGGCAACCGCCCGGTCTGCGCCGGCAACAACAACTGCAATCCGGTCTGTCCGATCGGCGCCAAATATGACGGCTCGCAGCATATCGATCTGGCCGAACGCCATGGCGCCAAGCTTCTCGACAACTCGCCCGTCTACAAGGTGGAAGCCGGCGAAGACGGCAAGATCACCGCCGTCTGGTACAAGAAGCCCGACAATTCCGAGCATCGCCTGACGGCGCGCTATTTCGTGCTCGCCGCCTACGGCATCGAATCGGCAAAGCTTCTCCTGATCTCGACCTCCGACAAATATCCGAACGGCATTGCCAACTCCTCGGATCAGGTCGGCCGCAACCTGATGGACCATACCGGCATCAGCATGAACATGCTGACCAAGGAGGACATCTGGCCGGGCGAAGGCCCGACGGAACTGCTGGTCTACCTCAACCAGCGCGATGGCGCCTTCCGCAAGGATTACCCGAGCTACAAGATCAAGGTGCGCAACACCGTACCGACATCCCCAGATGACCGAAGGCTTCATCAAGAAGGGCATCATGGGCTCCAAGCTCGACGAGATGATCCGCCAGTATTCGGCCCGTTCGCTCAACTGGGCGATCGACTTCGAACCGCTGCCGCTCGCCGAAAACCGCGTCACGCCATCGAAGACCAAGTTCGACGCGCTCGGCATCCCGGTTCCGGTCCTCTACTATTCGGTGACGGACTACTGGAATGCCGGCCGCGACCGTGGCCTGGAAGACCTGAACAAGATCGCCCAGCTGCTTGATGCCGAAGTTCTGTCCACCGACGTCAAGTGGCAGAACCGCCAGCACGTCATGGGCACGACCCGCATGGGTGACGATGCCAAGGATTCGGTCGTCGATCGCGACTGCCGCACCCATGACCACCAGAACATGTTCATCGCCGGCACCAGCGTCATGCCGTCGGCCTCGTGCATGAACCCGACCCTGACGGGTGCAGCCCTATCTGTTCGCATCGCCGAGCAGCTTCTGAAAGAGATCTGATCGTCGCGCGATCCTTCGCAGATGACGACCATACGCCCGCCGGCTCCCCGGCGGGCGTTTCTCGTTGAAAAAAGCCTGCTGCGTGCTCTCATCGCCCTATGGCGGCTCGCTCTTTGCACGGAACTCCGCAACCGTTCAGCCGTTTCCGCTTCACTGCCCTGCAAATGACGGATGGAGGAACATCATGGTCGAGGACAGAAAAGCGCGCGACGCGGTGGAAGAGACCGACAGGACGCCCGCGCCGGCCACCGGAAAACATCCCGCAGCCGGCCCGCATGCCAAGGAACACCTGACGGACCACGACAAGACGCCCGGCACCGGGTCTCTGCCCGGCCCCGACGCCCATGAGGCGGATGCCGGCCCGGATTGATTGCCGCCGTCCAACCGCTGACCACGGTTCCGCAGGCATAGACCGTGCACGAGACATTCCCCGATCGAAAGCAAGCCGGGGGTGGTTTATCGCCACCTCCGGCTGCCGCGTGGCTTCCGCCCCACCCTCGCCTCTTGCCCGCCCTGCTCTTGAGGTCTAACACCGGAGGAAAGTAGCGCGACGCAACGACATTTCCCGGCTGACATGACGGACGACACCATCACACTTTACGAGGCGATCGGCGGCGACGAGACGATCCATCGGCTGTGCCATCGGTTTTACGAATTGATGGACACGCTTCCGCAAGCCGCCCGTTGCCGCGCCATCCACCCGGCAAGCCTTGCCGGCAGCGAGGCGAAACTCTACGATTACCTGACCGGCTATCTTGGTGGCCCACCCGTCTATGTCGAGAAATACGGCCATCCGCGCCTGCGCTCGCGGCATTTCGGTGCGGCGATCGGGCCGGCGGAACGCGACGAATGGATGCTGTGCTTCCGTCGCGCCATGGACGAGACGATCGACAATCCGAAACTCCGCGACATCATCTGGCCGCCCGTCGAGCGGCTGGCCTTCCACATGCAGAACAGGGAATAGGCTGTTGGAAAGACTCATCACTTTGAGGCCGTTGATTCTCTTTGTGAGCGGCCTGATGGGCGCCTGCGGCGTGGCGCTCGCCGCCGCCGCAAGCCATGGCGGCGACACCCATTTCGTCGGCTCGGCCTCGACCATGTGCCTTGCGCATGCGCCCGTTCTGCTGGGGCTTTATCTCGCATACCGGCACGTCCGCACGGCAACGCTTGCAGCCCTCGTGCTCGGTTTCGGCACCATCGTCTTTGCCGGCGACCTCGTCTGCCGCCACTATACCGGCGACCGGCTGTTTCCCTTTGCCGCTCCGCTCGGCGGCACGCTGATGATGCTGGGATGGCTGATCGTCGCCGCGGGCGCTGTGTTCGGCACCCGGCCGGATCGATAGCGGTCGGATTGATAAAGGAGCGTCATGCGACCGGACGAACCGGCGCACGACGGATGCTCTCTTTTTGAAACGGGATCAGACTTTGCGAAAGACGATGACGCTCCCGGTTTCGCCCTTGGCAGGGCCCGGCGCGCCATCCCCGTCGCGTGGTGAAAACGCGATCACGTTGCCGGCGCCGGCCCGACGCTCGATGCGCTGAGCCTCACGCTCGCGGGCGATCTGGTAGAGTTCCGGCACGAGGCCATCGCCATTCTGTTCGGCAAGCTTGTGCAGCCCGATCAACCGGCTCTGGTCATGACGCTCGGCATCCCGGCGATCAGGAAATTCGTCTTTCATCATTCCGCTCCTTGATGGTCTGGAGCGCCCGCTCCAGGCTGGACTTGGAGCCATTGCGCAACGGAATGAAGGTGACGCCGAACTTCTTGCAACCGGTCTTCACCCGCAAACACGCATCATGGCTGATACAGTCGATGGGGCAGAAGACGCAGTCGACGGAGGGAAGAACGGTATCGATGCGCGACACGGCCTCACGCAGGCCGCCGTCGTGGTGGATCAGTTCGGCGCCATGCTTGCTGGCGATCTGGCGGAGATGCGCAACCTGACAGTCACGGCCGCCGACATAAAGGAAGCTGCGGATATCGGCCGTATTGCCGCCGAGCGTCTGAACGGTTGCGCCGCCATCCGGGGCTCCGGTTCCGCCGACCTGTGCGGTCTGCGTGACATTGCCGTTCTTCCGCTTCTGTTTCTTCGCCATGGCGCTCCCCGTCTTGGCAGGATCATGAAGGGTCAGAACCCGTCGATGGCGGCACCATAGTAAAGTTGATTTTCAGAGTAAAGATTAAACTCGACTCTTTTTATCAGGAATAACATCACATCCAACGGTGGCGGGAGCGAACGGGAGCAACCGGCCTGAAAAATCGCCCCGGATCGGCATGAACGGCAGCCAGGCTACGGGAATTCCTTATAAATCCGGCTCCAGCGAAATCATCCGGATGCCGACGAGATTGTCGCGATCGTCGGCGACGATCTCGCCATACCCGATCCGCTTGCCGTTGACCTGCAACTCGATGGGCTCGCCGAACTTGCTGTCGAGCTTGAACCGGGCGCCGGGCTCGGCCCCCATCAGATCGGCCACCGAAACCTTGACGCGACCGATGACAGCCTGCATCTCGACCGGGATCTGGCTGACCGGCGGACGAAAGCGATCGCTGCGATCCCCGGCATGCACCAGTGGGGGAACAGCAAACTCCGGCATGGCTGGCAATAGATTGTCTGGTTCGAGCACTGGGGTCTCCTCTATGGGCTGTGCAAGGCCGGCCAGATCGCCAGGCGGTGCTTCGATGGCAACGCCATCATCGACTGAGGCATCATCCGCAACCGACGTCTTCATCGCCGGTGCGGTATCGGCATCGGCATCGGCCTCGGCCTCGGCCTCGACAGGCGGAAAGTCGTCGTTCATCGGAATCACCTTTCGAAAATGCGTGGACCATCAGGACCTAGGCCGACGCCTCGACAGATGCCGCCGCCGAGCGCCGCCATCCTTAACGAAGGGTAAACATCCACAGTTCGCCGTCGAAATACGACACGAAATCAGGAATATGGTGGGGATCAGCGCTGGCCGGGGCGCCGCATGCGCGACTGGATGACCGCCGGGCAGCTGCCGCGCATCTTCTGGAAGGTCGCCATCGGCAACTCGATTCGCGCCAGCGCATCGATGAAGAACGTATCTTCCGGCTCGGTGAAGGCGACGAGCACGCCCGCCTTCACCTCGCCGCGGCGCGCACAGGTGAAGAAGATCTCGTTTTCCCCGAGACACAGATAGAAGTGCTCCGGCAGCGTCTGGTTGTCGGCCATCTGGAGAATGGCCCCCTGCTCCTGCAGCCCGACGATCTTCACCGAGATGCCCTGATAGGCCTTGATGCCCGCCTGCGGAAAGATCGCCCGCGCAAACAGGCTCGTGCGGCGAAACCGCGCCTCCGGATTGTCGTTGGCGCCGTAAAAGCGCGAAAGATAGTGACGATGCTTGTCCGTACCGGTCATCATCCCTCTCTGGATCAGCATGGTTAAGGAAGTGTTACTCTCCCCTATCCGCCTGCGCCAATATGTTCAATTGTCAGATTTAGGGGTGTGCGCCGATGACCCAAGCGAGCGGCCGCCGTCCATGCAAGCAATGCGCGAATGCTTGCTGCGACATTTTAACTCAGAATTAGCGCATGCACGTCAGTATCTTGGCAGGTTTTCTTGAGACGAAGGGCAATAGCGCCTTCGCTTGAGGTCGAAGAGGATGCGTCACCTTGGCGTTTGGGGGTAAGTTCTGATGTTCAAAAATGTTTCCATATCGAAGAAGATCGGCCTGGTCGTTGCGATCATGGGCCTGTCTTCCGTCGTCATCGCCGGCGTGTCGGCAAGCGGCCTTTACGGTCTGCAGGGCGCCATGACCTCGGTCGGCGCCCGCGAGGAAGTCGCCCGCGAGGCGATGGACCTGCGCGTCGATATCATTGCCATCAGCCGCATGACCTACCAGCTGGCGGCAGCCCCGGCAAAGGCGAAGGATTTCCGCGCGGAAGCCGAAAAGCGCTCTACCGAAATGCTCGCCCGCCTGCCGAAAATCCAGTCGACGGCAGACGCCAACGAGACCCAGCAGCTGGGCGCCATCCGCGCCGCCCTCGACAGCTATTTCTCCTCGATCCGCGCCATGGTCGTGGTCGCAGAGAATGACCCGTCGAATGCAACGGCGATATCGGCGGCACTCGGCAAGGCGCTCGACGGACAGAAAACCGTCACCGACACCGTCAAGGTCTACAGCACCTATTCCGGCAACACGCTGGCAGCCGCCCGCGCCGCAGCGCTCTCCTCTTCCTCGATGGCGATGATGGTCGCCGGCGGTGCAGCGCTGGCGCTGATCCTGCTCGGCGCTTTCATCAGCACGCTGATTGCCCGCCGCGGCATCGTTCGCCCCATCCATGATCTGACCGGCGCGATGACGCTTCTGGCCCGCGGCGAAATGGACGATAAGGGCATCGATGCCGACCGTCGTGACGAGATCGGCGAAATGGCCCGCGCCGTCGAGGTCTTCCGCAACAATGCCCGCGCCATGGCCGAACTCAAGGCCCAGGAAGCGGTTCTGCACGAGCGCTCGAGCGATCTGCAGGCGAGCATTTCCGGCGTCGTCGCCGCAGCCGTCGCCGGCGATTTCACCGGCCGCATCCACAAGGATTACGGCAATGACGACCTCAACCGTTTTGCCCATGGCATGAACGAACTGGTGACGAGCGTCGACAATGCCGTCAACGAAGTCCGCCGCGTCATCGCCGCCCTTGCCGAAGCCGACCTCACCCACAGCATGGAAGGCACGTTCCAGGGCGCCTTCGCCGAATTGCAGACCAACGTCAACATGACGATGGTACGTCTGCGCTCCACCATGGTGAATGTCCGTGGCGCCGCAGCGACGATCAACAACAATTCGGCAGAACTCTCGTCGGCCGCAAACGACCTGTCGAAGCGCACCGAACAGCAGGCCGCAGCCCTGGAAGAAACGGCAGCGGCGCTTGACGAGATCACGGCCACCGTCCGCGCCGCCTCCACCCGCGCCAACGAGGCGCGCGACATGGTGCACGAGACCAAGCAGAGTGCGGCAAAGTCCGGCGATATCGTCCGCAGCGCCGTCACCGCCATGGGCCGCATCGAGGATTCCTCGACGAAGATCAGCCAGATCATCGGCGTCATCGACGAGATCGCCTTCCAGACCAACCTTCTGGCGCTCAATGCCGGCGTCGAGGCGGCCCGTGCGGGCGAGGCCGGCCGCGGCTTTGCCGTCGTTGCCCAGGAAGTCCGCGAACTGGCACAACGCTCTGCCAATGCCGCCAAGGAAATCAAGACGCTGATCAGCACGTCGGCATCGGAAGTCGAAGGCGGCGTCTCGCTCGTCCGCTCCACCGGCGATGCGCTGGTCGAGATCGAACGGCTGGTCAACAAGGTCAACGAGCATGTGGAATCGATCGCGACGGCCTCGCGCGAACAGTCGACCGCGCTCGCCGAGATCAATTCCTCGGTCAACCACATGGACCAGATGACCCAGAAGAATGCCGCCATGGTGGAGGAAACCACCGCTGCGAGCGAAACGCTGGCGGAAGAAAGCCGCCAGCTGCAGGCACTGCTTTCCAACTTCCGTCTCGACGGAGATAGCCGCCGCACGCCCCGCGACCTGCGCCACGCCGCTTGACGGCAAGAGACCATCCGCATGCGAGAAAAAGGCCCGGACCTGCAAGTCCGGGCCTTCAGACTGCCGGCACCCCCTCGGCCGTTGGATGCCGTCATCCTCTGGCCAGTCCTGAAGACCTGATCATGCCATTAAGATCAGACGCTTGCGGACGCTCTGGACAGGCCCGTGCAGGACGCAAGGATAGGTTTTCAGCCTTGGTCGGCGGCATGAAGGCCCGGATCCGCAAACGCCGGCCTTTTTCCGTATTCGGCCCGATCATGTCCCCTGAAAACCATCAGAACGATCTGCACCGCACCGGACACCGCCTGCGAAACGCGGCTCACCCCGGATAGGCATCATCGGCCGCATCCGGCGCGTCCAGCATCTGGATGAGGGCGGCAAGCGCCCGCGTGACGTGCCGCTGCCCGTGATGAACGACCGAAAAGCTGCGCGGCGGGATCTCGAAATCGCAGACATGCAGCCGCCCGGCCGCCACATGCGCCTGCGCCGCCCGTATCGACAGCACCGTTGCCGCCTGACCGGCCTCGACCGCCGCCATCGCTGCCTCGTTGGATGGCAGTTCCAGCACGATCGACAACGCGGTGGGATCGAGATCGAGCCCGCGCAGATGCGCCTCGAAAGCCGCGCGTGTGCCAGACCCGTCTTCGCGCAGGATCCAGTTGGTCTCCATAAGGTTGTCCGGCAGGATCGCCCTGCCATCCGACCAGGGATGCCGATTGCCGACGACCAGAACCAGCCTGTCCTGCGCCACGCCACGCACGATCAGCCCCGGCAAATCGAGCCCGCCCTCGACGACTGCCAGATCGGCTGCGCCCTCAAGCACCGCCTCGCCCGCGCTCTGGGTATTGCCGACCGTCAGTTGCAGGTCGACGCGCGAAAACCGCTCGTGATAGCGCATCAGCCGCGCCGGCAGCCAATAGCTCGCGACCGTCTGGCTGGCATGGATACGCAGGAGACCGCCGGTCGAGCCGGCAAGGTCTGCCAGCATCGTCTCGGCCGAACGCGCCCGCTCCAGCACGGCGCGCGCCTCCGGCACGAACAGCCGGCCGGCCTCGGTCAGCTCGATCCGCCTGCCGACACGATCGAACAGGATGACCGCATGGCGCATCTCCAGCGCCGCGATCGCAGCACTGACCGCCGATTGCGTCAGGTTGAGAGCCTCCGCGGCGCGCGTCACATGCTCGCGCTCTGCGACTTCCAGAAAGACCCGCAATTGTTCGAGCGTCATCGCTAAACCATTAAAATCGATCGATATGACAATATCAATCAATTGGATTTGTCATTCAATCGGCATGAGAATGTTTTCCATCGAAAGCCGCATTTTTTGGAAGAACCATGAAGCCCGCCGCCCCGAACGCGATCATACCGCACCGTAATCCGCTGTCCGCCGCCGGCCCCGGCCCCGGCCCCGGCGCCGTATTTCCGGGCATAGCCCTGACGGCGACGATCGGGCTTTTCGCCATCGGCATCCGGACCTGGACCGGCTGGGCTTCCTTGAGCCCGCTCATTCTCTCCATTGTCATCGGCATGATCATCCGCAACACCCTGCCTGTCCCTGCGATCGCCGAACCCGGCATCGGCTTTTCGGTGCGGCGCATCCTGCGGACCGGTATCGTGCTCCTTGGCCTGCAGGTCACGGCAGGGCAGATCCTGTCGCTTGGTACCGGCGGCCTTGCCATGATCGCGGTGACGCTGGTCAGCACGTTTCTGGCGATCCGCCTCGCCGGGCGGGCGCTGGGCGTCGAGCCCGCTCTGACCGATCTCATCGCCGCCGGCACGTCGGTCTGCGGCGCCTCGGCGGTGATCGCCGCCAATACGGTGATACGCGGACGGCAGGAACACGTTGCCTATGCGATCGCCTGCGTCACCATCTTCGGCACGATCTCCATGCTCGCCTATCCGTTTCTCGCCGACCCTTTGGGCCTTGGTCCGCAAGCCTACGGGCTCTGGGCCGGCGGCACGATCCATGAAGTGGCGCAGGTCGTTGCCGCAAGCTTCCAGTCGGGCGATGTCGCCGGCCATTTCGGCACCATTTCCAAGCTCGCCCGCGTCGTGATGCTCGCGCCGCTCGTCATGACGCTCGCCGTCTTAGCGCGAGAAAGCGCAACGACCGCGAACGGCAGAGCCTCCGCGCCGATGCCCTGGTTCGTCCTGGGGTTTGTGGCAATGATGCTGATCGACAGCGCAGTGTCGATCCCGCCGGATGTGGCCGGGGCTGTGTCGATGCTCACCAACGTGCTTCTTGCGACGGCGCTCGCCGCGATGGGATTGCAGACAGATCTGGGACGGTTGAAGGCGCAGGGCTGGCGGCCGCTGGCGCTCGGCGCCTTCGGCTGGCTGTTCATCGCAAGTTTCGGCTACGCCATGCTGCGCCTCTTCGGCTTCTGAGCGGATTTGCGTCGTCGATCGGGGCCGGTCGAAAACGAAAAAGGGCCGCTGCCTGACCGGCGCGGCCCTTTTTCAGTCGGAACTCCTCAACTCCGACAAAAGCGACCAAAGCCCTCAGCAGGGCTTCGGTCGCTCGGGTTTGACCGGCTCGTGCAGAGCCTCCTCATGATACCAGCAATCGTCGACGACGCTGAAGCTTACATCGAACACGCCTGCCGGCACCGTCTTGCCGTCATCCAGCCGCCGGCGCGGGCGAACCGGAAATTGATAGATCGTCGCCGTCTCCCGATGGATGTTGATTGCCATCCGATCGTCTCCTCACTCCCAGTGCAGCAGTTTGAGTGCACCAAACACCCACAGCACAAAATTGCACATTATTTGTGCCTATTGCACTATTTTACATCAAGTAAAGGTTCGGCGCTAGGCGCAATCTTTGCGCCGGGCCAGCACCATGCATCCGTATCAACACCTAGACGGCCACGGCCCGATAGCCGCAGCGGCGCATAGAGCCGATTGACGCTTCTACGGCGCGACTGCGGCCTGCCCGGCATTCAAGGGGAATCCAACGTTACAAAACCGCCAAAGGCCGGTCGGACAGCGCGTCCCCGTGACCATCGCCGCATCCGTCTTAACACTTTTTTAACCGAAAACGGTGGGCCACCCGCAAACTGGCACGGGATGTGCCTCTATGTTGCCATCCCGGAGGTGTGGGCCGCGAAGGCAGGCACCTCAGGATGGCTCAACCATGCTAATCACGGCCTGAGAGATAAAAAATGACCAAGTTCAAGCTCGAGTACATTTGGCTCGACGGGTATACCCCGGTACCGAACCTGCGCGGTAAAACGCAGATCAAGGAATTCGACGTTTTCCCGACGCTCGAGCAGCTTCCGCTGTGGGGCTTCGACGGTTCGTCCACGATGCAGGCCGAAGGTCGTTCGTCTGACTGCGTGCTGAAGCCCGTTGCCGTTTACCCGGACCCGGCTCGCACCAACGGCGTTCTCGTCATGTGCGAAGTCATGATGCCGGATGGCGTCACGCCGCATTCCACGAACACCCGTGCAACCATCCTCGACGACGAAGATGCATGGTTCGGCTTCGAGCAGGAATACTTCTTCTACGAAAACGGTCGCCCGCTCGGCTTCCCGGAAGACGGCTACCCGGCTCCGCAGGGCCCGTACTACACCGGCGTCGGCTACAAGAACGTCGGCGCAGTTGCGCGTGAGATCGTCGAAGAGCATCTTGACCAGTGCCTCGCTGCCGGCATCAACCACGAAGGCATCAACGCCGAAGTGGCCAAGGGCCAGTGGGAATTCCAGATTTTCGGCAAGGGCTCGAAGCGCGCTGCCGACCAGATCTGGATGGCCCGCTACCTGCTGCAGCGTCTGACCGAACAGTACGGCATCGACGTCGAGTACCATTGCAAGCCGCTCGGCGACACCGACTGGAACGGCTCGGGCATGCATTGCAACTTCTCGACCAAGTACATGCGCGAAGTTGGCGGCAAGGACTATTTCGAAGCGCTGATGGCGCAGTTCGACAAGAACCTGCAGGCACATATCGAAGTGTACGGCCCGGACAACCACCTGCGTCTGACCGGCAAGCACGAAACGGCTCCGTGGAACAAGTTCTCCTACGGCGTTGCCGACCGTGGCGCCTCGATCCGCGTTCCGCACTCGTTCGTCAACAACGGCTACAAGGGCTACCTTGAAGACCGCCGTCCGAACTCCCAGGGCGACCCCTACGCGATCGCTTCCCAGGTTCTGAAGACGATTTCGGAAGTCCCGACTGCAAAGTCGGCTGCCGCCTGATCGATCTGACGATCACAATCAAAGACGCCGGCCCCTCGGGGCCGGCGTTTTGCGTTTAAGACAATGACATGGCCCGCAATATGCGATGCCCCGCGGCAGATCACGCGGCAGGCGGATAAAGCCTGTCAGACGCCGGAACCGATGCCGGCACCCCCGCCCCATGGCCGGGTGGCACGCCGCCGGAACGGCTCCGTTCCGCACAGGCCCGTTCTGCACAGGTCTGGCCTGCAGAGGTACGGCCTGCACAGGTACGGCTTGCGCAACAGGTCCGGTCTGGCCGGCGACGCCGTGTCGGCAGCCTTAGGCGGCCGAAAATGTCACGGTCACGCCGCGCTGGCGAAAATAGGCCTGCATCAGCTTGCGGCCGGAGCGGTTCTTGTGCGGCAGTCGTGTGGGATCGAAAACCGCCTCTTTCTCGCCCGCCTGTTTCAACGCGGCCTTGAGGCTGGCGATATGCACGTCGATGTCGGCATTATCCGCCTGAAGCGATTCGTATATGCGATTGGTGGCCTCTGCGACGGTCGGTTCGCTCACTGTATGACACTCCGGTTATCATTCGTCTGGCACTGACCAGACATGTCTGCCCCACCCTATTGTCGTGAAAGCCGCCCTCGTCAATGGGGAGCGCCGGATTGTCGAAGGGATGCGCCTTCGCCGCGACCGCCGCTCAGTAGCAAGCGGCTTTCGGCGGTTGAGATGGCGCAGCCGTTTTGCCGCAACGCTGTTCATTGGCGCGTCACATGAATGACTTACCCGCAGTCGCAAACGAGAGAACCCGGCGATGGCCCACATCATCTTTCTGCATGGCGCATCCAGCAGCGGTAAATCAACCATCGCCAAAGCGCTCCAATCCCGTATCGAAAAGCCGTTCTGGCATATATCGATCGACCATTTGCGGGATGCCAGCGTCCTTCCGACGGATCGTTTCCGAACCGGTGATTTCCGTTGGGGCGAGTGCCGGCCGGCGTTTTTCGACGGTTTTCACCGGTCTCTGAAAGCCTATGCGGATGCCGGCAACAATCTCATTCTCGAACATATCCTGGATACGGATGGATGGCTGGACACCATCGCTGGCCTGCTGGCCGGCCACGATGTCTTCTTTGCCGCGGTGCATTGCCCGCTCGACGTGCTGACGGACCGGGAAACGGCACGCGGTGACAGGCCTTTGGGAAGCGCCAGGCGCGATTTCGAGACGATCCATATTGGCAAGAGATATGATATCGAACTGCAATCCAGCGACGGCGTCGAGACCAATGTCGACAAGATCCTTCACGGCTGGAGACATGGCGTCAGGTCGTCAAGCTTCGTTGGTGCGCCAACGGATTGAAGCGCGCAGCGCCGGCGCCGGTCACGACCGGATCTTCAGCCCGTCCATGAAGATCTGCTCCAGAAACCGCGCGGCATCATCGAAACGCCCCTCGCCGGACATGTCCTGCCCCAGCACGGCGCGCACCTGCACGTCGAAATCCGCATAATGCTGAGTGGTCGACCAGATCGAAAAGATCAGGTGATAGGGATCGCATTTGGCGATCTTGCCCGATCGCGCCCAGCCGCGGATCACCTCGGCCTTTTCGTCTACCAGCTGCTTCAAGGGCCCCTTCAGCTCATCCTCGATATGGGGCGCGCCCTGCAGCACCTCATTGGCGAAAAGCCGGCTCTCGCGCGGAAAATCCCGCGCCATTTCCAGCTTGCGGCGGATATACGACCGAATTTCGGACTCCGGGCTCCCCTCCGCATCGAAAGCGCGCAGCGGCTCGAGCCATGTCGTCAGCACCCGGTCGATCAGGTGCCGATGGATCGCCTCCTTGGTGCGGAAATAATAAAGGAGGTTCGGCTTCGACATGCCGGCCGCCTCGGCGATCTCGTCGATCGTCGAGCCGCGAAAACCGTTGACGGAAAACACATCGAGCGCGGCTTCGAGGATAAGCTCCTCCTTTTCCTCCTGAATGCGCGTTCGTCTTTGCGTTTTCGCCGCTCTTGGTATGGCCATCCGCGCTCTGCCTGCCCTCATCCTGATGCGCCCGTCAACCGGGCGATAAATTCCTGTCGTCATCAGCGTTTTTCATCTTGAGTGACGCCGCGGAATTAGTAAGGTTTTACCAACCGGTCAAATTATCGGCAACGCTTATTTGTGAGGCAATGCCGATCTTCCGATTGCGGATCACCGCAGCGGCGGGGACCATAAGGGAACAGAGCCATGCCGCCCCGACTTTGGCCGCGTGACGGAAAGAATGGGAAAAAAATCATGGTGGCAGCACCGGGCGAAAATCTGCGCGTCAACGGCGACCGTCTGTGGGACATGCTGGAGGATATGGCAAAGATCGGCCCCGGCATTGCCGGCGGCAATAACCGCCAGACGCTGACGGATGCCGATGGCGAGGGCCGCCACCTGTTCAAGACCTGGTGCGAGGCGGCCGGCCTGACGGTCGGCGTCGACAAGATGGGCACGATGTTTGCGACCCGCGCCGGCACCGACCCGGATGCCCTGCCCGTCTATCTCGGCAGCCATCTCGACACCCAGCCGACCGGCGGCAAATATGATGGCGTGCTCGGCGTGCTCGCGGCCCTCGAAGTGGTGCGCACGATGAACGATCTCGGCATCCGGACAAAACATCCGATCGTCGTCACCAACTGGGCCAACGAGGAAGGCGCCCGCTTTGCACCCGCCATGCTGGCATCAGGTGTCTTTGCCGGCATCCACTCGCTCGACTACGCCTATGCGCGGCAGGACCCCGACGGCAAGACCTATGGCGACGAGCTGAAGCGCATCGGCTGGCTCGGCGACGAAGAGGTAGGCGCACGAAAGATGCATGCCTATTTCGAATATCACATCGAACAGGGGCCGATCCTCGAGGCCGAAGATCGGCAGATCGGCGTCGTCACCCATTGCCAGGGCCTCTGGTGGCTGGAATTCACGTTGACCGGCAAGGAAGCCCATACCGGATCGACGCCGATGGAGCGCCGTGTCAATGCCGGCCTTGCCATGGGCCGTATTCTGGAGGTGGTGCAGGATGTGGCGATGGCGGAGCAGCCGGGTGCGGTTGCCGGCGTCGGCCAGGTGTTCTTCTCGCCCAATTCGCGCAACGTTCTGCCCGGCAAGGTCGTCTTTACCGTCGACATGCGCACGCCCTCGCAGGAAAAGCTCGACCGCATGCGCGAAAAGATCGAAGCGGGTGCAGCGGAAATCTGCGCAGCACTCGGCGTTGGCTGCGCGGTGGAAGCCGTCGGCCATTTCGATCCCGTCACCTTCGACCCGACGCTGGTTGGCCGCGTGCGCGATGCGGCGGACAGGCTCGGCTACACCCACATGGATATCATTTCCGGCGCCGGGCACGATGCCTGCTGGGCCGCCCAGGTGGCGCCGTCGACGATGATTTTCTGCCCCTGTGTCGGCGGTCTGTCGCACAATGAGGCCGAAGAGATCTCGAAGGAATGGGCCGCCGCCGGATGCGACGTCCTCTTCCACGCGGTCGTCGAAACGGCGGAGATCGTCGCGTGACGGCAACGATTGCCATCGAACCCGCCGACCAGCCGGAGGTCGCAAGCCTGCTTGCACTTTCCGATCAGTACATGGCCGGGCTCTATCCGCCGGAGGGCAATTTTGCGGTAGACCTGAACGCCCTTTGCCGGCCGGATATCGCGCTCGTCGTTGCCAGACTGGACGGTCGCGCCGTCGGCTGCGGCGCCGTGAAAATGCTGGATCGCGACAGTGCCGAGTTGAAGCGGATCTTCGTGCGCGACGATGCCCGCGGCCATGGCCTGGGGCGTCGCATTCTGAAAGCGCTGGAAGAGGTTGCGACCTCCAGGGGCATCCACAGCATCTATCTCGAAACCGGTCCTCTCAATGTGGAGGCGGTCAAACTTTATCAGGCGCAGGGCTACCGCCAATGCGGCCCTTTCGCCGATTACGAGGAGAACCCCTACAGCCTGTTCATGGTGAAATCCGCAAGAGCGGACACGCAATTGGAAATTGTACCGTGACCGCGACGGCATTATATTCCACAGCAAACCAAGCCGCGGAGCGCACACCATGTCCCCCGCAACCGAAAACCTTGTCCTCGATCATCTTGGCGCGATCCGCGCGACCGTCGAACGCCTGTCTGACGACATGCAGCAGGCCAGGTCGCGGCTCGGCCCGCTCGTGCAGCAATATGCCAGCCTCTCGAACCGGCTGGATCGGGTCGATCAACGCATTCTGCGGATCGAAAAACGGCTCGAACGCGTCGATAGGTGAAACGGACGGGCAGCGTCTCGACGCTCCGCGTCTTTGTCAGTGATTGAACCGACCCTCGATAACGGTTGCAATATCCGTCAAAGGCGATGGTCGAGAGAATAACACCTGTGCGCCGAGAGGCGGATCGACCAAGGGGCCGGGCAGGTTACAGAGTGTGATCGACGTCGCGTAGACATGGTTCTGGACTACGTCATCGGCCTGACCAGCTTTATCGGTCCAAAAGCATAAAAAGGGAACAGCAATGACCATAGTCATCAAGGGCGGCACGGTCGTCACCGCCGACCTCACCTACACGGCGGACGTCAAGGTCGAGGGCGGCAGGATCGTCGAGATCGGGCCGGACCTTTCGGGCGACACGGTGCTGGACGCCACCGGCTGCTACGTCATGCCGGGCGGCATCGATCCGCATGTGCATCTCGAAATGCCGTTCATGGGCACCTATTCGGCCGATGATTTCGAGAGCGGCACCCGCGCAGCCCTTGCCGGCGGCACGACGATGGTGGTGGATTTCTGCCTGCCCGAACCCGGCCAGTCGCTTCTGGATGGCCTGAAGCGCTGGGACAACAAGGCTACCCGTGCCCATTGCGATTATTCCTTCCACATGGCGATCACCTGGTGGGGCGAGCAGGTCTTCGACGAGATGAAGACCATCGTCGAGGAAAGGGGCATCAACAGCTTCAAGCACTTCATGGCCTACAAGGGCTCGCTGATGGTCAACGACGACGAGATGTTCGCCTCGTTCTCCCGTTGCGCCGAGCTTGGCGCGTTGCCGCTCGTCCATGCCGAGAACGGCGATATCGTCGCCGCCCTTCAGGACAGGCTGATGAACGAAGGCAATGACGGGCCGGAAGGCCATGCCTATTCCCGCCCGCCGGAAGTCGAAGGCGAAGCCACCAACCGCGCCATCATCATCGCCGATATGGCAAAGGTGCCGCTCTATGTCGTCCACACATCCTGCGAACAGTCGCATGAGGCGATCCGCCGTGCCCGTCAGGCCGGCATGCGGGTCTATGGCGAGCCGCTGATTCAGCATCTGACGCTCGACGAAAGCGAGTATTTCGACAAGGACTGGGATCACTCTGCCCGCCGCGTCATGTCGCCGCCCTTCCGCAACAAGGCCCATCAGGACAGTCTCTGGGCGGGCCTCTCCGCAGGCTCCCTTCAGGTCGTCGCGACCGACCATTGCGCGTTTACCACAGCGCAGAAACGCACCGGCCTCGGCGACTTCCGCAAGATCCCGAACGGCACCGGCGGGCTTGAAGATCGCCTCCCCATGCTCTGGACCCATGGCGTTGCGACGGGCCGCATCACTATGAACGAATTCGTCGCCGTCACCTCGACCAATATCGCAAAAATCCTCAACCTGTACCCGAAGAAGGGCGCCATCCTTGTCGGCGCCGATGCCGATATCGTCGTGCTCGACCCCAGGGCGTCGAAGACCATTTCCGCCGGAAATCAGCAATCGGCGATCGATTACAATGTCTTCGAAGGCAAGACTGTGACAGGGCTACCGCGCTATACCCTGTCGCGCGGCAATGTCGCTTATGGTGACGGCAACATCAAATCGCGCGAAGGCGACGGCAGGTTCGTCGCCCGCCAACCCTTCCCGGCCCCGGCAAAGGCGCTTTCCACCTGGAAGGAGCTGACGGCGCCGCGCAGGATCGAACGGACCGGCATTCCGGCAAGTGGAGTATGAAATGAAAAACGTCCTTCTCGCTCAATCTCTGGCCCCGGCTTTGGCCTTGGCCTTGGGCCTGATCGCAACGGCGGCAAACGCAGCCGACCCGTTCCTCGACGGCGCCTACGGCAACAAGGGCGGCTGCCTGTTTGCCAAATCGGGTGATCCGGGCGACGACGACACGTTCTTCACGCTGGATGACGATGGCATCACCACCTCGGAAATGACCTGCGATTTCACCGCCAACGCCACCAAGACCGCCAATGGCTACAGCGTGCCGGCGCAATGCGATGCTGATGGCGAGGATACCAAGCGTGGAACGGCGACACTCGCCTTCTCCGACAAGGGCTATGCGATCACCCTTCCCGGCGGCAAGACATGGGGTCCCTATCCGAAATGCCAGTAGCAGACACTTCGACGCGGCCAGCGCCACCGGCACGGGACGACCAGACGTTTTCAGTCGTCTCGGCCCGCGACCTCAGCCTCACCTTCGACACCAATGACGGGCCGGTCCATGCGCTCTCGCATGTGGATCTCGACGTGAAGCGGGGCGATTTCGTCTCCTTCATCGGCCCGTCCGGCTGCGGCAAGACCACCTTCCTTCGCGTCATTGCCGATCTCGAACAGGCGACCTCCGGACAAATTTCGGTCAATGGCATGACGCCGGAAGAGGCGCGCAAGGCGCGCTCCTACGGCTATGTCTTCCAGGCGCCGGCGCTTTATCCGTGGCGTACGATCGAAAAAAACATCGCACTGCCGCTCGAGATCATGAACTATACCGCTTCGGAGCGGCAGGCGCGTATCAAGCGCACGCTCGATCTCGTCAATCTCGCAGACTTCGGCAAGAAATACCCCTGGCAGCTCTCCGGCGGCATGCAGCAGCGCGCCTCGATCGCCCGCGCGCTGGCCTTCGACGCCGATCTTCTTTTGATGGACGAGCCGTTTGGCGCGCTCGACGAAATCGTCCGCGATCACCTGAACGAGCAATTGCTGAAGCTCTGGCAGGAGACCCAGAAGACGATCTGCTTCGTCACCCACTCGATCCCCGAAGCCGTCTATCTCTCCACCAGGATCGTCGTCATGTCACCCCGCCCCGGCCGCGTGACCGACGTCATCGAATCGACCCTGCCGAAGGAGCGCCCGCTCGATATCCGCGAGACGCCGGAATTTCTCGAAATCGCCCACCGCGTCCGCGAAGGCTTGAGGGCGGGGCACAGCTATGACGAATAGTGCGGCCGACCGCATCCGCGACCACATCATCCCGGTTGCGACCATCGTGGTTGCCATCATCGCCATCTGGTATGTCGGCGCCATCGCCATGAACGCGCCCTTCCAGCGCGATCTCGACCGGCGCGGCAACACCACGTCGACCACGATGGAATTCGTCGCAAAGACCCTGTCGCAGCCGAAGCCGATCCTGCCGGCGCCGCATCAGGTGGCGCAGAACCTGTTCGACAACACGGTGATGCGCAGCGTCACCTCCAATCGCAGCCTCGTCTACCACAGCTGGGTGACGCTCTCCTCGACATTGGCCGGCTTTGCCTTCGGCACTGTGCTCGGCATCCTGATCGCCATCGGCATCGTTCATGTGACGGCGCTGGAGCGCAGCCTGATGCCGTGGATCATCGCCTCGCAGATGGTGCCGGTTCTGGCGATTGCGCCGATGGTCATCGTCGTGCTTTCCGCCGTCAACATCACCGGGCTTCTGCCGAAAGCGCTGATCTCCACCTACCTCTCCTTCTTCCCCGTGGCTGTCGGCATGGTGAAGGGCCTGCGTTCGCCCGAACTGATACAGCTCGATCTGATGCGCACCTACAATGCCGGCACGCTGGCGACGCTTCTGAAACTGCGCCTGCCCGCCTCCGTGCCCTTCCTGTTCGCCTCGATGAAGGTCGCGGTCGCGGCAAGCCTCGTCGGTGCCATCGTCGGCGAATTGCCGACGGGTGCCGTCGCCGGGCTCGGATCGAAACTGCTTGCCGGCTCCTATTACAGCCAGACGATCGATATCTGGGCAGCCCTGGTCGCCGGCTCGGTCCTGGCCGCTCTTCTGGTCGCCGCGGTCGGGATCGCCTCCAAACTCGTCGCCCGTGCCATGGGCGCACAAACTGGAGGGCGTGCGGCATGAGGGGGTTTCTCGTCACCGGCCTGCCCGTCGCATGGCATACCCTGTCCGCTCTTCCGGCTGCGGCGGCCGGCATGGTGGCCAAACGCACCGACCGCGCCATCGGTGCCCGAACTGGAGGGCCTGCAGAATGATGGGCCTCGCGAACACCCGTCCGCTCATCCAACCCGCCCAACGGCACGCATCGACCGCCGTTCCGGTCGCGGCTGACGGCATTGCCGCAAAACTCGCCGCCCGTAAAATTAGAGCAATTCCAGCAAAAGTGGCAACCGGTTTTGCGTCCGGAATTGCGTGGAAACAAAGAGATAGAGCAGTTTCGCGTTTCGAAGAAAGGCGAAAATGCTCTAGTAGGAAGACGGGAAGGCGCGCGGCATGATGACCTCTCATAACACCCGCTTGCCCATCGCGCGTCTTCTCAACGAATGGCAGGCCTTGGGCGCCCTCGCCCTTGCTGTGGTGGCCATCGCCTCGCTGCCGCTCATGGCCGCCGATGCTGCAACACCTTACGGCGCGACGGAGACCGGCTTCATCCTCGCTCCCGTCATCGTCGCGGCCCTTGCCTGCTTCGTCACGTCCAGCCCGGTCACACTTGCAGCCATCCTCTTCATCGGCGCCCATGGTGCCGCATGGCTGCTGCTGTCAGGTCTTGCCGGCAACGAGGGCAAGGCAACCTTGGCCTTTGCCGCGCTGATCATGGCCGCATGGCTTCTCGCCTGGCGCTGCGTGACGGCGCTGTCTGCGATACACACGGCCTCGAAACCCGCAGACAAGCTGCTTCGCCTTTTGATCCCGGCCATCTTCGGCGCCTGGCTCCTCATTCTGTGGGAAGCCTTCACCCGTGGCGCCGGCGTGCCCTTCATCCTGCTTCCGCCCCCGTCGGCGATTGCGGCAAGGCTTGTGACCTCCATACCGGTTCTCTTCGACGACGTGCGCCAGACGATTTTCAAGGCGGTGATCGCAGGCTATGCCATCGGCTGCGGCGCGGGCTTTGTCACCGCCATTCTGGCCGATCGCGTCACCTTCCTGCGCCGCGGGCTCCTGCCCATCGGCAACCTCATGTCGGCACTGCCGATGATCGGCGTCGCCCCGATCATGGTCATGTGGTTCGGCTTCGACTGGCAGTCAAAGGCAGCCGTCGTCACCATCATCACCTTCTTCCCGATGCTGGTGAACACGGTTGCCGGCCTTGCCGCCACCGGCCCGATGGAGCGTGACCTGATGCGCTCCTACGCCTCCGATTACGGCCAGACGCTCGTCAAACTGCGCCTGCCGGCGGCCATGCCCTTCATCTTCAATGCGCTGAAGATCAATTCCACGCTGGCGCTGATCGGCGCCATCGTCGCGGAATTCTTCGGCACCCCGATCGTCGGCATGGGTTTCCGCATCTCCACCGAGATCGGCCGCATGAATGTCGACATGGTCTGGGCCGAGGTGGCGGTGGCCGCGCTTGCCGGATCGGTCTTCTACGGGGTCATCGCCCTTATCGAAAGGACGACGACCTTCTGGCATCCGTCTAACCGTGGGGGTTAGACGCCAACATCCCGAGCCTTCACCGTGGGGCCGGGCAACAAGAGAGGGTAACGCAATGCTACAAGGGAAAAAACTGGTGCAGGGCCTGATGGCCGGCGCAGTGATGGGAGCGATGTCGCTTGCCGCCGCACAGGCATCTGCCGCAGACAAGGTGACGCTGCAGCTGAAATGGGTCGCTCAGGGCCAGTTCGGCGGCTATTACGTCGCCAAAGACAAGGGTTTCTACACGGATGAGGGCCTCGACGTCACCATCAAGCCGGGCGGCCCGGACATTGCCCCCGAACAGATCATCGCCGGCGGCGGCGCAGACGTCATCGTCGACTGGATGGGCGGCGCACTGGTCGCCCGCGAAAAGGGCGTTCCGCTCGTCAACATCGCCCAGCCCTATGCGAAATCCGGCCTCGAACTGATTTGCCCGAAGGATGGCCCGGTCAAGACCGAAGCCGATTTCAAGGGACATACGCTCGGCGTATGGTTCTTCGGCAACGAGTATCCGTTCTTCGCCTGGATGAACAAGCTCGGCCTGAAGACCGATGGCGGCGCCGATGGCGTCACCGTGCTGAAGCAGAGCTTTGACGTGCAGCCGCTCGTCCAGAAACAGGCGAACTGCATCTCGGTCATGACCTATAACGAATACTGGCAGGCGATCGATGCCGGTTTCAAGGCGGAAGACCTCGTTGTCTTCAACTATACCAAGCTCGGCATCGACCTTCTGGAAGACGGCCTCTACGTCAACGAGACGAAGCTGAAGGACGAAAAGTTCAAGGCGGATATGGTCAAGTTCGTCCGCGCCTCGATGAAGGGCTGGCAGTATGCGCTGGAACATCCGGATGAAGCCGCCGAAATCGTCATGGACAATGGCGGCCAGGACGAGAACCACCAGAAGCGCATGATGGGCGAAGTCGGCAAATTGATCGGCAACGGCAAGCTCGACATGGCGACCTACGACCGCACGGTGAAGGCCCTGACCGATCAGAAGATCATCACCAAAAAGCCGGAGGGCGCCTACACGAGCGAAATCACCGACGCCGCGGTGAAGTGATCCAAGCTCCTTGAAACTGCGCGAGGCGGCCACGGAAAAGGCCGCCTCCCACCCCACCGTATCCGCCACCGTCCCATACGGACCCTAGCGATCCGGGTCGTCGCCACAGCGGCGAGAGCCTCACCCGGACGTATGTCCGACAGGTCGTCGCAACAGACGAGCGCGGCATATCGTTATCCCCGCCTGCGGGGAGGAGATGGCCGACAGGCCAGAGCGCTGGGCAGACCGAGGTCAGATCGATGGTTCCGGCCATCGTCTCGTCACGGCCCGATCTGCCCTCCGGTTGATTTACCCCGTCCAACCACGTAAAACCGTCGCAACCGATCCATCTCGCCACATGAAGGCATGCGATGGAGCCGAAGTGGTGTTGCGGTCATGGCCTTGCAAACGGGGTACGCCCCCACCACCTCTGTCCGGCTGGTTGCGCAGAGGAGGGGCGCAATCGGCAAGGTCCGGTCTGACCGATTTGATCGCTCTCCCGGAATGATTGCATGGCACGCCGCACAACCTTCGACCGACGCCCGAAATCCGCCCTCCTGTCGGCGACCGTCGCCATACTCCTCGCCACCGCAAGCCTTGCCGGTTTGAACGCGCAGGCGCAGGCGCAAGAAAAGCCGGCGCCGCCGGCAACCGGGGCCGCACAGCCCAACGAAACCCGCCTCCCCGCCATCGTCGTCACCGATGTCGTCAAGCGCCACATGACCGACCGCGTCATCGCCAGCGGCACCGTCAAGCCCGTCGACGAGGTCTATATCCAGCCGCTGGTCGATGGTCTTTCGGTCAAGGCGCTGAATGTCGATATCGGCAGCGAAGTTGCCGCCAACAGCGTTCTTGCGACGCTGACGGACGATGCACTGGTCCTGCAGAAGAGCCAGTATCAGGCCAACAGGGCAAAGGCCGAGGCGAATGTCGCGCAATACCGCGCCCAGGTGGTGGAGGCGGAAGCCAATCTCGATGATGCCCGCCGCCAGCGCGATCGCGCCCAGAAACTCAGCGAAAGCGGCACCAACACCCAGTCCCAGGTCGAGACTGCCAGCGCCCAGTTCGAGGTGGCGCAGGCACGCCTGAACGCCGCCAGGCAGACCGTCTCCGTCGGGGAATCCGACGTCAAGGTCGCAGACGCGCAGATTGCCGATACCGATCTCAAGCTCGCCAGAACCGCAGTCAAGACGCCGGTCGCCGGCATCGTTTCCGACAAGAACGCCCGCGTCGGCGCCATCGCCAATGGCAGCGGCGACCCGCTCTTCACCGTCATCCGCGACGGTGCGATCGAACTTGTCGCCGATCTCTCCGAAACCGATATCCAGAAGGTCAGGGTCGGGCAGCGCGCAACCGTCAGCGTCGCCGGCGGCTCGATCCGCATCGAGGGCAAGGTGCGCCTCGTCTCGCCGACCGTCGATGCGACGACGCGGCTCGGCGCCGTCCATGTGGTGATCGATGACGATACCGGTGCCCGTGCCGGCATGTTCGCGACGGCCGAGATCATCGTCCAGGAGAAGGATACGCTCGCTCTGCCGCTCGCGGCCGTCACGACCGGCGAAAAGGGCTCGTCCGCCCGCAAGGTCGAGAACGGCACCGTCCGCCAGGTGGCGATCAGAACCGGCATCGAGGATGCCGGCTATGTCGAGATCGCGCAGGGACTTGTGGCCGGCGACAAGGTCGTCGCCAAGGCCGGTGCCTTCGTCCGCGATGGCGACCATATCCGCCCGGTCGCGGCAAAGCCTGCCGATCTCGCGTCTGCCGCCGGCACTCAGCCAGCGACGCCCGCCACCTCAAATGTCGGCAATTGAGGTCAGACGATGAACTTTTCCGCCTGGTCGATCCGCAATCCGATAGCCCCGCTTCTGGCCTTCGCGCTTCTTGTCCTGATGGGCGTGCAGGCCTTCTACAAGCTGCCGATCACCCGTTTTCCGAATATCGACGTTCCGGTCGTGGCAATCACCGTCACCCAGAGCGGCGCCTCGCCATCCGAGCTCGAAGCGCAGGTGACAAAGGAGGTCGAGGATGCGGTCGCCTCGATCAGCGGCATCGATGAGATCCAGTCGACCGTCACCGACGGCCAGTCCCTGACGACCATCGTCTTCCGCATCGAAAAGCCGACCCAGGAGGCGGTGCAGGACACCAAGGATGCGATCGACAAGATCCGCAGCACGCTTCCTGCCGGCATCGAGGAACCGATCGTCAGCAAGGTGGATGTCGAGGGGCAGGCGATCCAGACCTTCGCTGTCTCCTCCCCCAACATGACGCTCGAGGAGCTGTCGTGGTTCGTCGACGATACGGTAAAACGCGCCCTGCAAGGCCAGCCCGGCATCGGCCGCATCGACCGCTACGGCGGCTCCGACCGCGAAGTGCATGTCTCGCTCAATCCCGGCCGGCTCGACGCCTACGGCATTACCGCCGCCGACGTGAACAGCCAGCTGCGCAGCGTCAACGTCGATCTCGGCTCCGGCCGCGGTCAGGTGGGCGGCAACGAGCAGACGATCCGCACGCTCGGCGATGCCCGCAACGTCGCCCAGCTTGCCGATACCACGATCACGCTGGCCAACGGTCGCTTCGTCAAGCTCTCCGAATTGGGCACCGTCACCGATACCTATGAGGAGCCGAAGTCCTTCTCGCGCTTCAACGGCGCGCCGGCCGTCACCTTTGCCGTCTTCCGCGCCAAGGGCGCAAGCGAGGTCTCGGTTGCCGAAACCGTCGCCACTTCGCTTGGCGACCTGCGGAACGCCCATCCCGACGTCGCGATCGAAATGGTCGATGACTCGGTCTATTTCACCTACGGCAATTACGAGGCCGCCCTTCACACGCTGATGGAAGGCTCGTTGCTTGCCGTCATCGTCGTCTTCCTCTTCCTGCGCAACTGGCGCGCGACGCTGATCGCCGCCGTGGCGCTGCCGCTTTCGGCCATCCCGACCTTCTGGATCATGAACCAGATGGGTTTCTCGCTTAACCTCGTCTCGTTTCTGGCCCTGACGCTGGCGACCGGCATTCTGGTGGATGACGCGATCGTCGAGATCGAAAACATCGCCCGCCATATCAAGATGGGCAAGACGCCCTATCGCGCCGCCTTGGAGGCGGCCGACGAAATCGGCCTTGCGGTGATCGCGACGAGCTTCACCATCATCGCCGTCTTCGTGCCAGTCTCGTTCATGCCGGGCATTCCGGGCCAGTATTTCATCCAGTTCGGCCTCACGGTCGCCTTCTCGGTCTTCTTCTCGCTGGCCGTCGCCCGCCTCATCACGCCGCTGATGGCCGCTTATCTGATGCGCGCCGAAGACGGCAGGGAAGACCATGAGGACAATGACGGTGCGCTGATGCGCGCCTATACGAGGCTCGTCACCGGCACGACGCGCAGATGGTACTGGCGCTATGCCACGATGCTGGCTGCCATCGGCTTTCTCGTCGGCTCGATGTTCCTTCTGTCGAAAGTGCCCGGCAGCTTCATGCCGCCGGACGATTCCTCCCGCGTCGTGCTCTCGGTGGAACTGCCCCCGAACGCCTCGCTCGAAGAGACGGCATCGACCACCGATCGCATCTACAATGCCGTGCGCGGCATCGACGGGGTGCAGAGCGTCTTCGTTCTTGGCGGCGCCTCGCCCAAGGGCGATCTCGAACTGCGCCGCGCCACCGTCCGCGTCATCCTCGGCAATATCGACCATTCGCTGGTGAAGACGCTGGTCAACAAGGGCCTCGGCCGCCTGCCGCTGATCGGCCAGTTCATTCCGAAGATGCAGGAAAACGGCCGCACAAGGCCGCAATGGGATGTCGAGACCGATATCTTCGGCGCCGTGCGCGACATTCCCGACGTGCGGATCTCCAAGGTCAACGACCGCGCCGAGCGCGACCTGTCGTTCAACTTCCTGTCGTCGAACGAACAGGATCTGAACGAGGCCGTCAGTCTGCTGGAATCGCGCCTGCGCGCATCGCCGATCCTTGCCAACGTCTCCTCCGATGGCGCGCTGCCCCGCCCGGAACTGCAGATCCGCCCGCACAAGGATCAGATCGCCCGGCTCGGTATCACCCCGCAGCAGATTTCCGAAACCGTGCGCGTCGCCACGATCGGCGATATCGACGCGCAGCTGACGAAGATCTCGCTGGATGACCGGCAGATCCCGATCCGCGTCCAGCTTTCCCTCGATGTCCGCCGGGATTTGAACGCCATCCGGGCGCTGAAGATCAAGACTGCCGCAAACGGCACGGTTCCGCTCTACTCGATTGCGGATATCGACTATTCGGAAGGTCCAAGCTCGATCAAGCGCAACAACCGCAACCGTGTGGTCGCGATCGGCTCCGACGTGCCCTATGGCACAGCGCTCGACACCTCGACGGCCGAGTTCAAGCGCATCGTCGCCGAGACCGACCTGCCGAAGACTGTCCATCTTGCCGCCGGCGGCGACGCCAAGGTCCAGGCCGAAATGGTCGCCAATTTCGGCAAGGCCATGCTGATGGGCCTGCTTCTGGTTCTCGTCGTGCTGATCCTGCTGTTCAAGGACGTCATTCAGCCCTTCACCATTCTCTTCTCGCTGCCGCTTGCGATCGGCGGGGTCGCGGTGGCGCTGATCGTCACCGGCAATGCCCTCTCCATGCCTGTCCTGATCGGCATCCTCATGCTGATGGGCATCGTGACGAAGAACGCCATCCTGCTCGTCGATTTCGCCATCGAGATGAAACGCCATGGTATGGAACGGGTCCACGCGATGGTGGAAGCGGGCCGCAAGCGCGCCCGCCCGATCATCATGACCTCGATTGCCATGTCGGCCGGCATGCTGCCATCTGCACTCGGTGTCGGCGAAGGCGGCTCCTTCCGCGCCCCGATGGCAATCGCCGTCATTGGCGGCATCATCGTCTCGACGGTTCTGTCGCTCGTCGTCGTGCCGTCCTTCTTCCTGATCATGGACGATCTCTCGCGTCTCATGGGTCGTCTCTTCGGCCGTATGGTCGGCAAAAAGGAAGAGGAAGGCGAGACGTTTTCGGCGGAGGAACTCTCCCGCCGCAGCCGCGACAGCGAGGGCCGTATCGAAACGCTGGAGGAGCGGTTTAACGGACCGGACCGCCGTTCCGACGACAAGTATGGCGCACCCGGCGCACAGGCCGGCGGCCGTGTCCTGCGCCTGCCGCCATCGCCCGCCGAATAGCGCCGTCTTCGCGCCATCCGGCACCGCTTGAGAAAAAAGGCAACCGCATGACAGCGGTTGATCGATGTCAAAGGCAGCGGCCCGCGACCTGTTATCGTCTCCCCATCGAACAAACATCCGACGGGCACTGAGCGAGGAGGTGGCGGAGATGATCAACGACAACACCAAGCTGAACAGCCGGGACCGGGCGGTCCTGATGAAGACGCGGTTTCTACAGGGCCTGAGCCCTGCATTGACCGTCAGCATGATGCAGACGATGACGATCGTCAGTCTGCCGGCGCGCCGGCAGGTCTTTCGCACCGGCGATCCGGCCGAAGCCTTCTACTGCGTGCTTGGCGGCTATGTCAGGCTTTACCGGTTGAACAAGGACGGGCGCGAGGCCGATATCCGCATCTGCGCGCCGGGCGATACCTTCGCCGAATGCCTTCTCTATGCCGATGGCCCCTACCCGTTCCACGCCCAGACGGCCGAGAACGCGACGCTGGCGCGCTTCGACATGGCGACCGTGCGCAAGCTGGCGGCGGAACAGGCGGAAGTTGCCCGTGCCGTCATGGCCTCCCTCTCGCGCGACCTGATCACCACGATGGATTGCGTCGCCAACGACCGGCTGTTCACAGCGCCGCAGCGTGTGGCGCAATATCTGGCAAGCCTCTGCCCCGTCGATGACGGACAGGCGGCAATCAGGCTTCCCTTCCAGAAGAACCTTCTGGCCGGCAAGCTCGGCCTGGCGCCCGAGGCACTGTCGCGCGCCTTTTCCAGCCTGCGCAAGACGGGTGTTACCGTGCGCGGAAGAATGATCCAGGTGGGAGACGTGCAGGCGCTGCGCGACTTCTGACACGATTTTACCACGGGCAGGCGAAGGCCGCCCGATCCCTTCGCGGGTTCTTCCGTTTGACGCTGCGGACGAACTTGCGCCCCGCCGCCCGGTACTGACGAGCGGTCGGCGGGATGGAGGCCGGTGACAAGTGGGGGTCACCGGCCTCATCTTTTTTTCTCGATCGCGAACGATCTTTCTGCCTGACGGGCAGGCGCGAGGCTCAGAGCCCGCCCTGCTCCTGCAGGAAGCGTACGATATGATCGACGCCTTCGCCGCGCTTCAGATCGGTAAAGACATGCGGCTTCATTTCGCGCATGCGCGATGCATCCCGGTCCATCACATCGACATCGACGCCGACATAGGGCGCGAGATCCTTCTTGTTGATGATGAGAAGGTCCGAGCGGGTGATGCCCGGCCCGCCCTTGCGCGGGATTTCCTCGCCTTGACAGGTGGAGATCACATAGATGGTGATATCGGCGAGATCCGGCGAGAAGGTTGCCGCCAGATTATCGCCACCGGATTCGATGAACACCACGTCGAGATCGGGAATACGCTCGTTGAGCCCCGCGATCGCCTGAAGATTGATCGTCGCATCCTCGCGGATGGCGGTATGCGGGCAGCCGCCCGTCTCGACGCCGACGATGCGATCCGACGACAGCGCCTGCATGCGCACCAGCGCCTCGGCATCTTCCTTCGTGTAGATGTCGTTGGTGACGACGGCGACCGAATAAGTATCACGCATCGCCTTGCAGAGCTTTTCGGTGAGCGCCGTCTTGCCGGAGCCGACCGGCCCGCCGATGCCGACGCGAAGCGGCCCGTTTGCCGATTTCATCTCAAGATCCTTTCAATCGTATAGGAGCAGCTTAGTCCCGCGATCAGCTGCGGAAAAGCCGGGAATGCTGTGTCTCGTGCCGGAGCGAGGAAATCTCGGCCTGCACCGTAGCGCCACCGAGATCGTCGAGCGTCAGCGCCGATGCCCGCGCCGCAAGCTGTTCGATCCGGGTCTCAAGCGCGGCCAGCACGCCGAGCCCATCGGCCTGCCCGCAGACGCCGAGCCGGATCGCCGCCGAGACGGCCTGCGACACGGCCGCGTGAAGATAGGCGGCAAGCGCCTGATCGAGCCCGACGCCGTGGGCGGCAGCGATAGCGCCGACCGCAACCGGAAACGGCACGTCCTTCGGCAGAAGCCCAAACACATCCGCCGGCCATGCGGCAGCGGCAGAAGCAAAGCCACGCCCGAGCGACAGCGTTTCCGCATGCCGTTCGGCAGAGCCGGCCAGCGCCAGGCCGAGTTCACAGGCACTGGCAAGCCCGGCCTGGTCGGCATGGCAACGCCATCCTTCGCAAAGAAGCACGCCGTCGTTCCACAGCGCACCATGGCCCATCAGCGTCGAGAGCCAGTCCGTCAGGCCCGATGCGCTTGCCACCAGCCGGTCATGCACCGCCCGCTCCAGTCCGCCCGAATAGGCAAAGCCGCCGATCGGAAAGGCCGGCGAGAGCCATGCCATCAGGCGCAGCAGCGCCTGCGTGCTGCCGGCGGGAGCAACAGCACCCGGCGACAAGGAGGCGCAGGACATATCCATGCCGTCGCTCATCCGCGCTCAGTCATGCGAATGGTGGGAGTGGTCATGACCAGCGTGATCATGGTGATCATGACCGTGATGATCGTGACCGTGATGATCGTGGGAATGTTGCTCATGCCCATGCGACTGCCCGCCATGCGCATGATAAGCCCCGCGCGCCGGCTGGAACGGCTCCTCGATATCGAGCACCATGGCGCCAAGCCCCTGAAGCATCGAGCGGATCACATGATCGCGAAGGATGACGATGCGATCCTCCTCGATCTGCGCTGAAAGATGCCGGTTGCCGAGATGCCAGGCAAGCTCGATCAGATGCAGCCTATTGCGCGGGCGCACTTCGAACAGCTTTTCGGGCGCCGCCTTCACCTCGATCGTATCGCCGCTGTCGAGCACCAGCCGGTCGCCGTCATGGAAGAGCACGGCTTCTTTCAGGTCGAGCATCACCATGCCGCCGTTGGACAGATGCAGGAGCTTGCGACGCAGATGGCGCAGGTCATGCGGCAGTGTCACGGTATCGACCGGCGGATCGGTGATCTCGCCGGCCGGGCGGTAGGAATGGATATGGTCCATTTCTTCGACTTTCGGTTATGCGCCAGAAGGGTATGCGTCAGAACAGGAAATAGCGCTGCGCCATCGGCAGTTCGGTTGCCGGCTGGCAGGTCAGGAGCTCGCCATCGGCCCGCACTTCATAGGTTTCCGGGTCGACTTCCACATGCGGCGTTGCCGAATTGTGGATCATCGAGGCCTTGGAAATGCCGCCGCGGACATTTTTCACCGCAACCAGGTTCTTGGCAACGCCGAGACGAGCCGCCAGACCGAAATCGAGCGAGGCCTGCGACACGAAGGTAACGGAGGAACTGGTGCGCAGCTTGCCATAGGCGGCAAACATCGGGCGGTAATGCATCGGCTGCGGCGTCGGGATCGAGGCATTCGGATCGCCCATCGGGGCAGCTGCGATCGAGCCGCCGAGCAGCACCATTTCCGGTTTCACGCCGAAAAAGGCCGGGTTCCAGAGCACCAGATCGGCGCGCTTGCCGACCTCGACCGAGCCGATCTCGTGGGAAACGCCATGGGCGATCGCCGGGTTGATCGTGTATTTGGCAATGTAACGACGAACGCGGAAATTGTCGTTGTCGCCGGTCTCTTCCTTCAACTGGCCGCGCTGACGCTTCATCTTGTCGGCCGTCTGCCAGGTGCGGATTGCCACTTCGCCGACACGGCCCATGGCCTGGCTGTCCGACGAGATGATCGAGAAGGCGCCGATATCGTGCAGAATGTCTTCCGCCGCGATCGTTTCCTTGCGGATACGGCTTTCGGCAAAGGCGATGTCTTCCGGGATCGACGGCGACAGGTGATGGCAGACCATCAGCATGTCGAGATGTTCGGCCAGCGTGTTGACCGTATAGGGCCGCGTCGGATTGGTCGATGACGGGATGACGTTCGGGTTGCCGCAGATCTTGATGATGTCGGGCGCGTGACCGCCGCCGGCGCCTTCCGTGTGGAAGGCATGGATGGTGCGGCCCTTGATGGCGGCGACCGTATCTTCGACGAAGCCGCTTTCGTTCAGCGTATCCGTGTGGATCATCACCTGCACGTCATACTGGTCGGCGACCGTGAGGCAGTTGTCGATGGCAGCCGGCGTCGTGCCCCAGTCCTCATGCAGCTTCAGCGACGAGGCGCCCGCGAGGATCATTTCTTCGAGCGGCGCCGGCAGCGCCGCATTGCCCTTGCCGGCAAGCGCAAGGTTCATCGGGAAGCCGTCGAAACTTTCGATCATCCGCTCGATATGCCAGGCGCCGGTGCAGGTCGTGGCAAGCGTGCCATGCGCCGGGCCGGAGCCGCCGCCGAGCATGCAGGTAACGCCGGACATCAGCGCTTCCTCGATCTGCTGCGGGCAGATGAAGTGGATATGCGCGTCCATGCCGCCGGCTGTCAGGATCTTGCCTTCACCGGCGATCGCTTCCGTCGACGGGCCGACGATGATGGTCACGCCCGGCTGCGTATCGGGGTTGCCGGCCTTGCCGATACCGTGAATCCGGCCGTTCTTCAGGCCGACATCGGCCTTGTAAATGCCGGTATGATCGACGATCAGCGCATTGGTGATGACGGTATCGACGGCGCCTTCGGCGCGCGTCGCCTGGCTCTGGCCCATGCCGTCGCGGATGACCTTGCCGCCGCCGAATTTCACCTCTTCCCCATAGGTGGTGAAATCCTTCTCCACCTCGATGAATAGCTCGGTATCGGCCAGCCGCACCTTGTCGCCGGTGGTCGGACCGAACATCGAGGCATAGGAGGCACGGGACATCTTGTAGGGCATGGAATTACCTCGTCAGTTCGGAAAAATTGGACGATTGAGCTGCGGTCTTGTCGAACGTCATCGTTGTCCGGCAGCCCTTTGTTACATTGATCTGGCCAATCAGCTGATCGGGGAAATCGCCGCGTTGACGACCGTAATCGCTGAACGCCGCAACGACCGTATCCCGATCATCGACAACCACGTTTGTAGAATTCAAAATGACATTGATCACCTCGATCAAAGTCTGCTTGGAGACGCCGGCCCGCCTTCGCAAAACCCAGACGGCTTCCGCCAGCACGACATGATTGACAAAGATCGGTTCGCGGCCATCCGCGATCATATCCTCGATAATCAACGACTGATGCCGAGCATCATCTGTGCCAACCACGTCGGAAGCGATCCAACGCAAAAGAACATTGGTATCGACTCCGATCATTCGCCCTCCCCACGGGTACCGGCTCTTGCATCATCGATCCACTGCGCCAGTTCCTCGTCGGTAACTGGCCTGTCGAGTTTCACCATTCCGCGCAGGTCTGCAAACGTATATTTGCGCGCCCGCACTTCGAAATAACCGGCTTCGTTGCGGACGAAATCAACCATGTCACCGGTCGAAACACCAAGCGATTTTCTGACATTGGCAGGCAATGTGATCTGGTTTTTCGTCGTAATTTTCGCCGTATCTGCCATCGCCCAACCTCCTTACTTTTCTGGCGCAACGTAAGGCGCCGAAGAAACATCCGCAACGCGGCATACCGGCCGGTCAGACCGGAACCGTCAATGCCGATGACACGGCGCCTCGGTCCTGCACCTACTCAATTCCCCACCCCGTCCGCCAGCACCTTCAACGCCTGCGTTCGGTTGCGCGAAAGGTCGGCCTTGCACTGCGCCACCAGCATCGGCTCCATTGTGCCGCCATGCGCCTGGAAACCGAAAGAGGTGCACTGTGCATCGCGATAGTTCACCCAGGCACGTTGCGCTGTCACCAGCGCATCCTCGGCACCGGCGGCTTTGTCGGCCACCGCATCGGCATCGCGTTTGCGCATCGCATCGCGCGTCACCCGGTATTGCTGATTGAGCGCCTTGTCGGCCAGTTCCAGATCCTGCCCGGCACAGAGCGTCATGTCGGTCTGCGTCTCGGCTTGGGCGCAATCGCGTGTCATCGCAACGGTCTCGACCTGCGCCCTGCCGGCGACTGAGGTCTCCACCGGCGCATCGAGCAGCGAAACGCAGCCGCACAGCGCGAATATGGCAACCCCGTTCAGCACCGCAGACATCCTCCCATGACCGGCGCTCGCTTAGAGCGCGCCCATCACTTTCTGCTGGAAACCGTAGACCTTGCGGGCGCCCGACAGCGGGATCAGCGTCACCTGACGCGTCTGGCCGGGTTCGAAACGCACGGCGGTACCGGCCGGTATATCGAGCCGCATGCCGCGCACCTTGTCGCGATCGAAGACGAGCCCGTTATTGGTCTCGAAGAAATGGTAGTGGCTGCCCACCTGCACCGGCCGGTCGCCCGTGTTGGAGACTTCGATCGTCACCGTCTCGGCGCCGGCATTCAGCTCGATTTCACCTTCGGCGGCAATGACTTCACCAGGTATCATGATTCAATTCCTCAAGCTGCTAATGGACCGGACGAAGCACAGCCGCCGGCTTTGAGAACCCGTTCCGTCGAAGCCGGATGGCGCAGCAGCGCCTCGGCCGGCCGCACCGGACGACGCACCAGTTCGCCTGCGCAGTTCGGGCATATGCCGGAAAGCACATCCGTGGCGCAATCGGCGCAGAACGTGCATTCGAACGTGCAGATCATCGCCTCCCGGCTGTCGGGGGCAAGATCCTTGTCGCAGCATTCGCAATTGGGTCTCAGGGCCAGCATCGCGCATTCCTCCCGGTGGAGTGGGGTCAAACGGATAGATCAGCGGATCGGTTCATGCACCGTGACGAGCTTGGTGCCGTCGGGGAACGTTGCTTCCACCTGCACGTCATGGATCATCTCGGCAATGCCATCCATGACCTGCGCCCGCTCGATCACATGCGCACCGGCCTCCATCAGGTCGGCGACGGAGCGACCATCGCGCGCACCTTCGACGACGAAATCGGTGATCAGCGCGATCGCTTCTGGATAGTTGAGCTTCACGCCCCGCTCCAGCCGGCGTCTGGCGACGATCGCCGCCATGGCAATCAGCAACTTGTCTTTTTCTCTCGGCGTCAGGTTCATGGGTTTTTACCGCAAATCGCTTTTCAGATGTTCCAGACTTTCGGCACTGGCGCGCCGTTACGCAAGACGGAAATCGCCGGCACGAGGATTTTTCTCAGATCGAAGCCGACAGGCGCCACGAGACGCGCGACAATCTTGTCGTTCCAATGGCTTGCGCCGCCGGATGTTCCCTCGAGGCAGGCCCTGAGCCTCGGAAACAGGACCTCGGCAAGCGGCCCGCTGTAAAACAGCGTCGCGAAGGCCACCTGGCCCGAAAGCACGGCGGCCTGCTCGGCGAGATGCGCGATTTCGCCTTCGAATTTCATGTCTTCGGCATGGATGAGCCGGCTTGAGCGGCGGATCCGCCAGCGATCGCGGAAAAAGCCCTGCCCCACCGCCTCGCCCATCGCCTTGCGGCCGAGAAGCACCGCCTCGACGGCGAGAAACTCGGCATTTTCCGCCAGATCCACGTCGAGCCGCCGCGTCAGCGAAGCATGATCGAAGAGGATAGTCTCCTGCGGCAGCCAGTGAACGGAAGCGTTCTCGCCGACAGTGATATGGGTGGAGACCGAGGCCGTCCCGTCGGCCGCCTTGTAGATTTTTTCGTTCGCCTGGGTGGTGATCGACAGGCGCGTGGAATCAGCAGCGGCGACGGACCAATCGATCACGTCGCCGCCCGTCAGTCCCCCTGACGTATTGATGAGGATCGCCTCCATTTCAGGCGAAAACGTTTCCGGAAGGCGAATTTTTGCGCAGCCTTCCTGGTAGAACTCGTCGAGCCTCGTGCGCCCGCCGAAAGCCTTGGTTACAAGGCGTCCTGTACCCCTTGCCCGCTGCGGCGCATGTTGAGCGGCTGAATGCTGTTGCACGTCTGATCCTGACTATCTGCTTCCATTGCGCAATCGGAAGCAACGCCCGTGCCAGTCTCCGCACCGAGACCGGATTTCACGGCGACAGGCCTTGCAGGAGCGACAGCGGCGACGACATCCGTGCTGTCGGCCTTGCCGAAGAAGTCCCACATTCTGGAAGCCGGATCAACATTGGGATCGAAGGCAAGCTTCGGCTTGATCGCAGAAGCGGAAACCTTGGTGACGCCGGCAGCGGCATCCTTGGCGGCGGCCATCACGGCTTCCGCGGCCGGCGCCGGCTTCGGCCAGTCATGCGTGCCATTGGCGAAGACGTAGGTGGCGATGCGCGCACCGCTCCTGCAGGTCGAATAGATGCTGTAGGTCACGCCGTCGATCGTCTTCGGATCGGCATCGCCCTTGCAGCCATCAAGATCGCTCCAGCGCTGGATTGCTGTCTTGAACCCGTATTGCCAATAGGCCGCACCGCCGCCGGCATAGGGGTTCTGCTGATCCTTGATGCCGGCAAAGGCCATGATCGAGACGGGTTTGGCCGGGCTGCAATTTGAAGCCTCCGGTCCCCACTTGCCGTCATCCTCGACCGGCCGGCCGGCGCGCAGCGAATTGACGAAACCGGCAGCGGCAAATCCCTCGCCACCGGAGCAGAGATAGGCCGACAGCATGCGCCCGCCGCCGGAATAACCCGACGCGAAGACGCGCGCCGGATCGACGCAGAATTCTCGGTTGATCGTTTTGACTGCCTGATCGATGAAGGCGATCTCGTCCTGGCCGCCGGCAGCGCCGGTCGGCAGGATCTGCTGGTTCACCTGCACGAAAGGCACGTTCCAGCCATAGGTGCCGGCAGCCTTGCCCGAAAGACTGCCCTGTAGCGCAACGGCGATGAAACCGCTCTTCTCGGCCACCTTGTCCCAGGACGAACGGTCGAACTGTCCATCCGGATTGCTGTTGCTGCCATGGAAATCGAAAACGACCGGAACCTTGTCCTTACCCGTATAGGAGGACGGAACGAAATACTCGCCCTCGCGCTTGACGCCATTGACGTCAAAGCTGATCGGGTGCCGGCCTTTTTCCATGGAAAAGCCGCAGCCTGCGGCCTCTGCGCTGGTGGCCGAAACGCCCATCAGGGTCGCGGCGCCCAGAAAAATCGCCCCTGCTGCCGTCAGGCGGGCAAGAGCGGATCGGGAAAGGATACCGGCAGTGCGAGCAAAATCCATCAGCGCCTCATCATGGGTGCAAGGGTGTGATCAACAATGTGCGGAGTTCTGTCTTACAGGCCGCTAGTTAACACACATAAATTTGCAATGATACGGTGGATTTATTGCGTCGCACTCCAAACATTCACATATGAAAACCTGATGTTTCAGAAGGTGAACAGCTGACTAACTATCTGAATACGTACAAATACCTAGACAGTGAGATGTCTGCGCGCTTCTGCGGTGTCGAGCGTCTCGGCGAGCCCAGCGTGAACGATCTCGCCGCGGTCCATGATATACACCTGATCGGCGAGTTCCCGGCAGAAATCCAGATACTGCTCGACCAGCAGGATCGCCATGCCGGTACTGTCCCGCAAGTAACGGATTGCCCTGCCGATATCCTTGATGATCGACGGCTGGATGCCCTCGGTCGGTTCGTCCAGCACGAGGATCTTCGGCCGCGTCACCATCGCCCGGCCGATCGCCAATTGTTGCTGTTGCCCGCCTGAAAGGTCCCCGCCGCGCCGCCCGAGCATGGATTTCAAGACCGGAAACAGCGTAAAGATCTCGTCGGGTATGGACCGGTCCTTGCGGGCGAGCGGCGCATAACCGCTTTGGAGATTTTCCTGCACCGTCAGAAGCGGAAAGATTTCGCGCCCCTGCGGCACGTAGCCGATACCATGCTTGGCACGAACATACGGCGCAAGGCCATTGAGCGTCGCATCGTTGAACGAGATCGTGCCGCCCGATATCGGATGCTGCCCTGTCACGGCGCGCAAAAGCGAGGATTTGCCCACCCCGTTTCGTCCGAGCACGCAGGTGATCTTGCCCATTTCGGCCGTGATCGACACACCGCGCAGCGCCTGAGCCGCACCGTAATGGAGATTGACGTTATCGACTGTCAGCATCTTATTGCCCCAATTATCGCCCGAGATAGTTCTCGATGACCTTCGGATCGTTCGACACGAAATCGATCGACCCTTCCGCCAGCACCGACCCTTCGGCAAGGCATGTCACCTTGACCCCGAGATCGCGGATGAAACCCATGTCGTGCTCGACGACGACGACCGAGCGTGTCTTGGCGATCTCGCGCAGCAGAATGGCGGTCTCCGCCGTCTCCGCATCGGTCATCCCGGCCACCGGCTCGTCCACCAGAAGCAGTTTTGGCTCCTGCGCCAGAAGCATGCCGATTTCCAGCCATTGCTTCTGCCCGTGCGAAAGATTGGCGGCATGCTCGTGGGCGCGATGCGCCAGCCGGATCGTCGCAAGGATTTCCTCGATCCGCGCCTTGTCCTCCGCCGACAGCGTATAGAACAGCGTTGCAAACACGCCGCGCGAGCGGTTGAGAGCCAGTTCCAGATTGTCCCACACCGTATGGCTTTCGAACACGGTGGGTTTCTGGAATTTCCGTCCGATGCCGAGCTGGGCGATATCGGCCTCATCCTTCTTGGTGAGGTCGATCTCGTCTTCGAAAATCACGCGGCCGCTATCGGGCCTCGTCTTGCCGGTGATGATATCCATCATCGTCGTCTTGCCGGCACCGTTCGGGCCGATGATGGCGCGCAGCTCGCCTGGCTCGACCACCAGCGACAGCGAATTGATCGCCTTGAACCCGTCGAAAGAGACGGAGACGTCCTCCAGATAGAGCAGGCTCTTCGTCCGGGTTTCTGAAACAGTGTTCATGGGATGCCCTCTCCTATTCCGCCGCTTGGACCGCACGCGCCACGTCATCGGGATCGCCGCGGCCCTTTTCCGCCTCGGCCGCCGCCTTCAGCGCCTTGCGGGCATTGAACCCGTGCTGGATCGTCCCGACGATGCCCCTCGGCAGGAAGAGCGTGACGGCGATGAAGAGGCCGCCCAGCGCAAACAGCCAGAATTCGGGAAAGGCGCCGGTGAAGAAGCTTTTGCCCGCATTGACCAGGATAGCGCCGATGATCGGCCCGATCAGCGTGCCGCGGCCGCCGACGGCGGTCCACACCACCACTTCGATCGAGTTGGCCGGCGCAAACTCGCCCGGATTGATGATGCCGACCTGCGGCACGAACAGCGCCCCGGCAATGCCGGCGAACATGGCCGAGACGACGAAGGTGAAAAGCTTGATATTCTCCACCCGGAACCCGAGGAAGCGCACCCGGCTTTCCGCATCCCGCACGCCGACCAGAACCTTGCCGAATTTCGACCGGGTGATGGCCGAAGCGACGACGAGGCAGAGCGCCAGCATCAGGGCGGAAAGTGCAAAGAGAACCGCACGCGTGCCATCCGCCTGCACGGAGAAGCCGATGATATCCTTGAAGTCTGTGAGGCCGTTATTGCCGCCGAACCCCATGTCGTTGCGGAAGAAGGCGAGCATCAGCGCATAGGTCATCGCCTGGGTGATGATCGACAGATAGACGCCGTTGACGCGGCTTCGAAAGGCGAACCAGCCGAAGACGAAGGCGAGCAGGCCCGGCACGAGCAGCACCATGGCCATCGCGACCACGAACCAGTCCATCCCGTACCAGAACCATGGCAGTTCCTTGTAGTTGAGGAACACCATGAAGTCGGGAAGGACCGGATTGCCATAGACGCCGCGCGATCCGATCTGGCGCATCAGATACATGCCCATCGCATAGCCGCCGAGCGCGAAGAAGGCGCCATGGCCGAGCGAGAGGATGCCGCAATAGCCCCAGACGAGATCGAGCGCGAGCGCCAGAAGCGCATAGCAGAGATACTTGCCGAACAGCGCCATCGCATAGGTCGGGATATGCAATGCACTTGTCGGCGGCGTCAGAAGGTTGAGCGCCGGCACGAGGATGGCAATGCCGATCAGGATCGCGACGGCGAAAACGATCTTGCCTTCGAGCGCGCGAAGAATGAAACGGGTGATCATGCTTCCACCGCCCTTCCCTTGAGCGCGAAGAGACCGCGCGGACGTTTCTGGATGAAGAGAATGATCAGGACGAGCACGAGGATTTTTCCAAGCACGGCCCCGACGGACGGTTCGAGGAACTTGTTGAGCACCCCGAGCGACAGCGCGCCAACGAGCGTGCCCCACAGATTGCCGACGCCCCCGAACACCACGACCATGAAACTGTCGATAATGTAGCTCTGTCCGAGGTTCGGCGAGACGTTGTCGATCTGGCTGAGCGCGACACCGGCGATACCGGCAATGCCCGACCCGAGCGCAAAGGTCAGCGCGTCCACCCAGGGCGTCCTGATGCCCATCGACGAGGCCATGCGACGGTTTTGCGTGACGGCCCGCATATTGAGCCCGTAGGCCGATTTCTTCATCAGCGCCATCAGCGAAAAGAAGATGACGACGGCAAAGACGAGGATCCAGAGACGGTTCCAGGTGATGTTGAGGCCACCCAGCGCGAACGAACCGGACATCCAGGATGGATTGCCGACTTCCTGGTTGGTCGGGCCGAAAATCGTGCGGATCGCCTGTTGCAGAATGAGCGACACGCCCCAGGTGGCCAGCAGGGTTTCGAGCGGCCGGCCATAGAGGAAGCGGATGATGCCGCGCTCAATGACGAAGCCGACGGCGCCGGTGACGAGGAAGGCGACCGGCAGTGCGATCGCCAGCGACCAGTTGAAAAGCCACGGCGCTTCGGTGCGGATCAGATGCTGCACCATATAGGTGCAATAGGCGCCGAGCATAACCATTTCGCCATGTGCCATGTTGATAATGCCCATCACGCCGAAGGTGATGGCAAGCCCGATACCGGCGAGCAGCAGAACCGAGCCGAGCGACAGGCCGAACCAGACATTCTGCACCATGTCCCACAGCGCGAGAGTGTCGTTGATCGACTTGATGGAGGCCTCAAGCTCGCCCTTCAGCGCCGGATCGGCCGTGGCCACGGCACCGCTCAAGATTCCGAGCGCCTCGCGGCCGCCGAGCCCCTTGATCGTGGTGATCGCCGCCCGCTTGGCCTCGACCGGCCGGTCGGAAGACAGGATCGAGACGGCGCGTGCCTCTTCCATTCGGGTCTTGACCTCGCCGTCGGTTTCCTTGGCGATCGCCGTCTCCAGCAGTTCGAGGTTCTCGGCGCTTGGCGCGCGCAGGACGGAATCGGCTGCGGCAAGCCGCGTGCCGCGATCCGGGCTCATCAGGGTCAGCCCGCCCATGGCCGAGCGGATGGCGCGGCGCAGGTTGTTGTTGATGCGAAGTTTCGTCATCGCGCCCTTCGGCGCGGATCCGGCAGAGGCGCCGGTCACGGGTTCGGTGAGATCGAGATTGGCACCGGAGCCCTTGCCGATGAAAACGAGACTGTCGGATTTGCGGACGTAGAGATCGCCATCGGAAAACGCCTGCAGCGCCGGCACGACACGCGCATCGCCGGTGGCGGCAATCTGCCCGATCAGCGTTTCCGCCTGGGCAAAATCGGCCTTGCCGATCTGGTCGATCAGCGGCTTCGGATCGCCCTGCTGCGCAAACGACGGCGCTGCGAGGGTCACAACGAAAAGCACGAGAATGGCTTGAAAGGCTTGCAGGAAAAGTCTTGAAGTCATCGAATTGCCCCCTCATCCACCTGTCGCATGATCGACTGCACGATCGATGCGGCGGTATCGGACGTCTGGCAGCGCCAAGGTGGATCACCCCTCCGGCCTGCCGGCCATCTCCCCCATGATGAAGGAGAACATCTGCTTCATCCGTTTGCCCGAAGCTCGCTTGCTCAAAGAGCGTTTCGGACGAGCGGACGAATGGCACCCTGCCCCTTGCCGGGGCAGGAATGATCGGGTCGGGACGAATGTCCCGACCCGATCGCTTCAGGAAATACTGTGTCCCGAAAGCGGATCAGCTACCCTTGCCGCCGCACTTGCCGGTGGCGACGTTGAAGTTGCCGCAGGACATCGGCTTGCGCCAATCGGAGATCAGGTTCTTCGAGTCGGGCAGGAAGTCGGACCATTCGTCACCGACGACTTCCGGCGTCTGCTGGACGATCTGGAACTGGCCATCATCCTGGATTTCGCCGATCAGCACCGGCTTGGTGATGTGATGGTTCGGCATGACGGTGGCGACACCGCCCGATAGGTTCGGCACCGAAACGCCGATGATCGTATCGAGAACCTTGTCCGTATCCGTCGTGCCGGCGGCCTCGACGGCCTTCACCCAGGCGTTGAAGCCGATATAGGCGGCTTCCATCGGGTCGTTGGTCACGCGCTTGTCGTTCTTGGTGAACGCGTGCCATTCCTTGATGAAGGCGGCATTGGCAGGGCTGTCGACGCTTTCGAAATAGTTCCAGGCGGCAAGGTGGCCGACGAGCGGCTTGGTATCCATGCCCGACAGTTCTTCTTCGCCGACCGAGAAGGCGACGACCGGAATGTCTTCGGCCTTGATGCCCTGGTTGCCGAGTTCCTTGTAGAACGGCACGTTGGCGTCGCCGTTGATGGTGGAAACGACGGCGGTCTTGACGCCGGCCGAGCCGAAGGCCTTGATCTTGGAGACTTCCGTCTGCCAGTCGGAGAAGCCGAATGGCGTATAGTTGACGAGAATGTCGCTTTCCTTGACGCCCTTCGAAATCAGATAGGCTTTCAGGATCTTGTTGGTCGTCTGCGGATAGACGTAGTCGGTGCCTTCGAGCACGAAGCGCTTCACGCCCTCGGTATTCATCAGGTAGTCGACGGCCGGAATGGCCTGCTGGTTCGGGGCCGCACCGGTATAGAAGATGTTGCGCGAGGATTCTTCACCCTCGTACTGCACCGGGTAGAACAGGATCGAGTTCAGCTCTTCGAAGACCGGCAGGACCGACTTGCGCGACGACGAGGTCCAGCAACCGAAGACGGCCGCGACCTTGTCCTGGCTGATCAGCTGGCGGGCCTTTTCGGCAAACAGCGGCCAGTCCGAGGCCGGGTCGACGACGACCGCCTCGAGCTTCTTGCCGAGAAGGCCACCCTTCTTGTTCTGCTCGTCGATGAGCATCAGCATGGCGTCCTTGAGCGTCGTCTCGGAAATCGCCATCGTGCCGGACAGCGAATGCAGGACGCCGACCTTGATCGTGTCGTCAGCGGCAAACGCGCCATGTAATGCCGTGGTGGACATGACGGCTGCAAGCAATGCGCCGCCAAACTTTCCTTTGAAAGACATGGTTCGAACCCCTCTTATTGTTCGTCGACATCGGCGCTCCCGGCCGGTGCTGAGCGACTATCGGTTGCTGCAGCGCGAAACCACATACGGCAAATGACGTATCGAGGGGGGAGAAGGAGGAAGGTGGCTACGACGCGGCATGCGTCGAGCGAAAACGACAGACCCAGAATGCAAAAAGAGCCCGGCAGGCGGGCTCTCTTGAATGTCATGGAACTCGAAAAATCAGTTCGGACGGTTCCGCAGCGCTTCGGCCTCGGCGTAGAACTTCTTTTCCCATTCCTTGTGGTTGTCGAGGCCTTCCTTGATGAAGGGCGTGAAGATCGCCATGTTCATCAGCATCCAGTTGACCAGACGGGCCGGGAAATTCAACGGCTTGACGAAATCGACGAAGAGAACGACGCGGGTCTTGTCCGTGTGGTTCCACGCTTCATGCTCATAAGCGTCGTCGAAGATCAGGACCTTGCCTTCTTCCCAGTGGCAGATCTGGTCCTTGACTCGGATGGCGAGATTGTCGCCGGTGTTTTCCGGAACGATCATGCCCAGATGCAGGCGAAGCACGCCGTTATAGGGGCCGCGATGCGCCGGCAGGTGCTTGCCGGGTTCGAAGATCGAGAACATCACGGTCGTGAGACCCGGAATCTTGTTCATCGCCTTCCAGGTTTCCGGGCAGGCATTGATGTTCTGCTGCGATTTCACGCCGAAGCCGAGCAGGAAGAAGGTCTTCCATCCCCGGTCGGTGGAGATCGTCTTCACGTCGGTGGAAATGTCCTGGAAGGTTGGCAGCTCGTCCTTGCGCACGAGAATGCGGTCGAGCTCGGCGCGGATCGCAGGCGCGGCCTTTTCCACTTCGGCGACCCACGGGAAGGTCTTGTTGTCATAGACCGGCGGGTTGCCGAGCTTGGCATGCTTGTAATTGAGCCGCTCGGCCCAGGAGACGATCGACATGAAGAATCGGGTGACACGGCTCGGACGGTCCATCGGCTGGATGCCGGACGTACCGAACGTCTGCTCGTCTTTCGAAACGCTCGAAGATGTAGGTTCCACGGAATTGCGCCTGATATGAATGGTTGATCTGATTGCGGGCCGGGCTTGGAAAACCTCTTGGCGTAAACGCCGGAAATGACCACCTGCTCGCTGGCACGGCCCTCACATGGCGTACACAAACGGGCCTTGCAAGGTTATATGTCACATATGTGGCAATGGGGCACATATTTTGGGGACCGGCTACCCTCCGGCCGAGCCTCGATATGCCCGCACGCTGCGATTATCCTGACTTTCGGGATCAGGAAAAGTTGCGCTTTGCCGATTGCCCGAATTTTGCCTCGCAAATGCGAACCGCGCTTGCAAAAAGAACACACAAGGCCGAAACTGCCTCAATATTGGCCTCCCAAGAAAAAGTGCTAGAAATTCGGCATGGCAGCGCGGCAACGCATCATTCCCGTCCGGCGTGAATACAATCGTTGGGTCGCCAACCAGACGCTGGAAGACTATGCGCTGCGTTTCACCGCAAAGAGCGCCCGCCGCTTTTCTTCGAGCCGTATTTCCCAGACGGCGATCGGCGCCATCTCGTTTCTGGCGCTTGAGGCGATCGGTGGAACGATCACGCTCGCCTACGGCACGACCAACGCCTTCTTCGCCATCGTCGCCGCTGCCATTGCAATGCTGGTGATCGGCCTGCCGATCAGCCGCTATGCCATTCGCCACGGCGTCGATATCGATCTTCTCACCCGCGGCGCAAGTTTCGGCTATATCGGCTCGACGATCACCTCGCTCATCTATGCGAGCTTCACCTTCATGCTGTTTGCGATCGAGGCCTCGATCATGACCGCGGGCCTCAAGCTCGCCTTCGGCATCCCGCCCTGGATCGGCTACATCATCAGCGCTGCCGTCGTCATTCCGCTCGTCATCTACGGCGTGCAGCTCATCTCCCGGTTCCAGCTGCTGACACAGCCTTTCTGGATCGTCCTCAACGTCCTTCCCTTCGTCTTCATCGCCTTCCTCGACTGGCAGAAATTCGATCTCTGGCGCTCCTTTGCCGGCATCAACCATTCGAATGCGCAGGTCGGCAGCGCCGCCCCCTTCGATCTCCTGGAATTCGGCGCCGCCTCCGCCGTCATTCTCGCACTGATGCCGCAGATCGGCGAACAGGTGGACTTCCTGCGCTTCCTGCCGGCCACGCTGCCCGGCAATGGCAAGCGCAAGTGGCGCCATCGGCTCGCAATATTCCTGGCCGGTTCCGGCTGGGTCGTCGTCGGCGTGCCGAAACTGCTCGCCGGCTCCTTTCTCGCCGTCCTGACGCTCTCGACCGCCATTCCCGCCCGCGAGGCGGCAGATCCCGCCCATATGTATCTGACGGCCTTCGGCTACATGATCCCGAACCATACGGCAGCGCTCGTCCTGATGGCGGCCTTCGTCGTCGTCTCGCAGCTGAAGATAAATGTGATGAACGCCTATGCGGGCTCGCTCGCCTGGTCAAACTTCTTCTCGCGCCTCACCCACAGCCATCCGGGCCGCGTCGTCTGGCTGATCTTCAACGTCGCGATCGCGCTTCTGCTGATGGAACTCGGCATCTATCAGCTTCTGGAACGCACACTCGGCATCTTCTCGATCATCGCCATGGCCTGGCTCTGCACCATTTCGGCCGATCTTTTCATCAACAAGCCGCTGGGGCTCGCCCCGCCCGGCATCGAGTTCAAGCGCGCCCATCTCTACGACATCAATCCGGTCGGCCTCGGCACGATGTTCGGCGCAGCCGGCGTGGCGCTTGCAGCGCATTTCGGCCTCTTCGGTCCGGTCGCCGCCTCGCTTGCCACCTACATCACCCTGATCGCCTTCCTGATATCGCCGGCGATCGCCTTTGCCACCCGCGGCAAATACTATCTCGCCCGCAAGCCGCGCGAGAGCTGGAAGACGCTGTCGTCGATCACCTGCTCGATCTGCGAACATCCGTTTGAACCGGAGGACATGGCCTGGTGCCCGGCCTATGCGGCGCCGATCTGCTCGCTCTGCTGTTCGCTCGACAGCCGCTGCCACGACATGTGCAAGCCGCATGCGCGTCTGAACACCCAGGTCGGCACCGTCGCCCGCGCCGTCCTGCCGGAAACCATCATCGCCAAGCTGATGACGCGGCTCGGCCGCTATGCGATCACGGCGCTCCTGTCGATTTCCGTCATCGGCGCGATCTTGGCCATGATCGCCTATCAGGTGCGCGAATCCGCGCCCGCCAATGAAGAGGTGATCTTCGGCACGATCTTCATCGTCTTCTTCGTCTTCGCCATCATCGCCGGCATCGTCTCGTGGTTCTATGTTCTTGCCCATGACAGCCGGGTCGTGGCGGAGGAGGAATCCTCCCGCCAGAACACGCTTCTTCTGAAGGAAATCGCCGCCCACCAGAAAACCGACGCCGCCCTTCAGGATGCCAAGGAGGCCGCCGAAGCCGCCAACCGCGCCAAGAGCCGCTACGTCGTCGGCCTGTCGCACGAACTGCGCACGCCGCTCAATGCCGTGCTCGGCTACGCCCAGATCCTCGAACGCGACGACACCATCCCCGCCCCGCGGCAATCGGCGATCAAGGTGATCAAGCGCTCCGCCGACCATCTGTCGGGTCTGATCGATGGCCTTCTCGACATTTCCAAGATCGAGGCAGGCCGCCTTCAGGTCTATTCCAACGAGATCAATATCCAGGATTTCCTCGACCAGATCGTCGAGATGTTCTCGCTTCAGGCCCAGACGCGGGGGCTGGCCTTCGACCATGTCCGCGCCCGCGCGCTGCCGCACTATGTCAGGACCGACGAGAAGCGCCTGCGCCAGATCCTCGTCAATCTCCTGTCGAACGCCATCAAGTTCACCGATGCCGGCAAGGTCACGTTCGATATCGCCTACCGCAATCAGGTGGCCACCTTCACCATATCCGATACCGGCCGAGGCATTGCCGAAAAGGACCTCGCACGCATCTACGAACCCTTCCAGCGCGGCGACGCGGAACGAAACCGCATGACGCCCGGCCTTGGCCTTGGCCTGACGATTACGCAACTGCTGACCAACACGCTCGGCGGCGAGATCTCCGTTAAGAGCACGAAGGATCAGGGCTCCACCTTCCGTGTCCGGCTGATGCTGTCGGCGATCGACCGCCCGGTGACGACACCCGCCGCCGAAAAGAAGATCGTCTCCTATACCGGCCCGCGCCGCACGATCGTCGTCGTCGACGACAACGAGGATCACCGCGCCCTGATGCGCGAAGTCCTGATCCCCATGGATTTCGTCGTTCTGACCGCCAATGACGGCACCGAATGCCTGACATTGATCGAAGGCGTCTCGCCCGATCTCTTCCTCGTCGATATATCCATGCCCGGCATGAGCGGATGGGAACTGGTCTCGCGCCTGCGCGAACAGGGGCAGGCCGCCCCGATCGTCATGCTCTCGGCCAATATCGGCGACGGCGCGCCCGTCGATCCGAAGTCGATCGACGAAGGCACGCCCGGCCATAACGACACGATCGCAAAACCTGTCGATATCCGCCGGCTTGCGGACAAGCTGGCCGTCCATCTGGGCCTCACCTGGGTCTATGAAAGCGATGCCGGCGCCAATCTGCCCGTCATCGAGCGAAAACCGCTCAAAACGCCGGGGACGAACCATGTTCAGGATCTTTTGCGGCTCGGCGAAATCGGCTACGTCCGGGGAATAGAGGCAAAGCTTGCCGATCTCGCGCGAAACGAGGAGCATCGCCCCTTCACCGAGGAACTGACCACCTATGTTCAGGCCTTCGATCTTGCCGGCTACATGAAATTCCTGACGCGTCTCGAAGAGGAAAGGATAAGCGATGGCTGAAACCGCCCTGCCCCGCGATATCGTCCTACTCGTGGACGATAGCCCCGAAGCGCTCGGCTTCCTCACGGAGGCGCTGGAACAATCCGGGTTTTCCGTCCTGATCGCCACATCGGGACAGGCAGCCCTCAACATCGTCGAGCGCATCACGCCCGACCTTATCCTGCTCGATGCCGTCATGCCCGGCATGGATGGTTTCGAGACCTGCCGACGCCTGAAAACCAATGCCGCGGTCGCCCCCGTGCCGGTGATCTTCATGACCGGCCTCACCGAGACGGAACACGTCGTCACCGCGCTCGATGCCGGCGGCGTCGACTATCTGACCAAGCCGATCAATATCGATGAGTTGCGCGCCCGCATTCGCGTGCATCTCGCCAATGCCCGCTCGGCCCAGAGCGCCCGCGTGGCGCTCGATGCGGCGGGCCGTCATCTGCTTGCGGTGCGCGCCGACGGCTCCACCCGCTGGTCCACTCCGCAGGCGACCCGGTTGATCAATGCAGCGACCAATAGCGATGAAGGCCTCGACACGATCGCCCGCCATATCGCCGGATGGATGGCCGAGCGCGACAAGCCGGGCTTTGCCCGCGACAGCGCCTTGTCGATTGCCGAAGCAAGCGGCCAGACCAGCCTGCAACTGTCCTTCCTTGGCGCGATTGGATCGGACGAATTCCTTTTTCGCCTGACGGCTGCACGCAACCGGCCGGACGACGAAGTCCTGCGCCAGCATTTTCCGCTGACGATGCGCGAATCCGAAGTGCTGCTATGGATCGCCAAGGGCAAGTCGAACCGCGATATCGGCGATATCCTCGGCCTGTCGTCGCGCACGGTGAACAAGCATCTGGAGCAGATCTACGTCAAGCTCGGCGTCGAAAATCGCGCCTCGGCCGCCGTCAAGGCCGCCCACGTCCTGCACGAAATCTAACGCCCATTCGCCTGCGCCTATCCGGGTTCACACGTGATCGGCACCCGTTCCGCAGGGAACGACCGGGAGGCTTTACAGTTGTCCTCTTCAGACAGAGGAGACGATCCGATGCCCTTCACCGTGAAATCCATCAGAAATGCCGAGGAACGCAAGACGGTCGAAAGCGCGCGCGACGCCATAAAGGCCGTGCGGGACATGCAGATGCGCGTCAAAGGCGCGATCAAGGTCGAAATCAGGGACGAGAATGGCAATCCGCGCCCGGTGAGGACGGCGGACGGTGCGCTACGCTGACAGGACCTCCCGGTGAAACAGGCCGAGGCCGCTGACGGGAAAAGGCATCGTCGATACCTGTTGATCAGCTCGTGACGGCACGCCTTCGGGCTTCGATGCGCATCCTGGATATTGACGCAAGGCTCTCATCACGCCAACGAAATCAGCTGCTTGCGGGCGCTCTGGAGAAACCGGGCGATGTCGGCGCAGACGACTTCGGCCTTTTCAAACAGTCCGGGGGCCCGGCAATGCCGAGCCCCCGTCTATAGCATAATCGGCTGATTATTACATGCCCTGCTGGAAGTAGCTGTAGTTCCCGTCCGGGCCCTTCTTCCACTCGTACATGACGTAGCCCGGCAGCTTCGGGTCGCCCTTGGCGTCGAAGGACAGATCGCCGAGAACGGTCTTGAACGGACCCTTGTCGTGCATCGTCTTGGCAACGGCTTCAGCGTCGTCGGCCTTGCCGGTCGTCTTGATGGCAGCGGCGATGACCTGAACGGCAGCGTAGGAGTAGAGCGTGTAGGCTTCCGGGTTGAAGCCGGCAGTCTTGAACTTGGCAACCAGGTCCTTGTTTTCCGGACGCAGTGTCGGATCCGGGCCGAACGTGTTGAGCGTACCTGCGACGGCATCGCCGGCGATCGATGCCAGTTCGTTCGAAACGATACCGTCACCCGAAACGAGCGTTGCCTTCAGGCCCTGGTCCTTGGCCTGGCGGATGATCAGGCCGGCTTCGGTGTGAAGACCGCCCCAGTAGATGATCGAGACGCCGGCCTGCTTCATCTTGGCGATGAGAGCGGAAAAGTCCTTGTCGCCGACATTGACGGCTTCGCGCATGACTTCCTTGGTGCCCTTGGCGTTGAGCGCCTTCTTGGTTTCGTCGGCAAGGCCCTGACCATAAGGCGTCTTGTCGTCGATGATGGCGATCTTGGCGCCCTTGAAGTGGTCGGCAAGGTAGGCACCGGCAACGCCGCCCTGCTGGTCGTCACGGCCGCAGGTACGGAACGTGTTCCACAGGCCGGCCTCGGTGAAGGTCGGGTTGGTTGCAGCCGGCGTTACTTCCAGAATGCCGTTTTCGGCATAGACCTGCGAGGCCGGGATCGACACGCCCGAGTTGAAGTGACCGACGACATACTTGACGCCGTCAGCGACGAACTTGTTGGCAACCGAGATACCCTGCTTCGGGTCGGACACGTCGTCGCCGAGCGCGATCTTCAGCTTTTCGCCGTTGATGCCGCCAGCGGCGTTGATGTCGGCGATGGCCTGTTCAGCACCCTTCTGAAGCTGTGCACCGAAGGCGGCGTTCGGGCCGGTCAGCGGGCCGCCGACGCCGATCACGATGTCGGCTCGTGCCGCGCCGCCGAAGGCAACGATGGCCGTCAGCGCTACCGCGGAAAGAAGAGACGTCTTCATAGATATACTCCCAGTTTTAAGGTGAGCCGATTGTTGGGACCGTACGCAATACCCACCACCACTGCGCCGGAAAGCTGTTCCACTCCGGAGCACGTCGGCGATCTTTCCGATCCACCTTGCGCCCTCCGGCTCTTCTTGTTGTCGCGCATGCCTCTTTCCGAAATCGAAAATCACGTTCGGCGGCATGCGACAGGTCTTGCGACCTCTATTTTATTGACGGCAATCTGAGTGCAGATTGCCGTGAGTGTCAATGTTTCTTCTTCCACGAGAAAGGCGATGCCTGCTCGTAGATCCAGTAATAATTCTGCACCATCTGCTTTGTCCGGCGGATCCTGAAACCCGCCGTCGAGAAGATGAGAAGCGTAATGAAATCGAGCGGATAATAGAACAGGCTGAGGAACGGGCCCTGAAACAGCGCGTAATGCAGAAAGCTCATGGCGACGGCCAGAAGCAGCGTGTAGACGACGACGGTCGGATATTCCGCCCACCCTTCCGCCGCAGCTTTGCCGGACCGCCATGCGGTCCAAAGACCGATGATGAAGACGAAGAAACGCAGCGCGTAACGCACGCCTTCATCCGTTTCGAAGAACAAACCCTGCATCTCAGGCGCTCCTGTCCGTGACGATCGAACCGCCGATCAAAACCATGCCTCGCGAGAAACGATCGATCAATGCCGTCCCCCCTCAAGATAGGCGGCGCGCACTTCCGGATTGGACAGCAGTTCCTTGCCCGAGCCGGACATCGTCACCTTGCCGTTGACCATCACATAGGCGCGATCGGAGAGCTTCAGCGCCGCAAACGCGTTCTGTTCGACGAGGAAGACGGTGAGCCCCTCCTCCTTGTTGAGCATCTTGATCGCCTCGAAGATACCCTTGACGATCAGCGGCGCGAGACCGAGCGAAGGCTCGTCGAGGAGAAGCAGCTTGGGCCGCGACATCAGCGCGCGCCCGATCGACAGCATCTGCTGCTCGCCGCCCGAAAGCGTGCCGCCGCGCTGGCTCTGGCGCTCTTTGAGACGCGGGAACATCACGAAGATCTTCTCGACGTCTTCCTTGAAATATTTCAGGTTGTCGAGATTGGCGCCCATTTGCAGGTTCTCGAACACCGTCATGCGCGGAAAGATGCGCCGCCCCTCGGGCGACTGGGCAATCCGCCGGCGCGCGATAATGTGTGTCGGCAGCTTGGTAATGTCCTCGCCGTCGAAGATCACCTGGCCGCTACGCGCCTGCGGGCTGCCGCAGATCGTCATCATCAGCGTCGACTTGCCGGCGCCGTTGGCACCGATCAGGCTGACGATCTCACCCTTGTTGACCTCGACATCGACGCCCGACAGCGCGCGGATATTGCCGTAATAGGTCTCGACACCCTGGATTTTGAGAAGGGGTTCACCGGCCATTATACCGCCCCTCCGTCAAGCTGTTCTTCGATTTCTTCAACTTCGTCATCCTCGACGCCGAGATAGGCCGCGATGACCTTCGGATCGGTCTTCACATGCTCCGGCGTGCCATCGGAAATCTTCTGGCCATATTCCAACACGACGACATGGTCGGAAATCTCCATGACCACCGACATGTCGTGTTCGATCAACAGCAGCGATGTGCCCTCGTCGCGAATGCTGCGCAAAAGCGCGTTGAGCGTCAGCGATTCCTTCGGGTTGAGGCCGGCCGCCGGCTCGTCGAGGCACAGGAGCTCCGGCCCGGTGCACATGGCACGCGCGATTTCCAGACGACGCTGCGCGCCATAGGAAAGATCGCCAGCCGGATCGTCGGCGCGATCGATGAGATCGGCCTTTTCCAGCCAGTAGCGCGCCTTTTCGATCGAATCCGCCACCGCCCGCTTGTAGGCAGGCGCCCCGAGCAGGCCGAGGATCGTGTAACCGGAAGCCCGCATCAGCGCATTGTGCTGGGCAACCAGCAGGTTTTCCAGAACAGTCAGGCCGGAAAACAGCCGGATGTTCTGAAACGTGCGCGCCACGCCGGCCTTCTTGTTGATCTCGAAGTCCTTCAGCCGTTCCAGAAGCAGCGTCCTGCCGCCCCGGCGGTGGAGGGTGATCATCCCCATCGTCGGTTTGTAAAAACCTGTGATGCAGTTGAACACGGTGGTCTTGCCGGCGCCGTTCGGCCCGATCAGCGCGGTGATCTCGCCGCGCTTGGCTTCGAACGAGAAGTCGTTGATGGCCATCAGGCCGCCGAACTTCATCGACAGGTGCTCGACCTTGAGGATCGTATCCGTCATTGCAGTCGTTTCCGGAGCCATCAGCCGTGGCCCTCCTTGGTGAAGCTGCCGGAAACCGCCTTGCGTTCCTTGAGGAAGGCGGTCGGCTCGCGTGCGCCGACGAAACCGCGCGGCTTGAACAGCATCACGATGACCATGGCCAGACCGAAGAGCAGCATGCGGTAGAGTTCAGGCGTGAAATCGGGTCCGAAAATGATCTTCAGGAAGGACATGTCGCGCAGCAGTTCCGTGCCGCCGACCATGACCACGGCCGCAATCGCGATACCGGTCAGAGATCCCATCCCGCCCAGAACGACAATCGCGAGAATGACGGCGGATTCCAGGAAGACGAAGCTTTCCGGCGACACGAAGCCCTGCCGGGCGGCAAAGAACGAGCCGGCAAACCCGCCGAACATCGCACCCGTGGCAAAGGCGGTGAGCTTGGTCGTGACCGTATTGATGCCGAGCGACCGGCAGGCGATCTCGTCTTCGCGCAGCGCCTCCCATGCGCGGCCGATCGGCATGCGGCGCAGCCGGATCGTCACATAGGCCGTCAGCAGGCAGAGCGCCAGGATGACGTAGAACAGGAAGACCTTGTAGTAGACCGATGACGATGCCAGCCCGAAGACCTTGGCAAAGTTGTTCGGCGCACCGACATCGAAGGACCAGATGCCGAAGACCGAAGCCTTGGCGATGCCGGAAATGCCGAACGTCCCCTTGGTCACTTCCGTCCAGTTGATCAGCACGAGGCGGATGATCTCACCGAAGGCGAGCGTCACGATGGCGAGATAATCGCCTCTCAGGCGCAGAACCGGGAAACCGAGCATGATGCCCCAGAGCGCTGCGAATATGCCCGACAGCGGCAGGAGGATCCAGAACGACAGGCCGAGATAGCTGGAGAGCAGCGCGTAGGAATAGGCACCGACGGCATAGAAGGCGACGTAGCCGAGATCGAGCAGGCCCGCCAAACCGACGACGATATTGAGGCCCCAGGCGAGCATCACGTAGATGAGGATCTGGATGCCGAAATTGTCGACATATTTGAGCGAGCCCTGCTTGCCGACGATCAGCATCATCAGGAACGGATAGACGAGCAGGAAGACCAGCGCGATCTTGAGGAAGTGCCTGTGGAAGAAGCTCTTCTGGGTCGAAATCTCCAGAATGCCGCTCTTGGCCTTGCTGAGCTTGCGGGCGTCCAGATGCGGCTTGATGAAGGCCACCGTCAGGAACCGGCCGATGGCCGCGATCGCCACGAAGATGAACAGCAGGCCCCAGCGCATGCGCCAGACGAGAGCGTTGTTGATGTCCTGATATGTCTCGACGCCGACAAACAGCAGGAACATGAAGAAGGAGATGATAGCCGCGAAGATCCCTTCCCGAATGGCCTTCGCCATCAAGGACGTCTCGCCTTTTTCAGTTACAGGGGACATGTCAGACCTTCTCCACTTCCGGCCGACCGAGAAGACCGGTCGGCTTGAAGATCAGCACGATCGCGAGGATGGCGAATGTCGCGACATCCTTGTATTCGATCGAGAAATAAGCCGACCACAGGGACTCGATGAGCCCGATCAGAAGGCCGCCGATGACGGCGCCCGGCAGCGAGCCGATCCCACCCAGAACGGCCGCGGTGAACGCCTTGACCCCCGGCGTGAAGCCGTCGGTAAACGACGAGACGCCGTAATACATGAGGTACATCGCACCGGCGACGGCCGCGAGCGCAGCACCCATGATGAAGGTGACCGAAATCGTCCGGTCGACATCGACGCCGAGCAGCGCCGCCATCTTGCGATCCTGTTCGGTCGCGCGCTGGGCGCGTCCAAGCGGCGTCTTGTTGACGATGTACCAGAAGGCGGCCAGCAGAACGGCGGTCAGCACGACGATGACGATCTGCTTCAGCGCGATGGTGATGTCGCCGAAATGGTAGACGTCGGTGACGAGCTGCGGGATCGGCTTGTTGCGCGGGCCCTGCGTCACCTGAATGAAGTTGGACAGCGTGATCGACATGCCGATCGCGGTGATCAGCGGCGCCAGGCGGAACGAGCCGCGCAAGGGACGATAGGCGATGCGCTCGATCGTCCAATTCCACAGCCCCGTCACCAGCATGCCGACCAGGATCATCACCAGCAGCAGAAGAGCCACGGGGATGCCGGCAAAGAGCGAGGTGAGAACCAGGAAGACGATCAGCGCTGCAAAGCCGCCGAGCATGAAAATGTCGCCATGAGCGAAGTTGATCATGCCGATGATACCGTAGACCATCGTATAGCCAATAGCGATGAGGCCATAGATCGATCCGAGAGTCAGCCCGTTGATGAGCTGCTGGACGAAATAATCCATCTGCTTTCCCCTGGATGCGGTCCGGCGGTGCGGCCGCATCTCTTGTATTGTCCGTCCCATTTTTCGCATGGGCCTATTCCAAATTTCATAATGGTTTCGGCCGGAATGTGAAGTGCAAAATAAAGAGGCACTGGAATTTCCTGGAGCAATTGCCCAGAATGGCGCAAATTTGCTCACGATTTACAGATTTGCGCCATTGACCGCTGAAACACGACGGTCAGTCGCATCCGTTTCCCACAGGCAGACCCACGCACGGCCCATCGTTGATCGCGTCAACCCGAATGCATTCGCCCGCTCGGAGCGGAATCGGCAACGGCTGCAATCTCGTCAGCATTGTATGGCCTTATGACCTTCATCTGCCGGGTCGCAGACGATCCCGACAAACGTCACCGGCACACATCCCATACCGACCAAGGCAACGGACGGATAAGCTGCGGTGCCGGGCATAATTGCGACAGACCACGCCACCCAGCGTGCAGGCGCCGGGCGCTCGACGAGCACCCTGTCATCCGGAGAAATGTGGCGGGATGAGCGAGGTCCGTCCGGGTGACAGCACGATCGAGACGACGAAAATCCCCGCATGGCTTTGCGTGAAAACTCCGTGTCGCGACGAAAGAGGGCGTTGGCCGGAGAAGAGACAGCAGATCATCGGATGCAGCAGCCAGCGGTAAGCCGTAAGCGGTAAGCGGTAAGCGAAGTGAGAATGCAGCGCCCCGGCAGCCGTTTTGAGAAGCCCGATGTCCATGCATGTCGTCGCCCCGTCAGATGCGATTTTCAATGCGCCACGAACGGGTTGCGCGACGCCGTTTAAAGGAGTGCGAACCGGCGGCTTTGCGGTTAGCGAAAAACATCACATTCATTCAGAATGACAAGGCGAAGCTCCCGGCAAACTGGTTGAATGCGCTCGCTTCGGGTGTGATCCTCACCGATGTTGTAGCGCCGTTGCTCGCCATTCTGTTTCAGGTCAGCAATGGCCAACCGGGCGCCATCTGGGCCATAGGCGTTGCGAGCATAAATTGCTTGTCGATGGGCCTGCGACTACATCTGAGTACGGGATTTACTCTGCGGAGGCTCACATGACGTGGTTTGAAATCCATGCGTTTTTCGCAACCCCGGTTATCGCCCTCCTGATCGGCGTATTCATGGCCTACATCACCGACCCCAAGCATCCCTCGAGCGAGTGGATCTGATTGCGCCTCCGCGCCATGTCGGCCGGCCGGCTTTAGGGCGATGCAAACCCCGCCGTCAGCGCGTATTCCCGTCCCATTTCCATCATCGTCTCGAAGACGAACCCGGCATAGCTCCGCGGAAGAATGATCTCGAACTGATCATCCATCGTCCGCATCACGTTCGAGGCGACCTGGCAGCACAGCATGCTGGCGGAATACCCTTTGGCGAACACATCCCGATGCAGGTCGACGGCCACGCATTTTGCCAGGATCTTGCGCGCGCTCGGCCCATAAAGCGCCATCAGCACCTTGCCGTCGCTCTGATCGGCAAAGGTCGCACCGTCGATCGCCGCAAGCGCACCGGCCGCGGCCTCCGGTCCGATCGTATCGGAGACGATAAGCCATTCGCCGGGACCGCTACAACGCACCGAGAAGCCGGCAACGGATGAAAGCGCCGCTCCCACATCCCCGTCCCGGCCCTGCAACGCAAGCACCGAAAAGATCACCGGCCGCCTTGCGACGGAAAGGTGGTTGGGGTTCTTGCCGGTTTCGAAACCGGAAATATGGTCGTCCAGAACATGCCGGTGAACGAGATTGAGAGCCATCGGATGTCCTTCAGAGATGAAGACGGGTTGCATCGGGATCGACGAAGACGGGCGAGCAGACTTCCGCCACCACATCGGTGCCGCGCAATCCGTCCCAGACATGGATGCGCTCGCCGAGCCGCTCGCGGCCGGATTTCAGCATCGCAAGCCCGATACAGTGGCCAAGCGTCGGAGAATGGCAGACGGAGGAGACAAAACCCTGGTCGTTCGCCATCGAGGGCGTCGCGTTCTCTTTGAGAAGATGCGCCCCCGCCTTGAACTCCTTGTCGATCTCGACCGGTTTCAGGCCAACCAGTTGCAGCCGGTCGGCGGCGGTGAGGCCGAAGCGGGTGGAGAGCCGCTTGCCGATGAAATCGGGCTTCTGCATCGCCATCATCCGTCCCAGCCCGACATCGTCGGCCGTCGTGCGCCCGTCGAGTTCGCTATGGGTGACAAACCCCTTTTCGATGCGCAGCACGTTGAGCGCCTCGACCCCATAGGCCGTGATCCCCGCGTCACGGCCGGCATCCATCAGTGCATCGGCAACGCTTTCGCCGTATCCGGCCGGCACCGCCAGTTCGAAGGCAAGCTCGCCCGAAAACGAAATGCGGAACAGCCGCGCCTGAAGCCCGCCCTTCAGCGTCACCGTGCGGGCGCCTAGCAAGGGCAGCGCTTGCGCCGAAATATCGTCTTCGACGATGCGCGACAGCACGACCCGCGCCTTCGGCCCGGCAATCGACATCTGCGCCCACTGGTCCGAAGTCGAGACGAAACGCACATCGAGATCCGGCCAGAAGGTCTGGGCGGCAAATTCCATATGCGCCAGCACCTCGCCCGCATAGGCCGTGGTGGTCGTCATCACGTAATGGCTGTCGGAAAGCCGGCTGGTCGTGCCGTCGTCGGACACCATGCCGTCCTCGCGCAGCATCAAACCGTAGCGCGCCTTGCCGACCGGCAATTTGAGAAAACTGTTGGAATAGATGCGGTTCAGAAATTCGGCGGCACCCGAGCCAAAGATCTCGATCTTGCCGAGTGTCGAGACGTCGCAAATCCCGACCGCCTCGCGCACCGCCCTCACCTCCCGGTCGACGCTCTCGCGCCAGCCCGTCTCGCCCGCGCGGACAAACCACGCGGAGCGATACCAGAGCCCGCTTTCGACGAAACTCGCACCGTTCTTTTTGGCCCAGCCATGCAAGGGCGAGGTCCGCACCGGCCGCAAATGCTCTGCCCGCTCGGCACCGGCAAGCGCCCCGAACGAGACAGGCGTATAGAACGGCCGGAACGTCGTCGTGCCGATCTCGGCGGGCGACACGCCGCGCATGCCGGCAACGATGCCGATCGTCGCGACATTGCCGAGCTTGCCCTGATCCGTCGCCATGCCGGCGGTCGTATAGCGCTTGGTGTGCTCGATATGCGAAAAGCCCTCGCGCTGGGAAAGCCCGAGATCGCTCACCGCCACATCGTTCTGGAAATCGACGAAGGCCTTGTCGCGGGCCCCCGGCACATACCAGAGCGGCGCGAATGATGGATCATATTCGCCCTCGACGTCGGGCGTGTTCACGTCGTAAGGCGCAAAGCCGAGTGCAGCCGCAGAAGCAGCCCCCTTGGCCGCACCATCCCGCAGGCAATCGGAGAGGCGCTCGACACCCGCAGCACTGCCGGCCGCGACAAAACCTGCGCCCACATCCGGCGCCATGAAGCCCTGCGCCTCGTCGGACCAGACGGGCTTTGCGCCCCGCTGGCACATCAGATGCACGATCGGCGACCAGCCGCCGGACATGGCCAGCGCATCGCAGGAGATCACCTCTTCGAAGCCCGAGCGTGCGGTGATGATGCCGCTCAGCCGGTGGCGGCCCTTGGTCGAAATGATCGAGCCGTTGCGGATGACCCTCACACCATCCGGCACCGTGTCCTGCGCGGTCTGCCGCGCATCGACGATCGCCGTAACCTCGATGCCGCGTGCGACAAGATCGGAAGCGGTGCGATAGCCGGAGCCGCCATTGGTAAACACCGCGACCCGGCTGCCGACGGCAACGCCGTAACGATTGAGATAGGTTCTGGCAGCATTGGCGGTCATCACCCCCGGCCTGTCATTGCCGCCGAAGACGAGCGGCCGTTCCTCGGCACCGGAAGACAGGATCGCCCGCCTGGCAACGATGCGCCACAACCGCTCCATCGGCAGATCGGCAGACGGCTGCGAAACGTGTTTCTGCACCCGCTCGACGGCGCCGAATACCATGTCGTCATACCAGCCGAACACGGTGGTGCGCGGCATCAGCGTGACATTGGCAAGCGTCGCCAGTTCCTCGATCGTCTGGCGGACGAAATCCTGCGCCGGCAGGCCGCCGATGGTGACGGTTTCCGACAGCATCGAGCCGCCGAAGCGAAACCCTTCATCAGCGAGGATGACTCGTGCCCCGGCGCGTGCGGCGGCAAGCGCCGCCATCAGGCCGGCCGGTCCACCGCCGACGACGAGAAGGTCGCAATGCGCCCAGCTTTTCTCGTAGCGGTCAGGATCGGCGGCAAGCGTCACCTTGCCGAGACCGGCGGCCCGCCGGATCAGCGGTTCGTAGACCTTTTCCCAGAAGGGTTTCGGCCACATGAACGTCTTGTAGTAGAAGCCCGCCCCGAGAAACGGCGACAAAAGCCCGTTCACCGCCCCAAAATCATGTTTCAGCGATGGAAAACGGTTCTGGCTGACAGCGGAAAGACCGGAATGCAGCTCCACCATCGTGGCCCGCGCATTCGGCTCGGCACGTGCGCCGGCACCGACCGTCACCAGCGCATTCGGTTCGGCAGAGCCTGCCGTCACCACGCCGCGCGGACGATGATACTTGAAGCTCCGCCCGACCAGCATCTGATCGTTGGCGAGAAGCGCCGAGGCCAGCGTGTCGCCGGAAAAGCCGGTAAAGCTTTTGCCGTCGAAGGAAAAGCTCAGCGCATCACTGCGATTGACGAGCCCGCCGGCATCGAGACGAAAACTGCTCATATCCGGCTCCCTGCCGTCTTATGCCATTCCGTCGCATCGATGACGGCAAACACCGCGTGGGTGACATTGTCCCGATCGACCACCAGCCACCGGCGGCAGCCGCCGGCATGGTGCCAATATTCCTGATAGCGGCCCTTCGGGTTGTCGCGCACATAGGCATAGGCGTGCCAGACCTCTTGCCTTGCGGAGGGCGACGGCCGTACCGGGCCGGCCGCACCCCGGATGGAAAACTCTTCTTTCGGTCTGACGCCGCAATGCGGACAGGTGATCAGGCTTGCCATGGCGCGCTCTCAGTGAAGGTTCGGCTGGGGGCCCTTGCCCCCTTCGTCGATCATGTGGCCGCGCTCGAACCGGTCGAGCCGCATGAACCGCGACACATGGTGGCTTTCGTTCTTCGCGATCAGATGCGCGAAGCAGAAACCCGATGCCGGCGTTGCCTTGAAGCCGCCATAGCACCAGCCGCAGTTGAGATAGAGATTGTCGATCGAGGTACGGTCGATAATCGGCGAACCGTCCATCGACATATCCATGACACCGCCCCAGGCGCGCAGGACCTTGGCCCGCGACAGGCCGGGAATGAGGCCGACGCCTTCCTCGATCGTATGCTCGACGGTCGCCAGATTGCCGCGCTGGGCATAGGACGAGTAGTAGTCGATATCGGCACCGAACACGAGGCCACCCTTGTCGGACTGCGAGATGTAGAAATGTCCCGCGCCATAGGTGATGACATGGTCGATCGCCGGTTTGAGCCCTTCCGAGACGAAGGCCTGCAGCACATGCGTCTCGATCGGCAGTTGCAGATCGGCCATCCGCCCGACCGTCGTCGTGTGGCCGGCAGCCGCCAGCGCCAGCTTGTTGCAGCCGATGAAACCCTTGGTCGTCTCGACACCGGTGACGACGCCGTTCTCGCGCCTTATGCCGGTCACTTCGCAATGCTGGATCAGATCGACGCCGCGCATGTCGGCGCCGCGCGCATAGCCCCAGGCGACGGCATCGTGGCGCGCCGTACCCGCCCGCTTCTGATAGAGACCGCCCAGGATCGGAAAACGGGCATGATCGAAATTGAGATAGGGCATCATCCGGCGCACCTCATCGCGGTCGAGCAATTCCGCATCGACGCCATGGATGCGCATGCCGTTGCCGCGCCGCGCATATTCGTCGCGCTGCCCGTCCGAATGGAAGAGGTTGACGATGCCGCGCTGCGAGATCATCGCATTGTAGTTGAAATCCTGCTCCAGCCCCTCCCAGAGCTTCATCGAGAACTCGTAGAACGGGATTATTGCCTTCGAGCAGATAATTCGAGCGGATGATCGTCGTGTTGCGTCCGACATTGCCGGAGCCGATATAGCCCTTCTCGATGACGGCGACATTGGTGATGCCGAATTCCTTGGCGAGGTAATAGGCCGTCGACAGACCATGACCGCCGCCGCCGACAATGATCACGTCATAATGCGGTTTCGGCTGCGGCTCGCGCCAGACAGGCTTCCACAGCCGGTTGCCGGAAAAGGCTTGCTTCAAAATCGACAGAGCAGAATAACGCATCCAACCGTCCCGTTTATCGCCGTACACCATTCGCATATGACACAGAACGGACAAGCGCAATCGGGACATTGCCGACGCCGTTAACGACGGACAATCCTCTCGGCGAACGGCATGCGACCCGCTCCCCCCGCGAGACGAATGGCAAGCGCCGGACGGCACAAAGCCATGGGGGCGGAAGCGGACGAATATGCACCCCGCATGAGCAATTCCAATTGCTTGCAACGCCCGGCATCCCCCTTGCCAGAGTTGCCCTTACACTTTCGCCCATCACCGATGGAGCCAGAGATGAGCGAGACGACCCCCAATCTTTCAATGCCCTTTATCCTGCCGGCGCAGGCGCAGAAGCACGTAACCCACAACGAGGCGCTTCTGCGCCTCGATGCGCTGGTGCACCTGACCATCGCCGATGAACGGGCAAACCCTCCCGATGCGGCCAGCGATGCGATGGAGGACGGCGCCTGCTTCCTGATCGCCACGGGTGCCACGGCACCCTGGGCGGGCCGCGCCGGCCGGATCGCCGCCTGGCAGGACGGCGCCTGGACCTACATCGCGCCAAGGCCGGGCTGGCGGGCATGGTTTGCGAAGGCGGCGCGGCTGAAGGTTTTCGATGGCAGCGCGTGGCGTGACATCCCCCTGCCGCAAGAGGCCGAAATCGCCCTTCTCGGCATCAACGCCACGGCCGACGAGGCGAACCGGCTCGCCCTCTCCTCCACCGCGAGCCTCTTCACCCATGCGGGCAACGGCCACCAGATCAAGGTCAACAAGGCGACGGCGGCAGACACGGCCTCGCTGCTCTTCCAGACGAACTGGACCGGCCATGCGGAAATGGGCCTTGCCGGCAATGACAGGTTCTCGATCAAGGTTTCCGACGGCCCGACCTGGCTGACCGGGCTCGATATCGACGCCGCGGGCACCGTCCGCCGTCCCAATCAGCCGATGGCCTGCGCCTACCGCGCCGGCACGAGCGTCTCTCCCGTAGCCGGCCAGCAGAGCGGTTTTAGCGATCTCGGCGCTGCCACCGGGGGCCTGACGCTCGGCGCCGCATTGTCGGGCGGCGGCAACGCCATCGTCATTCCTGCAACCGGCGTCTACCTCGTCGCGTTCACGCTCGGGATCGTCTCGTCCACGGGACACGGCGTCGACCTTCTGCGGAACGGAACCGACATCCTTCTGTCCCTGCGCGGTTCCCCGAGCGGCCAGACGAGCCAGTCCGCAACCGCCCTGGTTGCACTGGAGGCCGGCGATATTCTGTCCCTCGGTCATTCCGGCAGCGCCGAAATCGCCCTTGGGAAAGCCAGGACGACCCTCGCTCTGACCTTTGTCTGAGCCACCTGGTTGAGGCAAAAAGCCGAAAAAAATCCGCATGATGCGGCGCGTTTCTCATGCGCGCCGTGCCGATTTCGCACGAAATACGGCGAAAAAGCCACCGGAATGCGATTTTGGAACATCCATATTTTTATTGCATTACAGAGACTTACAGAAAACTACTCAGATTTTCTGTGGCAAATTGCGACTATTGCGGGTTTGAACACAAATCGCGCCATCCATTTAGTCAAATGTTAAAACTGCCGGGCTAGGCTCCTTCACGTGGTCTTGAGTTGTGTAGAGAGTCCAATGACCGAAATGATACGTCCCCGAGTAAAGTATGTCATCGGCCCCGATGGCAGCCCACTGACGATTGCGGATCTTCCGCCGGCCAATACGCGCCGCTGGGTTATCCGTCGTAAGGCAGAGGTTGTCGCAGCGGTTCGTGGTGGCCTGCTGAGCTTGGAAGAAGCCTGCGAGCGCTATACGCTCACCGTCGAAGAATTCCTGTCCTGGCAGTCGTCCATCAATGACCACGGCCTTGCAGGTCTGCGCACCACGCGCATCCAGCAGTATCGCCACTAGGCGTTTCTTTTTCCGCGAATGCGGCGATGGTGCCATCGATCTTGCGGTCGGTGGCACCTTTCGTTTGTCGGGGCTTCTATCCAATTGCCGCTCGCCCATATCGTGATCGCCGATATCATGGTCGGCCTCGCCCAGGCGGCCTTGCCCCTTCGGCCTATGTTCTGGCCGGGTGTGACAGGACGATTGGAAGCAGACCGGCCATCAGTGCCGATGCAGCGTAGAACCACAATCCCGGCTGAGTGATGGCAACGGCAAGCCCGCTCGTCTTTGCGGCAAACACCGTCAGCGCCACCAGCATCACATCCATCATCGACCAGCGGGCGATCGTCGGCATCAGCCGCGCAAGAAAGCCGCCCGGACGACGCGGCCACATCAATTCGACCGCCAGCCAGACAAGCTTTGCAATCGGCAATACGATGGAAAACAGGCCGACGACCAAGGCCAATCCCTGGTCGCCGCTGTGCCAGAGCCCGCCGACGAGTTCAAGAAGCGACGGCGTCTCGCTGAAGAAGTAAAGACGCCCGAAACGGACGATCGGCAACAATAGTCCTGCGGCAAGACAAAGCGCCGAAATCACCAGAAGCACGATCGCAAAAAGGCGGCGCTTCGAAACATCTGCACGGAAGGACATCGGCCGCCGGCTCTCCTCGAAGGGTGGCCGCGATCGGACAGGTCGATCGGGCATTCCCTTTCGGCTGTTGAAACAGCATCGCCGGAAAAGAAGCAAGCCTCAGGCAAGCGGACCGCCCATAATGAGGCGTGTGCCCAAACGGAAATGAGGGCCATGGCGCTTCCGCGCCGCCCCTCATCCGAAACAAGAACAGAAGTCGCGACCGGTTTTGCCCGGCCGGTCCCTCTTCGATAGATCGTCAGGCGCGCGCCCGGATGCCTCCGTCGCGCTCTTCGAGTGCTGATGCCTTGGCAAGATCTGCCTCGGCTTCTTCCAGTGCCAGTTCAGCCGCTTCCTGCTGCACGCGCAGCTCGCGGATGGACACCTGCAGATTGTCGGCGCGCTGGCGAGCGGCCTTTGCGAAGGTAGGATAGGCAAAATGGCCCGGATCGGTAATGCCCGACTTCTTCTCTTCCAGCGTGATCTGGTGCTCCAGCTCCTTCGCCATCCGTTCGAATTCGGCCATCATCATCTCCAGCTGCTGCAGCTGGCGACGTTTTTCGTTAACCTGAAAACCCTTCAGGCGAACAAGATTGTCACGCGACTTCATACGCAATACTCCGTGGATAGCGAGACCCAGGCCTGTGTCCGGTTTGCTACACTCCGAACTGAAAAAATTGCAACGCCGTTAATAAAATCCGCGCCGCATTAACCTTTCATTTACAGGCATCATTAATGATAAGCCCGATCGCTTAAGGGTCGGTAAATGCCAAGGCCAAATGGTCGTGACAATGTGTGAGTCACTTGAATCACTTAGCGGAGTTTCCTCGTCCGTTGATTTAACTTGGTGATGGTCGAATCCGTAAGATAAAACAGGCTGATACAATTTTTGCTTAATGAATTGATGCATCTTGTCAGACCGCATCATAATTTGTTAACCATTTGGTGTCAGCTTCCAAATCAGGCACAGTCTGGATCCGTAACGAGTAAGGGGGCACGAGTTAACCTTACGCGGCGGTAAAGGGGAAAATTATGCGGGTTCTACTAATCGAAGACGACAGCGCGACTGCCCAGAGCATCGAGCTGATGCTGAAGTCGGAAAGCTTTAATGTCTACACGACCGACCTCGGCGAAGAAGGTGTCGATCTCGGCAAGCTGTATGACTACGATATCATTCTGCTTGACCTGAACCTCCCCGACATGTCGGGTTACGAGGTTCTGCGCACCCTGCGCCTTTCCAAGGTCAAGACGCCGATCCTCATTCTCTCCGGCATGGCCGGTATCGAGGATAAGGTTCGCGGTCTCGGCTTCGGCGCCGATGACTACATGACCAAGCCGTTCCACAAGGACGAACTGGTTGCACGCATTCACGCCATCGTCCGCCGTTCCAAGGGCCATGCCCAGTCGGTCATCATGACGGGCGAATTGATCGTCAATCTGGATGCCAAGACCGTCGAAGTCGGCGGCCAGCGCGTCCACCTGACGGGCAAGGAATACCAGATGCTGGAGCTTCTCTCGCTCCGCAAGGGCACCACGCTCACCAAGGAAATGTTCCTCAACCACCTCTATGGTGGCATGGACGAGCCGGAACTGAAGATCATCGACGTCTTCATCTGTAAGCTTCGCAAGAAGCTCGCGAATGCGGCCGGCGGCACCAACTATATCGAGACGGTCTGGGGCCGCGGCTACGTGCTGCGCGAACCTGACGGCGCAGTTCTCGCCGAAACCGCCTGATCTGGACTGCCTCCCCTTGCCTGACTGATTTGAAACCCGCCCGGGCTTGCCCGGCGGGTTTTTTCACGTCTGCGGCAGCCGGCACGACGGCGCAAAATGCGCGCATGCAGGACGGCGGCGGCTAACGGCACCGCGACGACCGGAGCGTGCGGGACAAAAAGCGACAAGAAAAATCGACAGGCGGCTCGATGCGAGCCAGGACAGCCTTACGCGGCTGCGGCAAATCCGCCGAAGACAGCGGTGAGGATCTTGCGATCGAAAGGCTTCAGCAGGAAATCGCTGGCGCCGGCGCGCTTGCCGGCCATCATCTTCTTCAGGTCCGCCTCGATGACGCAGTAGAAGATGCGGACATTCTTGCCTTCCGGCATGGCGCGCACGGCCGTGATCACCTCGAGCGCACCCTCCATGGCGGCATCCACGATGAGCAGGTTCGGCAATTGCGTGCGGCAGGCGGAGATCGCCTCTGGCGCGCTTCCGGCCTCCGCGACGAGGAAGCCGAGTTCCGACAGGATACGCTTTCCGACCTTGCGGACGATATCCGAACCGTCGGCGATCATCATGCGCTGCATCTCAAGCCCTCTCCTGTCGGCCGCGCCACCCGCGACAACATCGGCGATCATGCTCTTCGCACTGCTAAGGAATGGTTACAATTGCGAGCATGCCTGCCGAAAGTGACCGCCGGCCTCCGCCAAAGGCATGCGGAAAGGCAGATGAGCCGAAAAGCGACCGCCGGATCTGGAGGATCTCAGCGCGCTCTGGCGGCGATTGCGACGAAAAACGGCCCCATAAAAGGGCCGTGATGATTTTTCGCAGCAAGGCGCAGGCGATATCAGGCGTCTTCGCCCGTCTCGGCGTCTTCGGCAGCCACGTATTCGGCCGTGAAGGTGATCTTGTCTTCCGACACCGCGTATGTCAGCTCCATGCCGCATTCGTCGGCCAGAAGCACGGTATAGTAGGGCTGGATCGAGTGGGCATCGACCGCCTCTTCGAGCGTGCCGTTGTTGATTTCGGCAAATTTCGCCGGCACGCGCATCATCCGTCCCTTGACCGTGATGGTGAACTTGGCGTCGTCCTCCGGGTTTTCCAGCTCGACATCGACGACGCCACCGCGCGGTATGCCGGCATAGGCGACGAGGAAGAGGTTGAGCAGCAGCTTGACGCGGTTCTTCGGGATGATGGCCCGCGGACCGCTCCAGTTGACCTCGGTTTTCTTCTCGGCGATGGCAAAGTCCTTGGCCGCCTTTTCCGCCTCGCCGGTATCGATCGAGGCGCCGACCGAGCCGGATGCACCGAAAGCAAGGCGCGCGAACTTCAATCGGACGGACGCATTCAGCGCCGATGTCCGGATGAGATCGAGCGCATCGCCGTCAGCGGCGCCTTCGTCGAGCAGTTCGAGACCGTTGTTGATCGCGCCGACCGGCGAGATCACGTCATGGCAGACGCGGCTGCAGAGAAGTGCCGCCAGATCCGGACCGCTGAGGGTAAGGTTGGGGTTCTTCGGCATGAAATTCTCCTGAGGATGCGCGGAACAGGCATCTGATATGCCCTGTGAACGTTGCGCGGGGATGATGCAATTGGTGTCGCCATAATGACACCATGTTTGGTAAACCGATTGTTAAGACCATCGGACCAAGATAGCGCCATCTTTAAGCATAGCGCTTTTAAGCATGACGCTTGAAACCTGGACGAACATAAACGGATCTGAAGATGCGCCGCCAACAAGCCCTCGCCCTTCCCCGCCTCGCTGCGGCATTTGCCGCCGTCGTCTGTTCATTTTGGCTTGCCGCAGCCCCCGCGTCTGCCCAGCAGGGTGCCAGCCAATACACGATGCAGGAAATCGTCGATTCCGGTAACGGTTTCTTCGGCTCCACCAGCGGCGGCCTTGCCAAGGTCGTCGAGAATGCCTTTGCCAAATATGGCCTGCCGAACGGTTATATCCTCGGCCAGGAAGGCTCCGGCGCCTTTATCGCCGGTCTCACCTATGGCGAAGGCCAGCTTTATACGAAGAATGCCGGCCAGCACCCGGCCTACTGGCAGGGCCCGTCGCTCGGTATCGATTACGGCGGCCAGGGCACTCGCGCCATGATGCTGGTCTACGATCTTCCCTCGGTTGATTCGCTCTATGCCCGTTTCGGCGGCGTCTCCGGCTCAGCCTTCGTCGTTGCCGGCGTCGGCATGACGGTTCTGCGCAACAACAACGTCCTGCTTGTGCCGATCCGCACCGGCATCGGCGCGCGCCTCGGCATCAATGTCGGCTACCTGAAGCTGACCCGCGAAGCCACCTGGAACCCCTTCTGAACGCATAGGGAAAGCTACAGTCTCGAAACGACGCTGAACGAAAGATCCTGACGTGATCCAATTTGTGCTTCTTTTCGGACTGGGCTTTTTGACAGCAACCCTGATTGCGGTCCTGATCGCCCCCGCCATCCACCGGCAGATCGTCCGCTATACGGAGCGGCGCATCCAGGCAACGGTGCCGATCAGCCCGCAGGAAGTTCGCGCCCAGCGCGACATGGCCCGCGCCGCCTATGCGGCCGAAAACGCCCGCACGCGGCAGGACCTCGTCGAGGAAAAGGATCGCGGCACGCTTCTGAAGATCAAGACCGAAAGCCTGATGGAGGATCTGCGCACCCTCGAGGGCACCAATGCCGAGCTTCTGATGCGGATCGACGACCTCGACGCAGAGGCTGCCGATGCCCGCGCGAGGCTTCGCCAGGACGACAGTTATGTCGAAAAGCTGAAGGCGATGATCGAACGGCTGGAAGACGCAGCCTCCGGCAAGGGCGAGGAAATGCAGTCGCTGGTGCGCGATATCGGCCGCATGACCTCGGATGCAGACAATCACCGCATCGACCTCTCGACCCGCGACGCCGAGATCGAGGCGCTGAAAGCGTCTCTCGGCGCGCTGCGCGGCGAACGCGATACGTTGCGCCGCGACCTGCAGCTGGAACTGACCCGCGCCAACGAGGCCGAGCATCGGCTCTCCCGCGAGCAGCGCCATCTGCGCCGGCTGGAAGAGAAGCTCGCCGGCGAAATCACCGACCGCGGCGACCGCGAAACCACACTCGAACGCCGTCTGCAGGAAATCGGGCGCTTGCGCGACCGGCTGAAAGCCGCCAATAGCGAAGCACGCACCACCGGAAATACCGGTACGGCCGCGCACTTGCCACAGCTGGAGAATGAAGCAGTGACAGCGAAAGAGACAGAGGCCGGCAGTGACGACGCGATCGCGCAGCCATCCGCACAGATCCCCGCCGCTGCCCCGGCCGCTCCGGCTGCGACCCCTTCTTCCGCGGGCGCCCCGTCGCCGGCCCCCGCCGCAGCGCTTGCTCTCGGCATCGACGAGGATGCGATCGATCCGCGCTTCCGGCTGCTGGCCGAGGAAGCCCGCAACCGCGCAACCGCGCTCGGTGAACGGCTGATGAAGGCGAAGAACCCGGCGACCGACGAGGCGATGCGCAAGGAACTGGCCACGATCGCCGCGAGCATGGTGGCCGTCACCGCAGCCGCCGAAGGCCGATCCTCGCCGATCCGCAAGATCCTGCGCGGCAAGCATGGCAGCACGGGGCGCGAAAGCCTCGCGACGAAAGCCGGCAAGCTCCTGTCGGAATAACCCCGGCCATAAGGCATGCCGTGCAAGGACCTATTGCGGTTTTGCGATGACGACATGCGCCGAAACAACACCTCCAGGCCCAAGGCCAAATCCGGGGAACCGCGGCGCGTTCAGGTCTTTAGGTCTTGAGGAAACGATATCCATGCCGGGGCGGCAGGCAGGCAGGCCTTACAGGCGCCCCTGAGCCATGGCGATCTCGTAGAGCGCGATCCCGGTCGCAGTGCCGGCATTGAGACTGTCGAGACCCGGCGCCTGCGCAATCCTTGCGGTCTTCACAGAGGAGAGCACATCGGTGGACAGGCCCTCGCCTTCCGTGCCGGTGATCAGCGCCATCCGGTCATCTGCCGGCACATGGCGGATTTCTGTCTCGCCCGCGGGAGAAAGGCCCCAGATCGCAAACCCGTGGCCCGACAGCGCCGAGAGAAGATAGCCGGCCGTCCCGCCGCGCGCATAAGGCACCGACAACACCGAGCCGACGGAAACGCGCAGCGCCTTGCGATAGAGCGGATCGCAGCACTGGCTGTCGAGCAGCACGGCATCCGCCCCGAAGGCTGCGGCGTTGCGGAAGATCGAGCCGATATTGTCGTGGTTGGAAATGCCGAAGGCCGCGACGATGAGGCCCTTTTCGGGGGAGCGTGCAATCAGCTGGGCAGCCTCGATCTCCTCGCTCCGCCGGCCGAGCGCCAGCACGCCGCGATGCAGGTGAAAACCGGCGATCCGGTCGAGAACCGGGCCGGAGGCGAGATAGACGGGCACATCCTCCGGAAAATCGTCCAGAATATCGGAGACGCCGGAGGCGCGATTTTCCAGAAGCAGGATCTTTTCGGCGGTAAAGCCGGTGCTGCCGCGGCGGGATGCATCCATAGCCATCACCTCGCCGTCCCCTTTGCCGGCGGCGCTGCGGCGATGCGCGGCGGCCAGCATGCGCAGGACGACGGTACCCTCGGCGATGAACCGGCCATGCCGGCCGGTCAGGTCGCGTTCGCGGATCGCATGGAAATCGGCAATGCGCGGATCATCCGCATCCTCGATCCGGATGATGTCGCGCGGACCTCTTACCGTCGTCCCGCCCATCGGCCCGGTCATTGGCCCGGTCATTGGCCTGTCGTCACCGAGACGTCGGCGACCATGCGGCCGGTGGCGATATCGAAGACGAAGACCTTCTGGTCGCCGTCGATCGCACCGTAGAACAGCATCTGGGTGCCCGAGAGCGACACGCTCTGGACGTTGAAGCCGGCAGGCAGGCGCGCGGTCGCAGACAGCGGCTGGTCCGACGGGACCGAAAGCGAAGACGACGCAACCGTTGCCGGCGCAGCCGAAGGTGTGCGCGAGACTTTGTAGACAATGGCGGCGATCACCGCCATAAAGCACACCAAAAAGATGCCGCCCGAAACGAGCTGCAGTTTGACCATTTTCCGGCGGATGCGCTCCATTGCCGGATCGAGTGGTGCTTCCTGTTCCTCGTGATCGGGGCGGGGCATGAAACGTCCTTGCATGACATTGGATAAGATGAATGACCGAACCCTTTAACGAAGCCGGAGAGCCAAGAAAAGTCCTTACCGCCGAAGATGGCGCGTCAGGCCGGCTGGATGCGTGGCTGACGAGCCAATTGGAGGGCGAATTCTCCCGCAATCGCATCAAGGCGCTCATCGAGCAGGGCGCGGTGACTTTGAACGGCAAACCGGTGACCGAGCCGAAGAAGAAGATTTCAGCCGGCGACACGATCGCGATCGATCTTCCCGAACCGGAAGATCCGGAACCCAAGGGCGAGGATATTCCGCTCACCGTTCTCTATGAGGACGACGATCTGATCGTCATTGCCAAGCCGGCGGGCCTCGTCGTCCATCCCGGCGCCGGCAACTGGACCGGCACGCTGGTCAACGCCCTCATCCACCATTGCGGCGACAGTCTCTCCGGTATCGGCGGCGTGCGCCGTCCGGGCATCGTCCACCGTCTGGACAAGGATACGAGCGGCGTCATGGTCGTGGCGAAGAACGACATCGCCCACCGCCATCTGGCCGATCAGTTTGCCGACCACGGCCGCACCGGCCCGCTGGAGCGCGCCTATCAGGCCGTCGTCTGGGGTCGCCCGAGCGGCCTGCGCGGCACGATCGACGCACCTCTCGGCCGCTCCGGCTCCGACCGCACCAAGCGCGCCGTGAAGAACGAGATGAAAGACGACGCCCGCGAGGCGATCACCCATTACGAGGTCAAGCAGCGCTTCCACGAAAAGCCGGATGCCACATCGCTGGCGGCCCTTATCGAGTGCCGGCTGGAAACAGGCCGCACCCATCAGATCCGCGTCCATATGGCCCATATCGGCCACCCGCTGGTCGGCGATGTCGATTATGCGGCCGGTTTCAAGACCAAGGCCAATCTTTTGCCGGAGCCCGCCAAAAGCGTCGTCAACCGCTTTCCGCGCCAGGCGCTGCACGCCTATCTTCTCGCCTTCGAACATCCCCGCACCGGCGAGGTGATGGAATTCGAGGCGGATCTTCCCGACGACATGCAGGAACTGATCGCGGCTCTCGCCGACTGATAGTCTCCCGGTCGATCGAGCGCCGGGACGACGGTGTGTCACTCCGACGTCCCGCATCATCCGGCAACATCCGAAACATCCGGCCGCCCATGACGAAACGTGCCTCGACGGCGCGCAATATGGCGCTGCGCGTCTTCTTCAGCCGGCCATCGCCGTTCGGCCTCCTGTCGCGTCTCGGGGCGACGCCGAAACGCAACCACAGAATGTGACATTCAGAAGATGATCCGCTCTGAAACACCTTTTGCGGGAAATCAAGTTAATGCCTTGACTACTCTCGCCATTTACTTCGAGAATCGATAATATATCATATTCACAAAATCGTGATTCCGCCAAATTTCCGCTTCAATTCTCCGTCTTGCTGCATCGCAATACTGTAAAAGAATCCCTGTGGGCGGCTCGCTGCAAAAGCGACAAGCACAAGCAGGGATCGATCTTATACCCATCAGTTTGCAGCATCAGACACTGGAGGAAGCGTAAGATATGAACTCAGATATCCGGAAATTCATTTTCAATGACCTTCAATCCGTCGAAGGTTACATAGACCCACCGGATGCGCTTGTTTTTCTCACACTCCTGCAAACTCAGAACCTGCAAGATCTCAAGGGCGGCGTTGCCGAGATCGGCGTCTTCTACGGCCGCTCCTATTTTCTGATGAAGGCCGCGACCGGCATCCGCCAACCGGTTCTCGCGATCGACCTTTTCAACCTCAACGATGATGACGACGGGACACCGTCGCAATACCGCCGCTTTCTGGCCAATGGCGAAAAGCTGGGCCTGCCGGTCGACGAGAACCTGATCATCCATGGCGACAGCACCGCGCTGACGCCCCAGGAGATCGTCGACAAAGTCGGACAGACACGGTTTTTCAGCATAGACGGCGGCCATATGCTGCATCACGTCGCCTCGGACGCGGCGCTGGCAACCGCAACGCTCGCCCCGCACGGCGTGATCGCCTTCGACGACACGTTCAACCCGGCATGGCCGGAAGTGACGGTCGGCGTCGCCGATTTCCTGCGCCAGAAGGCGGATGAACTGCGCCCCTTCTGCATGACCAAGTACAAGACCTATGTCTGCCGCAGCGAGTTCCACGCGTTCTACACGGCGGCCATCAGGGAATCCGGCCATCTGGCCGCTTTCGAACATGTCGAAACCGAATTCCTGGGTTCCACCGCGATAAGATTGAACAATCCCATGGGCCGGCGTATGGTCTATGAGTTGATGGTGCATGCAGGAATGCGTGGCCTTTCGGAGCGGGTGTATCGGTAGACACCGGTGCAACCTCATTACGATATTGTAATGATATAACACCTCTCGATCGGTCTTGAATGCCCATGGCGACATACTTATCTGTTACGTGACGAGGTGCGGGATCGGCAACGATCCGCACCCTCTCGGTTCGCCTTTCAGGAACCAAGAGCTGACGCGCCGCATTGGCGGCTGACGGATATGCTCAAGGAGATAAGGGAGCCGACAACGATCGGAAAGGGGTGCTTTATGGCCCGGAATACCTTGCCTTCCATTACTGCCGGCGAAGCCGGTCTGAACCGCTATCTCGACGAAATCCGCAAGTTCCCGATGCTTGAGCCGCAGCAGGAATACATGCTCGCCAAGCGCTATGCGGAACACGGGGATCGCGACGCCGCCCACAAGCTGGTAACGAGCCATCTGCGCCTCGTGGCAAAGATCGCCATGGGCTATCGCGGCTACGGCCTGCCGATCGGCGAAGTCGTCTCCGAGGGCAATGTCGGCCTGATGCAGGCGGTCAAGAAATTCGATCCCGAACGCGGCTTCCGTCTGGCGACATACGCCATGTGGTGGATCAAGGCCTCGATCCAGGAATATATCCTGCGCTCGTGGTCTCTGGTGAAGATGGGCACGACTGCCAACCAGAAGCGCCTGTTCTTCAACCTGCGCCGCCTCAAGGGCAAGATCCAGGCCATCGAGGATGGGGACCTGCGTCCCGACCAGGTGAAGGAGATCGCCACCAAGCTCAACGTGTCCGAGGAGGAGGTCATTTCGATGAACCGCCGCCTCACCGGCGACGCATCGCTGAACGCACCGATCCGTGCGAGCGAGGGTGAAGCCGGCCAGTGGCAGGATTGGCTCGTCGATGACCATGACAGTCAGGAAGCCACGCTGATCGAGCAGGACGAGCTGGAAACCCGCCGCCGCATGCTCGGCAAGGCGCTCGGCGTTCTCAACGACCGTGAACGCCGCATCTTCGAGGCCCGCCGGCTTGCCGAAGATCCGGTGACGCTCGAAGAGCTGTCGTCGGAATTCGACATCAGCCGCGAGCGCGTCCGCCAGATCGAGGTTCGCGCCTTTGAAAAGGTGCAGGATGCGGTTCAGAAGGAAGCGCTGGCTCAGGCCAACGCCCTGCGCGTCGTCGACGCCTAAAACCGTTGCCGACCGAACTCCGCGTCGTCATGCTCGGGCCTTCTCCGGGCATGAGCCCACCGCGGACGGGCTTGGGCTTCGGCACAGGTCCCAAAAGACGCGATCGGGTGGCAGACACCTCCCCATAGAGAATAGCCCGCGGCATGCCGCGGGCTGTTTCGTTTCAGCTTGCCTGGTCCGGACCTTCCCGGTCCGGCCAGCGTCGCGGCATTCGCACTACCCTTGTCCGGGCGGCAAGCCATGGCGTCGATCCTGCGCCGCCATTTCGGCGAAGGCGGAACGCAACAGGTCGATCATCAGGAAGACGACGAGGCTCGCCCCCATCACCGGCAGCGCCACGCCGACGGCAAGCGTCACCACCACGACACCGACCTGAAAGAGACCGGGCATCAGGGCGAATGCGCGCCCCAGCGTGCGCGCCGATGCGCCGGGTGCCGGTCGCCGCAGCCACCACGACCGGTAGCCATAGGCGATCATCATCATCAGGGCGAGGCCGATCGCTGCCATCAGCAATTGGTTGGCAAACCCGAACAGCACGCCCATATGCGCATCGATGCCCCAGCGGATCAGCTTGGCGATAACGGGAAAAGAGGCGAAATCGGCACGGCTCGTGATAGCGAGACTATCCGGGTCGATGGCGACCGTATCCACCTGCGTCGGCCAGCGCCGGTCGTATTCGCTGACCAGCCAGGCCTGCCCCTGCGCCTTCGGAGGGCGGATTTCCAGCATGGCAGAGCCGAGCCCGCCGGTCTTTGCGGCAGCAACCACAGCATCGATCTGCGCCGCGAGCACCGCTTCCGGCAGGGATGGTGCCGGTGAAGGCTGCGCCACCATGCCCGGCATGCCCTGATGATCCGCATGCTCGCTGACGGGAGCGGCCGGCCCCTTGAGCGCCAGATTGACCGAAGGCGTCACCCAGCCGACCGTGTTGCGGAAGAGATCGATATTGCTGCCCGCCCAGCGCGACCATGTGAGCCCGGTCACCGAGAGAAACAACAGGCCGACCGCAAGCCACAGGCCGATCAGGCTGTGCAGCCGCCGTGCCCGGCCGCCGCGCACGCGCGACGTCTGAAGCTTCGGCATGCGCCGCCGCCAGAACCACAGGAGCAGGCCGCCGATCACCGCGATCCACAGCCAGGAGGCGGCAAGCTCGCTGTAATGCCGGCCGATATCGCCCATCAGCAGGTTGCGATGCAGGTAATCGAGCGTGGTGCGCAGCGGCAGCACGCCGCTCGTGCCATAGGCGGTCATGTCGCCGCGGATCGCAAGCGTCGCCGGATCGACGAAGATCACCCGGCTTTCGGATTCACCGAGCCCCGGACCACGCAACATCACGCGGGTGGTCAGGCCCGGCGCCGTAGCGGGCCGCACGGCAAACAGCCGGTCGCCCGGCCCGGCCGCAGCCCGCGCCGCCGCGATCTGCGCCGAAAGTGGCTGGCTCGGCAGCTGGCCCAACGGCCCACCGGGCGCTGGCCCCTCAACCTGCAGCTGCTCGCGGTAAAGCCAGTCTTCAAGCTGCGGCGTCAGCACGTAAAGCACGCCCGACAGGGCGGCAACGAAGATGAAAGGGCCGACGAACAGCCCGACATAGAAATGCAGACGGGTGACGAAGGCTCGAAACGCCGAAAACGCCTCCGCCCGCTGCGCCTGCATCTCCTCGGCAGCGCGCAAACGGTCAACGGCCATGGCGGCGCCCTCCCGATAGCGATGACGAACGATTGCGGGACAACGCGAAGCAGCGCGGCATTGCCGATGCGCGCGGAAAAATTGGCATGATGGATCTCCGGACAGAAGGGAGCGCCGCCGGGACCGCGCAAAGGGTCCTCATTGCAGAAGCGCCCGAATGAAAGTTTGCCGGCCGACAGAACGCCCTTCGCGCTATCGGCGTGAAAATCGCAATCGATTTTCAAAAGCTCCGATGCGCAGCGAGACACGAGAGAGTGCCTTGGGCGTCCTTTCGGATGCATGGCGCTCTGACGGGCAAGACGACGGCAGATGACAGGTCCGCACCGGTCGGAGCGAACCGCTTTCAGGCGGGAACGGAGAGCGGCGGCCCGCGCGCGCCGAGAGCGATCGATACGTTTCGGGGAAGGAAAAGCGTCGGCGTCGGCGCAAGAATGCCGCGGTCATCGCCTTGCGGCCAGCCATTCGCCAGCACGACGAACGTGACCGCCAGTCCGGCGGCAAAGCCCTGCACAACCTGACAGGCGGCAAGACAGCAATCCTTGCGGGATTGTTCCGCAGGCCCGGTGCCATCGTGATGATCGTGGTCGAGCACGCTGACGTCATGCGCGCCGCAGATGATCTGGCCATGATCCGGCCCCATCGTCTCCATCGCCGCCATGGTCCGGTCGGCAAGCAGGCCCTGCAGCACGATCAGAACGCAAAGAAGCATGGCCAGCGCGCCGCCGCTCATCCTGTCTGCGATGATCTGCCGAAAGAACCTCATGGCCATGTCTTTACGGCACAGGCATGCGTTGTCAACGCGGCATGGTGCAGCCATGCGGCGATTTCGATCTCAGAGCAATGCCGGCACGAACAGGAACCGGTTTTGCCTTCGGCATTGCGTGGAAACAGGGCGATGGGGCCGTTTCTCGTTTCGAAGAAAGGCAAAATACTCTGGCGGCAGTCGGAGAGACGCTTCCAATGCAAACGGCCCGCACCTGTGAAAAAGTGCGGGCCGTGTGTGGTGATGCAATGCGGATGAAACCTGCGCCTCTCGGCGGTTACTCGCCCTTGGCCGGCCCCATCGTCGCCCATTCGGCGATCGCATCGTTGAATGCCTTCTCGCCGTCAGGCCCCTTCTGCAGGGTGAAGAGCGCGCGGCGACCGTTGCGGTAGGCGACCGGAATATCCATCCAGTTGCGTGTCTTCAGAAGGTCGAGATTGGTCTTCAGCGCATCGGGGAAGTCGTTGAGCGCGATCATGTGGAAATCATCGGTGATCTTGGCCGGAACCGCGATCAGCGCGTTACCGCGATCCTGCTCTGTCTGCTTCATGGCGATTCGCTGGACGCTGTCGATGCCGCCACCTTCGAAATCCTTCGGCAGGGCAAAGACGATCTCCACCAGATGGCTCGCCGGCAGCGAAGCATCCGTATTGCGCTTGAAGGTGATCAGCGCCGTCAGGCCACGGCCGGGAACGCTGATACGCCCCTGCACGACCGGCTCAGGCGGCTTGCCGTTCGTACCCGGTTCGCGCTGCAGCGACCATGATACGGTTCCTTCGATCGCCGTTGGCGCGGACTGGCCGATACGCTCCTCGTAGAGGAACATCTTCTGGCCGGCAACGGCCGGGGTCGCGGCCGGATTTGCGCCGCTGGCGGGTGCCGTCGGCGCCGGGGCGCCGTTCTGCGCAGGGGCCGGCGTGGCGGCAGCCCCAGGCGCTGCCGGGCTTGCCGGCGAAGGCGTTGCCGGCGGCGCATTGAGTTGCGCGACCGACTGCCCCTCGGCATTCTGCGCCAGACCGCCGGATGCACCGGGACCCTCGTCGGTTTCCGTGCCGTCCGGCATCAGGCGCTGGGTAAATTTCTGGCCGGCAGCAACGGGTGCGGTCGCGGAAGCGCCGTTGGAGCTGCTGGCGGCAGGGTTTGTGGCAGGTGCCGGCGTGGTGGCCGCCTGCTGCTGCGCCGGTTGCGAGGCCGGCGTATTCGAGGACGAACCGTTACCCGACGCGGCAGGGGTTGTCGCAGCCGGCGTCGTGCTGCTGCCCGAACCCGTCAACCCGCCGAACAGGCCCGTCAGCGACGCGCGGTTCACCCACGCGGCATAACCGCCGCCGGCAATCACGATCACGCCGGCAAGCCCCAGAATAAGGCCGGCATAGCTGCGCTTTTTCTTCGGCGTCGCCCGGTAGGGCTTGGCCGGAGCCGCCATGAAACTGTCGTCGTCGTCATCCTCGATCGGCCGCGCCGTCGAGGGGGATGCCGGCGCGCCGGCAGATTGCGGATCGCGATTGTAGCCGATCAGGTCTTCCAGATCGCTCCACGGGTCCTTGTCGTCGCCCTTGGAAGAGGCGGCAGCAGCGCCGCCTGCGAGGCCGGCTCCGGCAACGGCTGCACCTGTAACGGCAGCACCGGCAAAGTTCGTGCCGGCTGGCGGGGCAGACGCCGAACCGGTCTGCGGCAGGCTGTCGAGATAATCGGCGAAAGGATCGTTCGGATCGGGATGGGCCGGCTCGGCATGCGCACCATGCAGATGCTCGTCCTCGGCCACGTCATGCAGAGACGAGGCCGCCGGCATGCGCACGACATTCGCAGCGACATGCTGCTCCTCATCGAAATGCGCGCTCTGCGCAACCGGCTCGCTGGCCGTATGATGCGGGTGGATCGGCTCGACGGGACCGGCGGCCGGAAGTTCCGGCACATCATCCCAGACGGCATCCAGATTGCCGGCACTCGAGGCGGCAGCGGGGGCCGGATGCGCCTGCGGTGCGTCCTGCTGCCACGACCATTCGGCTACCGGTGCGGCTTCATCGACCGCAGGTGCAGCCGCATGCCATTCGTCGGCCGGCTGTTCGTAGGCGACAGGCGGATGATGCGGCTCTTCGGTTTCCGGCTGATGATGGACGGCCACCTCTTCGTCGTGCCAATCGCCATAGCGCGGATCATGCGCCGGAGCGGCGGGCTCGTCCAACACTGCGTGCTGGGCCGCAACCTCATGGTCGGCCTCGACCTGTGCATGCGCCCATTCGGGCTCGGCCGGATGCTCGTAAGGCGCAGGCGCCACCGGCTCGGCTTCGGCAACCGCCTCCTCGTGATACGCGGCAGGCTCTTCGTGATAGGAAGGCTCTTCGTGATAGGCGGCGTCGTGGTGCTCTTCGGCCGCATCCGTGGCATGCGCGTCGTAAGGATGCGAAGCCTGCTCCCCATGCGCCTCGGCATGATAGGCGGGCTCTTCATGCACGGCTTCGGCTTCGGTCTCTGCCGGTGCTTCGTAGACGGCCTGGTCGTGCGCGGCCGGTTCCTCGATGGCGTCAGGAACGGCGGGCTCGTAGACGGGCGCCTGCTCGACGGCAGCGGCGGTTGCGACCGGTGCGGCCTCTTCGGCCACATCCGGCAATGCTTCCGCATGCTCGCCCTCGACATCGATGATGGCAGCTTCCAGCTTGTCCATCTGCCGCCGAAGCATGTCCTCCGGCGGGCGCGGCTTCATGTTCTCCAGCTGCCGCTGTACGGCGCCGCGAGCCTTGTCATACACTTTGGCGCGCGTCTCCGGCGTATTCGTCGCCAGACCGTCGACAGCACGGCGGATCACCGCTACAAAATCAGCCATCAGCACTTTCTCATAAACGCCGGCGCTGAGCGCCGGCCGAATGGTTAATCAATTCCGCACATTAGTCCTCAAACGGGTCCGTCACAAGTATCGTGTCGTCGCGTTCGGGGCTTGTGGAAAGTAGCGCGACCGGCGCACCGATCAACTCTTCCACCTGTCGCACGTATTTGATCGCCTGAGCCGGCAGATCCGCCCACTTGCGAGCGCCGACGGTCGATTCCTTCCAGCCTTCGAGCGTCACGAAGATCGGCTCGACTCGAGCTTGCGCTCCCTGGCTTGCCGGAAGATGATCAATACGCTTGCCGTCGAGCATGTAGCCGACGCAGATCTTCAGTTCGTCGAGCCCGTCGAGCACGTCGAGCTTGGTGAGCGCGATGCCCGTGATGCCGTTGGTGGCGACCGACTGGCGCACCAGCGCCGCATCGAACCAGCCGCAGCGGCGCTTGCGGCCGGTGACGGTGCCAAATTCATGCCCCTTTTCGCCCAGGAACTGGCCGATCTCGTCGGTCAGCTCCGTCGGGAACGGACCTTCGCCGACGCGCGTCGTATAGGCCTTGGTGATGCCGAGGATATAGCCGAGCGAACCCGGACCCATGCCGGAACCGGCTGCGGCCTGGCCGGCAACCGTGTTGGACGAGGTGACGAACGGATAGGTGCCGTGGTCGATGTCGAGCAGCGAGCCCTGCGCGCCTTCGAACAGGATGCGCGAACCCTTGCGACGCTCGGCATCGAGCAGTTCCCAGACGGTTTCGCGGTAGGGCAGAACGCGCTCGGCAACCGACGTCAGCTCTTCCATGATCGTCGCGTGGGACACTTCATCGGCGCCGAGGCCACGGCGAAGCGCGTTGTGGTGCGTCAGAAGACGATCGACCTTGCCCGACAGGGTTTCCATGTCGGCCAGATCCATGACGCGGATGGCGCGGCGGCCGACCTTGTCTTCGTAAGCCGGGCCGATGCCGCGGCGCGTCGTGCCGATCTTGGTGCCGCTGTTGGAGGCCGCATCTTCGCGCATGCCGTCGAGTTCACGGTGCAGCGACAGAATGAGCGTGGCGTTGTCGGCGATGCGCAGCACCTCCGGCGAGATCTTGACGCCCTGGCCTTCGAGCTTGGCGATTTCGGCGACCAGCGCATGCGGGTCGACGACGACGCCGTTGCCGATCACCGAGAGCTTGCCGCGCACGATGCCGGAGGGAAGCAGCGACAGCTTGTAGCTGACGCCATCGATGACGAGCGTATGACCGGCATTGTGACCACCCTGGAAGCGCACGACGATGTCCGCGCGTTCAGACAGCCAATCGACGATCTTGCCCTTGCCCTCGTCACCCCATTGCGAACCAACAACCACGACGTTCGTCATCTCGTATCCTGCTTTCCGGGCCAAGGCCCAACGCCAAAATAACGCACCGACCGCAATTCTCAATCTCTTGCGGAAGGCACGCCAATCGAATCCGGCACCTGATACCGCCTTTCATCGAGCGGTCATAGTGCAAACGGGCGCATCTATAATGCCTTGGCATAAGGAAAGCGACCTGTTTGTGACCACGGCAAGGTTTTTATGCCACAAAGACAGGCAATCGGTCGCAATACCCAGAAAACTGACCGCAACGGCGCAATCGGCGCCCGGTGACGGCAAAAGGGTGCTGCGCAATGACAGGAAAGCATCGGACCGGCACACAGGCCGACCACCTGACAGGATCAGAACGGGTGAAACAGGCTGATGTCGGACGGCAGGCGGATCTCGCCGGCCCAGGCGAAATCGAGATTGGCAACGGCATCCGGCGCGTCGGCATCGCTGTCGGCCACGTTTCCGGTCGTCATGCGATCGAGGCCCAAAGACTGGGTCGACGTCTGCGGCGCGGCCTTGCGCGGCAGGCCCTCGTCACGCTGCGACAGATCCCAATTGCCGACATTGAACGCCAGCGCCGGACTGCCGGCGAGATCGCGCGCGAAACCGGCAGCACCGGCGGCATGCGATTCCTTGCTGACGATGAGAGCGGTCAAAATGGCCGCCGAAATGATGAGCTTCCTGATCATGCCCTCGAACCCCGTTTTTCGCCGGCTGTCCGCATCTGTGCGCGGGCCGCGTGCTTGTTATGGGTTGAGGCTAGCCGTTGAGGTTTTCGACCCGCTTATCCGGATCATTCGAATTTTATTGAAATCGCGATTTTTCCCATTCTGGTACGCTTACCTGCCCGACAAACACCACGAACGGCTGCAACGCCGACGGCAATCGCAATGGCAATGGCGGGTATGACCGGAGGCCATGGACATGAGCCATGACCAAACCCCAAGACAGAGGATCGCATGACGCCGAAACGTCCCTTTAACCGAACAGGTCTCCTGTCCGCCGGCCTCCTCTGCATCGGCCTGCATCCGGCAGCGGCCGATGCGGTCGGCGATCGCCGGCATGTCGAGGAGCCGCGGCTGCCGATGGTCATCTGTGCGGAACTGAAACCGCTGCACGGCATCGGCGACGCACCGACCGACGGCGGCGATCGGAAACGGATCCAAGAGGCCCTTGCCGCCTGCCCCGCAGGAGAGTCCGTCCGGCTCGACGGTGATGAGGATGGCGGCCGCTTCGTGTCCGGCCCGCTGTCCATTCCCGCAGGCGTCGCCCTCTGGATCGACCGGATGGCGACGCTCGCCGCATCGAGCGATCCGGCAGATTATGACCGGGGCGCGGGCACCTGCGGCACGCTTGCCGCCCGCGGCGACGGTTGCCGGCCGTTCATCACGCTGGACAAGGCCGACGGCGCATCGATCGTCGGCGATGGCGAGATCGACGGCCAGGGCGACAGAGACATCAAGGGCCGCAACGAGACCTGGTGGCAGCTTGCCCGCCGCGCACAGTCCGAGGGTAGCAACCAGAACGCGCCGCGTCTCATCCAGGCCAATGGCGGTCATGATCTGACCCTCTACCGGATCACGCTCCATAACGCGCCGAACTTCCATATCTTCCTCAACGGCGTCGAAGGCGCCACCATCTGGGGCATCCGCATCGACACGCCGGCAACCGCCCGTAATACCGATGGCATCGATCCCGCCTCCTCCACCGACGTGACGATCGCCGACAGTTTCATCCGCACCGGCGACGACGATATCGCCATCAAGGCCGGCCGAGGCGGCCCGACGGCGCATGTCAGCATCCTGCGCAACCACCTCTATTCCGGCCACGGCATGTCGATCGGCAGCGAAATCCAGTCGGGCGTCACGGATGTCCTCGTCCGGGACATGACGCTGGATGGCACGACCAACGGCCTGCGGATCAAGAGCGACCGGAGCCGTGGCGGCATCGTCGAAGGTGTCGTCTACGACGATATCTGCATGCGCGACACCAAGGCGCCGCTTGTCTTCGACAGCGGCTACGACCCGAAGGCGAGCGGCGATAACCTGCCGGATTACCGCGACGTCCTGCTGCGCGATATCAGCGGCACCGGCGGCCCGCTGATCGCCCGCGGCATTGATCCCGCCCATCCGGTGCAGCTTCGCCTCGATAACGTCGATATCGGAGCAGACGCGCGGTGGCAGCTGACCAATGCGACGGTTGAGACGGGCAAGCGTGGCGCAACGCCATCGATCGGCAATGGAGAGGCCGCAGCAACCGAAAGGATGGATTGTTCCCGCCGATGGCTGCCCTTTCCAATCGGCTATCCGAAGTCATGACGTCTCGGGAACTGCGCCTTCAGAAGGAAGGCGCAGTCCGAAACGGCGTTGCGTGCCTCAGGCCGGGCTCAGCTCTTCCTCAAGATGCTCCTCAAGCTTTTCGAGCGACTTGCCGCGCGTTTCCGGCACGAAGCGGATGACGAAGAACAGCGACAGGAGGTTGATCGCCACGAAGATATAGAAGGTCGCCGAACCGAAGGCAGCCATCGCCATCGGAAAGACGAACGCAACGGTGGCATTGAACAACCACTGAACGGCGACCGCGATACCGGCGATCATGCCGCGCATGCGCTGCGGGAAAAGCTCTGACATCATCAGCCAGTAGGTGGTCGACACCATGCTCTGATAGCAGAACAGGAAGAACAGGATGATGCCGAGCGCCATATAGCTGCGGATGAGGCCTTCCGGCATCAGTTGCAGACACAGGCCAAGCGACAGCTGCGCCAGAACCACGCCGGAAAGTCCGGTGATCAGCATGCGCCGGCGGGCGAAGCGGCTGACGAGCCACAGGCCGAGGCCGGTCGCAACCACCGAGATGACGCCGTTGCCGATCGTCGCGGTCAGAGCGGCCTGCGTGCCGAGACCGGTCGATTGCAGGATGATCGGGGTGAAATACATGAAGGCATTGATGCCGGAGAACTGCGCGACGAAACCGAGGCCGATGCCGATGAGCAGCAGGTTGCGGATCCACGGCTCGCGAAACTCGCCCCACGTCGCCGGCTCGCCGTCCGACGTATCGTCGAACATCGACTTCAGTTCCTTCTCGCGCTTTTCCTTGTTGTGGCGGATCTTTTTCATCACCGCGCGTGCTTCGTCCTCGCGGTTGTGCTGCGCAAGCCAGCGCGGCGATTCCGGCATGAACAGCATGCCGAGCCACAGAAGAACAGCCGGCACCGCCGCAAGCCCCAGCATGACGCGCCAGACACCCGGATCGTTGACGACATGCGCCAGCACCGCGCTTGTCGCATAGGCGAGCAACTGGCCGGACACGATCATCAACTCGTTGCGGGTGACGAGCCGTGCACGCCGGCTGGGCGGCGCGATCTCGGCAATGAACACCGGCACGACGGTGGACGCACCACCGACGCCGATCCCGAGGATGAAGCGCATCGGCACCATGATCCAGATATCGGGCGAAAACGCCGTGCCGAGCGCGCCGATAAAGAAGATCATGGCGAGAACCAGAAGCGACAACCGCCGGCCATAGCGATCCGACAGATGCCCGGCGGCAAAAGAGCCGACCGCAGCACCGACGATCAACGCCGCAGTGACGAGACCTTCCGTGACGGCATTGAGGCCGAGACCGCCCTCGCCGGGCGACAGCGTCATGAATGGCAGGGCGCCGGCGATCACGCCTGTGTCATACCCGAAGGCAAGCGCTCCGAGCGTCACGACGCCGGCAATCACCTGCACATAGCGCGACTGGCGGGTTTCCGCAGGTGTGGCATCTGCCTGCGCCTTATCGGTGGAGGGCGACATCGACGCCTTGTCGGGTGTGTCGCTCGTGTCGCTTGTCATGCTCATGCGGGAATGAACCTCATACTGAAACGAATAGAGGAATGCGCGCGCAAGACGGATCCGCCGCGAAACGCTCTGGGATGGGGAAAGGCTGTGGATCAGACGACCGGCGCTAGGGCTCGGCGGGCGGCCCTGACAATGCCGGGAAACGGGACGCATCGACCCGACGCACCTCGCCCGAGGAAGGGCCGGCAGGCGCTTCGCGTTCAGGGTGGATCGAGGTGATGGTCGTCGGTCTCGGCGTCATGCGAGCGGAATTAGGGCACAATCGTGATGGGTCAACGCTGCTGACACATCTTGTCGCACCCGGCGGGATCGCCGGGTGGATGACGGCGGCTTTCGCCGCCGGCCAAGGCCGCTCACACGGCCGAGCGCTTGCCCGTCTCGCGCGCGGCGGCGCGGCGCTGGCGCCAGCCAAGCTTGCGGCCGCCGTCTTCGTCGTCATGGCGGTTGCGAATGCGGCGAACCATCAGCCAGATGGCGATGATCACGACGGGAACGGCAGCACCGGTCAGGGTTTCCGGCGCGATATCGAGGCCGACCGTGTGGAGGAGCTTGGCCACATAGCCGACGAGGCCGATGACGTAATAGGAGATCGCCGCCACCGACAGGCCTTCGACCGTCTGCTGCAGACGAAGCTGCGTATGCGCCCGCTGGTTCATGGAATCGAGCAGTTCGGTATTGAAGCTCTGCAGGTCGACATCGATCCAGCTGCGGATCAGCGCAGTGGCGCGGGTCAGCTTTCGCGACAGGTTGACCTGCCGTTCCTCGACCGACTGACAGGTTCGCATGGCAGGTGCCAGACGCCGCTGCAGGAAGGCGCCGAGCGTTTCGTTGCCCGGCAAGGCCTTTTCGGCAAGCACCGCGATGCGTTCGAGCACGATATTGTAATAGGCGCGGCTGGCGCCGAAGCGATAGAGGCTGAGCGCCGCATTGGCTTCGAGATCCGCCGCCATCAGCGTGATTTCCGACAGAAGACTGTCGCCGTCATTGCGGACATGCTGCTTCATCCGCTGGGTGATCGTCGACAGATCGTTCTCGATCCGGCGGATTTCCGGCGAAAGCGATTGCGCAAGCGGCAAGCCCATCAGCGCCAGCGTCCGGTAGGTCTCGATATCGAGGATACGCTGGACGAGCATGCCGCGCGCGGCATCCGTCATGCCGTGGTCGAGGATCAGGAATTTGGTGAGCCCGTCGCCATCCTGGCGGAAATCCGAGATCACCGTCGCCTGATTGTCGGCCACCATGCTCTGACACAGGCTTGTCGGATCGAAATTGGCGATGACGGCGGAAAGATCCTCGCTCGCCGGGCGGATCTCGATGCGGATGCCGGCAATGAACGGGCCGGGCGCCTTGAAGCTCGCGCCGAAAGGATTGACCGGAATTTCGCCGCCGAAGACCGAAGGTGCCGGCGCATCCCAGAAATAGGTGGAGAATTCCGTGTGCCGCTCCCAGCGCAACGTGCCATTGCCCCAGCTCATCGCATGGTCGGCGGTCTCGGGCGCGGGCGCCGAAACGCCCTGCGCCAGCGAAAGCTTGGTCAGGATGTCGAGATCGGCATTTGCATTGCCCTCCGTCAGGAAGGCGAGCTGGAAGACGACGCGCGGCAGCGAGATCAACGTATAGGGCCGCGAATGGACTTCCCCGAGCGCCCGCGCACGCAGGTCTGCCGCCGGAAACTCAAAACTGCCCTTGCTCATGAACGCTCCCGCTTGGGGGCGAAAATGCCCCGGTTCTGAATGTCTTTTATCAAATACCGGTGAGCTCCGACGAGACGACGCTTTGCCGCAGAATTAACAGCACCCGCACCATGCCTTATCCGTCGCGCACAGAGGCCGCGACATGCTCAGCGCCTCTTTACTTCCAGGCGAATCTTTGGCCTACCTGAAGCATTGCTCATAAAACCATTCGGACGAAAATGACGACGACGCGCCCACAGACACCGCGATCAGACACGGCCCCACGCGGGATCATAGGCCTATTGCGCCCGTTCCGTGCGCGCGACCCCGGCGAGCATCATCGCGCCGCAACACCGCTGGAACTGCTGTTCGATCTCGTCTCGGTGATCGCGATTGCCTCGGCCGCCGCCGGTCTTCATCATGCGATTGCCGAGGGCCATGCGCTGGCGGGCTTCGCAACCTTCGTCATGGGCTTCTTCGCCGTCTGGTGGGCGTGGATGAATTTCACCTGGTTCGCCTCCGCTTACGATAATGACGACGTTCTCTACCGCCTCCTCGTCATGGCCATCATGGCCGGCTCGCTGACGATCGCCGCCGGCATTCCGCAACTGTTCGGCCAAGCGCCCGATTTCACCATGGTCATCATCGGCTATGTGGTGATGCGCATCAGCATGGTCTTCCTCTGGCTGCGCGCCGCAATCCATGATGAGCCGCGCCGAAAGACGGCACTTGCCTATGCGCTCGGCATTGCCCTCGTCCAGCTCTACTGGGTCTTCTTCCTCGTCGTGCAGCCGGTCTCGACCGGCCTCGGCTATGGGCTCTGGATCATCGGCGCGATCCTCGAAATCGCCGTGCCCGCAACGGCCGAACGGATCGGCGGCAACACGCCGTGGCATCGCCATCACATCATCGAGCGCTACAGCCTGCTGACGCTGATCGTGCTGGGCGAGACCCTGCTCTCCGGGTCGATGGCGCTGAAACAGGCGGCCGACCACTTCGACATCCGCCTTGTGCACACGGCGCTCTCCGCCATCGTCATCGTCTTTGCGCTCTGGTGGGCCTATTTTTCCCGCGAGGAACAATTGAATACCCAGCGCCTCGGCCGCTCGCTGTTCTGGGGCTACGGGCATTTCTTCATCTTTGCGGCCGGCGCTGCGACCGGCTCTGGCTTCGGCGTCCTCGTCGACATCATCACCCATCATGCGGATATCCCGCTGCTGGCCGGCGATTATGCCGTGGCGATCCCGGTCGCCATCTATTTCGCCTGCCTCACCCTTGTGCGCGACCGCTTCGTCTGCACCGGGCCGGCGCGCTACATGCTCGCCGTCTTCGCCGTCATTGCGCTCGCCATGCCGCTGATCGGCCTTGGGCTGGAAGGCATTGCTGCGGCAACGGCGCTCGGCGTCACCCTGCGCAACTGGTCGGCTGCCCGGCATGGACCGGCAAGTTTCGACCATTAAACTTTTCCTTAAAATTTAACGCTTATTAATCTCTGGCATAACGAGAGACCGAGCGATGCGTATTGCGTTTTTCATCGCGCTGATGATGTTTGCCCTCACCGCCTGTGCGACGGCCCCGAGCCGGATCAACAATGCTTGCGCGATCTTCGACCAGAAGGATGGGCTGTTCAACAACTGGGCCCGGCAGGCCAAGGCCGCCGAGCGCCGCTATGGCGTTCCGGTTCCGACGCTGATGGCGACGATCTATGTCGAATCCGGCTTCCAGCCCTATGCCAAGCCGCCGCGCAAGTATTTTCTGGGCTTCATCCCCTGGGGCCGCGTCTCGTCCGCCTATGGCTATGCGCAGGCGCTCGATGGCACCTGGGCGCATTACAAGAGCGAGACCGGCAACTGGAATGCCAGCCGCAGCAATTTCGCCGACGCGATCGATTTCGTCGGCTGGTATCACTACACGAGCCACATGAAGAACGGCATTCCGCTGAACGACAGCTACCGGCTCTACCTTGCTTACTATACCGGCCAGGCCGGCTATGCCCGCGGCGATTTCGGCTCCGGCGTCAAGCGTACCGCGCAGAAATCAGCCGGCATGGCCGAGCGTTATGAGGCCCAGCTCAGAGGCTGCGGCTACCGATAACATTCAGGCGGCGCGCAGAAACCACCCCGTTCAGCTTGAGGCAAAGTCTCTGCCTTCAGATGCCGTCAACTTCGGGCTCGTCCCGCGGATCTGACCCCATTGGCAAAGTCTGGTGTTGCGGATGCTCTGGACAAGCCAGAGCATGACGGTGGGAGAGGTTTCAGGCGCTTCTCATCGGCCCTTTTCATCCACCTTTGCCATCTGTCGGCAGTGGCGCGGAAAAACCGCACCACTGGCCAGCAGCAAAACCTCAATCGCCGTAGCCGACAATCCCCTTGATCTCGAGAAAGTCGTGAATGCCCCAATCGGCATATTCGCGCCCGTTGCCCGATTGCTTGTAGCCGCCGAAGGGTGCGACCAGATCCCATTCGGGATAGTTGATATAGACCGACCCGGCCCGCATCCGCGCCGCGACTTTCCGCGCCCGCGCGATATCGCCGGACTGGATATAGGCAGCCAATCCGTAAAGCGTGTCGTTGGCAATCGAGATAGCCTGCTCTTCCGTGTCATAGGGCAGGATCGACAGCACCGGCCCAAAAATCTCCTCGCGGGCGATCGTCATGTCGTTCGTCACATTGCCGAAGATCGTCGGGCGGATGTAATAGCCGCGGTTGAGATTTTCCGGCCGGCCCGGTCCACCGGTAACGAGCGTCGCGCCCTCGGCGATACCGGCCTCGATCAGCCGCTGGATCTTGTCGAACTGGATCTGGCTGACGACGGGACCGAGATCGGTGCCTTCCGAGCGCGGATCGCCGGTCGTAACCTTCTCCGCGGCCACCTTGGCGATCGACAGCGCCTCGTCATGCCTTTCGCGCGGCACGAGCATGCGCGTCGGCGCGTCGCAGGATTGGCCGGAATTGCCGAAGCAGGCGGTCACGCCCTTGGACACCGCCGATGACAGATCCGCATCGTCGAGAACGATGTTCGCCGACTTGCCGCCAAGCTCCTGCGCCACGCGCTTCACCGTGTCGGCGGCGGTCTTTGCCACGATGATGCCTGCCCGCGTCGAGCCGGTAAACGAGACCATGTCGACATCCGGGTGGCCGGCCATGACCTGACCGACATCCGGTCCGGTGCCGCTCACCATGTTGAACACGCCCTTCGGCACGCCGGCCGCCTCCATCACCTCGGCAAAGATGATGCCGGAAATCGGCGCGATCTCTGAAGGCTTCAGCACCATCGTGCAGCCGGCTGCGATCGCCGGTCCCACCTTGCAGGTGATCTGGTTGAGCGGCCAGTTCCACGGCGTGATCAGCGCGCAGACCCCGATCGGCTCCTTGACGACCGTCGTCGTGCCGCGCGTCTCGGTGAACCGATAGGTTTCCATCGCCGCGATCGTCGCACCGAGATGCCCCTGCCCCGCGGCAACCTGACTGTCGCGGGCAAACGAAAGCGGCGCGCCCATTTCGCGCGACACGGCGTGAGCGATATCCTCGTAGCGATTGTTGTATTCTTCGAGAATGCGCTTCAGAAGCGCCAGCCGCTCGGCATGCGGCCATTGCGAAAAGCTCTCAAACGCAGCCTTGGCGGCGGCCACCGCCTTGTCGACATCGGCTTTCGAGCCGAGCGCGATCTGCGTATAGGCCTCTTCGGTCGAAGGATCGATGACGTCGAGTGCGACGGGGATGACGGGATCCACCCATGCCCCGTCGATGAAGAATTTCAGATGGTTGCTCATCAAAGCCTCCCGGTTTGCGCGGGGATTGGACCACGCTGGACGCCGCCACTATCGGCATCATCCAGCGCAACCGCAACCCGCAAAAGCGGGAGGCTTTTAAAGCCGGTTCAGAGCGCGCCCTGAAATCCGCCATAGGGCGCCAGGAACGTCTTGATCGCCTCTATCTCGTTGCCGCGGATCTCATGCCCGCCCGGATGCCAGTCGAGTGTCACCTGATCGCCCTGCCGCTCGAAATAGTCGCCGAGCGCCCTCGTCATCGGCACCGGGCAGATCGGATCCCGCTCGCCGGCTGTGATCAGCACATGCCCCGGAACGGGCGCAGGCTCGCCCTTCACCCGGTCGCCCGGCGTAAACGGAATGAGCGGATGCATCAGCACGCCGGCATCGAAAAGGCCGGGATGTTCGATCATCACATTGGCGAGAATATTCGCGCCATTGGAAAAACCGAGGCCGATCACCGTCGACGATTCAGAGCGGTCGCGATTGGCGATGACGAAATCGCGCATCTTTTCGGTCGCCCGCTTGAGATCGTTGACGTCATAGACGCCTTCCGCGGTGCGGCGAAAGAAGCGGGCGGCACCATGTTCCGAAACATCGCCGCGCGGCGAGATTACAGTGGCGCCCGGCAGAAGCCGGCCGCCGAAATCGAAGAACTGGTTCTCGTCGCCACCCGTGCCATGGAAGACAAACAGGATCGGCGCGCCGGGCGCACCGGGCCGTGCCCGGTGCAGATAGCTGTCGTAGCTCATGATATTTCTCCTGATCGCGGCACTGTTAGGCGATCGGTTCCAGGTTCTCTTCGAGCGCCTTGCGCAGATGCTCGTGCTGGGTCGGCAGTTTCAGCGCTTCGCCCAGATGCGCGGTGTCTTCGTCGCGGTCGAAGCCCGGCTCGTTGGTGGCAATCTCGAACAGCACGCCGCCCGGCGTACGGAAATAGATTGCCCAGAAATAGTCGCGGTCGATGACAGGCGTCACCTGATAACCGGTATCCATCAGCGCCTTGCGGACTTCGAGCTGCTTTGCGCGGTTTTCGACCGCAAAGGCGATGTGATGCACCGAGCCGGCACCAAGGCGGGCGTTGGAAATGTTCGGCATGGTCTCGACGTCGATGAAATCGGCACCGTTGCCGCCCGGCATGCCGAAGCGGATCACACCGTCCTTCTCGTCGACCTTGTCATAGCCCATGAAAGACAGAAGCTCGCCGGTCGCCCCCTCGTCGCGCAGGCGAAGCGAAGCGGAATGAAAGCCGCGGATCGCCGCGTCGGCGCCGACGCCATTGCCGGTCCAGGCCGCACGCGGATCGTCCTTGACCTCGACCAGCGCAAAACCGTCGCCATCGGGACCGGCAAAATGCAGGCGCTTCTCGCCGAAGGCCTCATCCGCCTTCAGGCCTTCGACACCGGCCTTGCAGAGACGGTCGCTCCAGTAGGAGAGCGTGTCCTGCGGGACGGAGAACACCGTGGTGCCGACTTCGCCGGTACCGGGACGGCCGCGGGCGATATGCGGAAACGGAAAGTAGGTCATGACCGAGCCGGGCGTGCCGACTTCGTCGCCGTAATAGAGATGGTAGACATCCGGCGCATCGAAGTTGACGGTCTTCTTGACCCGGCGCAGGCCGAGCGTGTCGGTGAAGAAACTGTTGTTCTGAACGGCACTGCCGGCCATCGACGTAACGTGGTGCAGGCCTTTGATCTGATTGAGCATTTTGACAACCCCTTGGCTGGCTCGGCTCGTTCGTGAGCCGTTGTTCTGGGGATATATCTGGTCCATCCCAGCCGCCTTGGATAGACGGACGAACCGGAACGGATTGTTCACTCAATAGAGACGATCACCTAAAGTCGTTCACTCATTCGACATTTTCAGGCAGACGCCAGTCGATTGCGCCCATGCCGTGCTCGTCCAGATAGGCATTCGCCTGCGAGAACGGTTTTGAGCCGAAAAAGCCGTTATGCGCCGACAGCGGTGACGGATGCGGCGCCTTCAACACCAGATGCCGTTCGGTATCGACGAAGGCCGCCTTCTTCTGCGCGTAGGAACCCCACAGGATGAAGACGACGCCGTCGCATTCCTCGTTGACCGTGCGAATGACGGCATCGGTAAACCGTTCCCAGCCCTGCCCCTGATGCGCCGCTGCCTGCCCCTCTTCGACCGTCAATACGCTGTTGAGCAGAAGCACGCCCTGCTCCGCCCAGCTTTCGAGAAAGCCGTGCTTGGCCGGCGGAATGCCCAGATCGCTCTGCAATTCCTTGTAGATATTGACGAGCGACGGCGGGGTCCGCACGCCGGGCTTGACGGAAAAGCACAGGCCATGCGCCTGCCCCGCGCCGTGATAGGGGTCTTGGCCCAGGATCACCACCTTCACCTCGTCGAGTGGGGTCAGATCCAGCGCGCGAAAATATTCCGATCCCTTCGGAAAGATCCGTTTGCCGGCGTCCCTCTGCGCCACCAGGAATGTGCGAAGCTGTGCCATATAGGGGTCCGCAAATTCGGCTTCGAGCGCGAATTTCCAGGTGTCTTCGAGCTTGATGTCGCCTTCGGCCATGTTCTCACCCGCCCTTACTGAAACCGACCGCCACGCTGGATGACTTCGGTCTTATAGCCATCAGGATCGGTGACGAAAAAGAAACGCGCAAACGGTTTCCCGTCATGCGGCATCTCGACCAGCTTGCCGACGGTGAGGCCAAGATCGGTGAACCGCGCATATTCCTTTTCGATATCCTCGACGGTCACGGCAAGATGACCATAGCCGTCGCCGAGATTATAGGGCCCGCTGCGCCCCGCATTGACGGTCAGTTCCAGCTCGAACCCGGTCTCGGGGTTTGACAGATAGATCAGCGTGAACCCGTCGAACGGCACCCGCGATGCGACCTTCAGCCCGAACGCCTTGTCGTAGAAATCGACGGAGCGCGTCTCTTCGAGCACCCGGATCATCGCGTGAACCATCTTTGCCATTCTGTCAGTCCTCGTATGCACTAGCTATGCGTATGTCTGCGGTATGTCGGCCGCCCTATGGCGGCGCGGTGATCGGCCGTGATTGCGTCGGTCGTGGTGGATCGCGCGCGGCCTGTCGGTCACTGTTTCATTAGTCCTGCGGCCTGTCAGGCCGTGACATGGTTGCTGCGCGAATGCCAGTCCCATGCGGAGCGGATGATATCGTGCAGCGTATAGTGCGGCTCCCACCCGAGCACGGCGCGCGCCTTGTCGTTATTGGCGACGAGCGAGGTGGAATCCCCCTCGCGACGCCCGACATATTCGACCGGGAACGGCTTGCCGGAGACGTCGGAAATGGCGGCAAGCAGTTCCTTCACCGTCGTGCCCGTGCCGGTACCGAGATTGAGTTCGACCGTCTCGCCGCCGGCCAGAAGATAATCGACGGCGCGCACATGCGCGTCGGCAAGGTCGAGAATATGGATATAGTCGCGCACGCAGGTGCCGTCGCGCGTATCGTAATCGTCACCGAACACCTTGAAGCCCTGGCGGCGGCCAAGGGCTGCCTCGATCGCCAGCGGGATGGCATGGGTCTCAGGTGTGTGCCATTCGCCGATCCGGCCTTCGAAATCGGCGCCTGCGGCGTTGAAATAGCGCAGCATCACCGAGTTCAGCCCCTGATAGGTGCTGAAATCCTTGAGCGCCTGTTCGATAATATACTTGGTGCGGCCGTAGGGATTGATCGGCGCCTGCTTATGCGTTTCGTCCATCGGCACCCGGTCGGGCAGACCATAGGTGGCGCAGGTCGACGAAAACACGAAGGCCTTGACGCCCGCCGCCATCGCCGCAGACAGAAGTGTCAGTGCGCCGACGACATTGTTGTCGTAGAAGCCGACCGGGTTCTTGACCGATTCCCCCACCTCGATCAGCGCTGCGAAATGTAAGACCGCCTCCGGCTTGTGCTTGGCAAAAACCTCGTCAAGCCGGGCGCGATCCCGGATATCCCCCTGCTCCAGTTCGCCCCAGCGAACGAATTCCGCATGGCCGTTGGTGAGGTTGTCGAAGACGACGGGCTCATAGCCCCGTTCCGCCAGCACCAGACACGTATGGGACCCGATATACCCGGCTCCACCGACGACAAGCACCTTCTTCTTCGACATTATCGCTCCCTGCGGTTGCTGAAGTTTCGGGCACTATAACGGGGATGACCGGAAAAGCCAGTAACGGGCGGCAACATCTGCCGATTGAAAGTAGTAGCACCAGGTGCTACTTTGTTATATGTTGCTGCGGATTTTCAAGACATCCTGGTTTGCCAAGGCCGCGAGGAAGGCGAGAATATCCGACCGCGCCCTGATCGAGGCGATCCGACAGGTTGAGCGTGGACAGGCCGACGACCTTGGCGGCGGAATTTTCAAGAAACGGCTGAACGAAAATCGGCACCGTTCGATCATCCTTGCAAAGGCAGGTGAGTTCTGGGTCTACGCCTATCTGTTCGCCAAGCAGGACCGCGCCAATATCGAGGACGACGAACTTCTGGCATTTCGCCGGCTGGCAGATCTTTACCGTCAAAAGACAAAAGACGATCTGGCAAAGGAGCTGGCGGCAGGCGCATTGGTGGAGATTATGGAATGACGACGAGACGAAAATTCAAGAGCAATGCCTTCGAGGCGATCCATAATGCCGTCGAGGGCATGTATGATGCGGGTACGATCGACAAGGAAACGCTGCGGACATTTGATACGACATGCCTGGTCGGTCCCGAGGCGCTCTCGCCGCAGGAAATCAAATCGCTGCGCGAGGAAAACCGCGTCAGCCAGCCAGTCTTTGCCCGCTATCTCAACACCAGCGAGTCCACCGTGCAGAAGTGGGAAAGTGGTGCCAAACGCCCGAGCGGACCAGCGCTGAAATTACTGGACATCGTGCGCAAACATGGACTTAAGCTGCTTTCCTGATTGTCATGAAAAAGGTGGCCGATGCGTCTCGTCTTTCTGATCCTCGGCTGGTTCTTTGTCGCGCTCGGCGTGGTCGGCGCTTTCTTGCCCGTCCTGCCAACGACGCCGTTTCTGCTTCTGGCTGTGACCTGTTTCGCGCGCTCCTCGCCGAAGCTCGAGGCATGGCTGATGAACCACAAGACGTTTGGCCCGCCACTCAGGAACTGGCGCGAGCGCGGCGCGATTTCCAGCCGCGCCAAGATCACCGCGATCTCGCTGATGGCGATAAGCTATGTCGGTTTCTGGTTCGGCTCGCATCCGCCCGCATGGCTGGCGGCACTGGTGGCCGCGCTGATGATCGGCCCGGCGATCTTCATGCTGACCAGACCGGGCGCCTGAGGAACAGCCATAAAGGCCCTGTCAGCGATGCCGTGATTGCGGCAGGACATACGGGATATGCCCGGCCGGCAGCCGCCCGACGGCGCCTGCAATACCATAGACCGAGGCGATGATACCGTCATTGACGGTCTCTGCGCACGGGCCCTCGGCCACCACCCGTCCGTTATTAAGGACGACGAGGTGATCGGCAAATTCGGCCGCCAGATTGAGATCGTGCAGGATGGCGAGAACCATGCCGCCGCCGGAGGCGAAATCCCGCGCAGTCTCCAGAACCGAGATCTGGTGCCCGAGATCGAGGCTCGCCGTCGGTTCGTCGAGGAAGAGCGCCCGCGGCACGCCGTCGACCACCGGTTTCGGTACCTGTGCCAGCGCGCGGGCAAACTGCACCCGCTGCTGCTCGCCGCCCGACAGCGAGGGATAGGGCCGGCTCTCGAAACCGCGCAGGCCAACGCGAGCAAGCGCCTTGCGCCCCTCCTCGGTCGGGTTGAGGGCGCCGTGCGCCACCGCCCCCATCCGCGCGATTTCGAGCGCCGTGAAGGGAAAGGCCAGTTGCGTCGCCTGCGGCAGCACGGCCCGGCGCTTGGCAAGCTCGGCCGGCTGGCAGGCGCCGGCGCTGACGCCGTAATAGGAAACCTCGCCCGCGTCGGGCACAAGCTCGCCCGACAGCACTTTCATCAGTGTCGATTTCCCCGCCCCGTTCGGCCCGACGATCACGGTGAACAGGCCCGCCTCCAGCGTCACGCCGACACTGTCGAGCAGCTTTCGGCCGGAACGGGAAACGGTGATGTTGTCGGCACGGATCATGGCAGTCTCCTTCGGCCCCTTGGGACCATCATCAGCCAGACAGAGGTTACGGCAGGTCGCGCATGCTGATGCCGTTGCGGCCGATCAGCAGGAAGAGAAAGACGGGTGCGCCAAACAGCGCGGTAATCACGCCGATCGGCAATTCCGCGGGTGCCGCCACCGTGCGGGCCACCGCATCGGCGATCAGCAGCAGCGCCCCGCCGCCGAGCGCCGAGCCCGGCAGCAGAAAGCGGTGCGACGGGCCGATGACGATCCGCAAAAGATGCGGCACGATAATGCCGACGAAACCGATCGAGCCGGCGACCGCGACCGTCGAGCCGCAGGCGGCGGCAACGGCGATGATGACGATCCGCTTCAACCGCTGCACCGGAATGCCCATATGGAAGGCCGCCGCATCGCCGAGCACCAGCGCGTCGAGCCCGCGCGCGACGAACGGGATGATGGCGAGGACCAGCGCCACGAACGGAAGGATCGACATGACCCGGCCGTAGGTCGCGCCGCCGAGCGACCCGAGGCTCCAGAAGGTGATGTCGCGCAGCTGGCGGTCGTCGGCCATGGTGATGAGAAGCCCCATGATCGCCGCGGACAGGGCGCCGATCGCGATCCCGGAGAGAATGAGCCCCGTCGTCGAGGTCCGTCCTTCGCGGGTGGCGATCACATAGAGCGCCCATGTATTGAGGAGCCCGCCGAGAAACGCCATCAGCGGCAGAAACTCCTGGCCGAGCAGCGCCGACACCGAGGCAAGCGCCCCGCCGCCGAGCACGATTGCGGCCACAGCGAAGAGCCCGGCACCGGAGGTGACGCCGACAATGCCGGGATCGGCCAGCGGATTGCGGAACAGGCCCTGCATCATCGCACCCGACACAGCAAGGCCGGCCCCGACGAGCAGGCCGAGCGCCGTGCGCGGCAGGCGTACAGCTTCGAGGATGACCCGTTCCTGGGTGGAAAGGCTGGCACTGCGCCCGGTCACATAGACCCACAGGTCCTTGAGGCCGACGCCGGTCGGGCCGATGCCGAGAGAGATCAGGCAGGCGATGACCAGCAGCACGACCAGCAGGATCATCACCAGCACGCCCTGCTGCGTCCGGTCGCCGGCCTCCCGGCCTTCCCGCACGGCGCGAAACGGCATGGCCAGCGCCTTCAGCATCAGTTGATCGCCCCAGGATAGAGTGCCGCGGCGAGCTGGCGGGCCGCATCCGGCGTGCGCGGACCAAGACCCAGAAGCAGCAGGCCGTCCATCTGCACCCGTGCCTTGTTGGCGGCAGCCGGCGTTGTCTGCATCGACGGCATGGCGAAAAGCGTTTCGGCAGAGACGGAATGATCGCCGACCGCCTGCATCTGCAGGACGACATCCGGCTTGGCGGCGATGACGGCCTCGTCGGAAAGCGGCTTGTAGCCGGTGATCGACCCTGCGGCATTGGCGCCGCCCGCAAGCCCGATAATGGCATCGGCCGACGTATCCTTGCCGCCCGCCATCAGCCTTCCGTTGGAAACCGAGAGAACGAAGAGCACGTTCTTCTTCTGCGTCTTGATCGCCGCGACCTCGGCTTCCAGCGCCTTCAGACCGTCCTCGGTCTTTTTCGCCAGCGCCTCTGCCTTGTCGGCAAGACCGACGGCCTTGCCGACCGCACGGATCTTGTCTGCGATCTTGCTGACGTCAGGCGGTGTCGGGATGATCACCACAGGCACTTCGCTGGCCTTCAGAACCTCGACGGCAGGCGGCGGGCCGGAACCCTCCTCCATCACGATCAGATCCGGCTTCTGGCCGAGAATGCCTTCAGGCGACAGCGCCCGCATATAGCCGACATCCGGCTTCGACATGGCGTCCGCCGGATACGAGCTGGTCGAATCGCGGGCGACGATCCGGTCCTGCGCACCGAGATCATAGAGGATTTCTGTCACCGTGCCGCCGATCGCGACGATCCGCCTGGCATCCGGATTGGCCTTGTCGGCCGCCAGCGCCGTGCCTGCACCGCTGAACCCGGCCGAGGAAAGGCCGGCAGCGACGACGGCAGCGGAGAGAAATCCGCGTCGGGTGAAGGAAAAAACCATGGAACATGCCCCTTTTTCGCCGGACGCAGCGCGCATCATGGGCATCGCCTTCACGCTCCGGCGTCGATAACTTGAGTTGACTACGCAAGTTTTTTCGGCTTTTCAAGAGACCGGCCGACAGATAACTTGATGAAAATCTGAAACTTTAGTGAGGAGCTTACGAATGTATATCGCGATGAACCGTTTCCGGGTCGTACCGGGCTTTGAAGAAGCGTTCGAAGCGCTGTGGACGAGCCGCAAGGGCCGGCTTGCCGAACTTCCCGGCTATATCGAATTTCACATGCTGAAAGGCCCCAAATCCGAGGACCACACGCTGTATGCCTCGCACACCGTGTGGGAAAGCTTTGCCCATTTCCAGGCCTGGACGAAGTCGGAACAGTTCCGTGCCGCCCATGCGAGCGCCGGTGAAAACCGCGGCAAGGTGGAATATCTCTCTGGCCCGCATTTCGAAGGTTTCGAAGTCATCATCCATGAAGACAAGTCCGGCGCCCGCGCTGGCGCCGCCACCGATGCCGCAGCGTGATCTCAAGCACTGGATGTAAGACATGGACGTGATGAACGAGACCGCAGCCGATCGCCGCGCCCGCGCCGTGGCGGCACTTGCCGCAAAGCCTGACGGCATTGTCGAGGCGATTGCCGGCGAGGCTAATGTCACACCGGCGGAAATTCTTGACATTCTGACCGATGGCTCGGCGGTCGTTGCCGGCAAGGATCATTTCCTTGATATCTGGAACGAGATGACCACCTGGGGCATCGTTCTCTTCCTCGTCCATACCGAGGATGTTGTGGCGGAAATCGATGGATCGCTGCCTATGGGGTCGGAAGGCCATGGCTGGTTCAACATCCACGGCGACAGCCCGATCGGTGGCCATATCAAGAAGGACAATTGCGCCTCGATCGCCTTTGTCGACCGCGCCTTCCACGGTCGTCGCTCCTGCTCCATCTGGTTCATGAATGCCAAGGGGTCGGCCATGTTCAAGGTTTTCGTCAAGCGTGACGAGGCCCGCGAACTGCTCGGCGAACAGCTGCAGAAATTCGAGGCTTTGCGCCATCGCTATCAGGGCGCGTGATAGCCGAAAGAATGGCCCGGCGAGAAAAACGCCGGGCTTTTCGCGTTTTGAGGGAACCAGATTGCGTCTGCTGCGTAATACGCGCATGGCATAAATCTGCAGACCATGCAGGCCGCTGGCGTTTCCTATCGTTTCAGCGCTGAACCCGTGATCGCTGTTTGTCATTGAGAAGACGCTGCCGCGCTGCATATGGCGGACCGTTCGCCTGATCCTTTAACCCGGTGGGGCGATCTTATCGGCGCGGCGCGTCTGCTCTTAAAGCCGTCTTCAAAGCGTTTTGGCCTTCACGTCAAAGGCATCCCTCTGGACTTGGATGGGGAAAAGACGGTCGCCGTCAGGTCGCCCGTCTTTCCGGGATGCTCTGCGATCGGATCGGATTGTGTGGTCATTGATGGTTTTCCCAGAGGCGCCCGTCAGTGATGGCCGCCATGCCGGTCAGCAACATGCTCCGGCTTTCCCTTGCGTGTCGTTCCGGCGAAATCCTCAAGCTGGTCCTCGGTCATGGATTTCTCCATGCTCTTCGAGGCCCCTTTCAACGCGCTTTTCTTGGTCTCGCCGCGCTTGGCGGAAAGAGCTGCACCCGCAGCCTTCTGCTGCGCCTTCGATTTGGCCGGCATTGCCACCTCCTTCGTCATCATCACCTCGTTCGAAAGACGAACTGCAAGGCACCCCCATTGGTTCCGGCCGCTTCGGCGTCACGAGGCCCTGCAATCACGCATGAGGGAACATGAGGGAACCAGCACGCCCACCTGCGGGTTGAAGAGGCACGCGCATGACGGCGCGAAAAGACGCTCCAGGCCCGACATCGGCGCCTGGAACCCGAAAAGGAGACTGACATGGCAACGCCCAATGAAAAAGCCGGCCTCGACAAGACCTCTGCAATCACCGATGAACTGCGCGAGGAAATGGACACGACAAACCCGGCAGCGATCCGCGAAGCGGCAAGGCTCGGCCAGACAGATGCCTATTTCGTCGAGAGCGATTTCGAAGATATCGATCAGCGTGAAGGCAAGGATCAGGAAGACGGCCGGGCAAGCCCGCTCGCCAATGCCGACAATCCCGAAAAGTGAAGCCGAATAGCGAAATTCGACCGATGGCCTGCACGCGCCGGGCAGCCATCGGTCGTAGGGAAACGCTTGCAGCCATCGCATGGCACGCCCTGGCAGCGCATTTCTGAACCATCTGCGTCTCGAAATGGAACCGCAAGCGGGTTTACCCGTTTGCCGGTCTCTTTCATCAGGAGGTCGCAGCGCATGGCGTCAGGGTTTGTCCAGGTCGGTGATACGGGCAATGTAGCGGGCAATGCATATGCCTATCCGAAAACCTGGGGCGCCGATTATGTCGCCGCAGGCGAAGTCCGTTTCGCGCTCTGGGCACCGGGAGAAAAAACGGTAGCCCTGCGCCTGGATGGCACCGATACCGAGATGAGCCCGGCCGCCGACGGCTGGTTCGAGCTTCTTGCGACAGGCATAGCGCCCGGTGCGCAATATAATTTCGTGCTGGCCGATGGTCTGGTCGTTCCCGACCCCGCCTCCCGCGCCCAGATATCCAGCGTCAACGGTCCCTCGCTGGTGGTCGATCCGACGGCCTACGGCTGGGAGCACGACTGGAAGGGCCGCCCCTGGGAAGAAGCGGTCATCTACGAACTGCATATCGGCACGTTCACCGAAGAAGGAACGTTTCGTGCAGCGATCGGCAAACTGCCCTATCTCGCCGATCTCGGCATCACCATGATCGAGGTCATGCCGGTCGCCCAGTTCGGTGGTGAGCGCGGCTGGGGCTATGACGGCGTTCTTCTTTACGCGCCGCATTCCGCCTATGGCCTGCCGGATGACTTCAAGGCCTTCATCGATGCCGCCCATCATCACGGCATCTCCGTCGTTCTCGATCTCGTACTCAATCATTTCGGCCCGGAAGGGAATTATCTTCCCCGTCTGGCGCCGGACTTCTTTCACAAGGACCGCGTAACGCCCTGGGGCGCCGGCATCGCCTATGACGTCGATCCGGCGCGCCGCTACATCATGGAATGCGCCCTCTACTGGCTGGAGGAGTACCGCCTGGACGGCCTGCGTTTCGATGCCATCGACCAGATCGACGACCCCTCGGACACGCACATTCTGGTGGAACTCGCCGAACATATCCGCGCCGAGATCACCGATCGGCCGATCCACCTGACGACGGAAGATTGCCGCAACGTCACCTTCCTGCATCCACGCAACGAGGATGGGACGCCGCCGCTCTTCACCGCCGAATGGAACGACGATTTCCACAATGCCGCCCATGTTCTGGCAACCGGCGAGACCCACGCCTATTACGGCGATTTCGCCGATCATCCGGCAAGGCTCGTCGCCCGCATTCTTGCCGAAGGCTTTGCCTACCAGGGCGAGGTCTCGCCGCAGACGGGCAAAAGCCGCGGAACAGACAGCACCGGCCAGCCGCCGGTAGCCTTCGTCGATTTCATCCAGAACCATGACCAGACCGGCAATCGCGCCAAAGGCGAACGCCTGCTGACGCTGTCGGGAGAGGCAAGGACCAAAACGCTTTTCGCCAGCCTGCTTCTCTCCCCGCATATGCCGCTTCTCTTCATGGGCGAGGAATTTGGCGAGACGAACCCCTTCCTGTTCTTCACCGATTTTCATGGCGATCTCGCAAAGGCCGTGCGCGAGGGCCGCGCCCGCGAGTTCGAGGGTCACGCCGACCATGCCGACGAGAGCGTGCCTGACCCCAATGCGCGCTCTACCTTCGACGCCTCGAAACTCGACTGGAAAAAGCGCGACGGCTCCAGCGGCAGCGGCTGGCTGGATCTGACGAAAACCCTGATCGCGCTCCGCCAGAACCACATTGTGCCGCTGATCGCCCGCGCCGCAGCGAGCAACGGCCATATCCTTGCAACCGCACCCGGCTTTTTCGCCGTCCGATGGTCGCTTCCCGGCGGCACGCTGTCGATGGCCGTCAATCTCGGAAAGGAAAAACAGCCCTTGCCCGACATGCCCGGCAAAATCCTCTGGTCGTCCCGGCCGCATCAGGCAGAAATGCTCGACCTCGACGCCATTGTGGTGACGCTCGACAATGAGACCTCGACGGGAGGCATCGCATGAAAGTGCCGACAGCGACCTACCGCATCCAGTTCCGCAACGGCATGACCTTCGACCGCGCGGCAAGGCTCGTGCCCTATCTGAAGCGTCTCGGCATCAGCCACCTCTATGCCTCGCCGATCTTCACCGCCACGTCGGGTTCAACCCACGGCTATGACGTGACGGATGCCAATGAAATCGATCCGTCGCTCGGCGGTCGCGAAGGGTTCGAACGGCTGGTGCGGGCACTGAAATCCGCCGGCCTCGAACTGATCATCGATATCGTCCCGAACCACATGGCAGCCTCGCTGGAAAACCCCTGGTGGAAGGATGTCGTCACCCATGGCGAGAAGAGCCGCTATGCGCATTATTTCGATATCGACTGGAGGCGAAGGCTCACCCTGCCCTTCCTCGGCGATACGTTCGAAAAAGTGCTCGAACAGGGCGACATCGCCGTGAAGGCCGATCCGGCGACGGGCCTGCCCGTTCTCGCCTGTTACGAGACGCTCTACCCGCTCGACCCGGACACCTATTTGGGCCGCGAGGCAGATGTCCTGCGCCACAACGATCGCGAGGCGATCGCCGCCCTGCACGCGCGGCAGAACTACCGGCTGATGTCCTGGCGCGATGCGCCGAACGAGCTTTCCTACCGCCGTTTCTTCGAGATCACCGGCCTTGCGGGCCTGAGGGTCGAGGATGCAGACGTCTTCGACGATGCCCATCGCCTGATCCTTGAACTGGTGCACAGCGACATGGTCGATGGCCTGCGCGTCGATCACGTCGATGGCCTTGCCGATCCGAAAGCCTATCTTGAGCGGCTGCGGCAGAAGGCAGGGCCGGATTGCCATATCACGGTCGAGAAAATCCTAGGCGAAGGCGAACAACTGCCGAAGGACTGGCCGGTTTCGGGCACCACGGGATACGAATTCATCGCCGCCCTGAGCGAGGTTTTCGTCGATGGCACGGGGCTCGACACGCTGCGCGACGCCTATCAGCAGACCGCCGGTGGCCCGATCGACATGCCGGACGAGTTGCGCGCCGCCAAGTGCCTGATGGCGGACCGCAATTTCGCCGGCGAGGCCTCCACGCTTCTGCGTCTTGCGATGCAGATCCATGAGACGGAAGAAATCGGCGGCGCGCTATCCGAACCGGCCGTCAAGTCGGCGCTCCGCGAACTGCTCGTCGGATTTACCGTCTACCGCACCTACGGCACCCGGCAGGGCCTGCCGCCGGAAAGCCGGCAGCGGCTTGAGGCCGTGTCGAGCGCCATCCGCAGCCGCAACGAGACGATCGACCCCCAGGCTCTCGGATTGATCGAGCGCCTGCTCCTCGGAGACGTCGCGCCCGATCAGGCATCCGCCGCCTCTGTCTTCCGCACCCGCTTCCAGCAATTGACCGGGCCGTTGATGGCGAAATCCGTCGAGGATACGCTGTTCTTCCGCCAGCATGCGTTTCTGGCGTTGAACGAGGTAGGCGCCGAGCCCCTTCCCCATCGACCTTCGGTCGCCCTCTTCCATCAGGCGATGGAAAAGCGTCTGGCCATCGCGGCGGACGCGCTCTCCGGCACATCCACCCATGACACCAAGCGTGGCGAAGATGCCCGCGCCCGTCTCTACACGCTGAGCGAGGCGCCCGAGGTCTGGGCAGAGGCAGTCTTGCGCTGGCGCAGGATGCACCGGGAACAGGTCAAGCAGCTCGCCGATGGCATGGCGCCTGAAGCCACAGTCGAATGGATGCTCTATCAGGCGCTTGCCGGCGTCTGGCCACCGGATCTTGCCCCCGATGACCAGTCAGGCCTGAAGGCGCTCGAGGACCGTTTCATTCCATTCGTCGAAAAGGCCCTGCGCGAAGCCAAGCTGCGCACCGATTGGGCGCGCGAAAATGCCGAATACGAGCACGCCGTGCTCGACTATGCCCGATCGTTGTTTGCCGCCGACAATCTGGACTTCCGCGAGGATTTTGTCGCGACGCTTGCGCCTTTCCTGCGTGCCGGCCTCGTCAACGGCCTTGCCCAGACGATCGTCAAGCTGACGGCGCCCGGCGTGCCGGATATCTACCAGGGTTGCGAAGGGCTCGACTTCAGCCTCGTCGATCCGGACAACCGCCGCGAACCGGATTTCGACACGCTCGAGCGACAGCTTGCAGATCACCGCAAGCCGCTATCGGATACGGAAGCCGATTGGCGCAGCGGACGGCTCAAACAGCATATCGTCGCCACGCTTCTGCACCTGCGCCAGGAAGCCCCGAGCCTGTTTCGGCGCGGCGGGTACCACCCGCTCGCAGCAAACGGAAAGCGCGCCGGCCATCTCCTCGCCTTCGCCCGCATGGGGGACGACGATGCCCTCATCGTCATCGTTCCGCGTCTCGTGCTCGCCGCCTTCGGTCGCGCGCAGGAGGAGGATGCCGACAGGGGCATGGTGGAACGCAGACAGGGGCGCTGGGCAGAGACCGAAATCGCCCTTCCATCGCGTCTTGCAGGTCGCCGCTACCGCGATCTGTGGTCGGGCCTGCGGATCGATGCCGAGGACGCGATCTCCGTCGCAGAAGCGCTTCGCGCCCATCCGTTCGCGATCCTGCGGGCCGAATAGGCCTTCTCGTCGAGACGCGGGCGCGCAGACTATGGCGCCCGCGCAAACTCACCGCGATGCCCCCGACCAACCATCGGCACGACCTGAAAAAGAAAAGACGCCGCAAGCCTTTGGCCGCAGCGTCTTTTCTTGTTCGGGAAGATAAACTTCCCGATCTAAACCGCCTGCCTCATGCAAAGCCGACAAGGTTCAGAACGGCGATAACGATGACGACGGCGCCGACCAACCATACGATACTGTTCATGACACTCTCTCCTTTCGTTGTTGAAAAGGGAACGGAGCCGCTGCCGAAAAGTTCCGGCAAAACTCGCGGTTGTCTTTGCATTGCAACAAATCGGCGCGCGCAAGAAAAAGGGCGCCGAAGCGCCCGAAGAATTGTCTTGATGCGATCGGCTCGGGCTCAGCGAACCGCCGGAGCGCTGGCTCCGTCGCCGCGGCGCAACCGCCGCAGGCGCTCCACCGTCTTCATCGACCGCTTGGCCCGCGCCGAAGACCGTTCCGAGCTTGCCGCAAGGATGCGCAGCATATCCTCGGCCTCGTCGGCCGGGATCTGGCCGCGTGCTGCCAACCCGTCGATCAGAAGCAGCAGCGCCCCTTCCACGGCCAGTGACCGCCGGTGGCTCTGCATTTCGGTCTCGTCTTTCTCGCGCATGATCTTTCCCTCATCGTGTGATGAGCGAATGAATGACGGCGAAAATTGTTCCTCGCCGTCGGAGCCGTGCAGTCGATGCCCGCTGCTACGGCCTCGTGCCGTCGGCCTTGCCGAATGTCATTTTCAGGCACTTCTCGCGATACCGCCGGGCCGCCAAATACGCTTTCAATGGCCGCAGGGGTGCGATCGTCGTCAAGAACAGAAGCGGCAGCGAGGTGATCAGATGCAGCCACAAGGGCGGCTGGATAAATGTTTCGAGCCCGACGCCGAAGGCAACACCCGGCACGCAGGCAAGGCAGATCAGCGCGACGGCCGGGCCTTCATGCGGCTCTGCAAAACCGTAATCCAGATGGCACGCGTCGCAATGCGGCCGGATCTGCGAAAAACCTTCGAAAAGCGGCCCCTCGCCGCATCGCGGGCAACGACCGCGCAATGCGTTGAATGCCGGAACATGCGCTCCGCCGCGCACGAATTCATGCCTCAGATCCTGTGCCATCCCGTCACTCCTCCAAACGCCCCCCGACCGGCAGAAAACCTAGGCCAGCACCCGCGATACGGGAAGGCGACGACAGGCCGCGCGGCAATCTGCCTCGGCTCTTTGTCGTAACCCTGTGACACGCTTCGATGTTTCGCTGTTTGCCGCTTGCGTCACCGGATGAGAACGTCGCACATGAGGCACGCACCCATGCCAGCACCAGCCTTGCCGCGCGGTCTGGATCCTCTCTTTGCACGATCGGGATGATACCGATGAACGATGAATTCCATGGCCTTGCCATCCCTCGAGCCGCAGGCGAGACCCGTCTCAAATGGCACCGGCTGCGTCGCAGGCTCGCCGATCCGCTCTTTGGCCGGCAGGTGATGGCCGAAGGCTTCGCGCTTGGCGCTTCGATGGAACTCGACATGCGGGTGCGGGCCGATCACGGCTTTGCCGTGCTGCATGACCGCGATCTCGACGGCGAGACCACGGGCCACGGCGCCGTGAGCGGCGCGACCGCCAGCGACATGGCAGCGATGGCGATGAAGAGCGGCGGCACCCCGCCGATCCTCAGCGAGGATCTGGCAGGCATGCTGCCGGATGCGCATCCGCAGGCGCTCCTGCAATTCGACATGAAGGACAGGCTGGACGCGATCGGGGCCCGCGGGATCGATCACCTGCGCCACCATTTCGCCGGAGCCGGCCAGAAAGTCATCGTCAGCGCCCGCGATCTCGATCTGATCGTCGCGGTCGGGGACGCCCTTCCGGACGTGCGCCGCGGCATCGACCCCACCGACAAGCTCGTGACCATGCTCCAGAGCGAGGGCCCGGCCGCCGTCGAACGCGCGCTAGCCACCGATCTGAAGGGCGCCACGCAGCCCGATACCGTCTACCTGTCCTGGCCGTTATTGCTCGCTGCAAAGGACCGCGGCCTCGACCTCGTGGCACTGTCGCGCGACCACGGCGTCGCCGTCGATGCCTGGACATTCACGCTGAAGGACGAGGCCGGTTTCGACGCCCGCGAGGCTGCCGATTTCAGCGCGCTGATGGCGCTTCAACCCGATCAGATCACCACCGACGAGGCACCCGCCACCGAGCGCGCATGGGCGGCACTGAAAGGCCCGGAGCGATGACCTCGACCTGACGAAACCGGCCGAGTTGGACGGCTGTGATGGAACCGGTCTGATTGCAACCGGGCGCAATGGTGCCGGGCGCGATCCGGCCGGCGCCCCGTCAGGCTCTCACGGATCGTCATTGCCGAACGGGCTGCGGAACACCCTGCGGCTGACGATCTTCAGGCTTCGGTCGGGCTGGATCAGATAGGTCTCGTGCACCAGCAACCCGTATTGGTCGCGGAACTCGTGATCGAATGACGAGCCGACAGGCGCCTTGGTGAGCTTGGTGCGCGGCTGGCCGTGATAGGTGATGCTGCCGGGGATGGGCGCCAGATCGCTGCCGATCTGGTAATCCGGCACCGGGCCGTCGGCGCTGACGGAGCAACCGGTCATGACGATCGAAATCGGCATGAAGACGAGAACGGCAAGACAGGCGAAACGGATGGAACGTGTCATCGGCATGGGTCCTGAGGCGGGTTTTCTGAAGCGTAGCCCTGAAGCGCGGCAGGCTTGCCGGGCGCCCTGACCGCACATGTGAGGCACCGCGGCAATCAATAAAGCTTTGGTGTGTCGGAAACCGGCGTTTCCGTCTAGCCTCGGCGAAAATATCCGTTACACCAAGTGCAGAAGAATTTCGAAACAATCCCTAAGAACAGCAATTTAAGGAGCAGCATCGTGTCACGTGAGTTCGGGGCGATGTCGATCGCCAGCCTGTCCGCCCTCCTGCAGTTCGGCGAAGTGACGCCGGTCGAGATTGCCGAGCAGGTCTTCGACGCCATCGACCGCCATCCCGACAAGTCGATCTTCATCTCGCTGACGAAGGAGCGCGCGATGAAGGAAGCGGAGGCTTCCGCTGCCCGTTATCGCAACGGCCGCGCGCTCGGCATTCTCGACGGCATACCGATTGCCTGGAAGGATCTGTTCGCGCTGGAAGGCATGGTCACGACGGCCGGCTCCACCGTTCTGAAAAAGGATGCGCCGGCCAAGGCAGATGCCGCCGTCGTCGACCTGTTGAAACAGGCCGGCATGATTGCGATCGGCCGCACCAACATGAGCGAATTCGCCTTTTCCGGCATCGGCATCAACCCGCATTACGGCACGCCGGAAAACCCGCGCTCGCGTGATGTGCCGCGCATTCCCGGCGGCTCGTCTTCCGGTGCCGGCGTCTGTGTTGCCGCCGGCCTCGTGCCGGTTGCCATGGGCACCGATACCGGCGGCTCGATTCGCATTCCGGCAGCCTTCAACGGTGTCGTCGGCTACAAGGCGACCCGCGGCCGCTATGCGATGGACGGCGTCTTCCCGCTGGCAAGGAGCCTTGATTCGCTTGGGCCACTCTGCCGCTCCGTTCAGGACGCCGTCTGGGTGGATGCCGCCATGCGCGGCCTTGCCGCCCCGACAATCGAGCGCCGCCCGGTTGAGACGCTCCGCATCGTCATCCCCGCCAACGGCGTTTTCGATGGTGCGGAACCCGGCGTGATCGATGCCTTCGAGGGCGCGATCGAGCGACTTGCCGCAAGAGGCGCGCAAATTACCCGCGAAGCCTTCCCCGCTTTCGACGAACTGCCGCAGCTGATGGCGAAATACGGCCCGATGGTGACGGCGGAAGCCTTTGCCCTGCACCGGGAGCGTCTCTCGGGCGCCGATGCGGCCGAGATCGACCCACGCGTCGTCGTCCGCACCCGGCTCGGCGAGAAGACGACGACGGCCGATTATATCGCCATCATCGAGGCGCGCGCCCGCATGACGGCCGCAACCGAAGCCCAGATCGGCGATCGCTTCGTCGCCTTCCCGTCGATTGCCCATGTCGCGCCGCCGATCGCGCCGCTGAAGGCCGATGACGACACCTTCTTTGCCGCCAACGGCAAGACGCTGCGCAATACCGGCTTCGGCAATTTTCTTGACTGGTGCGGCGTGTCCATCCCCTGCGGCACGGGGGATGCCGCCATGCCCGTCGGCTTCCTTCTGTCCGCCCCGACGGGAATGGATGAAAGCCTGCTGACCGCTTCGCTCGGGCTGGAGGAAACCGTCCGCGGCGAATATCTCTGAGGAGCCGGGCGAAAGCCGAAGCGCCTCCCACCATCGCCATGGCCATGACATCCGGCCATGGCCTCCTCCCACCGGTTGCCAAATGTCCGAAACCGCGCATAGCTAGAGCGCCGGCATGCGAATGAAAAACCGCATGGACGGCGCTCCATCTGTTTCGATCCACGCATCGGGCTTTCAGAGAACCGATCCCGGTTTTCCAGCCTGTGCCGGAGGGGCCTGCATGCGGGGAGGCTTGCAACCTATGACGACAGCGACAGATCTCATCACGGAACTGGTCCGTGCAGCCAACAACATAGGCCGTATCGAACACGGCCAGCGCCGCCGCCTCATCGAACGTGCCGACGAGACGATCCGCGAGATGCGGATCGAGACCGGCGAACCCGCCTCGCCGCACGAGCGCGATCTCGTGATCGACATCTTCACCATCGGCAGCCATGCGGACGACCAGCCCGACACCAACTGTGCCCGCGCCATGCTGGATGCCGCAGACCTGATCCGCACCCTGCATATCGTACTCGACGAGCGCCGCCGCCGCCCGCGTCGATGACGGCGCTAAAGACGGCCCAGATGACGGTGCGGCGGCGATGCGCCGAAAAGCGCCCTGCTGAAATCGATGGTTTACGGCGATGCCGGACACACAATCCTGCGCTGTATGGGACTCGGCAAAAAAAGCCCTGAATCAGCAGTTTTTTGGCTATCTCCTTTCTGCACGGCCATGCATCACGAACAGGAGAGGGAAATAATATTTCTCTCGATCATCATTACATCACGAAATGTTTGACCCGTAACAAATCTCATGGCATAAGCTTCCCCGGGGTTGCTGATTCAGAAATTTTATCGCGGGGACATCAATGACGCTGACCGATAAGGCCTTCCGTCGTTCGACGGTCTTCCTGCTCGGCGCCATGGCGCTGACTGGATGCACCTCCACGGAGATGGCGGCCAAAGGCCCATCCGTCAAAGACGCCAGAGTGGCCAAAGCACTGCCGACCAAAGAGCAGGGCAAGCCCAAGGAAGTTTTCAGCTACAATTCGTCGGACCGCGACTGCCTGAAGCGCGCCATGTATTTCGAATCCAACCGTTCGAGCTATCAGGGCTTCATGGCGGTCGGCACGGTGATCATGAACCGCCTGACCTCGGGCATTTATCCGAAGACGATCTGTGGCGTCGTCACCCAGGAAAAGCAGTTCGCGCCGGGTGTCGCAAGCCGCAAGATGAACGAGACGACGGCGCCGGATCTGGATCAGGCCGCCGAAGCGATCCTGGTCAGGGGCCAGCGCAGCCCGGAAGTGCAGGAAGCCATGTACTTCCACACTGACGGCATGAAATTCCCTTACAAGAACATGCATTACACGGCAGTTGCCGGCGGCAATGCCTTCTACGAGAAGCGCGACGAGGATGGCGAGCTTCAGACGCCGGCACCGATGCCGGCCACGGCCTATGTGCTGAGCTTTGTCGATGACCACGCCAACGAGCCGTTCCGGCCGCTGATGGCGCGCCCGCAGGATGTCGCCACGACGCAGATCCTGACCGCGTCTGCAGACGACAGCGCGAGCACCGAAATGATGGCTCTGGTCGCACCGATCCCGACGCCGCGCCCGCAATATGCGACCGGTGGCTACAGCGCCCAGGCCTCGGCCCAGCCGACCCCGGCAGCCTACGCTTCCCGCCCGCAGACGATCATGTCGCCGCGTCCGACGGCGGACTGGACGATGCGCCCGATCGCCGACTAACGGCACGGAAAACCGAATAAATTCCACGAGATGGAGCCGGCGAAAGCCGGCTTTTTCGCATTCTGGATGAGGAAAGGCGGAGCCTGTGGAAACTCTCTCCTTTTTCTGTTCCGACACGCTTGACACTTTGGTGACGGTCGCTTTATAAGCCGCACATCCAAACGGGCCGCACACGATAACGGCCCTTGTGGCGGGGTAGCTCAGGTGGTTAGAGCAGCGGAATCATAATCCGCGTGTCGGGGGTTCAAGTCCCTCTCCCGCTACCATTCATCTTTCAGAGATTGAAAATATTTTGGCCCTCGCAAGCGGTGCATGACGAGTTGCACCCCTGCCCTCTATCTTAGGCATTGCGGAACACTGCGCACGCAAAAAAGGCGGCGCCAGCTTTTCACCGGCGACCGCTCTGTTCCCTGTCACATCAGACTGAAATGCCCTTACGCGGCCACAGGCGCCTGAAGCAGCGCCTTGAGCGAGGCCTCGGCCTCCGGCGCCCGTTCGGAGCGCTCGATGAAACCGCCGCCATAGACGCGGGCGTCTGCGCCTTCTGCGGAATAGAGCACGCAGGCCTGGCCGGGTGCCACGCCCGCCTCACCCACCTGCAGATCCACGTAGATGCCGCGCTCGTCGCAATGCAGCACCGCCGGTGCCGGCGGTCGGGTCGAGCGCACCTTGGCAAAGCATTCAAAGCCGTCTGCGGCGTCCTGCGCGAGCGCGCCGTCGCCGAGCCAGTTCATGTCGCGCAGATAGACGCGATGCGTATCCAGCGCTTCCTTCGGCCCGACGATCACCCGGCGCGAGCGTGCGTCGAGATAGACGACATAGAGCGGCTCGCCGGTGGCGACGCCAAGCCCCTTCCGCTGGCCGATCGTGTAATGCACGATGCCCTCGTGACGGCCGAGCACGCGGCCGTCCATATGGACGATCTCGCCTGAAAGCGCCGCATTCGGCTTCACCTTGTTGATGATATCGGCATATTTTCCGGCCGGCACGAAACAGATGTCCTGACTGTCAGCCTTCTTGGCGACGACGAGGCCCATGTCTTCGGCAAGCGCCCGCACCTCCGGCTTGGACATGCCGCCGAGCGGAAAGCGCAGGTAGTCGATCTGCTCCTGCGTCGTGGCAAACAGGAACCAGCTCTGGTCGCGGTCGGCATCGATCGGCCGGTAGAGCGCCCGGCGTCCGGATGCGGCCGAGGCCGGGTTCAGCCGTGAGCTGATATAATGGCCGGTCGCCAGCGCATCGGCGCCAAGCTCCTTGGCGGTCGCAAGCAGATCGGCAAACTTGACCGTCTGGTTGCAGGCGACACAGGGGATCGGCGTCTCGCCCATCGCATAGGCTTCGGCAAACGGGTTGATGACGGTCTCGCGGAAGCGCTTTTCGTAATCGAGCACGTAATGCGGAATGCCGAGCGTTTCGCAAACCCGCCGCGCATCGTCGATATCCTGGCCGGCGCAGCAGGAGCCGGCGCGGTGGACGGCGGCACCGTGATCGTAGAGCTGCAGCGTGATGCCGATCACGTCATAGCCCTGGCGTTTCAACAATCCAGCCACGACGGAACTGTCGACGCCGCCGGACATGGCGACGACAACGCGTGTTTCTTCCGGGCTCTTGTCAAAATCCAGCGTATTCACGGGGCAGCTCTCTTAATATCTCGGGCAGGACGGCGCTTCTTGCGCGTCTTCAGCCTGTCGCGGGATCGGCCGGCAGGCTGGCTTAGACTGCCGATATAGAAAGGAATCCGCCCAAGCGCAAGATCACGCGCCAATCACCCGCACGCGCCGGTGGCGCAACCGGCCGGCTGCGCTCACCCCTGGCGGTTCATATCGTGAACCACCCAGCGGAAAAACCAGTAGAGCGCCACGAAAAAGGCGATCAGCGGCATCAGATTTTGAACAGTATCCATCGGGGCGTCCATCAGGCTCAAATCGCCGGATATATCGCCCCATTTCGACCCGCAACAGTTAATTCACAATTAACTAAAAAACAAACTGTTTACCATTCAGATTTCGGGGGTGCCTGGCAGGTACTCGGCATGTGCCGCGGAAGGCCGCGGTCAAAAAGCATCGTCCCTTACGATTGCAGCGAATGCTGCGCCATCTGGCCGGCGACCGCCGCGCCATCGGCATTGCGGGCCCCTTCGGCGCGCACCCGCGGCAAAGAGTTCGGATAATCGCGCTGGATGAAGTCGATCAGTTTTTCACGCACCTCGCAGCGCAGGTCGAAAGTCTTCGGCGCCGTGTTGGCCGAGGCAAGGATACGGATCTCCATGACGTTTTCGCGGAAATCCGTCACCTGCACGGCAACCACCTTCTTGTCCCACAGCTTGGAGCCGGCGACGATCTCGTCGACCTTGGCGCGCACGGCGCTGACGGGCACCGAATAGTCGAGATAGATCATCACGGTGCCGATCAGGGCCGCACTTTCGCGGGTCCAGTTCTGGAACGGGTTCTCGATGAAATAGGACAACGGCAGGATCATGCGGCGCCAGTCCCACAGCTTTACCACCACATAGGTTGCAGTGATTTCCTCCACATTGCCCCACTCCCCTTCGACGATCAGCGCGTCGTCGATGCGGATCGGCTGGGTGATCGCAAGCTGGATGCCGGCAAACAGGTTCTTCAGCATCGGCTGCAGCGCAAGACCGAGCACGATACCGGCCACGCCCGCCGATGCCAGCACCGAGACGCCGTATTGCTGCACGGCCGGGAAAGTCATCAGCATGGCCGCGATGGTGATGATGACGATCATGAAGCCGCCGATGCGCTCGGCGATCCGCGACTGCGTCACATGGGTGCGGGCAAGCAGATTGTCCTCCGCATCCAGCTTGAACCGCCTCAGATAGACGGTCATCCAGATATGCAGCGTCGTCTTTGCCGTCCATCCGACGACAAGGATGAAAGCGAGCAGCAGGACCTGGCGGATAACCTCGCCCGGACGCTGGGCAAGCGGCGCGATATTGGCCGCAAACGACAGCATGAAGGTCATCACGGCAAGCCGCATCGGCCTTCGCCCGCGAGACACCATCGATCGCCAGAACAGGTCCTTGTTCTCCACCCAGCGTGTCAGGATCCGGAAGGCGAAGCGGTGAAGGGCAAGTCCGATGAGGATCGCCACGGCGATCACGCCGATGCTGACCAGCCAGTTCGGCAGCCAGTCGGTATAGTCGCGAAAATCTTGAATGAAGCTCTGCATGCCTTTCCAGCTAGGGTGCGCTGCAGCATAGAAAAGACCGGCCGCAAAAATTTCATGTTTTGGCGCACATTATACCGCTCACCCGATAGGGGGCCGCCACACGGGAGACCTGCGCAGGAGATCGCTATGCCAACGCAATGGTCCGGTTACGACTTCACGCGATTTCTCGATGCCCAGGCACCGGTCTACGACCGTGTGCTCCACGAATTGCAGGCAGGCGCCAAGCAGTCCCACTGGATGTGGTACATCTTCCCGCAGCTCGACGGGCTCGGCTTTTCCATCATGTCCCAGCGATTTTCACTGTCGTCGCGCGACGAGGCGCGGGCCTATCGCGATCATCCGCGGCTTGGGAGCAGGCTCGCCGAATGCACCGGTGCCGCCCTCGCCCATGCCGGCTTTCTGTCGGCGCATACCATTTTCGGCTCACCGGACGACCTCAAATTCAGGAGCTCGATGACGCTGTTTGACGCGGTCAGCGAAAAGGGCTCGCCTTTCGAGCGAGCCCTTCATCATTTCTACGATGGCGCGCGTGACGAACGCACGCTGGCGCTTCTCGCTCGTTAGGCGGCCGCCTGGATGGCCGAAACCTTCCAGTCATTGGCCGGACGGCGCACGAAGGTCCAGATCTCGACCGTTTCGCTCGCATGGTTCGGATCGCCTTCGGCAACCGCGCCGCTCTTGCGATCGCGCAGGAAGTCGACGCTCGAATAGCGCATCGCAACCGTCGCATAGTCCTGGCCGTTTTCACGCCATGCTTCCGACAGGTCGCCCTGCAGGAGCTTCACGTCCTGAACCTCGTTCTTGACGCCCTTGGTGGCATTCTCGCCCAGTTCCTCGGCGAGATACGACATCGCTTCCGGTGTCGTGAGGTCACGCAGCTTGGCATAGTCTTCAGCCGCATAGGCGCTCTGCACCGATGTCAGGATCTTTTCGAACTGGTCGAGGTCGCGGTTGGTGATGCCGATCTCGTCGGTCTCCGGACCCGCCTGTCGCGGCGCGGCATTGTAGCCGCCCGTTGCCGCAGCATTGGCAGCACCGCCACCCATCTGCGGGATCTTGAAACCGCCGAAGCTGCCGCCACCAGAGCCATTACCCGAATTGCCGGAACCACCCGGAGCAGAACCGCCCGGTGCCGAACCATCGGCATCATTGCGATAGCTGTTTGCGTAGCCGCCCGCGGGGCCTGCCGGCTGCTGCTGCTGCCGGCGTGCGAAGAAGCGGAAGGCCAGCATGGCGAGACCCGCGATGATCGCGATCTGCAACAGCATGCCCATGAAGCCTGCAGCACCGCCGAAACCGTTGCCCATCAGCATGCCGAACAGGCCGCCAAGCGCCAGACCGCCGAGAAGGCCGCCCATCATGCCGCCGAACAGGCCGCGACGCGGCTGCTGAGCTGCCTGCTGGCCGAGGCCGGATTGCGGCGTCGTTGCATTCTGCTGCGTATTGGGGGTCATCGACCGCTGGATGCCGGTAGCGGCGCCTGGAGCGGTGTTCGTCGTGGCGGGCGCCGAATAGGTGCGCGTACCGCGGCTGCCGAAGCTCGAACCACCGCTCGCGCGGCGGGCTTCCGCCAGATCGACGGCTGTCACGGAAACCGCCATACCGATCGCCAGGACCGCAAACAGTTTCTTGAAGCGCCGAAGCGTGGACAACATCATTCTCTCCTCTTTCGCCGCCGGATGCGGCATTCCCCGTTCATATAGCGATGCCTGATGACACATTTTAGTACCGGCATCATATTTTCGCGCTTTAGTAGATATGGAACGACGGGACGCGAGACAATGCGACAAAATGCAACCTGTGACTGATTAACCGGTTGTAGCGGTCACATCCTCGCGAGCGGTGACGAAAAAGGCCCGATGCATGCTGCACCGGGCCTTTCCATGGTCTCCTTGGGAGGAGAAATTTCAAGCAGTTGCGGCAATCAGCATGCCGCAACGGCGAGTTTATCAATCGACGTTGAACGTCAGCGGCCGCGCCTGGCGGATCGCCGCGTTGTCGGTCAGCTTGGCAAGCACATCGGCGGCAACCGGACCGTCGACATAGAGAAGCGCGATCGCATCGCCGCCTTCCGCATCGCGGCCGAGCTGGAAGTTGGCGATGTTGACACCGGCATCGCCGAGCGTCGTGCCGATGAAGCCGATCATGCCGGGAACGTCGGTGTTGGAAAGGTACACCATGTTGGCGCCGACATCGGCATCCATGTTGATGCCCTTGATCTGGATGAAGCGCGGCTTGCCGTCGGAGAACACGGTGCCGGCAACCGAGCGGGTCTGCTTGTCGGTCTTGACGGTGAGCTTGATATAGCCGTCATAGATACCGGTCTTGTCGCGCTTGACCTCGGAGAGCACGATGCCCTTTTCCTTGATCATGATCGGCGCCGAAACCATGTTGACGTCGGCAACCTGGTTGCGGATCAGGCCGGCGAGCAGCGCAGATGTCAGCGCCTTGGTGTTCATGTTGGCGGTCGCGCCATCGAACAGGATCTCGATTTCCTTGATCGGATCGTCCGAGACCTGACCGACGAAAGCGCCGAGAACATCGGCAAGCTTGATGAACGGCTTCAGGATCGGCGCTTCTTCAGCGGTGATCGACGGCATGTTGATGGCGTTGGAGACCGCGCCCTTGACCAGATAGTCGGACATCTGCTCGGCCACCTGAAGTGCCACATTCTCCTGCGCTTCCGTGGTCGACGCGCCCAGATGCGGCGTGCAGACGACGTTCGGAAGACCAAAGAGCGGGCTTTCGGTTGCGGGCTCGACTTCGAAAACGTCGAAACCGGCGCCGGCGACATGGCCGGATTTGATGGCGTCGGCAAGCGCCTGTTCGTCGACGAGACCGCCGCGGGCACAGTTGATGATACGCACGCCCTTCTTGGTCTTGGCGAGGTTTTCAGCGCCGAGAATGCCGCGCGTCTTGTCGGTCATCGGCACATGCAGGGTGATGAAGTCGGCACGGGCGAGCAGGTCGTCCAGTTCCACCTTCTCCACACCCATTTCCTGGGCGCGTTCGGCGGACAGGAAGGGATCGTAGGCGATGACATGCATGCCAAGGCCGATCGCCTTCTTGCAGACGATGCCGCCGATATTGCCGGCGCCGATCACGCCAAGGATCTTACCGGTGATCTCGACGCCCATGAAGCGCGACTTTTCCCACTTGCCGGCCTGTGTCGAAGCGTCCGCAGCCGGAAGCTGGCGGGCAACGGCAAACATCATCGCGATGGCATGTTCGGCGGTCGTGATCGAATTGCCGAACGGCGTGTTCATCACGATGATACCGCGCTTGGAAGCGGCCGGGATGTCAACGTTGTCGACGCCGATACCGGCGCGGCCGATGACCTTGAGGTTGGTCGCCGCAGCGATCAGCTTTTCTGTCGCCTTGGTGGCCGAACGGATGGCGAGACCATCGTAATTGCCGATGATCTCGGCCAGCTTGTCCTTGTCCTTGCCAAGCTTCGGCTGGAAATCGACCTCGACGCCGCGATCGCGAAAGATCTGGACGGCGGTTTCGGAGAGTTCGTCGGATACGAGTACGCGAGGTGCCATTGTTGGGCTCCTGAAAAAGAGGTTCAGTCTCTGAATGCGAGATGGGGAATGCGGGATGAGAGCGGCTCCGCAACGTCAGGCGGAGCCGGTAAAACTCAGGCGGCAGCCTTGGAAAGGGTCGCCTTCTGCGTTTCAAACGCAAAGGTGAGCCACGGCATCAGGGCCTTCATGTCGGCTGCTTCGATCGTGGCGCCGGCCCAGATGCGAAGACCGGACGGTGCGTCGCGGTAAGCGCCGATATCGAGCGCCACGCCTTCCTTTTCGAGGATGGAGACCATCCCCTTGGCAAACGCCGTCTGCGCGTCAGCGTCGAGCGCTGCAACATCGGCATCGGCGATCTTCAGGCAGACCGAGGTGTTCGAACGGGTCTCGTCGACCTGCGCCAGATTGGCGATCCAGCCATTGGCCGCGACGAAGTCGAAGATGACCTGGGCATTGGCATCGGCGCGGGCGATCAGGCCTTCGAGACCGCCGACCGACTTTGCCCATTCGAGCGCGTCGATATAGTCCTCGACGCAAAGCATCGACGGCGTGTTGATCGTTTCGCCCTTGAAGATGCCTTCGGAAATCTTGCCGCCGGAAGTCATGCGGAAGATCTTCGGCAACGGCCATGCCGGCACGTAGCTTTCCAGACGCGCGACGGCGCGCGGCGACAGGATGATCATGCCGTGACCGCCCTCGCCGCCCAGAACCTTCTGCCAGGAGAAAGTGACGACGTCGAGCTTCGAAAAGTCCATGTCCTGCGCGAAGGCGGCCGAGGTCGCATCGCAGATGGTCAGGCCCTTGCGGTCATCGGGGATGAAATCGGCGTTCGGAACGCGCACGCCGGATGTGGTGCCGTTCCAGGTGAAGACCACGTCACGGTCGAAATCGATCGAGGAAAGGTCGGGCAGAAGGCCGTAATCGGCTTCGATCTTGCGGACGTCCTTCAGCTTCAGCTGCTTGACGACATCGGTGATCCAGCCGGCACCAAAACTTTCCCAGGCCACCATGTCGACGCCACGCTCGCCGAGCAGCGACCACATCGCCATTTCGACGGCGCCGGTATCGGAGGCGGGCACGATGCCGATACGGTAATCGGCCGGAACGTTCAGGACTTCGCGGGTGAGGTCGATGGCCAGCTTCAGCTTGTCCTTGCCGACCTTGGCGCGGTGCGAACGACCGAGCGGGGCATCGGAAAGCGCTTCAAGCGACCAACCGGGACGCTTGGCGCAAGGGCCAGACGAAAAATGAGAATTGAGCGGACGCAGATCCGGCTTCAGAGCGGCAGTAGCCATATGTATACCCTTCCAGGTAATTGGCCTCTCGTTGGGGAGAGGTGTCCCGCCGTCGTGGTTATTCTTCTGCGCTTTCACAGTCAAGCGGGGCGAGGTCGCATCGACGAGATTTTTTGTCGCTCGTTTGGAAGGCCCACCCTGCTCCGCCCGTGGATTTTAGCCGCCGAAACGCCAAGAAGGCCCCGCCGTGAAAACGGCGAGGCCTTTGAAATACCGGGCAAATAACCCGCAAAAAATCTTACTTGTAGACCATCGGTGCAGGCGGCGGTTCGTAGGCGACGGGCGTGTCGCAGCCGCCGAACACGTAGCGGGCGCCGACGCGGGCTTCGTGGATATCCATGCCCTTGTCGCGGCCCGGACCACCGTTTTCCTCGTAGCCGAACATGTCGCCACCGCCGATATGCTGGTACTTGTAGCCGATATCGGCCTTCAGCGCGCAGGTGATGTCGATCGAGGCACCGGCCATCAGAGCGTAGCTGAAGCGCCAGCTACCCTTGCCGCCATGGGTGGTCGAGTAGCAGCCGTCCGAATAGGGATCGTCGCAGATCGTGTTGCGCAGGTTGTTCCACTTGACGTAGGCGCCACCGATACCGGCACCGACGTAAGGCGTGACATAGCCATAGGTGCCGAGATCGACATAGGCGTTCGCCATCAGCGAATAGGCCTGCATCGAGGTCCGGTCGTCGGACGTGCAGACCGTATCGGTGCAGATGCCGACCGTGCCGCCGTTGAACTTGCTCTTCGTCAGATAATCGAAGGTCAGATCGGTGCGCAGGTAATTGTTGATCTGGTAGCCGACGCCACCGCTGAGGATGGCGCTATCCTTGATCTTGGCATGGTCGAAATCGACGAGATTGTCGTTCGAGCCCTGGAAATATTCGGCGCCGCGCAGGTGGCTGAAGGCATAGCCGACATCGCCGCGCAGGTACCAGCCGGTGGCTTCCTGCACGGTCACCTCGGGCGCATCCACGATCGGCGGCGCCGGCTCAACGAGGTCGGCGGCATTTGCGGCTGTGACCGTCAGCAGCAGCGCAAGCGCGCTCGCCAGGCACTTCTTCATGGCTTCATCTCCAAAAGCTCTTGAGGGCGTCAGCCGGCCATCGGCGCAGCGAACGCGTCTGCACGAGACAATGCAGGAGAAAGGTTAAGGCCCACTTAACCATGCTTATTTACCAACTGGGGTTGCAGACTGAAGGATCCGCTACCGCAAATCTTCGCATCCCTCTGTATTTCCTGAGATATACTCGCAATGGCCGCCGTCTTGCAAAGTCGCGGGATGTCCGGCCGGGATGACAGGTCTTAACGAAACCGATCCCGCCCTTTCGCGTTTCATCACCGACGATCGTGGGACATGCGAAAGGACCGGCCATTGACGACGCCGAAGAGCGAAAGCCGCAGCAGGACGAAGACGAACAAGGCCGCGATTGACAGGGGCCGAACCGACCGGCTGCAGATTGACCGGGCAGAAACCCCGACAAGGCCATCGACAAGGCCATCGGCGAAGGGCCGTGGCGCCAAGGAGAGCCTAGCAGACGCCGGCGCCCGGCAGACGGCCGCCAGGCACGCGATGCCGCCCGCCGCGCCCGTGGTTCCGCGCCCGATTGCCGAGCATGGGGCGATCGGCAACCTGCGCACCCTGTCTCTGGTGGCCCGCGATGGCGCGATCGACTTTCTGTGCTGGCCGAATTTCGACAGTCCCAGCGTCTTTGCCGCTCTTCTCGATCCGGAAAAAGGCGGCGCCTTCGAGCTTTCGCCGCAGATCGAGGGTGCCCGCGAGATCCAGATGTACGTTCCGGAAACCAACGTCCTTCTCACCCGCTGGCTCGGTGCGGAAAACAGCGCCGAGGTGATCGACCTGATGCCGATCCCGGAAGAGACCGGCGCAAAACCCTCGCTGGTGCGGCGGATTGCGGTGACGCGCGGCGAGGTCTCCTTCCGGCTGCATTGCTGGCCGCGTTTCGACTATGCCAGGCGCAAACCCAACGTGTCGATCGACGGGCCGATCGTACATTTCTCCTGCGGCGACTTCACGCTGCGGCTTTGCGGCGATCTCGATTTCGTCGAGGCGGATGGCGGCGTCACCGCGCATGTCACGCTGAAAGCCGGCGAAAAGCTCGATCTCGTCCTCGATGACGACGGCCGCGACGCCGAACAGAAACTGCCGGACAAGGAAAGCCTCGACCTCCTCATCCGTCAGACGCTGCATTACTGGCAATCCTGGTCGAAACGCTCCACCTATCGCGGCCGCTGGCGCTCCGCCGTCAACCGCTCCGCGCTTGCGCTGAAACTCCTGACGTCGTCGGAATACGGCTCGATCGCCGCAGCCGGCACATTTGGCCTGCCGGAAGCACCGGGCGGTCCGCGCAACTGGGATTACCGCGCCACCTGGATACGGGATGCCTCGTTTACCGTCTATGCGCTGATGCGGCTTGGCTATCAGGACGAGGCCAATGCCTTCACCCACTGGATCACCGAGCGAACCGACAGCGCCAGGCGCGGCCATATGCAGATCATGTACAATCTCGACGGCAGCAATGTCGAACAGGAGATCTCGCTGGATCACCTGTCCGGCTATGCCGGCTCGAGACCGGTCCGCGTCGGCAACAATGCGGCCGAACAGGTGCAGCTCGATATCTACGGCGAACTGCTCGATTCCATCTATATCAGCAACAAATACGGCGAGGCGATCTCGCATGCCAACTGGCGCAGCGTGCGCCGGGTCGTCGATCACGTCTGCGACGTCTGGCAGGACAAGGATGCCGGCATCTGGGAAATCCGCAGCGAGCCGCAGGAACATCTCCATTCACGGCTGATGTGCTGGGTTGCCGTCGACCGGGCGCTGAGACTGGCGCAGAAGCGTTCGCTGGCAGCGCCCTTCGGCCGCTGGATCGAGGTCCGCAACGCGATTACCGAGGATATCTGGGCAAATTTCTGGAACGAGGATCTCGGCCATTTCGTCCATGCAAAGGGCGGCGACGATCTGGATGCCTCGATGCTGATGATGCCGCTGGTGCGCTTCATCAGCGCCACCGACCCCGCCTGGCTGAAGACGCTCGATGCCATCTCCGCACAATTGACGGACGACAGCCTCGTCATGCGCTATCGCCGCAAGGACGGGCTGAAGGGCGACGAGGGTTTCTTCGCCGCCTGCTCCTTCTGGTATGTCGAATGCCTTGCCCGCGCCGGGCGGCTGGACGACGCGGAGATCAACATGGAAAAGCTGCTTCTCCTCGGCAATCACCTGCAGCTCTATGCCGAAGAATTCGACGCGCGCGGCGATTTCCTCGGCAATTTCCCGCAGGCCTTCACCCATCTCGCGCTGATCAGCGCCGCCTTCTATCTCGACGGGGCGCTCGACGGCAAATTCAGCCAGTGGCGGCCGTGATGGACTGACGACTGAGACGGCTCTCCCCTTGGTGGGGAGGGCTTGCCGGCGGCGTCCGCCTTAAGCCGCAGCGCTCCGCACATTGGCGATGACGTCGACAAGTCCGTCGACAACCCGCTCCACCTGACCGCGATCGTCGCCCTCCGCCATCACGCGGATCAAAGGCTCGGTGCCCGACGGGCGGATGACGAGGCGGCCACGGCCGGCAAGTTCGGATTCCGCGTCTGCGATCGCCTGCTGCACGGTGAGATCCTCCAGCGGCTTGCCGCCCGAGAAGCGGACGTTCTTCAGAAGCTGCGGCACCGGCTCGAACCGGCGGCAGACTTCGCTGACGGGGCGTCCCAGCCGCTTGACATGCGCCAGAACCTGAAGCGCTGCGACAAGCCCGTCACCCGTCGTGCCGAAATCCGAAAGCACGATATGGCCGGACTGCTCGCCGCCGATATTGAAATCGTGGTTGCGCATATGCTCGACCACATAGCGGTCGCCGACCTTGGTGCGCGCCAGATCGAGCCCCTTGCCGTTGAGAAAGCGTTCGAGACCGAGATTGGACATGACGGTCGCGACGATGCCGCCGCCGCGCAATTTGTCCTCGTCGGCCCAGCTTTCCGCGATCACCGCCATCAGCTGGTCGCCGTCGACGATCTCGCCGCGCTCGTCGACGATGATCAGGCGATCGGCATCGCCATCGAGCGCGATGCCGATATCGGCGCGCGTCTCATGCACCTTTCGCTGCAACGCTTCCGGGCTGGTCGAGCCGCAGTCGAGATTGATATTCGTGCCGTTCGGCTCGTTGCCGATGGTGACGACTTCGGCGCCGAGTTCCCAGAGCGCCAGAGGAGCCACCTTGTAGGCGGCGCCATTGGCGCAGTCGATGGCAACCCGAAGCCCTTGTAGCGTCACGTCGCGTGGAAGCGTACGCTTGGCATGTTCGATATAGCGGTAGATGTCGCCCTCGACGCGCTTGGCGCGGCCGATATCGACCGACTTGGCAAGCTGAGGCGTCATGTCCTTTTCGAGAAGATCTTCGATCTGCAATTCCAGATCGTCCGACAGCTTGTAGCCATCCGGGCCGAAGAGCTTGATGCCGTTATCTTCAAAAGGGTTATGCGAGGCGGAAATCATCACGCCGACATCCGCACGAAGGGACCGCGTCAGCATGGCGACGGCCGGCGTCGGGATCGGGCCGAGCAGGAAGACGTCGAGGCCGGCGGCGGTAAAACCCGCCACCATGGCGTTTTCCAGCATATAGCCGGACAGGCGTGTATCCTTGCCGATGACGACCCGGTGGCGATGGCTGCCGTTGCGAAACATGGTACCGACCGCGATCCCCACCCGCATCGCCAGATCCGGCGTCATGGGGAAGATATTGGAATGTCCGCGAATGCCATCGGTACCAAAATAACGGCGTGCCATAGTGTCTCCTTGGATGGTCGCGCGATCGTCATGTGATCGCGGCGGAATATCGGGGCGCGCTTTCTGGCACCCGTACCCGCAGCCGGCTCATGCCACAGGTCTCGGGCACAAGCACGTCAATTACAGTCAAAGCCGATTATATCGCGTGACTGATAACCAGATATTAATCTTAAAAAAAGGGCCGCCGCATGGTCTGCGACAGCCCTTCGTTCAACGCGGTTGGACCATGAGGTCAGTGCGGCTGCGGCTCCAGGCCACCTTCCGGCTCACCACCCTTGGTCTCGTCCTTTTTCGACCCTGTGGTCGGCACGGCCGAACTGCGGCTCGGCGGTGCATCGTCGCCGAGATCGCGCGACGGCTTGATGCCCTTGATCAGCGCCTTGATCTCTTCGCCGCTGAGCGTCTCGTATTCCAGCAGACCTTCGGCAAGCGCGACGAATTCGTCATGCTTGGTCGTCACGATCTCCGTCGCCTCGATATAGGCGTTGTTGATCAGACGGCGGATCTCGTTGTCGATCTTCTGCGCGGTGGCTTCCGAAACATTCTTCGACTGCGACATGGCATGACCGCCGAGGAAGACTTCCTGCTGGTTCTCGCCATAGGCCACATGCCCGAGCTCGTCGGAGAAGCCCCACTGCGTCACCATCGCACGGGCAAGCTTGGTGGCCTGCTCGATATCGGAGGATGCGCCGGACGTGATGTTCTCCTTGCCGAAGGTCAGTTCCTCGGCAACCCGGCCGCCCATCATGATGGCGAGGCGCGAGACCATCCACTTGTAGCTCATCGAGTAGCGGTCGCCTTCCGGCAACTGCATGACCATGCCGAGCGCACGTCCGCGCGGAATGATCGTCGCCTTGTGCAGCGGATCGGCGACGGCAACGTTGAGCGCAACGATGGCGTGACCCGATTCGTGATAGGCGGTGAGCTTCTTTTCGGCTTCCGTCATGGCGGACGAGCGACGCTCGGCGCCCATCATGATCTTGTCCTTGGCGTCTTCGAACTCGCTCATCGTCACGAGGCGCTTGTTGCGGCGGGCCGCCATCAGCGCTGCCTCGTTGACGAGGTTCATCAGGTCCGCGCCGGAAAAGCCGGGCGTACCGCGGGCAAGCACCTTGAGGTCGACATTCGGCGCCAGCGGCACGTTGCGGGCATGCACTTTGAGGATGCGCTCGCGGCCGACGATATCGGGGTTCGGGACCACGACCTGGCGGTCGAAACGGCCCGGACGCAGAAGCGCGGGATCGAGAACGTCGGGACGGTTGGTCGCAGCGATCAGGATGATGCCTTCATTCGCCTCGAAACCGTCCATCTCGACCAGAAGCTGGTTGAGCGTCTGCTCGCGTTCGTCGTTACCGCCGCCGAGACCGGCACCGCGATGACGACCGACGGCGTCGATTTCGTCGATGAAGATGATGCAGGGCGCGTTCTTCTTGGCCTGTTCGAACATGTCGCGGACACGGCTTGCACCGACGCCGACGAACATTTCGACGAAGTCGGAGCCCGAAATCGTGAAGAACGGCACGTTTGCTTCACCGGCAACCGAGCGCGCCAGAAGCGTCTTACCCGTGCCCGGAGGGCCGACGAGCAGAACGCCGCGCGGAATACGGCCGCCGAGACGCTGGAACTTCTGCGGGTCACGCAGGAATTCGACGATCTCCTCCAGGTCCTGCTTGGCTTCGTCCACGCCGGCGACGTCGTCAAACGTGACGCGGCCATGCGCTTCGGTCAGAAGCTTTGCCTTGGACTTGCCGAAACCCATCGCGCCGCGCGATCCGCCTTGCATCTGCCGCATGAAGAACAGCCAGACGCCGAGGATCAGAAGCATCGGAAGCAGGGTTCCGAGATAGCTCAGAAAGCCGGAGGAACCATCCGTTTCCGGGCGAGCCGAAATCGTCACGTTCTTGGCCTGGAGCTTCTGGATCAGGCTGTCGTCGATGACGGGCGAATAGGTCTGGAACGCGGCACCATTCTCGGCATAGGTTCCAAGCACACGATTGCCCGTGACGACGACATCGCGAACGCGGCCGGAATCCACGTCGCGGAGAAATTGCGAATACGGGATGTCGCGAGAACTGGTCTGCGACGGCGCCGTCTGGAACATGCTGAACAGAGCGATCAGCAAGAGGGCTATAATGGCCCAGAGGGCGAAATTACGAAAGTTTGGGTTCATCGAACTCCCCGGACTGTGACGGCCGTCCTTTTGGGTGACCGCCTTGCTGGCGCTAACATAGGGTTGCGAAAAGGCCTTGCCAAGGCAAACCCGAGAGATGGTTTAGCTTTTCCGTGCGGAAAGCTTAATTGGCGAGGGGGTGAAAACGTCGCATCCGATCATTTCCGCCAATACGCCCGCAAGCTTGAGGTCGAACTGCGGCAGAAACCGGTCAAATGGCTGGAGCACCGGCTTCACGCTCATGTGTTCGGCACCTGCCGCAAACGAAGGCATGGCGGCCATCGCCCGCATGGCGATTGCCGGCGGCACGTCGGGAAATTCGGCCACCGCCACCGCCCGCTCCACAACGCCTGGAACGACCGACACGGCGGCCTCGCCATGATTGCACAGCCGGTAGCGGCCGTCCCAGAGCGCAGTTTCGCCTGCAGCGACCGTCAGAACCGGCAGGTCGCGGTTTTCCCGCTGTACGAACAGCCCGTCGCGCCGACGGTCGAAAATCACCCGCCCGGCGGTGATCCGCCCCGGCAGGCCGGCATCGACGAAGGCCGAGACCCGCGCAGCACTGGCCGCCGCCATCAGATGCGGTTGCCCGCCGAGGATCGCCGCAAGCACGGAGAGAAGATAGTGCCGCGCCTGAGGATCGGCATTGATGCCGGCATCGAGACCTGTATTGAGACCGGCAACGTCCAGCCGCGCAAGGACGCCGTGCCGGATGGTGAGGTGACGGCGGGCCAGATCGGCCGCGGCATCCGAGAGGCAAGCCCTGCGCTGCATCGCATCCCGGCCAACAAACCCGCTGGCGTTTTCCACCTGCTGCCCGGCCACCTGCCCTGTCGCAGGTCTGCCACCCTCTCTTGCGACCGCCCCTCGCGCCTGCGCCACCGGCGCCTCTGGACCACGCTCCGCAGCGTCCCGCATGGCGACCACCGAAGGCGCGGCGCTCTTTGGGCGGCCGGACAGCGCCTGCCGGGTCCGCACCCGTTCATAATGCCGGTCCTCGTTGCTCGGATCGTCGATCCACCCCCTGCCCTTCTCGCTCAGCATGAGGCGGATACTGTCCCGCGACGTCGACAGAAACGGCCGCAGCAGCCAGCGCCGGCCGTCGATGAGCACCGCTTCCGCCATGCCGGAAAGCCCGCGATTGTCGGCGGATGGATTGCGGCTGGCGCGCATCATCACCGTCTCGGCCTGATCGTCGGCCGTATGCCCGGTGACGATCGCATCGGCGCCCACTTTGTCGGCGATCTCCATCAGCAGCCGGTAGCGCGCTTCGCGGGCAGCGGCAGACACGCCGCTCTTCGGCTTGTCGCCGTCCCAGCGGCGGATCACATGGCGAAGGCCGAGCTCGCGGCAAAGCCGGCAGACGCCGTCCGCTTCGCCAGCCGATTCGGGCCGCAGCCCGTGATCGATGGTGGCGACGACGATATCGACGCGCTCGTCGGGGAAAGTCCTCAACTCGTCTGCAAAGGCGATGAGCAGACCGGTCGAATCACTGCCGCCGGAGACCGCCAGAACGAGGCGCGCCGGCCTGACCAGAAGGGTCATGAACCGGCGGACGGCCTCTTCGGCGGATAGAAATGTCTGTGAGGGGAGGATGGTTGCGGACATCTCGGCAGGCGCCAGCCGCGCTCAGCAGCCGAGGCGCTTCTGCTCGCTCGACACCTTGGACAGCACCGCGCGGGCCGCCGTCGGATAGCGCTTGGGGACTTCGCGAAGCGTGACACAGGCCGTGTCGGTATTGTCGAGCGCAGCAAGCGACATGCCGAGCTTCAAGAGCATTTCCGGGGCCTTGGGAGAGGTTTTGCCATAGGTCTGGTGGGCGTTGAGGAAGGTCTTTGCCGCCTCGTTATACTTGCCCTGGGAATACTGCGCCTCACCGAGCCAGAAATTCGCATCCGCGGAGCGCGGGCTTTTCGGATAGGAGGAAATGTAGCTGGTGAAATCACGTTCGGCGTCACGGTAGTCGCCGGACAGGACGTGATCATAGGCGATCTTGTAGGCATCGCCCTCGCTCGTGCCGAGCGAAGCCGTCTGCTGGCCGCCATCGACGCCGGGAAGTGACGACGGAAGCGGCGTCGATCCGTTGCGCAGATTGTCGTTGCGGCTGGCGCCGATCGGGTTGCCGTTCTGGTCCATTTCCATCGAGCCGAGGGTCGCCGGCGGCGGCGCACTGCGGCTCGCCTGGCTGGCGCCGGGCGGCGGCAGATCGGTGCCGCTCATCGAGCCTCCCATATTGCCCCCACGGCCAAGATCGGCCGTGGATGACTGTTCGATGGTGCGCGACACGTCATCGGAGCCCGACGCGCCGTTATTGGACGCCACGGCCGGTCTCCCGGCCGTGTCATCCAGTTCGCTCTTCTTGTTGCGCGGCGCCTGGGCCGGAGATTGTGCCGGTGCCGACGAAGGTGCTGCTCCACCGCCCTTTTCCAGATCCTGGAAGCGGAACTCGTTATCCTGCTGCGTCTTGCGCATCTGTTCCTGCATCTGCAGGATCTGATAACTCATGTCCTCGACCCGGCCGGTGAGCTGGCGAAGCTGATCCTGCAACTGCTGCATCTGCACCAGATCATTGCTCTGCTGCGCAAGGATGACGGGCGCTTCCTGCCGCGGGGCCTGCTGGGCCTGGGCCTGAGCCGGGGACTGTGAGCCGCCGCCGCCGAACAGTTTCGGCAGCGAAAAGGCCCCCGCCTGGCCAGTCGTCACCAGTAGCCCCAGCATCGCTGCCAAGACAAGTTTCTTCATGTGGTCCGTCCTGCTGTTGAGGACCGGATGACCGTCAAATCACCCGCCCCTGTTGCGACCTTATTGGCGCGAGCGCGATTTTTCCAACTACGACCGAAAAAGCAACCAATTCGCCATTCAAAAATCTATGAAATCAGGGCCAAACTATGGAAAAACCAAAAAGGCGACCTCGCGGCCGCCTTTTCTTAACAAATTGTCATGTCCGCTTCGGGATAAAACCCGAAAATTACATGCCGGCGCCGCCGAGAACGGTAACGGCGCGACGGTTCTGATTCCAGCAGGAAATGTCGTCGCAGGTCGCGACCGGGCGTTCCTTGCCGTAGGAGATGGTCTTGATACGATTGGCCGGGATGCCGCGCGAAGCAAGGTACTGCTTCGTCGAGGCCGCACGGCGGGCGCCGAGTGCGAGGTTGTATTCGCGCGTGCCGCGTTCGTCGGCATGGCCTTCGACGGTGATCGCGTAGTTCGGGTAGCGCTGCAGCCACTGGGCCTGACGGTCGAGCGTCTGCTGTGCATCGGCGCGGATCGAGGTCGAGTCGGTGTCGAAGAAGATGCGGTCGCCGACATTGACGGTGAAGTCCTGGGCCGAGCCCGGCGCGGCTGAGCCTGCACCGCCGTTGAGACCGAGCTCACCGGCATTGTTCGGAAGGTTCTTCTTGCTGGCGCAACCGGCAAGCGCCAGCGCCAAAGTCAGCGCAATGACGGCGGGGTTGCGAGCGAGGGTCTGCATACGGCTCATCGCCTGGGTATCAATGCGGCTCATGGCCGGTCTCTCCTTGATCAGTGCAGTGCATTCGAAAATTGCATTTCAGAGTTGCCAGACTGTAACCCGTTTCGGTTAACCATGATCAAACTCTTATGGTTAACAAAACCTTCCGCTGGCCGATTTCCGCCCTTTCTCAGGAGAATGGGGCGGCAAAGAGGCAGTTTCCCGCCTCTCCCATCACATCGCAGCCTTATTCGAGAAGCGGCGACCAGGCCGGGTCGGAGCCGAATGCCGGCGTCTTGATCGCCTGTTCGTTATAACCGGTGAGGTCGATCGAGTAGAGCTGCGGGCCGGATGCACCGGCATTCTGCCGGAAGAACATGATGACGCGGCCGTTCGGCGCCCAGGTCGGACCTTCATTATGGAAGCCCGAGGTGAGAATACGCTCGCCCGAACCATCCGGCTTCATCACGCCGATGGCGAACTTGCCGGCCGACTGCTTGGTGAACGCGATCAGATCGCCGCGCGGCGACCAGACCGGCGTCGAATAGGAGCCGTCGCCGAAGGAAATGCGCTGCTGGCCGGAACCGTCTGCACCCATGACATAGATCTGCTGGCGGCCGCCGCGGTCGCTTTCGAAGCAGATCCGGCGTCCGTCCGGCGAATAGGAGGGCGAGGTGTCGATGGCGGCGGTCGAGGTGATCCGCGTCGTCGTGCGCGAGCGCAGGTCCATCGTGTAGATATTGGCGTTGCCGTCCTGCTGCAGGCTCATGATCACCCGCTGGCCATCCGGCGAGAAGCGCGGTGCAAAGGTCATGCCGGGGAAATTGCCGACGACTTCGCGCTGTCCCGTCTCCAGTTGCAGGAGATAGACGCGCGGCTGGCCGCCCTCGAACGACATGTAGGTGACTTCCTGCCGGTTCGGCGAGAAGCGCGGCGTCAGAACGAGGTCCTTGCCGTTGGTCAGCATGCGGACGTTGAAGCCGTCCTGATCCATGATCGCGAGCTGGCGCACGCGCTGCGTCTTCGGGCCGCTTTCCGACACGAAGACGACGCGGGTGTCGAAGTAACCCTTTTCGCCGGTGACGCGCTCATAGATCGCATCGGCGATGATATGGGCGAGACGGCGCCAGTTTTCCGGCTGGGTGAAGAACTGCTGGCCGGTCATCTGGGCACCGGCATAGGTGTCCCACAGGCGGAACTCGGCGCGCAGGCGTCCGTCGCCTTCGCGGCTGACGCGGCCGACGAGCAGCGCCTGGGCGTTGATCGCCTTCCAGTCGTCGAAGCGCGGCTGGGCGTTCGGATCGGAGATCTTCTCGATGAAGGCCTGCTTGTTGATCGGCGCGAACAGGCCCGACCGCTGCAGGTCGGCGGCGATCACCTGGGAAATCTGCGGGCCGAGATCGTTGTTGGACAGGAAGTCCGTGATCGCGATCGGCAGCGGCTGCACATTGCCCTTGTTGATGTTGATCTCGACCGCGGCGCGAGCCGGCGTGGAAAGCGCCGCCGCAGTGCCGGCGGTCGCCATGAGACCGAGGAAATTACGTCTGATCATGTTATGGCCTTTCAAAGCAGTTCGCTCGGGTCGAAGTTGACGACGACTTCGCTCCAGGCGTCGTATTTGTCGGCAGGAAGGTTTTTGAATGGCGACGAGCGCATGACGGCGCGCAAAGCGCTGCCTTCGAGCGTCCGCCTTGCCGCATCCGAGCCGCCGCTTGCGGTGACTTCGGGACGGCCGATGATGGCGCCGGACTGATCGAGCTTCATCGTCACCCGGATGACGACGCCGTCGGCGCCGTCGATGCCGGCAATGACGGACCAGTTGTTCTCGATCTGGCCACGCAAAGCATCAAGCTCGCTCTGGCTGAGCTTGGCGGCATTGGCCGGCTTGGTGCTGCCGGTCGCGGCAGGCGATGTCGAGCGCTTGGCGCCGCCGCCGGCCGCCTGCTCCTTGTTGAGCAGCGTGGAGATCTGATCGGCATTGAAATCGCTCTGCTTCGAAGACGAGGCCTTGGCGACCTCCTGCTTCTTGTCGGCGACCTTCTTGTTGGTCGGCTTTTCCGTCGCCTTGTCCTGCGCCTTGGCGGTCTCGGTCGGCTTTGGCGGATCGGGCTTCTTCTCCGCCGGCTTTTCGACCGGTTTTGCCTCTTCCACAGGCTTCGGCGTCTCGGGCTTGGGCGGGGTCGGCCGCTGCGCCGGGATCGGCGGCGTATCGGGGATCTCGCCGGTATCCGACTTGTTCTCGGCCTGGATCGGCGAAGGCGCAGGCTTGGCGGCCTCCGGCTTCGGCGGGGTCGGCTCGGGCTTCGGCGGAGTGGGCGTCGGCTTCGGCGGGGTCGGCTCCGGCGGCTTCGGCGTCGGCAGGGCTGCCTGTTCCTGCGGCTTCGGCGCTGTCTCTTCCTTGGCGACGTCCTTCACCTGGTTCTGTTCTTCGGTAGGCGTCGGCGTCGGGCGTTCGGTCGGCTTCGGCGCGGCAGCCGTTTCCACCGGCGTCGGCTTCTTGACCGGCGTCGGCGGGGTCTTCAGGTCGACGTCGTTATCGCCGGCATTCTCGGCTTTATCGACGATCTTCGTGTTCTTGGTGGGTTTGGTCGAGGGCTTGGGCGCGGGTTGCGCCTTCTTGTCGCCCTGCTGCATCTGGGTCAGCTCTTCCACCGGCACGAGATCGACCGGGAGAACCTCTTCCTGCGCGACGTCGAGCGGTTTTGGCGCGCTGAGCGAGACCATCGCCAGGACCAGCACCACGACGTGAACAACCAGCGATGTGCCGAGACTACCTTTCATGGCGCCGCGATCACTTCCCCTGTTCCTGCTGCGTTACAAGACCGATGTTCTTGTAACCGGCGGCAGAAATACGCGCCATGACCTTCATGACGACGCCATAGGTGGCAACGGCATCGCCGCGCACATAGATGCGTTCGTTATAGCCGGTCGTGGCAATGGCCTGCAGTTTCGGCACGATATCGTCGATCTGGATCGGCGTTTCCTGCAGGTAGATGATACCTTCGTTATTGACCGAGACGGTGATCGGCTGGGTATCCGAATTCATCGCCTTGGCCTGCGTCTCGGGCAGGTCGATCGGCACGCCGACGGTCAGCATCGGTGCCGCGACCATGAAGATGATCAGAAGCACGAGCATGACGTCGACGAGCGGCGTGACGTTGATTTCGCTGATCGCGCCCTTGCGGCGTCCACCGCGACGGCGACCACCGCGACCGCCACCCGACGCCTGCGATCCTCCGGCTGACATGCCCATGATTGGAACTCCTTCGCCCGCTGAATGGACGCTATTGCTGCGACACCGCGTTACTGGCCCCAGATGACTGGCCCCAGGCTTACTGGCTTGAGCTTACTGGGCCGCCTGGCGCGGCTGCAGCTTCTCGTCGATCTGGCGCGACAGGATGGCGGAGAATTCGTCCGCAAACCCTTCCATGCGCGCCGACATCTTGCCGGCATCGGCGGTGAACTTGTTGTAGGCGATGACGGCCGGGATGGCGGCGACGAGGCCGATGGCGGTCGCGAGCAGCGCTTCGGCGATACCCGGCGCGACGACGGCCAGATTGGTTGATTTCGACCCGGCAATCGCCTGGAACGAGGTCATGATGCCGACGACCGTGCCGAACAGGCCGATGAACGGACCGGCCGAGCCGATCGTCGCAAGCGAGCCGAGTCGCGCTTCATAGGCTTCCGCTTCGCGCGAAAGCGTCACGTCCATGGCCCGGTCGATACGCATCTGCAGGCCGATCGGCGAACGGGCGCCGCGCTCGAAGCTTTTCTTCCATTCGCGCATGGCGGCGACGAAGATCGCGGCCAGACCGACATTCTGCCGGTCGGCAAGCGTGCGGTAAAGCTCTTCCAGCGACTGGCCCGACCAGAACACCTGTTCGAACTGGTCGAACTGGCGCCGTGCACGGGCGAAACTGATATATTTGTCGATGACGATCGCCCACGTCCAGATGGACGCGCCGATCAGGCCCACCATCACCAGTTTGACGATGATGCCAGCCTGCATGAAAAGCGACCAGAGGCTCACATCGCCCGTCGCTACCGCCGCCAAACCTGCCTGTTCCATCTGCCTACTATCCCCGAATCCAAACGCCCGGCTCTTTCCAGGACCGGGCGGGTTCAAAAGCGCGCTTTCGCGAGAATGTTTGTGACCGCTGTCGCGCCGTCTTCAACCCCGAGATACCCTGAGTTTTCAGTCTGGCTTCTCGCTTTCAAATTTGGTCAAAGGAAGGCGTGCGTTGCACAAATTCCTCACGTCGCAGTAAGACATCATTATGGTTAAGAATTCGTTACAGGTTTCCGCATCTATCTACTTGGGATAACGCGAAAACCTGTAAATCGACGCACGGCATGGCACGGGCCGTCAGACCGGATGCCCTAAAAACTTTTCGGCGATCGTCTCGGGCAGACGCCGCGGGCGGCCGTGTTTGTTGATGACGGCGATCACCACTTTTGCCGCGATCAGCAGCGTCTCGCCGCGGCGGATCTCCTGGCTCAGTACCATCTTGGCGCCGCCGGCCTTGTCCGTGCGGGTGGTGATGGTGACGATATCGTCCATCCGCGCCGGCTGCTTGAAATCGATCTCCATGCGGTGGACGACGAAGACAAGCCCCTCCTCATCCGCCGAAAGCAGCGCCGACTGTTCGCAGCCCAGGCAACGCAGGTAATCGGAGCGTCCGCGCTCGAGAAAATGCAGGTAGCGGGCATGATAGACGAGGCCGGAAAAGTCCGTGTCTTCGTAATAGACCCGCTGGACCAGCCGGTGGCCTTCTTCCGTCAATTCGCCCGATAACAAAAAATTGTCTTCTTTCATGCGCTTACCTTGGAATGATTTGTTCCGTGACTGGATAAAGTGGGGATGATGATCCACTTTTGAAGTCTCGTCACATCTCTTCCCTAACAGGAAACGATCTGAAAACCAGCCCGAGACCAGCGGAGATTAGAGAATGAAGATAGCAGTTCTGGGTGGCGACGGCTTCGTCGGCTGGCCGACATCGCTTCACCTGTCGGAAGCGGGCCACGAGGTCCATATCCTCGATAATCTCTCCCGCCGCTGGATCGATACCGAGCTTGGCGTTCAGTCTCTGACACCGATGGACAGCATTCAGGAGCGCACCCGCATTTGGCATGCCGAGACCGGACGGCGCATCCATTTCAACCTGATCGACCTTGCAAGAGACTACGAGCTTTTGAAGGGCTGGCTGGCAAAGCACCGCCCTGATGCCATCGTGCATTTTGCCGAGCAGCGCGCCGCTCCCTATTCGATGAAGAGCGACCGCCACAAGAACTACACGGTCAACAACAACGTCAACGCCACCCATAACATTTTGAACGCGCTGGTCGAGCTCGAACTCGACGCCCATCTCGTCCATCTCGGCACGATGGGCGTCTACGGCTATTCGACGGTCGGCGCCGCGATCCCCGAAGGCTACCTGCCGGTCGGCATCGAGACGATGGATGGCCGCACGGTCTCCCAGGAAATCCTCTATCCCGGCAATCCCGGCTCGATCTACCACATGACCAAGGTGCTCGATCAGCAGCTCTTCGCCTTCTACGCCAAGAATGACGGTTTGCGGATCACCGACCTGCATCAGGGCATCGTCTGGGGCACCCATACCGAACAGACCCGCCGTCACGAGCAACTGGTCAACCGCTTCGACTATGACGGCGATTACGGCACGGTGCTGAACCGCTTCCTCATCCAGGCGGCGATCGGTTATCCGCTCACCGTCCATGGCACCGGCGGCCAGACGCGCGCCTTCATCCATATCCAGGATTCGGTGCGCTGCATCGAGATCGCGCTCAACAACCCGCCGGCGAAGAACAGCCGGGTCGAGATCTTCAACCAGATGACCGAGACCCACCGGGTGCGGGATCTGGCCGACATGATCGCAAAGATCAGCGGTGCGCGGATCGCCTGGTTGCCCAACCCGCGCAAGGAGGCACCGGAAAACGATCTTGTCGTGAAAAACGATAAATTCCTCGGCCTCGGCCTGAAGCCGACGACGCTTGGCGAAGGCCTTCTGTCGGAGATCGTCGATGTGGCGAAGAAATATGCCTACCGCGTCGATCGCAGCCGCGTGCCCGCCGTCTCCGCCTGGACGCGCGACATCGCGGCAAAACTCGAGCACGATCCGGAAGGCACAAGGCTGAAATCGGTCTCGTGATCGATTGACGACGTCAGGCCGCCCCCGGTTCCGGCATCCTCGGGCTCGCGCCGAGGATCCGGTCCCGTCACGCAGCATTCAACGGCACTGCATGCCAAAACATGCGAGAGCCTGATCCACACCGCGAAATCGAAGCCGGCAGAACCATGAGACACGCCTTCGTCACCCTCGTCACCAATCCCGATTACGCCATGGGGGCCGTAGCGCTCGCCCGCTCGATCCAGATGACGAAGACCGCAGCCGATATCGTCGTGCTGCATACCGGTGCCGTCACGGAAAGCACGCTTCGCCCGCTGGCCGATCTCGGCTGCCGCCTGATCCCCGTCGAGCATCTGCCGCTTTCGGACGCCTTCAACCAGCGCCATGCGCGACAGAACCTGCATGGGACAGCCCCGTTCACCAAGGGCCGAAAACCGGATTTTCACACGCCGCTCGACAATTTCTGCAAGCTCAGGCTCTGGCAGCTCACGGAATACGACAGGATCGTCTTCATCGATGCAGACGCGCTGGTTCTGCGCAATGTCGACAAGCTGTTCGATTACCCCGAATTTGCCGCCGCACCGAATGTCTACGAAAGCCTTGCCGATTTTCACCGGCTGAATTCCGGCGTCTTCGTCGCCAAACCCTCGGAAGCGACATTCGAGACGATGCTGACGGCGCTCGATGCGCCCGAGGCCTTCTGGCGGCGCACCGACCAGACCTTCCTGCAAACCTTCTTTCCCGACTGGCACGGCCTGCCGGTGACGATGAACATGCTGCAATATGTGTGGTTCACCATGCCCGCGCTCTTCGACTGGAACAGCATTTGCATCTTGCATTTCCAATACGAGAAGCCGTGGGAAAAGGACCACCCGAAAGTGCAGATGCTGAAACCGCTTATCGATCTCTGGAACGACATCTATCGGGGTTGCGAAACGATCGACCTCACCCGTCTTCCGGCCCCGCCCGCACACCCTACGGTCGCCCCATGAAAGTCCTCGTTTCCGGCGCGACCGGGCTTGTCGGCCGTTACATCGTCGAGGGACTTCTGGCGGCCGGTTATACCGTGATATCGGGTGGCCGGCATCAGCCGACGGATGATGTCTTCAGCGCCCCCGTCGGCTTCGTGCCGCTCGAACTCGATGCGGATCTCGACCAGATCGATGCTTTCGACGATGCCTATTTCTTCATCCATTGCGCCTTCGACCATCTGCCCGGCCGCTATCGTGGCGGCGAGGGAGACGATCCCGAAAGCTTCCGCCGCAAGAACCTCGACGGCTCGGTGGCACTTTTCGATGCCGCCCGCCGCGCCGGCACGCGCCGCATCGTCTTTTTGTCGAGCCGCGCCGTCTATGATGGCCTGCCCGCAGGAACGGTTCTGACGGAAGATCTCGATCTCGCCCCGACCTCGCTCTACGGCAAGGTGAAATACGAGGCAGAGCGCGCGCTGTCGATGATCGGACTGACGGAAATCGGGCTTGCCACGGCAAGCCTGCGCCTGACCGGCGTCTATGGCGGCCTTCGCCCCAACAAGTGGGACGGGCTGATTGCCGAGGCGCAAGCCGGCCAGTCTGTTCCGGCCCGTGCCGGCACCGAGGTGCACGGCCATGACGTCGCCGCAGCGGTGCGACTGATGCTCGAAAGCGACAGCGCCCGCATCAACGGCCAATCCTTCAACGTGTCCGACGTGTTGACCGACACCGACCATATTCTTCAGCGCCTGCGCCAGATGCCGGATGCGGGAGGAATGGAACGCGGCAATGCCGGTCTCGCCGCGCCCCGTGCGATCGATGCGCCCCGTGCGATCGATGCGTCAGCGGTCAACATCATGGCGACGGACAGGATCAGGACGCTCGGTTGGCAACCGGGCGGCCAGCCGCTTCTGGACAGGACGCTCGATGCTCTGGCGAGATCAACCGGCGACGGATCTACCGCCGCTGCCTGACGGCGGTGGTACGGGCGGTTTCCTTTACCGCCTCCATCGCCTTCTTGTGCTCCTCGGCCCATTTCTGGCCGGCATCGCCGCCCCAGAGCAGCCACGCAATATAGCCCGTCGACGGATTTTCCTCGTCGCCGAAATTATCGGCACGCTTGTCCACCTTGTGGCGGGTAAAATAGCTGACCATGCGCCGCACCGTCTGGTCCGACAGCGAGCGGCGGTTCTGCAGGTCTATTGCCCGCGCAATGCCGATCGTGGTGCCGCCACGGCGAAACTGTGCCCTGAGCTTCAAACCCTTTTCCGCGGCACTCGCCACTTCGGCTGGCGGGATATGGACGGAATGCTTCCTCTCACTCATCGGTCTTCTCCACCTCCGACTGGCTTTTCAGCACGCGGGCGCCATTCTTCTGGCGGATGAGGAACGCTGGTTCTTGCCTGTCGGCCTTGCGCTTGATGGTCTTTCCCTTGATCGTTCGGGTGACGTCGCGGGTGAAGCGCTGTTCGACGTCGCCCTCTGCCTTCGATCGGCCCCATCTCCATTCGACCGCATTTCCGGTTTTGATCGTCTGCATGGTTTCTCCTTTCTCAAGAGGAAACCGAATGCAGGGACGATTGTTCCACCCTTGCAGGACGTGAGCGGGAAACGGAAAAATCAGGCTTTCGTGTCGAGATTGCCGTCACGCCAGACCACATGCCGTGGCGTTTCAGGCAAAGCCTCGATCTCTTCGGCGATGAAATAGGGCGGAATATCGAGCGCCTTCAAGCCTGCCGTTGTCGCCGGCGCCCATTTGAATTCGAGCGCGCTGCCATCCATCACCCGGTGGACGATATCGGTCGGATGAAACGGAAACGTATCCGGCAGGTCCATCACATAGTAGATGCCGAACTCGTGACAGTCGCGAGCCTCGTAGTGGAAGAAATTCTCGACCGTCCACAACAGCCGGCCGACGGTGACGGAAACGCCGAGCTCCTCCATCATCTCCCGCTTCAGCGTTTCGGCCGAGGCCTCGCCCATCTCCGCCCGGCCGCCGGGAAAGGTCCAGAACGGTTCGTGCACGGCCCGGTGCACCAGGACATGCCCGTTGCGAAAGCCGAGCCCCGCCACCCGCATCTGGAAAAGCTGCTTCGGCTTGAACTTCATGCGGATCCGCATGTCCTGCGGCTTGGCCGGCGCCGCAGCACCTGTAGCCTTCGCAGCCTTGTCAGCCTTGGCGCCCTCTGCGGCCCTGTCCCTCTTCTTGTCCTTGCTCATCGCCTGCTCAATCGTCGTCCAGGCTCATGCGGAATTGCGCCGCCTCCATCTCCTTCGGCGGCTGCAGGCCGAGATGTTTCCACGCGATCGCCGTCAGAACCCGACCGCGCGGCGTGCGCTGGATGAAACCCTGCTGGATCATATAGGGCTCGATAATATCCTCGATCGCGTCACGCGGCTCGGAAAGCCCGGCCGCGATCGTCTCGATGCCGACGGGTCCGCCGGCGAAATTGACGGCGATCATGTTGAGATAGCGCTTGTCGAGCTGGTCGAAGCCGGCGTGGTCGACATTGAGCCGCGTCAGCGCCTCGTCGGCGATCTCCTTGGTGACGATTTCGGCGCGCGCCACTTCGGCGAAATCGCGCACCCGCCGCAAAAGCCGCCCGGCGATGCGGGGCGTGCCGCGGGCGCGCCGTGCGATCTCACGCGCGCCCTCGTCGCTCATGCCGAGCCCCATCAGCCGCGCGCCGCGCCGGACGATGCCTTCCAGTTCCTCCACCGTATAGAAGGAGAGCCGCACGGGAATGCCGAAACGATCGCGCAACGGCGTGGTCAGCAGGCCGATACGGGTCGTCGCCGCGACAAGCGTGAACTTCGACAGGTCGATCTTCACCGACCGCGCCGCCGGCCCCTCGCCGATGATGAGATCGAGCTGAAAATCCTCCATCGCCGGATAGAGGATTTCCTCCACCGCCGGGTTGAGCCGGTGGATCTCGTCGATGAACAGCACGTCGCGCTCTTCGAGATTGGTGAGAAGCGCTGCGAGATCGCCGGCCTTGGCGATGACGGGACCGGAGGTCGAGCGGAAATTGACCCCGAGTTCCTTCGCCATGATCTGCGCCAGTGTCGTCTTGCCGAGACCGGGCGGGCCGACGAACAGCACGTGATCGAGCGCCTCGCCACGGTTCTTCGCCGCCTCGATGAAGATCTTCAGGTTCGCCCGCGCCTCGGCCTGGCCCGTGAACTCGTCGAGCGACTGCGGCCTCAGGGCCGTATCGAGGTCCTCACCGCGCTTTTCCGGCGAAATCAGTCGGGCAGGTTCGGTCATGCAAGCAGTTCCATTCCGGGCACGCAGGACGCGGCCTTTTTGTCGAAGGTTTTTATCGAAACGCAGCCCGCCTCCAGCGAACGGGCAGCGATCAATGCATCGGCGCAATCGGCATTGGCATCCTCCGTCTGCTTCAGGGCGCGCACGACGAGATCGTGGCTTTCGACCGTCACACCGCGCAAACGGATCAGCGTGCCGATCGCCGTCACCACATCTTTTTTGGCGAAACCATAGTGCGAGCGGAGCGCCCAGTCGATCTCCAGAAGGCTGATCAGCGTGATATAGCCGGTATAGTGCTTGCCGAAACCCGCCCCGAATTGCCGGGCGGCGTCAGCCTGCTGCGGATCGTCGGAAATCAGGGTGCGCAGGATGACATTCGTATCAAGGCCATATTGGATCATTCGGCGCCATCCGCTTCGCCACCACAGTGATCGTCGTCGATATCGAGCACATTGGCTCCTGCGGCACGGAGAACGGCCGCATCGATCTCCTCAAGCGTCGCAGTGCCTTTCGGTGGCACGCCAAGAAGGCCGGCGAGATCGGCGAAATCCACGTTTTTCGGCGTCATGACCAGGGTGCCATCGAGCACCGTCAGCACCACCTGATCGCCCGGATGCATATCGACAGCCTCCCGCAGATCCTTCGGAATGGTCAATTGCCCCTTGGACGAAAGTGTCAATTCCCAGCCCATGCGGTTACTTTCCGACAAAATACCGATTGGCGGAAAGATTAGATTTTTCCGCCATAATTGCAAACCTCCGACAGGAGCGCAGCCAGTCTTACTGCGCCAGCTCCTTCAAACCGAGCCGGATCAGCCGGGCGCTATCGGCCCCCTCACCGCCATTCTTCAGCGCAGCGGCAACCGCATTGGCGGCCTGATCGCGCGAATAGCCGAGATTGGTCAGCGCCGAGACGGCGTCGGCGACCGGCGCCGAGGCGACGCCCTCGCCGATTTCCTGCTTCAGCCCGATCGTGCCGGCCGCCTCTCCGGCAAAGGCCGGCGCCTTGTTCTTCAACTCGGTGACGATGCGCACAGCGACTTTCGGCCCCACCCCTTGCGCCCGCGACACGGCCGTCTTGTCCTGCAAAGCGATGGCGTTTGCCAGTTCCGACGGCGTCAGCGTCGAAAGAACCGCCAGCGCCACCTTGGCCCCCACACCCTGCACGCTCTGCAGGAGATTGAACCATTCCCGCTCGAGCGCCGACAGAAAGCCGAACAGTTTCAGCTGGTCCTCACGCACATAGGTCTCGATGAAGAGGATGACGGCCTCGCCGACCGATCCCATTCTGGACAGCGACCGCGCTGAGCAGAACACCTCGTAACAGACGCCATGCACGTCGACGAGCACATAGTCGTCGCCGATCTCGTCGATAGTGCCCTTGAGTTTGCCGATCATGAAATGCGTCCGATGTGAGAAGAGTTAGAGGGAATGGGTTTCCGGCGAGACGATATCGAGCGCCGGGAAATAGGCCCGGTAGCGTGCCGCATCGCGCGTCAGAAGCCGGTGCGAGCGCAGGCAGGCATGCGCCCCGATGAGAAAATCGGGCAATGTGCGCTCCTTGAGCCCGCCGGACCGGCGATAGGCAAGATGCGCCTTTCCCGCCTGATAGGCCGCCTCGTAGGACAGGCTCTCGCGCTTCAGGCCAAGCCAGCCGAAGGCAAGGTTGATCTCCGGCTCGCTGAGTGGTGACGCAGAAAGCTCCGACCAGATGACCGGGTTGACGATCAGCTCACCCTCGTCGCGGCAGCGCTCCAGCGCCGAGAGCGACCATGTTCGAAATGGCGAAGCAGGGCCGAGAACGTCGATCAGCACATTCGTATCAACCACGGTCGAGGTCATCGCGGGGTCCCCTCAGCCACAGCATATAGTCATCGGTCGTCATGCCGCCGGTATCGAACATGCCTTCGACGCTTTTCGCCCATTCGGCAAAGCTTTCGAAATCCCGATGCCCCTCCCCGGTCTTCACCAGCATTGCCCCCTCGTCGGACAGCACGAAATCCACTTCCGACCCCGGCCCGATCTTCAGCCGGTCGCGGATGTCCTTGGGGATCGTCACCTGGCCTTTTTGCGTCACACGCATGGTAATACCTCTGAGGTATTACTTATCGACGGCACCAGAACAAGTCAAGAACAAACCAGCTCGGTGTCACCCGGCTAGCGCCTGGCGCATGCGGTTGCCGCCGCGATTGTGGGCATGGCAGATGGCAATCGCGAGCGCATCCGCCGCGTCGTTGCCCTTGAATTCCACCTTCGGCATCAGGATCTTCAGCATCATGTGGATCTGCTTCTTGTCGCCGTGGCCGACGCCGATCACCGATTTCTTCACGGCATTCGGCGCGTATTCGGCAACGGGCAGCCCCGCGCGCGCCGGCACCAGCATGGCGATGCCGCGCGCCTGACCGAGCTTGAGCGTTGCGACCGCATCCTTGTTGACGAAGGTCTGCTCGACGGCGGCCTCGTCCGGCTGATGCGCGTGCACCACCTCGGCAAGCCCGTCATGCAGCTGGCAGAGCCGCGAGGCGAGATCGAGATCGCCGTCGGAGGTGACTGTGCCTGACGCGACGAAGCGCAGGCTGTTGCCGAGCGTCTCGATGACGCCCCAGCCGCAGCGCCGAAGGCCCGGATCGATGCCGATGATACGAATCGCCTGTGTCATTCTGTCAAATCTACCCGTGTCTCGCCCGTTTCGCCATGCCGTCTGTACACGTTATGTTCGTCCCGTCATAGGCCCGAAATCCGCAAGCGGCGGCTTCTCCATGCCATGCCAGCGTTAACCATGTCTGAAGACTTCCCGGCAGACCTGCCCCGAATCGCGCAACAATGTCCGCCTCGGCGCGTTCCCGGATCAGAAAGGGGACTCGCGAAGTACAGGATGTACAGGAGGCGCCCGAATGATACGGGACTATGATCGGAATGAAACCGAGCTGCGCAATCTGCGCGCTACAGTGGACATGTTGGATGGTGGCCTGCGCCGTTTTGCGGCAGGCGATGTCCGGACCACATTCGAGAACCCTTTCCCGCTGCATTTCGAGGGTTTGCGTCGAGACTTCAACCGCGGCATTTCGGCCGTCGGCCGCACTGCGGACACGGTGATCGACACGAGCCGCACGCTGAGGGATGACACGATCGCCCTTCGCGAGGTCCTGGCCGATGTCGAGGCGGCACGGGCCGCCCGCTCGGAGCGCAACTCCGCCGCGCTCGGCAAGGCAACGACGGTCGAGCGGAACGCCCGCCAGATCGCCGCCACCGCGCGCCATGCCGCAACCATCGCGCACAATGCCAAACTGGACCTGCCGCGTCCGCGTCAGGCGCTTGAAGCGACGTTGAAGATGATCGGCGCGATCGCCGCCGGCGGCGCAAGCCCGCAGCGTATCGAAGCGATCGAGGCCAAGCTCGGCGAACTCGGCCGTGAACTGGAGGCCGCCGGCCTCTATGTCGAGGCGCTTGCAGACCATGTCGACACCTTGTCCGCCGCCGCCGAGGAACAGTCGGCGCTGACGGCCGATCTGCGCGAGCGGGCCGATCAATCGTCCAGGAGCGAGCGCATCGATGGCGCAACGGCGATCGCCCCGGTTCTCGCCCTCGACCGCATCGATCGCGGCCTCACCGATATCGAGCGCGAGGCCGACCGCTTCACCCGCGTCGTCGTCATCGCGCCGCCGCAACCGCAGGATCCCACTTCCGGGAGAAAAACCTTCCTGCGGCTGGTCAAGGACTGACGCACCCCGCGTCCCCTTGCGATGGCAACGGGCCATACGCAGAACACCCGGCCCGCCCGGAGCCCCCTGGCCCGCCCGGATCGCGGCATCCCGAGTAGCATCCCGAATAGCATCATCGTGTCGCCCGCAAACGGGCGACACGCGCAACGGAATACCGATCCCGCCCTGTCGCCGGATAGTATCCGCGCACTAAGGGTCGCAATGGCGGACATGGCTGCCTAGATAACGAAGAACGCTGTTCACCATCGCTTCTTTCGCTATCTCTTTGTCCCGAAACATCGTCAGGCACGCCCATGATCCCTTTTTCCATTCTCGATCTGTCGCCGATCGGCGAAGGCTATTCGGTCCGTGAGGCGCTCGATCAGTCGCGCCAGATGGCGATCAAGGCCGAAGAGCAAGGTTTTCAACGCGTCTGGCTGGCCGAACACCATGGCATGCCGGGCATTGCCAGTGCCGCGACCTCGCTGGTCATCGCCCATGTCGGCGCCGCGACGAAGACAATCCGCGTCGGGTCGGGCGGCATCATGCTGCCGAACCATTCGCCGCTCGTTATCGCCGAACAATTCGGCACGCTCGAAGCGCTGCTGCCCGGCCGCGTCGATCTCGGCCTTGGCCGCGCGCCCGGCACCGACATGCGCACCGCCCAGGCGATGCGCCGCAACATGGATGCGGGCGCCGAAAACTTCCCGCAGGACATCATGGAACTGAAGCACCTGCTCGGCACGCCGGTCGAGAACCAGGCGATCCTCGCCGTGCCGGGCACCCAGGCCAACGTTCCGATCTGGCTTCTCGGCTCGTCGCTTTATAGCGCCCATCTGGCGGCCGCCCTCGGTTTGCCCTACGCCTTCGCCTCGCATTTCGCCCCCGACATGCTGATGGATGCGATCGCCATCTACCGCGACCGTTTCCAGCCCTCCGACGACCTGAAGGAGCCCTATGTCATGGTCGGCGTCATGGGCGTCGGTGCCGATACCGACGAGGAGGCAAACCGTCTCTTCACCTCCTCGCAGCAGCAATTCGTCAACCTGCGCAAGAACGTCCGCACCCGCTTTCCAAAACCGCTCGACACGATGGAGGGCTTCTGGACGCCGATGGAACGGATGAATGTCGAGCATACGCTGCGATACGCGGCGGTCGGCGCGCCGAAGACGCTGGAAGACAAGCTCGGAAATTTCCTCGCCGAGACCGGCGCCGACGAGCTGATCGTCTCCATGCCGATCCACGATATCGAAAGGCGCCTGCATTCCGTCGAGATTTTCGGCGCGCTGTCGCTGATGGAAAAGCAGAAACTGGCGGCGTGACGCCGCCGCATGCGAAAACGCAAAAGGCACCGCATGTCTGGGGTGCCTTTTGTCTTGTCATTCCCGACTGTCTCGAAAAAATCAGGCCGAGAGCTTGGCCATGACTTCTTCCGACACTTCGAAATTCGAATAGACGTTCTGCACGTCGTCGTCATCGTCGAGATTGTCGATGAGCTTCATCAGCGACAGCGCCTTTTCCTCGTCGACTTCGATCGTGTTCTGCGGCTTCCAGATCGCCTTCACCGTTTCGGCTTCGCCGAGCACGGCTTCCAGCGCCTTTGACACGTCGTTCATGTCTTCGAAGCCGCAATAGATCGTGTGGCCGTCCTCATCGGACGCAACGTCTTCGGCACCCGCTTCGATCGCTGCTTCCATCACCGTGTCGGCGTTGCCGACCGATGCCTTGTAGGTGATTTCGCCGACGTGATCGAAGGAGAAGGACACCGATCCCGTTTCGCCGAGCGCGCCGCCGGCCTTCGAAAAGATCGAGCGGACATTCGATGCCGTACGGTTGCGGTTGTCGGTCAGCGCCTCGACGATGACGGCGGTGCCGCCCGGACCGTAGCCTTCGTAGCGAACGCTGTCATAGGTCTCGGCATCGGCGCCGGAGGCCTTTTTGATCGCGCGGTCGATATTGTCCTTCGGCATCGACTGTGCCTTGGCATTCTGCACGGCGAGACGAAGTGCTGCGTTCGCCATCGGGTCGGGCAGGCCGGTCTTGGCCGCGACGGTGATTTCACGGGCGAGCTTGGAGAACAGCTTGGAACGGATACCGTCCTGCTTGCCCTTCCGGTGCATGATGTTTTTGAACTGTGAATGGCCAGCCATGGCACCCCTGACGATGTAGCTTGTATTGGAATGGGCGCCTTATAGTGGGGATGAAGCCCGCGTTCAAGCATCAAAGCCGCAAGCCTGGAACCGTCCGATCCGTGAGGAACAAAGCCCCGCCACTCCCCGTTGGATGCTTTGGATAGCAACGCCGTCCAGAAGAAATAACGACAAGGAGAAGACGATGGCCAGCCTCAACGATGCCCGCAACGCACCCGAACGCCAGCTCTGGGACGAAATCCATGCCATCCATGCCGGCATGCTCGGTCTTGAGGGTTCGCACCGGCATTTCCAGCCGATGGCGCCCAATGTCGATATCGACGCCCGCACCATCTGGTTCTTCACCAAGGCCGATACGGATCTGGTCCGCGCGCTTGGCGCCGGCAGCCCGGCGCATTTCTGCGTCACCGGCAAGAACCACGATTATCATGCCTGCCTGTCGGGGATGCTGACGGTTCGAAACGACCGCCAGAAGGTGGAGGAATACTGGAGTGCCGTGACCGCCGCCTGGTACGAGCAGGGCAAGGACGATCCGCTTCTGACGATGCTGTCCTTCACCGTCGACGATGCGGAAATCTGGGCCTCGACGGACAGCGCTTTGAAGTTTGGCTGGGAAGTCGCAAAGGCAAACTTTTCCGACGACAAGATGCCGGAAGTCGGCGTCAAGCAGCACCTGCAGTTTTCTGCCGTGCATTGAGCCACCCAGGTCTCCCCGCATACCGGCGTCGCCCTCGGGCTTGTCCCGAGGGCCCCTCGGCGCGCCAGCCGCGCGGCAGAAATCACCGTGGTCGGATGCTTGAAACCGGCCCGAGCCTGACGGCGCGATAGGGTGGCATCTCGAACCCCGGTTCAAAGCCCCTGCGGGATCAGAATGGTCGGCTTCTTCGGCAGCGTGCGTATCGACACCTTGATCGTGCGTTCCTTGGCATAGGCGATATCGAACTTGCCATCGAACATCGCGAGGAACCGGTCGAGCGGCGGGCCGTAGCGGTGCATCGGCAGGATCAGCGACGAGCGCAGCCGCTGAACCACCCGGCTCATGCTGTCGGCGCCCATGGTAAGCCCGCCATCGACCGGCACCATCAGGATGTCGAGCCGGCCGATCTCGGTATATTGCTGCTCGTTCAGTTCGAAATGCAGGTGGCCGAGATGGCCGATGCAGAGCCCGGCCACTTCGAAGATGAAGATCGAATTGCCGTTCTTCTCGATGCCGCCGCCCCAGTCGCGGATATCGGAGACGACATTGCGGATGTAGACGTCGCCGACAACCAGGTGATGCTCCGCCTTTTCCCCCGGCACATCGCTCCATCCGTGCAGCACATGCGGGATCGCAGGGTTCGGCGTCAGCGTGTAATGCGTCGAATGCGCCTTGTTCATCGTTGCCACATCCGGCACCCGCGGCGGTTCGTAGACCCCGCTGAAATCCGTCGCGATGCCGATCCCGGCCGGCGTCTCGATGAAATAGGTGGAATGGCCGATGAAGGTGATATCCACCTCTTCCCGTTCGGACAGCGACATCGCCGTCCCTGTCTTGCTCTGCGCAAGAAGAACGGGCGCACCCGCCGCAGGCCTGTAGGCCGCATAGGTGGCGCCCGGCAGCGCCTGGGCAATCGCCTGACATTGGCTCGGCTGCGGCGCGTCTTGCGCAGAGGCAGAAAATGTCGAAAGCAGAAGGCCGGAAAGACCGAAGACAAGCGTACGAAGCATCATGCCACATCCCCGAAAAGGCATTCAGGTCGAAGTCTCGGAGGAAGGATGCGGCAATGCAAAATCGCGGTCCAGCCGCAATTTTTACGAGCGTCTCACAATCGTGTCATTGCGCAGGCGGCAAGAGGCAGGCGCGAAGGGGCAAGCGGCTGCGCCTATTGCATCTTGAGCGGCCCGGTCGTGCCCCGGCACACGAAGGGCACGAACGTGCTGGCGGTGCCGAAATTCATCGTCGCCATGGTGAGCCTGTTGACGAGCGCACCCTCTTCCTTCGAGGCCGGACAGATATCGCTGCGGTCGGTGCAGTCGGAGCGGATGAACGCCTCGTTGCGGGCGATGAAATCTTCGCTGATGCCCTGGCGACCGGAGAGTTCGAGAAGATCGCGCCATGCCTTGCCGTAGAAGGTGCATTTCTGCGCCGTCCAGCCGGGCGGATCTGCGGCATCCTGCGGCTTGCCCTTGGCCGCACCTTGCCCGTCTTTCAGGACCGCCGCCTCGGCCATCACCGCGCCGCCGCAAACGGCAACGAGCACGATAATGGCAGGGCGGATCAGGCGCATGGAATTACCGCCAGAAGCTCGGGATCGTCTCGGCCAGCCGCGGCCCGAGCCGGAGCGGTTCGATCTTTTCGGCAAGCCCGGTCGCATCGGAAATCTCCACACCGACGCCGCAGATCGTCGCGGGGCCGGATGCGACCTCGAACCGGCCCTTCGGCATTTTCGAGATGAAGCGGTTGAGCGGCTCTTCCTTGTCCATGCCGAGCGACGAATCGTAATCGCCGCACATGCCGGCATCCGACATATAGGCCGTGCCGCCGTTCAGGATCTGGCAGTCGGCGGTCGGGACATGCGTATGGGTGCCGACGACGAAGGAGGCGCGGCCATCGACGAAATGGCCGAAACACTGCTTTTCGCTGGTCGCTTCCGCATGGAAATCGAAGATGATCGCGTCGGCCTGTTCTTTCAAAGGCGCGGCATCGAGAATGACTTCGGCGCTCTTGAAGGGATCGTCGAGTTCCGGATGCATGAACACCCGGCCCATGATGTTGGCAACGAGCACGCGTGCGCCGTTACGGGCATAATAGAGGCCGGAACCCTTGCCGGGCGTGCCCGCAGGGTAATTGGCCGGGCGCAAAAACTGGTCGTGTCGGCCGGCGAACCCGATCGCGTCCTTCTGGTCCCAGACATGGTTGCCGGTCGTCACCACATCGGCGCCGGCATTGATCGTCTCGGTGAAGATATCCTCGGTAATGCCGAAGCCGCCGGCGGCATTCTCGCCGTTGACGATGACGAAATCGAGTTTGAGGTCGGAGACGAGGCCCGGCAGCTTGTCCCAGACGGCGGTCCGTCCGGTCTTGCCGACCATGTCACCCAGAAACAACAGGCGCATTCAAGTCCAATCCAGTGCGGCAGCTCTTAAAGCCTCAGGCGGCGGGCGCAAACGGGCGATAACCGCTCTCCGTCAGCACCCCGCCGAGCTGCATGTCGTGAGGTTCATCCGGCACTGATGCCACTTCCTGGCAGTCGAATGCAATGCCGATCAGCTTCGGATCGACGCCTTTTTGCCGCAAATGCGCGATGGCGCGGTCATAATATCCCCCGCCATAGCCGATCCGGTGGCCCCGCGCGTCGAAGGCGGCAAGCGGCACGAGCATGATCTCGGGGTCGAGTTCGGCCGCATCCGGCCCCGGCCCGGACGTGCCGAACGAGCCCTTCACCAGTTCAATCTGCGGATCGAAGGCGCGAAAGACGATCGTTTCCCGGTCGATGACGACCGGCACGCAGATCCGCGCGCCGCGCTGTTCCAGCGTCTCCAGCAGCGGCCGGATATCGGCCTCGGAGCGGATCGGCAGAAAGCCGGACACGACGGTGCCCGGCTTTACCTGAATTGCCTCATCGCCGTGGGAAACGAGAGCCATGCTCTTATCGGCCCGTTCGTCGGGTAAAAGCCCGTCACGGGCGGCAAGCCGCCCGTTTCTCAAGCCCGCCTTCAGGGCGGACCGGTCCATCAGCCCCGGTCTCCGGTGCGCTCGCCATTCCTGTCGAGGTTCTTCTCGTTGATCGGCGTGACCAGCAGCTTGTCGATACGGCGGCCGTCGAGATCGATGACCTCGAAGATGAAGCCGCGCGTCTGGAACTTCTCCCCGAGATCGGGCAGGTGCTTCAGCTCGTCGAGGACGAAGCCGGCCACCGTTTCGTAGCCCGGATCTTCCGCGATCGGGATGCCCATTTCGTCGGAGAATTCATCGACCGGCATCCAGCCGGCAACGAGGAACGAACCGTCGTCGCGCGGCACGATCGCCGGTTCCTCGGCGGCATCCTCCTGGAACACGCCGGTAATGGCTTCCAGAATGTCGCCCGAGGTGACGATGCCTTCGAAATGGCCGTATTCGTCATAGACGAGAACCATGTGGGCGGGCGCGCGGCGCACCGCCTGGATGACGTCGAGCGCGCCGGTGAGATCCGAGACGACCGGCGCTTCGCGCATCATCGCCTTCATGTCGAGCACCTTGCCACCCGCCATATAGTCATAGGCGTCCTTGACGAAGAGAACGCCGAGGATCTCGTCGGAACTGCCCTGGCGCACCGGCAGCCGGGCGCGCTGGGTGGCACGCAGCTGGGCGCGGATCTCTTCCGGTTCGTGCTCGGTATCGATCACCTCCACATCGCGGCGCGGCGTCATCAGGCCACGTGCCGTGCGGTCGGCAAGCCGCATGACGCCGGTGATCATCGCCGACTCTTCGGTCTCGATCACGCCCGCGCTCTGCGCTTCGGCCAGAACGGTGCGGATTTCCTCGTCTGTGACCTTCTCGCCCGATTCCCCCTTCTGCCCGAGGACGGTCAGCACGAGCCGGCCGGAAATATCGAGGAACCAGACGATCGGCGCGCCGACCGTGGCGATCATCTTCATGGCCGGCGCAACGCGCGCGGCAACCGCTTCGGGCGCGCGCAGCGCCACCTGCTTGGGCACCAGTTCGCCAAGGATGAGCGACAGATAGGTGATGAAGACGACGACGGAGCCGACGCCGAGCCAGTCGGCGATATGGTTGGGAACGCCCTGCAGCTCAAGCCACAGCGTCAGGCGCGTGCCGAGCGTGGCGCCGGAAAACGCGCCGGAGAGAACGCCGACGAGCGTGATGCCGATCTGGACGGAGGACAGGAAGCGGCCGGGATCTTCGGCCAGACGGATGGCTGTCGCCGCTCCCTTATTGCCCTGTTCGGCCATCACCTTGAGGCGGACGGGGCGGGAGGAGACGACGGCAAGCTCCGACATCGACAGGACACCGTTGATCACGGTGAGCGCGATGACGATAAGGATTTCGGTTAACAAGCAAAGCTCTTAAGCTGGGACAATCACAACCGCACGCAAAACTCTCATGCGTCATTTCCCTCGAAATGACCGGCCGGAGGCGCCATGAGAAAGCGGCGCGCTCTGGACAAAGTTTCGCGCACAGCTCGAAAAACCGGGAACCGGTTTTCGGAGCTATGCACCTTCACTCGCTGCGGGAATGATAAGGCCCCGATGCACGCAATGCAATGGCGGGAACAAAATGAACTGGCGAAAAGCAATCAGGAATTGAGATCGAGCAGCAATTCCACACGCGTCCCGTGGTCGCGCGGCACATAGGAAACCGCCGACCCGAGCGTCGCCGCCATGGATTTGACGATACGGCTGCCGAGCCCGGTGCCCTTGACGGCATCGCCCTCTTTCCAGCCGATCCCGTCGTCCTCGACGCTGAGCAGCGCCCGCTCGCCGCCCTGCTTCAGCAGAGCGACCCGCACCTCCCCCTCGGTCCCGGCAGGATAGGCATATTTCAACGCATTGGTCAGAAGCTCGGTGACGATCATGCCGACGGACACGGCGCGATCGGATTTGAGGAACACGTTGTCGGCCGCAAGCCTGATCAGCGGCCCCTGCGTGTCATGCACGGTGCCCTGCACTTCCTGCACGAGCGTGCCGAGATATTTGTCCATCTCCACCTGGCGCACGTCATCGGACGTGTAGAGGCTGCGATGCATGCCGGCGATCGCCGAGATACGCGCCTGCGTCTCGCCCAGCGCCGCCTTGACGTCGTCGCTCTTTTCGCTCGACGCCTGCAGCCGGATGAGAGCGGCGACCAGCGCCAGACTGTTGGCGACGCGGTGATTGACCTCGGCGAGCAGCACCTCGGCCCGCTCCTTGCCGAGCCGTATCTCCTGTTCGGCGCGCTCCTTGGCGCGGCGAAGCTCGGCCGTCGCAAGCCCCTGCCCGATGGCGCTTTGCAGAAGCGGCCAGAATTCGTCGCCGACGGTCTTGATCACATAGTCGGATGCGCCGTTCTTCAGCGCATCGATGGCGATCTGCGCATCGCTCGATCCCGTGACATAGATGGCCGGGATCGTCGAATTCTGGTCTTTCAGCTTGTGAAGGATATCGAGGCCTGTGCCGGAATTCAGATAATGGTCGAGGACGATCGCATCGATATCGCCCTTCTCGACCGCCTCCATCGCCTGCACCTGATCCACCGCATGCACGACCTGATAGCCGACACGGCCGAGATGACGCGTCGCAAGCCGCGCAAGCGCCAGGTCGTCATCGACGTAGAGGATCGTTTGCGGCATGCGCGTGCTATTGTCCTGGTATCTGCATCACCGAGAAGAACAGCCCGAGCTGCCTTATCGCGTGAGCGAAATTATCGTAATCGACCGGCTTCGTTATATAGACGTTGGCGCCGAGATCATAGCAGCGCTGGATTTCGCGTTCGTCGTCGGTCGTGGTGAGGATGACGACGGGCAACCGCTTCGAATGTGGCGTTGGACTTCACCTTCTCGAGGATGTCAATACCGGACATGTCGGGCAGGTTGAGGTCGAGAAGGATGAGCAGATAGCGATCGTGATTGGCAGCCCCCGAACGGTCCTCGCCGAGGATGAAATCGAGCGCCGCATTGCCGTTGGTGAACGGTACGATCTCGTTGCTGACGCCGGCGCGCCGCACGTTCTTTTCGATGAGCCGGGCATGACCCTCGTCGTCCTCGACCATGACGATCGTGACTTCCTTGCCTGCAGCCTTCATGACCCGTTACTCCTGACATACTGGGACAAATCGGTGGGGAGCCGGATGACGAATGTCGTCCCACCTCCCAATGTGGATTTGACCGTAATGTCCCCGCCTAAATTTCTGACTAATGAACGGACATGCGCAAGGCCGATCCCCTCGCCCGGCTGATCCTGCGTGCCCGAACGGCGGAAGAGCTCGAAGATCCGCTCGTGATCCTGCGGGGCGATGCCGCGACCGTTGTCGCTGACCTCGATCTTGAGCGACCCGCGCCCGGCGGGCGATGCCTTCACGGCAAGCTGCAACGGCGTCTTCGGATCGCGGTACTTGACGGCATTGTCGAAGAGATTGCCGAAAATCTGCTCCATCGAGAACCGGTCGGTGACGAGGCCGCGCGCGGCGGCAACGGAAATCTCCACCTTGCCGTCCGCATCCTGAACCTGATGGTTGATGCTGGCGGCGGTCATGTCGAGGATGTCTGCCAGATCGACGCGTTCCGGCTTCAGCTCCCGCCGACCGTCGCGGGAGATCTTCAGGATCGCGTTGATCAGCGCATCCATCTTCTTCGTCGAAGAGCGGATGAAGCCGATCGCTTCCGGCAGATCCTCCTCGACCGCCAGTTTCGCCTCGCGCGCCTCCTGTTCGCCCGGCCGGTTGTCCTCGTCGGCCAGCACATAGGCGGCGATCGATTTCAGGCTGGCATCCAGCTCGCTGGTAAAGCCCATGATGTTGACGAGTGGCGCCCGCAGGTCGTGGGAGACGATATAGGCATAGCGCTGGATCTCGCGGTTCGCCTGGATGAGATCCTCGGTGCGCTCGTTGACCCGCTCTTCGAGACCGCTGTTGAGCGCTTCCACCTCGCTCTGCGCCTGCCGCAGGGCACGCACATGCTGGGCGACGACGACGATGCCGCCGATGACGAGCATGACGATCACCAGTCCGCCGCCCACCGTCACCCATTGCAGCGATGCGGCAGAGCGGTTGAGATCCTCGATCCCGTCGGACAGCCGCTTGTCGGTGCTGCGCACCACCTGGCCCAGTATGGTCGATATATTGTCCATCAGCTGGCGGCCGTAATCGCCGCGCACGACAGCCGTCGCACCGGCGAAATCGCCCTTCTGGCCGAGCTCCACCGTACCGGTCATCTCCTTGGCCTTCGCATCGATCAGCGTCTGCAGCTGATCCATCGGCACATCGACATCGCCTGCCGCCGCAACCGCTGCCCTGAACCGGCCGACCACTTTCGGCAGGCCGGTAAGCGCCGTCTGGTAGGGCTTCAGAAACGTCTCGTCTTCGCTCAGGAGATAGCCGCGCTGGCCCGATTCCGCCGCACGCAGGTAGAGCACCAGATCGGCGGCCCCGCTGCGCACGTCGCGCAGCTTGGCGACGCCTTGGAAATAGGTCTGCGTCGACCGCGCCAGAAAGAATGACGAGCCGACGATCGCCACCAGAAGGGCGCAGCCGACAAGCAGCATCAGCAGGGAGGAACGGGCGAATGTCGTATGGGCAAAGGGCATGATACCGGCCGGTAAACAAAAGGTAGGAGAGAACTTGTCTGCGGCCCACCGCTTGTCAAGCGTAACTTCTCGCGTGCAAGGTCGATCTGCGCCGCAAACGGACGCCATAAAGCAGTTTATCTATTTATATTTTAGTAAAACCATCTTGGCATTCTGCACTGATCTCATCATATTGTATTCGTTCTTAAAAATGCCCCACACGCAAAAAGGGAACAATATGCTGACTGGGCTGACTGCCGAGGAGCGGGATCGCTTCCTCGAACGGACGAGTGCGACTGCGATTGCCAATCAGGCGATCTTGAAATGCCTTCTGAGCGGCTTCCCGCTGACGACCGACAATGCGATCCTTTTTGTCGGTGATTTTGCCGATCCGGGAAATCCGCAGTTCGAGAGCCTGTTCGAGCGGATCAACGAGGCAATCGAATCCGTCGTCGACGTGAAGAGCAGGACCGATCGGTTTGCCGACGATTTCCATCGCTGAGCAACGCCCTGGAGCCGCCCCTGCCTGGAGCCAAGGCAACACACCGGCCATCTCCCCCATCCTTCGCCCTATCGGGCCCCGCCGCCGCGTCGGGCGCGCCGTCACATCACCGGCCTGGGCGACTGGTCCAGTTCGACGACGACGGCCGGCTTGGCTCCGGTAAGCGTGTCGTGCACGTCATGGCTGGTGGTCATCAGAAAAATGCATCCGCACACCAGTATGCCGAAGACCGAAAGGCCGATCAGCTCATATCTTGGTTGTCCGCCATCATCGTGTCCCATGCTCTCCTCCGAACGCAATACAGTGTCAAAAGATCATGGACCTGTTGAGAGGACAGACAAGCAGCGGAAAATACGTAAGCAGCGCCCCTTATGTGCCGGAAGAATACGGCGCGCGGATCGCTGCGATGGCGGAGATGGGAAGTGCGATCCACGGCGACCGATGGATGTTTACGATCCTGGGTGCCTACAAACGTAGGTGGGCGCCATATGTCCAAGCCCACGGGCCTGGTCAGGGACAGCTCCCTTTGGATCGAGTATGGCCCCAGGGATTGTGGTTCCTGTCGAGAAGCGCAGATCGCATTTGCAATATAAGGGGGAAGCCGGGCCCGCGCCAGTGGCACGGCGATGGTTTTTTTTAAACACCGTCTCGAAACGGCGTGAGCCTCAAGCGCCGTCAGTTGATCGGCGCGGAACGTCCGTTGAGTTTGGCGGCCATGCCTTCGAGCCGCGCGGTCAGATCGCCGATGGCCGAGACCATCGCCTGCTCGTTGCGATGCTGCATTTCGAGCGATCCGGCCGTATTCGACGTCATCGCATCCACCTGCCCCTCGAGCGAGGCCACCTTGCGGTTGAGTTCGGAAAGCTCGTCCATGATCATGATCCCGGCCATGACCGTGATGCGCAGATCGCCGATCTCGCCGAACTGCCCCTTGAGATGCATCACATACTGGTCGAAGCGATCGGCAAGGTCGGCGAGATGGCCTTCCTGGCCCTCCTCGCAGGCCATGCGATAGGCCTTGCCGTCGATCATCACCGTGACTTGCGCCATGAAGAGCCCTTACCCTTATCGATCCAGAACCGCGCGAATGGTCTCCATCGCCGTCACGAGACGGCGAGAGACCTCGCGGTTGACTTCTTCAAGACGATTGGCGCGAAATTGCGACTGGTCGAGCTCCTGCGCAAGCCTGGAACGGTCGGCATGGACCCGGCGCACCTCGCCCTCCGCGTCGCTGCTTTCCCTCTGGCGTTCGATACGCGCATCGACGGCATTCTCGAGCGAGCCTATCGCCGCACTGAGTTCCGAAAGCGCCAGATCCAAGGTCTTTTCTGCCGGCATATACTTGTCCCTGTCGCTGCGGTTGAGGCGAATCGTTTATCCCCTGCCCGTCGACTGGTCTGAAACACTAGTCACGCCACCCGACAGGGTCAATAAATCCGGCCCCTTCCCGCTTGACCTATCTGTGGATGACACCATCTTCGGGTCATACTTGCAGTGCCATATTCGATGCCCGTAAATTGGGCAGCCGGTGAGATTTTTCTCACACAAACGCGCGGCTTCTTTGCATTTGTTGACACGCCCGTTGCAGGTGTTAAGGATCAGCCGCTCTTCGTCGGTCCCTATCGGGACCTTGATCCAGACCCGTAATCGAACGGATTAGCCATGACCTCTCTCGACACACATAACCGGATGGCGAATGCGATCCGCTTCCTTGCCATGGATGCTGTGGAAAAGGCCAATTCGGGCCATCCGGGCATGCCCATGGGCATGGCGGACGTGGCAACCGTGCTGTTCACCAAATACATGAAATTCGACCCGTTGAAGCCGCATTGGCCGAACCGCGACCGGTTCGTCCTCTCCGCCGGCCACGGCTCGATGCTTCTCTATTCGGTGCTTTACCTGACCGGCTATCCGGACATGACCGTCGATGACCTCAAGGGTTTCCGCCAGCTCGGCTCCAAGACCGCCGGCCACCCGGAATACGGCCATGCGACCGGCATCGAGACGACCACCGGCCCGCTCGGCCAGGGCATTGCCAATGCCGTCGGCATGGCGATCGCCGAACGCAAGCTGCGCGACGAATTCGGCGCCGAACTGCAGGATCACTACACCTACGTGATCAACGGTGACGGCTGCCTGATGGAAGGCATCAGCCATGAAGCGATCGCGCTTGCCGGCCACCTGAAGCTCAACAAGCTGATCCTCTTCTGGGACAACAACTCGATCACCATCGACGGCGCCGTCTCCCTGTCGGACTCGACCGACCAGATCACCCGCTTCAAGGCGGTTCACTGGCACACGATCGAGATCGACGGCCATGACCAGGATGCGATTGCCGCCGCCATCGAAGAAGCCCACAAGTCCGACAAGCCGACGCTGATCGCCTGCAAGACGACGATCGGTTTCGGCGCGCCGAACAAGGCCGGCTCCCACAAGGTTCACGGCTCGCCGCTCGGCGCCGAGGAAATCGCCGCCACCCGCAAGGCGCTGAACTGGGATTACGAGCCCTTCGTCATTCCGAACGACGTTCTCGACGGCTGGCGCGCCGCCGGCACCCGCTCGGCCGACGAGGTTGCCGCCTGGGAAGCCGCGCTTGAAAAGTCTGCCGTCAAGGCCGAGTTCGACCGCCGCTTCGCCGGCGACCTGCCGGAAGGCTTTGACGCCGCGATCGCCGACCTGAAGAAGAAGATCGCCGAGACCAAGCCGACGGTTGCCACCCGCAAGGCCTCCGAGGACGTTCTCGAAGTCATCAACGGCATCCTGCCGGAAACCCTCGGTGGCTCCGCCGACCTGACGCCGTCGAACAACACCAAGACCAGCCAGATGGTGTCGATCACCCCGACCGACTTCTCCGGCCGCTACATGCACTGGGGCATCCGCGAACACGGCATGGCATCGGCCATGAACGGCATCACGCTGCATGGCGGCCTGATGCCTTACGGCGGCGGCTTCATGATCTTCTCCGATTATTGCCGCCCGCCGATCCGCCTTGCCTCGCTGATGGGCATCCGCGTCGTCCACGTCCTGACCCACGATTCGATCGGCGTCGGTGAAGACGGCCCGACCCACCAGCCGGTCGAGCAGGTCGCCTCGCTGCGCGCCATTCCGAACCTGATGGTCTTCCGCCCGGCAGACGTCACCGAGACGGCCGAAGCCTGGCAGATCGCGCTGAAGACCAAGGATCGTCCGACGGCGCTGGCTCTGACCCGCCAGAACCTGACGACGGTTCGCACCGAATATACGGAAGAGAACCTCGTCACCAAGGGCGCCTACAACCTGGCAGGTTCTGCCGACGCCAAGGTGACGATCTTCGCTTCGGGTTCGGAAGTCGAGCTGGCGGTTGCCGCCCGCAAGACACTTGAGGAAAAGGGCATCTCCACCCGCGTCGTGTCGGTTCCCTGCACCGAACTGTTCTTCGAGCAGCCGGATGCCTACCGCGCCGAGATCCTCGGCAAGTCGCCGGTCAAGATCGCCGTCGAAGCCGGCGTGCGCGAAGGCTGGGATGCCTTCATCGGACCGGAAGGCACGTTTGTCGGCATGAAGAGCTTCGGCGCATCCGGCCCGGCCAAGGATGTCTTCAAGCATTTCGGCATCACGGCTGACGCTGTCGTCGCCGCCGCCGAAGCCAAGCTCTGATACCAAGACCCGCGGCAGCGGCGCCTAAAATGGCGCCGCGCCGCAAAACCGTTCCGCCAAGATTTTCCAGGGAGAGACCACATATGACTGTCAAGGTTGCCATCAACGGCTTCGGCCGTATCGGCCGCAACGTCCTTCGCGCCATCGTCGAATCGGGCCGCACCGATATCGAAGTCGTGGCGATCAACGATCTGGGCCCGGTCGAGACCAACGCCCACCTGCTCCGCTACGATTCGATCCACGGCAAGTTCCCGGCCGATGTGAAGGTCGATGGCGACACGATCACGATTTCCGGCGGCAAGCCGATCAAGGTGACGGCCGTTCGCGACCCGGCCCAGCTGCCGCATGGCGAGCTCGGCGTCGATATCGCGCTGGAATGCACCGGCATCTTCACCGCGCGTGACAAGGCAGCCGCCCACCTGACGGCCGGTGCCAAGCGCGTCATCATCTCGGCACCGGGCGACAATGCCGACCTGACGGTCGTCTTCGGCGTCAACCACGACCAGCTGACCAAGGAACATCTGGTCATCTCCAACGCGTCCTGCACGACCAACTGCCTCGTGCCGGTCGTCAAGACGCTGGACGACGCCGTCGGCATCGACCACGGCTTCATGACGACGATCCATTCCTACACGGGCGACCAGCCGACGCTCGACACCATGCACAAGGACCTGTACCGCGCCCGCGCCGCAGCCTTGTCGATGATCCCGACCTCGACCGGCGCCGCCAAGGCCGTCGGCCTCGTCCTGCCGCACCTCAAGGGCAAGCTCGACGGCACCTCGATCCGCGTTCCGACCCCGAACGTCTCGGTCGTCGACTTCAAGTTCGTCGCCAAGAAGACAACCTCGGTCGAAGAGATCAACGAGGCGATCAAGACGGCATCCAACGGCGCGCTGAAGGGCATTCTCGGCTATACCGACGAGCCGCTCGTCAGCCGTGACTTCAACCACGACAGCCACTCGTCGATCTTCGCGCTCGACCAGACCAAGGTCATGGAAGGCAATTTCGTCCGTATCCTCACCTGGTACGACAACGAATGGGGCTTCTCCAACCGCATGTCCGACACGGCAGTCGCGTTCGCCAAGACCATCTAAAAACTTCTCTCCGTCATCCTCGCCATCAGCGGCAGGAATGACGGAAAGAGACGTCAGCGCCTTTCAGAACGGACCGGAATTTTCCGGTCCGTTTTTTTATGAGAAGGCTCTGCCACCAAAGGTCGTCATGCTGTGGCTTGTCCCCAGGATCTGACCACATCCACGACATGGGGCATGGAGAGATGCTTGGGACAAGCCCCGGCATGACGAAGGAGAGGTTTTCCGCCGCGCACAGCAGTCAGTCCGACCCGAAATCTCCGGCCCGTCTCCTTCCATCCCAAGGCTCTGTCATCAAAGGCTGTCATCCTGGCCCTTGTGGCGACAATCGAACCACATCGCCGACATCAGGCGTGGACAGATGACCGGGAGAGGCCCGAGCATGACGCAGGAGAGGTTTTGACCTCTGCCAGCGGTCGGCCCGGCCGGAAATCTCCGATCCGTTTCTTTTTTGCCGTCCTGCCCTTCTCTTGCCGGAATTAATCGCGCCTAATTGCGGCGTCGTATCGATTCGCCCGGATCATCCGGGTCCTGCCCCTTCTGCACATGCCGCATCGCGGTCACGGCACAGGCTCCGTCGAAATTCGGGCCTGCGAGCGGGGAACCTGCGGCAGCGGACGTATGTGGTCAGGAAGGACAGGGCATTGGAAGCATTCTACATCATCTTGCTGGTGGGTACGGTGCTGGTCCTCGTCTCGGCCTTCTCCAGCCTGCTCGCCTTCCGCTTCGGCGCGCCCCTCCTCCTGATCTTCCTGTCGATCGGCCTGCTTGCCGGCGTCGATGGTCTCGGCATCCGCTTCGAGAACTACCCGTTCACCTTCATGCTCGGCTCGCTGGCGCTGGCGATCGTTCTGTTCGATTCCGGCTTCATGACGCCGGTCCACTCGTTCAAGGCCGCCGCCATCCCGGCGATCACCATGTCCTCGGTCGGCGTCATCATCACCGCCACCCTGTTCGGCCTCGCGGCCAAATACATGCTCGGCTTCTCGCTGTTGCAGGGCATGCTTCTCGGCTCGATCGTCGCCTCGACGGATGCGGCTGCCGTCTTCTTCCTTCTGCGCATCGGCGGCATCAACATCCGCGACAAGGTGCGCTCGACGCTGGAAGTCGAATCCGGCACCAACGATCCGATGGCCATCTTCCTGACGGTGGCGCTGTCCGAACTGGTGGCGACCGGCGAAGGCTTTGCCGGCTTCGACCTGCACTTCCTCATGATGTTCCTCGAAGAGATGGGCCTTGGCCTGATCTTCGGCCTGCTCGGCGGCATGATGATCGTCTGGGTGCTGAACCGCTTCACATCCGACCGCGGCCTCGCCCCGATCTTCGTGCTGACGCTGGCGCTTCTGGTCTTTGCCTTCACCGGCACGATGGGCGGCAGCGGCTTTTTGGCCGTCTATGTCGCGGGCATGGTCGCCGGCAACCGAAAGATGTTCGCCAAGCAGCAGATCGTCCGCTTCAACGAGGGCCTGTCCTGGCTGGCGCAGATCATCATGTTCCTCGTGCTTGGCCTTCTCGCAACGCCCTCGCAGTTTCCGCTGATCCTTCTGCCGGCGGTCGGCCTGGCGCTGTTCCTGATCTTCGTTGCCCGCCCGATCGCCGTCTGGCTGTCGCTGCTCCCCTATGATTACACTCAGCAGGAGATCGGCTTCGTCGCCTGGGTCGGCCTGCGCGGCGCCGTCTCCATCCTTTTGGCGATCATGCCGATCATGAGCGGCGTCGAAAATGGCGAACTGTTCTTCAACACCACCTTCATCATCGTGCTTGTCTCGCTTCTCGTGCAGGGCTGGACGATCAAGCCGGTGGCGCAGAAGCTCGGTCTCATCATTCCGCCGCGCATGGGCGCCGTCGAGAAGGTGGAACTCGATCTTCCCGGCAAGGCGACCCACGAACTGATCTCCTACCGCGTCCTCAAAGACAGCCCGATCCTGTCGGGCGAGCGCATTCCGCGCTGGGCCATGCCCTCGCTCGTCATCCGCGACAACAAGAGCATCCGCTACCAGTATGCCGGGCGCCTGCGCGAGAACGATCAGGTCTATCTCTTCGTTCAACCGACCTATACGAGCCTGCTTGACCGCCTGTTTGCAAGCCGCGCCCCAGTCGACGAGGACGATGCCGAATTCTTCGGCGCCTTCGCCATCTCCCCGGCGCGCCCTGCCAAGGAACTCGACGCCGCCTACGGCCCCGGCCTGCTGGCAACGGCGGAACAGTCTCTGACCGTCGGCGAACTGGTGGCATCGAGGCTCGGCGGCCGCGCCGATTATGCCGACCGCATCCGCTTCGGCTCGGTCGTCCTGATCGTCCGCGATCTCGATGAGAACGGCGCGGTGAAAAGCATCGGCGTCTCGCTGGAACCGGTCGAACCGGCCACCAGATTGCCGATCTTCATCAACATCCGCGAGATCGCCCACCGGGTGCGCGACCTGATCCGCAAATACCGTGGCAAGCCCGTCCCCGGTGTGGCCGAAAAGGCAGGCGAACCGCAACCGGCGGAAACCGATCGCACGCGAGAAGACGATTCGGCCTCGGCTGCGTGAGCCCGCATTCACCGGCGAAATCCGGCTCCTGGGTCTCGCCATCCGCCGGCCTTGCCGGGGCCGCTCCGCAGTCCTGACAGGCTCTTTTGCACCCCAACAAGGGCAGAAGAGCCGCAGCCCCTCACCTGCCCCGATCGATAGCCGCCGGCGCGGCCGGATTGAGCCCTCTCTTCTAGCGGTGAGGGGTTATCGAACGGGCCTCGAGCGACCTTCTCTCACCCGTCCGCCTCTGCCGATCGAGCGCGTGCCATCCCGTCAGATACCCGCCCGCTTTCGCCTGCAACCGCCTTGCGTCATGCCTCAGGCATAGTATGGTCGCGGCAAACTTCATCCCCGAAACGAGAATGGATCAGGATCATGCCGGCCTTCAAAACCCTTGACGACCTCACCGATATCGCGGGTAAGCGCGTGCTTGTCCGCGTCGACCTGAACGTGCCCGTATCGGGCGGCAAGGTGACGGACGCCACCCGTATCGAGCGCGTCGCGCCGACCATTCTGGAACTGTCGAAAAAGGGCGCAAAGGTCATCCTGCTTGCCCATTTCGGCCGCCCGAAGGGCGAGCCCGTCGCCGACATGTCGCTGTCGCTGATCGTGCCGGCCGTCAACGAGGTTCTCGGCCAGAAGGTGCTTTTCGCCGCCGACTGCATCGGCCCGGACGCCGCAGAAGCCGTCGAGACGATGAAGAACGGCGATATCCTGCTTCTCGAAAACACCCGCTTCCACAAGGGCGAGGAAAACAACGACCCGGCCTTTACCGAGGAACTGGCAAGGAACGGCGACCTCTTCGTCAACGACGCGTTTTCCGCCGCCCACCGCGCCCATGCCTCGACGGAAGGCCTTGCCCATCACCTGCCCGCCTATGCCGGCCGCACCATGCAGGAAGAGCTGGAAGCGCTGGAAAAGGGCCTCGGCAATCCGGCCCGTCCGGTCGTTGCCATTGTCGGCGGCGCCAAGGTCTCCTCCAAGATCGATCTGTTGCAGAACCTCGTCAAGAAGGTCGATGCGCTCGTCATCGGCGGCGGCATGGCCAACACCTTCATTGCCGCCAACGGCATCGATGTCGGAAAATCGCTCTGCGAGCATGATCTGGCCGAGACCGCCAAGGCGATCATGGCGCAGGCGCAGGCCTCCGGCTGCACCATCGTGCTGCCGGTGGACGGCGTCGTTGCCCGCGAATTCAAGGCGGGTGCCGACAACGAGACCGTGGCGATCGATGCGATCCCCGCAGACGCGATGATGCTCGACGTCGGCCCGCAATCGGTGAAAGCCGTCAGCGAGTGGATCGCCAAGGCCGCGACGCTCGTCTGGAACGGCCCGCTCGGCGCCTTTGAAATCACCCCGTTCGATACCGCGACCGTCTCTGCCGCGAAATTCGCAGCCGAACAGACCAAGGCCGGCAAGCTCACCTCCGTCGCCGGTGGCGGTGACACGGTGGCAGCCCTGAACCATGCCGGCGTGGCAGACGACTTCAGCTATATCTCGACGGCCGGCGGCGCCTTCCTCGAATGGATGGAAGGCAAGGAATTGCCGGGCGTCGCAGTCCTTTCCAAGACAGCCTGACCGCCCTATTTTCGTCACCGGCAGGCGCGGCAACCAGGACCGCCGCGCCTGCCGGACATAGGGCTTTAAAATATTTAGTTTTTTAAAACGATTGAATTCATTTCAATCGGTTCAGTCGCTTAACCTAGGATTTTCCTTTTAAATTTCTTCTGATATCGCAGATCCCAGAGCCTTGGGAGAGCGTGGAACGACCGAAGGTTTCGGCACAGGGGTGCGGCGACGGATCGCGTGCGAAGCGCCGGTCGGTCGTCGAACCAAACAGCATCCGTGCGCGCGCACCGCGCCGTTTCGAGGGATAGGAGTGAAGTATGGTGGACGCAAAGATGTTGGACAAGATCAGCTCGGCGCCCGGTTTCATTGCGGCGCTTGACCAGAGCGGCGGTTCGACACCCGGGGCGTTGCGTCTCTACGGCATTGCCGACACCGACTATCAGGGTGACGCGGACATGTACCGCCTGATGCATGCCATGCGCGTGCGCATCGTCAAGGCACCGGCCTTTACCGGCGAAAAGGTCATCGGCGCCATTCTGTTCGAACGCACCATGGATGGCGATGTCGATGGCGAGGCCGTTCCGTCCTATCTGTGGGAGAAGCGCGGCGTCGTACCTTTCCTCAAGGTCGACAAGGGGCTGGAAGCCGAAGACAACGGCGTCCAGCTGATGAAGCCGATGCCCGAACTGGACGCGCTCCTGTCGCGCGGCAGAGAAAAAGGCATTTTCGGAACCAAGATGCGCTCGGTCATTGCCCATGCCGACAAGGCGGGCATTGCCGCGGTGGTCAAGCAGCAGTTCGAGATTGCCCACCAGATCATCGGCCACGGCCTCGTGCCGATCATCGAGCCTGAAATCCTGATCAAGAGCCCGACGAAGCAGGAAGCCGAAGCCATTCTGCGCGACGAGATCGCCGCGCATCTGGACAAGCTTCCGGCTGGCGAAAATGTCATGCTGAAGGTGACGATCCCGACGGTTGCCGATTTCTACGCACCTCTGGCCGCTCACAAGTCTGTCGTCCGGCTCGTCGCGCTGTCCGGCGGCTACAGCCGCACCGATGCCTGCGAAAAGCTCAGCCACAATCCGGGCATGATCGCAAGCTTCTCGCGCGCGCTGACCGAGAACCTGCGCGTTACGATGAGCGATGCGGAATTCGACGCGAGCCTTGCCGAGACGATAAACGAGATCTACGCGGCAAGCGTCAACAAGGCCTGATGCGCCAGGCAATGCTGGCGCGGCATAGGCCGGCCGAAGCATTCTGAAATCACCCGGTTGGCCTCAAAGGCCGGCTGGAACAAGGACCTGGAAGAGGCCACCTGAGCTAAGGAGAAGCTCGACCGCGCCTTTTCAGGGAGGAAGAAGGCCGCGCGTCACTCGCGCGGCCTTTCTTGTTTGCAGGCCCGCCGTGCCTGCGGGTCATTGTGTCTGCCGCCACTCTTGTTTGCACGCGGTCTTGTGCGTGAGGTCGCATCTTTGATGCGGGCGTTCCTGTGTTCGTGCAGTGTCATCCTCTGGCTTTCCGATGGCGGCGCGGGGAAAAATATTGTCCCCTTGCGAGAAACTTCGCAGCCATTCCGGTCACTTGCAATTTTTTCGCATCCTCCCTCATCCCCACCCTCCAGTGGATCGGCGACACTGGTTGGGTCATCGGATGGGAACCGGGTTCGCGAACCGGCGCCTTTCTGGTTCGCCCTTCGACAAGGGGCCCGGTTTCCGGTGATGGTCGTGCGAACGTGAGGCAAAGCGGGAACTGACACGTCCCGCAGAACCGAAGGAACCGGCCGGGGCAGGCAGACAGACATCCACCGCATACCCGAAAGACCACTGCCTGCCCCATTCCCCATCACGGGCGACCCATGCCGTTTCGACGGCGTGGATGAAGGTGTTGGAGCAAAGAGGATCGGGGGCGCCTATGGGCCAAGAAGAGACATTGCGGCAGTTGCAAAAGTCCGTATTCTGCGACGTTGCAGAAGTCAGAAAAACAATTCTCGCTTTAATCGGGAGTTTCGCGACAGGGACGGCTCGAAAGCAATCGGACTGACCTTTAGGAAAAACAACTCCGCCGAACATCCCCGTAAATCAAGGGGTGAACTCAGTCATTCCACATGCTTTAAGGTGACTTAAAAATCCAGTTATTTTAAGTTGAGGTTGTCTATGACCAGATTTCTGAGTTTCTTCGCAGCAGCGGCTTTGTCCTTCGTTACGCTATCTCAGCATTCATACGCGACCGAAACATGCGAAGCATGGCCGGTGAGCAAGCTCGAAGCACTGACAGATGCTGCCATTGCAGCACGAGGCACGAAGATCGATAGGGCCAAGATTCAACCGGGTGAGCTGAAACCCTTAGCAGCTACGGCTACCTATTCCCAAAATGCAGGATGGCTCCTGCAGTACGACGTGCTGCGACCGAATTCATCGGTTCATACCTTCTTTTCGATGGTCGCTTGCAATGGGCATGTCGAATTTGCGCACGGCCCTTTGGGCCGGTAAAGGCACTGCAGTAAGGTTGGCTTCTGCGTGCCTATCAGTGCAAACAGGAACATCATGATGACAACTTTGCACATCGCGCCTGGCGACTCCGCAGCAGGCACATTGCGGCAGGCTTTACAGATCGCCGACCAGGACGACGAGGTCTTGGCTTATCGCGACGATCTAAGTTGTGGGCCGATTGGAACCGACGACCTGAAGGCAAGGGTCGAATGGTGGCAGCAGGATTTGGACTGGCCAGAGCTCGAGGAGGATTTGCGGTCGTTCTGGGAGCGGGTGAAGACAACCGATAAACGGATCGTCGTCTGGTTCGGCGGGCATTCAGCGCGAGAGCTGGCGTTTCGTCTGGCTTGGGCATCACGTATGAGAAACCGCCCTTACCATTTGATAGATGTTACCGGCCTTCGGATTCCCATCCGCCGCAGAGATGGGTCGAGCGGGACAACAGAGCCAGCAAAAGCGGTGTCGATCATTCCTGCCGACGTACTGGCTACGTTGATCGGAAACCAGCAGTCTTCTTCTGCCGAAGTCGAATTGAAATGTCAGCAAGAATGGACACGTCTTAAGAGCGAGAATGCGCCGTGCCGTATTGTCAGCGAAATAGGCCCGATATCGGCGCAAGACAATCATTTCGATCGGCTGATTCTCGATTCCGCCAATATGGAGTGGAAGAATGGCGTTCGTGGTCGGCACCGCTCTCGCTGCGGCTGCCAAACCGTATTTTCAGGTCGGTGATCTCACGCTGCAAAAACGCGTGGCCGCCTTGGTCGAGGGCGGAGTGCTTCTAGCCGACGGTAACCCATGGGACATGCAAAATTGCCGCGTTAAGCTTGCTGGAGGCGTGTCCAGCATGAGCGATGTGTCGCAAAAATCAGTGTTCTGCGACCAATATTTGCGATGAACAATGTCCACCTCAGGCCACTTTCTGTCATGGCCCTGATGCGGTCATTGCGGCGATCCGATCAAAAAGCTATTTGCTTCGAATGATCTCGATCGGCAAAGGAGAACCGAAATTATTAAAGTCATGGTATTGCTGCACAGCGCCGTCGGAACGGGCTGGCAAGCGCCGCCGAAAGGCACGAGCCTGAAAACGCTCGGTGAGGCCGAGGAGCAAGGGTTCATCCTGATCCGCGGCGAATTCCAGAAGCGCCAGTTCCGTCTGACAGAAATGGGCTTCGACTATGTCGAGCGCGACAGGCGGCGGCTGCAGGCGCGCGGGCTCTGAACCGGCAATGTCAGCGCAAGGCCCGCCAGGGGCCATTCGCTGCCAACGCCCGGTCACACCCCGTGACCATTCAACCTATCCGCAAAGTCGCAAGGCGCATCCGCCCTCACGGGGAAAACTCCCGAAGCAGCAGGGCCAGCGTCCAGCAGAAAAACGCCAGCACGGCGATCTTCCAGAAATCGCCACGCCGCCGCAGGCCCGGCAGGCCGAGCGGCTTGACCAGATGGACGACCATTGCCAGCATCAGGAGAACGGAAATCGTTTTCGTCATAGGCCGCTTCTAGCCGCCGGGGACGCCGAGCGCCAGTCCGCAGATCATCAGTCCGCAGATCATCTCTCCAAAGATCACCACTCCGAAGATCGCCACTCCGAAGATCGCCCGATATCGACACGGATCGGCCCGGATCGCCATCGGTCGCCACGCCCACCGCCCCCTGCACATCTCATCCTGCGTCCGTCGTTCTTTCTCCGTATGCTGCGCCTGTCATCCGGGGCATCCCGCACCATCTCGCGACAATCTCCCGCAGCCGCACTGGACATTTTTGACGGCCACGACAGATAGCGATGCAGATCGGCTGTCGGGCCGTGGGGGCGCGCGCTGTTAATCCTGAGTTCATCTCCCCGACCCCATGGTTGCGGGATGGACGATGCGTGATTTGCCCCAACGGTCAGCGCCGCCTTTTGCCTCCGGCGGTGACCGGCCGACCCCACGCCGACCGAGACGACAAACAACGCGACCGAAAAAATCGAAGAGCTGACAATCGACGATGAGCCGTAACCTCCTACCCGTCCTTGCCCTTCTCTCCGGCACGCTTTTCCTCTTCCTCGGCAACGGCCTGCAGAGCCTCGTCCTGCCGGTGCGCGGGGCGCTGGAGGGCTATTCCAACGAAGTTCTGGGCCTGCTCGGCACCACATGGGCGGCCGGCTTCGTCATCGGCTGTTTCGTCGCGCCGAATGTGGTGCGCCGCATCGGCCATGTCAGGGCCTTTTCCGGCTTCCTGTCGCTGATCTGCCTCAACGTGCTCTTGACCGGCATTTTCGTCGATCAGACCGCCTGGCTGATCCTGCGCGCCATCACCGGCTTTTGCACTGCCGGCACCTCGATGATCATCGAAAGCTGGCTGAACGAGCGCGCCACGCCGGAAAGCCGCGGCACGATCTTCTCCTTCTATATCTCGATCACCCTCTTCGGCGTCGTCGGCGGCCAGCTGATGGTGCCTTTCGGCGATGTCACCGCCCCGACGCTGTTCATGATCTGCGGCATTCTCTATTGCGTCGCAGCCTTGCCGACGACGCTCTCCAAGGCCGCCTCGCCGCAGCCCCTGAAACGCGCCAAGCTGGATCTGCCCGCCCTCTTCCGCAATTCGCCGATCTCGTTTGTCGGCATTCTCCTCATCGGCATCGCCAACGGCGCCTATGGCACGCTCGGCGCCGTGTTTGCCACCCGCGTCGGGCTCGACAAGGGTTCGGTCGCCGCCATGGTCTCGATCGTCATCTTCGCCGGCGCCATCATGCAGTTTCCCGCAGGCCGCCTCTCCGACCGGCTCGACCGCCGCCATGTTCTGGCAGCACTCTCGGCCGTTGCCTGCCTTGCCGGCATCGCCATCCTCATATTGCGCCCGACCGGCGTCTACGAGATCGTCATCCTCGTCGCCATCTACGGTGCTGCGGCAAACGCGCTCTACCCGATCGCCGTCGCCCACGCCAACGACTTTGCCGCACCGGAGGAATTCGTAAAAATCTCTGGCGGCCTGCTTTTGCTCTACGGCATCGGCACGATCATCGGCCCCACGCTCGGCGGTGCGATCATGACCGTCTACGGCGCCCATGCGCTGTTCATCGTCACCGCCTTCGCCCATCTTCTGATCACCGGCTATGCGATACTGCGCTCCCGCATGCGCCCCCCGGTGCCGGTCGCCGAGCGCGATGCCTATACGACCGCGCCATCGGCCAATGGCCCGCTCGCCACGCCGGAAAGCCTGTCGCTCGATCCGCGTTCCAGACCGGACGCCGCAGAGCCGGCCGAATGACACCGCAAAATGACCGGGCCGAATGACAAGGTTCAATGACCGGCCATACCAGGGAGGATGAGATGATGAGCTTCATGGATGACGACCGGCCGAAGAAGAAGGTCGATCACGAGATCGGATCGGACCTCTCCATGCTCTCCGTCGATGAGCTCGACCGGCGAATCGGTCTCTTGAAACAAGAGATCGAACGGCTGGAGGCCGACAGGCAGAACAAGGCCGCCGGCCGGCTTGCCGCCGACAAGCTGTTCCGATCCTGAACCATCAGATCGAAGACATGGTCGGCGCGGCGTCGATCACGGACAGAATTTTTGAAGAACATTTAAGCGTATATTAATCATTAACGCAGAATATGTGTATGTCCGGTTCTGCCGGGCTCAGACAGTTTCTCCGCTTGGCGAATGGTCTGATTTCTCCCTGTTTTACCTTGAGAGCCGCCTTTCCGCGGCTCTTCTTTTTTTGATCGCCCCGTGACATCGACGTGATCGCGGCCAAAATGTGGTAAAAATCGCCTGCCGCGCCCAAGGCGCAGGATCCGGCCACACTCTTGACGGGTGTGAATTTCTGTCTCATTTCAAGAACATCGCCGTCGTTTACCGGATCTTGTGGGTATTAACCTTTCCTTAAGATACGGCTTGCGGTTTTTCATTATAAGTTTCATCTTGAAATCGACCAGAACGGCAGGTGGAACTTTTCTCGCCAGCCGTCATTGCCTGATTGTGATTGCGTTAACAGGATGAATTCGATGTCTGAACAGGGATTGAACACCGTCAGTTTTGCCGGCAAGGCCGCAAGCTCTGCGCAGTTCAAATCGCTCTATGCCGAAGGCATGGCCCTGGTCGAGGAAACCGCGAGCTATCTGGACGGCGCCGGACGCGCAGCGTCCAAGGTTTTGCCGCGTATGGCCTCGGTTCTCTATGCGGCTGAATCGATGCGGCTTACCACCCGCCTGATGCAGATGGCCTCCTGGCTTCTGCTCCAGCGCGCCGTCAACAACGGCGAGATGAGCCGCGATCAGGTACTGTCCGAAAAGGGCAAGGTTCGCCTCGACGGCTTCAACGTCGATCGCACCGCGCCGGGATGGAACGACCTTCCGGAAAGCTTCCGCGATCTCGTCGAGCGCTCGCTGCGCCTGCAGAACCGCGTTGCCATTCTCGACCGCGAAATCTACCGCCCCGGCGATGCCGCCGTCGTTCCCGACAATGAAAACAGCGTCCGCGCCCAGCAGAACCTTCTGCGCACCGCGTTCACCAGCTGATTTTTTTTGGGGGGGGGGGGGGCGCTGAGCAGCGCTGCTCCAGATAAGATTGATCTATTCGCTGAACGTCAGCCCGTGAAACATAAAGTTTCGCGGGTTTTTCGTTTTTGTCTGCGTTCCCGCGCAACATGACGGCTCCGCAAATACCGCCCAAAACGACAAAAGCCCGGCAATGCCGGGCTTTCGAAGGGTCCGCCTGGAAACGGGCTGGCTTGCGCAGGCCCATTTCGTGCGAAAAGCGATTAGAGGCCGAGGCCGCCGAAACGCTTGTTGAACTTGGAAAGGCGACCGCCACGGTCCATCAGCTGCTGGTTGCCGCCGGTCCATGCCGGATGCGACTTCGGATCGATTTCGAGGTTCATGACAGCGCCTTCCGAACCCCAGGTCGAGCGGGTTTCGTATTCGGTGCCATCGGTCATGACAACCTTGATGACGTGGTAGTCGGGATGAATGCTTGCCTTCATGTCGATAGTCCTGCTCTAGCGTGGCCCATTTGTCGCTTGCCGCGAGCAGGGACCCTCTTCAATAAATGAAGCCGCGAACCGGCAAGGTTTACGGCTTCCCATTTGGATGCGGAGCCTATACAGGAAGGTCGCCGTCAGTACAAGTCCCCGCTAGACCCAGAATGCGCGTCCCCCGGGGCCATGGAGGTCACATGGCCGAAGCAGAAGATAAGCAGCAGAAACCCCGCCGCAATATCAAGCCGCTGGCGCGGCTTTTCCCCTACCTGAAGCGCTATCGCGGCATGGTCGCGGCCGCGACCTTCTTCCTCATCCTCGCAGCCGTCACGACGCTGGCTTTGCCGCTTGCCGTCCGCCGCATGCTGGATCACGGCTTTGCCTCTTCGGATGGCCATTTCATCAACAACTATTTCGCCATGCTGCTCGTGCTGGCCGTGCTTCTGGCGATCGCCAGCGCCATGCGCTACTACTATGTGATCAGCATCGGCGAGCGCGTCGTGGCCGATCTGCGCCGCGAGGTCTTTTCCCATGTGGCGCGCCTGTCGCCCTCCTTCTTTGACGTCAACCAGTCGGGCGAGATCGTCTCGCGCCTGACGGCCGACACGACCCAGATCAAGTCCGCCTTCGGCTCGTCGGCCTCGCTTGCACTGCGCAACACCATCCTCTGTCTCGGCGCCGTGGGCATGATGATCTACACAAGCCCGCGGCTCTCGGCTCTGGTTCTGTGCGCCATTCCGATCATCGTCTTCCCGCTCGTCGCCTTCGGTCGCTCGGTGCGCCGCAGGGCCCGTGCCGCGCAGGACAGGCTGGCGCAATCCTCCGCCTTCGCCTCGGAAACCATCGCCGCCACCCGCACCGTCCAGGCCTTCGGTGGCGAGGACATCGCGTCGGCCCGCTACGGCGACACGGTGGAACAGTCCTATGACGCCGCCCGTCAGGCCATCCGCCAGCGCTCCATCCTCACCGGCTTTGCCATATTGCTCATCTTCGGCAGCATCGTCGCCGTTCTCTGGTACGGCGCCCAGGGTGTTCTTTCAGGAACGATGAGCGCCGGCACGCTTGGCCAGTTCCTGCTCTATTCGGTGCTCGCTGCAAGCTCGCTCGGCCAGCTTTCGGAAGTCTGGGGCGATCTCTCTGCGGCCGGCGGCGCCGCCGAACGGCTCTCCGAACTGCTCGCCGAAATCCCGGCGATCCGCGATCCCGATGCGCCCGTTGCCCTGCCCTCCCCGCCGCGCGGCGAAGTCCGCTTCGACGCCGTCTCCTTCGCCTACCCGGCCCGCGTCAGCGCCATCACCTTGAACGCCCTGTCGCTTGCCGTCAAACCGGGCGAAACCGTCGCGATCGTTGGCCCGTCCGGCGCCGGCAAGAGCACGCTCTTCTCGCTCCTGATGCGCTTCTACGATCCGATCAGCGGTTCGGTGAGGCTGGATGGCATAGACCTGCGCGACGCCCGTGTTGCGGATCTGCGCGCCCGTCTTGCCATCGTCCCGCAGGACGTGACGATCTTTGCCGCCTCGATCCACGACAACATCGCCTTCAGCGTGCCGGGCGCCACCCGTGAGGCCGTCCGCGCCGCCGCCATCGCGGCACAGGCGGACGAGTTCATCTCGCGCCTCGACAACGGCTATGACACGATGGCCGGCGAACGCGGCATCACGCTGTCGGGCGGCCAGCGCCAGCGCATTGCGATTGCCCGCGCCATATTGAAGGATGCGCCGGTCCTCCTCCTCGACGAGGCCACGTCCGCGCTCGATGCCGAGAGCGAGACGCTGGTGCAGAAGGCGCTCGACGGCCTGATGAAGAACCGCACGACGCTGGTCATCGCCCACCGCCTGGCGACCGTCCTGAAGGCCGACCGGATCGTCGTCATGGATGGCGGCCGCATCGTCGAAGAAGGCACGCATGACAGCCTCGTCGCCGATGGCGGGCTTTATGCCAAGCTCGCGCGCCTGCAGTTCAACGATGGCGAACGCCATTCGGCGGCTGGCTGACGCCCGTGGATAATGGAGTGCCGATGGACCGGATAGAGAAGCCAGCATTCCTGTCCCCGGCAGCGCCCCTGGACACGCTTCTCGATGCCGTGCAGCGGCGCACCCTCCTCTATTTCTGGGACGGCGCGCATCCGCAAAGCGGCCTGCCCTATGACAAGTGCTTTCTTGACGGCACGCCGGGCATAGAGGCGATCTCGATCAGCGGCACGGGTTTCGGTGTGATGGCGATCATCACCGCCGCCCATCGCGGATGGGTGAGCCGCGCAGACGCGCTTTCCCGAATCGAAACGATTGTCGCAAGCCTTGAACGCGCCCCGCGCTATCACGGCGCGTTTTCGCATTTCGTCCACCCTGTAACCTCTGAGATGATCCCGTTTTCGGCGCTGGATGATGGTGGCGATCTGGTCGAGACGACGCTTCTGATGCAGGGGCTGATCTGCGCGCGGCAATATTTTTCAGGCGAAACGGTGGCGGAAAAGGCGCTCGGCGCCACCATCACCCGTCTCTACGACGAGATCGAGTGGTCGTGGTTCGTCCGTGGCGAGCATTCGGCGCTCTACTGGCACTGGAGCCCCGTCAACGGCTGGGCGATGAACCTGCCCATCGTCGGCTGGAACGAGGCGCTGTCGGCCTATGTCCTCGGCGCCGGCTCGAAGACTTTCGCCATTCCGACCGCAAGCTACCATACCGGCTGGGCCAGGCGTGGCGGCATGCTGAACGGCGAGACCTATCTCGGCACCAGACTGCCGCTCGGCGAGCCCTTCGGCGGCCCGCTCTTCCTGTCGCAATATTCCTTCTGCGCGCTCGATCCGCGTGGCCTTTCCGACGATTACGCCGATTACCACGAACAGGCGATTGCCCATTCCCGGATCAACCGCGATTACTGCCTGACCATTCCCGAATATGAGGATGCCGGCGTCTGGGGTCTCACCGCCTGCGAGACGCCGACCGGCTACGATGCCTGCTCGCCGACCAACGACCATGCCACGATCGCGCCGACGGCAGCCCTGTCGAGCTTTCCCTTCCTCCCCAGGGATGCGGAAGGCGCGCTGCGCGCCATGATCGCCTATGGCGGCGGACGCCTGTTCGACAACCGCTACGGCTTCCCGGACGGCTTCTCTCCGAAATCGGACTGGATCGCCACCCGCTACCTCGCCATCGACCAGGGACCGATCGTTGCCATGATCGAAAACCACCGTTCCGGCCTGCTCTGGGATCTCTTCATGGCAGCGCCGGAAGTCAGACGCGGCCTCGAGGCGCTGGAGATCCGCTCGACGCGTTACAGCGCGTGAGAGGCGCGCCAGGCGCCCGGTGATCTCCCGCCCCTTGGGGTCAGGGTAATCGTCCTGGGAAGCAAGCTCCCTCCGAAACCCTTACCGCGCCAAACCCTCGCCGCCCCAAACCTTCGCCGCCCCAACGCTCTCCGCAAGGCAGAGGCCTTCACCCCGCCGCACAACTCGGCATCTTTCGACACTGTTTGCGCAGTCAGTCTTATCCCCTTGTAAGCGAGATGGCCGGAAGGGGGGCAGAGGAGCAGGCCTCAGAAGAAACAGGCTCCCCCGTTACTCCTCGCGGGTGAAAACGAACTTCACCACGTATTTCCCGGCCCCGCGCCCGGATTTCGCATTCGTCTTCGCCTTCAACTTGACCTTGGCCTTCATCGTCACCGGCCCGCCAAGCGCCAGTTCCGCCTCCGCGAAGGCCTCGCGCGCCCGCGCCATCGCCTGATGGTAGCTGCTATTGTCACGCCGCGGCATGTCCGCCACCGCCTTGGCGATGGCCGTGAGATCCTGTCTTTGACGTGTCATCGTCGGCGCCCCGTCATCGTCAGCGCTCGGTGAGCTTCAGTTCGATACGGCGGTTCTGCGCCTTGGTCTCCGGCGTGTCGCCCGGCGCGATCGGCTGGTACTCGCCAAAACCGGCCGCGACCAGCCGGTTGGCAGGCACACCCTTCGAGACGAGATATTTGACGACCGAGGTGGAACGCGCGGTGGAAAGCTCCCAGTTGTCGCGGTAACGGCCATTGCCGGAAAGCGGCGAATTGTCCGTATGCCCGTCGACGCGCAGCACCCAGTTGATCTCGGCTGGAATTTCCTTGTTGAGATCGATCACGGCCGCCGCCAGCTTGTCCATCTCCACCCGCCCGGCATCGTCCAGATCGGCGCCGCCGACCGGGAAAAGCACTTCCGACTGGAACACGAAACGGTCTCCGACGATGCGGATATTCTGCTTGTCGGAGAGGATTTCGCGCAGCCGTCCGAAGAAGTCCGAACGGTAGCGGTTGAGCTCCTGCACGCGCTGCGCCAGGGCGACGTTGAGCCGCCGTCCGAGATCGGCGATCTGCGCCTGCGACCCGGCGTCCTTTGCCTCCGACGCCTGCAGCGCCTGTTCGACGGCAGCGATCTGCGCCCGAAGCGCGGCGATCTGCTGGTTCAGGAGCTCGATCTGGCTCATCGCCCGCTGGCTGACCTGCTTCTCGTTGGAGAGCTGGCCTGTGAGGTCGCCCACCCTGGCATTGGCGGCATCGCTGTTGCCGGCGCCTTGCGTCAGCAGCTGCTGTAATCGCGACCGCTCACCCTCCGACGTCGCCAGCGATGATTGCAGCGATGCGAGCTGGTCCTGGATATCCTGATTGGCGCCTTTTTCCAGCGACAGAAGCTGGGTCAGTTCGGCGATCTGGCTGTTCAGCCGGTTCAACACCTCGTCGCGGCCGGTGATTTCGCGGCTGAGCAGGAACTGCGCCAGCACGAAGACGGTGAGCAGGAACATGATCGCCATCAGCAGCGTGGACAAGGCATCCACGAAGCCGGGCCAGAAATCGACGCCTCTGTCGCGCCGGCGGTTTCTGCCGAGCGCCATGGCCTACTTGCTCCCGATCTTGTCGGAAAGCCGGTCGAGCGCCCGGCGCATCGCCTTGGCTTCCTCCTGCTGCGCCTCGATCCAGTCGCGCAGCATCTGCTGCTCGTTGCGCATGTTCTTGACCAGACCCTGAATGCCCTCGGCCAGATTGGCCATGGCGGCAAGCGAGCGTTCGTTCGCCTCGCCATCCGCCGCCCCGCCAGCCACCTTGGCCTGTGCTGCCGCTTGTGCTGCGGTGAGCTTGCGCAATTCGCGCGTCAGCGCCTTGATATCGTCGGAGGCAATGGTGGAAGCACCTGCCGCGCCCGCCTGAAGATCGGCCCCCGTCTCCGTGACCGAGGCCAGCCAGTTTTCGAGTTCGGTATAGAACCGGTTCTGCGAACGGCCGGCCTGCAAATCGAGAAAGCCGAGGATCAGCGAGCCGGAAAGACCAAGCAGCGACGACGAGAACGCCGTCCCCATGCCGGCCAGCGGCTGCGACAGCCCGCTCTTGATCGCCGAGAGAATATCGCCGGAGCCGTTCGAGCCCGGATCGAGCGCCGCGATCACGTCGCTGATCGAGCCGATCGTGCCGATCAGTCCCCAGAACGTGCCGAGCAGGCCGAGAAACACCAGAAGGCCGATGAGGTAGCGCGACGTATCGCGGCTTTCGTCGAGCCGGGTGCCGATCGAATCGAGGATCGAGCGCAGCGTCGTGGTCGACAGCGCGATCTTCCGCTTGCCGCCGATCAGGCTGCGCATCGGCGCAAGCAGTTTTGGCTCGCGCCCGACCTTGTCGGCGCTTCCGGCGGCCCGGTAGGAATTGAACCAGCGCACCTCGCGCATCAATCCGAGAACCTGGCCGAAGACCAGCAGAACCCCGACCGCGAGCACGGCGAGAATGAAGCCGTTCAGCCCCGGATTGGTCTGGAATGCGTGCGCCGCCTGGCGATAGAGCGCTGCCGAGACGAAGCCGACGATGATCAGGAAGACCAGCATCGTCCAGAGCGCCGAGGCCGGGCTGGAGAGCTTGTGGGAATAGCCGTTGCGCTGCGTTTCAGCTTCGTCCAGATCGTCCACTGTCGCATTCGCCATCGTCGCTCGCCTCGCCTCCATACTGCTTTGCGGCCGACGCTAGTGGAAAACCAACAGGAATTGAAGTCTCCCAAGGCTGCAAAAGTCGTGGTGCCACCGACATTTGGCAATGGCGGGATATGTCCGCCACAAGCGGGTGGGCGCAGAAGGAGAGAGCCGGCGCGACAGACTGCCGACGATCGATCGGGGGATCACCCGGCGAAGCGGACGGAAGAGCACGGCCGGCGCCTGCGGCCGCCCTGAGCATTCATCCTCGTGTCCACGCATGCGCGCGCGCTGATCCGCCTGCGCCTCGCCGGCATCCGCCAGCGTCGCATCTGCGAAGCACGCTTTCAGCCCACGAACCTGGGCTGACTTGCACCTGTGACAAGCAAATCGATGCGGTGGGGAGCAAGAGCCGGCTCACGGGTACAGGAGCCGGCCATCACCTCGAACCGCAAAAACCGATCAGCGGGCCGGGATCGGGCGGTTGGCGACGTCGAGCAGCGCCTTCTGGATCAGTTCGTTGCCGGCGACGATCGTGCCGGTGCCGAACATGTCGGTCTTGCTGCCCGTCATGTCGCTGACGAAACCGCCGGCCTCGCGGATGAGGAGGATGCCGGCTGCCATGTCCCACGGCGAAAGCTCGACTTCCCAGAACCCGTCGAGACGGCCGGCAGCGACCCATGCGAGGTCGAGTGCGGCAGCGCCCATGCGGCGGATGCCGGCCACTTCGCCCATCACGTGGCGCAGCTCGACGAGGAACTTGCCGTGGTTGCCGCGGCCCAGATGCGGCACGCCGCAGCCGATGACACAGTCCGACAGGACGCGGCGGGCGCCGACGCGCAGGCGACGGTCGTTGAGGAACGCCCCGCCACCCTTTTCAGCGGTGAACAGCTCGTCGGTCGCCGGATTGAAGATCACGCCGGCCACGATCTCGCCATTGCGCTCGAGCGCGACCGACACGGCAAACTGCGGAATGCCGTGCAGGAAGTTGGTCGTGCCGTCGAGCGGGTCGACGATCCAGCGATGCGCGCCGTCAGTGCCCTTTTCCTCGCCACCCTCTTCGCCGAGAAAGCCATAGGTCGGGCGCGATTTCAGCAGCTCGTCGCGAACGATCTTTTCGGCCCGCAGGTCCGCCTGCGAGACGAAGTCGCTCGGACCCTTGACCGAAACCTGCAGGTTCTGCACCTCGCCGAAATCGCGGCTGAGCGACTTGCCGGCCTTGAAAGCGGCCTGAACCATGACGTTGAGAAGGGCGGAGCGTGCCATGCGAAAATCCTTGGGTTGTCCCGGTCCGCGTCTGGACGGGACGGCGTGCGGCGATGATTGTGTGTGATTGGCCGGTTCAAGACCACAAAACCGGGCGAAATTCAAGTCGCTCCGCCACCCGTGCAGCATATCGCCGTCTTGCCACGACAAGCAGGCTCTGCGAAAAGGCCGGCAGGAACCTGCCCGAGGGACCTTTGGCGGTTCGCCTCAAGGACCAATGCAGGCAAAGGCCACCGGTGGTGGCCAAAGCGCAAGGCAGAGGAATAGCAATGAAAACGCTCGTGCCGTTCATCATCAGCGTCGGGCTGGTGACGACCATCATCTTCATCTCGATCGGCATGTGGTCGGCGCTGCCGGCCGGCACGCTTCTGCCGCTGCCCTTCGTCTCCGGCAACCAGCACCCGCCGGGTCTCGTCTTCTCGATCGTCCCGGTTCTGGCCGTTCTCGTCACCCTGGTCTTCGCGCTTGCGCCGAAAGTCGCAACCGGTCTCGACCAGATCGCCGGCCGCTACACGATCGCCTGGTTCGCCGTTCTGTTGCTGCTGGCTCTGGTTCAGGGCCTGGTCATCCGCCAGTCGCTGATGGCCCTCTGACGATCGGGCACATGCCCGCCAAACCTCAGCCACACAAGCCTCACCCGCGCAAGCATCAGCCGCGCAAGCCTCAGCCGCGGCGGAATTTGTTCGCCCGGTCGATCGCCTGTTTCTGCTGGTCGTCCTCGATGCCGAGATAGAAGTCTTCGAGATAGGGGTCCTGAAGCCCGGCCCGGCGTGACAGGACGTACCATTTTGCCGCCTCGACCGGATCGGGCCGTGTGCCGAGCGCCTCGACATAGAGATGCGCCAGCTTGTTCTGCGCCACGACATTGCCGCGATAGGCGGCGATCCGCATCCACTGGAAGCCCTTGTCGTAATCCTGCGGCCCGGCAACGCCGTTGACATACCAGAGGCCCATGTCGAGCTGCGCCGTGTCGAAACCGGCCTTGGCGGCCCGTTCCAGCCAGTAGCGCGCCTGGCTCTTCTTCTCGGGCGCCAGGCCCTTCAGCGTGTTGTAGAGCTGCGCCACCGCATATTGCGCATCGGCCACGCCCTGTTCGGCAGATTTCTCGTAATAGGGCAGAGCCAGTTGCAGGCCGCGCTCGCCGGGATTTTCCGAGACCACGATCTGGCCCCAGTTGAACTGCGCCGACGAATTTCCGGCCTCGGCCGCCTTGTGCATGAAATCGTCGGCCTTCTTCTTGTCCTGCTCGACATAGCGCCCGCTCATCAGGAGCAGCGCATATTCGAACATCGCCGGCGGATCGCCGCGCTCCGCCGCCTGCCGGTACCAGAAGGCGGCCGTCTTGGCGTCGCGCTTGATGCCGAAGCCGCGCATCATCATCGTCGCCACAAGCGTCTGGGAGGCGGCATCGCCCGCCGAGGCCTTGGTCAGCGCCTTGGAGAGCGCCGTCTCGTAAAGCCCGCGCTGGTAATCGCCGTAAGCCTCGTCGATCTGCCCGGTATACGGCTTTTCCGGCGGCAGGGGCGGCAGCGTCGCCCCCATCCGCTCATAGAGCTGCACGCCCGCCGACGGCACGATCCCATCCGGCTGGCTCTCCTTGGACAGCGTCCCGGCATTGTCTTCCACCGGGCGGCTGAGCGTGCGCCGCGATGTTGGCGGCGGTGTCGGTGCCGGCGCCCGCGCACGTGCGCCCGGCTCGGACGACTGCGCGGCGGCCATGATCGGCAACGCCGTGACGGCACCGATCAGGGCGCAGACGGAAAGAACGAGCGGTATGGGGCGACGGACTGGCGGCATGCGCTCCATCAATCCTTAAACCGTGGCGCTTTTTCGTCGAGCATGGCGTTGACCTCGCGGACTGCGGCCGCGGCCCCTTCGGCATGCGAAAACACTGCGGACCGGAGAGCCACGAACTCGGCGCCGCTCTCGGCAACGACAAGCGCCGAACCGATATCCGTGCCGCCCATGGCGATGCAGGGAATTTCCACCATCGAGGCCCACCATTCGGCGAGTGCGACGTTTTTCGGATGCGCTTCCGGCTTGATGTCGCCATCGATCTTGCCGAAGAAGATATAGTCGGGGCGAAGCTCGCCGACTTCCAGCGCCGTATGCCGGTCGGAAGCGTTGCCCGCGCCGACGATCAGCTTCGGGGCGAATTTCTCGATCGTCTCGCCAAGTTCCGCGATCGGCCCGGCCATATGCAGGCCATCCGCCTTGGCACGGCCGGCCACCCGGCTGTCGCCGGCGATCAGCGCTGCGGCACCCGCCTCCTGAATGATCGGCACCACCAGCTCGGCGCGCTTCTGGAACACGCCGTCGTCGGACCCGTATTGCGGCACGATGACGGAGGCGACATCGCCGGCGGCAAGCGCCTCCGAAAGCGCCTTGGCCTGCGCCTCGGCGTCGTCTGTCTCGGGCAGGACCAGCACGAGGCGGCAGCGGTCATCCAGTTCGGTCATGTCTTTTCCCATCCGGCGGCAGCGCTTGCGCGATCCGCACTGATTGCATTTGCCGATTCGATAGACCGGAAGCCGCGCCGGATCAACCATCCGCCGCAGACGCCGCGTTTCCCCGAAGGCGCGCATCAGGCCACGATACCAGCTTAAAAACTGGCGCGAGCGGCAGAATGCGGCTATGATCAACCAAAGAGAATGCCAATTGCAAAATACAACCTTTTATAAAAAACTAATTTGAAATAAAGGACATAGCCTCCATTGCCACACACAATCCATTTGCCGCACCGCTCTCTTTGCCATAATGTGACTACATGACGACTCTTGACCCGTTTGCAGCCATAGCAGACCCGAACCGGCGACATTTGCTGGAGGAATTGCGTCGCGCGCCCAGAACCGTCAACGAATTGGCCGATGGCCTGCCGATCAGCCGTCCGGCCGTTTCGCAGCATCTGAAGGCCCTTCTGGACAGCAATCTGGTGACTGTGACGGCGCAGGGCACAAGGCGCATCTATGCCGTCAACGCTAAGGGCTTCGACGGGCTGAACCTCTGGCTCGACCAGTTCTGGTCGTAGCAGGCAACCCGCCTTCGGCGCATCGTCCCTAGCGCCGGCATCCGGCCTTGCTTTCAACGCCACACCGGGCACTGCAACGGGCGTGTGAGGCCTGCTCCAACCGCGCGACGCGCTGCATCGGGCCGGAAAAATCGGGCCTAAAACAAGTCTGGCCGCAACGGGTTTCCCCATCACGGCCAGAAAAGTCATATCAGCACTTTAATATTAGAGGTCTGTATGATGGTCTTTCAGTCTGTGTGGATTGGTTTGCCGCAATCGAGGGTGCCTGCATTCAATGCGAGGCGGCGGCGCTTGCTCCGTTCTTGGTACACAAGGTACTCAGTGACGTGTGGAAGCCTTCAGTCTTTGCATTTCGTCCTTGATGCGCAGTTTGCGGCGCTTGAGCTCGGCAATTTCCCGGTCGTCTGCTGAGGGGGAGGCCATGATGGACTGCAACTCCTCCTCCAGAGCGCCGTGCTTCTTCTCAAGCGATGCGATATGAGCCTGGACGGTCATTTGGCATGTTCCTTCCTTGGTCACCTACTCCGGCTTTCCCTTTAGCCGGAGCTTCAGGTTTGCGAAGGAAGTGTGACACGACAGGCTCCGTTTGTCGAAGGAGAAATCGGGGTCTGGATGTGGCAATTTCGTGGCTGCGGCTAACTTCCAGTTAACGCGGTTTGGTGGTAGGAGCTTGCGGATATGGCCCGGGGCCGCCAAAAGACCCCGCCAAAAGACTGGCCAAAAAAGCTGGAACGGCATGGGGCCTGCAAGACACGGGCCTGAAAACAGGGGAATGACCACATGGCTGATCAGGAACAGGCGGATGTCCGCCTGGCACTCGCGAAACTCCGGCAGGAGCACGAGGACTATGATGCGGCGATCAATGCCATGATCGAGGTCGGCTGCGACGCGCTGCGCGTCCAGCGGATGAAGAAGAAGAAGCTGGCATTGAAAGACAAGATGACCCAGCTCGAAGATCAGATCGTTCCAGACATCATCGCCTGACCGTGGAGGATAGCGCCATGCACGCAGAAAGACCCGCCGTTGCCATCATCATGGGCAGCCAGTCCGACTGGGAGACGATGAAGAACGCCGCCGACACGCTGGATGCGCTCGACATCGGCTACGAGGCCCGCATCGTTTCGGCACATCGCACGCCCGACCGGATGTATGATTTCGCCAAGGGCGCGCGCGACGAAGGCTTCAAGGTGATCATCGCCGGTGCCGGCGGTGCCGCTCACCTTCCCGGCATGACGGCGGCGCTGACGCCGCTTCCGGTCTTCGGCGTACCGGTCCAGTCCAAAACGATGAGCGGCATGGACAGCCTCTATTCGATCGTCCAGATGCCCGCGGGCATTCCGGTCGGCACGCTTGCCATCGGCCGCGCCGGTGCGATCAACGCCGCGCTTCTTGCCGCAGCCGTTCTGGCGCTGTCCGACGACGATCTCGCCGAAAGGCTCGACGGCTATCGCGCCACCCATACCGCATCCGTTGCGGACTACCCGATCGACGAAGCGCCCTGAGCACGTCTCACAGGCGCCTCGTCCCCGATACTTTGTTCTGCGAGACACTTTGGGAGACACAATGACCGCCCGCACCACCGGGACCGTCCGCACCATCGGCATCATCGGCGGAGGCCAGCTCGGCCGCATGCTGGCGATGGCCGCCGCAAGGCTGAATGTCCGCACCGTCATTCTGGAGCCGCAGGCCGATTGCCCCGCAGCCCAGGTGGCGAATGCGCAGATCACCGCGCCTTACGATGATCCGGCAGCCCTTGCCGAGCTTGCCGCGCGCTGCGACGTCGTCACCTACGAATTCGAGAACGTCCCCGTCACGGCGGCCGAAGCGCTCGAGAAATCGGTTCCCGTCTACCCGCCGGCAAAGGCGCTGGAAGTGGCACAGGACCGTCTGACGGAAAAGCGGTTCCTCAACGATTGCGGCATCGAGACCGCGAAATTCCATGCGGTCGACAGCCAGGAGCAACTGGAAGCGGCCCTTGCCGATTTCGGCGACCAGGGCGTCCTGAAGACCCGCCGCATGGGCTACGATGGCAAGGGCCAGCGCGTCTTCAAGTCGAAGGCGGACAGCCCTGCCGGCGCTTATGCGGATCTCGGCTCCGTACCGCTCATTCTGGAAAGCTTCGTGCCCTTCGAGCGGGAAGTCTCGATCATTGCCGCGCGCGGCACGGACGGCGCGATCGCATGCTACGACCCGGCGGAAAACGTTCACCTGAACGGCATTCTCCACACCTCGACGCTTCCCGCGCAGGTGACCGACGCGACGGCCGTGACGGCACGTGATTCGGCCGAAAAGCTCTTGGCGGCGCTGGGCTATGTCGGCGTCATCGGCATGGAGTTCTTCGTCATGGCCGACGGCACTTTGATCGCCAACGAAATCGCCCCGCGTGTCCACAATTCCGGCCACTGGACGGAGGCTGCCTGCGTCATCTCGCAGTTCGAGCAGCATATCCGCGCCGTTGCCGGCCTTGCCCTCGGCAACCCCGGTCGCCATTCCGACTGCGTCATGACCAACCTCATCGGCGACGACATTCTGGCCCTCCCCGCCTGGCTTTCGAAGCCCGATGTGCTCGTCCACCTCTATGGCAAGACGGAATCCCGTCCGGGCCGGAAAATGGGCCATGTCACCGAGCTTAAGGGGCGGAAAACCGCGTCATAAGGTTGACATGGTCGCAGCCTCGGGTTAATTGCACGCCCAACCTGAAAGCGCGCCCCTGCAAGATTGAAGGCGGCGCGCTTTTGATTGATTAGAAGACAAGCGGCTCACCTTGAGCCCACAGACTGCTGGACCGGTACAATGAAGATCAAGAACTCGCTCAAGGCGCTGAAGGCTCGTCACCGCGACAACCGCCTGGTTCGCCGCAAGGGCCGCATTTACATCATCAACAAGCAGAACCCGCGCTTCAAGGCCCGCCAGGGCTGATCTTACGCACAAGTCGACAAAAGGCTTCCGGTATCCGTTCTGGCCGATCAAATTGTCGATAGCGTAAAGAATCGGGTTTGACCTTCGGCGCATGCGGATTACCTTATCCGCATGCGCCATTTTCGTTTGAGCTCTCCATTTCTGGTTCTCGCGCTTTCAGCGGCGCTCGGCCCCGTGACGGCACCGGCCTTTGCCGACGATCTGTCGAAACGCCCGGCCGAAAGCCAGCCCATGCCGCCACCGCTCGAAAGAGGCCTGCCCGGTGCCGGCATGCCGCCGCAGGCGTCTTCCCCGCCAAGCGTGTCTGCGCCAGGCACCCCACCGCAAGCCTCCTCGCCACAATCCGCCCCGCCACAGGCCTCCCCGCCGCAAGGCTCGTCGCCTCGGTCGGGGCAGCCGCAGGTCGCCGCGACCGCACCCACGACCTCGCGCCCCATCGAGACGGCAAATGCCGGCCAGAACCCGGTCGACCCGCTGTTTTCGGCCCTGAAGCGCGAACGTGACCCGGAAAAGGCCAAGGGTATCGCAAGGCAGATCATGGCCGGGATGACCGATTCGGGCAGCGCCACCGTCAATCTCCTGATGCAGTGGGCGACCACCGCCATCAAGGACAAGCGCAATGCCGCGGCACTCGATTTCCTCGACGAGGCGATCGATCTGGAGCCGGGCTACCCGGAAGCCTGGAACCGCCGCGCGACACTGAATTACGTCATGGGCGACAGAGCCAAGTCGATGGCCGATATCGCCGAGGTGCTTAAGCTGGAACCGCGCCATTTCGGCGCGCTTGCCGGCATGGCAGGCATTTTGACCGAGACCGGCAAGGACGATCTGGCGCTGAAGGCCTGGGAACGCTATCTCGACGTCTATCCGGCAGACAGGGACGCCCAGAAGGCCGTCTCGCTTCTGTCGGAGAAGCTCGCCGGAACCCGAACATAGACGCCGGGGCCCGATCACGATGATCGCCTCCCCTTTTCCCGGATCACCGGCGCCGCACGCCATTTGGAGCCGGATCGACGAGCGGCGACGGACAACGCCGGCTGAAGTCAGGAGTGACCCAGGGATAGCCATGGCCGCAACGCATAAGCCGCGTCGGGCGATGCCAGCGGCCAGCCGGAGCCTCCATCCATGATCCTCCCAGCCGCAGCCCTCACCGCCGCAGGTTTCGGCTTCACAAGCCGGAAAGCCGTCGCCATCGCGCCCATCTATCTTATGATCGAACGGCGGGCCCCGGTGTCGATCAGCGCCCGGACACAATCCACAAAAGCCGCAAGCGCAGCGCCCGAGCCCGGCATTGCCGGGCCTTGGCCCGCAGCGACACCTGCCTGCCGGAGCCTCCATCCATGATCCTGCCGATCGCCGCCCTCGCCGCCGCAGGTTTCGGCTTCACAAGCCGGAAAGCCGACGCCGTCGCGCCTATCTATCCCATGATCGAACGGCGGGCCCTGCTATCGCTCAGCGCCCGGACACAATCCACAAAAGCCGCAGGCGCAGCGCCCGATCCCGGCATTGCCGAGCCTTGGCCCGCAGCGACACCTGCCTGCCGGAGCCTCCATCCATGATCCTGCCCATCGCAGCCCTTGCCACCGCAGGTTTCGGCTTCACAAGCCGGAAAGCCGTCGCCATCGAGCCTATCTATCCCATGATCGAACGGCGGGCCCCGGTGTCGATCAGCGCGCGGACACAATCCACAAAAGCCGCAAGCGCAGCGCCCGAGCCCGGCATTGCCGGGCCTTGGCCCGCAGCGACACCTGCGTGCCGGAGCCAGCATCCATGATCCTGCCGATCGCCGCCCTCGCCGCCGCAGGTTTCGGCTTCACAAGCCGGAAAGCCGTCGCCATCGAGCCTATCTATCCCATGATCGAACGGCGGGCCCCGGTGTCGATCAGCGCGCGGACACAATCCACAAAAGCCGCAAGCGCAGCGCCCGAGCCCGGCATTGCCGGGCCTTGGCCCGCAGCGACACCTGCGTGCCGGAGCCAGCATCCATGATCCTGCCGATCGCCGCCCTCGCCGCCGCAGGTTTCGGCTTCACCGCCTGGAAATCCCGTGCCATCGAGGCCGCTTATCCCAATATCGGCACGCTGACGGATGTCGGCGGCTACCGGTTGAACGCCCTTCACCTTCCTGCGCCACCGGCAGCCGCCCTGCCGCCGATCGTCTTCATCCATGGTGCGAGCGGCAATCTCCAGGATCAGGTGCGCGCCTTTTTGAAGCCGCTCGAGGGCCGCGCCGAGCTTCTGTTCGTCGATCGTCCCGGCCACGGCTATTCCGAGCGCGGCGGCGCACAAAACGATCTGCCGGCCGGCCAAGCCGATGCGATTGCGGCTTTGATGGAGCGGCTTGGCATCGCGCGGGCGATCATTCTCGGCCACTCCTTCGGCGGCGCGATCGCCTCGTCCTTTGCGCTGCACCATCCCGAAAAAACCGCCGGCCTCATTCTCCTGTCGCCGGCCACCCATCCCTGGCCGGGCGGTATAGAGTGGTACTATAGCGCTGCGGCGCGCCCTGTTGTCGGCTGGCTCTTCACCCGGCTTCTGGCGCTGCCGGCGGGCCTTGCGATGATGGAAGGCGCCACCCGCGCCGTCTTCCACCCCAATCCGCGCCCTGACAGCTATGTCAGGGATGGCGCGCCCGCCCTCGTTCTGCGGCCGCAGAACTTTCGCAACAATGCCCTCGACGTCCTGAAGCTCAACGCCTATCTGGCAAAGACGGCGCCGCTCTACGACCGGATCGCCGCCCCGACCGTCGTCATCACCGGCGACAGCGACAGGATCGTCTCTCCCGACATCCATGCCCGCGCCATTGCCGGCCAGATCGCCGGCGCCGAACTCGTGGTCATCCGCGGCCTCGGCCACAAGCCGGATTATCTGGCGACCGATGTGGTGATCGCAGCCATGGAAACGCTCGCCGGCCGGCCGCAGGACCTTCAATCGGCCGCCCGCGCCGCCGAGGCCCGGCTTGCGCCGCTGGCTCACGAGCCCGAAACGGGCATGGATTTTTCGATCGGAACACGGTGAGACCCGCCGCACGACAGACGCGGTGTCGAGGCCAGAAACGAAAAAAGCCGCCGGATCTCTCCGACGGCTTGGTTCTCAGATCTGGAGCAGGCCCGCTTACGCGCCCGACTGTCCGTCGGCGCCGACATAGGCGATGCGGATCATGTTGGTTGCCCCCGGCGTTCCGAGCGGCACGCCGGCCGAGACGATGACGCGGTCGCCCGGCTTGGCAAAGCCTTCCGAAACGGTGATGCGGCAGGCGCGGTTCACCATATCGTCGAGATCGGTCGCATCATGGGTGACGACACAGTGCAGACCCCAGACGACGGAGAGCCGGCGGGCCGTCTTGACGTTCGGCGACAGCGCGATGATCGGCACCTGCGGCCGCTCGCGCGAGGCGCGAAGCCCGGTCGTGCCCGACGACGTGTAGGTGACGATGGCCGACAGGCGCAGCGTCTCGGCGATCTGGCGGGCTGCAAGCGAGATCGCATCGGCGCCGGTCGCTTCCGGCGTCGCGCGCTGCGCGTAGATGATGTTCGGGTAATAGGGATCGGTCTCGACCTGGGCCGCGATCGACGCCATCATCGAGACCGCCTCGACCGGATAGTCGCCGGAAGCCGACTCGGCCGAAAGCATGATCGCATCGGCGCCTTCGAACACGGCGATCGACACGTCCGACACTTCGGCACGTGTCGGAACCGGCGAGGTGATCATCGATTCCAGCATCTGGGTCGCAACCACGACTGGCTTGCCGGCGCGGCGGCAGGCGCGCGTCAGCTGCTTCTGGATGCCCGGCACCGCCTCGATCGGCATTTCGACACCGAGGTCGCCACGGGCGACCATGACGGCGTCGGACAATTCGATGATCTCGTCGATCCGCTCGATCGCCTGCGGCTTCTCGATCTTCGACATCACGCCGACGCGGCCGCGGGCGATCTTCTTGACTTCGGCCAGATCTTCCGGACGTTGCACGAAGGAGAGTGCCACCCAGTCGACCTCATTGGTCTCAAGCGCCGCATCGAGATCGACGCGGTCCTTGTCGGTCAGCGCTCCGACGGCGAGCAGCGTGTCGGGAAGGCTGACGCCCTTGCGGTCCGAAATGCTGGTACCGGCAATCACCTTGCAGACGATCGACTTGCCGTCGACCTTCTCCGCCTTCAGCGCCAGCTTGCCGTCGTCGATCAGAAGACGATCGCCGACCTTGACCGACTGCAGGATTTCCGGATGCGGGAGATAGACGCGGTTCTCGTCGCCCGGCACGTCCTTCTGGTCGTCGAGGGTGAATGTCTGGCCGGCGGTCAGCGTCACCTTGGTATTGGCGAACTTGCCGACGCGCAGCTTCGGCCCCTGCAGGTCGCAGAGAATGCCGATCGGCCGGCCGCACTTCTTCTCGACCGCACGGATATGCGCGATCGTCGTACGCATCACGTCATGGCTGGCATGGCTCATGTTGATCCGGAAGAGATCGGCTCCCGCCTCATGCAGCTTCTGGATCATCTCCTCGTTCGAGGATGCAGGTCCAAGCGTTGCAAGGATCTTTACTTTACGGTTCCGCCTCATCAGTTCTTGCCTTCCTCCGCACCGGGCGTATCGGACAGCTGGACCATCCAGCTCCCCTGACGTCCCGTGTCATATTCCTTGAAGCCCATGCGCTGGTAGCCACGGGCAAAGCAGTCGTTGACGCCTGTGACCTTGAACTCGTTTTCGGCAACGCACATGTTGACGTTTCCGGTCCAGCGGCCGCCGCGGGCCGCATCCTCGGCGTAGAGATAATAGTAGCGCGATTGCAACTCGCCCTCGATCAGCGTCGCGCAGGTCGAGGCAGGCACCTGCCACCACCCCTCGGTGTTCCAGCCGTCCTTGCCGCGATAGCCGATCGCGACACCGACGAGGTTCTGCGTACCGTTGCAGACGCGAAAATCCGCATGCGCCTCGCTGGCAACGAGAAGCGGCGCGCCGATGGAAAGCGCATAGGCAAGTGCCGGTACGGTGAAGAAGCGGCCGATGGTGTTTTTAAGGGATTTGTTCGACACGGTTTCCGTCATGTTCAGATCGTTGGTCGTGAAGCACTTTCTCGCGCGCTGCCAGTCGAAAGTCAACGCAATCTAATCGATTATAATCGGGACATGCCCGGCGTTGCAAGTGCGTCTCGGCCTCCATCGCCCGGCTCCCCTTGCATTGCGCCGCTTTCGCGTGTCATCACTTTTTCTCGAACAAATCATTCGGTTAGCAGATTGATGACCATGCCGGACTTCGCCCCTTTCGAGATCCTAGACGGCCAATATGACACGGGGATGGTGCTTCTTGCCGATCACGCCATGAACCGGCTACCGCACGAATATGGCACACTCGGCCTGCCCGATACGGCCTTCCTGCGCCATATCGCCTTCGATATCGGCATCGAGGGGCTGACGCGCCGGCTTGCCTCGATGCTGAATGTACCGGCCGTTCTCGGCTGCTTTTCCCGCCTCCTGATCGATCCCAATCGCGGTGAGGACGATCCGACGCTGGTGATGAAGATCTCCGACGGCGCGATCATTCCGGGCAATCACCCGATGACGCCGCAGGAATGGACCCGCCGGCTCGATACCTATCACCGCCCCTACCACCACGCCGTCGAGCGGGTGATCGACAGGGTGGCAGAAACGTCAGGCCGCGCGCCGCTGGTTCTGTCGCTGCATTCCTTCACCCCCTTCTGGAAGGATTATGCCCGCCCCTGGCATGCCGGCGTCCTGTGGGACACGGACGAGCGCGCCGTCAGACCGCTGATCGAGCATCTTGCCGCATCGGGCGATATCGTCGTTGGCGACAACGAGCCCTATGACGGCGCGTTGAAGGGCGATACCATGTACCGCCACTGCATGATGAAGGGCATTCCGCACGCGCTTCTCGAAGTCCGCCAGGACCTGATCGCCGACGAAAGCGGTATCGATGCCTGGGCCGAAAGGCTGGCGCCGGTCTTCCGGACGCTCAACGCCGACCCCACATTGCACGAATACCGGATTTTCCCCTCGCGCACCGGCCCCTACCCGGCCTGACGGCGAAATGCACAACAGGAGACGAGGCCATGACTGACGCAAGCCCGCAACCGACCCCGGATCTGGCCTCAAAGCCGGAAACAGATCTGACGAAAGAACAGCAGACCGAATTCGAAGCGGCTGCCTTCCGCCGTCTCGTCAGCCATCTGCGCGAACGCTCGGACGTGCAGAATATCGACATGATGAACCTTGCCGGTTTCTGCCGCAACTGCCTGTCCAACTGGTATCGCGATGCCGCCGAAGGTGCTGGGGTGCCGCTGTCGAAGGAGGTGTCGCGCGAAATCGTCTACGGCATGCCCTATGACGAATGGCGAAATCTCCACCAGAAGGATGCGAGCGACGCTCAAAAAGCCGCATTCGAAACCAACAAGCCGAAACACGGCTGAGAGGCACGACGGGCCGGATGGCTGTCGAAACCGGCAACTCGATCCGGCCAGCGGCCGATCGATGTCCGGTGAGACACCATTGGGGCTTGACCTCGCCACGGCTTTTCGGCAGTTGACGACCAATCATTGAAATTTCCAAAACCCAGGAGGCCCCGATGTCTGATGCCCATGGCGTCGCCCGCGACCAACTCCGCGCCTTTATCGAGCGCATCGAACGACTTGAAGAAGAAAAGAAGACGATCGCCGACGACATCAAGGACGTCTACGGCGAGGCCAAGGCGATGGGCTACGACACCAAGATCATGAAAAAGGTCATCGCGCTTCGCAAGAAGGACGACCAGGAGCGGATGGAAGAGGACCTGATCCTCGACACCTATCTGGCCGCGCTCGGCATGATCGAAGGCCCGGCCGATCAGGACGCCGCCTGACACAGTGACGCAAATGACAGAAAGCCCGCCCCTGGCGGGCTTTTTGCTGATATCGATGATGGGCGCGCCTTAAACGGGCGGCGACACCGGGTTGGCAAAGAGAGACGGACGCATGGCTGGCGCAGACAGGCTCGAGAACCGACAATACGACGTGATCGTCGTGGGCGCAGGGTTCACCGGCCTTGCAGCGGCATCACAGCTTCGAGAGGCCGGCCTCGACGTGGTCCTCATCGAAGCCCGCGACACCGTCGGTGGCCGCGTTTCCTCCGAACGGTTCGAGGATGGCGTCAGGGTCGATACCGGCGGCCAGTTCGTCTGTCGCGACATGCCGGAAGTGCTGGCGCTGGCCAAGACCCATGACCGTCGCATCCTGATGGCCTATGACGGCGGCAACCCGACCTACCAACCGTCGATCCCGCTCGAAAAGGGCTACGAGATCTGGCAGGGCGTCGATGCGCTGCGCGAGCGGATGATCGCGACCGACCCCGCCGACGCCTCGCTCCATCGCCTGACCGTCAGCGACTGGGTGGCACGGCAGGAGGATGTGCCCGACGACGTGCGCCGCAGTTTCCTGCGGCTCGTCAAGGGCCTCTGGTGCCGCTCGCCTGACGACGTCGCCTTCTTCTATCTGGCATCGAACGACCGGCGCATCACCAATACCCATTCCGAAATGGAGGCCTTTCTGGAAGACACGATGCATGCGCTCGCCGAGGATATGGCAAGAGCGCTCGGCGATCGCCTGCATCTGTCGACGCCGGTGAAGGCCCTCACCTACACGGACGACGCGGTGACGATCGACACGGCGGACAAAAAACTCTCCGCCCGCCGCGTCATCCTCGCAGTCCCGCCGATCATGGCAGGCCGGCTCACCTACGACCCGCCGCTGCCAGAGACGCTTGCCGAGGCATTTTCCGCCTGGGGCGCCGGTTCGGTGATCAAGCTGAACATCCGCTACGATGCGCCCTTCTGGCGCAAGAAGGATCAAAGCGGCTCGGTCATGTGGAGCGATCCGCAGGGGCTCTATGCCTGCGATGCCAGCCGCCCGGATTATTCGGGCCTCGTCATGTTCGTCGGCGGCCCGCTGGCGCTCGAATGGCACGCCCGCCCGGCTGAGGACCTGCAGGCCTTCGTCGCCGAACGCCTCGTCGCGGCATTGGGCCCGCAGGCCGCCTCTATCCGCGAATTCTCCATCCGCGACTGGACCGACGATCCCTGGAGCGACGGCGCCTATAGCGACGTCATCGTCAGACCGGGTGCCATCGACGCCGAAGACGTGCTGCGCAAGGGTTTAGGCCCTGTCCGGTTTGCGTCATCGGAACTGTCGCTCTCCTATCCCGGCTATGTCGAAGGCGCCATCTGGGCCGGCAAGTCGGCGGCCCGCACGGTGGCCGTGGAGCTGGGCGTGTCGGCGGAGTAGGCGCACCAGGCGGCTCTGGCCGGACGCTGGCATCGGGCGCTGGCGTCGCGCCGGGTCGCAACGTCCCCCGCCACCGGCCGCGCACGGAAAAACCGTTGGACGCTTGATGGGTGATGCATGTCGTAGATCGACACGACGAAGTCATTTGCGACCATTAAGGTCGGGGCAGTTTCAGGAGCTTCACCATGGCAGAATTTCCCACAAAGGCTAAAGTCGTCATCATCGGTCTCGGCGGCATCGTCGGCGCCTCGATCGCCCATCACCTTGTCGAACGCGGCTGGGATGATATCGTCGGCATCGACAAATCAGGCATTCCGACGGATATCGGCTCGACGGCGCATGCCTCGGATTTCTGCTACACGACAAGCCACGACTATCTCTCGGTCTGGACCACCCAGTATTCGATCGATTTCTACGAGAAGATGGGCCATTACGCCCGTATCGGCGGCCTTGAGGTCGCGCGCACCGGCGACCATGCCTGGATGGAAGAGATCAAGCGCAAGCTGACCTCGGCCAAGGCTTTCGGCACCCGCGCCCACTATGTCTCGCCCTCCGAGATCAAGGAGAAATTCCCGCTGATCGAGGAGGATCAGGTCATGGGCGGCCTCTACGATCCCGATGCCGGCCTTGTCATCCCGCGCTCGCAGACGGTTGCCGGCAAACTGGTCGATGCCGCCGAAAAGGCGGGCAAGCTGAAGGTCTTCGGCAACACGCCGGCACAATCGCTGATCGTCGAGAACGGCCGCATCAAGGGCGTCGTCACCCATCGCGGCACGATCATGGCCGATCACGTCATCGTCTGCGCCGGCATCTGGGGCCGCCTGATCGCCGAAATGGTCGGCGAGGACCTGCCCGTCATGCCGGTCGATCATCCGCTCACCTTTTTCGGCCCCTATAACGAATTCGAAGGCACGGGCAAGGAGATCGGCTTCCCGCTCCTGCGCGACCAGGGCAATTCGGCTTACATGCGCGACACCGGCGACCCGAAGACGACCGAAGGCGGCCAGATCGAGTGGGGTTACTACGAGACCGACAATCCCCGCCTCTGCCACCCGCGCGATATCCTCGAAAAGCATGAGGCACGCCTCTCGCCTTCGCAGCGCGACCTCGACATGGAACAGATCCTGACCCCGCTCGAGCGTGCGATGGAACTGACCCCGATCCTCGGCGAGCTCGGCTATAACGAGGGCCATTCCTTCAACGGCCTATTGCAGGTCTCGGCCGCCGGCGGCGCGTCGTGCGGCGAAAGCCAGAAGGTGCGCGGCCTCTGGTACTGCGTTGCCATCTGGGTGAAGGACGGCCCCGGCTACGGCAAGCTGATCGCCGACTGGATGACCGACGGACGCACCGAAGTCGACCATTCCTCGATCGATTATTCGCGTTTCTACGGCCACCAGCTGACCGAGGACTTCATCCATGGCCGCACCTATGAGGCCGCGCAAAAAATCTACTTCCCGGCGGTCCACCCGCGCGAACCCTACGGCACCGGCCGCGACATCAAGCGCTCGCCCTTCTACGAGCGCGAGAAGGAGCTTGGCGGCCACTTCATGGAACTCGGCGGCTGGGAACGCGCCCACGGCTATGCCGCCAACGCGCATCTTCTGGAAAAATACGCGACACAAGTGCCGGTGCGCGAAAACGAATGGGACAACCGCCATTTCTGGCGCGTCTCGAATGCCGAACATCTGGCGATGAGCGAGGATTGCGGCATCGTCAACCTCTCGCATTTCCACATGGTGGATATTGCCGGCCCCGACCATGTCGAGCTGATGGAATGGCTCTGCGCCGCAAAGATCGGTGGCGACGCCAATATCGGCAAGGGCATCTATACCCACTTCCTCGATGACGAGGGCATGGTGCGCGCCGACTTCACCGTCTTCCGTCTGAGCGACCGCTGCCGCCTGGTGAACGGGGCGGATGCCGGCCCGCGCGACTACCATTATATGAAGCGCATCGCCGAGGACAAAGGCCTCGACGTGACCATTTCAGACGTCTCGGAAAAGTTCATCACCATCGGCATCTGGGGCCCGAACGCCCGCGACACGCTGAAGACGGTCGTCGCCGATCCCGCCGGCCTCGATGCGGAGAACTTCGCCTTCGCAGCGATCAAGCCGATCGAGATCGCCGGCAAGGCCGTCACCGCCTTCCGCATTTCCTATGTCGGCGAGCAGGGCTGGGAACTGCATCTGAAATACGAGGACGGCCTTGCCGTCTGGGATGCGCTGCGCGCAACCGGCGTGATGGCCTTCGGCGTCGAGACCTATGCCAATTCGCGCCGCATGGAAAAATCGCTGCGCCTGCAGAATGCCGACCTGATTACCCAGTATAACCTGATCGAGGCGGATCTTGCCCGTCCGAAGGTGAAGGAAGCCGATTTCCGCGGCAAGGGCAAGCACCTGGAATACAAGGCCCGCGCCCACCAGCCGGCCATGCTCTGCACGCTGGTGATGACGCAGAATGTCGATGCCGAAGGTGTGGCCCGCTACCCGGTCGGCTCGCTGCCGGTGATGGATCCTGAAACCGGCGAGGTGCTGATCGATGCCCTCGGCCGCCGCTCCTACACGACCTCGATCGCCTATGGCCCGACCATCGGCAAGAATATCGCGCTCGCCTATCTGCCGCATGACTATTGCGAGATCGGCCGCACGCTGACGGTCAACTACTTCAACGAGGACTTTCCGGTGGAAGTGGTCGCGGTCGGCTACAAGCCGCTCTATGACCCCGAAAACCTGAAGCCCCGGACGTAATTGCGCCGCTCCATGGATCGCAGATGAAAAAGCCCTGCCGGCCACGCCGGCAGGGCTTTTTTGATGTCTGCGCGGTGCAAAACTCTCTTCCTTTCGCACCCTGCGCCGTCTCTGGAGGATGCGTCGACGCCAGACAGCGGCCGCGGTCGAGACCTCGCCACAGGGGGCGGGATGACGATGGTGGGCGCCGGAGGTCAACGCCCTTCCCCGCCATCAGTCAAGCGGCACCGGCATGTTAAAGAGCGCGCTCTGGGCCCTTGGACACGTCCAAAAACCTCTCATCCGTCATCGTCCGGCTTGTCCGCAGGATCTGTCCACGCCCGATATCAACTGTGACTGGACGCTTGCCACGGGGCGACGATGACGATGATGCTGCCAGCCAATCAGCACACGGACCCGACGGCGCCCTCGTCTCGCCTGCCACTCACCTGCGTGAAAATCCCTTGAAGAAATTCCACACTTCCGCAGGTGTCTCGATATCGTTGCTGCAGCCGCCGAAGCGCGGGCCGTCGGCGGCCTCCTCCTGGCCGGGCTTGGCAAGACGCGGCCAGCAATGGCCGCCATTTTCGATCCGGTAGAGCTGCACCCCGGTATTGGCCGCGCAACCGGACCACTCGACGAGGCTGGCACGGGTCAGATCATGAGCATTGAGATGCGCCAGGGGCTTGCCGCTCTCTCCCGTGCATCCATCGGCCCGGCGCCAGTATTCGAGCGTCTCCGGCACGGAGAGAAGGCGGCCGAAGGAGCGGATATAGCCGTCATAGAACTGCACGCTGTCGCTCGTGCCGTTGACCATCATCACCGGCATCGGATGGCCGGGCTTGCAGTTTTCCAGCTGCGCCTCGTTGATCCCGCTCGAGACCGGCGCGATGGCGGCGATCCTGTCGGGCATGGCACAGGCGAGCGTATAGGTCATCAGCGCGCCGAGCGAAAATCCGGTCGCATAGACCCGTTTCGGATCGACGATGCCGCGCTGCGCCAGATCGTCCATCACCGTGCCGAAAAAACCGACATCGTCGACCGGCACGCCGTTGACCAGCGGCCGCCTGCCGGAAAGGCCCCAGGCCCCGTCGATCCCTTCCGGGTAGAGCGTAACGAAATGTTCGCGATCCGCCACCGCGTCGAAGCCGCTGTTCTTCTGGAAATTCGCTGCCTTGTCATCGGAACCGTACATCACGATCACAAGCGGTGCGGCCTGCCCGGCAACACCCTCGGGAACATGCAGGATCGCCTTGCGCTCTATCCCCTGCCATGTGTAACGGAGGGTCTCGTCGGCAAATGCACAACCGCAACCCGCAAACAACAGGCCGCCGGCAAGGGCCAGCCTCGGCAATCCGAAATCCATGAGATGTCACCGCTTTTGATCGACTTTGCAGTGCAAAAGAATAGAGGGGTTCGGGCGTCTGACAATGTCCGCCGGTGCAATGACGACGCTCTCGCATCCACATCACCCAGAATTGAAGCACAGCCCGGCCCGCGGTGGATCGCACGGCAGTCCATGCAAGCACATGCCGCAAGGCGACCGACAATGAAACCAAGGAACGTGCCCCGACGGCCGGTCCGGCCATTCGTCACCGCTCGCGGTGCATATCAGGCCGGTTTCACTGGCCCGGCCCGCTGAACCGGTTCGGATCGATCGCCACGGCAGCGGCGACCGGCTTGAAGCCGTTGCCGGCATAGGCTGCGGAATATTCGCCGTCGAGCGAACGGCTGACGACACGCGGCGCCTTGATCGAGGCGGAAGCACCGGCGCGGTTGGTGTTGAGCGCCCATTTGGCCAGCATGTCGCCGGTCAGGGCGCCAGCGGAGGCACCCGCCGAGACGCCGGCATGCGCGCCCTCGGAGGAAACGCGGCCACCACGGCCACCCTTGGCAGGGCTTGCAGCCGTCGTCGAGGCAAGTTTCGGACGGTCGAACGCATCGCCGAACTGGCCGTTTCCACGGGCTGCACCCTGAACGCCGGCCTGTGCGGCCTTCGGCGGCAGGGCGGCAAGTTCCATCGGACGCTGTGCCGGAACCGGACGCGGCGCAGCCAGCGCCTGCATCGGGGCAGCGGCCTGATTGACGGATGCGACCGGTGCCGGGGCGGGAACCGGCGCAAAGGCTTTCGCCTGCGAACCGCGCGGCGCCTCGACACTGTCGGAAAGCGCGGCAACGAGAGCCGGCGTCAGAGCCTGGCCGTCCGCGTCCTTCCAGTGCTCGCCATCACGCGGCCCGTGCTCGCCATCACGCGGATTGGCCGTCGGTGCGGGAACATGGGCGGCGGCAACGGTTGCAGCCTGCGGCGAAAGTGCCGTTTCCGGCCGTTGCAGCGGCAGCGGCACGGTGCCGAAATCGGCCGGCAGTGCGCCGGGATCGGCAGAGGCGGTCAGAACCTGTTGCTGTGCATCGCCCTTCATGCCGCGCGGCGGCAGAAGCGTCGGGACGGGAACCGCATAGGCAGCAAGATCGGCGAACTGGCCGTTTCCGCCGGTTTCGACATCGGCCTGCGCCGCCGCCTGCATCGCAAGCGCATCCTGCGCCGCGTTGCGGCCGGAGTTCGACGAATAGAGCGCATTGGCAAAACCGGTCGGATTGCCGTCGGAGCGGAAGGCCGGCCGCGACAGCGGCACCGGCGCATTGATGGTATCGGGCTTCGTCGGCTCGACAGACGCGACCATGACGGAGGCCGGCGGTGCGGCTGGCGCCGGAGAGCTGGCCGGTGACGGTGCGGATGGCTGGGCCTGTGCAGGCGCCGAACGCGCGGTCGCAACCGCAGGCGCAGACCGCACCGGTGTTGCTTCCTCTTCGTTATCCTCCGCCTCGTCGGCGCCGCCGCCGAAAAGCATGGCGAGAAGATTGGGCCGCTTGCGCGCCGGAGCGTCGCCGCGGAACGAGCCGCCGGCCGTGCCTGCGACCTCGATCGACGTATCGCTGACGCGGCGCTTGTAATCGGCCATGGCGATGTCATAGCCGGGCAGTGGCTTGCCGTCGGCCGGCACGTGCAGCGTATTGCCCTTGGGGAAAAGCTTCACCAGTTCGTCGCGGTTCATCCGCGGCCATGCGCGCACGCGGCCGACATCGAGATGCACGAAAGGCGAACCAGATGTGGGATAGAAACCGACGCCGCCGATCTGCATCTGCATGGCGATGCCGCGCAGCGTCGCAAGCTTGACGCCGGGAATGAAGAAATCCATCGCCTTGCCGAGCATGTGCTGGCTCTTTTCGGCAACGCCGGTATAGGCGGAACGGGTGCGCAGGAAATTGTTGGTGCCGGGCGAGCGATAGCCGGAAACGACATAGATGGGGCCGGTGGCCCCGCTGCGGCGATACACTTCCCAGACGAGATCGAAGAGGCGCGGATCCATCTTCGTCGCTTCGTTCTTGCGCCAGTCGCGCAGGAACTGATTCAGCTGGGCAAGCCCGCGCGGATCGAAACGGCCGTTTCGCTTGAACGTGATTTCCGCTTTTTCGCCGGTATGGGCAAAATACAGTTTCAGCGTCTTGTCTTCGGCAGACGCATCGCGGGCGGCAACGGAGAGGATCGGCAGGGCAGCGGCAAGGATCAGAAGCGCAGCCGCAAGCCGACGGCCGCAGGCAGCGGCAAGCCGGGCTGCAATACCGGTCCCGCGCGTGCGGGCCGGCCCGTATGCTGCATTCAATTCCGGCAAAGCGATCCCCGTCGAGTAGGCAACATCCCTCAGTGCCTCATGTGACTGTCAAATGCGGTGACACCATGGCAATTGTGCCACAGGTGAACAACCTTCTCCCTTATAGTCAATAGATGATGAACGGGAGATTGACAAAGGATAGCATGCCGCGCTTGCGCGAACATTGACGCTAGTCACAGGTCTTTTGCCTGTTTCATGCGCTCAGGCTCAGGCGGCTTCCTTCAAGGGGTCGTCCGGATCGATGCCGTAATCCTTGAGCTTGCGATAGAGCGTCGAGCGGCCGATGCCGAGCTTGCGCGCCACCTGGCTCATCTGCCCGCGATAGAATTTCAGCGCGAACCGGATCAGTTCCTCTTCCACATCGGCAAGCTTGCGCACTTCGCCCGCGGCATCGGTGCTGACGATGACATTGTCGGCCGTCGGGTAGGCGGCGGCGAGAAGCATCCGCGGGTCTGGGCGGCCGGCCTGGTGTTCGGCATGCATCTGGGCGGTGCGCGCCTGCTCCTCGGCGCTGCCGCGCATCGGCATGTGCCGGACGGTCGCGACCGGAGCGGAGGAGAGCGAGGCGGCGGCGAGTTCGGCGCTGCGGAAATCCGGCAGCTGGGCGGCGATCTGGGGGAAATCCGCATCCGAAAGCTCGTCGCCTTCCGCCAGCACGACGGCGCGGAAAATCGCGTTTTCCAGCTGGCGGATATTGCCCGGCCAGTCATAGGCGGTCAGGATCGCCATCGCGCCGGGGCCGACGCTGACGGGGCTTGCCAGCTTCTGTTCGGAAGAGAACCGCTCGGCAAAGACGCGCGCCAGATGCGGAATGTCTTCCTTGCGGCGGCGCAGCGCCGGAATGGTGATCGGGAAGACGTTGAGGCGGTAGTAGAGATCCTCGCGGAAGCGGCCGGCACGCACCTCTTCGATCAGGTCCTTGTTGGTGGCCGAGATCAGCCGCACATTGACCTTCTGAACCTTCGAGGCGCCGACGGTTTCCACCTCGCCCTGCTGCACGGCGCGCAACAGCTTCACCTGCACTTCGAGCGGCAGATCGCCGATCTCGTCGAGGAACAGCGTGCCGCCATCGGCCTCGACGAACTTGCCGGTATGCTTTTCGGACGCGCCGGTAAAGGCGCCCTTCTCATGGCCGAAGAGAATGCTCTCGACCAGATTGTGCGGGATGGCACCACAGTTGACGGTGATGAACGGCTTGCCGGCGCGATCACCGGCCGACTGGACGGCACGGGCGATCATTTCCTTGCCCACGCCGCTCTCGCCTTCGAGGACGACGGGGATATTGGAATGCGCCGCCCGCTCTGCAAGCTCGATCACGCGCACCATGTCGGGGCTGGCGGACACGATGTCGTTGAAGCCGACGACGCCCGCCTTGCGGCGCACGGCCTTCGCCTTGGTTTCCTTCTGGTCGAGCTTCAGCGCGTTGGCGACCGAGGCGCCGATCCGCTCCGGCGAGACCGGCTTGACGACGAAATCGAAAGCACCGGCGCGCATCGCTTCCACCACGGTCTCGATGCCGCCCTGCCCGGTCTGGACGATGACGGGGGTTTCGATGCCCATGCCGCGGATCGTGGTGAGAAAGGTCAGACCGTCCATTTCCGGCATCATCAGGTCGAGCACGATGACATTGATCGGCCCGCTGGTATGCTTGAGGAACTCGAGCGCGGCGAGACCGTTTTCGGCCACATGCGCCACATGGCCGTGGCGTTCCACCGCATTCTTCAGAAGGCGGCGTTGGATCGGATCGTCATCGACAACAAGGACGTGGGCAATCATGCTCGGCTCCCAGCAACAATCATCGTGCACCTATGAGGCATCGTGCACCCATTCGGGCAGTTTCTATGAGTGGTTGTCCCAGAAAGGCTTGAACATCCCCTTTTGAGAAAAGCTTGCATTTTAACAGCTGCCGTTCGAAACAGGACAGATCGGCCCAAGGCATTGATTTCACGAGGATCAGGACATGACAAAATATCCGAACGCATTCCCGACCATTCTGGCCTCTGCGGTATTCCAGGGTGTATCCGCGGGTGGGTCGAAGGGTGCGGCGACGGATCCGGCGCTCGGCCTTCTGCCCACATGGAAGCTCTCAGACCTCTATGCCGGCCGCGACGACGCATCCCTCAAGGCCGATCTCGAGCGCGCCCGCGACCAGTCTGTCGCCTTCGAGACGAAGTGGAAGGGCAGACTTGCGGACGCCGCCACGAAGACCGGTGCCGGCGGCATCGGCGAGGCGCTCGACGAGTATGACGCGCTCGACGATCTTCTCGGCAAGATCGGCTCGTTTGCCGGCCTCACCTATTTCTCCGACACGCTCGATCCGGCCAATGGCAAGTTCTACGGCGACGTACAGGCAAAGCTCACCGATCTCTCCGCCCATCTCCTGTTCTTCGCGCTGGAAATGAACCGTATCGACGATACCGTCATGGACGCCTGCATGGACCGCGATCCGAAGGCCAGCCACTACCGCCCGTGGATCGTCGATCTTCGCAAGGACAAGCCTTTCCAGCTGGACGACAAGCTGGAACAGCTCTTCCTCGAAAAGTCGATGACCAGTGCGGCCGCCTTCAACCGCCTGTTCGACGAGACCATGGCCGAGCTGCGCTTCGAGATCGACGGCGAGCTGCTGCCGATGGAAGTGACGCTCAACATGCTGCAGGACGCCGAGCCTGAAACCCGCGCCAAGGCGGCGGCAAGCCTGTCCAAGACGTTCAAGGCCAATCTGCGCATCTTCACGCTCGTCACCAATACGCTCGCCAAGGACAAGGATATTTCCGACCGCTGGCGCGGCTTCGAGGATATCGCCGACAGCCGGCATCTGGCCAACCGCGTCGAGCGCGAGGTGGTCGATGCGCTGGCGGCGGCGGTAACGGAAGCCTATCCGCGCCTGTCGCATCGCTATTACGCGATGAAGGCGAAATGGCTCGGAATGGACCAGCTGAACTACTGGGACCGCAATGCCCCCCTGCCCGAGACGCCGAAGGCGCTGATCCCCTGGGCGGACGCCAAGGAAACGGTGCTGTCCGCCTACGGCGCCTTTGCGCCCGAAATGGCAAAAATCGCCGGCCGTTTCTTCGACGAGGACTGGATCGATGCGCCGGCCCGCCCCGGCAAGGCGCCGGGTGCCTTCGCCCATCCGACCGTGCCCTCGGCCCACCCTTACGTTCTCGTCAACTATATGGGCAAGCCGCGCGATGTGATGACGCTGGCGCATGAACTGGGCCATGGCGTGCATCAGGTTCTGGCCGGCGGCCAGGGTGCCCTGATGTGCCAGACGCCGCTGACGCTGGCGGAAACCGCCTCCGTCTTCGGCGAAATGCTGACCTTCCGCGCGCTTCTGGAAAAGACCACCGACAAAAGAGAGCGCAAGGCCATGCTCGCCCAGAAGGTGGAGGACATGATCAACACGGTCGTGCGCCAGATCGCCTTCTACCAGTTCGAGCGCAAGGTCCACACGGCCCGCAAGGACGGCGAACTGACCGCGGACCAGATCGGTGAACTGTGGCTTTCGGTGCAGAACGAGAGCCTCGGCCCGGCGATCAAGATCTCCGAGGGCTACGAGACGTGGTGGACCTATATCCCCCACTTCATCCACTCGCCCTTCTATGTCTACGCCTACGCGTTTGGCGATTGCCTGGTGAACTCGCTCTATGCCGTCTACCAGAACGCAGCACCCGGTTTTCAGGACAAGTATTTCGACCTCCTGAAGGCCGGCGGCACCAAACACCATTCCGAACTTCTGAAACCGTTCGGCCTGGACGCCACCGATCCGTCCTTCTGGTCGAAGGGCCTGTCGATGATCGAGGGCCTGATCGATGAGCTGGAAGCGCTCGACAAGGCACAGGCGTGATAGAATAGGAGGGTGGCGGCAGCTCGATGGGCGGCCGCCACCCAAAAAACACGACACGAGATGACATGACGCAACGCTCAACGCGTCCAATGCGCCCGGCGGACCAGACCCGTGACCCATTCCCCTTTCGCGCTGTTCCGCGATGACCGCGCCGGCCGGACGCTTTTCTTCGAGCGCCCGAAGGAGATCGTCATTGCCCGCAAGGCCAAAGACATCCTGCCCGCGCTCGAAAGGCTGGAGGAGGCGCGCAAGGCGGGTTGCTGGCTTGCCGGCTACATCTCCTATGAGGCTGGCCATATCTTCGAGGAGAAGCTGCGGCCCCTCATCGCGGATGACCGCGACACACCGCTGATCGCCATCGGCCTCTTCGATGCCCCCTCGCCCGACAGGCTTCCCGCCGCCAAAACGGACGGGACCGAACCGACCCTCACCGATTTCCGCGCCGCCTGGGATTTCGACACCTACGGCCAGAAATTCGAGCGCCTGCATCGCCATATCCGCAACGGAGACTGCTACCAGGCAAACCTGACGATGCCGATCGAGGCCCGCTTCACCGGCGAGCCGCTGGCACTGTTCAACGCCCTCGTCGAGCATCAGCCGGTCTCCTATGGCGCGCTGATCGATCTGACACCCGATCTCGGCGGCCCGACCATCCTGTCGCGCTCGCCGGAACTGTTCTTTTCCGTCGATGCCGAACGGATGATCGAGACCCATCCGATGAAGGGCACGGCCCCGCGCGGCAAGGATGCCGCGGAAGACGCGGCGATCCTCGCCAAAATGCTCGCCGACGAGAAGACCCAGGCCGAAAACCGGATGATCGTCGATCTCCTGCGCAACGATATTTCTGCGATCAGCGAGGTCGGCACGCTCTCGGTGCCAAAGCTCTTCGACATCGAGACCTACCCGACGCTCCACCAGATGGTAAGCCATGTGCGCGCAAGACTGCGCCCCGAAATCGGGCTGCCCGACATCCTGCAGGCGCTCTTTCCCTGCGGCTCCATCACCGGTGCGCCGAAAATGTGGGCGATGCGGATACTGGCCGATCTGGAGACCGGGCCGCGCGACGTCTATTGCGGCGCGATCGGCTGGTGCGATCCGAACGGGCCGATGCGGTTTTCCGTGGCTATCCGCACGATCACCCTTTTCAGACAAGGCCGGGCAGTTTTCAATGTCGGCGGCGGGATCGTCTTCGATTCCACGGCAGAAGCGGAGTATCAGGAATGTCTTCTAAAGGCGCGGTTCGCGGCGCAAAACCAGCCGATCTGGCACTGATCGAAACCTTCAGGTGGGAGCCGGACAACGGCTTCCTGCGCCTCGACCAGCATATCCGCCGGCTGACCCGCTCGGCAGATTGCCTCGGCTTCCGTCCTGCACCCGCCGACCTGATGAAGCGGATCAAGGCTGCCGTCACCGAAGACGCGCAGCCGGACGGCCCCTTGCGCGTGCGCCTGGAACTCACCTTCCGCGGCCATCTCGACATCACCACGACGCCGTTTGCGCCGCTTGGAGAGGACACCGTCTGGCGCGTCAGGATCGCCGCGACGACCATGCCCTCCGACGATCCGATCTACCGCCACAAGACCACCCGCCGCGAAGTCTATGACAAGGCCCGCGCCGAATTTTCGACGGCAGAGGCAGACGAGGTCATTCTGTTGAACGAACGCGGCGAGGTCTGCGAAGGCACGATCACCAACCTCTTCGTCGAGGACAAGGACGGCAGGCTTTCAACCCCGCCGATCTCCTGCGGCCTGCTTGCCGGCATCCTGCGCGCCGACCTGATCCGCGAGGGACGGGCGAAATCGACCCTTCTGAAACGCGACGACCTGACGACGGGCAGGCTCTATGTCGGCAATTCGCTGCGGGGTCTGATCCGGGCGGAGCTGGCGGAGGGGTAGTTGCGAACGTTCAGCCACTTGCCTTGCCGGTTGAGCATCGCGCTTGCCGATATCACCGCGAATTGGGACGGTCCGCTATTGCACCCTGCGTCCAAACAGGCCTCTTTGAACGCAGGGCCGCGAAACCGGGTTCACTCCCGGTAAAGCACCATCCCCGCATGGTGCAGCACGCCGTCGATGAAGTCGCCATCGGCGGTAAAGCCGGTATCGTCCCGGTAGTCGATATGGTTGCCGGTGATGACATAGCGACCCTGATAGGCGCTCTGCCGCTTGCCGCGCGCCTCGTCGTATCGGCCGTTGGGCAGGAGTTCGTGGCGGATATGGCCGTCGCCGGTCACCCACATGCCGACATAGGTCTGGCTCTCGTGATCATTCATGCTCGTCTCCGAATGTGCCGGAAGAAAAGGTGCCACGCCGAATGACGACACGGCGGTGATGAGAAGAAGCAGCCGTCGGGTCAGACCCGAAGCCTCGATGGCCGCTTTGCTATGCCGGCTCAATGCGCCGCCTTGGTCGCGCGCACGACGATCTCGTTGACGTCGACATCATCCGGCTGCTCGATCGCAAACCGCACCGCCCGGCCGATCGCATCCGGCTTGAGCGCGATCGCACGCCAGATCTTCATCGCCTCGGCCGTATCGGGATCGGTGATCGTGCCGGCAAGCTCGCTTTCCACCACGCCGGGGTGGATGCAGGTGACGCGGATATCGTCGCGTTCCTGGCGCAACCCGTCGGAGATCGCCCTCACCGCATATTTCGTCGCACAGTAGACGGCAGCCGTCGGCGAGACGTTGAGCGCCCCGATCGAGGCGATGTTGATCACATGGCCGGACCCTCGCGCCGTCATTTCCGGCAGCACGGCGGCAATGCCGTGCAGCACGCCCTTGATGTTGACGTCGACCATCAGGTCCCATTCGTCCACCTTCATCGCCGCCATCGGCGACAGCGGCATCACGCCGGCATTGTTGACGATCACGTCGACGCGGCCGAACTCGCGACGCGCCGCCTCGGCAAACGCTGCGACATCGGCACGGTCGGTCACGTCGAGCCGGCGGGTCATGACGCGCGCGCCGGTTTCGGCGGCACCCGAGCGGATCTCCTTTGCCAGCGCGTCCAGGAGGTCGCTGCGCCGGGCACCGAGCACGACAGTCGCCCCGGCTTTGGCGAGTTCGCGGGCAATGCCGGCACCGATGCCGCTGGAGGCCCCGGTGATGAGCACGATCTTGTCCATGATGGTCTCTCCTTCACATTCTCCGCATCATTGCGGTTGCAGCGAAGGTAGACCTCGGCCATTGTCGCGATAAGCCATCCATTTATCGACAAACTGGAAAGCATAGCTAACCAATGCTATCGGATTTCAACGCCCCGGATTTCAACGCGCTTGCGATTTTCGCGCTGGTTGCGCAGGAAAGAAGCTTCCGCGCCGCAGCCGACCGGATCGGCGTCACCCGCTCTGCCGTCAGCCAGACGATCCGCCGGCTCGAAGAGACGTTCGGCATTGCGCTTGTCCACCGCACCACCCGCAGCGTGGCGCTGACCGAGGCCGGCGAAAGCCTCTACCGGGATCTTTCCCCGGCGCTCTCTGCCATGCGGGCTGCGATCGAAGGTGCCCGCAACCTTCAGGAACGGCCGCGCGGACAACTCAGGCTCGCCGTCTCCTCGATTGCCGAAAGCTTTCTCTCCGGCCCTATGCTGTCGGCGTTTCTCGACGACAACCCGGACGTGACGCTGCATGTCACCGTCACCGACGACGAGTTCGATATCGTCGCCGAGGGCTATGATGCCGGCGTCCGGCTCGGCGAGGTGATCGACCGCGACATGATCGCCGTGCCGGTCTCCGGCGACCAGCGCCAGCTGGCCGTCGCCTCCCCCGCCTATCTGGCGCGCGCCGGCATGCCGCTTCATCCGCGCGATCTGGCAGGCCATCGATGCATAGGGTGGCGAGTCGCGCCGGATATCGCCCCCTATCGCTGGGAATTTGCCGAAATGACGGAGGCGGGCGCACGGGAATTTGCCCTCGCGGTGGCCGATACGGTGACGACGACCGATATGGCACTGATGGTGCGGCTGGCCATATCGGGCGCCGGGATCACCTTCGGCATGGAGGAAAGTTTTCGCAGCGCCATAAGGCGCGGCGAACTTGTGGCCGTTCTGGAAAAATTCTGCCCGCGGTTTTCAGGCTTCTATCTCTATTATCCGGGCCGCCGCAACATGGCGCCGAAACTGCGCGCGCTGGTGGATCACCTGCAGCGCTGGAAGGATCGTTGAAAGGGATGCTCACACATCCATGGAAGCGACCGCGACGGCCATCGTGCAGCCCATCGCGACCACTGCCCAGAACAGCAGCCAGATCGCCCAATTTGCGTGACCGTGCCGCGCAGTCGAGACCGCCGCACTGACGCCCTGCGATTGCCGGCGCGAAACCCGCAACACAGCCTGCCGTACCGACAGGCCGTTGCCTGCCACCAGATCCGTCATCCTGACATCTCCACTTACCCTTCGTGGAGTAAGGTTAGAGTCGTGGCCGGATCTTCCAAGGGGCATAGGACATAATTTGCCGCATGTAGGACCAAGGTCCGGCACGACAGGACGAGAATGGCGGTAAAAACGCCTCCAGGCCGTTGCGATGAGAAGCACTCCGGGGCTTTACAGGCGGGTGCCGATAAGTATTTGCTACATTGAAGCCTTACGGTGCCGCCCGGCCGCAAACACCCCTTTATTGTGACGAAATTTTATGATCTAGCGCGCCCAATCACACGCGCGTTACACTGAACCGCCAGATCTCGGGCATGGCCGGGACAAACTGGCCGGGTAAGGCCGGCGCCTGGTCGCTAAGCAGGCGGTTGAAAACAGCAGTCGATCCATAGGGAGTAAGACATGTCAGAGAAGACCTATCCGGTATATGGCGAGATCACCGGCCCGATCGTGATGATCGGTTTCGGCTCGATCGGCCGCGGCACGCTGCCGCTCATCGAACGTCATTTCAAGTTCGACAAGAGCCGGATGGTGGTGATCGACCCGCGCGAAGAGCCGGCCGATATGGAAATCCTTGCCAAGCACGGCATCCGCCACATCAAGGAACATGTCACCAAGGACAATTACAAGCAGCTCCTGAAGCCGCTTTTGAGCGAAGGCGAAGGCCAGGGCTTCTGCGTCAACCTGTCGGTCGATACCGGCTCGCTCGACCTGATGAAGCTCTGCCGCAAGCTCGACGTTCTCTATATCGATACGGTCGTCGAGCCCTGGCTCGGCTTCTATTTCGACAAGAACCTGAAGAATTCCGACCGCACCAACTATGCGCTGCGCGAAACCGTGCGCCATGAGAAGAAGAAGAGCCCCGGCGGCACCACGGCCGTCTCCACCTGCGGCGCCAATCCGGGCATGGTCTCCTGGTTCGTCAAGCAGGCGCTGGTCAATCTTGCAAACGATCTCGAACTGAAGTTCGACGAGCCGGATCAGCATGACCGCGAAGGCTGGGCCAAGCTGATGAAGAAGGTCGGCGTCAAGGGCATCCACATTGCCGAGCGCGACACCCAGCGTGCCAAGCACCCGAAGCCGCTCAACGTCTTCTGGAACACCTGGTCCGTCGAAGGCTTCATCTCGGAAGGCCTGCAGCCGGCCGAACTCGGCTGGGGCACGCACGAAAACTGGATGCCGAAGAACGCCAAGAAGCACAAGAAGGGCTGCAAGGCGGCGATCTATCTGGAACAGCCCGGCGCCAACACCCGCGTGCGCACCTGGTGCCCGACGCCGGGTCCTCAGTACGGCTTCCTCGTCACCCATAACGAGTCGATCTCGATCGCCGACTATTTCACCGTCGAGAAGGATGGCGAAGTCGCCTATCGCCCGACCTGCCATTACGCCTATCATCCGGCCAATGACGCGGTTCTGTCGCTGCACGAAATGTTCGGCAATGGCGGCACGCCGCAGCCTGTCCTTCATGTTCTCGACGAACACGAGCTGGAAGACGGCGTCGACGAACTCGGCGTTCTCCTCTACGGCCACGACAAGAATGCCTACTGGTATGGTTCGCGCCTGTCGCTGGAAGAAACCCGCGAGATCGCCCCCTACCAGAACGCCACGGGCCTGCAGGTGACATCGGCCGTTCTCGCTGGCATGGTCTATGCGCTGGAAAACCCGAAGGCCGGCATCGTCGAGGCCGACGAGATCGACTACAAGCGCTGCCTCGAAGTGCAGATGCCTTATCTCGGCCCGGTCGAAGGTCACTACACCGACTGGACCCCGCTCGATGGCCGTCCGGGCCTCTTCCCGGAAGACATCGATACCAAGGATGCCTGGCAGTTCAAGAACATCCTCGTCCGCTGATCGGACGACACCTATCTGAAGACGATCGGGGCGGCCATCACCGCCCCGATCGCGTTTTGGCCGCTGGCAAAACGCTGCAACGTCATCCTCCGGCTTGTTCCGAGGATCGGTCCACGCCCATCGTGAAGGGTGTGAGATCCTCGTCACAGGGGCGAAGATGACGCCATTGCCTGTCTGGGGCCTGGAAGCAGGCCATCATCGGCATCTCACCCGGCGCTCACCAAGTTTTCTGTGCATTTTTGAAACACTTGCCCGCAGCCTTGCGTTTTCGATGTAGAAACATCGGATTGCGAGCCTCCCAATATCGAAGGCTTGCGTTACATGAGGCAGGGCGGCATGGTTTGGCCGCCGGCAAGCCGGATCGAATCGCGGGAGACTGACCTATGAAATTGAAAGTAAGCTTTGCGCTCATTGCAGCAGCCAGCTTGAGTGCCTGCGTATCCTCTCCCCCGCCGCGCCCCGTACAGCAGGTCTCCCTCCAGCCGCAGGGCGTCGATGGCACATGGGTCGATCCGAACGGCATCGTCTCGTCTTTCCAGGGCGGCACCTTCACCACCCGCGCCTCCGACAGCAATGCGGTTCTGGCCACCGGCACCTATACCAGCATGTCGCCCACCATGGTCGAGATCAACCTGACCTCGCTCGTGCGCAAGACCCAGTCGCGCGTCAACTGCGCGCTGGTGACATCAAGCCAGCTGAATTGCACCCAGGATACCGGCGCACAGTTCTCGCTCGCCCGCCGCAGCTGAGAAGGCGCTGCCGACAGGCCCGAGCCGACACCTGGGCCTGATGGCAGGGTTGGACCGCAGGGCCGACAGCAGGCCCGGCACAATTTGACGTCGTCCGAAAACCCCGCCACCGGCGGGGTTTTCGCGTTGAAGGCGAATAATTCTGCCGCGCACCATTGTCATATTTCCCTTGAAACCGATTTCCTTCGATGAAAACATGAACGGGGCATGCGCGTAGAACGATTGTCACGGTGGGACGCTAAAACGATCGTCAAGAGACGGCGCACATGCCGGGGATCATCAAAAAGGAGAGAGACAAGATGATGAAAAGATTGGGATTGGGGATTTTTACCGCGTCGGTCGTGGCCCTGTCGAGCAGTGCCGCCTTCGCCGACTACCAGCTCAATATCCTGCCACATCAACGACTTCCACTCCCGCATTGAATCGATCAACAAATACGACAGCACCTGCTCCGACAAGGAAGAGACCGCGGGCGAATGCTTCGGCGGCGCAGCACGGCTGATGACCGCCTTCAAGGAGCGCCGCGCGGCACTTGCCGGCCAGAACGTTCTCTCCCTCAACGGCGGCGACAATTTCCAGGGCTCGCTCTTCTACTCGACCCTCAAGGGCAAGGCCGAGCTCGACGTAATGAACGCCATCGGCTTCGACGCCATGACCGTCGGCAACCATGAATTCGACGACGGCGAAAGCGCCCTTGCCCCCTTCCTCGATGGCGTGAAATTCCCGGTTCTCGGCGGCAACGTCAAGGTCACGCCGGCCTCCAAGCTCGGCGACCGCGTCAAACCCTCGACGGTCGTCGAGATCGGCGGCCAGAAGATCGGCATCATCGGCGTCGTCACCACCGACACCAATGTCATCGCCAATCCCGGCCCCAATGTCGAAATCACCGATGACGTCGCCGCAATCGAGGCCGAGACCGCCAAGCTGAAGGCGCAGGGCATCAACAAGATCATCGCGCTCACCCATGTCGGCTATCGCCGCGATCTCGATATCATTGCCAAGATCCCCGATATCGACGTGGTCGTCGGCGCCCATTCGCATACGCTTCTGTCCAACACCGACAAGAAGGCAGAGGGCCCCTACCCGACCTGGGTGGACAATCCGGGCGGCTACAAGGTGCCGGTCGTCACGGCCGCCTCCTACAGCAAGTATCTCGGCGATGTCGTCGTCGATTTCGATGACAACGGCGTGGTCAAGTCGGCCAAGGGCGACCCGATCCTGATCGACAAGGCGTTCAAGCCGGATGCCGACATGGCCGCCAAGGTCGCCGAACTGGCCAAGCCGATCGACGAGCTGCGCAAGAAGGTCATCGGCCAGTCGGAAGGCAAGATCGAGGGCGACCGCCTCGTCTGCCGCGCCAAGGAATGCTCGATGGGCAACCTTGTCGCCGACGCCATGCTCGACCGCGCCAGGAACCAGGGCATCACCATCGCCTTCCAGAACGGCGGCGGCCTGCGTGCCTCGATCGCCGGCGGCGACGTGACCCAGGGCGACGTCATCAGCGTGCTTCCCTTCCAGAACACGCTCGCCACCTTCCAGCTGACCGGCGCCGGCGTGATCAAGGCGCTCGAAAACGGCGTCAGCCAGATCGACGACAATGCCGGCCGCTTCCCGCAGGTCGCAGGTCTCAAATTCTCCTTCGACAAGTCGAAACCATCAGGTGCCAAGGTCAGCGATGTCGAGGTCAAGGACGGCGACAAGTTCGTGCCGATCGATCCGGCCAAGACCTATGGCGTCGTCACCAACAACTTCATGCGCGCCGGCGGCGACGGCTATGCCGTGTTCAAGACCGACGGCAAGAACGCCTATGACTACGGCCCGGATCTGGCGGACGTGACGGCCGAGTATGTCGGCGCCCACAAGCCCTACAAGCCCTATACCGATGGCCACATCACCGACCTGACGCCCGCCGATTACAAGCCCGCCGCGCTCCCCGCTCCGGCTGCGGCCCCCGCGGCAGCTCCGGCAGCAACGGCGCCTGCCGCCACCCCGGCCACCCCGGCTCCTGCCGCCACCGCCCAGCCCCCGGCAACGGCCCCGGCGGCAACCCCTGCGCCCGCCACGCCTGCCCCTGCAGCCACCGCACCCGCTACTCCGGCGGCACCTGCGGCACCGGCCGCGCCCGCCCAGAACTCCATGTCCGCAGCAGCCCCCTCCGGCCCGACCAGATACACGGTCGTCAAGGGAGACTCGCTCTGGAAGATCGCCGAAGCCCATTACGGCAACGGCGAGGAATGGACGAAGATCGCCAAGGCCAATACGCTGCGCCGCCCCAACCACATCGAGATCGGCGATCTTCTCGAACTGCCGGCGAAATAGGAAGCGGATGACGGCCGGACCGGGCAGCGACGGATCTCGATATCGCGTCCTCACATCATCCTCGCCCCCGTGGCGGGGATCTGATCGCCTCGATCGAAATCGAACGGTCGCCGATGTCGGGCACGGGCTTGAGGACAATGCCGGGCAGGCTTTCAGGTGCTGCCGACAAAGACACGGCTCGGGGCTTTCCCGGGCCGTCATTTATTTCTACATACAGCCAGATCGACAGAACCGAACCTGTCGCAGCCGCGTAGTCTCGGCTGAACCCCATTGAAAAAGCCGGACATTTTGCAATGAACGCCGCCACCTTCCCCATGCCCGCCACACACCCGAAGGTTTCCTTCGGCAAGGTCGGAGTGCTGCTCGTCAACCTCGGCACGCCTGACGGCACCGATTACCGGTCGATGCGACGATATCTCGCGGAGTTCCTCTCCGACAAACGCGTCATCGAATGGTCGAGGCTCTACTGGTATCCGATCCTCTACGGCATCGTGTTGAACAAGCGGCCGCAGAAGGTCGGCAAGGCCTATGAGGCGATCTGGAACAAGGATCTGAACGAGAGCTATCTGCGCACCTATACCCGCAGCCAGGGCGAGCTGATGGCCGAGCGGCTGAAGGACATGCCGAATGTCGTGGTCGACTGGGGCATGCGCTACGGCAAGCCGTCGATCGCCGAGCGTATCGACGCCCTGAAGGAGAAGGGCTGCGAAAAGATCGTGCTTTTCCCGCTCTATCCGCAATACGCCGCATCGACGACCGCGACCGTCAACGACAAGGCCTTCGAACACCTGATGAAGCTGCGCTGGCAACCGGCCGTGCGCACCGTGCCGCCCTATCACGATGATCCGGCCTATATCACGGCGCTCGCCAACTCCGTGCGGCAGACGCTCTCCAAGCTCGACTGGGAGCCGCAGCTTCTCATCACCTCGTTCCACGGCATCCCGCAATCCTATTTCAAGGCGGGCGATCCCTACTACTGTCACTGCCAGAAGACCGCCCGCCTTCTGCGCGAGGAACTTGGTTATACCGACAAGCAGTTCCGCATCACCTTCCAGTCGCGGTTTGGCCCGGAAGAATGGCTCCAGCCCTATACCGACAAGACGATGGAGGCTTTGGCCGCGGAAGGCATCACGCGCGTCGCCATCATGAACCCCGGCTTCGTCTCCGATTGCCTGGAAACACTGGAGGAGATCGCCGGTGAGGCCGGAGAAATCTTCATGCATCACGGCGGCGAGAAATTCGTCCATATCCCGTGCCTCAATGACAGCGAGGATGGCATGAACGTGCTCGAAACCGTCATCCGCCGCGAGCTTCAGGGCTGGGTGTGAGCTGGGCGCGGCGCGATCCCTCGGATGTGCCCACGCGCTTCAAGCGCCTGTTGTGGCGCATGTCGTGATCCCAAAACCGCCGCCCACTGTTGCGCGCCATGCATTGGAAAGAGAAGGACAGATGATGAAGAGAGCAATCGTCACCGGCGGTGCCGGCCTGATCGGAACCGGCATCTGCGCGGCCCTGGTTGCCGCCGGCTATGAGGTTGCCTCTTTCGACGTGGCCGGCGACACGGCGGTCAAGACGCATCCGGTCGAAGGCGTGCGCGCCATTGAGTGCGACGTGTCGGAAGAAGCCTCGGTGGAAATCGCGATCGCCGAGATCGGCTGGGAGGGGATCGACCTTCTCGTCAACAATGCCGGCGCCACTTCAGGCGCGCTCGGCACGCCGCTTCTCGACCTGACGCTGGCCGACTGGCGGCGCATCACCGACAGCCACCTCACCGGCGCCTTCCTGATGACGCGTGCCGCGGCCCCGCTGATGCCGGCCGGCAGTGCCATCATCAACATGGCCTCCACCCGCGCCTTCATGTCGGAGAAGAATTCGGAAGCCTATGCGGCATCGAAAGGCGGCATCGTCGCCCTGACCCATGCGCTTGCCGTCAGCCTCGGCCCAAAGATCCGGGTCAACGCGATCGCGCCGGGCTGGATCACCGATGCCACCGATCTGTCGCCGCAAGACGAGGCCCAGCACCCGGCCGGCCGCGTCGGCCGCCCGCAGGATATCGCCGACGCCGTCCTTTATCTGGCGACCGCCGGCTTCGTCACCGGTCAGGTGCTGACCGTCGATGGCGGCATGACGAAAAAGATGATCTACGCGGAATAGATCAGACCCCGCGCCTGTTGCCCCATAAAAGCACATGCAGCTGCGGCAGCACTGTGGCTGAAAACCAGCGGTCGTCCGTCACCTTGTCGACCAGCCACAGCATCCGCTCCATGATGCCGTCGAGATCGATGCAGGCATCGTCGTCATCGGGCGGCGGGGGCGTATGGTTGCCGGGTTGCAGATAGACCGGCAGATCGGCAAACCGGGCAGACGCGGACCGGGCGAAATCATAATCGGCATCGTCGAACACGACGAATTTCAGGCCGATCCGCGGGCCAGAGGGCGAGGTGTCCGCAGCACCGCCGGCGGCTTTTGCGCGGGCGGCGGCAAGACAGTCCGCAAGCAGGTCCCAATCGGTCTCCATGCCGCTCGAAGGCGGCTTTGGCGAAAGCACGAGAAAATCGAGATCGGCAAACCAGTCGCGCGCCACCGACCCCTGCGTCTCGATCGCAAACCGGTAGCCGTCCCGCTTGCCGCGCCGGATCAGTCCGCCGAGCGGCTGGATCGCCGGATTGCCGCCCGAAAGCGACACCGTCAGCGGCACGCTTCCCGACAGTTTCAAAACCTCGGCCCAGATCTCCTCGACACCCATCGGCGCCCACTGGTCGCGATAGGCGCTATCGACCGCATGCAGCGTATCGCACCACGAACAGCGATAATCGCAGCCGCCGGTCCGCACGAACACGGTCGGCTGGCCGATCAGCATGCCCTCGCCCTGGATGGTCGGCCCGAAAATCTCGCTGATGCGGATCTTTTCCGCCTTTGCGCCGCTCTCCCGGCCACCCGTCTGGGAGATAGCCGTCCCGATCATATCCGCGCCGCTCATGGCCGGTACTCCGCCCATGTCTTCGGCGTCTCGCTGACTTTGACGGCGGTTGTTTCGGGCAGGCGTTCCTTGCACCAGTCGTAGAAATGCTTTGCCAGATATTCCGACGTCACCCGGTCATGGCCGAGCACTTCGTTGAGATGCCGGTGATCGAAATGGTCGTCGATATAGCGTTTGAGCGGTTGAAGCTCGTGATAGTCGCGCACGAACCCGTCGTCATTGAGCGCGGCGGACGCCAGTTCGACAACCACGATATAATTATGCCCGTGCAGCCGCGCGCATTGATGATCGTCAGGCAGATGCGTCAGCTGGTGCGAGGCGGAAAAATGGAATTCCTTGGTGATCCGGTACATCAGCGGATCTCTTCCGCCTGAAAGCCGGGCGCATTGAACCCCTCGGTCGCCGCCTTCCAGAAATCCGGGTCGGCGTAGACGGTCGGGTCCTCGACGCCGGCAAGGTGAAAAGCCTCGCGCCGCTCCACGCAGGTACCGCAGCGGCCGCAATGGGTCTCGCCGCCCTTGTAGCAGGACCATGTCTCGGCAAACGGCGTCGCATGCTTGGCGCCATCGGTGACGATATCCGCCTTCGAGCCGTTGACGTAAGGCGCGAGCAGCTTGACCGAGGCATAGCCGTCGAGCGCATGGTTCTGCATGGTTTGAAACGCGTCGATGAAGCCCGGCCGGCAATCGGGATAGATGAAGTGATCGCCGCCATGCACGGCAATCGCCACCGCCTCCGCCCCGCGCGCCGCAGCAACCCCGAAGGCGACCGTCAGCATGATCGCATTGCGGTTCGGCACGACGGTGACACGCATCGTCTCTTCCGCATAATGGCCGTCCGGCACGTCCACGTCATCGGTAAGCGCCGAGCCGGTGAGCTGGCTGCCGATCGCCCGCATGTCGATGATCTGATGAAACACGCCGAGCCTTGTCGCGCAGGCTGCGGCGTAATCCAGTTCTTTCCTGTGTCGCTGGCCGTAGTCGAACGAGATCAGGCCGATGAGGTCCTGCTTTGCGGCGATCCTGTGGGCCAGCGAAACGCTATCCAGTCCGCCGGAGCAGACGACGATGGTCTTCATGGTATGTGTCCTTGTTTTGTCCGGGTAGGCTGCGACCGGTGATCGGCGCGTCATAGACCCTCAAGCCACGCTTGTGAAGCCCAGGGGTGTTGCGCCCAAGGGTCTTAAGCCTAGCGGTGTTGAGCCCAAGAGCGCGAAGCCCGCGCTTGTGAAGAGAACGACACTCTCCTAGATTGCGATCCATTCGACAGAAGACTTTGATCGGGAGGAGATAACATGCTGGGCGGCTTCGATTATGTGGTCATCGCCATCGTCGTGTTGGCGATCCTCACGGTTTTCGCCGGCATCAAGATCGTGCCGCAGGGCTATCGCTTCACCATCGAACGCTTCGGGCGCTATACCCGCACGCTCGATCCCGGCCTCAACCTGATCACGCCCTTCATCGAGCGTATCGGCTCCAAGATGAATGTCATGGAACAGGTGCTGGACATCCCGACGCAGGAAGTCATCACCAAGGACAATGCCAGCGTCGCCGCCGATGCCGTCGCCTTCTATCAGGTCCTGAACCCGGCCCAGGCCGCCTACCAGATCACCAATCTCGAATACGCGATCCAGAACCTGACGATGACCAATATCCGCTCGGTCATGGGCTCGATGGATCTCGATGCGCTCCTATCCAACCGCGACGTCATCAACGAACGCCTGTTGCATGTGGTGGACGATGCCGTCGGCCCCTGGGGCATCAAGGTTACGCGGATCGAGATCAAGGACATTCGCCCGCCGACCGATCTCGTCGATGCCATGGCCCGCCAGATGAAGGCCGAACGCGAAAAGCGCGCCCAGGTGCTGGAGGCAGAAGGCGCCCGCAACGCCCAGATCCTGCGCGCCGAGGGCGCCAAGCAGGCGGCCGTCCTGAAGGCCGAAGGCGAACGGGAAGCCGCCTTTCGCGAGGCCGAAGGCCGCGAGCGTCTGGCCGAGGCCGAAGCGAGGGCCACCGGCTTCGTCTCGCAGGCGATCGCCGAAGGCGATGTGCAGGCGATCAACTATTTCGTCGCCCAGAAATACACCGAGGCGCTGGTGGAGATCGGCAAGGGCCCCAATGCGAAGATCGTGCTGATGCCGCTCGAAGCCTCCTCGATCATCGGTTCGCTGGGCGGCATCGGCGCCATTGCCCGCGAAGTCTTCGGCGACGGTCCGAGCGGCACGCCGCCCGGCCAGCGCCCGGTCTCGCCGCAACTCCGCTCGACGCCCGCAGTGGGGCCGGCAACGGGGGCGAGCGGCACCTCGCGCACGATCGCCGTGCCGCCATTCCCCTCCTCCGACAATACGTGAGGCGACAATGATCGCCTCCTTCATTACAGGATTGGGGCCATGGGCGTGGTGGGTCCTGGGTCTCGTCCTTCTTGCGGCCGAACTGGCGGCACCCGGCGTCTTCCTGATCTGGATCGGCGCGGCGGCCATCGTCGTCGGCGCGCTCTCGGTGGCGCTCGCGTCGAGCGGCATCTGGGTCTGGCAGGTGCAGCTTCTGCTGTTTGCCGTCCTCTCGGTCGTCTTCGCGCTATTGGGCCGCAGCTTTTATGCCGGCCGGCAGAAATCCGACGAGCCGATGCTCAACCGCCGCACCGAGAGCTTGGTCGGGCGCACGGCGACATTGCAGGAACCGATCAGCGAAGGCCGCGGCCGCATCAGGCTCGACGACACGTGGTGGCCGGTCAACGGCCCGGATCTTGCGGCGGGAACCCGCGTGCGGGTGGTCGCAGCCCATGGAAGCGACCTGACGGTGGCGAAATTCTGAACCGGGCAAACGCGTTGGGCAGCACCGGAACCCGGTGGAAACCGTCGTCCAGCTGAAGCTTACGCCACGCCGGCGCGCAGGAGATCGTGGAAATGCACGATCCCGATCGGGCGACGATCCTGATCCGTCACGATGAGCGCACCGATCGAATATTTGTTGAGAAGCGCCATGGCCGCCGTCGCCAGCGTGTCCTTGCCGACCGTCTTCGGGCTCGGCGTCATCACATCGTCGACGATTGCGGTACGCAGGTCGATGTCGAGATGGCGGGCGATATCGCCATCCGTCACCACGCCGCACAACCGCCCGTCATCGTCGATCACGCCGACGCAGCCGAATTTCTTCTGCGACAGTTCATGGATCGCATCGGGCATCAGCATGCCCCTGTTGACCAGCGGCACGCGGTCGCCGGAATGCATCAGGTCGCTGACATGGGAGAGCATCGCGCCAAGCTTGCCGCCCGGATGATAGACCTTGAAATCGGTGGCGGAAAAGCCGCGCGCCTCGAGCAGCGCAACCGCAAGCGCATCGCCGAGCGCCAGCTGCATCAAGGTCGACGTCGTCGGCGCCAGTCCGTGCGGACAGGCTTCCTGCGCCTTCGGCAGAAGCAGCACCAGATCGGCCTCGCGGCCGAGCGTCGAGTCTTCGCCCGACGTCATCGCGATCAGCGGAATGGAAAAACGCCGCGTGAACGACACGATGCCCTGCAATTCCGCCGTTTCGCCGCTCCATGACAAAGCCAGCACCACGTCGCTCGACGTGATCATCCCGAGATCGCCGTGATTGGCCTCGACCGGGTGGACGAAGAACGACGGCGTTCCGGTGGAAGCAAGGCTCGCGGAAATCTTGCGCCCGATATGGCCGCTCTTGCCGATGCCGGTCATCACGACGCGCCCGTCGATCCCGCCGATCAGCTCGATGGCATGGCGAAAACAGTCGCCAAGGCCATTCTTCAACGCCTCGTCGAGGGCATCGAGACCCTGTCGGCCAAATTCGATCGTCCGCGATGCGGACTCGACCACGTCGTTTTCAACGAGTTGCAGGGCTCTCTTGATCATGGCGCTGGCTTAGACCTTTTCTCGGGCCAAGTCCATCATTCGGGCGCTTACATAATAATTTGCTAATGGACATCAGGGGCGAAACCAATCGTTAACCAGCCTGCTTTACCTTTGGGTAAGCATTCCATTCGCCCAGGCAGGCCCATGACGACGATCAAGACCACAGGCGCGGCCAGATGCCGCCGTCTCAGGGCCTCTGCCCTGTTGCTCGCCTGTTCGGCGCTTGCAACCGTGGGCACCGCGCCATGGACGATCGTTGCCGCGCAGAGCCTGTTTCCGACAAGCAGCAGCGCGCTTCCGGGCCTGAGCCAGAGCCAGTTCGGCACCGCCGGCACGGCGACGGCGACGACCGGCGCGCAATATGGTGGTTCGTCTGCCGGCACGCTGCGCCCCTCGCTGTCGTCGGGCACGGCAACGGATACCGCGACCGGCACCGACCCCAACGCGGCAGCCGCCGACACGCCCGCCTTTGCCGCCCCCCTCGCCGCACAGCAGACGGAACCGGAAGATCTCAACCAGACGGCCGACGATGCGCTCGATCCCGGCCAGCAGCCTGTCGAGGAACAACCTCTGCCGCGTCAGCCGGTCGATCCGACCGGTATCCGCGTCGGCTCCTTCATGCTGCGCCCGTCGATCAGCCAGAACATCAATACCGAGATCACCCGCTCGAGCGGCGAGAAGCAGAACCGCGATTATCTGACGACCGGCATCCGCGGCAATCTCCAGTCAGACTGGTCGCGCCATTCGCTGACCGTCAACGGCGAGATGACGCTGGAGAAAAACTATCACGGCGGCGCCCGCGACCTGAGCCCGGAGGGCCGGCTGAATGCCGACCTGCGCCTCGACCTCTCGGATCAGACGACGGCGCATATCACCACCGGCTACAGCTTCACCCGCGAAGACAATGACGACCCGAATGCGATCGGTGGCGCTGCCGAACAGGCCGGCGTCCACGAATACGATGCCGGTGCCTCGATCGAGCGTGCCGTCGGCAAGGTCCATGCGCTGGCGGCCCTCGATGCCAGCCGCTTCACCTATACCGATTCGACGCTGACCGACGGGACGACGGTATCGAACGCCACCCGCGACCGGACCGGCATCGACGGCCGGCTGCGGCTCGGCTACGAAGTCTCCCCGGCCCTCATCCCTTACGTCGAGGTGGCAACGGGCCATACATTCTATGACAGCAAGCGCGATTTCTACGGCTATGAGCGCTCCTCGCAGAACTACGCGGCCCGCACCGGCATCCAGTTCGATTTCGGCGAGAAGCTGCGCGGCGAACTCGGCACCGGCTACCAGCTGACCGATTACGAGGACAGCCGGCTCGACAATGTCGGCGGCCTCACCTTCAACGGCCAGCTCACCTGGTCGCCGCAACGCGGCACGACCATCGATACAGGCCTGCGCACCACGGTACAGGATGCCACGGTGCCCGGCGAAAGCGGCTGGGTCGAGTATCAGCTCACCTCCGCGCTCGCCTATGAAGTGCGCGACAACCTGATCGGCCGACTGACGGCCGGCGCCACCTATCGCGACTTCTCGCGCACTGTCGGCGACGATGTCACCTGGCTCGCCGGCACCGGCCTCACCTGGAACATCAACCGCTATCTCGACCTCACCGGCGATCTCGAATACGAATGGACCACCGGCAGCACGCAGCAGAACATCCTGCGCGCAGGTGTCGGCCTGACGCTCAAGCGCTGAGCGGCACCGAACCGGCTCTGCCCAACGGCCGTCCATGGGTCCATCAGGGGGCCATCAAGGGGGCTCAAGGGGCCTTCAAGGGCCGATCATCCGGCTTCGAAATCGATTTCGATGCGGTTTCATCTTCGCACCGGCAAAAAATCTGTGTGCAACTGCACATGGCACGGAAAATCGCGCGCCCGTCGAACGCGCTACAGTCAAACCATGCGATCACATCCTTAAGATGTGATAGTTTTTTGATTTTGCTGGATAATTAGACCGTGAGCAGATTATCGGGCACCGACAAGCACAATTTGTCAGCGTTACGCTGCAAATCCATGCAGCGCCATGTCGCCGGTCAGCAGCACGATTTGTGACGTTGCAATGACAAATTTGGCCTTTCCAAGACAACGCAACTGCAACATATACGATATTGCGGCGGAGAACCGTGTGGCACCTTGTCTATGGAGACGATCGGGGTGCCAGTGTCATTGAGAGGATTTTATCGTGGCTAGTTATTCCAGCGGTGGCTCCCAGGGGGGAGGCAACGTTGCTTCCGGCACGGGAGCAGCATCCAACAATTATCAGTTCGCATTGATTGCGCTGACGTCGCTTTTTTTCATGTGGGGCTTCATTACCTGCCTCAATGACATTCTGATCCCGCATCTGAAGAACGTGTTCTCTTTGAACTACACGCAGTCGATGCTGATCCAGCTGTGCTTCTTCGGCGCCTATTTCATCGTGTCGCTGCCGGCCGGTGCGCTGGTCAAGCGCATCAGCTACAAGTGGGGCATCGTCGTCGGCCTGGTGATCGCCGCGATCGGCTGCGCGCTGTTCATCCCGGCTGCAAGCTATCGCGTCTATGGGCTCTTCCTCGGCGCACTCTTCGTCCTTGCAGCAGGCGTTACCGTCCTGCAGGTGGCCGCCAACCCTTACGTCACCGAACTCGGCGCGCCTGAAACCGCCGCCAGCCGTCTGACGCTGACCCAGGCCTTCAACGCGCTCGGCACCACGATCGCGCCGCTCTTCGGCGCCTTCCTGATCCTGTCGGCCGCAACCGGTGCCGTCACCAATGCCACGCCGGAGCAGATCGATGTGATGCGCGCCGCCGAAGCCGGTGCCGTCCGCTTCCCCTACCTGATCCTGGCCATCGCCTTCCTGGTTCTCGCCGCGATCTTCGCAGCCCTCAAGCTGCCGCATGTCGAGGAAGAACAGCACGCAGCGAGCGAAGGCGCAGACCGCCCGTCCGCATGGTCCTACCGCCACCTCGTTCTCGGCGCAGTCGGCATCTTCGTCTATGTCGGCGGTGAAGTCTCGATCGGCAGCTTCCTCGTCAACTTCCTGGCAAGCCCGGATATCGGCAATATCGCCGAAGCCGACGCCGCTCACTACGTCTCCTATTTCTGGGGTGGCGCAATGATCGGCCGCTTCATCGGCTCGTTCGCGATGCGCTACATCGATGACGGCAAGGCTCTGACCTTCAACGCCGTGATCGCCGCATTGCTGCTGCTTCTGACGATCCTGTCGACCGGCCATGTCGCCATGTGGTCCGTTCTGCTGATCGGCCTGTTCAACTCGATCATGTTCCCGACGATCTTCAGCCTCGCGCTGAAGGGTCTTGGCCGTCACACCAGCCAGGGCTCCGGCATCCTGTGCCTCGCCATCGTCGGCGGCGCCATCCTGCCGGTCGTCCAGGGCGCGCTTGCCGATACGATCGGCATCCAGCTCGCCTTCTTCATGCCGATCATTTGCTACATCTACATCGCCTATTACGGCATCAAGGGTCACAAGATCGTCTGATGCAGGAGGGATAACGGCCGGCTTGTCCGGCCGTCGTTCCGCTAGGCAGTGAATATGAAAAAGGCCCTCGCGACGATGTCGCGAGGGCCTTTTCCGTTGGACGATGCCGCGGGACGCCTGCCCCGCGGCAAAACCTTACTTGATCTTGTCGACCATTGCCTTCAGCGGGCCTTCGATCGCCGGGCGGATATCCGCGCGCTGCAGGGCAAATGCCAGGTTGGCGAGGATGAAGCCGTCCTTGGCGCCGCAGTCATAGGTCTCGCCCTTGAAGTGGTAGGCGGCGAATTCCTGGGCCTTGGCAAGCGCCAGCATGCCGTCGGTCAGCTGGATCTCGTTGCCGGCGCCCCGCTCCTGGGTCTCGAGGATCTTGAAGATCTCGGGCTGAAGAATGTAGCGGCCGTTGATGAAGAAGTTCGAGGGAGCCGTGCCCTTGGCCGGCTTTTCGACCATTTCGGTGATCTTGAAGCCGCCGTCGCCGACAGCCGGACCCTTGCCCACGATACCGTATTTATGGGCCTGTTCCGGGTCGCATTCCTCGACGGCGAGCACGTTGCCGCCGGTCTTGTCGTAGAGTTCGACCATGCCCTTGAGGCAGCTCTTTTCCGACGACATGATCATGTCGGGCAAAAGAACCGCAAACGGCTCGTCGCCGACGATGTCGCGCGCGCACCAGACGGCATGGCCAAGCCCGAGCGGCACCTGCTGGCGGGTAAAGCTCGCGGTGCCGGCCTTCGGCAGAATGTTGTTGAGCAGCGTCAGCTCGGCATTCTTGTTGCGCTCGCGCAGCATCTGCTCGAGTTCGAACTGGATGTCGAAATAGTCCTCGATCACGCCCTTGCCGCGACCGGTAACGAAAACGAAATGTTCGATGCCGGCTTCTGCGGCCTCATCCACCACATACTGGATGACGGGCTTGTCGACGACCGTCAGCATTTCCTTCGGAACGGCCTTCGTGGCCGGAAGGAAACGTGTCCCGAGCCCGGCGACGGGAAACACGGCTTTGCGAATTTTTCGTTGTTCAGACACTCATGCCTCCTGAAAGCACTTCATCGTGCGGGTTAAACTCTTTGTGAGTAGCCGCAATTTGCTACCTTTTTGCAAAGAATGCCCGACACACGTTAATATGGTAAAGGGTTTGTTGACTCTATTCAGTTATTACATCGTTAAGCCGCCGCGACAATGCGGCTGCTTCCGGCCCTATGAAAGGAATGGACGAGCAAAACGATGACGAAAATCCGCACATCCCCCCTTCGCGGCCTCCTGTTTCTGGTCGCAGCCGGCATGGTTGCAACCATCAGCCCCATAGATGCCCGGGCCGATGCGGGTTTCAAGTCATGGGTTGCAAATTTCTATGCCACAGCGGCCAAAAACGGCATTACCCGCCAGACCTATTCGCGTGCCTTTGCCGGCGTCAACGGCCCCGATCAGGACGTGCTGGACAAGGCCAATTACCAGCCGGAATTCAAGTCGAAGATCTGGGACTATCTCGATAGCCGCGTGAACCCCTATACGGTCAAGATCGGCCGCGAGATGGGCGCCCGCTACGGCTCGACGCTTGCGGCCATGGAGCGCCATTTCGGCGTCGATCGCACCATCCTTCTCGCCATCTGGTCGATGGAATCCAATTATGGCGCAGCGCTCGAAAATCCCGAGCGGCTGCACAACGTTCCCCAGGCGCTCGCAACGCTCGCCTGGGCCGATGCCAAGCGCTCCAACTACGCCAAAAAGCAGCTTCTCGCAGCGCTCGAAATCCTTCAGGAAGGCGATGTCGCGCCCAAGCAGCTGACCGGCTCCTGGGCCGGCGCCATGGGCCACACCCAGTTCATTCCGACGAGCTACCTCCTCTACGCGGTCGATGCGGACGGCAACGGCAAGCGCGACATCTGGCATTCGGTGCCCGATGCGCTCGCCACATCCGCCAATCTTCTGGCCAAGAACGGCTGGACCGCCGGCAAGACCTGGGGCTACGAGGCCGTTCTGCCTGCAGGCGCTGCCCGCTATGCCGGAGACACCAAGACGCTCGCCCAGTGGCAGGCCCTCGGCTTCAGGCGCCCGAACGGCAAGGGCTTTCCCCGCGGGTCCGATCGCGCCACGCTGAAGCTGATGGCAGGTGCCGAAGGCCCGGCCTTCCTGATGACGTCCAACTTCTTCACCATCAAGAAGTACAATGCCGCAGACAGCTACGCGCTCGCCGTCGGGCTTCTGGCCGACGAGATCGCCGGCTATGGCGGCATGCAGCAAACCTGGCCGCGGCCGGCCGGCACGCTCGATATCAAGGAAAAATTCGAGTTGCAGCACCGCATGAAGGAACTTGGCTATTATGACGGCGAAGTGGACGGCAATTTCGGCTCCGGCTCGAAATCGGCGATCTCTGCCATCCAGCAGCGGCTCGGCATGCAGCAGAGCGGCGAGCCGTCCCGCACCCTGCTTAACGCTCTGCGCTGATCAGATACCGCGCGCCTCGACACCGCCGGACCGCAGGTTTGAGACGCATTGACAGAAACAAGGCGGCGCGCACAATATTGGCCTCGGCAGCGTGGGGCAGGATAAGGTCAGAACGCGTCCGGATCGACATCGCTCACGGAACGGCGGCAATGGCCGTCGGGAACGCTGGTGGAGATGGAACGCTGATCGAAACGGCAAGGAGCCGCAGATCGATGACGGCCCTGTTGAACGACACCCCGCACCCAGATCCAGCCACATGCCGGCAAATTGCAGGGCGTCCCTGGCCGGCCCCTGTTGGCACCCCCGTCGAAAACCAGGCAATGCGCCATCAGGGACAACATCGCTATCGGCATGCCCGATCCGCCAGGACCCTCGTCGCCGCCCTGATCGTGTTTGCCACATCGCTGCAGCCTGCCTCCGCCCAGCAACGCCGCAATCTGCTGGACATGCTCTTCGGCGGCCCGCGCTACGAGGACGAACGCCCTTCCCGAGAGCTTGACCGCTATCCCCGTTACGAGCGGCCGCGTGTCTCGCCGGAAAATTCACCAGGCGGTTCAATCGTCGACATGCCGTCGCGGCCGCCGCGCAATCACGGTTCGGTGCGCGCCCTGGCACCCCGCGCCGTGCCCGCCCCGACGCCACCGCAGCCCGAACCGGTGGCCAAACTCGAAAACGCCCGCAAGGTACTGGTCATCGGCGATTTTCTTGCGGGCGGCATGGGCGGCGAACTCGAAACCGCCTTCGAGGCGGCACCGGGCGTCACGGTCAGCGAGCGCAGCGACGGCTCTTCCGGTCTCGTGCGCGACGATCATTTCGACTGGATCGCCGAACTCCCCAAAATACTGGACGAGGAAAAGCCGGCCATCGTGGTTGTCATGCTCGGCGCCAACGACCGCCAGCAGATCGCAACTGCGACGACGAAGGAAAAATTCCGCAGCGACGGCTGGCTCGACGAATATGACGCGCGCATCGCAAAACTGATTGCGGTGGTGACGGCCCGCAAGCTGCCGCTTCTGTGGGTCGGCCTCCCCTCCTTCCAGTCGCCGTCGATGATGGCCGACGCCGCGACGCTGAACGGCCTCTACCGCAACGAGGTGGAAAAGGCCGGCGCCGAATTTGTCGATGTCTGGGACGGTTTTGTCGATGAGGAAGGCAAATATGTCGTCAGCGGCTCCGACATGAACGGCCAGCAGGTGCGCCTGCGCGGTGCCGATGGCATTACCTTCACCAAGACCGGCAAGCGCAAGCTGGCCTTTTATGTCGAGCGCTTCGTGCGCCGGCATCTGGGTGAGATGACGAGCCCGGATCTCGCCCCCGGTCTCGTCAACGTCCATCCCGGCGAAAAGCTCGTACCGGCCGAGCCGGGCCAGCCGCTCACCGTCCAGCCCGTCAGCCTCTCCGACCCCGACCTCGACGGCGGCAAGGAGCTTCTGGGAGCGTCGATACTGACGGCGCCCAATGCGGCAAACGCCGCCGAAACCCCGCGGGAAAAACTCGTCCGTCGCGGCGAACTCGCAACCGCCCCGGCAGGCCGCGTCGACGACTACCGACTGAAAGCCGGGCAATAGACCAACGCCGGCTAGCCGGTCTGCTCGGCCTGCCCAAGCCTGCCCAAACTTGCTCAAGTCTGCCCAAATCTGCCCAAGTCTGATCGGCGTCACCGACCTCATCTCTCGAGCCGATTGCCGAAACCCCGATCATCAACATCCAAACGAAAAGAGCGGCACCGCCTGCGCGATACCGCTCTCTCTGATTTCGTTGCGCTCGACCGGATTACCGCGGCAGGACCGTGGAGCCCATCAGCGCCTCGTCGATGGCGCGTGCGGCTTGGCGGCCCTCGCGGATCGCCCAGACGACCAGCGACTGGCCGCGGCGCACGTCGCCGGCGGTCCAGAGCTTGTCGACCGAGGTCTTGTAGTCGATGTCATTGGCAACCACGTTGGACGAACCGCGGCGGTCGACATTGATGTCGAGCTTGCCTTCGAGATCGGCGAGAACACCCGTCGTCATCGGGCCGGAGAAGCCGATGGCGATGAAGGCGAGATCGGCCTTGATGATGAACTCGGTGCCGGCGATCGGCTTGCGGCGTTCATCCACTTCGCAGCAGCGCACGCCGGTCAGCTGACCGTCTTCGCCGATGAATTCGAGTGTCGCCACCTGGAATTCGCGGATCGCCCCTTCGGCCTGCGATGACGAGGTGCGCATCTTGGTGGCCCAGAACGGCCAGACGGCGAGCTTGTCTTCCTTTTCCGGCGGCTGCGGGCGGATGTCGAGCTGCGTCACCTTGACGGCGCCCTGACGGAAGGCCGTGCCGACGCAGTCGGACGCCGTATCGCCACCGCCGACGACGACGATATGCTTGCCGCCGGCGAGGATCGGTTCGGCCGCCCATGCGACGCTGTCGATGTTTTCGCGGCCGATGCGGCGGTTCTGCTGCACCAGATAGGGCATCGCGTCGTAGACGCCGTGCAGGTCGGCGCCGGGAATGCCGGCCGGACGCGGGGTTTCCGAACCGCCGCAATAGACGACGGCATCGTGTTCCTCGGTCAGTTCCTCGACCTTCTTGTCGACGCCGATATTGACGCCGTAATGGAAGGTGACGCCTTCGCCGGTCAGCTGCTCGACGCGGCGATCGATGAAGTTCTTCTCCATCTTGAAATCGGGAATGCCGTAGCGCAGCAGGCCGCCGGCCTTGCTCTCGCGTTCATAGACATGCACTTCGTGGCCGGCACGCGCCAGCTGCTGGGCGGCCGCCATGCCGGCAGGGCCCGAGCCGATGACGGCAACGCGTCTGCCGCTCTTCACCGTTGCCGGCTGCGGCACGATATAGCCGAGCTCGTAGGCCTTGTCGGCGATCGCCTGTTCGACCGTCTTGATCGCAACCGGCGCGTCTTCGAGATTGAGCGTGCAGGCTTCCTCGCAGGGCGCCGGACAGACGCGGCCGGTAAACTCCGGGAAGTTGTTGGTGGAATGGAGGTTGCGGATCGCCTCTTCCCACTTGTTGTTGTAGACGAGATCGTTCCAGTCCGGGATCTGGTTGTGAACCGGACAGCCGGTCGGGCCGTGGCAATAGGGGATGCCACAGTCCATGCAGCGCGCCGCCTGCTTCGTCACTTCCGCATCCGACATCGGAATGGTGAATTCGCGGAAATGGCGGATACGATCGGAGGCCGGCTGATACTTGCCCACCTGCCGGTCGATTTCCATGAAACCCGTTACCTTGCCCATGTCATTTCCTCTGCTTCGCCGCTACCGCAGCCAGTTTTCCACCGTCAATCCCGGCACGCGGGAGAATTCATCTTCATTGTTGGTCACAAGGACCACATTGAGGGCTAGAGCATGTGCTGCGATCCAGAGATCGTTCGGCCCAATATTCCTGCCCTGTCTTAACGCCAGCCGGATCTCGGCGTAACGCTGATCGCCCGGTATTTGGAGTGGCGCTACATAAAGCCGCCGTGTCACAGCAGCCACCTTGCGAGCCAGCTCCTCCGAGCCGTTTTTCTGCACGCCATACCAGATCTCACCATGGGTGATGATGCTGATGAAGGCATTCTCTTCTCCGGCATCGAGCAATCGCTCGAAAACCTTGCCACGCGGGTCTCTCACGATCGCAGAGACGATGTTCGTGTCGAGCATGAACCGCATCAGAACTCGACCTCACGAAGCGGGGCCAGATCCTCGTCATTCCCGACGAAGTCATCTCCGCTCCAGGCTTCCGCCGTCTGCAGATAGTCGATCAAGCCTGCAGTCACCGCGGTCCTCATCAAGATTGACCCGTCCGGCTGCCTGATCAGCACGGCCTTGTCGCCCTCAATCGCGAACTCTTTCGGTATCCGTACTGCCTGGCTTCGACCATTCCTGAAGATGGCGACTACGATCTCGCCACCCTCAGGGGTGTTCTTTACGTGCTCGTTCATGTCACGCTCCATTCTGTCATATGCCATAAGCATATCACGGAAACGGGCGAGGCGGAACTTACTCCGCAGCCACGCCCATCCGCATGCGTTCCATCTCGACCAGGGCGCGGCGGTATTCGACCGGCATGACCTTGCGGAACTTCGGGCGGAACTCGGTCCAGCGGTCAAGGATGTCCTTGGCGCGGGTCGAGCCCGTGTAGTGCATGTGGTTGGAGATCAGCTGGTAAAGGCGCTCCTCGTCGTGGCGCGTCATGTCCTCGGAAACGTCGACGCGTCCCTTGTGCATGATGTCCCCGCCGTGATGGTGCAGCTTCTCCAGCATGTCGTCCTCTTCCGGAACCGGCTCGAGCTCGACCATCGCCATGTTGCAGCGCTTGGCGAAATCGCCCTCTTCGTCCAGCACATAGGCGACGCCGCCCGACATACCGGCTGCGAAGTTGCGGCCGGTTTCACCCAGAACCACGACGATGCCGCCGGTCATGTATTCGCAGCCATGGTCGCCCACGCCTTCGACGACCGCGATCGCCCCCGAGTTGCGCACGGAAAAGCGCTCGCCGGCAACGCCGCGGAAATAGCACTCGCCCGTCGTCGCACCGTAGAGAACGGTATTGCCGACGATGATCGAGTTTTCCGCAACGATCTTCGAATTCTCAGGCGGGCGAACGATGATACGGCCACCGGACAAGCCCTTGCCGACATAGTCGTTGCCGTCGCCGACCAGATCGAAGGTGATGCCGCGGGCAAGGAAGGCGCCGAAGGACTGACCGGCAGTACCCGTCAGCGTCACATGGATCGTGTCGTCCTTCAGGCCCTTCTGGCCCCATCGCTTGGCAAGCGCACCGGAGAGCATCGCGCCGGCAGACCGGTCGACGTTCTTGATCGGCACCTCGATGACGACGGGCTCCTTGCTTTCCAGTGCGCCCTGCGCCTTCTCGATCAGCTTGCGGTCGAGAATGTCGTCGATCGGGTGCTTCTGGCGGGTCGTCCAGTAGGTCTCGGATTTCGGAGCCTCCACCTTGTGGAAGATCTTCGAGAAATCGAGGCCTTCGGACTTCCAGTGCGCCAGCATGTCGTCCTTTTCGAGCAGTTCGGAAAGGCCGATGATCTCGTCGAACTTGGTGAAGCCGAGCGATGCCAGGATCTCGCGCACTTCTTCGGCCACGAAGAAGAAGTAGTTGATCACATGTTCCGGCGTACCCTTGAAGCGCTTGCGCAGAACCGGGTCCTGCGTCGCCACGCCCACGGGGCAGGTGTTGAGGTGGCACTTGCGCATCATGATGCAGCCGGCAGCGATCACCGGAGCCGTCGCGAAGCCGAACTCGTCGGCACCGAGAAGCGCACCGATAATGACGTCGCGGCCGGTCTTCAGGCCGCCATCGACCTGCAGGGCGATACGCGAACGAAGCCCGTTCAGCACCAGCGTCTGCTGCGTCTCGGCAAGCCCGATTTCCCATGGGGAACCGGCATGCTTCAGCGAGGTGAGCGGCGACGCGCCCGTGCCGCCGTCGAAGCCGGCAACCGTGATATGGTCGGCGCGCGCCTTGGCGACGCCGGCGGCAACCGTGCCGACGCCGACTTCCGAGACGAGCTTGACCGAGATATCGGACGTCGGGTTGACGTTCTTCAGGTCGTAGATCAGCTGCGCCAGATCCTCGATCGAATAGATGTCGTGATGCGGCGGCGGCGAGATGAGGCCGACGCCCGGCGTCGAGTGACGGGTCTTGGCAACCGTCGCATCCACCTTGTGGCCGGGCAGCTGGCCGCCTTCGCCGGGCTTTGCACCCTGCGCCACCTTGATCTGCAGCATGTCGGCATTGACGAGATATTCGGTCGTCACGCCGAAAGCGGCCGGAGGCGATCTGCTTGATCGCCGAACGCTCGGGGTTCATCGAACCGTCGGCAAGCGGCAGGTAGCGATCGCTCTCCTCGCCGCCTTCACCGGTGTTCGACTTGCCGCCGATCTTGTTCATGGCGATTGCAAGCGTCGTATGCGCCTCGCGGGAAATCGAGCCGAAGGACATCGCCCCGGTCGAGAAACGCTTGACGATATCGACCGCCGGCTCGACGTCATCGAGCGAGACGGGCGTGCGGCCGAGAACATCGGCAGACTTGATCTTGAACAGGCCGCGGATCGTGTTCATCCGCACGGCCGTCTCGTTCACCATCTGCGCGAACTCGCGGTAGCGATCCTGGCTGTTGCCGCGCACGGCATGCTGGAGCGTTGCCACGACATCAGGCGTCCACGCATGGCTTTCACCGCGCATGCGATAGGCATATTCGCCGCCGATATCGAGCGTCGAGGCCAGAACCGGGTCCTTGCCGAAGGCGGCATGGTGGCGCGACACGGTTTCGTCGGCAATCTCGGTCAGGCCGATGCCTTCGATCGAGGTGGCGGTACCGAAGAAATACTTCGTCACCAGTTCGGTGTTGAGGCCGACCGCATCGAAGATCTGGCCGCCGCAATAGGACTGGTAGGTTGAGATGCCCATCTTGGACATGACCTTGAGAATGCCCTTACCGACCGCCTTGATATAGCGATAGACGATTTCCGACGAGTCGACTTCCTTCGGAAATTCGCCGCGCATATGCATGTCGGTCAGCGTGTCGAAGGCGAGATAGGGGTTGATCGCCTCGGCGCCGTAGCCGGCCAGAAGACAGAAGTGATGGATCTCGCGCGGCTCGCCACTCTCCACCACGAGGCCGACCGAGGTGCGAAGCCCCTTGCGGATCAGGTGGTGATGCACGGCAGCGGTCGCCAGAAGCGCCGGGATGGCGATCCGGTCCGGGCCGATCTGGCGGTCGGACAGCACGATGATGTTGTAGCCGCCCTTGACGGCCGCTTCCGCACGCTCGCACAGGCGATCGAGCATTTCCGGCATGCCTTCGGCGCCACGCTCGATATCATAGGTGAAATCGAGCGTCTTGGTGTCGAAACGGTCTTCCGTGTGGCCGATCGAGCGGATCTTTTCGAGATCGCCATTGGTCAGGATCGGCTGGCGCACTTCCAGACGCTTGGCGTTTGCCATGCCCTCATGGTCGAGAATGTTCGGGCGCGGGCCGATGAACGACACGAGGCTCATGACGAGCTCTTCGCGGATCGGGTCGATCGGCGGGTTCGTCACCTGCGCGAAGTTCTGCTTGAAATACGTGTAGAGCAGCTTCGACTTCGACGACATGGCCGAGATCGGCGTATCCGTGCCCATCGATCCCACGGCTTCCTGGCCCGTCGTCGCCATCGGCGACATCAGGATCTTGGTGTCTTCGGTCGTGTAGCCGAAAGCCTGCTGGCGATCGAGCAGCGACACGTCGCGGCGCAGCGCCCGCGGCTCGACCGGCTTCAGGTCTTCGAGGATGAGCTGGGTGCGGTCCAGCCACTTGCCATAGGGGTGGCGGGTAGCAAGCTCGGTCTTCAGCTCCTCGTCGGAGATGATCTGGCCCTTTTCCATGTCGAGCAGCAGCATCTTGCCCGGCTGCAGGCGCCACTTCTTGATGATGCTCTCTTCCGGCACCGGCAGCGTGCCGGCTTCGGATGCGAGGATGACGCGGTCGTCGTCGGTGACGAGATAGCGCGCCGGGCGCAGGCCGTTACGGTCGAGCGTCGCGCCGATCTGCTTGCCATCGGTGAAACAGACGGCGGCCGGGCCATCCCACGGTTCCATCAGGGCAGCGTGATATTCGTAGAACGCCTTGCGCTCCTTCGACATCGACTGGTTGCCGGCCCAGGCTTCCGGGATCAGCATCATCATCGCATGCGCGAGCGAATAGCCGCCGCGGGTCAAAAACTCGAGCGCGTTGTCGAAACAGGCCGTATCCGACTGGCCCTCGTAGGAGATCGGCCAGAGCTTGGAAATATGATCGCCGAAAAGCGGCGAGGAAACCGAAGCCTGACGCGCCGCCATCCAGTTGACGTTGGAGCGCAGCGTGTTGATTTCGCCGTTATGGGCGACCATGCGGTAGGGATGCGCGAGCTTCCACGACGGGAACGTGTTGGTCGAGAACCGCTGATGGACGAGCGCGACCGCGCTTTCGAAACGCGGGTCTGCGAGGTCCTTATAGTAGGCGCCGACCTGATAGGCGAGGAACATCCCCTTGTAGACGATGGTCGAGGACGACAGTGACACCGGATAGAAGCCGGTTTCCTGGCCGCCGAACTGATCGTAGATCCGGTTGGAAATGACCTTGCGGATCAGAAACAGCTGGCGCTCGAACTCGGCATTGGTCGCGGCATCGCGACCGGCACCGATGAAGACCTGGACGTGATGCGGTTCGGTTGCGGCAATCGCCCGCGCCTTGGACAGCGACGCGTTGTCAACAGGAACATCGCGGAAGCCGATGAACTGCTGGCCCTCTTCGGCGATGACGTCGATGATCGCCTGCTTGAAATGCTCGATCTGCTCGGCATCGCGCGGCATGAAGAAATGGCCGACGGCATATTCGCCCGCCTTCGGCAGGGTGATGCCCTGCAAGGCCATTTCCTCGCGGAAGAACCGGTCAGGGATCTGCACCAGAATGCCGGCGCCGTCGCCCATCAAGGGATCTGCACCGACGGCGCCGCGATGGGTGAGGTTTTCGAGAATGAACAGACCGTCCTTGACGATCTGATGCGACTTCTTGCCCTTCATATGGGCGATGAAGCCGACGCCGCAGGCATCATGCTCGTTTCGTGGATCGTAGAGACCCTGTGCGGCCGGAATGCCGGAGGCAACAAAGGGCACACGCTCTTCGGCTCCCGCCGGAGCCACAGGAGCCATGTCGGTGGGACAGTGCGTACCAATCGTCGTCTTCGTCATCGTCATTCCTCCTGTTGGCCGCTCTCGAAGCGGGCAAAGTGGCTTTTTCTCGTGTCGTGCGGATGACGCGAAAGGCGCCCCCGGCATGCATGCGAGGTTTCCATGCGACAGGGCCGCGCCGGCGAAATCCACACCCTCGAAGGCGCAATCATAACCCGGTTCGGCCGTGTCGTCAGCGGTAGAAGCAGGCTTCATAACCGCTAAAATTCGAAAAATAGGACAACAGTTCTGTCCTATTTCGCATATTATATGACACAGTTCACACTTCTTAACAAGAGGCGCGCGGCCCGCGCCTGCGCGAATCTCGACCTGAAATTGCCCGACACCGGCAAATGACGTAACTTTATTGCGCTGCAGCGCGCGCCGCCTCGCAATAATTGCTGAGCACGTGCGTCCACTTTCCCTCCATAGCTTTCGGCATTGATCGGGCCGCCAAAATTCTTAAAGTCCGGGCAGCTTTTCAAAGTCCTCTTTCAGGTGCGCATCATGTTCTTCTCTTCCGACAACTGGGCCGGCGCCCATTCCTCGATCAACGAACGGCTTGCGCGGGAATCCACCCGCTTCGCTGCGGCATACGGCAACAGCGATCTCGACAAGGCGGTCGAAGCCCGCTTCAACGAAATTTTCGAGACGGAGGTCTCGGTCTTCTTCGTCTCCACCGGCACGGCCGCCAATTCGCTGTCGCTCGCCAGCATCGCCCGGATCGGCGGCGTGGTCTTTGCCCATTCGGAAGCTCATGTGATAGAGGACGAATGCGGTGCACCGGACTTCTTCTCCGGCATGCGGATGGTGCCGGTCGAGGGACCGAACGGCAAGATGACTCCGGCAACGCTGGCCGCCCGGATCGCCGGCTTCCCGCAGGACAGCCTGCATCACGGCCGCGGCGCCGCCATCACGCTCACGCAGGCAACCGAAACCGGCACGGTCTACACGCTCGACGAGATCGACGCGCTGACCGCGATCGCAAAAGCCAACGGCCTGCCGGTCCACATGGACGGCGCGCGCTTCGGCAATGCCATTACCGCGCTTGGCGTCACGCCTGCGGAGATGACCTGGAAGCGCGGCGTCGACGTGCTTTCCTTCGGCGGCACCAAGAACGGCTGCTGGTGCGCCGAGGCGATCGTCTTCTTCAACAAGGATCTGGCCAGGGATTTTGCCTTCATCCGCAAGCGCGCCGCCCAGCTCTTTTCCAAGACGCGCTTCATCTCGGCCCAGTTCGAGGCCTATCTGCAGGACAATCTCTGGCTCGAACTCGCCGGCCATGCCAACACGATGGCAAACCGCCTGCGCACCGGCATCAATGCGTTGAACAGCGCCCGCCAGGCCTGGGAAACCACCTCCAACGAGGTCTTCGCCATCCTGCCGAAAACCTCGGCCGATGCCGCCCGCAATGCCGGCGCCCGTTTCTACGACTGGCCCGTGCCGCAGAACAGTCCGGACCTCGTCGGCGCCGACGAAGTGCTGATCCGCCTCGTCACGAGCTTTGCGACGACCGAGGAAGACATCGACCAGTTCCTGTCGCTCTGCGCTTCGGCGTAAACAATAGAGACACGGGCGAGGCTCACGCTTCGCCCGAACCTTACAAACCACGGGTAAAACAATCACCCGGCATTCTGTGGCGCCAGCTGCCCGGCGACCAGATCCGACAGCGCCTTGACCAGCGCCGCGTCCGCCCCGCGCCGGGCGACAAGCACGAATTCGATATCGGCAAGCACCGGCAGCCCGCCCGCCGGGATTTCTCCCACAGGGATTTCGCGAAGTCCCTCCGGCGCCATGCTGCGCGGCTGCACAAGCACCCCCATGCCGGCGCGCGCCGCAGCGGTGAGGCCGCTCAGGCTCGAACAGGTGCAGACGATCCGCCAGGGCAGGTTGTTACGATCGAGCGCCTGCTGCGCCACCCGTCGGGTGATCGAGGGCGGCGGAAAGGCGATGAGCGGCAGCGCGCCCTGCCGCGACAGGACGAGATCCGGGTCGCGCGCCAGCCAGACGAGCTGTTCGCGATAGACAAGCCGTCCATGCGTCTCGCCGATATGCCGCTTTGCCAGCACGAGATCGAGCTCGCCGGCCTCCTGGGCACGGGTAAGATCCTCGCTCAGCGCCACCGTCAGTTCCAGATCGACGAGCGGATAGAGCCGGATGAAGGCTTCGAGAATGGCGGTCAGCCGGTTTGCCACGACATCTTCGGACACCCCGAGCCGGATGCGACCGCGCAGCCGGCTCTCGCCGAACAGCGATGTCACCTTGCCGTCGAGATCGAGCATGCCGCGTGCATAGCCGAGCAGCGCCTCGCCCTCCGCCGTCAGCCGCACCTGATGCGTATCGCGCAGCACCAGCCTGCGGCCCAGCGCCTTCTCCAGACGCTGGATATGCTGCGTCACGGTCGATTGGCCGATCCCCAGCCGCACGGCCGCCTCCGTGAAGCTTCCCGTCTCCCGCAGCGCGACAAAACTGGCCAGATGATGAAGGTTGAGCACGGCGCTTATCCGGTTTCGCGATAACTGTTAGTATTTGCATTTCGCTTCATGATAGGCCATGCCTACAGCCAATGATAGAGACATGAGATCCGAGACCGGCGACGCCAGGGGCGTACCGCGCGGATCGGTTGCGCTCTATCCGACAGATACGACTTGCAGCACATTCTCGACTTTCAGGATATGCGCCCGGGATATTCGCCTAAGGACAGTCCCACCGGATATTCGCACAGGACACTCACCATGACGCGCTTCTTGCCCGACCGTTTCACCATCATGCTCGTATGCACGGTCATATTGGCCTCCGTCCTGCCGATCTACGGCGTCTGGGCGGGCTATTTCTCGATTGCGACGAATATCGCCATCGGCCTTCTGTTCTTCCTGCATGGCGCGCGCCTGTCGCGGGATGTGGTGATTGCCGGCGTGCTGCACTGGCGCCTGCACCTGACGATCCTGCTGACGACATTTGCCGTCTTCCCCATCCTTGGCCTGATGATCGGCTTCATTCCCGAAAGCATCCTGCCGGCGCCGCTCTATATGGGCATACTCTTCCTCTGCACCCTGCCCTCGACGGTCCAGTCGTCGATCGCCTTCACGTCGATTGCCGGCGGCAACGTGCCGGCCGCCATCTGCTCGGCCTCCGGCTCCAATCTCTTCGGCATCATCCTGACCCCGCTTCTCGTCGGGCTTCTGATGTCCTCGGATAGCAGCGCCGGCATCTCGCTCGATGCGGTGAAGACGATCGTGCTGCAGCTTCTCGTGCCCTTCGTCCTTGGCCAGCTGCTGCAACCCTTCGTCGGCAACTGGATCCGCGCCCGCAAGAAGCTGCTGATGCCGGTCGATCGCGGCTCGATCCTGATGGTCGTCTACCTCGCATTCTCCGAGGCGGTGATGGAGGGTCTGTGGCACACGTTCTCGCTCACGGATATCGCCACCGTGATCGTGCTCGACATGATCCTGCTCGCCTTCGTCCTCTGCTTCACCATGTTCGGCAGCCGTGCGCTGGGCTTCAACAAGGAAGACGAGATCACCATCACCTTCTGCGGCTCGAAGAAATCGCTGGCATCGGGCGTTCCGATCGCCAATGCGATCTTCGCCGGCCAGTCGGTCTCGATCGGCGCGATCGTGCTCCCGATCATGCTCTTCCACCAGATCCAGCTGATGACCTGCGCCGTGATCGCCCAGAAATATGCCGACCGCCTGAAGCGCAAGGACGCCGAAGCGGCAACCGCTACGGCATGATGGCGTGAGAACGCGCCGGGGAGACCGCCCGTGCGATCTTAAGGCTTTCCGATCAGGGCCGCGGCCTTGGCCCTGATCTCGCTCAATTCGACGGCTGATATACGTCCCTTGAATTGTGCGCCCCGCATGCGCCAGTCGAGGCTCTTGACCTGATCGGCAAGCACCACGCTGCCGCCGTCACCTGACAGGATGACCTCGAACGGATATCCCTTGCGCCTGGTCGTCAACGGACAGCACAGCATCAGGCCGAAGCGATTGTAGGAGACGGGACTGAGAACGACGGCCGGCCGATGCCCCGCCTGCTCATGGCCCATCTGCGGCGAAAATTGCAGCCAGACGATGTCGCCTGCGTCGGGCACATAGCCGCCCGCGCTCACAGCGCCTCCTTGCCGAGAGGCTCGCCGAAATCGGCTTCGTCATGCAGGTTTTCGGGCGTCATACGCGCAATCAGGGCATCGAGATCGGGCAAAACCTCCCGCACGGGCACGATGATCAACCGGCCATTCTCCTCCGAGATATCGACGACGGTGTCGATGTCGAGATCCGCAGCCTCCATCAGCGCCGAAGGAATGCGCACCGAAGCGCTGTTGCCCCATTTCTTGACCGTAACACGCATGATGATCTCCTTTGCCCGATGATCAGACAGCGTTGCGACATTGTCGATACGATAGCCATCATATGCAAAGACAATCAAGACGGCATGAAAAACGCCCCCTCCCCATTCAAGGGGAAGAGGCGCTACTCACACACTCCCGGACCGGAGGTCAACGGCCGGGGAATAGGACAGGGAACTGACGATCAGTTGACCTGCTGGGGCGTAATCTGGGCCTCGATCGTCTTGGCTTCGTCGGCGGCCTCGGCAGCGATCGCGATGCGGCGCGGCTTCATGGCTTCCGGGATGTTGCGAAGCAGGTCGATATGCAGGAGCCCGTTCTTCAGCGAAGCGGCCTGCACCTCGACGTGATCGGCGAGCTGGAACCTGCGCTCGAAGGCACGCTTGGCAATACCGCGATAGAGATATTCGCTGGCGGCAGCCCCGTCATCATCGCTCTTTTCACCTTTCACGGTCAGCACATGCGCATGTGCCTCGATCGAAAGTTCGGTTTCGTCGAAACCGGCAACAGCCATGGTGATGCGATAGGTGTTCTCGCCGGTGCGCTCGATATTATAGGGCGGATAGCTCGGCGTCTGATCGGCCAACCCGCGGTTGTCCAGAAGATTGAACAGGCGGTCGAAGCCGACGGTGGAACGATAGAGGGGCGAAAAATCAACGTGGCGCATAATGTCCTCCTTGGGAAGCGACGGTGCGGTTTTCGGTCTGGATCCGACATCCCGTCATGGCGATGCCGATCCGTTCTTGCAGGCCCTGTCTGGCGCCTGCCCAACTCAGATGGGCATTGCATTTGGCCGCTTCAAGACCTTTCGCAGGACAATCCGCGTGGGTGATAAAAGCCCCGGATCAGCAAGGTTTTCGCCCGCCCGCCGCCCTGAACGCCAAATGAACACCCGGTTCCGACGCCATTCACCTGCAGCCGGATAGAACGGCATCATAGGGAGGCGTATCGCCCTCCCCTGGCTGAAGACGGTTCGTCCCTTCCCTTCAGTCGCACTTTGCCGGGATCGGTTCGTTTCCCTAAGTGGCCGATCCCGGCCTCTTTTTTCCAAGCGTCCCCAAGGCCGGCACCCGATACCCGCATGGCGCGAAGATGCGCCGCCCTGTTGGGCGATGACACGGGCAGGACAGACGATGTTTTGTCTTGACCTTGCCCGGCCGCTGATGTGCCATAGGCACCATGAGCGACGCAGACAAAAGCCCCCGCACCATCCTTTATCCCATGCCGGGCAGCGCCATGCCCGAGGATGCGACGGCGGGCTATTTCGAGGGTCATCGTGGCACGCGCCTGCGCTATGCGATCTTCCGCTCGAGCCGCGTGCCGGCGACCGGCACGATCGTGCTCCTGCAGGGCCGCAACGAGGCGATCGAGAAATATTACGAGACGATCCGCGAATTCAACGCCATGGGCCTGTGGGTCGCGACCTTCGACCTGCGCGGTCAGGGCGGTTCCGACCGGCTGGGCCGCAACATGCGCCACGGCCATGTGCGCCGGTTTTCCGATTACGAGCGCGACCTCGAACTCTTTCTCGAAAAGATCGTCCTGCCGGATGCCAGGATGCCGTTTTTCCTCGTCGGCCACTCGACAGGCGCGCTGATCGCACTGTCTGCCGCGCCGCGGCTCACCAATCGCATCAGTCGCATGGCGCTTCTGGCGCCCTATATCGCGCTGTCGGGCCAGGGCATTCCCGAACGGCTGATCCGCACCGTCGCCGGCACCGCCAGCTGGACGGGTTTCGGCAGCCTTGCGCTTGGCGGCAATCGTTCGCTGCGGCCGTTCGAGAACAATCCGCTGACCTCCGATCGACGCCGTTTCGAGCGCAATACCGGCTTCATGCTGGCGCATCCCGAATTGCATCTCGGCCCCCCGACGGCCCGCTGGCTGCACGAAACCTTCAAGGCGGCAGACCGCGTGCGCGATCAGCGCCACCTGACGAAGATCACCATACCGACGCTTCTGATCGCGCCGGTTCTCGACGGGCTCGTCCCCTATGGCGCCCAGGAAGAACTGTCGCGCAATTTCCGCGCCGCCCAGCTCATCACCGTCACCGGCGGCCGCCACGAACTGTTTCAGGATCGCGATGTCTACCGCACCCAGGCGATGGCTGCGATCGGCGCGTTCATGCCGGGTCTCGACGGCGGCATCGACATGTCGGAAACCGCTGCCTGAAAGCCGCCATCTCGGCTGCGCCTGATTATCCGTTGAGAAGCGCCAATGCCTGCGCATGCACGGCCTTGCTGCCGGCCGCGATGATATTGCCACCCGCCTTCCGGCCGGCCGCCGTCCCATGTGGTGATGACGCCGCCGGCCTGCTCGACGATCGGGATCAGCGCACCGACATCGTAGGGCTTCAGACTGCTTTCGATGACGAGGTCGATATGGCCCGCGGCAAGCAGCACATAGGCATAGCAATCGCAGCCGTAGCGAAACAGCCGGACCTTGCTTTCCACCGACTGATAAAGGGCAAGCTCGTCGGGGGTAAAGATATGCGGCGAGGTGGTGAACAGGATGGCGTCCGACAGGCTCTCGCAGCCGCGCACAGAAATCTTGTGCTCGCCATCGGGACCGCGATACCAGGATTGGCTGCCATCGGCGAAATAGCGCTCGCCGGTAAACGGCTGGTCCATCATCCCCATCTTGGCAACGCCGTTCGATTGCAGGCCGATCAGCGTGCCCCAGAGCGGCAGGCCGGAAATGAAGGCCCGCGTTCCGTCGATCGGGTCGATCACCCAGACATGCTCGCGCTCGAGCCCGACGCTGCCATGCTCCTCGCCGAGAATGCCGTGCTGTGGAAATCTGGCCTCGATCATCGCCCGGATCGCCGTTTCGGCGCCGCGGTCGCCTTCCGTTACCGGATCGAACCCGCCCTGTTCCTTGTTGACGACGGAGGCCCCGACGCGAAACCGCGGCAAAGTCTCGGCTTTCGCCGCTTCGGCGAGCGAATCGAAAAAGGCACGATCAGGCAGCATGCAAACCTCCGCATTTGTCACTGCCAGACGTTCTAGACATTCGCACCGGCAAAGGGAACTGCCCCAAACCGATTGCAACGCAGCTGGCAATGACGAAAAAGCCAGCACAACGCTTAAAAATGACGCAAATTTAATCACAGTAAAAATGTGCTTGACATTTGAGCAGTCAGGCGTAATGTGTGAACCACAGTCTTTGACTGTAAATACCCTCCTTGGGTGTTTCCTCCCTAGACTTAGCCGCGCGTAGAGCGCGGTTTTTTTTGTCCTTTTTTTGGGAAAGCAAGCGGCAGCGCCCGCAGGCCGGCGCGAGGAAAGTGCCTCGAGGCAAAATTCGGGGAAACCGTTATTCGGCGGCGAGCGCGCCGTCGGCGGAGAAATCCGAAACGAAATCAGCCATCTGCCGCATGAAGGCCGAAAGTGCTGCGGCGATCAGCTCGAATTGCGGCTTCTTCTCCATCGTCGTCTCATCGATATAGAGAGAGCGGTTGATCTCGATCTGCAGCGCGTGCAGCCCCCGCACCGGGCGGCCGTAATGTTCGGTGATGAACCCGCCCGCATACGGCTTGTTGCGCACGGCAGCAAAGCCGAGACTGTCGAGAAAATGCAGCGCGGCCCGCGACAACTCAGCCGACGCGCTGGTGCCGTAACGGTCGCCAATGATGAAATCCGGCCGGAGATCCGAGCCGGACAGCCTGATATTGCCCGGCATCGAATGGCAGTCGATCAGCACCGAAAGCCCGAACTGCACATGGGTTGCCGCGATCAGCCGGCGCAGGCAGGCGTGATACGGCTTGTAGATCGTCTCGATCCGCTCGATCGCATCCGCGACCGGAACCTTCTGCCGATAGATTTCCATATTTTCGGCAACGATGCGCGGAATGGTGCCGAGCCCGCCGGCCACCCGCATCGAACCGATATTGGCGTAAGAGGGAAGCGGGCCGTCGAACATCCGGGGATCGAGCTCGTAAGGCTCGCGATTGACGTCGAGATAGGCGCGCGGGAAATGCGCCGCGAGAAGCGGCGCACCGAGCTCCGGCGCATCCGCATAGAGCTCGTCCACAAAATGATCGGCCGAACGGCGGATCGCCACCGAATCAAGCCGGCTTGCCGCAAGAAAGCTCTGCGGATAGCGATTTCCGCTATGGGGGGAGTTGAAAACGAAGGGAATTGTTTGCGTGGCGGGCTGCCGAACCTCGAAATGCTCGCAATCGTCGCCCATGCAATCCATTCTGCTTTACCATGTGAGGAACTAGTGGAATGCGTCATGTTGCCAGTTGCCCGGCGCCAAGTCCATACTATGTATACCCCACCGAACCTGCTTCCACCCCCATTAAACGGATATTTACCGCAACTTGGCAGGGTGAGCTTCACACGAACAATTGAATACACGGATAACGGTCCCGACGATGCTCCCCAAAATCCTTCTCGCCGAAGACGACAACGACATGCGCCGCTTTCTCGTGAAAGCGCTTGAGAAGGCGGGATACAAGGTTATCTCCTTCGATAACGGCGCCAGTGCTTACGACAGACTGCGCGAAGAGCCCTTCTCGCTGCTCCTCACCGACATCGTCATGCCGGAGATGGACGGTATCGAGCTGGCGCGTCGCGCAACCGAACTCGATCCGGATCTGAAAGTGATGTTCATCACCGGCTTTGCGGCGGTGGCGCTCAACTCCGATTCGAAGGCTCCGAAGGATGCGAAAGTGCTTTCCAAGCCCTTCCACCTGCGTGACCTTGTGGACGAAGTGAACAAGCTTCTCGCTGCCTGACGGCGAGAAACCCGGAAAATAAGGGGGTTTCAAAAAACCTTCAAATTTCTCCGAAAAACCAGTTGACGGCCGGATCAGCCTATGGTCTATGCGCCGTCATCGAGTGGTCGTGTAGCTCAGCGGGAGAGCACTACGTTGACATCGTAGGGGTCACAGGTTCAATCCCTGTCACGACCACCATTCGAATTTTCAAGGGCTTAGCGAGAAATCGCTGAGCCCTTTTCCATTTTGCCCCAAAGACAGGCGCGCTGAAAAAGGCACTGTCGGAGGCCGTGGTAACGAGCGCGTGAGCACCGGCACTTCCCTCACACGCAGGCCTTGCACGAAGCGCTTCGAGAGCCGATTTGAGCTTTCATGAACGGAGTTCAACACATGACGAAAAATATCCTTCTGCCGCTCGTGCTGGTCGGCATGATCGCGGCCGCTCTATCGGGTTGCGCCAGCGATGGGCAGCATCGCTTCAACGGCACGCAGGTGCCATCGATCGTCCAGCAGCATGGCGGCGGCGACCCCACCCCGATCTATTGATGCAATCCAGAAGCCGCCGCCCCAGGTTCGCGGCAGGAGTTCATGACGTGACGAAAAAGCTCATTCTCTCGGTGGCCGCCCTCGGGCTAACCTGCGCGGCGCTTGCGGGATGCAATACCGATGGCAACCGGCGCTTCAACGATACGATCGTCCCGTCGATCGTTCATGGCAATGGCGGCCAGCAGGACCAGCCGGTTACGCTCTGATTCGGCTCGCGCAGCAGATCAACGACAGCAGACGTCAGACCCGGCATTGAAGGGGGCGGCATACAAGGCCCGCCCCTTTTTCGTGTGGTGCGTCAGAAAAGTGGCCGATTGTCCCGATATCGCCGCTTGCCATGCGTGTATTTGTGCCGTTTTGGCAACTTCTTGGTTACTTTCCGTTTGTAAGCTCTCGCGCATATGAACGGAGGCCATGATGGCGCAATACAAATATTCCGCACATATCGTCGAGGCATCGTCCCGAGCCTTCGATCAGGATTGCCTTCCGGGGCAGATCGTCACCAATGCCGGCATCTACAGATGCAAGGCCTGTGGCGACGAGATCGTCGTCGACAAGGGCGATGCGATCCCGCATCGGCACCACGAGCATATGCTGCTCGGCCCGGTCGTCTGGTCGCTTCTCGTCTATGCCCAGAAACACCCGTCCAATCTCATCGTCCATACGCAGTGAAGCGTCTCCGCAAAACGTTGTATTGAAACGGAAAAGCCGCCGGCCGGTTGTTCACCTGCCGACGGCTGCATCTGGTTTGCCTGTATCTCGTGCGCGGTCGCAGTCGCCGGTTACATCACCGCGCTACCGGCCATGAGCGCCAGAACCAGGAAGACCAGGAAGACGATCAGGAACAGGAAGAACAGGAATTTCGCGATCGTAGCTGTCGCGGCCGAAATGCCGGAGAAGCCGAGAAAGCCCGAAATCAGCGAAATGACGAGGAAAATGAGTGCCCATTTCAGCATGGAATATGTCCCTTCACGTTGATGCCGCGATAACGTGATCAAAGGTTCCAAGGTTCCATAGGGTGCGGCGCGTGTTCCAAAATATTCCGCAGGCACCTGCCGGAACCCCTCATGCAGGGGAAAACGGATCGCCCCACGGTCAACGCGATTTTCCGCCGCGGCGCGAATCAGCTATTGCTGATACGAACACATCGGGAACATCCCCGCTTGAACCGGATAGGGACCATCAGTCGCCTCCATGCCAGCCGCCTCCATACCAGTCGCTCCCATGCCAGTCGCCTATCTCGAAAAGCTGAACGACGCCCAGCGTCGCGCCGTCGAACATGGATCGGACGTGGCGAATGGCGGTTCGGCCGGCCCGCTTCTGGTCATCGCCGGCGCCGGGTCCGGCAAGACCAACACGCTTGCCCACCGGGTGGCGCATCTCATCGTCTCGGGTGCCGATCCGCGCCGCATCCTGCTGATGACCTTTTCCCGCCGGGCGGCCTCCGAAATGGGCCGCCGCGTGGAGCGTATCTGCAAACAGGTGCTCGGCGCCAATGCCGGGGTGATGACCGACGCGCTCGCCTGGGCCGGCACGTTCCACGGCATCGGCGCAAGGCTTCTGCGCCTCTATGCCGAACAGATCGGCCTCGACCGCGAGTTTACCATCCACGACCGCGAGGATTCCGCCGACCTGATGAACCTCGTGCGCCACGAGCTTGGCTTCTCGAAGATGGAAAGCCGGTTCCCCACCAAGGGCACATGCCTGGCGATCTACTCCCGCGCGGTCAATTCCGAGACACCGCTCGACGAGGTGCTGAAGGCAAGCTTTCCCTGGTGCCAGGCGTGGCAACAGCAGCTGCGCGAGCTCTTCGCCTCCTATGTCGAGGCCAAGCAGACGCAGAACGTCCTCGATTACGACGACCTGCTCCTCTACTGGGCGCAGATGATGAGCGAGCCGTCGATTGCAGAAGATGTCGGCGCCCGCTTCGACCATGTTCTCGTCGACGAGTATCAGGATACCAACCGGCTGCAATCCTCGATCCTGATGGCGATGAAGCCGGGTGGCGTCGGGCTCACCGTCGTCGGCGACGACGCGCAGTCGATCTACTCGTTCCGCGCTGCGACCATCCGCAACATTCTCGATTTCCCAGCGACCTTCGACCCGCCGGCCGCTATCATCACGCTCGACCGCAACTACCGCTCGACAACGACCATTCTGGCCGCCGCCAACGGCGTCATCGAGCTTGCCCGCGAACGCTTCACCAAGAACCTCTGGACAGACCGGGAATCGGCCGAGCGCCCGCGCCTCGTCACCGTCAAGGACGAGGCAGAGCAGGCCAACTACATCGTCGAGCAGGTGCTGGAAAACCGCGAGACCGGCATGACGCTGAAAAGCCAGGCCGTGCTCTTTCGCGCCTCCCACCATTCGGGGACGCTGGAAGTGGAGCTGACCCGCCGCAACATTCCCTTCGTCAAGTTCGGCGGCCTGAAGTTCCTGGATAGCGCCCATGTGAAGGACATGCTGGCGGCGCTGCGCTTTGCCCAGAACCCGCGCGACCGGGTTGCCGGCTTTCGCCTGATGCAGCTCATCCCCGGCATCGGCCCGCAGACCGCCGGCAAGATACTGGATGCGATCGCAGCCGATCCCGAGCCGCTGGCGGCATTGCAGGAAATCCCCTCTCCGCCACGATCCGGCGCCGATTGGCCGGGCTTCGTCGAGATGCTCGGCGCCATCCGCAGGAGCGAGGGCTGGCCGGCGGAAATCGGCCTTGCGCGGCAATGGTACGAACCGCATCTGAACCGCATCCACGAGGATGCCGAGACGCGCCAGGCCGACCTTCTGCAACTCGAACAGATCGCCTCCGGCTATGCCTCGCGCGAGCGCTTTCTAACCGAACTGACGCTCGACCCACCCGATGCGACGAGCGATCAGGCCGGCGTACCGCTTCTCGATGAGGATTACATGATCCTCTCGACCATCCATTCGGCCAAGGGGCAGGAATGGCGCTCGGTATTTCTGCTGAACTGCGTCGATGGCTGCATTCCCTCCGATCTCGGCCGTCGGCTCGACGGCCGAGATCGAGGAGGAGCGCCGGCTGCTCTATGTGGCGATGACGCGGGCGAAGGATCATCTCCACGTCATCACGCCGCAGCGTTTCTTCGTCCACGGCCAGCATGCGCAGGGCGACAGGCATGTCTATGCCTCGCGCTCCCGCTTCATTCCGGCAACGCTGCTGCAATTCTTCGAGACCACGACCTGGCCGGTCGTCGCACCGATGTCGGATGCAGAGCGCCAGCACCGCCAGCAGGTGAGGATCGACGTGACGGCGCGCATGCGGGGAATGTGGCGCTGATCGCCGCAGCAGTACCCGCACCGCCACTTCGCCGCGACAAGAAAAACGCGCAAAGGACATTCCCTTTACCGCGCGAAGCAATATAGACGATCGACAAAAGCATACCGCGCCGGGAGGAGAGGCTCGTGAACCTGCAGCAATCGACCGCGCCGTCGGACACCCCGCCGACAGTCCCGCCGACAATCCCATCGACGGCCCCATCGACGGCCAGAGCTGCGGCCTGGATGATGGCGTCGATCGCCCTTCTTCTTCTGATGGCGGTCTCGGGCCGTGTCATCACCAAGGAAATCGACGTTTTCCAGGTGATGGAAATGCGCTCGGTGATCGCCTTCTTCATGCTTCTGCCATTCGTCTTTCGCGAAGGCGGCCTGAAGGCGATGCGCACCCCCGTCCTCAAGAGCCATATCGGCCGCAACCTCGCCCACTATATCGGCCAATTCGCCTGGCTGATGGGCCTGACGCTGATCCCGCTGGCGCAAGTGATCGCCATCGAGTTCACCGCGCCGATCTGGGCCGCCTTGATGGCCGCCTTCTTTCTCGGCGAACGGCTGACATGGCGAAAGGGTGTGGCGATCGGCTTCGGTCTTGCCGGCGTGCTTCTGATCCTGAAGCCGGGTGCGGCCCCGCTCAACCCCGGCCACCTGATCGTGCTCGGCGCCGCGTTCTTCTTCGCGATTTCCTTCATCATGACGAAATTTCTCACCCGCACCGACAGTGCGACGAAGATCATCTTCTGGATGCTGATCATCCAGTCGGCAATCGGCCTCATCCCGGCGCTGCGCGTCTGGATCTGGCCCTCGGCATCGATCTGGCCGTGGATCTTCGTCATCGCCTTTTCCGGCACGTTTGCGCATTTCTGCATGGCCAAGGCGCTCCAGCATGCCGATGCAACGGTGGCGATGCCGATGGATTACCTGCGCGTGCCGCTCTCGGCGCTGATCGGCTATCTCCTCTATGCCGAAGGGGTCGATGCCCTGATGGCCGTCGGTGCCGCACTCATCCTTGCCGGCAACCTCTTCAACCTGCGCCGCCCGAATGCCGGCCGCATCCAGCAGACGCCTGCCTGAGGTAAGAGGCCTTACGCCTGTCCCGAGCCGTACCGCTTCTCCAGCAGCTCGATCTGGATCTGCTGCATTTCTGCCAGCCGCTCCCATTGCTTGGCCATCTGGTGGTCGATCTTCTCGTGCAGCTGGCGGATTTCCAGTTCGGCCCTCAGATTGATCATGTAGTCGTTTTCGGCCCGCAGCCGGTCCTTATCCTCCTGCCGCTTCTGGCTCATCATGATGACCGGCGCCTGCAGCGCGGCAAGGCAGGAGAGCACGAGGTTCAAAAGGATGAACGGATAGGGATCGAACGGCGTCTGGAACAGGCCGACGACATTGACGCCCATCCAGATGAACAGAATGCCGAGAAAGGAGAGGATGAAGGTCCAGGACCCACCGAAAGAGGCGACCTTGTCGGCCACCCTTTCGCCAAAACTTTCCTTGCGGTCGCCGTCCCCGGTGCCCGTCTGAACCGTCAGCGTGCCCTTTTCGAAACTGTCGAGCACCCGCTGGTCGAGGCTCGTCAGCTCGCCGCGTTCCTCCTCCAGCAGTCTCTCCACATAGCGGCGGCGGAAGCGCGCCAGATCCTCGTCGCAGATCAGGCTTTCGGGCGTGCAATCCTTTACCTCCTCGGCGATCATCTCGTAGAGATGCGGCCTCAAGGCTGCGGCCTTGTGCAGTTTCGACAACGGAAAGCTGCGTCCGCAGACGATGCAATGGCCGGCCTTCGACGATGACGGATGATGGTTCATGGCGTGTGTCCGCGTTCCGTGTCGGTATTGCCGGGCGCCGCCGCATCGGCGGCCTTCCCCTGCAATGGCGACAGATGAAAGACTTTCGGCGAAAACGTTCTGGCGAATTCCTCCGAACGGCCGATGTAAATCAGCGTGGACTGCCCGAGGCTTGCGACGACGGACAGGAGCCGCTCGCGGGTTTCCGGCTCGAGCCCCTCGAGCACGTCATCCATGACCAGCCATTCCGGCTTGCGCAGCACGGCATTGGCGATCTGCAGCGCGACCTCCTCGTCCTTGTCGAGCAGCCGGTCCCAGCGCTCCACATCGCCCAGCCGCGAGACGAGGCGGTTGAGCCCGACCTTTTCCAGCGCCGCTTCCAGCTCTGCGTCGCTGATGCCGGCAAGCGCCTGCGCACCGGTATCGGGCACGCCGCCCGCCTCTTCACTGGCAATGCCGGCCGGCGCGCTTGCCGCACCCCCACCCGGCCCGAGAGCCGCGCCGACACCCGCGCCGACACCCGAACCACCAACCGAACCACCAAACGAACCCTTGGCCGGATAGGTCATCACCTCGCGCAGCGTTGCAGTCGGAAGGTAGCCCTCCTGCGGCATCATGATCATCCGGTCGGAGGCCGGGCGGCTGATCTCGCCGCGGCCCCAGGGCCAGATCCCCGCCAGCGCCTGGAAGAACAGATGCCGGTCGGAGCCGGGATCGCCGTTGATCATCACCCGCTCGCCGGGCAGGATGGCGCAGCTGTCTTCCGCGACCTTGATCCCGTGGCCCGCCTCGCCCTTGTCCGGTTCGCCGTAGACGGAGAGACCGGCGATGGAAATCCCTTCCTTTGCGGCACCTTGCCTGTAGGTGATCACCGCCCCCTCCTTCGATGGCGTGTCCATCGACAGAAGCGCGCTGCGGAAGAAGGAGACGCGCGCAAGCGTCGCCCGCCAGTCGGCGATGACGCTGAAATTGGCCACATACCAGCGCAGCGCCTGATTGACCTGGTTGAAGGCGCCCACCGCCATCATCAGCCCGCCGAAGGTCAGCTGGCCGGAAAAATACATCGGCGAGGCGATGATGATCGGCGCCACCAGCGCCAGCCAGCCGAAGCCCGAGGAGACCCAGGTGAGGTTGGTCAGCGCCCAGGCGAGCTTGCGCAGCATGTCGAGCACGCCGCCGATCGCATCCTGAACTCTGATGAGTTCGTTGGCCTCGCCGCGGGCAAGCGTGATCGGCTTGATATTCTCGTTGGCGCGCACCAGCGTGGCGCGCAGATCCGCCTCGCGGGCATAGCGATCGGCATTGAGCCGCGCCAGACGGCTGCCGACGATATTGCTCAGGACGGAGCCGACCACCGCATAAAGGATCGTCGCCCACAGCATATATCCGGGAATGACCACCGTCGTGCCGAACATGCTGAGCGCAAATCCGGTGGAGATCGACCAGAGCACTCCGATGAAGCTGACGAGCAGGATGGTCGAATTGACGAGACCGATCGCCAGCGCCGTGGTGTTTTCCGCAAGTATCCGGGTGTCTTCATGCAGGCGCTGGTCGGGATTGTCGGCGATCGCGCCGGCACCGGCAAGCTTCAGCGCCCGTCCGGGCGTCAGCCACACATTGGCGAGATCGCGCGCCAGCCCTTCGCGCATCCGCATCGCGGTAATCTGGTTGAGCCACGCCTGAATGACGTTGAGCAGCGTCAGCGCAAAGGCGATGACGGCAAAGACGACGAGCTGATGCAGGAATTCCGGCATGTCGCGGCGCGACAGCGCATCGTAGAACGGCCCGTTCCATTCGTTGAGCCGGTAGGTCGCATAGGTCGTCGCCACGATGACCACGAGAAGCGCGACGGTGAGCACCAGCACCCGCCCCCTCACCTGCGACGACCAGAAGGCCTGGAGCATCATCCGCAATTGCCCCGAGAGCGGAAGCTCGTAGGTCTGTTCCGCCTTTCTCTTCGCCATCCTCGCTCCTCTGGCTGCCACGCGCGTCCTCAGTCAGCAAAGAACTAGCATGCGCGGGCCAGATTGACAGTCGTTTGCCGCAGCCGCGGTAAATCACCGGCACCGTCAAAGGGATATGCCAAGGGATATACAGATCCAGCGCCCGCAATCCGCCTTGCATTCTGTTCCTGCATTGCACAAACTCGCCGATAACGAGGATGGTTCGACCCGCTCAACGAGGTCGGCACGGGGTACGAGAAGAGGCATTATGTCGATCAAGGCGAGCATCTACCACCTCACCCATTACATGTATGACAGGCCGGTCCGGCTGGGTCCGCAGATCATCCGGCTGAAGCCGGCGGCCCATTCCCGCACCAAGGTGATCAGCCACGCGCTGAAGGTCACGCCGGAAAACCACTTCGCCAATCTTCAGCAGGATCCCTACGGCAACTACCTCGCCCGCTTCGTCTTTCCCGAGCCGGTGACGGAGTTCAAGATCGAGGTCGATCTCGTCGCCGACATGACGGTCTACAATCCCTTCGACTTCTTCGTCGAGGAAGACGCCCAGACCTGGCCGTTCACCTATCCGGCAGACCTGATCGAGGATCTGTCGATCTACAGGACGCCAGAGCCGCCGGAACCGGCGCTCGTCGACTATCTGAAGACCTTCGACATGTCGCCGGGCCAGCCGACGGTCGATATGGTCGTCGGAATCAATGCCCGGCTGCAGCAGGCGATCGGCTATGTCATCCGCATGGAGCCGGGCGTGCAGACGCCGGAACAGACGCTGACATCGGCCATGGGCTCGTGTCGCGACACGTCGTGGCTGCTGGTCCAGATCCTGCGCCACCTCGGCTTTGCCACGCGCTTCGTCTCCGGCTACCTGATCCAGCTGGCCCCCGACCTGAAGGCGCTCGACGGTCCGTCCGGCACGGAGGTCGATTTCACCGACCTGCATGCCTGGTGCGAGGTCTATCTGCCCGGCGCCGGCTGGATCGGCCTTGATCCGACCTCCGGCCTTCTGACCGGCGAGAGCCACATTCCGCTGGCGGCCACCCCGCATTTCCGCAATGCCGCACCGATCTCCGGCGGCTATTTCGGCGAGGCCGAGACCTCCTTCGGTTTCGACATGAAAGTCTCGCGCGTCGCCGAACATCCGCGCATCACCAAGCCGTTTTCCGACGAGAGCTGGGAAGCGCTGAACGATCTCGGCGAAACCGTGGACCGGGTGCTGGCCGCAGAGGACGTGCGCCTGACGATGGGCGGCGAGCCGACTTTCGTGTCGATCGACGATTTCGAATCGGACGAATGGAACACCGGCGCCGTCGGCCCCACCAAGCGCGAAAAGGCCGATATCCTGATCCGCAAGCTGCGCGAGAAATTCGCGCCCGGCGGCTTCCTGCATTACGGCCAGGGCAAATGGTATCCCGGCGAGACCCTGCCGCGCTGGACCTTCTCGCTCTATTGGCGAAAAGACGGCCGGCCGATCTGGCAGAACCCGGATCTCGTCGCCCGCGAAGGCGGCGATTATGATGTGGCGGAAGCCGACTCGCAGACCTTCCTGACGGCGCTGGCATCGGAGCTCGGCATCGGTGCCGAGATGGTGGTGCCCGCCTACGAGGACCCGGCGGAATGGATCATCAAGGAAGGCTCGCTGCCCGACAATGTCGATCCGTCGAACTCGAAGCTCGCGGACGCCGAGGAACGCAGCCGTATCGCACGCGTCTTCGAGCGCGGCCTGACCCGTCCTTCGGGCTATATCCTGCCCGTGCAGGCGTGGAATGCCAAGGCTGTCGGCACGCCGATCACCCGGCGCTGGATCAGCGAGAAATGGCGCACCCGCCGCGGCAAGATCTTCCTCGTGCCCGGCGACAGCCCCGTCGGCTACCGCCTGCCGCTCGGCACCCTTCCCCATATCCCGCCCTCGCAGTTTCCCTATATCCACGAGGCCGACCCCTCGATCCCGCGCACGGCGCTGCCGGACGTCATCGTGCCGGCTGCACGCGCGGCGATGCCGGAAGGTCGCGCCATGCCGGAATCCTCCTTCAAGGCCGGCGATGCCGCCAATCTCGGCCGGGTGGAGCAGACGCTGGGCGAAATCGGCGGTGCGGTCAGGACGGCGATCTCCGTCGAGCCGCGCGACGGCAGGCTTTGCGTCTTCATGCCGCCGGTCGAGCGGATCGAGGATTATCTCGAACTGATCGCCGCCGCCGAAAACGCGGCCGCAGCCGTCGGCCTGCCGGTCCATATCGAAGGCTACGCGCCCCCGCATGACGAACGCATCAACGTCATCCGCGTCGCGCCCGATCCGGGTGTCATCGAGGTCAATATCCATCCCGCATCGAGCTGGAAGGAAACCGTCGACATCACCACGGCGATCTATGAGGAGGCGCGCCAGAGCCGTCTCGGTGCCGACAAGTTCATGATCGACGGCCGCCACACCGGCACCGGCGGCGGCAACCATGTCGTGGTCGGCGGCGCCAATCCGAACGACAGCCCCTTCCTGCGCCGCCCGGATCTCTTGAAAAGCATCGTGCTGCACTGGCAGCGCCACCCGTCTCTCTCCTATCTGTTTTCCGGTCTCTTCATCGGCCCGACGAGCCAGGCGCCGCGCATCGACGAGGCCCGCCACGATTCGATGTACGAGCTGGAAATCGCGCTCGCCCAGGTTCCGCTTCCGGGACAGGGTGCCGCCCCGCTCCCGTGGCTGGTCGACCGCCTGTTCCGCAATCTCCTGACCGATGTCACCGGCAATACCCACCGCTCGGAAATCTGCATCGACAAGCTGTTTTCGCCCGATGGCCCGACGGGAAGACTGGGCCTCGTCGAATTCCGCGGCTTCGAAATGCCGCCGAATGCGCGCATGTCGCTCGCCCAGCAGCTTCTGGTGCGCGCGCTGATCGCCCGTTTCTGGAAGAACCCGGTTCAGGGAAAATTCGTCCGCTGGGGCACGGCGCTTGCCGACCGCTTCATGCTGTCCCACTACGTCTGGGCCGATTTCATGGACGTGCTTGCCGATCTGCGTGAAAACGGCTTCGACCTCAGGCCGGAATGGTTCGAGGCGCAGCTGGAATTCCGCTTCCCCTTCTTCGGCGAGGTGGAATACGAAGGCGCCAGGCTGGAACTCAGACAGGCGCTGGAACCCTGGCACGTCATGGGCGAACAGGGCGCCATCGGCGGCACCGTGCGCTATGTCGACTCATCCGTTGAGCGGCTTCAGGTCCGGCTCGAAACCTCCAACCCGTCCCGTTACACGGTCGCTTGCAACGGCCGGCCCGTGCCGCTGACGGCGACCGGCCAGTCGGGCGTTTCGGTCGCAGGCGTCCGTTTCAAGGCATGGCAGCCCACGGCCGGCCTGCATCCGGTCCTGCCGGTTAATTCCCCGCTCACCTTCGACATCTATGATACATGGTCTGGCCGATCGATCGGCGGCTGCATCTATCATGTTGCTCATCCGGGCGGGCGCAACTATGAAACCTTCCCGGTCAACGGCAACGAGGCCGAGGCGCGCCGGCTGGCGAGGTTCGAGCCCTGGGGTCACACGGCGGGCGGTTATACGCTGATGTCGGAGACGCCATCGGCCGAATTCCCGCTGACGCTCGACTTGAGACGGCCAGCGGGCCTGTAAGGTTTCGGACCTGTGAAGGTTTAAGGAAAGAAGGAAGGTCGATGTCGAAAAAGGCACCGGCAGGCGAGCGTGTCGTGAAAGAGGAGATCGAAAACGATCCCATCCTCGGCTATGCCGCGCTGCCGGGCATCGCCGACGAGATGATGGATGCGAACGGTCAGATCCGGCCCGTCTGGCGAAACCTCATCGCGCATCTCTCCCGCCTCTCCGAAGCAGAGCTTCAGGAGCGTTTCGCCCGCGCCGACCGCTATCTGCGCGATGCGGGCGTCTTTTATCGCACCTACCAATCGCAGGGTTCCGGCGGCAGCGGCGAGCGCGCCTGGCCGATCTCGCATGTGCCGGTCCTCATCGATGCCCGCGAATGGGAAACCGTGTCCCGCGGCCTGATGCAGCGCGCCGATCTGCTGGAAGCGATGGTTGCCGATATCTACGGCGACAACCGGCTGGTCGAGGAAGGCATCCTCCCGCCGCAGCTCGTTGCCGCCAATCCCGAATTTCTGCGCCCGCTGGCAGGCATCAAGCCGGTCGGCGGCCATTACCTGCATTTCTGCTCCTTCGAGATCGGCCGTGGGCCCGACGGCAACTGGTGGGTGCTGAGCGACCGCACGCAGGCCCCTTCGGGCGCCGGCTTCGCGCTGGAAAACCGCGTTGCGACCACCCGCGCCTTTTCCGACATCTATGCGGAAAGCCATGTCCACCGTCTCGCCTCCTTCTTCGTCGCCTTCCGCGACGCGCTTCAGGCGCAGAAGCAATCTCCGGATGACCGCATCGCGGTTCTGTCTCCCGGACCGGCCAACGAAACCTATTTCGAACACGCTTATATCGCCCGCTATCTCGGCTTCATGCTGCTCGAAGGCGAGGACCTGACGGTCGTCAACAACCGCGTCATGGTGCGCACCGTCGCGGGCCTCAAACCGATCGGCGTTCTCTGGCGCCGCCTCGATGCGGCCTATGCCGATCCGCTGGAACTCGACCAGAACTCCCGCATCGGCACGCCCGGCATGGTGCAGGCGCTGCGCTCCGGCGCGCTCACCGTCGTCAACGCGCTCGGCTCCGGCATTCTGGAAACCCGCGCCTTCCTCGCCTTTGCGCCCACGATCGCCCGCCGCCTGCTCGGCGAGGACCTGATGATGCCGTCGATCGCCACCTGGTGGTGCGGCCAGAAGGAAGAGCGCGAGCATGTGGCCAAGAACATCGAGCGGATGGTGATCGGCCCCGCCTATACCGGCCTTCCCTTCTTCGACGACAACGGCCAGTCGGTTCTCGGCTCGTCGCTGCGCGAGACGGCGAAGGAAACGATCGGCGAATGGCTTGCCGATGAAGGCGCAAAACTTGTCGGCCAGGAGGTCGTGACGCTCTCCACCACGCCCGCCTGGGTGGACGGCAAGCTGGTACCGCGGCCGATGTCGCTGCGTGTCTATGCTGCCCGCACCGAGAAAGGCTGGCAGATCATGCCCGGCGGCTTTGCCCGGATCGGTTCCGGCGACGACGTCTCGGCGATCGCCATGCAGACCGGCGGCACGGCGGCCGACGTCTGGATCGTCTCCGACAAGCCGGTCGCCCGCCCGACGCTTCTCACCCCGGAAGAGAATTTCACCCGCAATATGCCGGGCTCGCTGCCGAGCCGCGCCGCCGACAATCTCTACTGGCTCGGCCGCTATATCGAGCGGGCCGAGGGCTCGCTGCGGATCTTGCGCGCCTGGCACCTGCGCTATGCCGAATCGGCAGATCCGAACGCGCCGCTTCTGGCCGATATGACGCGTTACCTGAAGACGATCGATATCGACATGGCCAAAGCCGTGCCTTTGACGCTGCTGCGCAATATCGACAGCGCCATCTATTCGGCAAGCAACATCCGCGACCGTTTCTCGCCCGATGGCTGGCTGGCACTGAACGACCTGTCGAAGACCGCCCGCCGCTTCCACGATGCCGTCAAGGCCGGCGACGATGCCGCCCATGCAATGACCGTTCTCCTGCGCAAGCTTGCCGGCTTTGCCGGCCTCGTGCACGAGAACATGTACCGTTTCACCGGCTGGCGCTTCCTGTCGATCGGCCGGCATCTGGAGCGCTCCATGCACATGACGCGGCTTCTTGGCCATATGTGCGGGCCGGATGCGCCCGACGGTGCCCTCGACATGATGCTGGAGATCGGCGACAGCGTCATGACCCATCGCCGCCGCTACAACGTCAACACGGCGCGCCTGACGGTTGCCGACCTCCTGGCGCTCGATCATCTCAACCCGCGCTCCATCCTCTTTCAATTGAACGAGATCCGCGCCGAGGTGGAGCTTCTGCCGAATGCCTTCGTCAACGGCCAGATGTCGCCCTTCTACCGGGAAGCCATGCGCCTGCATTCCGGCCTGGCGGTCATGACGCCGGACGGCATGAACGAGGAGGTCTATGCACGGCTGGAAAGCGAACTCGAAAAGCTGTCCGACCTGCTCGGCCAGACCTATATCGGCTGAACGGGGACAGCATTGCTTTACGATCTGACGCTGCACATGGGCTATGTCTACGACGTGCCCGCCTCCGGTGCCCGCCACCTGATCCGCGTCCTGCCGCTGTCGCTGCCGGACCGTCAGCGGCTGATCGCCGGCGCCATCACCGTCAGCCCGAATGCCGACGAGAAGGTGAGTTTCATCGATTTCTTCGGCCAGCAGGCAACCTCCGTCTTCGTCAAGGCCCCGCATGAGCGGCTCGATATCCGCATGCAGGCGCGTGTCGTGGTCGAGGCGCCGACGATCAAGGCGGATCTGTCGCCGGAACTTGCCGGCCTGAAGGCGGAGCTTGCCGGGCTCCTCAGCGTCGATCCGGCCTCACCGCACCATCTGGCAGGCACAAGCCCGCGCCTGCCGGAAGAGCCGCTGATCGCCGCCTGGGCGCGCGAGGTCGTCAAGCCCGGCCAGACCGCCCATGAGATCGCACGCGCGATCTGCACCCGCATCCACAAGGATTTCAAATACGATCCGGAAGCAACGACGGTCGACACCACCCCGCGCGAGGCCTTCAAACTGAAGCGCGGCGTCTGCCAGGATTTCTCCCATATCATGATCGTGGCGTTGCGCAGCCTCGGCATCCCGGCGGGCTACGTCTCCGGCTTCCTGCGCACCATCCCGCCGCCGGGCAAGGAGCGGCTCGAAGGCGCCGACGCCATGCATGCCTGGGTCAGGGTCTGGTGCGGCGATGCGATGGGTCACGTCGAACTCGACCCGACCAACGACATTCCGGCCGGCACCGACCATATCGTCGTGGCCTATGGTCGCGACTATTCCGATATCGCCCCGGTCGTCGGCGTCATGAAGGGCTATGGCAACCAGAAGGCCTTGCAGGCCGTCGACGTCATTCCGCTCAAACAGTAAAAAATCTGCGGTTTGCAGTAGATCCCGCACCGTTTTGGTGCTGATTTTGCAAACTCATTAAATTTGCACCATTCCGGTTAGAGCTTCCTACACGCCCCTGGGGCTAGAACCGCCGCAAGACGTCCGGATGTGTTGGACGATGATCGGGGGCGATGATGGTAAGACAAGCGTTTGCGCGGCTCGTAAGCGACCGCGGCGGGAATTTTGCGATTATGACGGCGATTGCATTGCCGGTCCTGCTCGGGATCGGCGGCGTGGCCGTGGACTTGTCCAATGCCATGCAGATGAAAAGCGATCTTCAGGGGATCGCCGACGCAGCAGCGCTCGCAGCCGCCTCCTCCATGGCGCAGAACGGCACCAGTGCCACCGACGCGCAGACGCTGGCGAAGAATTACCTGACGGCACAGCTCCTCTCCAACACCAACGTCACCGATCTGACGACGGCCCAGCAGCAGGCCCAGAAGGATGCCGTTCAAAAGGCGACCATCGTGCTTGCCAGCACCAGCTCGACCTCGTCGTCCAGCAAGGGCTATGAAGTCAAGCTCAACACCAGCTACACGTTCAACCTCAATCCGATCACCCGCCTGCTCGGTTCGAGCACGATGACGCTCAACATCGCCTCGACGGCCTCAGCGGCGTCGCAGTCGAGCACCGGCATCTCGATGTATCTGGCCCTCGACCGTTCCGGCTCGATGTCCTTCGTCACGAGCGACAAGAACCCGCTGAAGTCGAGCTGCGACAATTTCACATCCGATTCCTGGCCGAATTCGGCCTTCAGCAAGCCCTGCTATATCCGCAAGATCGAGGCTCTGCAGACGGCGGCAACGTCGATGTTCACCTCGCTCAACAATGCCGATCCGAAGGGCACGATGGTGCGCGTCGGTGCTGCGTCCTACACCGACGTCACCCAGACCCCGTCGCCGATCAGCTGGGGAACGACCAATGCCGCAAGCTATATCAACGCGCTTCCCTACAAGCCGACCGGCGGTACCGACGCGACCGGTGCGATGACGCTGGCCTACAACGCCCTGCGCACTGCCAACACGACCGAAGCCTCCGCCCAGACCGCCAAGGGCAATACCAGCTTCAACCGCTTCATCGTGCTGATGACGGATGGCGAGATGACCGGGTACAGCGCCAGCTGGAACTCTTCGCTCGACAAGACGGTTCGTGGCCAGTGCGACACCGCCAAGGCCGATGGCATCAAGATCTTCACCATCGCCTTCATGGCGCCGGATCGCGGCAAGTCGCTCCTGAGCTACTGCGCCAGCTCGTCGGATTACTACTACGAGCCGGATGACATGAGCGATCTCGTGGCGGCCTTCGGCGATATCGCCAGCAAGGCGGCAAAGACGGCGGTTCGCCTCACCAACTGATCGCCGGTCGGCCCGACGAAGACACGAACGACGCACGCCCCGCCTGCAAGCGGGGCGTTTCGTTTTGCGGCATGGCGACGGCCAAGCCGCGGCCGGGGGCATCCAAAGGGGTAGCCAAGCGGCAGCCGGCGGGCAAGGTTCCATCACGACGATCGGCGCGCTGTTGAAATCGGTCATTGCAACCTCTTCACAACAATGCATAAACTGCCCGCGTCGAACATGCCCCAAAGACTGCCCATGGACTGAATCGGACGCCCTCCACCGTTCCACACTAGAGTTGGTGACACATGGACAAGCCCTCTTCCCCGGTCGAACTTCCCTATCCCGCTCCGCGCAGCTCCAAGCCAGAAATCATGGCAGAGGAGATCATCGAGCGCCTGACCTACCGCATCGGCAAGGATGCCAAGGTCGCCAAGCCGCATGACTGGCTGACGGCGACGATCCTCGTCGTGCGCGACCGCATCATCGATCGCTGGATGGACAGTACCCGCCGGGCCTATGCCACCGATGCCAAGCGCGTCTATTACCTGTCGCTGGAATTTTTGATCGGCCGCCTCATGCGCGATGCCGTCAGCAATCTCGACCTGATGCAGGAAATCCGCGACGCGCTGACCTCGCTCGGCGTCGATATCGCCGTGATCGCCGGGCTCGAACCCGACGCGGCCCTCGGCAATGGCGGCCTCGGCCGCCTCGCCGCCTGTTTCATGGAAAGCATGGCGACCGTCGAGATCCCGGCCTATGGCTACGGTATCCGCTATGTCCACGGCCTCTTCCGCCAGCAGATGGCCGATGGCTGGCAGGTCGAACTGCCGGAAACCTGGCTTGCCCACGGCAACCCCTGGGAATTCGAGCGCCGCGAAAGCTCCTACGAGATCGGCTTCGGCGGCTCGGTCGAGACCGTCAACAGCTATGATACGGCGCCCCGCTACGTCTGGAAGCCGGCCGAACGCGTCATCGCCATGGCCTATGACACGCCGATCGTCGGCTGGCGCGGCAAGCGCGTCAACACGCTGCGCCTCTGGTCGGCCCAGCCGATCGACCCGATCCTGCTCGACGCCTTCAATGCCGGCGATCACATCGGCGCGCTGCGCGAGAGCAACAAGGCCGAAAGCCTGACCCGCGTCCTCTATCCGGCCGATGCCAATCCGGCAGGCCAGGAACTGCGCCTGCGGCAGGAATTCTTCTTCTCGTCCGCCTCGTTGCAGGACATCCTGCGCCGCCACCTGCAGCAATATCCGGATTTCTCCAACCTGCACGACAAGGTCGCGATCCAGCTGAACGACACCCATCCGGCCGTGTCGATCGCCGAACTCATGCGCCTTCTCGTCGATATCCACGGGCTGGATTTCGAAGAATCCTGGGAAATCACCCGCCAGACCTTTTCCTATACCAACCACACGCTTCTCCCCGAGGCGCTGGAGACCTGGCCGGTCCCGCTGTTCGAACGGCTTCTGCCGCGCCACATGCAGATCGTCTATGCGGTCAACGCCAAATTCCTGCTCGATGCGCGCCGGGAAAAGCGTTTCACCGACCAGCAGATCCGCGCCATCTCGCTGATCGAGGAAGGCGGCGAGCGCCGCGTGCGCATGGGCAATCTCGCCTTTGTCGGCTCCCATTCGGTCAACGGCGTCTCGGCGCTGCACACCGACCTGATGAAGGTCACCGTGTTTGCCGACCTCCACACGCTCTATCCGACCCGCATCAACAACAAGACCAACGGCATTACGCCGCGCCGCTGGCTGATGCAGTGCAATCCGGGCCTGACCTCTCTGATAAGAGAGGCGATCGGCGACAGGTTCATGGACGATACCGAGGCGCTGACCGACCTCGAACCCTTCGCCAAGGACGCCGCCTTCCAGGAAAAGTTCGCCGCCATCAAGCGTGCCAACAAGATCCAGCTCGCCAATCTCGTCGGCTCCCGCATGGGGATCAGGCTCGATCCTTCGGCGCTGTTCGACATCCAGATCAAGCGCATCCACGAATACAAGCGCCAGCTCCTGAACATCGTCGAGGCGGTGGCCCTCTACGACCAGATCCGCTCGCATCCCGAGCTGGACTGGGTGCCGCGTGTCAAACTCTTCGCCGGCAAGGCGGCGCCGAGCTATCACAACGCCAAACTCATCATCAAGCTGGCCAATGACGTCGCCCGCGTCATCAACAACGATCCGGCCGTGCGCGGCCTTCTGAAGGTCGTTTTCGTGCCGAACTACAACGTCTCGCTCGCCGAGGTCATGGTTCCCGCGGCCGATCTGTCGGAACAGATCTCGACCGCCGGCATGGAAGCGTCGGGCACCGGCAACATGAAGTTCGGCTTGAACGGCGCTCTCACCATCGGCACGCTGGATGGCGCCAATGTCGAGATGCGCGATCATGTCGGCGCGGAAAACATCGTCATCTTCGGCATGACGGCGGAAGAAGTCGGCAAGGCCCGCGACGATGGCCACAATCCCCGTGCCATCATCGAGGGATCGCCGGAACTGTCGCAGGCTCTGAACGCGATCGCCTCCGGCGTGTTCTCGCCGGACGACCGTTCGCGCTTCTCGGCCCTGATCGACGGCATCTACAATCACGACTGGTTCATGGTCGCCGCCGACTTCGATGCCTATGCGGCCGCACAGCGGGATGTTGACCAAATCTGGAACGACCCTAAATCCTGGTACGGTAAAACAATTCTGAACACCGCCCGTATGGGATGGTTCTCCTCCGACAGAACTATTCGCCAGTATGCGTCGGAAATCTGGAGAGCCTGATGAACAAATCGCCACGCGTCGTCGATGACGGGAGAGCCCCTGGCGAGATCCCGTTATCCGAGATCGAGGCGATTCTGGAAGGCAGGCATACCAACCCGTTCGCCGTGCTTGGCATCCACAAGCTCGGCGACAATTATCGGGTCCGCTGCTTCATTCCCGGTGCCGAAGCCGTCACCGTCCTGTCGCTCAGCGGAACCGAGCTTGGAGAACTGACCCGCCGCCACGAGGCGGGTTATTTCGAAGGCATCGTCGATACGGCCCATCTCCAGCCGGTTCGTTACCGCGCCCGCCGCGGTGACGACGAATGGGCCGTGACCGATGCCTATACGTTCGGGCCGGTTCTGGGGCCCATGGACGACTATCTGGTCCGGGAAGGCTCGCATCTGCGGCTCTTCGACAAGATGGGCGCCCATCAGATCCGCCACGAAGGCGTCGATGGCTTTCACTTCGCCGTCTGGGCGCCGAATGCCAAGCGCGTCTCCGTCGTCGGCGAGTTCAACAACTGGGACGGTCGCATGCATGTCATGCGGTTGCGCAGCGATACCGGCATCTGGGAGATTTTCGCACCCGATGTCGCCGCAGGCGCCGCCTACAAGTTCGAGATCGTCGGCAAGAACGGCAAGCTTCTGCCGCTGAAGGCTGATCCCTTCGCCCGCCGTGCCGAGATGCGCCCGAAGACGGCCTCCGTCACCGCGCCCGAACTCGCCCAGAAATGGGACGACGAGGCGCATCGCGATTTCTGGGCCAAGGCCGATCACCGCCGTCAGGCGATCAGCATCTACGAGGTCCATGCCGGGTCGTGGAAACGCCATTCCGACGGGTCATTCCTGTCCTGGGACGAGCTTGCCTCCGAACTCATCCCCTATTGCACCGACATGGGCTTCACCCATATCGAGTTTCTGCCGATCACCGAACATCCCTTCGACCCGTCCTGGGGCTACCAGACGACCGGCCTCTATGCCCCGACCGCCCGTTTCGGCGAGCCGGAGGGTTTTGCCCGCTTCGTCAACGGTTGTCACAAGGTCGGCCTCGGCGTCATTCTGGACTGGGTACCGGCGCATTTCCCGACCGACGCCCACGGGCTTCGCCATTTCGACGGTACGGCGCTTTACGAACACGCCGATCCACGCCAGGGCTACCACCCGGACTGGAACACCGCGATCTACAATTTCGGCCGCACGGAAGTCCTCTCCTACCTCATCAACAACGCGCTTTACTGGTCGGAGAAATACCATCTCGACGGCCTGCGCGTCGATGCCGTCGCCTCCATGCTCTATCTCGACTATTCGCGCCGCGAAGGGGAATGGATCCCCAACGAATATGGCGGTCGCGAGAACCTCGAATCCGTCCGCTTCCTGCAGAAGATGAACACGCTCTCTTATGGCGCCCATCCCGGCGTGATGACGATCGCCGAGGAAAGCACATCCTGGCCGAAGGTCTCGGCCCCCGTCCATGAAGGCGGGCTCGGTTTCGGCTTCAAGTGGAACATGGGCTTCATGCATGACACGCTGAGCTATCTTGCCCGCGAGCCGATCCATCGCAAGCACCATCACAATGCTATAAACTTCGGCCTCGTCTACGCCTTTTCCGAAAACTTCGTCCTGCCCCTGAGCCATGACGAGGTCGTGCATGGCAAGGGCTCGATGATCGCCAAGATGGTCGGCGACGACTGGCAGAAATTCGCCAATCTGAGGGCCTATTACGCCTTCATGTGGGGTTATCCCGGCAAGAAGCTCCTGTTCATGGGGCAGGAATTTGCCCAATGGAGCGAATGGAGCGAGGCCCGCGAACTCGACTGGAACCTTCTGGCCTATGCGCCGCATGAGGGCATGCGCCGCCTCGTGCGCGACCTCAATTTCTGCTACCGCTCGAAGCCGGCGCTACATGCGCGCGACTGCGAGGGCGAAGGCTTCCGCTGGCTGGTGGCAGACGATGCCGACAATTCCGTCTTTGCCTGGCTGCGCATGGCGCCCGGCGAAAAGCCGGTGGCCGTCATCACCAATTTCACGCCGGTTTACCGCGAGAATTATCGTATCCCCTTGCCAACCGCCGGCAGATGGCGCGAAATTCTGAATTCGGATGCCGAGATCTATGGCGGCAGCGGCAAGGGCAATGGCGGGCGCGTTCAGGCAGTCGATGCGGGAGGAAGCATCGCCGCCGAGATCACGCTCCCACCGCTTGCGACCATCATGCTGGAACTGGAAAACCAAGCATAAGCATAAAGGGAGGGATGAGGCCCATGAACGACAAACGAATCCAGCCTCTGTCGCGCGATGCGATGGCCTATGTTCTGGCCGGCGGTCGCGGCAGCCGCCTGAAGGAACTGACCGATCGCCGCGCCAAGCCGGCCGTCTATTTCGGCGGCAAGGCCCGCATCATCGATTTCGCCCTGTCGAATGCGCTGAATTCCGGCATCCGCCGCATCGGCGTCGCCACCCAGTACAAGGCGCATTCTCTGATCCGTCACATGCAGCGCGGCTGGAACTTCTTCCGGCCTGAGCGCAACGAGAGCTTCGACATCCTGCCCGCCTCGCAGCGCGTCTCCGAAACCCAATGGTACGAAGGCACCGCCGACGCCGTCTTCCAGAACATCGACATCATCGAGGGCTACGCGCCGGAATACATGGTCATCCTGGCCGGCGACCATGTCTACAAGATGGACTACGAGTTGATGTTGCAGCAGCACGTCAATTCCGGCGCCGATGTCACCGTCGGCTGCCTGGAAGTGCCGCGCATGGAAGCGACAGGCTTCGGCGTCATGCATGTCGACGAGAAGGACGAGATCATCGCCTTCGTCGAAAAGCCCGCCGATCCGCCGGGCATTCCCGGCAAGCCGAATTACGCGCTCGCCTCGATGGGCATCTATGTCTTCCACACGAAATTCCTCATCGAAGCCTTGAAGCGCGATGCGGACATACCCGGCTCCAGCCGCGATTTCGGCAAGGACATCATTCCCTATATCGTCGAGCACGGCAAAGCGGTCGCCCACCGGTTCGCCGACAGTTGCGTGCGCTCGGATTTCGAGCGCGAGCCCTACTGGCGCGATGCCGGTACGATCGATGCCTATTGGCAGGCCAATATCGACCTCACCGAAATCGTCCCCGGCCTCGACCTCTACGACAAGTCCTGGCCGATCTGGACCTATGCGGAAATCACCGCGCCGGCGAAATTCGTCCATGACGACGAGGACCGTCGCGGTTCGGCCACCTCCTCGGTCATATCGGGCGATTGCATCATTTCCGGCTCGTCGCTGAACCGCAGCCTGCTGTTTACCGGCGTGCGTGCCAACTCCTACTCCAAGCTCGACGGCGCCGTGATCCTGCCGAATGTGAGGATCGGCCGGCGGGCGCAGCTGCGCGACGTGGTGATCGACCATGGCGTGACGATCCCCGAGGGTCTTGTTGTCGGCGAGGACCCGGAACTCGATGCCAAGCGCTTCCGCCGCACCGAGACCGGCATCTGCCTCATCACCCAGTCGATGATCGACAAGCTCGATCTCTGATCGCAGGACTTTGGGGGGAATGATGCAGGTCCTGTCGGTCACGTCCGAAATCTATCCGCTGGTGAAGACCGGCGGTCTTGCCGATGTCGGCGGCGCGCTGCCGCTGGCACTGAAAGGCCGTGGCGTTTCGATGAAGACGCTCGTGCCGGGCTATCCGGCCGTTATGCGCGTGATCCGCGACGCCAGACTGGTCCACACATTCGACGACCTGTTCGGTGCCAGGGCCGATATCCTCGAAGTCACCCACGAAGGCCTCGACCTTCTGATCCTCGATTGCCCCGCCTTCTACGACCGCCCCGGCGGCCCCTATGCGGATGCGACCGGCAAGGACCATATCGACAACTGGCGGCGCTTCGCCGCCCTCTCCAAGGCCGGCGCCCTGATTGCCCAGCACGGGCTCGGCGGCGAAGCCGGCACCGGCTGGCGCCCGGATCTCGTCCATGTGCATGACTGGCAGGCCGCCATGGTGCCGGTCTACATGCGCTATGCGGAAGCACCCGAGATACCGAGCCTCATCACCATCCACAACATCGCCTTCCAGGGCCGGTTCGGCGCCGATATTTTTCCGCACCTGCAATTGCCGGATCATGCCTTTTCGATCGACGGCGTCGAATATTACGGCGATGTCGGCTTCCTCAAGGGTGGCCTGCAATCGGCCTGGGCGATCAGCACCGTCAGCCCGTCTTACGCCGAGGAAATCCTGACGCCCGAATACGGGATGGGCCTCGAAGGCCTGCTCAACTACCGCTCCGCTGATTTGACCGGCATCGTCAACGGCATCGATGCGGATATCTGGAATCCCGCGACGGACCCGAACATCGCCGCCCATTACGGCACGGAAAATCTCAAATCCCGCGAGCGCAACAAGCAGGCGCTGGCCGAACGCTTCGGCCTCGTCGACGGCGATGGCCCGCTCTTCTGCGTCATCTCGCGCCTGACGCTGCAAAAGGGCATGGACCTGCTTGCCGAAACGCTGGACGAGCTGGTCGCTCTCGGTGGCCGCCTTGCCGTTCTCGGCGCCGGCGACAAGGATCTCGAAAACCTCTTTCATGCCGCAGCCGTGCGTCACCCCGGTGCGATCGGTGTGATCGCCGCCTATGACGAGCCGCTGTCGCACCTGATGCAGGCCGGCGCCGACGCAATCCTCATTCCCTCGCGTTTCGAGCCCTGCGGCCTGACGCAACTCTATGGATTGCGCTATGGCTGCGTGCCGGTCGTTGCCCGCACCGGTGGTTTGAACGACACGGTGATCGACGCCAGTCCGGCTGCAATTGCCGCCAGGGCTGCGACCGGGTTCTCCTTCGGTCCCGTCACCACCGACAACCTTCGCCGCGCCCTGCGACGCACCGTCCGCCTCTATAAGGAGCCCAAGCTCTGGACGGCGATGCAGAAGCAGGGCATGAAATCGGAAGTTTCCTGGGAAGGGAGCGCTGCGCTTTACGCCGGCCTCTATTCCGAATTGATTGCCAGAAAAGGTACCTGATCATGATCAAGACCGTTGCGACCACCGCCTACCAGGACCAGAAGCCGGGCACATCGGGCCTGCGCAAGAAGGTGCCGGTCTTCGCGCAGGAAAATTATGCGGAGAATTTCATCCAGTCGATCTTCGACAGCCTCGAAGGCTTCAAGGGCAAGACGCTGGTGATCGGCGGCGACGGCCGCTATTACAACCGCGAAGTCATCCAGAAGGCGATCAAGATGGCCGCCGCCGCCGGTTTTGGCAAGGTCATGGTCGGCCAAGGCGGCATTCTATCGACGCCTGCCGCTTCCAACGTCATCCGTAAATATCAGGCCTTCGGCGGCATCGTTCTCTCCGCCAGCCACAATCCCGGCGGCCCGACGGAAGATTTCGGCATCAAGTATAATATCGGCAATGGCGGCCCGGCCCCGGAAAAGATCACCGACGCCATCTACGACCGCTCCAAGTCGATTACCGAATACAAGATCTCCGATGCCGCCGACGTCGATCTCGATGATATCGGCACGCTGAAGATCGACGGCATGGAACTCGAAATCATCGACCCGGTCGAAGATTATGCCGCGCTGATGGAAGGCCTGTTCGACTTCCCGTCGATCCGTGCGCTGCTGGCCAGCGGTGTTCGCATCGCGATCGACAGCATGGGCGCCGTCACCGGCCCTTACGCCAAGGAAATTTTCGAAAACCGCCTCGGCGCGCCGGAAGGCTCCGTTCGCAACTTCGTGCCGCTGCCGGATTTCGGCGGCCATCACCCTGACCCCAACCTCGTTCACGCCAAGGAACTCTATGACGACGTGATGAGCAAGGACGGCCCGCATTTCGGCGCAGCCTCCGATGGCGACGGCGACCGCAACATGGTCGTCGGCAAGGGCATGTTCGTCACCCCCTCCGACAGCCTGGCGATCATCTCCGCCAATGCCACGGTCGCACCGGGATATGCCCGCGGCATCGCCGGCATCGCCCGTTCCATGCCCACCAGCGCCGCCGCCGACCGCGTGGCGGAAAAGCTGAAGATCGGCATGTACGAGACCCCGACCGGCTGGAAATTCTTCGGCAATCTGCTCGATGCCGGCAAGGCGACGATCTGCGGCGAGGAAAGCTTCGGCACCGGCTCCGACCACGTGCGCGAAAAGGACGGTCTCTGGGCGGTTCTCTTCTGGCTCAACATCCTCGCCGCCCGCAACGAGAGCGTCAAGGAAGTGGTGACGAAGCACTGGGCCGAATACGGCCGCAACTACTATTCGCGCCATGACTATGAAGAGGTCGATTCGGATGCCGCAAACGGCATGATGACGGCGCTGCGCGACAAGCTCGCCACCCTTCCAGGCCAGACTTTCGGTGCCCTGAAGGTCGCAGCCGCCGATGACTTCGCCTATCACGATCCGATCGATGGCTCGGTTTCAAAGAACCAGGGCATCCGCATTCTTTTCGAAGGCGGCTCCCGCGTCGTCTTCCGTCTGTCGGGCACCGGCACGTCGGGCGCCACGATCCGCGTCTATGTCGAACGCTACGAGCCGGACGCCGCGCGCCACGATATCGAAACGCAGACGGCGCTCGCCGACCTGATCGCGGTGGCCGACGAGATTTCCGATCTCAAGAAACGCTCCGGCCGTGACGCGCCGACGGTCATCACCTGATCCGGCAGGCTCGAAATGCTCGCCGCCCGAACATTCCCCCGCAAGATCGGAGAGGGTGATCGGGCGGCGCGGCTTCGACCTGATATGACGTGAGTGAATGCCGCACACCATCCTTCCCTATGGGGGAGATGCCGGCAGACCAGAGACGGCAGGCCGGATCGTAAGCCGCAGATGATCAGCCTGCCCCTTTATGGGGGAGCGACGAGACGGCCGCGACCCGCGGCTCGCCCCCTTGGGCCGGCGCCCAGAGGGCCATTCCAACGACGGGCAATCACAACGAGGGTTCCGCATGACACACACCGCTCCTCTCGGCGTCACCCTCACGGAAAAATTCGCCGAATTCTCCCTATGGTCGCAAACGGCGAAGCGCATCGACCTCTGCCTCTTTTCCCCCGACGGTCGCCAGACATCCGAGCTTGCCATGCAGCGCGGCCTGGACGGTATTCACCGTATCCAGATCCCCGGCATCCATCCCGGCCAGCGCTACGGCTTTCGCGCCCATGGACGCTACGACCCCGATCAGGGCTTCTGGTTCGATCCGTCGAAACTGCTGGTCGACCCCTATGCGAAGGAACTCGACCGCCCTTTCGTTCACGATCCCAAACTCCAGGTCTTCGGCATAGACACGGCCGATCTTGTGCCGAAGGCGATCGTCACCGAGGACAGGCCGGCGAAGATCGAAGCGCCGCGCTTTTCGGCAGGCGGCCTCATCTACGAGATCGCCGTCAAACCCTTCACCATCCTGCATCCGGATATTCCCGACACCATTCGCGGCACCGTCGGTGCCCTCGCCCACCCGGCCATCATCGCGCATCTGAAGAAGATCGGTGTCGATGCGATCGAACTGATGCCCATCACCGCCTGGATCGACGAGCGGCACCTGCCTCCGCTCGGCCTCACCAATGGCTGGGGCTATAACCCGATCGCGCTGATGGCGCTCGACCCGCGTCTTTGCCCCGGTGGCATCGCCGAATTGCGAAAGACGGTCGCCAAACTGCATGCCGCGGGTATCGGCGTGATCCTCGATCTTGTCTTCAACCACACCGGCGAAAGCGACCGTCACGGCGCGACGCTCTCCATGCGTGGCCTCGACAATCACGCCTACTACCGCCATGTCGCCAACGAACCCGGCACGCTGGTCAACGACACGGGGACCGGCAATACGCTGGCCTGCGATCATCCGCGTGTGCGCGCCCTCATCCTCGATACGCTCCGGCATTTCGTCATCCACGCCGGCGTCGATGGCTTCCGCTTCGACCTCGCGCCGATCATCGGCCGCACGGCGTCCGGCTTCGACCCTCAGGGCGAAACGCTGGCGGCAATGCTTGGCGACGGTATCCTGAAAGACCGCGTCCTGATTGCCGAGCCCTGGGACATCGGCCCCGGCGGCTACCAGGTCGGCAATTTTCCGGATCGCTTCCTCGAATGGAACGACCGCGCCCGTGACGATATCCGCCGCTACTGGCGCGGCGACCGGTGGACGACGGGTGCGCTCGCAACACGGCTTTCCGGCTCTTCGGACCTGTTCGGGCGCTCCGGCCACACGAGAACGGTGAACTTCCTTGCCGCCCATGACGGTTTCACCCTGATGGATCTCGCCTCAAACGCCGAAAAGCACAACGAGGCGAACGGCGAGGACAACCGCGACGGCCATGGCGAGAATTTCTCCTGGAACAACGGCACCGAAGGCGCAACCGCCAACCCGGCGATCCGGGACGCCCGACGTCGCGACGTCGCCGCCCTCATCGCCACGCTGTTTGCCACACGCGGCACGATCATGCTGACCATGGGCGACGAGGCCGGCCGTTCCCAGAAAGGCAACAACAACGCCTATTGCCAGGACAATGCCATCACATGGATGGACTGGTCTGCCCTCGATCCCGACCTGATCGACCATACGGCCATGCTGTCGGCCTTACGCCGCCGGTTTTCCGCCTTTTCGGAGACAGGTTTTTTCGACGGCAATGGCGATGTGTCGTGGATCTCGGCAAACGGCGAGCCGATGCAGGTGAGCGACTGGGAAAACCCTGATAATCCGTGGCTCGGCATGGTGCTCGCGACCAAGGACAAAGAGACCGGCCGCGACACGCGCCTCGCTTTCGTTTTCAACCGCGGCCACGAGCCCGTCGCCTTTGCCCTCCCAGGCCCGGCATGGAAGCGATATCCCTCGCAGGAGCCGTGGAACCGGACGATTCAGGCCCGCTCCGTTTGCATCGCAATCGAAACCTGAGAAAACCACGATAGAGGTCTGCGGCGTGCCTCTGGCTTTCCCTCGGCCCGCCGCTATTTGACCCCTGATACGAAGACGCCGCTGCAAAACGTGCAAATCAAGAGACATATCGAAAGACGAGGATATCGAATGCGGGAAGTATCGTTGAGCGAGATGCCGGATCTCGTCGGAACCGAGGTCGGCGTTTCGCAATGGATCATGGTCGACCAGCCGTCGATCGATCTTTTTGCCGATGCGACCCAGGATCATCAGTTCATTCATGTCGACAAGGAGCGCGCCCGCACAGAAGGCCCGTTCGGCGACACAATCGCGCACGGTTTCCTGACATTGTCGCTGCTGTCTGCCATGAATTTCGATTGCATACCAAAAATCCGCGAGCAGATTTCCGGCATCAATTACGGCTTCGAACGGGTCCGCTTCATGTCGCCGGTCAAGAGCGGCAGCCGCATCCGCGGCCGGTTCAAGCTCGCCGAAACCCGCTTCCGCGGTGCCGGCATGCTGATGACCACCTATGACGTCACGGTTGAGATACGAGAACGAAACCAAGCCGGCATTGACCGCCATCTGGATCACCATCGTCCAGTTCGACCTGAAGGACCGCCCGGAAGGGGTGTGAGGCTTATCCCCGTCGCCGGCATCGATAACGTACAGCAAGGGTTCGCGTCCGTGGTGCCTCGATCAGCAACTCTTATCCGACATGGTTCAAAAACGGATTCATTATCACCTCTGGACAGAATGCAAGAGGAACGTATTCTGTTAGGATTGACACTGTGCCTCTTTAAATCCGGCAGATATTGCGACAACCCGTATGTCAGAATTGAACCATGCAGAACTTGAGCAGACAAAGCTGCTGGCAAATGCAATGGACCGCACATCGACGGCCTGCATCACCGTTGGGGTAATAACGCCGCTTGCCGGTTACATCTACAATATTGGCGATCTGGGTAGGATGTCACCGTCAAGAACCGCCATCTACCTCGCCTATTGGCTTCTGATCGCCAGCCTATTACATTACTTGGCGCGACGCGTTTTGCGGAGATTGTCGTAATGGACTTTTGGACAGTCTACAATTTCGGTGTGCCGACGCTTTTGGCGATTGTTGCCTACGCGGCCTATCACCTGCACGAGCGCGACATCGATCGCAAGATCAGGCGCCGCCGCACCGAAACTCACCGCCCCGGCGAGTAAGGCCGGGCGAACAACGCCCGACCTCTCCAAATCAAGGCCCTTACAGCCCCGCGTCCTGCGCGCCCTCATGGAGCAGGCCGAACGCATAATCCGAGAACGACCGCCAGCATTCGACGCGGAAGGCATCATCCGCCGTGCGCAGGAGCACGATCTCGATCTTGCCGAACACGGTACGGGCGCAGGCACCGACCGGGAAGACGGCAAGCGAAAGATCCTGCGGGCACCCTGCATTGATCGCCTGCGCCGCACCCGCCCCTGACACCAGGATGGCGGTATTGCGATGCGAGATATCCGTTGCCGAATGCATCGCGCCGGATTGCGCCGCCGCCGCCGCAAGGCCGTTGCCGACATCTGCAATCACGAACCACTCGTCCGGCCCGAGCCAGAGCGCGGTGCGACCGTTGGCGGTTGCGGACGTCTTCGGTCGCACAGGCAGATCAAGCCCGAGGGCAGACGACATTGCCGCAACATCGCCGGCCCGCACACGCAGCGACAGGCGCTCCGCCGGTGCGGCCAGTTCCAGCCGAACGGTGGACGAGCCGCCATGCGCGCCGGATAGCGGCAGGCTGCGGGTGGCAGTGGTCGTGGTAGTCGTCTGAGAACCGAGATCAGCCATTGATGCGGCCTCCTTCCTTGTCGAAGAATACGAGATCGGTAACCTCGACGGCAATCGTCCGGTCCTCCATCGGCACATAGAGCGTCTCGCCCGCCCGCGCCCGGCCATTGGCCACAAGCGCGAATGCGATCGAGCGGCCGCAATTTTCCGACCAGTAGGACGAGGTGACATGGCCGAGCATGGTCATCGGCTTCGGCTGGTTCGGATCGGCAACCACCTGCGCCCCCTTCTTCCAGCACCTCCTTCGGGTCCTTGGTATAGAGCCCGACCAGCTGCTTGCGGCCCGCGCGGGAAATATCCGGGCGCTTCAGGCCGCGAATACCGACGAAATCCGTCTTCTTCTTGGAAACGGCCCAGCCATACTCTGCATCGTCAGGCGTCACGGTGCCATCGGTATCCTGCCCGACGATCAGATAGCCCTTTTCGGCGCGCAGCACATGCATGGCTTCCGTGCCGTAGAGGCAGGCGCCCATGCCCTTCGCCCGCTCCCAGATCGCCGACCACACGGCCGCACCATAATCGGACGGCACGTTGATTTCGTAGCCGACCTCGCCGGTGAACGACACGCGGAAGAGACGCGCGGGAACGCCCATGACCGTGCATTCCGCCACACTCATATGCGGGAAGGCCTCGTTGGAGAGATCCTGTCCCTCGACGAAGGGCGCGATGATATCGCGCGCCTTCGGTCCCTGCACGGCAATCACCGCCCACTGTTCGGAAACGGAAGTCAGCCAGACGTCGAGATCCGGAAATTCGGTCTGCAGATAGTCTTCCATATGGTTCAAGACGCGCGGCGCGCCGCCGGTCGTCGTCGTCACATGGAAACGGTCCTCAGCAATGCGGCCGACGACACCATCGTCATAGATGTATCCGTCCTCGCGGGTCATGATGCCATAGCGGCATTTGCCCGGTTTCAGCGTGTCCCAGGCATTGGTGTACATGAGGTTGAGGAACTTTGCCGCATCCGGCCCCACGACCTCGATCTTGCCGAGCGTCGAGGCATCGAACACGCCGGCAACCTCGCGGGCCGTGCGGCACTCGCGGTTGACGGCTGCATGCATATCCTCGCCGCGCTTGGGAAAATACCAGGCGCGCTTCCAGTTTCCGACATCCTCGAATGCAGCGCCTTCGGCCTCCTGCAGCGCATGCATCGGGGTCTTGCGCGTCGGGTCGAACAGCGCCCCGCGCGAATGGTTGATCAGCGTGCCGTAGGTCACGGGCGTATAGGGTGCGCGGAAGGTGGTGAGCCCGACCTTCGGGATCGGCCGCCCGAGCATCTCGGCGGCAATCGCCAGACCATGCATGTTGGAAAGCTTGCCCTGATCGGACGCCATCCCGTTGGTGGTGAAACGCTTGATATGCTCGATCGAATGCATGCCCTCGCGCACCGCAAGGCGAATATCCTTCGCCGTCACGTCATGCTGGAAGTCGATGAAGGCCTTGACCGATGTTTCCGGCCCCGCACCCTCGGCAGCACCGATCATGCCGCCGGTCCATTGAAAACGGGTCTCGCCGACCACGACCGCCTGACCGCCGCCAGCGGTGATTGCCTCGTCGATCGTTTCGGCCAGATCGTCGGTGCCGTTGCAGGCGCCGATCGACACGCAATTCTGCGCATAGATATCAGGCACGAACCGCTGTCTGGCCTCATCGAACTTCAATTTGCCGCGCGACTGCGAGAAGAGATGCACGGATGGCGTCCATCCGGCCGACACGATCAGCGCATCGATCTTGATCTTGCGCCGGTCGAAATTGCCGTTGCGGGCAACCGTCATCGAGGAAACCCGCAGCCTCCCGCCGGTATCGACGACCGAATGGCCGGTGATCACATTGATCTTCAGCGCGCTTGCTTCCGCAAGCACCGCCTCGCCCGGCTGCGTGCGGCAATCGACGATCGCGGCGATCTGCACGCCGGCCCGCTTCAGATCGAAGGCCGCCTCATAGGCGCTGTCATGGGCGGTATAGACGCCGACAGTGCGACCGACGACGACGCCGTGATGGTTGAGGAAGCTGCGTGCAGCAGAGGCCAGCATGATGCCGGGCCGGTCATTGTTGGCAAACACCATGTGCCGCTCGATCGAGCCGGTGGCGAGGATGACGCGCTTGGCACGCACCTGCCAGAGCCGTTCGCGCGGCTGCGCCGTGGAGGGCTTGGCGACATGATCGGTGACGCGCTCGGCAAGGCCGAGGAAACCGTGATTGTAATAACCGAACACCGTCGTGCGGGTGAGCACCGTCACATTCGGCATCGCCTTCAGCTTTGCGGCAACGCCCTGCGCCCAGTCGAAACCGTTCTCGCCGTCGATCGCCGAGGACGTATCGAAATGCAGCGCACCGCCGACTTCCGGCTGTTCGTCGACGAGGATGACGCTCGCACCGGTCGAGGCTGCCGAAAGGGCGGCCGTCAGGCCGGCAACGCCGGCACCGGCGATCAGCACGTCGCAATGGGCATAGCGGTTGGCATAGTGATCCGGATCGTCTTCTTCCGGGGCGACACCGAGACCGGCGGCCTTGCGGATCATCGGCTCATAGAGCTTGTGCCATGCCGCCTTCGGCCACATGAAGGTCTTGTAGTAGAAACCGGCGGCAAAGAAGGGCGACACGGCATCGTTGACGGCGCTGACATCGAAGGACAGCGACGGCCAGCGGTTCTGCGAGGCGATTTTTGCCCCGTCGAACACTTCCTGCACCGTGGCGCGCACATTGGGTTGCCGGCGGCCGGCATCGCGCGAGACGTCGAGGAGCGCGTTCGGCTCTTCCGGGCCAGCGGTCAGGACACCGCGCGGGCGGTGATATTTGAACGAACGGCCGAGGAGATGCACGCCATGCGCCAATAGCGCCGAGGCAACCGTATCGCCTTCCATCGCCGTATAGGTCTTGCCGTCGAAGGTGAAGCGGGCGGTGCGGGCCGGCGTGTGGCGGCCGGCACCGGCGACACGGAATGCGCCGATCGATTTGGAAGGTCCGCTCATCGTGCGTCTCCTTCCGTCGCTTCATAGGTCTCGACGGTCTTTTCCTCGGCAATCGCTTGAGCCGCATCCGCAGAGGGAACGGCCTGTTTGGGGAGGCCAGCCTTATAGGTCATCAGGAACCTGTCGCTCACGGTATCGCGGACCGCATTGAAGAACCGGCCGCAACCACGCTGGTGTCGCCAGCGCTCCCAAGTCACGCCCTTCTCGTTGTTTCGCATGAAGAAATACTCGGCGAATTCATCGTCCGAGATCTCGGCCATATTGTGCGGCCGCACGATATGCGCCTCGCCGGCGCCGTGGAATTCGAGCTCGGAACGGTCTTCCTCGCAATAGGGGCAATGGATCAGAAGCATCGTGTTGTCCCCTTCATCAATGCGCGACGGCGGCAGCGGCCGCTTCGTCGATCAGGCGGCCGGTGCGGAACCGGTCGAGCGTCAGGCCGGCCGCCAGCTTGTGTGGCTCGCCTCTCGCGATCAGATGGGCAAAGAGATGCGCCGAACCCGGCGTCGCCTTGAAGCCGCCGGTGCCCCAGCCGCAGTTGAGGAAGAGGTTCTTCACCGGCGTAGTCCCCTGGATCGGCGAACGATCCGGCGTGTTGTCGGTGATCCCGCCCCACTGGCGCATCATCTTGACGCGACGGAACATCGGGAAGAGTTCGCAGATGGCATCGAGCGTATGCGTGATGATCTGCAGACCGCCGGTCTGCGAATAGGAGACATACTGGTCGGTGCCGGCGCCGATGACGAGCTCGCCCTTGTCGGATTGCGAGATATAGGCATGCACGGTGTTCGACATGACGACGCAGGGAAAGATCGGCTTCAAAGGCTCGGAGACGAGCGCCTGCAGCGGATTGGACACGAGCGGCACGCGCACGCCCGCCATGTCCATCACGACGGAATTGTGCCCCGAGGCCGAGACGGCAACCTTGTTGGCACCGATGAAGCCGCGGCTCGTATCGACGCCGATGACTTCGCCATTCGGCCCGCGGCGTATGCCGGTGACCTCGGTATTCTGGATGATATGGACGCCCCGATCCGACGCGCCGCGGGCATAGCCCCAGGCAACCGCATCGTGACGCGCCGTGCCGCCGCGCCGCTGGAGAGCGGCACCGGTGATCGGATAGCGGGCGGTCTTGGAAATATCGAGCGGCGGACAATAGGCCTTTGCGGCTTCCGCGCTCATCCACTCGTTGTCGATGCCATAGAGACGGTTGGCATGAACGTGACGGCGAAAGCTCTGCTCGTCATGGGTATTGTGCGCCAGCATCATCACGCCGCGCGGCGAATACATGACATTGTAATTGAGATCCTGGCTCAAGCCTTCCCACAGTTTCAGGGAATGCTCGAAAATGTCCATGCTCTCTTCATAGAGATAGTTGGAGCGGATGATGGTCGTGTTGCGGCCGGTATTGCCGCCGCCGAGCCAGCCCTTCTCGATCACGGCGACATTGGTGATGCCGTGTTCCTTGGCCAGATAATAGGCAGCACCAAGGCCATGACCGCCGCCGCCAACGATGATGACGTCATAGGATGAACGGGGCTCGGGAGAAATCCATTGCTGCTCCCATCCCTTGTGGGCGCGCATGGCCTCGCGGGCTATGGCGAAAACGGAATATTTGCGCATTGCGCCTTCTGCTCCTTCATCGACCGGATCGGGCTTTTTCTGGCTAGTGCCATACCCATCGCAAATCAATATGCGCCGCAATGGCTCTTTTGCGACGCATCCAAGATTTGTTTCGACACGGCCGATTTTGCAGGAGCCAAGTTGCGGCAACTAGACCTTGTTAAGAGCCGCGCGAAACACGTCGTAGCAGAACCGCGCCGTCAGCAGATCGTTGGACGGCGTCAGGCCACGAGTGTGATCGTGACTGCTGACACACGCCACCGCCAAGGCAGAAAGGGTGGCATTGCGGGAAGCAATCCCGGCTCCCGCCGCCGCCGCCCGACTGGTATCGGTAGACACGAGCGCGACCAGCAACGCCCCATATTGGCTGAGAATCATTGCATAGGCATCGTGACCGATGACCCCGTTGGCATAGCTTTGGCAGGCGGCATAAAGCCCGTCCCGCAAGGCCATAACCGCCTGGGATCGTTCCTGGCCGGGCACATGGATGGTTTCCGTCGTATTGGATTTGCCTTCCACCTTCTGTTGCTGGGTTTCGCTGACAGGCACCGTCACGGTAAGCGACCGATCCGCATTGAACGCCACGGCGTAATCCGGGCTCGGCTCGGTGCAGACAACCCGCCCGTCGCGTTCACGCTCGGTGATAACCCGAATACTGCCGGTGGTCGAAAGACCCGCCGTCCGACCGAAGCCGATATTGCGCGTGCCCCCATTGGGCGACGTGCAGCCGGCAAGCAGCAGACTGATCAGGGCCACGACGACCCCAAAATGACGGAAAGAACTCCAAAACATACCCCACCCCTTGGCCGGCGACACGGCCGGCTCCCCTTGATCCGTTGATCTGATTGGCCGCCCGTCCCTTGGCGGTTACGCACCCCAGCGTTGCGAAAATCTGCAACAGGCGCGCTTAAATTGCAATCGGAGATTTTATCGAAACCAAAGACAACCAAGGATTGCTCGAATACCATGCCCGACGAACACGGAGCTCCCGCCTTTTGCCTCGCGATAGGGTGCAAAAGGCGCAGTACAAGGGGTGGCGGCAGTTTTCCCCCGCCGGGCGATGGATACGGGCTGGACTTGCCGCGGTTCCTCTGTTAAGTGGCTTCCCCAATCGCACGGCCCTGCCGGGCGGACGTTACTCTTTCGCCCTGTGCCAGTGAGACGCGGGCGAGCAACCAACCAAAGGAACGGGATTTAACGTGCAGGTACTTGTCCGCGACAATAACGTCGATCAGGCTCTTCGCGCTCTCAAGAAGAAGATGCAGCGCGAAGGTATTTTCCGTGAAATGAAGATGCGCGACTACTACGAGAAGCCCTCGGAGAAGCGCGCCCGCGAAAAGGCCGAAGCTGTTCGTCGTGTTCGCAAGCTTGCCCGCAAGCGCATGCAGCGCGAAGGCCTTCTGCCGAGCGCCCGTCCCACTCGCTGATCGTCGCTTTTTCGACGCTTTCATGTGATGAATAAGGCGGGGGCGACATTGGCGCCGCCGCTTTTTTGATTGGGGTTGCCGTATAAGCGGCTGTTTTCCCGTTTAAGACGAGGATGTGCGCCGAATGGCTGCCAAGACTGCCGTGATGACCAAGGGACTGCGTTTCGAGCTTTCCCGCCCCGCTTCCATTTTTCTTGGCCCTTCTATCGGCAAGGTTTTCGCCCCTATCGGATTGACGGCGCTTCTGGCGCTGACGGGTTGCGCGACGACCCAGACGACATCCGACATGATCAGCATCGACCGTGCGCAGGGCAGCTCGGAAAACATCGATTCGCTGTCGGCGGTCATCCAGAACAACCCGCAGGACCCGCAGGGCTACAACAACCGCGGCACGGCCTATGGCCGCGGCGGCGATTTCCGCCGTGCGATCGACGATTTCAACACCGCGATCAGGCTCAACCCGCAATTCTATCAGGCCTTCGCCAACCGCGCGCTGGTCCTGCGTGCGATGAACAAGCCGGTCGATGCCGCCGCCGATTACAGCCGCGCGCTGCAGATCAATCCGAATTACGACGTGGCACTGATCGGCCGCGGCAACATCTACCGCCAGGCCGGCCGCCTGAACGAGGCGATGAACGATTTCACCCAGGCGATCCAGCTCGGCACGACCGATGGCCGCGCCTGGCACAATCGCGGCCTCATCTATCAGGCGCAGGGCCAGCACGAGCAGGCGATCACCGACTTCTCCAAGGCGATCTCGCTGGCATCGACCTCGCCGGAACCCTATAACGGCCGCGGCATCTCCTATCTGGCGCTCAACGAAGACGACAACGCCTTTGCCGATTTCAACCGCGCCATCGAGCTGAACGACAAGCTGGCCGAATCCTGGACCAACCAGGCGCTGGTCTACGAAAAGCGCGGCGACAAGGCGAAGGCCTATCGCTCGTTCTCCCACGCGGTACGGCTTGATCCGAAATATCAGCCCGCTCAGGACGGCGCGTCCCGCACCCGCAGCAACTGAGGCAAGGCTCCGCCGCAAGGCGGGGCGCGCACCTTTAGCTTTATAGCCAGCGGCCATTATTCCTGACCCGCGCGGCATCAGCGATGAGAGGCGAGCATGACGGGAAATGCAAACCGGATCACCGTTATCGGCGGCGGGATCGTCGGTGCCTCGATTGCCTGGCATCTCACGGCCGCAGGCTGCGCCGTGACGCTTCTCTCGGAAAAACCCGGCGGCATCGCAACGCCTGCGTCCTTTTCATGGATCAATGCCAGCTGGGGAAATCCCGAGCCGTATTTTCGCCTGCGCATGCGCTCCATCGCCGAATGGCGGCGACTGGCCGATGACATACCCGGCCTGCCGCTCACCTGGCAGGGCAGCCTCTGCTGGGATCTGCCGGCGGACCGGCTTGCCTCCTACCGCGACGAGCATTCCGCCTGGGGCTACGCACTGACCCCGTTGACGGCGGCTGAAGCGTCAGCCCGTGAACCGGCGATAAAGGCCCCGCCGGATGTAAGCCTTCATGCCATGATGGAAGGCGCGGCCGAACCCGAACTTACCGCCAACCTCTTGATCGCCGATGCCCGCAGGCGCGGCATGCAGCATGTCGCAAATGTCAGGATCGAGACCCTTCGGCAGGGCGAGGACGGCAGTATCGCGATGACGGCGCAGGACGGCAGCACTTTTTCGGCGCCGACACTCGTGCTTGCCGCCGGTGCCGACGTACCGAAGCTTGCCGCCGATCTTGGCCTGATCGTTCCGGTTGAAACCCCGCCCGGCCTGCTCGTTCATTCCAAACCCGTCGGCAAATGCCTGAACGGCCTCGTCATCGCGCCGGAACTGCATGTCCGACAGACGAACGAGGGCCGGCTTGTCGCCGGCACGGATTTCGGCGGCATGGATCCAGGCACCGACCCGCAAGCCGCCGCAAGCGAACTCTTCGGCAAGCTGAAAGCCTTCCTCAAGGGTGGAGAAGCATTGGAGATGGATTTTTATACGATCGGCTACCGCCCCACTCCGGCGGATGGCTTTCCCATTCTCGGCAGGCCTGAAGGCGCAGTGGGCGTCTACCTCGCCGTCACCCATTCCGGCGTGACTTTGGCGCCGGCGATCGGTCTTCTGGCCGCACGGGAAATTTTAAGCGGCGAAGACGAGCCGCTCTTTGCCCCTTACCGCCTCTCCCGGTTCGGCTGAGGCAGAAGCAAGCGCCGAACCGCTCCGTTGCTTCGACAACGAACCTGCCGGACACACTTGGGCAGTCAGCCGTGGAGCTTTCCTTACGCGCTGTCGCGATCACCCAGCTTGCAGCAGAAAAACGCCTGCGATGCTCAACACGGCAAACACGAAGAGACCGCCGAGCAGCCCCGCACCGGCAAAGAAGCCGGCCGCCATGGCGATCATCAGCACGGCAACCAGCATCACACCCCATTTGGTCAGCGCCAGAAAAGCGTTGTAGGTCTGTTCATGCTGGCGATAATCCATTGGCGCACCCGTTTCGAGTGCGCCGTCATGATGCTCGTCCATCGTCTCCTCCAACCACCGACAAGCCGCCCTTCGTCTGAAAGGCGCCATGCCGATAAGCTACATCAAGCGATGCTGAAGTAAAGACGCGGGCGGCCATGCTCCTCAGTTGACGAATGCCATCTCCGCCGACCCTGCCCGTCCGGCAATGCGCGCGGTCGGCAGAATGGTCAGCAGCGGCGCTGTGACCTTCCGGTTGCTCTCAAACATCATCTTGCGTTCATAGGCTTCCGACTGGAAGGCCGGGAAACGCCGCATGAGCTTGGAGCGCAATTCGCGGGTTCGCGATGCCAGAAGGGTCAGCTCGAACCCGTAGGTCTTCGTCATCGTCGGCGGCACGATCGTGTCGGCATAGAAGAACCGGCGGTAAAAGGAGGAATGCGCCGGCCGGATATGCTGCAGCATCCTGTCCGCATCGAAATGGATGGCCGCCATGATCGTTGGACGCACCGTCAGATAGGGCAGAGCCGGCCGCTCCTCGGCAAATTCCGCATCGATGGCAAACCGCGCCGGGTCGATCAGCGTCATCCCCGCATCGAGCATGGCATGGACTGCATCGTGGAAAACGCCAGATGACTGCGACACCCGATGATCGGGGGTCACGTGGTGCACTCTCAGCGTACTGACGAGCTGCTCGTAATAGTAGACGCCGAAAACATGGGCGTGGCTGTCGAAATCGATTTCATCCAGCATCGTGCTTGCCGCAACCGGCAAAACGTTTCTCGCCTTGTACGCGCGGTAGCGCAGGCGGGCGATATCTTCAAAATCCTCATGTGTCTCGATACGGCGGTATTCGATGTGATCGAGCGTGGAAAGAAGTTTGCTGGAAAAATCTCCGTCATTGAAATTGGCATTATCTCGCATTGCAACAACTCCTGTTTACCGGAAATTAACCGCAACAGGCCGGGGTCTCGCAATCGATTGTTCGAATTTTAATAAAGTTTTAAACGTTATGGTTAATCGCATTCGCGTTTGCGAAGGCGCCTTTAAAAATTGCAAAGGCGCCGAAAAAACCGATCGGAGTGATGGAAGGCAGGGTTAGCGTGCGGCCGCGCGCAGGATCGGGCTCTCGGCCCGTTTGTCGCTCCGGCGCAGACCGGGCGCCTTGTCGGCGGCATTGCCCTCGCCGAACAGGCCGAGTATCCGGTCGGAACTGACCGGCATCGAAAAGACATAGCCCTGCACGAGATCGGCCAGATTGTGCCGGTTGATCAGCGAAAGCTGTTCGCGCGTCTCCACGCCCTCGACCACGATGTGGAGCCCGAGTTCGCGCGACAGATTGACGATGCCACGCAGCAGTTTCAGCTTGCGCTGATCCTCTCCCAGTTCACGAATGAAGGCGCGGTCGATCTTCACGGCATCCAGAGGCAGCGTGTCGAGATAGCTGAGGCTCGAGAAGCCGGTGCCGAAATCATCGATCGCGATGGTGATGCCGATTGCCCGGAACTGGTTGAGGATGGCGCTGACCGCCACCGGCTCGTCCATGAAGCAGCTTTCGGTCACTTCCAGATGCAGCCTCGAAGGATGCAGCGCATGCCTCTGCAGGGCGCCGACGACATGCTCGATGATATCCTGGTCGCGTAGATCCTCGATCGACAGGTTGACCGACACCGCCACATGCTCGGGCCACTTGGCGCAATCCTGGCAGGCCTGTTCCAGTACGAAATGGGTGATCTGGGTCACGAGCCCCATATCCTCGGCCAGGGGGACGAAGATATTCGGACCGACCATGCCGCGCTCGGGATGCCGCCAGCGGATCAGCGCCTCGCAGCATTCGATGCCGGACCCGTCAGGCCGGTACATCGGCTGATAGACCGTGTGGAAGTCCCTCGCCTCGATCGCCTGCCGAAGGTCGGACCGCAATTGCTGGTTTTCGGTATATTGCGCGTCCATTTCCTCGCGGAAGACGATGAGCGTGCCGTTGCCGGCGGACTTGGCATGGTTGAGCGCGAGATCCGCCTTGATCTGCCAATCCTCCATGGCAAAATCGGCGGCAGGCAGGATAACGCAGCCGCTGTTGAGCGAGACCGACAGACGGATATCGTCGACGCCGTAATAGCCTTGCAGCGTTGCATGCATATGCCGCACGCGCTTTTCGATGTCCTCTGCCGTCTCGCCATTGCCGAGCATGACGACGAATTCGTCGCCGACGAGCCGGCCGATCAGCGCGTCAGCGCTCCCCATCTCCGCCAGCCGCCCGGCGATCGCCGCAAGCAGGCGGTCGCCGACGATATGCCCGCGCATGTCGTTGACATGCTTGAAGCCATCGACGTCGAGGACGGCAAGCCCTGCCATCCTGTCGCGCGCGCCTGCCAGCATGTTCTGTGCAAGATTGCCGAAATGGCTGCGGTTCGGCAGGCCCGTCAGCCCGTCGAATTCCGCCATGTGGCGAACCTTCTCTTCTGCCTCCACACGCGCGGTGACATCTTCGAAAATCAACACGACGCCGCTGTCGGCACGGCGGGTCGCCGAAAACTCCAGACGACGGTCGTCCTGGAACTGAAGAAGGGCCCGCCCCAGCGAACCATCGGCCAGAGACGACAGTTGCGGCAGGGCCTTGGCCGGAACGTTCTGCGCGTCGTCGCGCAGCGCCTCGACGAAAGGCTCGTCCTTCAGGTCCCGCTGGCGCTTCAGGCCCAGAAGGCTGCGCGCCCGCCTGTTGATGACCTGAATGCGACCGTCGCCATCGAGCATAACGAGGCCATGCGCCATCGTTGTCAGGGCCGTATCGAAACGGCCGGCGATGATCGACATTTCGCGGGATGCCGTGACGTTCTCGTACAGAAATTCGCGCACGCCCTTGGCCATCGAACGGGTGGTGAGGCCAAAGGGAACAAGCAGCAGCGACATCAAGATCAGATTGCGCTCGCCGCTCATCAGGCTTGCGGCGATGATCGGGAAGCAGGCGCCGATCGTCTGGGCATCGACGGCGCTCTTGGAACCATAATTGCGCCCGACGATCGACATCATCGAGCCGAGCGTCATGGCGATGCAGGTAAAGGCGGCAAACGTGTTCTGCAACACGACGAGCGCGTAACCGCTGCAGATGCCGAGCAGCGCCGCTGTCAGCGCACCGCCGATGATATAGCGGCGTTCGATGGCACGGATATCGACTTCGGTGAGCGTGCTTTTGTCGGCACGATCGAATGCTCTGAAGGAAATCACCCGGTAGATGCAGACGGCCATGAAGGCGGCCGCCATGGCAAGATAGAACGCGTCGTCCGTGCTGTTGAAAACAATCAGGCACCAGACGACGTGGACGACCACGCCTGTCCACAACGTGCCGCGGTTTCCAAACAGGGACGAGACGAAAGACAGATACACGTCTGTCGGGATCGTCTTCGATTCCACTTCCTTCATAGGGTATCATTCCCGTGATATTCGAGGGCAGAGACTGCCGGAAACCCTTTAAGAATTGCTTGTTTTCAAGGCCATTCCCCCCGATTTCGCGGGGGTGATTCGAACATGTTCAACGCATGGAGAACACTATCGTTCAATTTGTATCGAACCGGCAAGTTCGCCCGGCCTCGGTTGCCGGATTTTTCCTGAAATGGCAGCGACTGCGGCTTTTGAAAGAACGTCACCGGCGTTGATTTGGCCATCATCTCAGCTCATCCTTGCGCTGAGATGGCGTATCTACGACGCTTCCTGTCGCCAGGAGTTCAATCGCCGTTCCCTGACGAAAGCGTAGCCGCCGCGGCCTTGACTTGGCGATCGCCCTCGCGGCACAACGGCATTGGCCGCCGCACCATCCGCCACGATCCCGGCGCCCGATCTTGAAGCCAATTCCGGAGACATCAATGCCGAAGCCGCTCGTTGCCGTTCCCGCCGACCTTCGCGAGATCGAGGGAGCTCTCTGGCATGCGGCGCCTGATCAGTATGTCAACGCCGCGATGAAGGTTGCAGGCGCGATGAGCGTCATCGTACCGGCTTTCGAACACGGCAATGATGCCGATGCGCTGCTCGACCGGGTGGATGGCGTCCTGATTTCAGGCGCCGTCAGCAATGTGCACCCATCGCTCTACGGCAAGGAAGCGACAGATGCCGATGGCCCCTTCGATCCGGGCCGTGACGCAACCTCGCTCCCGCTCATCCGCAGGGCGATTGCGCGCGGCATCCCGCTTCTCGCCATCTGCCGCGGCATTCAGGAGCTCAATGTCGCACTCGGCGGCACGCTGGCAAGCGAGATCCAGGATCTCCCTGGCCGCCACGATCACCGTAAGCCCGACGTGTCCGAGCGCGACGGCATGTATGCGATCCGCCAGCCGGTCTTCATCGCGGAGGGCTCCTGCGTTGCCACCTATCTCGGCCTTGCGGGAGAAATCCAGGTCAACTCCCTGCACCGGCAGGCAATTGCCGAAACCGCCCCCCTGTTGAAGGTCGAGGCGACCGCAGCCGACGGCACGGTCGAGGCCGTATCGGTCATCGACGCAAAGAATTTTGCTGTCGGCGTGCAATGGCATCCCGAATACTGGGCCGAGACGGACGCGCCGTCCCGCGCGCTCTTCGAAGCCTTCGGCGAGGCCGTGCGCGCCTATCAGGCCCGCCGCAACGCAACCAGCGCCGCCGCCTGACGACGACAGGTCGAGTGCCGCTCGCTCGCCGCCCTGAGGCTCACGCCCGCGGGCGATAAAGCCCGGTGGATTGGCGAATGCGCATTTCCGGCTTGATGAGATGAATGCCGTCGGGCTCGTGGCTTCCCACCAATCTGTCGAGCAGCGCGCGGGCCGCAAGCCGGCCGACTTCCGCCTGCCCGTTGGACACCGTGGTCAGCGCCGGCGTCGAAATCGACGCCTGCTCGAGATCGTCATAGCCGGTCACGGAAATATCGTGGCCGGGGATGAGCCCGGCGCGGGCGACGCCGTTCATCAGGCCGATGGCGACGAGATCGTTCCAGCACACGGCAGCCGTCGGCCGCTGCGGCAACGACAGAAAATGCACCGCCGCCTCGAAACCGCCCTGCATGGAGCGCGGGCCGGGAATGCGCAGCTCGGCATCGACCTCGATCCCCGCCTTGCGCAGCGCATTGACATAGCCCTGATAACGATCGCGGCCCGTCGACGTCTGATCGGTGCCGCCGATCATCGCGATCGTGCGGTGCCCAAGGCCGATCAGATGGTTCGTCGCAAGCGAAATGCCGTAGGCATCGTCGCCGCGATAGGTCGGCAAATCGACGCCATCCATCGAACGCGCCACCAGGATCGCCGGCATGCCGTTCTGTTCGGCAAGCTTCACATCCTCGATCGGCGTGCCGATCGCCGGCGACATGATCACCCCGTCGCCGCCGAGCTGCAGCAGCGTTTCGATGAACATCCGCTGCTTTTCGACCGAATCGTAGTGGTTGGAAAGAATGAAGGTCTGCCGGCTGCGATCGAGCTCGGTTTCGATCGCTTTGAGAATTTCGCCGTAGAACGGGTTCATGATGTCATGCACCACGACGCCGATAATGCCCGAGCGCGAGGTGCGCAGGCTGGCGGCACGCCGGTTGTAGATATAACCGAGTGCCCTCGCCTGTTCCTTGATCTTTTCGCGGGTATCGATGGCCACAAGCGGACTGTCGCGCAGCGCAAGAGAAATGGTTGCAGTCGACAGGCCAAGGCTTTCCGCGATCGTCGACAACTTGATTTTCTGCGCCATAATCCACCCAGGTTTCGGCCAAGCCACGACCCATGCAACGGCCGGTACAATGACTACGCCACGACGCCTCCGCGCCCGAATTAAATTTTAAATAAACAATTTAATTCTTTGCGACAATAGTGTGACGGGCGAAACCTGCTGCGACAGAGTTTCGCTGTCCCGCCCCGCGCGGACGTCAAAAACCGGGACAGTGACCGGTGGCCCGGATCCTTGTCCTCGGCCCGGATCCTAATCGTCCGAAAGCAGCGGTTGGAGATTGCTTTCCACGGTGCGCAGAAGCTTTACCAGGGTCTTTACCTCTTTTTCGCTCAATCCCTTGGCGGCAAGCGCCCCGCAATCGGCAACCGAACGGCCGATCTGCTCGACGCTTTTGAGGCCGGCGTCGGTAAGATGCACCTTGGTCAGCCGGCCATCGCTGCCATCGGCCCGCCGTTCGAGGAAGCCCTGCGCTTCCATCCGGCCGATCGTGCGGGTCATTGTCGGCGCCTTGACGCCAAGCCGGGCGGCAAGCTGGCCCGGCGTCATGCCGTCCTCTTCCGACAGCATCAGGATCACCCCGTCCTGTCCGGCATAGAGACCGCTGTCACCGAGGCTGCGGCTGAGCGCGGTGCGCATGGAACGCGCCGCTTGCGTGACCGCGGGAGCGAGATCGGCAGCGGAAAGGGTCGCACTTTCCTTCTTCTTGCCGGACTTGGATTTCTTCTCGCCTTTTTTCTTGCTCATCGTCTCCGCCAGTCCTCGCTCATAGGGGCCTAAGCCGCGCATGCCAGTTTCGATTGCGTGCGGTCGACGCTATATGTAAGCGCGGATCATGCATACCGAAACCGGGAAACGACCGCCAGATGCAGCAGCCCTCAAGACAGTATCACGATAACGATCAAGGCCTTGCATCCACAGAAAGGCGCGACTGGATCGTCGTCCTGCCGCTTGGCGCGCATGAACAGCATGGCCCCCATCTGCCCTTCGACACCGACACGCTGATCGCCGAAGGTCTGGTCGCGCGTGTGAAAGAAGCCCTGCCGGACATGGCTCCCGTCACCTTTCTGGCCGTCGAGCCGGTCGGATATTCGATCGAGCATATCGACGTTCCCGGAACGAAGACGCTCTCCTTCGACGAGGCCGTTACCCGCTGGCTCGGCATCGCGCAAAACCTTCACGAGCAGGGGATCCGCAAATTCGTCATGCTGAACGCCCATGGCGGCAATTCGCCCTTGATGACGATCGTTGCGACCGAGGCGCGCGTGCGCTTCGGCATGCTGGCGGTGGCCACCAGCTGGACGCGTTTCGGGCAGCCGGACGGGTGGATTGCGCCCCATGACAAGGCGATCGACATCCATGGCGGCGATATCGAGACATCGGTTATGCTGGCGCTCTGGCCCGATCGGGTTGAGATGGCGAAGGCTGAGCCCTTCACCTCAAGGCAAAGGGAATTTTCCCGCAACTTCAAGCACCTGCGCGCCTACGGCCCGCACGCCTTCGGCTGGAAGATGGCGGATCTCAACGAAAAAGGCGTCGCCGGCAACGCCGCAGCAGCCACCGCAGAACGCGGCGAGACACTGGTGGCGCATGCGGTCAAAGGCATCGTCGAATTGCTGGAAGACGTGGCGCGGTTTGATGTCGGGATGCTGAAGTAAGCGGCAAGAGTACGAACTTGAAAAACATTACAATCTATCATATACACGGTTGGCGCTCTATTGGAGGCTGAAATGCGCATATCGGTTTCTGATGCATCCGAACATTTGAACGAAATGCTCGCGCGAGCCGAACAGGGTGAGGAGGTTTTCCTCACTAAAAATGGCCTACCCTCATTTCAAATCGTGCTTGTGTCGCGGACGGCAATGCCACCGGACCAGAGGCGGAAACTGCTCGAAAAACTCCTGAACAAGAAAGCAACCTGGTCTTCGGAATTCAACACCGATGCGGCCCATAGTCAGGACTTTCTCTATGACGAGTTCGGCCTGCCCCGATGATCGTGGTGGATACGTCCGCATTGATCGCAATCATCAAGCGGGAACCGATGGCGCGTGTTCTTGCCGAAGCTCTTTTGTCCGCTGACTCCGTCGTCATATCTGCAGGTACGGTGGTCGAAGCGAGGGTCGTCGCAACCCGCGGTGGACGCATCGCCGACCTTGATGAGGTCCTCAAAGCGATCATTTCAGAAATCATCCCCGTAACAGGCGAGCGCGCGAGATTGATATCCGATGCCTATCGCTCATGGGGCAAGGGCTTTCACGCCGCAGCGCTCAATTTCGGGGACTGCTTTTCCTATGCGACGGCAAAGGAGCTTGGCTGCCCTCTTCTTTTTGTAGGCCATGATTTCCAACAGACGGATGTCAGGCCCGCCATGCAGGCATCCTATCCCTGATGTGATTTTATAACATCGACCCCTTTGAACTCCTCAATGCTTCGGCTTATATGGGGCGGACCAAGCTTCCGCGCCCGATGGCGCCTGTTCACGAAATTCCTCGAGGTTCGTCATGACCGAAACATCAACGCCCAAGCCCGTTCCCGTTACCGTCCTCACCGGTTATCTCGGCGCCGGCAAGACGACGCTTCTCAACCGCATTCTCTCCGAGAGCCACGGCAAGAAATACGCGGTCATCGTCAACGAATTCGGCGAGATCGGCATCGACAACGATCTGATCGTCGAATCCGACGAAGAGATCTACGAGATGAACAACGGCTGCGTCTGCTGCACCGTGCGCGGCGACCTGATCCGTGTCGTCGAAGGCCTGATGCGCCGCCCCGGTCGTTTCGACGGCATCATCGTCGAGACGACGGGCCTTGCCGATCCGGTTCCCGTCGCCCAGACCTTTTTCATGGATGACGACGTCCGCGCAAAGACGGAACTCGATGCCGTCGTGGCGCTCGTCGATGCCAAGCATCTGCCGCTGCGCCTGAAGGACAGCCGCGAGGCCGAAGACCAGATCGCATTTGCCGATGTCGTCCTCATCAACAAGACCGACCTCGTCACGCCGGAAGAACTGGCCGTCGTCGAAGACGTCGTCCGCGCCATCAACCCGACGGCGCGCATCTACAAGACCAGCCGTTCCGGCGTCGATCTTGCCCGCGTGCTCGACCAGGGCGCCTTCAATCTCGAACGCGCCCTCGAAAATGACCCGCATTTCCTCGACCATGATCACGACGACCATGTCTGCGGCCCCGATTGCGGCCATGATCACGGCCACGACCACCATGCTCACCATCACCACGATCATGACCATGACCATCATCATCATGACCACGGCCATGCTGGACACGACCATCACCACCACGAACACGGTCCGATGTCGCCGATCCATGACGTGACGGTAAAGTCGATCTCGCTGCGCGGCGGCGAGATGAACCCGGAGCGTTTCTTCCCCTGGATCCAGAAGATCACCCAGACCGAAGGCCCGAATATTCTGCGCCTCAAGGGCATCATCGCCTTCAAGGGCGATGAGGAACGTTATGTCGTTCAGGGTGTTCACATGATCATCGAGGGCGATCACCAGCGCCCCTGGAAGGACGGCGAAAAGCGCGAAAGCCGTCTCGTCTTCATCGGCCGCGATCTGGATTTCGACAAGATCGAAAAGAGCTTCCTCGCGTGCCAGGCCAATGCGTCGGCCCCGATGCCGGCCTGATCGTCGGCCGTGAACCTGCAAGCATTCTGCAATGACATTCGAGAAGGGGCCGCATTGCGGCCCTTTCCATGACCGGCACAATTGTCACCGGTCGACGATCCGCCTTATAACCCCTCCCATCATCCATTGCCTTGAGAGAATGTTCGCCTGATGCCTACCGTCGCCCCCCTTGATCTCGAAGGCCACGTGGTCGCCACGCATTTCCTTGGCGAGACCCCCTTCTTCGCCACCGCCGCCGGCACGATCCATCGGCTGGACGAGGGCGAGAAGGTGAGCGAGGTGCATCAGGGCCTGCTGACCTGCATCAAGGACCCGTTCAGCACGTCGCTTCTGACCGGCGGCGAGGACGGCAAGGTTTTCCGCATCGCCGCAGACGGAACCGCGACATTGCTGGCGGACATCCCGCGCAAATGGATCAGCGTCGTTGCCGGCGGGCCGCAGAATGCGGTCGCCTACGCCATCGGCAAGACAAGTTACGTCCGCCTCAGCGACGGCACGGTGAAGGAATTCGCCGAGGACCGCAGCGTCGAGGGTCTGGCCTTCGCCGCCAAGGGCCTCAGGATCGCCGCGTCCCGCTATAACGGCGTCTCGCTCCACTGGGTCGGCACCACGGCGCCTGCGCAGGATCTGGAGTGGAAGGGCGCCCATACCGGCGTCACCTTCTCGCCGGATGGCCGCTTCCTCGTCACCATGATGCAGGAAAACGCGCTGCATGGCTGGAAACTCGACGGCAAACCCGGCGAAAACCGTCATATGCGGATGACCGGCTACCCCGCGAAGGTCAAATCCCTGTCCTGGTCGGTCAAGGGCAAATGGCTGGCGTCCTCCGGTGCGCCGGCGGCCATCGTCTGGCCGTTCGCGTCCAAGGATGGCCCGATGGGCCGCGCGCCGCTCGAACTCGGCACCCGCGCCAATATCATGGTCACCGATGTCGCCTTCCATCCTGCCGAAGAGGTGCTGGCCATCGGTTTCATCGACGGCATGATCCTCGGCGTCAGGCTGTCGGATGAAAAAGAGGCGCTGCTTCGCCGCCCCGGCAAGGGTGGCATCACCTCGATGAGCTGGAGCGCCGATGGCAAGCGCCTCGCCTTCGCCTCCGAACAGGGCGATTGCGGCATCATCGATATCAGCGCCTGAATCAACCCTGGATTGCATAAAAGGATAGGCGGGGGCCCCACACAAGCCCCCGCCCACCTACGAAAACATTAGCGACGGACGTTCTTCTTATAGACGTTTCCGCTATTGTTTCCGGAGAGGATACCAAGGCCGAGCAGACCATTCCCGTTGTTGTTGGACAGCAACGTGCCGCCCTTCAGAATGGAATTGCCCGAGAGAATGCCGCTGAGAATGCCGGTGTCGTTGCCGTTGAGAAGGCTGACCTTCGGCGCGATGGTGATCGAGCCGTTGGCGATGCCGCCCTTCTTGCCGCCGGACAGGAGCCCGCCTGCCGAAGCCTGAGAAACGGCTGCGATGGATAACAGGGCAGCCACGCAAATGATCTTCGTCTTCATAACTTTCTCCCAAGTTGTGTGCGCCGTGATGCGCAAGGACCAACCTAATATTAGCAATTTATAAAGCAACAATGTAAGCAAATCATAATAAACCGTTAAGCATAACAGGTATAATTCGATTAAAATTTTAACGAATACTTGCAGACGGCCCATCCACGGCAAGCAACGGGTATCGCGGCAAATGCTCGGGGCAGAGCACCACGATAATCAGGCGTTAAGCATCTTTACTTAAGGATAGCCTCAATTAGGCAATCCGAAGGTTTCCATGCCGCGCCCGTCCCTTTCACCGCTCTCGGCCTGCATCGCAGCATTGGCGCTGATGGCAGCGGCCGTGCCCGCCATCGCAGCCGACCTTGCAACGGCACAACAGGATGGTCCGGCCGCAGCCTCCCCGGCAACGAAGAACCTGTCCGTCGATTACGCCCTGCGCGGCGGCTACGACACCAATCTTTTCGGTGACACCAGCCAGTTGCGCGGCGCCTTTCTGGAGGAAGAAGCCAAGCTGCGCGGCAGCGTCGATCTGGAAGGCGGAGAGCTCTCTTACGGCCTGTGGCACCGCGAGCGGCAGGTCGAGCACTATTCCTTCGGCAACGAACACGTCACCGGTGCCTCGCTGGGCTTCAAGACCAAGCTCGGCGAGAAAACGGAATTCTCCATCGAGGGCGGTATCAGCCGCGACGCAACGGGCGATGTCCTGATCGCCGTCCCCGGCTCGGTCATCGGCTATCGTTCGACGGACATGAATTATTCGCTCGCCTCCAGCCTTTCGAGCGAGTTCCTCGGCGGCAAGAACATGCTGACGGCAAGCGTCGAGGACAAGAACCGCGGCAAGGCGAAATTCACCACCGATCTGCTTCTTCCCGGCAAGGTGGAGGCGGATGTCACGGCACTCGATCTCACCGCAAGCCATATCCGCCCGGCCCTGTCGGGCGAGATCGGCTTCACGCTTGCCTATCGCCAGACCTTCGTTCCCTCATCGGAACAGATGACGCTACTGCGTTTCCCCGCCTCGTCGTTACGCGGCTCGATCGCCTATGGCCGCAAACTCGGCGCGAATGTTGCGGTGATTGCGGAGGCGGGCATAACCGGCATTTCCGCCGACCAGCTCGGCTCGGATGTGAAACACATCCGCCCCTATCTCAGGGCATCGCTCGAATGGCAGGCGACCAATCGGCTGCAACTTGCCGTCGGCTATGACCGTGACTTCGCCGTCACCGATCTCGACGATCCGCTTGGTGAATATATCGGCACGCTGAAACTGGCTGCCGGCCTGAAACTGACCGACAGGCTCGATGCCAGGCTCGTCTACGAACTCGCCTCCAGCGACTGGCTCTATTACGTCTACAATACCCGTACCCGCCGCCTGACCGGCACGCTCACCTGGCAGTTTGCGCAGAACCACAAGCTGGAACTGGAATACCGCCGCGTCGATCGCAACGAGACCGACCCGGCGCAGAACTTCTCCGGCAATCAGTATTTCACCCGCATATCGGGCACGTTCTGACGATCGTTCGACGATCCCGCGCAAGACCTGTCAGACCGCGCCGATGATAGCGCCCAGAAGGTCATGCAGGCCATCGCGGTAGCCCGTTCGGGCGGAAGGCGACGTATCGTCCGAGGTCATCACCACGGTCAGCCCCAGCGACGGCACGATATAGAGCATCTGCCCGCCATAGCCCCAGCCGAACTTGACGGCCTGCCCGCCGATATCGCGCATGAACCAGCCGTAGCCATAGGCGTCACCCGTGTAGCGGGAATGGGTGCGCGGCATCCATGACTGCTCGATCCATCGGGCAGACACGACCTGCTTTCCATCCGCGGCCTTGCCGCCATTGCGGTAGAGTTCACCGAAGGCAAGCAGCGATTGTGCCGTCATCGCCATCTGGTTGCCGCCGAGATAGATGCCCTGCGGGTCGCGCTCCCAGGCGCCGATGCGAAATCCTTCGATCGGCGCGAGCCACGCGCGCGAAAGCGCGAGCGTCGACTGTCGCCCGACCTTTGTCAGGATCGCCGAGAGAAGATGCGTCGAGGCCGTCGAATAGAGCATCTCGCCCCCCGGCTCGCCGTCGAAGGGTTCGGCAAGCGCGAACCGCACGAAGTTGCGGCTGGAGACCCAGCGCCCGTAATTCGGCCCCGACATGCGCGCTAGGCCCGCCTGCATGGAGAGAAGATTGCCGATGGTGATGTCTCCCATGCGCGGATCGGGATTGGCCGGCAGATCTGACGTCAGGATCGGCGCTATCTTCTGGTCGGGCCCGTCGAGCAGTTTCCGATCGATGGCAATGCCGACAAGGCAGGAGATGATCGATTTCGATGCCGACTTGATATTGCTCGAGCCGGCCAGCGGATGGCCATGATAGGCACGGCGCGCGATCACGTGCCCATGGCGTGCCACGAGCACGACCTTGAGGGAGCCGAGCGCATCCGCCTGATCGAGCACCAAATTCAGCTGCGCGTTGCCGGATGACGGCGGCGCCTGCGGCACCGGCCTCGGCATTTTGGCCCGTGGCGCAGAGGACTGAGGGCTGACGTCCGTTTCCTGGGCGCGAGCCAAAGACAGCGGAGCAAAGGAAAGGGCGAGCGGCAGCGAGGATAAAATGGTGCGGCGTGTGATCATGCAACTGAAAATAAGCACGATCGCTGCCTTGCCCATGGCCAGAGACCGAAACTCACGCCATGGTGAGGCAGCTTGATCGCAGGATGCCTCAAGCCTATCCCTATGGTCTACGCCGGCGTTCCGCTCCCGCGTTCGGCCTATTCCGCTGCATCGGCAAAATCACCGCCCTGCATTCGTGCCTCTTGGCGTCCCACTCTGCGTTTCGCTCCGCCTCCCACTTCGCCTCCCACATGGCCGCCCGGTGGCTCGCCCTGCTGTATGCCATGTTGGATGACCTGTGGGCCGCCCACGTCTCCCCCCTCTTGCAAAGCTTGCTCGCGCCTACCCCGGCCCGCGTCCCGACCTGCCCGTGGGCCGCCCTCTTGCCCGTTCTGCCTTGCGCCTTTGTCCCGCGCATATTGCCGCGGCGAGACGCCCATCACCTTCTTGAAGGCGGTCGAGAACGCGCTGTCGGATTCGTACCCGAGCGATGCCGCAATCGTCGAGACCGCCTGCTCCGTGCCGGTCAACCGGTCGGCGGCAAGCAGCATGCGCCAGCGCGTCACATATTCCATTGGCGCCAGCCCCACCATCTGCTTGAACCTGAGCGCGAAGGTCGAGCGCGACATGCCGGCCTTCACGGCGAGGTCGGCGAGCGTCCAGCGATGCGCCGGATCCTCGTGGATGGCATCGATCGCCGCGCCCATCTGCCGGTCGGCAAGCGCAAACAGCCACCCCGCCTCACCTTTCGGCCCATCGGAGAGAAAGATCCTGAGCGCCTGCACCAGCATCATCTGCGCCAGATGCTGCAAAACCAGAAAACTCCCCGGCCGCCGCTCGCGCAATTCCTCGCGCATGCGCTCCATCGACCAGCAAAGCACCGCCTTGTCCGCCTCGTCACGGATATGGACGATAGGCGGAAGCACGCTGAGGAGCACATCCGAATGGCTGCCCTCCAGCTCGAAGATACTCCCCACAAGCGAGAAATCGCCGCCACCGTTGATGACGGCAAGTCCGCCGTCGCGGATGCCCGAAAACACCGCGGAAGCCTCGATCGGCGTAACCTTCGGATCGCTTGCCATCAGGAAGGGACGACCGCGCGGCAGAAGCAGACAATCCCCCGGCACAAGTTTCACCCAGTCGGTCACACCCTCCATTCGCATCCAGCATTGTCCGGAAACGACCGCATAGCATTTCACCCCATAGGGTCGCGGGAAATCGACAGCCCATTCGCCACCCGCCTCGAAACCCGAGGCATGCATGCGCGGCCGCGGCTTGACCATGGAAAGAACGTCGGAGAGGGAATCCATCAGATATCCGGACGATGGCGAAGGTTTGAGAGACGTTACAGCATGGATCGTATCACGCCAAGCGCGTATCGTCCTGACAGTCGAGCCCGACGAGAGAGATTGAGGGCCCGGCACGAATGGTCCGCACACCGGATCTGATGACATGAAATCCGCAGGCAGGGCGTTCCGTTCATTGCGGCAGGCCCTTCAAGACACAGAGGAACATCATCATGCGCGTCTTCGTCACGGGAGCCACGGGCTTCGTCGGCTCGGCCGTCGTTCAGGATCTTCTTAGCGCCGGTCATCAGGTGACCGGCCTTGCCCGCAGCGAACAGGGTGTCGCCGCTCTTGAAAAGGCCGGTGCTGCGCCGCATCGCGGCCATCTGGAAGATCTCGACAGTCTGCGCCGCGGCGCCGAGAATGCCGACGGCGTCATTCATTGCGGCTTCATCCATGACTTCTCGAAATTCGTCGAGAATTGCGAGATCGACCGCCGCGCCATCGACGCGATGAGTGGCGTACTGGCGGGATCCGACCGCACCCTCGTCGTCACCTCCGGCACGGCGCTGGTGAGCGGCCAGATCGCGACCGAGGACCTGCGCAAGGACCCGAAGACCAGCCGCAACCCGCGCCTGTCCGAAGAGGCCGCCGATGCGGCAGTCGAACGCGGCACCCGCGCCTGCATCGTCCGGCTGCCGCCATCGGTCCATGGCGACAACGACCACGGCTTCATTCCGATCCTGATCAATCTTGCCCGTGAAAAGGGTGAGGCCGCCTATGTCGGCGATGGCCAGAACCGCTGGCCGGGCGTTGCCCGCACGTCTGCAGCAACCCTCTTCCGGCTGGCGCTGGAAAAGGGCAAGGCCGGTGCCCGTTATCATGGCAACAGCGAGATCGGCGTATCCTTCAAGTCGATCGCAGAGGTCATCGGCCGCCGCCTCGGCCTGCCGGTGACGAGCAAGACCGGTGATGCGGCGCAGGAATACTTCACCTGGTTCTCGCATTTCGCCGCAATCGACAATCCGACCTCGAACGCATGGACCAGAGCCGAACTCGGCTGGGAACCCACCGGCCCTGATCTTCTGACCGATATCGACCGGCCGATCTATTTCGGCGGCTGAGAGAACGGTGCATGCATCAGGAGCGGGGGCGGCAACGCGCCCGCTCTCTCCAATGCCGGCCTCATATATCGGCGCGTGAAAAAATCCCGGCCGCCCAGTCGAGAAACACCCGCAGCCGCGGTGCCAGATGCCGGTTCTGCGGATAGAGCGCCGAAAGCGCTGTCGGCGGCGGCGGATGATCCGGCATCACCTCGACGAGCCGTCCGGCCTTCAGATCCTCGACCAGCCGATAGCGCGGCACCTGGATGAGGCCGAGGCCAAGCCGCGCCAGTTCGGCCATCGTATCGGAATTGTTGACCGTCACCCGCGCCGGCAGGCTGACATAGTCGATCTTCCCGCCGCTCTCGAATTCGAGCGGCATGATCTGCCCCGTGCGTGACGAGATGAAGCCGACGGCCCTGTGCCCCTCAAGCTCTGCCGGCGAGCGCGGCATGCCATGGCGCTCGATATAGGCGGGGCTTGCGCAGGTGACTTCGGTGATCGTCGCAAGCCGGCGAATGATCAGGCCGCTATCGGCCGCCTCCCCCGCCCGGATGACGCAATCCACCCCCTCGCGCACCAGATCCACATAGCGGTCGCCCTGGCCGATCTGCAGGTCGAGCAGCGGATGCCGGTCGAGAAAGGCGTTGAGATGCGGCAGAAGGAAATTCTGGGTGAGCAGCGGGTGGGCGTCGATACGCAGGAGCCCACGCGGCTGGGCATCGCGAAACACGTTTTCCGCCTCGTCGACCTCGGCCAGAATCGCGACGCACCGCTGGTAGAAGGCATCGCCGTCGAGCGTCGGCGTCACATGCCGGGTCGTGCGGTTCAAAAGCCGCGCCCCGACATCCTGCTCCAGAACCTTGATGGCTTCCGTCGCGGTGGAGCGCGCAAGCCCCATATCCGCCGCCGCTGCCGAAAAGCTGCGGCGATCGACAACCCGGACGAAAAGCTGCATGCGGTCAAGACGATCCATGATCATTGTTCAGCACGAACGAATTCTTATGTCAATTATGCGCCGATTGTTCTGAATGCAGCGCAGGTCTATCTCTTCTCCATCAAACAAGGAGAAAGACCATGACCGACAATACCAACCGTGTCGCCATCGTCACCGGCGCTTCGAAAGGCATCGGCGCTGCCATTGCAAAACGCCTCGCAGCAGACGGCGTGGCCGTCATCGTCAACTATGCATCGAGCGCCGGCGCCGCCGACGACGTCGTCTCGGCCATCGAGGCAGCCGGCGGCCGGGCACGTGCCGTCAAGGCCGATATCGGCAGCAAAGATGGTCTCACCACCCTGTTCGATGCGGCAGATGACGCATTCGGTGGCGCGGACATTTTGGTCAACAATGCCGGCGTCATGACGCTCTCGCCGCTTGTCGACATGACCGACGAGGATTTCGAGGCGATGGTGAACATCAACCTCACTGGCACGTTCCGCGGCATCCGCGAGGGTGGCAAGCGCCTGCGCGACGGCGGCCGCATCGTCAATTTCTCGTCCTCCGTCGTCGGCATGTACCAGCCGGCCTATGGCGCCTACGCGGCGACGAAATCCGCCGTCGAGGCGATGACCCATGTCGCCGCCAAGGAGCTTGGCCGCCGCGGGATCACCGTCAACGCGGTGGCCCCCGGCCCGGTCGAGACCGAGCTGTTCATGACCGGCAAGTCGGAAGAACTGGTGCAGACGATCGTCAAAATGATCCCGATGGGTCGCCTTGGACAACCGGACGATATCGCAGCCGTCGTCTCCTTCATCGCCGGCCCGGATTCGGGCTGGGTGAACGGACAGGTCATCCGCGCCAATGGCGGTGCCATCTGACTGCATCGCATGTCCGCAAAGACAGGAGAAAAACAATGCCCTTCGTCAATATCAAGACCCCACAAGGTGCGCTCACCCGCGCCCAGAAGGAGGAAATCGTCCACCGCGTAACCGACATGCTCGTCGATTACTTCACCGAGGCGGCGCGCCCGCACACGATGGTGCTGATCGAGGAGGTCAAGGACGGCGGCTATGCCCGCGCCGACGAGGTTTTCACCATCCCGCAGGAATGGCGGGCAAAGGACGCCTGATCCGGCGGCCCGAGACCGAATGGAGCACTGAGCCTGCTGCCCCGCAGGCGGAAAACGCGAAAAGACCGGCACTGCCGCCGCGCAGTGCCGGTCTCTGTCCGCCTCCGGATGGTGCTTCAGAAGCGATAGGTCACGCCGGCGCCGATCAGCCACGGATCGAGCTTGGCCTTGCCCGAAAGATGGCCGAGCGTGTCGTGATCTGCCGACCAGCTCGTCTTCAGGAAGATCTTCTTGACGTCGAAATTGACGCCCCAATGCTCGTTGAGCATGTAGTCGAAGCCCGCCTGAAGCGCGACGCCGAAATGGTTGTCGATATCGAGATTGTGGAAATTGGCCTTTTCCGAGGTGCTGTAGAACAGCGAATAGTTCACGCCGGCGCCGAGATAAGGCCTGAAATTGCCGAAATTGGTGAAGTGATACTGAACGGTCAGCGTCGGCGGCAGAAGCCATGTCTTGCCGACCGGCACGTTGAAGGATTTGTCTTCCTTGATATGGGCAAAGGTCGTGCCGAGGATGAGTTCGGCGGCGATATTGTCGGTGAAGAAATAGCTGACGTCGAATTCCGGAATGACGGTGTCCGAATAGGACAGGCCGGCGCCGGGCGCCTGGTCGATCGAGCCGCTGTCATGGGTAATGACGCCAAGCCCGCGCACACGGATCTGCCAAGGGCTTTGAGCCGAAAAACCCTCCGTTGCCGCCGGCACCGGCTCTGCCTTTGCCGGCGCAAGGTCGGCAGCCGTTGCGCTGCCGGCGCCGATCAGCGCTCCCGCTGCCACGATCCATCCGAGATGATGAGCCCCATTCCTGTTCATATACCCTGTCCCTATTCGACTGCAGTAATTGGTCGAATGAGGAATAGGCGCGGCACGGGTGCTTGAAGTTGATCGAGATCAAGTGGATGGGCAGGCCGCCGCACCGTGACATAAGCGCAACAAATGCGGCGGCCGGCCCGATCATTGACGAGCCCGATCAGAACTTGATCTTGGAAAACTCGGTAAGCGTGGTCTTGGGCGAAACACCCGGCGCATGGGTGAAATGCCATGCGACATACTGCTCGGCGTAGAGATCGGTCGACGACATGCCATCGATAGGCACGACGACATTCATCCCCTGGAAGGCGGCATGCGATGCGGTGTTGAGCACGGCCCCTTCAGACGCCGTACCGGTGACGATCACCGTCTTGATCCCCTTGTCGTCGAGAAGCTTCTGCAAGTCGGTCTTGACGAACTTGTCCGGCCCCGACGTGACGATCGGATCGCTGGCCTCAGGCGCGATCGCGGTTGCGATATCGTCGCGACCGGCCGTGCCGCTGGTGCTGTAGACGATATAGACACCGGCCTTGCGCGCCGCGTCCAGCATCGCCTTCACCTTGGGAAGCGAGGCGATGCAGCGCGGCTTGCTATCCGTGTTGCAGGGGCCCTTCTTCGGATCCTGCGCGCCGTTGAAATCGAGAAGCAGAAGCGCCGTCGTCTTGGCATCCAGGGTCGCAGGCTTGAGTTCCGGCGCGGCAGGCACCTTTACCGAGCCCCACTCCTCGATGATCGTGGCTGCCGAGGCCTGCGAAACAACGGAGGCGGACAGAAGGATCGCGGCGGCACCGGCGATGAAGGAAGTGGCACGCATAGGTGGATAATCTCCTCATTCTTGATGGTCGAAGGACCTATCTGGACACCCGGCCGCTGAGGTCAAGCGACACACGGGGAAGTGATGCGAATAACCCTAACCAATTGCCCGGAAACGAAGAACCCCGCCTCTCGTTGCCGATGGCGGGGTTTTACGGATCGGATGATGCGAGGAGACGATGCGCAGGCACTGCGTCATCGCGCCCCTGTTCCAGGTTGTGATTTCGCAAAGATCGGGTGAACTGCGTCCGCCGGGATGCCTCTTGCGAAAAGCCCGGTGTCAGGCGAGCTTGCGGCCGCTTGCCACGATCATGCCGGCTGCGCCTTCCATCCAGCCGGCCTTGAGTTCGAGCGCGAGGAACCGCGCACGATCGCAATAGCCGGGCATGACCAGATGCCGCGTCTTGTCGTTGAAGAAGCCGAAACGCTCGTAATAGGCGGCATCGCCGACAAGCAGCACGGCGCCATGGCCACGCTGGGCCGCTTCCGTGATGGCGGCCCGCATCAGCGCGCCGCCGATACCCTTGCCTTCATGGGCGGCATCGACCGCAAGCGGCCCAAGCAGCAGCGCGTCGATCGGCTGGCCGTCGGCCGAAATGCCCGCTTCGATGTTCCACAGGCGCACGGTGCCGATGACATGGCCCTGCTCGTCGCGCGCGACAAGCGCCAGGCCTTCCGCCGGCAGGCGGTTGTGGCGGATGCGCTCGGACGACTTGAGGCGTCGGTCGGCGCCCATGGCGCGATCGAGAAGCGTTTCGCGCGCCACGACGTCGCCGGCAGTCTCGGCGTCGATGGTGAAGGTTTGTGCGGGCGCAAAGAATGCGCGTACAGTGTCAAGAACAGTGGCCATCTCTGGGCCTCCCGAACTTAAAACCGATTCAGTCGGTGTCTATGGATCGTTGTGAGGGTGCGGCTCCCGCCTGGAGGAACGGGGACCGCGAAATCGAAAGAGGCGTCTTCCGACGCGTCTGTTGAGGCGTGATGCCTTAGATGACGTAGGCCTTGAGCGGATCGAAGCCGTTGAAGGCAACCGCTGAATAGGTCGTCGTGTAGGCGCCCGTGCCTTCGATCAGAACTTCGTCGCCGATCGAAAGGGTGATCGGCAGCGGATACATGTTCTTCTCGTACATCACGTCGGCCGAATCGCAGGTCGGGCCGGCCAGCACGCAGGGCTCCATCTCGTCGCCGTCACGCTCCGTGCGGATCGGGTAGCGGATGGCTTCGTCCATCGTTTCGGCGAGACCGCCGAACTTGCCGATGTCGAGGAAGACCCAGCGGTGGTTGTCGTTGTCCGACTTCTTCGAGACGAGAACGACTTCCGCCTTGATGACGCCGGCATTGCCGACCATGCCGCGACCCGGCTCGATGATCGTCTTCGGCAGGTTGTTGCCGAAATGCTTGCGCAGCGAAGCAAAGATCGCCTGGCCGTATTCTTCGGCCTTCGGCACGTCGCGCAGGTACTTGGTCGGGAAACCGCCGCCCATGTTGACCATCTGCAGGACGATGCCCTGCTTGGCGAGCGATGCGAAGACGCGCTTGGCATCGGCAAGGGCCGAATCCCAGGCATCGACCTTGGTCATCTGCGAACCGACATGGAACGAGACGCCGTAGCTTTCGAGGCCGAGCTGGTGCGCGTAGACGAGAACGTCGACGGCCATCTGCGGCACGCAGCCGAACTTGCGGGAAAGCGGCCATTCGGCGCCCTCACCATCGGTCAGCACGCGGCAGAACACCTTTGCGCCCGGCGCGGCACGGGAAATCTTCTCGACTTCCTCATGGCTGTCGACGGCAAAGAGGCCGACGCCGAGTGCATGCGCACGCGCAACGTCGCGTTCCTTCTTGATCGTGTTGCCGAAGGAGATGCGGTCGGCGGTAGCACCGGCATCGAGCGCCATCTGGATTTCGGCGACCGAGGCGCAATCGAAGCTCGAACCGAGAGAAGCCAGAAGCTTCAGGATCGCCGGCTCCGGGTTGGCCTTCACTGCATAATAGATCGCGCTGTCCGGCAGGGCATGACGGAAGGCGTGGAAATTGTCACGCACGACATCGAGGTCGACGACGAGGCAAGGGCCTTCAGGACGTCGGGTCTTGATGAAGTCGAGGATACGGGCAGTGGTCATCGGTCAGTCCCTTCAAAATCTCAAAGCTCCGGCTGCGAACCGGAGGACAAAGGGCGGATGAGAATGCGCAAGGCCCGGCCGATGGAGACCCCGGAACCTTGACACGCTTTACCGCGCGAACAGTGGACCAACGCCCTGCCAAGAGCTTTGATCCGGCTTTGTCTGCCTTGGATTGGAGGGTTGTCCCTACCGCACTTCCGGCAATGATGGTGTGCCTCTTCAGAATTGCAGGCTGATGGAAAGCCTGCAGAGACCAGAAAGGCCCGCACCGTCGTTGCTTCAAGATGTCCTCGCATTTCCCGGTTGGCCGGAATAGCGACTGGAGCGGTTAGTTCCAGGTACCTTACCGATGACCTCACCTTAGGGATAAATCCCAGTTCGAGGGTCGGCGGACACCCACAGGCACGTGCGACTTTGGGCAGCACGGGAGATAAGAATATTCGCGGTCATAATCAAGCGGTTTTTTGGGCTCGACCGTTTTTTTCTATTGGTTCATAAACGGCGAACGAAGCACACATTTTCGTTCAGTTTTTTGGAGCAATCCTGTTGGATACACTGACCCGCATGCGCGCCTTCATCGACGTCGTCGAGGCGGAAGGATTTTCGGCCGCAGCAAGGCGCACAGGACGCTCCAAGGCGCTGCTGTCGAAATACGTCCGCGAGCTGGAGGACGATCTTGGCGCGCTGCTCCTCAACCGTACCACGCGGCAATTCTCGCTGACCGAGGCGGGCCACACCTATTACCGCACCGCCGCCGACATATTGAAGGAAATCGACAACCTTGCCGATCTCGTCCGCGAGAACAATGCCGACCTGAAGGGCCGGCTGCGCGTCTCGGTGCCCCGCACCTTCATCGATGCCGATATCGGCCAGTGCCTGATCGATTTTGCCAAGGCGCAACCGGATGTATCGCTCGAGATCGTCGCGGAAGACCGTTTCGTCGATCTGATCGAGGAGAATTTCGACCTGGCGATCCGCATCACCAAACTGGAGGATTCGGGCCTTATCGCCCGCAAGCTCGCTGAATTCCGGCTCTACGCGGTCGCAACGCCGCATCTCGTCGCCCAGTTCGGCCCCTTCGCCCATCCGCAGGATCTCTCCAAGGTCCCCTTCATCATCGACACCAATACCCGTGGCCACAATACGCTGCGCTTTACCGACAAGGACGGCTCGCCGATCTCGGTTGCGATCAGCGGCCCGATCGAGGTCAACAGCCCGCAAGGCACGGTGCGCGCCGCCCGCGCCGGCCTCGGCGTCGCCGTCGTGCCGGATTTCATCGCCCAGCCCTATCTCGCCTCGAAAGAACTCGTCAGCCTGTTCGACGATTACTTCACCCGTGATCGCGGCATCTACGCGGTCTACCCGCATCGGCGCTACCTGCCGGCCAAGGTCAGAAGCTTCGTCGATTTCCTGTCGAACTGGTTTCGCAAGCAGGCCTGAGCGCCACCGCACGAAACTCGCCGGCAAACCGGCCGGGAGCCGAAATTCCGTCCCATTTATCCCGCACTGCACGAGGGCCCCGCGCGAATCGCCGGAGATGCAGAGGCCGGAGAACGCAGAGGATCAGACGCATGCGCCATCGACAGGGCACGGGACCGCGCCCAAGGCACCGCAGGACATGCGCGGCGATGGCAGCTGCCGCCGTCGCACTTTCACCCCTGCCCGCCCTTGCCCACCCGCATGTCTTTGCCGAAGCGCGGCTGGAAGTGGTTGCCGGCAATGACGGCAATATCGCCGAACTGCACAATGTATGGCGCTTCGACGAGGTGTTTTCGTCGAGCGTCATCGTCGATTTCGACAAGAACGGCAACATGAAGCTCGACCCGCCCGAGCTGAAGGCACTCGGCGAGACCATGCGCAAGTCACTGGCGGACTATCACTATTTCACCACCATCACCGCCAATGGCGCGGTGATCGGCGTGCAGAAGCCGGATGTCATCCGCGTCTCGATGGTCGATAACCAGTTGATCGCCATCTTCGCCATTCGCCCGGAAAAGCCGGTGCCGATGAAGGGCCGCCTCACCTTCGGCATCTACGATCCGACCATGTACACCTCGATCGACTTTCCGACCGACGGCGATCTGCTGATCAAGGGCGACGGTTTTGCCAAATGCCAGCACAAGGTGGTCAGGCCCAATCCCGACGAGGTGATCTCGCAGAACACCTCGACGCTGACGGACGCCTTCTTCAACGATCCGACCGGCACCGACATGACGAAGCTCTTCGCCACCCGCCTCGAAGTGTCATGCTAGAGCGACCGCAGCACGGGTGGGTGACGGTTTTGCGTAGAGACAGAGAGACAAAGCAGCGCCGCCTTTCGAAGAAAGTCGGAAATGCTCCGGAAACCGATAGGATGACCGGGCGGACACGTCTGCCACGCCGCGCGGCAACGCTCGCACTGGCCGCCGTCGCCGCCCTCACCATCTTCCTGCCCCTTGCCGGCAGCGCATTTGCCCAGTCGCCGCTCGGCGTCGGTACGGCAGAACCGTCCTTTTCGATCGGCGGCCCTTTCGGTCCGTTTCTGGCCTGGATCAACGTCAACCAGCAGGCCTTCTACCGGGCGCTGACCGGCGCTCTGAGGGCATTGCGCGCCGACCCCTGGGCGCTGACCGGCCTGATCGGCCTGTCTTTTGCCTATGGCGTCTTTCATGCGGCCGGCCCCGGCCACGGCAAGGCGGTGATTTCCTCCTACATGATCGCCAACGAGGTGGAGTTGAAACGCGGGATCGCGATCTCCTTCATTTCGTCGCTGCTGCAGGGCCTTGTCGCCGTGCTCGTCGTTGCCGTCGCCTGGTTCCTGCTGCGCGGCACCGGGATCACGCTGACGCAGGCCACCACCAGCATGGAGATCGCCAGCTTCGCCCTGGTGGTCGCCTTCGGCGCCTGGCTGCTTGTCCGCAAGATCCGCGCCATGATCCGCCCCCGCCCGCAATCCGCCACCGCTGCCGCCTCGTCCTCACCGGCACGGGCTATGTCGGTATCGGCGCCTGCCGAACCGCTCGTCGCGGGCGCAGGCACAGTCGCATTGGGTGCCCGCGCAGGCGCGATGACGACGAAACGCGGCCCCTCAGCCCTCGGTTTCAAGGCCGTCGAGATCGCCGATCATGAGGCAACCGGGCAAGACGGAACTTGCGAGACCTGCGGCGTCACTCATATGCCCGATCCGCAGATGCTGCGGGCCAAAGAGTTCAATCTCAAGGAAGCATGGTCGGCAATCGTCGCCGTCGGCCTTCGCCCCTGCTCGGGCGCCATTCTGGTCATGACCTTCTCGACGCTGAACGGGCTTTATGCCGGCGGCATCCTCTCGGTTCTCGCCATGTCGATCGGCACCGCGATCACCGTCACCATTCTTGCCACCATCGCGGTTGCCGCAAAGGATCTGGCCATGCGCCTCTCCGGCCCCGGCTCGCGCTTCAGCCGCCGCGTCGGCGACCTGATCGAGATCGGCGGCGCGCTTTTCGTCATGCTGGTGGGCTTGGCCCTGCTCGGCGCCTCGCTTCAGGCCTGACCGGAGCCTTTCACTTGCGCCGCTGATAGCGCGCACGCAGCCAGAAGATCCAGAAGAAGCCGAGGATCAGAACAGCGCCGACGATGAAGGCGAGCACCGGCGAGTAGGCGCCGATCGCCAGCACGATACTGGGCAGGAAGTAAAGAACGACGACCGCACCGATCAGGATCAGTGCGGCCGCCGTGACCTGCGATTTCGTTTCCGGCGTCATGCAGACGTGCCGCTCGCAGCGCGCGCGGCAATTTCGCCGCGGATATCTTCGAGACGCTGGCGCTGCTTGCCGTCACCATCGAAATTGTCGGGCGAAAGCCATGCCTCGAACGCGGCCTTGATCAGCGGCCACTCGCCGTCGATCATCGAAAACCACGCCGTATCGCGATTACCGCCGCGCGAAATCACGTGCTGGCGGAAAATCCCCTCGAAGGTGAAGCCGTAACGGATCGCCGTGCGCTTGCTCGGCTCGTTCTCGTTATGGCATTTCCACTCGTAGCGCCGATAATCGAGATCCTCGAACACGTGCTTGGCCATCAGGTAATGCAACTCGCTCGACATCGGCGACTGCTTCATCGCCACGCCATGCGCGACGGAGCCGACTTCGACGACGCCGTTCTTCGGGTCCGGCCGCATATAGCTTGCCATGCCGACCACCTTGCCCGTGGCATTCTCGCGGGCGACGAGCGTGACGAAACTGGAATTGGCACGCGAGTTGTCGATCCAGGCGCCGAATTCCTCCGGCGTATTATAGGTGTCGTTCGGGAAATAGCGGATCAGTTCGTTGATCGCGTCAGCGCCGCCGAGCGCCTCCCAGAGCGGCGAAAGATGCGTCGCGGCTTCATAAGGTTCCAGCGTCAGGAAACGGCCCTTGAGTGTCACCGGCGCCGGAGCGGCCACCTTGTAGGTCTTGAGATCGCGCATCCTTGCCTCCACTGTTGATGTCATGAGGCTTAGGGCAGCCCTTGGCCAAACGCAACGACGATCCGGCCCTGGCTCCAATGGCTGCGACAACTGGCTCCTGATGGAGCCAGTGGCGCGCAATGTCAGGCTGAAACCTTGGCAGCGCTGACGGTCGCGTCGATATGCTCGAGAAGCGCATCCGGCAGGCCGAGCCGGCCCGCAAGCAGATCGAGATAGCCCCGTTCGGCGCGGGTATCCGGGTCGATCGTCAGCCGTGTGGCGGTATAGAGCTCTACCTTCTGTTCTTCCGTGCGGGCAGCCGCCACCAGATCGTCGAGATCGACGGGATTGGCCAGCTCGTCGCGGATGAAGGCCTGCGCCTCGGAACCGAGATCGACGGCCTGGATCTTCTCCATGATATTGGCCCGCTCGCTCTCGTCGATATGCCCGTCGGCGCGCGCAGCGGCGATCATCGCCCTGATCAGAACCAGGGCGAAATCGTTGGAAAGCTGTGGCGATTGCAGGCTGAAGGCGGAATCCGGGGGCGGCAGCGCGATTGGCTCGGCCGTTGCAGGCTGCTGTGCCGATTGCGGCGTCTGTCCGGACTGGTAGTTCTTGTAGGCGAGATAACCGAGCCCGGCAATCGCCGCGATCCCGCCGACGGCCGCAACATTGCCGGCAAGCTTGCGGCCGGTCTTGGTGCCGAGAATGGCAGCGGCAAGCCCCGCCGTCTTCAGCGGATTGTTCTTGGCGATATCGGTGATCTGGCCGGCCCAGTCCTTGGCGCCACCCCCGCTGCTGCGTGAGCCGGATTGCCCGCCCAATAGGCCGCCCAACGGACTGGATTGCGATCCTCCTTGCGAGCCGAGGAACTGGTCCAGAAGTTTCTTGGCATCGAACATCGCTATCTCCTGTCGGTTGCATGTGGACAGGCAGATAGGAACGAAAAGCCCGGAAAACAATTTTTCCGGGCAATCGATAACGCAAATGTCAGGAGAGGGCGGAAAGCCTCAGGCCTTCAGCTGCGACGCTTCCAGCGCAAGCTTGGTAATGCCGGCCCAATCGCCTGCAGCCACCAGATCCTTCGGCGCAACCCAGGAGCCGCCGACGCAGACGACGTTCGGCAGCGACAGGTAGTCATTGGCGTTCTTCAGCGAAATGCCGCCGGTCGGGCAGAACAGCGTGCCGGCAAGCGGCGAAGACAGAGCCTTCAGATAGGCCGCGCCTCCGGCCTGTTCGGCGGGGAAGAACTTCATGACGTCATAGCCTGCTTCGCGCAGCGTCATCACTTCGCTGGCCGTTGCAGCACCCGGAAGAAGCGGCACGGCGCTGTCTCTGGCGGCGGCAAGCACGCCCGGCGTCACACCCGGTGAAACGATGAAGGTGGAACCGGCCTTGACCGCCGCATCCCAGTCCTTCGCATTGAGGATCGTGCCTGCGCCGACATTGGCGCCCTCGACCTCTTCGGCCACCGCCTTGACCGCATCGAGCGCGGCGGGCGTGCGCATGGTGATCTCGATCGCCCTGAGGCCGCCGGCGACCAATGCCCTTGCAAGCCCCACCGCCGACTTTGCGTCATCGACGATCAGAACCGGCACCACCGGCTGCAGTTTCAGGATGGAAAGCAGCTTTTCGGTCTTGCCAGTTGTCGGACCAATCATGGGGTCACGTCTCCTCTAAAACGATTGAAAACCTCGATTGCCGAGATACCGCGCGCAATTCTGCTTGTCGAGAAAAATCAGGGCGGCAGTCCCGCGCGGGTTCCACCGCTCGCATCCATGGCTTAGTGTTCCATCACACCACGATAGGATGACGAGAGCATGGCGACGGAAATCGAACGCAAGTTTCTGGTGAAAAGCGATGCCTGGCGCTCCGCTGCCAATTCGTCGTCGCGCTTCCTCCAGGCCTATATCGCCTCGGCCGGCGACCGCTCGGTGCGGGTCCGCATCATGGATGAAATGAAGGCGAAGCTGACGATCAAGATCGGCAAGCAGCTCTTTGCGCGCGCCGAATACGAATACGACATTCCGCTCGCAGACGCAGAGGAACTTGCCCGCAGCGCAATCGGCGTCGTGCTGGAAAAGACCCGCTTCAACATCCCCTATCAGGGCTATGTCTGGGAAGTGGACGTCTATGCCGGACGCTACGAGGGGCTCGTCGTCGCCGAAGTCGAACTGGAAGACGAAAAGGCCATGCCCGCACTTCCCGACTGGATCGGCCGGGAAGTGACCGGCGACCGCCGCTATTCGAATGTCGTCATGGCAGCCAACGACCTGAGCGAGGAGCTGCTGCATGGCGTATCGTTTAAGACCCGATAGACCGTTTACCGAGGAACTGCGGTCGGTTGCGGCGAGCCAGCTCAAGAAGGCGATCGATCTTCTGGAAAACCAGCCGGACGGCCCGCACGAGGCGATCCACGATGCCCGCAAGAAATTCAAGCGCGTGCGCGCGCTTTATCGACTGGTCGGGATCGACGCCAAGGACTTCCGCAAAACGGAAAATGCCCGTCTCCGCGACATGGCCCGCTCGCTGGCCGCCGTGCGCGACGCCGCAGCGCTCGTGGAGACCACGACCTATCTGGCTGGCTATGCCAGTTCGCCGGAAGAGGTGACGGCGCTGGCGGCTGCGGGTGAAGCACTCGGCATGCGCCGTGATCGTATCGCAGCCGAGGAGCATGATCTGGCCGCAAAACTGACCGCCGCAGCGGAGACCTGCCGCGAGGCGATCGCAGCCCTTGCCACGCTCGGCCTCGACGACCGGCCGGGCAGAACGGCAAAACGGCTGGCCAAGGTATGGAAGCGCCAACGCATCCGCGCCCAGGTCGCGCTTGCCCTCTGCAGTCCGTCACCGGTCGATGCGGCGGCGGCATGGCAGGGCGACAGCGAAGAGGCCTTCCACGAACTGCGCAAATGCGGGCAGGCCTACTGGATGCATCTCGCACTTCTTGCCGACGCATGGCCCTCTGCCATGCGCGCCAAGCAGAGAGAGACAAAATCGCTGGTCGATCTTCTCGGCCACGAACACGATCTCTCGGTTCTGTCGCAGTTGATCGACGAGAACCCGTCTGCCGTGGGTGATGGGGAGACGGCCGCGCATCTTCTCGGCGCCATCATCACCCGAAAGCAGGCATTGCGCCGCGATGCGCTCACGCTTGCGGCGCAGGTCTTTTCCGACGACCCCGCCCGTGAAGCGCACCTCGTCGGCCTTCTGTGGAAAGCGGCGATCACCGTCCCGACAAAATAACGGGATCGGCAGATCCGGCCCTTGACGCGCATCAGCGCCTTCAAAGACGTCCCAGCGCCGTGAAGGCCGGCGTTTCCGGCACTGTCGCCATGCAAGAATTGCCGTTGCGCGACAAACGGACAGGCTGTATTTCAGCCGCCATGACACACAATCCGCTTTCCGATGCGTCGGCCTCGACCGGCCCAATCGCAGGTTCTGCCGCAGTCCCGGCTGAAAATGGCTCGTTTCTCGTTGCAGCGCTATACCACTTCGCGCGCTTCGAGCGTTTCGAGGCGTTTCGCCCGGTCTTGCAGGCGTTCTGCGATGAGAACGGCATCAAGGGCACGCTGCTTCTGGCGCGGGAAGGCATCAATGGCACCGTGGCCGGCACCGATGCCGCCATTGAAGCGCTCTTGAAGCTCCTGCGCGCCCAGCCCGAGTTCACGTCTCTGGAGCACAAGGAAAGCCGGGCATCAAAAATGCCTTTCGTGCGCATGAAGGTGAAGCTGAAGAAAGAAATCGTCACGATGGGCGTCGAGGATATCGACCCCAACAAGATCGTCGGCACCTATGTGGAGCCGAAGGACTGGAATGCGCTGATCTCCGATCCGGAAACCATCGTTATCGACACCCGCAACGATTACGAGACGGCGATCGGCATTTTCAAGGGCGCCGTCGATCCGAACACCAAGACGTTTCGCGAATTTCCCGACTGGGTGAAGAACCACACCGGCCTGCACAACAAGCCGAAGATCGCCATGTACTGCACCGGCGGCATCCGCTGCGAGAAGGCCACCGCCTTCATGAAGGAACAGGGCTTCGAGGACGTCTATCACTTGAAGGGCGGCATCCTGAAATATCTCGAGGAAGTGCCGGCAGAGGAAAGCCTCTGGGAAGGCGCCTGTTTCGTCTTCGACGAACGCGTTTCCGTCGAGCATGGCCTGAAGGAAGGCAACCACAAGCTCTGCCATGCCTGCCGCAATCCGATCACGGCCGAAGAGGTCACCTCGCCGAAATACGAGGAAGGCGTCTCCTGCTCCAACTGTTACGACACGAGGACGCAAGAAGATCGCCTGCGTTATCGCCAGCGTCAGCACCAGATCGCCCTCGCCAAGAAGCGCGGCGTCAGGCATATCGGCGGTTGAAACCGTTCCGTTGCAATTTTTTCCAACCGACAGAGAAATTAGAAAAAACTAATAATACCATATATTTCGACAGATAGGCGTAATTATATACTTACGTAATGTGCCTGAACATTACGGAGGCCCTATCGTAACTACGAACTTACCCATTTTTTAATCATAACAGACCATATATCCTCGCCAACTGCTCCATGAAGGGACAGCACCTCCCATTCCCCGGACAGATAGGCTTTGCGTGTCCGGAGCGGGGCTCCACGGACCTATGCATGTCGCTTCTTCGAAATTCCAAGATCCGAACCAAGATCATCGCTCCTGTTATCGCGCTCAGCCTGCTGGCAGCAGGCGGCATGGTCTACCTCTCTTCCGAATTCCGCTCGACCGGCGTGGCCTACGATTACTTCATCGACCATGAGGGCATGGCCGGGATCGTCAATGCGCGCGCCACCATCAATGCCAACCGCATGGGCTATCAGGCGAAGATCATCGCCCTTGCAGAGCCAGGTTCGGTTGCCCGGCAGGCCGCAATCACCACGTACGACGATCAGTTCAAGCAGCTCAACGACCGCCTGAACCAGACGGTCGAGCTCGTCCCGATCCGGGCCGAACCGGTCCGCCAGATCCTCGCCACAGCCAAGACGATCGATGCGAGCGTACAGTCGATCAAGGCCGAAACGGACAAGACCCGTGCGCTGTCGATCTCCGAAGGCATCGACAAGGATGTCGTGGCAATGGCGGCCGTCATCACCCAGGGCAACGAACAGCTGATCGGCATGGTTCGCAACGGCAGCGACACGCTTCTTGCAAACGCGGGTTCGACGATCTTTGCAAGCCTCGCCGGCCTCGGCGTGGCGGCATTGCTGATGCTTGCATTCACGCTCTGGGTCGTATCGGCGGGCATCACCACGCCCATCGAAAACCTGCGCCGCCGCATGACGACGCTTGCAAGCGGCGAGACGGCGGCCCTTGTGCCGGGCACCGACCGCGGCGACGAAGTGGGCGATATGGGCAAGGCCGTCGGCGTCTTCCGCGAAAGCGCGCTGGACCGCATCCGCCTTGAGCAGGAGGCCGAAGCCAACCGCTCCATGAGCGAGAAGGATCGCCTCGCCCGCGAAGCGCAGAAGGAAGAAGCGGCACGGGCGACGAAATTCGCCGTCGACAACCTGGCCACCGGCCTTGGCAAACTCGCCGGCGGCGATATCGCCTACCGCATCGACAACGCCTTCACCGCCGAACTCGATCAGTTGCGCCGCGATTTCAACGATGCGGCAACGACGCTGCAATCGACGCTCGTGTCCGTGCGGCAGAACGCCGAAGGCATCGAGGCCGGCACGCGGGAAATCCGTTCGGCCGCCGACGATCTTGCAAAGCGCACCGAACAGCAGGCAGCCTCCGTCGAGGAGACCGCAGCCGCACTCGAAGAGATCACCACCGCCGTCAAGGATTCGAGCCGCCGCGCCGAAGAAGCCGGTCTTCTGGTAAAGCAGGCCCGCGAAGGCGCCGAACGCTCCGGCAGTGTCGTCGCCAATGCCGCCGCCGCGATGGAAGCGATCGCCGCCTCCTCGTCGCAGATCACCAGCATCATCGGCGTGATCGACGACATCGCCTTCCAGACCAATCTTCTGGCTCTCAACGCCGGTGTCGAGGCAGCCCGCGCGGGCGAAGCCGGCAAGGGCTTTGCCGTCGTGGCCCAGGAAGTCCGCGAACTGGCGCAGCGCTCCGCAAAGGCCGCAAAGGAGATCAAGGCGCTGATCTATGCGTCCGACGAGAAGGTACGCACCGGCGTGCAATATGTCGGCGAGACCAGCGATGCCCTCAACCGCATCGCCGAAGAGGTCAAGGAGATCAACCGCCATGTGACGGCGATTGTCGAGGCGGCCCGCGAGCAGTCGATCGGCCTTGCCGAGATCAACACCGCCGTCAACGCCATGGATCAGGGCACCCAGCAGAACGCAGCGATGGTCGAGGAATCCACGGCGGCGACCCACGGGCTTTCCCGCGAAGTCGCCTCGCTCAACGACCTCATCGGTCGCTTCCGCCTCGGCGCCGATCAGGTCCGTCAGGTGAACGCTCCGGCAAGGACGACGGGAGACACGGCACATCGTCAGTCGCCTGCCCGCGCGCTCGTCGGCAAGGTCGCAGGCGCCTTCCGTGGCAATAACGGCTCGGCCGCCGCCGCTCAGAGCTGGGAAGAATTCTGATCGTCAACACAAGAAAGCCGGCCGTGTCCATGACACGGCCGGCCTTGACCTCAGCCTATTCGATGGGTTGTCCCGGCAGACGACAAGCGCCGGCAATGGGAAAAAAGCCTCAGCCCCGCAGCGTGCGCCCTGAACCGGGCTGCTGGAAGTAGTGGCGGTCCATTTCTTCGACCGACATCGGCTGCCCGAAGAAATAGCCCTGCAGCTCGTCGCAGCCGGAAATCTGCAATTGACGCGCGAGGTTCTCGTTCTCCACGCCCTCGGCCGTGACCGGCATGTCCAGCGCCTTGGCAAGCGCAACGGTCGCCTGCATCGCTTCGGCGGACCGGCCGCCCTCTTCCAATGCCTTGACCAGCGACTTGTCGATCTTCATCCGGTCGAAGCCGAACTGTCGCAGATAGCCGATGCTGGAAAAGCCCGCGCCAAAATCGTCGAGCGCGATGCTGACGCCGAGATGCCGCAGCTTGGCGATCGCAGCCCTTGCTCTCGCCGGGTTCTGGATGAAATAGCCCTCGGTCATTTCCAGCGTCACCCGCGCCGGGTCCATACCGGTCTTGCGGAAGACCGATTGCACATGCAGCGCAAAGGCCGGATCGCGGAACTGACCCGGCGACACGTTGACGGCGATTTTCAGCCCCTCCCAGCGCAGGCCGGTCTCGCAGGCACGGTGCAGCACGAAGAGGCCGAGCTGATCGATGAGCCCGGTGGATTCGGCAATCGGAATGAACACTTCCGGCGGCACCGGGCCATAGCCCTTGCGCTCCCACCGCACCAGCGCCTCGACGCCGACAAGCCGCCAGGAATTTGCAGACACGACCGGCTGGTAGACGATCGTCAGCTCCCGCCTTTCGATCGCAATCCGCAGATCGAGCTCCAGCTGGTTGCGCACTTCGCGTTCGGCATCCATGTCGGGATGATAATATTCCGCGCGCCCACGGCCGTTTTCCTTGGCCCTGTACATCGCCATGTCAGCGCGGCGCACCAGTTCGTCGCCTGAAACCTTGCCGCGCGGCGAGGCTGCAATGCCGATACTGGTGCCGACCGTCGCCACCCGCTCGCCGATCACGAAGGGCTCGTCGAAGAAACCGAGAATGCGGTCGGAGAGAATGCCGGCATCCTTCAGCGGATCGTCTCCGCAGATCGCGATGGCGAACTCGTCGCCGCCGACGCGGGCAAGCTGGGCATTGCCCCCGACGAGCGCCTTCAGCCCGGCCGCCACGCCGCGGATCAGCTGGTCGCCGGTACCGTGCCCATAGGCATCGTTGACCTCCTTGAACCCGTCGAGATCGAGATAGAGCAGCGCTACATGCTGGCCCTTTCCACCGGCCTGCGCCACCATCTCCTCCAGCGAGCCGAACAGGCCGCTGCGGTTGAGAAGTCCGCTCAGGCGGTCGCGCACAGCCAGCTGCCGCGCCGCCGCCTCGTCTGCCGTCAGCCGCGAGAGCCGGTTCGTGCCGTTGATGAACAGCAAGAGGAAGAACAGCCCGACCATGGCAAGCGCGCCATAGACGAGCGGCCTCACCTCCCGGTAGCCGAGATCGCCCGGCAGCCGGGACGCCCAGGTCAGCCGCGATAGCAGCAATCCGTGCAGGTTGCGGATCTCGGCGATGTTTTTCGTCACCTCGCCGCCCTCGGCAAAGCGCAGACCGGAGACGTTATAGGTCGTCTCCAGCACGGCCACTTTGCGCGCATCGAGATGGCGGGCAAAGATCAGAAACAGCCGCTCGCCGGCCGGCTTGTCGATCATGCCGGATTTCATCCGGATCAGCGCCACGCCGGTTGCCGCGACCCCGTCATGCGTGCGCGTAAAGCCCACCTGTTCGGGCGAGGCATCGGGGCGATCCGTGCGCGCAAGGTCGAAAAGGGTCCAGAGCGAACTGTCGAAATAGCTGTCGGGCGTCCAGTTGACCGGCTTGCCGTCCTGATAGGCCATCAGTACACGGCGTTTCGCATCCATGACGACCGCAACGTCGAACAGGTCGCTATTGACGGTCATGTCGCCGTAATTGCTGACTGTCCAGGCCTGGTCGCCGGCATAGACGAACTGCGCGGCATCGTCCCAGGCGGCATAATCGTTGAGTGTCGCGTGCAGCTGTTCCTGGAATGTATGGAGTGCGCCGACCGTCGTTTCGCGCGAGCGCGCGTCATCTTGACGGTTGGCGAAGTCGGCGATCCGGTCGAGCGCGGTCAGAATGAACACCGTCACCAGCGTCACGACGATGGCAAACGCGAAGAGGCTCGATGTCACCGCAGACCGGCGGCCGCCCGCAAGGGGCCGGCCGGATCGCAAGATCCGCCTGCTGAACACTATCCACGCCCCCATAACCCACCTCTTTTGATGCCACAGCTTAGGCGGGTGTTTGTTCAGATACCGTTAATACGCAGAAAAACCGCCCGTCTCCGGGCGGTTTTCCAGTATAGTCGGCAAATTATTCTTACCAGGACGGGATGAGAGCGCCCTTGAACTTGTCGTTGATGAAGGCGCGGATGCTGTCGTCGTGATAGCTGGCGACCAGCGTCTTGACCCAGTCGGCATCCTTGTCGGCCTGGCGCACGACGATGACGTTGGCATAGGGCGACTTTTCGCTCTCGAGCGCGATCGCATCGGTCTTCGGATGCAGGCCGGCTTCCATCGCGTAGTTCGTATTGATGACGGCGGCGTCCACGTCGTCGAGCGAGCGCGGCAGCTGCGCGGCGTCGATCTGGACGATCTGGATGTTTTTCGGGTTCTCGACGATATCATCGGGCGTGACCTTCAGGCCGGCGCCGTCCTTGAACTTGATGAGACCCTTGCTGGCAAGCACGAGAAGCGCGCGGCCGCCATTGGTCGGATCGTTCGGCACGGCAACGGTTGCGCCCTTTTTCAGGTCGTCGAGGCTCTTGATCTTCTTCGAATAGACGCCCATCGGCGTGGTGATCGTGGTACCGACGCTGACCAGCTTGAAGCCGCGATCGGCGATCTGGTTGTCGAGATAGGGCTGATGCTGGAAGGAATTGGCCTGGATATCGCCGTCGTTCAGCGCCTGGTTCGGCACGACATAGTCGGAGAACTCGACGATCTCGATGTTGAGGCCCTTCTTGGCGGCGATTTCCTTCACCTGCTCCATGATCTGGGCATGTTCGCCGGGTGTCACGCCGACCTTGATGTCTTTTGCAAAGGCGGGTGCCGCGACGAAGGCGGCAACGGCTGCTGCTGCAAGGATAAGTTTGCGCATGGGTATCTCCTCAATGATGTTTTTTTCGGTTGTTGCCGCCGCCGTGTCGGCAGGAAGCCGGAACGGCGGCGGAATTCGAAGGTCTTACCAGGTGGGCGTGATCGCGCCCTTGAACGTCTCTTCGATGAAGGCCGAGACCTCCGGGCTGTGATAGCTGTCGATGAAGGTCTTCACCCACGCAGCATCCTTGTCCTTGGCCCGCACCGCGATGATGCCGACGTAAGGCGCCTTGGTGCTTTCCTGGAAGAGACCGTCCTTCTTCGGGTTGAGGCCGGCGGCAATCGCGTAATTGGTGGTGATCGCGGCAAGATCGACGTCATCGAGCGAGCGCGGCAGCTGGGCCGCGTCGAGCTCGAGGATGTTGAGGTTCTTCGGGTTTGCCGTAATGTCGGCGACGGTCGCCTTCACGCCGACGCCATCCTTCAGCGTGATCAGCTTCTGGTCGGCAAGCAGGATCAGCGCACGGCCGCCATTGCTCGGGTCGTTCGGGATGGCGACAGACGCGCCGTCCTTCAGCTCGGAAATCGCCTTGATCTTGTGCGAGTATCCGGCCATCGGGAAATTCACCGACTTCGCCACGCTGACGATATCGAGCGAACGTTCCTTCACCTGATTGTCGAGATAGGGCTGGTGCTGGAAAGAGTTGATGTCGATATCGCCATCCGCCAGCGCCTGGTTCGGCACGACATAGTCGGAGAACTCGGTGATCTCCAGATCGAGGCCCTTCTTGGCCGCGACTTCCTTGACCTTTTCAAGGATCTGCGCGTGCGGGCCGGGCGTGACGCCGACCTTCTTGGTGTCCGCAAGCGCCGAACCGGCGGTAAACAGCGCCGCGATCGCTGCGGCAAGGATAAGCTTTTTCATCAATGGTTCCCCGGATTAAAGTCGAAGATCAGAAATCGGATCAGTTTTTGCGGTTGCGCCTGTCGAAGGAGCGGGCAAGCCAGTCGCCGGCGCTCTGGACGAGCTGGACGAGCACGATCAGCACAACGACCACGGCAAGCATGACTTCCGGCATGAAGCGCTGGTAGCCGTAGCGGATGCCGAGATCGCCAAGGCCGCCGCCGCCGACGGCACCGACCATGGCCGAATAGCCGATAAGGCTCACCATCGTCATCGTCAGCGCCAGAATGATCGCCGGCTTGGCCTCGGCCAGAAGCACCTTGAAGACGATCTGCAAAGGCGTCGCCCCCATGGCGCGGGCCGCCTCGATCAAACCCTTGTCGATCTCGCGGATCGCCGCTTCCACAAGGCGGGCGAAGAACGGAATGGTCGCGATCGTCAGGGGCACGATCGCCGCATAGGTGCCGATCGAGGTTCCGGTGACGAGCCGCGTGAACGGAATGATCGCCACCACGAGAATGATGAACGGCGTCGAGCGCGCGGCGTTGACGATCAGCCCGATGATGCGGTTGGCGATCGGGGCGGGAAACAGCTCGCCCTTGCCGCTCGTGGCCAGGAACACGCCGATCGGCAGCCCGATAATCGAGCCGATGACACCGGCGATCGCCACCATCTGCAGGGTCTGCATCAGCGATTTGAAGAGAAGACTGGCAAGAAGATCAGGCGCCATAACCGATCACCTCCGTGGAAAGGCCGGTTTCGGCATAGAAGCGGTTTGCCCGCTCGACGGTATCTGCATCGGCCGGATAGGAGACGACGAGCGAACCATAGGGCTCGCCTGCGATTTCCTCGATCGTGCCGGCGAGGATATTGACGTCGGCTCCGATCTCGGCAACCAGCCGCGCCGTGAGCGGCTGGAACGCCGTCGCACCGAAGAAGACGAGCCGCACCAGAACCCGGTCGCCGGCCGCGGCTTCACTCTTCAGGGTCGAGCGGATCCATTCCGGCAGCTTGGCGCCGATCGCAGAAGACAGAAGCAGCCGCGTCGTCTCGTGCTGCGGCCGGGTGAACACGTCGAAAGTGCGGCCCTGTTCGACGATCTTGCCCTTGTCGATCACGGCGACATCGGTGGCGATTTCCTTCACCACCTCCATCTCGTGGGTGATGAGCAGCACCGTCAGCCCCAGATCGGCATTGATGCGCTTCAGAAGTTCGAGGATCGACTGTGTCGTCTCCGGGTCGAGCGCCGAGGTCGCCTCATCGGAAAGAAGCAGTTTCGGCGAGGTGGCCAGCGCACGCGCGATACCGACGCGCTGCTTCTGGCCGCCCGAAAGCTCTGCCGGATAGCTGTTCGCCTTGTCGCCGAGCCCGACGAGATCGAGAAGCGGGCCGACCTTGTCGCGGATTGCCTGTCTGTCCATGCCGGCGATTTCGAGCGGCAGCGCGACATTGTCGAAAGCCGTGCGCGACGACAGAAGATTGAAATGCTGGAAGATCATTCCGACCTGCCGGCGCAGGCCGCGAAGATCACCTTCCGACAGGGCCCCGACCTCGACGCCATCGACGACGACGCGGCCGGTGGAGGCCTTTTCCAGACCGTTGACGAGCCGGATCAATGTCGATTTGCCCGCACCCGAGCGGCCGATGATACCGGTGATGGCGCCGCGCGGCACGGCAAAGTCGATGCCGTCAAGCGCTGTGAAACCGGGCTGATTGCCAGCCCCGCCATAGCGCTTGGTGACGGCCTCGAAGCCGACCATCGGAGCAGCGGATGTCGATGCCGGCGAAGCAGTCGGGGCACGATCCGCCACATCGGCGGGTCCAGCCCCTGAGGCAGCCTTCTGGGCAGCATGGGAGAAAGTCATAATACGCTCACGTCAAAAGTCAGGTCATCCGGCGATTGCGGTTCGCCGTTTCAAATTCATGCACCCAGGCGGCACATTCGATGACAGGTGACTTTCCGGAGCATTTTCGATCGGCTTTCGCGAAAGGCCGGATGGCCTCTGGATTGATGGCGCATCAATGCCCGTATCCCGCCCCATTGGACAGGGATTAAATTTCAATTATCGCCGATCGCAGGAAAATCCTTCCCCGAGCCTGCCGAACGACCGTGTGGAGCCTAACCGGCGGCGGCGGAGGCAAGTGCGCGATACCATTCGCCGCTTGCCTTGATCGTCCGCGCCTGCGTCTCGTAATCCACATGGACGAGACCGAAACGCATCCGGTAGCCTTCCGCCCATTCGAAATTGTCCATCAGGCTCCAGGCGAAATAGCCCCTGATCGGATAGCCCTTGCCGATGAGATCCGCCGTGACGGACAGATGCTGCCAATAGTAATCGAGCCGCATCCGGTCATCGACGACACCGTCGACAAGGCCGGTATTGTCGCAGGCGCCGTTTTCCGTCACGTAGCATTGCGGAAGTTCGTAGCGGGCATAGAGTGTCTCGACGAGCGAGCCCATGGCCGGCGCGTGGATTTCCCAGCCGATATCGGTCTTGGCATCGCTTGCAGGAGGGGCACCCGTCACGGCCGGAAACGCAGCCTCCGGCGAGGCGTCATGCGCCACCCGCATCGGCGTATAGTAATTGAGCCCCCACCAGTCCAGCCTCTGGCTGATGATGGCAAGATCGCCCGCCTCGATCACCGGCATGCGGTCGCCATAGGCGGCCATGAAGTCCTGCGGATAGTCGCCCTTGAAGACCGGATCGAAGAACACGCCGTTGTGGAAACTGAAGGCCCGCTCGGCCGCCGCCTTGTCTTCGGCGCCGTCTGACGCTGCAATCACCGAATGAGCGTTGAGCACGAGCCCCACCGGCACGTTCGGAGCCACATGCCGGATCGCCTCCACCGCGAGCCCATGCGCCAGATTGGTTACATGGAGGGCCGCCAGCGCCGCCTCGATATTGCGCTCTCCCGGCGCATGCACGCCATAGAGATGCGACAGCCAGACAGAGCACCAGGGCTCGTTGAACGTCGCAACAGCATCGATCCGGTCGCCGAGCCTTGCCATCGCCACCTTGGCATAGCGCTGGAAGGCATAGGACGTCGATCGCGCCGTCCAGCCGCCATCGCCCATCAGCGTAAGCGGCAGGTCCCAGTGATAGAGCGTCGCATAGGCCTTGATCCCGCGCGCGTTTAGCCCGTCCAGCAGCCGGTCGTAGAAATCGAGGCCCTTCTCGTTGATCCTCCCGGTTCCCTCGGGCACGATCCGTGGCCAGGCGATGGAAAACCGGTAGCCCGTCACCCCCAGCGACTGGATGAGATCGAGATCCTGCTCCAGCCGGTTGTAGTGATCGCAGGCGATGTCGCCGGTATCACCGTCATGGACCCGCCCCGGCATCTTCGAAAACGCATCCCAGATCGACGGCCGCCGTCCATCGACCCGCGCCGCACCCTCGATCTGGTAGGCGGCCGTCGCCACGCCGAAGACGAAATCCGCGGGAAAGCGCCCGGCAAGCAGAACCGGGTTTTGCGGCCCCGCCTTGGCCTGCAAAGTCCCAGCCTGCAAAGTCTTCGATGGCGAAGTCCCGGCTTTCGAAGCCTCGGACTGAACGGTTGGCAGGATCGTGGGCTTGTCGGTCATCGAAATGAACCCTTTACTGAAAGGCGCAGACGCCTGGTCTCAGCGGCGATGTAGAGCAGGTCGGCCGGAAAGAAAACCCGTCCGATCTTAGGGGTTGGCCCCTCGGCCATCCGGCCGCGCCTTGATGAAATCGATGAAGGCCCGAAGCGGTGCAGGCACGAGCCGCCGGCCGGGATAGTAGAGGAAAGGGCCTGAAAACGCCGGCCACCAGTCCTGCAGCACCGGCTCCAGTTCGCCGGTCTCGAAATACGGTGTCAGCCAGTCTTCGAAGAGCGCGATGATGCCGCTTCCGGCGACCGCGCAGGCAACGCCGAGATCCACGCCGCCGCCGGTCTGCACGACCATCGATGCAGGAACGTCCACCATCACCGCCTCGTCGCCGCGTTCATACTCCCAGTCCGGCATGGTGCCGCTGGAAAACCGGTTGCGGATACAGGCGTGATCCATCAGGTCGCGCGGATGCTGCGGTCGCCCGCGCCGGTCGAGATAGGCGCTGGAGGCTGCGGTGGCAAAGCGCTGCACCCGCGGGCCGATCGGCACCGCGATCATGTCCTGCGCCAACCGTTCGTCATAACGGATGCCGGCATCGCAACCCGAAGCAAGAACATCGACGAAACTGTCTTCCACGACGAGCTCCAGCCGGATGTCCGGATAGGCGGCGGCGAAGTCGGGAATGATCGCCGGCAGCACCAGCCGCGCGGCGCTGACCGGCACATTGAGCTTCAAAACCCCGGCCGGCCGCTCGCGAAATCCATTGACCACGTCGAGCGCCGCTTCCATTTCGGAAATCGCCGGCGCGAGGCGGTCGAGAAGCCCCTGCCCCGCTTCGGTAAGGGAAACCGATCGCGTCGTGCGGTTGAGGAGCCGCACGCCGAGCTGTGTTTCGAGCCGCCGGACGGCATCGCTGAGGCCGGACGCGCTGCCGCCGCCCGAGCGCGCACCATCGCGAAACCCGCCCGCCCGTGCCACCACGATGAAGGCTTTCAGATCGCCCAGTTCGACAGCCATGACCCGCTCCGCATTGCCTCGACGATTGTCCGCCTGAGCGTACAACCCGTCCAGACCCTATCGGCTTATCCGCAGCGGTGCGAGGCTCTATTTCCGTCCTGCCAATGAAGTGTGTCGACGATGGCGCAAGACACGATGGTGAAAGACACGATGGCGAAAGGAAAGACCATGACCGATACGATCAAGACCGATATTGCCAAGGCAGGCACGTTCAAGATGGGCGGCCACACCGTAAAGCGCCTCGGCTACGGCGCCATGCAGCTGGCCGGCCCCGGCGTTTTCGGCCCGCCGAAGGATAGGGCGGCGGCTGTCGCCGTGCTGCGTGCCGCAATCGAGGCCGGCGTCGATCATATCGACACCAGCGATTTCTATGGCCCGCATGTGACCAACGAGATCATCCGCGAGGCGCTGCATCCCTATCCGCAGGACCTGACGATCGTCACCAAGGTTTCGGCCCGCCGCGGCCCGAATGCCGAATGGTTTCCGGCCCTGTCGAAGGCGGAACTGACCTCCGCCATCCACGACAACCTGCGCAATCTCGGCCTCGACGTCATCGATGTCGTCAATTTCCGCTCGATGTACGACGTACACGGCCCGGCCGAAGGCTCGATCGAGGAACAGGTCACGGCTCTGGCCGAACTTCAGGAGCAGGGCCTCATCCGCCATATCGGCCTCTCCAACGTCACGCCGACGCAGATTGCCGAAGGACGCAAGATCACCGAGATCGTCTGCGTGCAGAACATGTACAATCTCGCCCACCGGGATGACGATGCGCTGATCGACGATCTTGCGAAAGAAGGCACCGCTTACGTGCCCTTCTTCCCGCTCGGCGGCTTCTCGCCGCTGCAATCCTCGACCCTCAACACCGTTGCTGAACGGCTGGGTGCTACGCCGATGCAGGTGGCGCTTGCCTGGCTGCTGCACCGCGCTCCCAACATCCTGCTCATCCCCGGCACCTCGTCCGTGGCGCATCTCGCCGAAAACCTTGCCGCAGCCGATCTGGTCCTGCCGGGCGATGCGATTGCCGAGCTGGAGACGATCGGCAAGGCTGGTTGAAACCGGGAGCCTTCTCCCATCGACCTGCCGTCCATCTCCACCGCAACGGGGGAGAAAACGTCTGGCACCGACCGGGCAGTTAAAACCCGGCAGTGCGGCTGGTTCAACCCCTCCCCCTTGGTGGGGAGGGCTTTCGGGAAGGGTCTTGAAGGGGCATCTGCGAAAACCCCTCGGAGGCTTCTACCCGGTCACACCCTTGATGGCCGGATAAAGCGCCCGGTAACGCCCATAGGCCTCTTCGTAGGCCCCCGCGAGTGCCGCAACCGGCTCGACCGTCGCTTCCGTGTGCGGCGCAGCGCAGACGGCGACCGGATCAGCCCCGGTCGCAGCGATCAGGCCGAGGCGGGCAGCACCGAATGCGGCGCCGAAATCGCCGTCAGCCGGAATATCCACCGGCACGCCGAGGGCGGTTGCGATCGAGGCCAGCCAGTAGCGCGAGCGCGAACCGCCGCCGATCGCCGTCACCCGCTCGACCGGCGTTCCCGCCGATTTCAGCGCTTCGAGATTGTCGCGGATCGCAAAGGTCACGCCTTCGAGCACCGCCTGGGTCAGCACTGCACGGCTGCTTTCATGTTCGAGACCGATGAAGGCGCCGCGGATCGCCGCATCGTTATGCGGCGTGCGTTCGCCTGAAAGATACGGCAGGAAGGTCACGCCCGTCGGCGCCTTCAATTCCTCGCCGAGTTCGCCGACGAGTTCGGCCGCCGGCCGGCCGCTCACCTTCGCATGCCAGTTGAGCGCATCGGTGGCAGACAGGATGACGCCCATCTGGTGCCATGTCTTCGGCAGCGCGTGGCAGAATGCATGCACGGCGCTTTCTGGCTTCGGCAGATAGCTGTCGGTCGCGGCGAAGAGAACGCCTGACGTGCCGAGCGAGACGAAGGCCGAACCGTGGCTGACCGTGCCCATGCCGCAGGCGGATGCCGCATTGTCACCGGCACCGCCGGCAATCACCACGCCTTCACCCATGCCCCACTTTTGAGCCAGTTCGGCGCGCAGCGTGCCGGCCGCATCGGTGCCTTCCACCAGCGACGGCATCTGATCCTCGGAAAGATCGGTTGCGGCCAGAAGCTCCGCTGACCACTTGCGGGCGCCCGTATCGAGCCATGACGTACCGGCAGAATCGGACATTTCGGAAATGTGCTCACCGGCCAGCCACAGCCGCAGATAATCCTTCGGCAGCAGGACCTTGGCGACCTTGGCAAAGATCTCCGGCTCGTGCTTCTTCACCCAGGCGAGTTTTGGCGCCGTAAAGCCGGGAAACACGATATTGCCGGTGATCGCCCGGAAACGCGGATCGGCGTCGAGCGCAGCCGCCTCGGCAAACGAACGGGTGTCGTTCCACAGGATCGACGGGCGCAGCACGGTATCGGAGGCATCGAGAAGCGTCGCGCCATGCATCTGGCCGGAAAGGCCGATGCCCTTCACGGCGGCAAGCTCCTTCGGAAACTTTTCCTTCAGCCCGGCAACCGCCTCTTCCGTCGCGCGTACCCAGTCGGCCGGCGCCTGCTCGGACCAGCCGGAATGCGGGCGCGAAACGTCGAGCGAGCCATTGGCCGAACCGACGATCCTCTGTTCGCCGTCCATCAGCATGGCTTTCACGCCGGATGTGCCGAGATCGAGACCCAGATACATATGTGCTTCTCCCATTATGCCGGTGCCCGAAGAGATGGGCTCTTAAGGCAGGTTGTCTTTCAGGAATATGTCGATGCCGATCCGCTCGTCCTGCTCGACGAAGGACAGGCCGTCCGCCCGCGCCTTCAGGACCCGGATCGTGCTGCGCACCTCGCGCGCCGCATTCTGGCTGAGCACCGCATCGACGGAACCCTCGTGCAAGGCCGAGCGTGTCGCAGCCGTCAGTTCATGGGCAATCACCACGGGCCGATGCTCGGTCAGCACCCCCTGCAGCGATCGCACCAGACCGCGATTGCCGGCCCCCAGACTGTAGATGCCGGCAATTTCCGGATGCTGCAGCATCAGCGCCGTCAGCAATCGTTCGGCCGTCGGTGAATCGTCGCGGCATTCGATGACGGGCAGGAGCCGGATATGCGGGTAGAACTCGCCGACCGAGGCCTCGAACCCCTGCAGCCGCTCCCGATGGTCGCGCAGCAGCATCGATCCGGCCATGACGGCGACGACCGCCTCGCTATCCTGTCCGAGAAAACGCCCCATCAGGCTGCCGGCGGTGCGGCCGGCGGCAAAATTGTCGATACCGGTATAGTGATCCCGCGCCGAACCGGGCAGATCCGACACAAGCGAGACGACCGGAATGCCGGACCGGGCGAGCCGTGCCACCGCCTCGCGCACCTCCGGCGCATCGACGGCGACGAAGGCGACCCCCGCCGGCTCCTCGTCCTTAGAGCCGTGCCGCAGATCGTCCAGCGCGGCGGCCAGCGCCGGCGCATCGAAGGGCGGCACCTGGACGATGCGGATCGCCACGCGCTCGGCGCCCGAGCGCACGATCGCCCCCTCAACCTCCTGGCGCAGCTCCCGCATGAAGAAATTGTTGCTCTGCGGAAGAACGAAGACGAAGCGGTAGGTGCGCCCCTTGGCAAGATTGGCGGCAGCCAGATCCCGCACGTAACCGATCGAGGCAATCACCGTTTCCACCCGTTCGCGCGTCGTAGGCCGCACACCGGGACGGCCGTTCAACACACGGTCGACGGTCGCAAGGCTGACGCCTGCATTGCGCGCGATGTCATGGACTGTCGGCTTCATCATTTCCTCCCGAAATGGTGTTAGCGAAATTCCCGATGTACGTAAATCAGCGATTTGCCCTGTCGCCGCCGAAGATTGCGGCAGGGTCGGGAGCGCCGGTCATCGGCAAGGCAGAAAAAGGGCCGTCGCATGTCTGCGGCGGCCCGTCTCGGCGGTGGATGGGAAAATCAGTGGCCGCCGCCCCCTCCGCGGGCCGGCGGAGCCGATGGCTTCTTGATCAGCGTCACGCCGAAGACCATCAGGCCGAACAGGATGGTGAGCATCAGGAAGATGTCGCTGAAGGCAAGCACCACGGCCTGCTGCGTCACCATGTTGACCATCTGCTTGATCGAGGCGGTCGCACCGTCGAGCCCGGCCGCATTGAACGTGTTCTTCAGGTTGCCGAGCATGTCGGTCGCCTGGCGATTGCCGAAATCGAGGTTTTCGCGCAGCCGCTCGTAGTGAACATCCTGACGGTTGGTGAGAACCGTGTTGATGATCGCAAGCCCGACGGCACCGCCGAGGTTTCGGGTGAGGTTGAACAGGCCGGATGCGCCGCGGATACGCGCCGGAGGCAGCGTGCCGAGCGCGATGTTGTTGATCGGCACCATGCACATCATCAGCCCGAACCCGCGCAGGATCTGCGGCAGGAACAGTTCGTAGAAGTCCCAGTCCTTGGTGATCCCGGTCATGATATAGGTACCGGCCGCAAACGAGACGAAACCGATGATCATCATCGTGCGCGGATCGAGCTTGGTCGATAGCCGTCCCGCGATCGGCGCCGTGAAGAACATCGCAAGGCCCGAGACGAACATCGTCTCGCCGATCTGCTGGCTGTCATAACCGCGGATCCGGCTCAGATAGACCGGGTAGATATAGGTGAGGCCGTAAAGGCCGATCCCCATCACGAAGGAGAAGGTCGAGCCGAGCGAGAAATTCCGGTTGTTGAACGCCGTCAGATCGACCACCGGGAATTCGGCGGTGAACGCCCGATAGAAGAACACGACGCAGCCGACGACAGATGCAACCGCGCCGATGACGATATAGCTGTCGTTGAACCAGTCGTTCGAATTGCCCTCTTCCAGCACATATTCGAGCGCGCCGAGGAAGATCCCCATGGAGGCGAGGCCCCACCAGTCGAACTTCTTGAACAGCGACAGTTCCGGCTTGTCGAAATCGATGAAGCGCCAGGTGATGATGGTGACGAGAATGCCCGGTATGATGTTGACGAGGAACAGCCAGTGCCAGGAGAAGGCATTCGACAGATAACCGCCGACCGTCGGCCCGATCGTCGGGGCAAGCGTCGCGATCAGGCCGATGATCGGCGACACGATGCTGCGCTTCGACGGCGGGAAGATGGTAAACGCCGCCGCGAATACCGACGGGATCATGCCGCCGCCGATAAAGCCCTGGATCGCGCGATAAACGATCATCTGGTCGATATTGGATGCTGTGGCGGCAAGCCCGCTCGCAATGGTGAAACCGGCCGCCGACAGTGCGAAGAGATAGCGCGTCGAGATGATCCGCGCCAGCGTGCCCGACAGCGGGATCATGATGACTTCGGCGATCAGATAGGCGGTCTGCACCCAGCCGATCTCGTCCGAGCCGGCGGAAAGCCCGGCCTGGATTTCGGAAAGCGATGCCGAGACGATCTGGATGTCGAGGATCGACATGAACATGCCGAGCACCATGGCGAAGAAGGCGATCAGCCTTCTCGGGTCCATGCGCTCCTCGACCTGTCCACCCGCACCGGCGCCTGCCGCTGCGGGCATGGAGCCTGGCGTTGCTGTTGTGCTTCCAGCCATGGGAAGACCTCCGCCCCCTCAGGGGCATACGATATATCTGGATGGCGCTGACCTGCCGGGCTCTTAACGGCTCGGCGCAGTGCGGATATCGACGTCGACGACGACGCTCAGACCGGCCCGAAGACGACCCGTATCGAGCGCGTCCTGCGGCAGCGCGATCCGGACCGGCACGCGCTGGATGATCTTGGTGAAATTGCCCGTCGCATTTTCCGGCGGCAGAAGCGAGAACACGGAGCCCGACGCCGGCGAGATCGATTCGACCGTACCGGTGATCGGATCATCGCTATAGGCATCCACATGCACCTTCACCTTGGAGCCCGGCACCAGATGCTGGATCTGGGTCTCCTTGAAGTTGGCGTCGATATAGAGCTGGCGCGTCGGCACCAGCGCCATCAGCTTCTGACCGGACGACACGAGATCGCCGACCTGCACCGAGCGGTTGCCGACGATGCCGTCATAGGGCGCCTTCAGGACGGTGAAGGACAGGTCGCGGGCCGCCTTGTCGCGCTCCAGTTCGAGCGTCTTGACGGTGCCCTCGGCTTCCTTGCGCTGTGCCTGGAGGATGGTGATATTGGCCTGCGCCGACTGGATCGCCGCGTCGCCGCCGACGAGATTGGCCTTGGCCTGATCGAGCGCGGTGTTGGCGCTGTCGAGATCGGCGGCGGTGCCGGCAGACTTGTTCGACAGTTCGACCTGACGCTTCTGGGTGATTTCGGCGCCGCGAACGGCGGCCTGCAGCGCGACCTTCGAGGCCTGCGCCTGGGCAAGGCTTGCCTGGCCACCCTCGACCTGTGCGTCGATGCGGTGCAGCGACAGCATCTCGGTATCGACCTGCGCCTGTGCCTGTTCGAGTGCGTTCTTGTAATCGCCGTCGTCGAGCGTTGCGAGCACGTCGCCCGCCTTCACCTGCTGGTTGGCGACCACATTGACCTTGGCGACATAGCCGGTGACCTTCGGCGAGATCGTCGCGATATCGCCCTCGATATAGGCGTCGTCGGTCGAGACCATGAACCGGCCGACCGTCCACCAGTCGTAGCCGTACCATGCGACACCGGCGAGCGCCGCGATCGCGATGATCGGCAGCACGAAGCCGCGCTTCTTCTTGGCAGGGGCGGCGGGCGCGGACGCGGCGGATGGCGCAGGTGCAGCCACCGGCGCCGGTGCTGCCGGCTTTTCCGCCGCAGGCGCCGTTTCGCGTGCTTCGCTGTCCACGGCCTTGGCGTCTTCGTCCTTCACGGCGCGCAGCGCACTAGCGTTCTGGGAGGCTGTCATCTTCTTATACCATCTTGGTGACATGCATGGATCGAACCGATCAGTTCGGTGGAGTTGACATATTCGCTTTGATGGCACATATCAAGTGGCGATCGAACCAATCGGTTCGAAAAAGTAGAAGTCGAGAAAATTATAATGCAGGACCCGTTAATGAAGCCCGAGGTGAAGGACGACGCTGCCGCACCAGGCCGTTTTGCTGCCGGCGAAGACCCCGCCAAGCGCGAACAGATCCTGGCGGGTGCCACGCGCGTCTTCCTGCGGGATGGCTTTGCGGCGGCCAGCATGAACGATATTACCCGTGAGGCGGGCGTCTCCAAGGGGACGATCTATGTCTATTTCCGCGACAAGGAAGATCTCTTCGTCGCCATGGTCGAAGCCAAGCGCACGGCCTTTTTGAGTTCGCTGCGCACGGTGCTGGCCGACAACGAGAACCTGGACATCGGGCTTTACGAGTTCGGCGTCAAATTCCTCGAGCACATGACGGATGAAAACACCGTGACGGCCATGCGCACCGTGCTTGGCGTGCGCGAGCGGATGCCGGATCTCTGTAGCCGCTTTTTCCGCGGTCCGCAGAACCTGCGAACCGTGCTGCATGACTATCTGGAGCATTATGTCGGGAACGGCGAGCTTTTGATCGATGATCTCGATCTCGCCTGCGGCCAGTTTCTCGATCTCGTCAGCGGCAGCTTCTTCAAGGTGCGCCTGTTCGGCACCATGCCGGAACCGCCGTCCTATGAGGAGATCAGCCGGGTCATCCGCGGCGCCATTTTCGTCTTCATGGCAGCCTACAAGGCGCCTTCGAAAGCCTCTGCTGACGCAGGCGTGAAGGGAAAGATCGGCGAAACCGCCTGATTCCGCACCTGTCGAGACAACCTCCTCTTGTCTTCAGCCGGGCAATTCTTACATCCGCCCGGCATTTACGCGTCAAAATTGAAGACAGGAGATATGGATGGACATCGCAGCGCTGGTAACAGACCCCTCGGCCTGGGTAGCGCTTCTCACACTTGTGGTCATGGAAGTCGTGCTCGGCATCGACAACCTGATCTTCATCTCCATCCTGACGAACAAGCTGCCGCCTGAAAGCCGCGAGAAGGCCCGCAAGATCGGTATCGGCCTGGCGCTGATCATGCGTCTCGGCCTGCTCGGCACCGTCGCCTGGATCGTCCAGCTCACCAATCCGCTTTTCGAGGCCTTCGGCCACGCCTTCTCCTGGAAGGACCTGATCCTGATCGCCGGTGGTCTCTTCCTCGTCTACAAGGCGACGAAGGAGATCCACCACAATGTCGATCCCGAGGATCACAAGGAGGATATGGTCGGTGCCGGCGCCCAGGTGGTCAAGATGAGCTTTGCCGCCGCGATTGGCCAGATCCTCGTGCTCGATCTCGTCTTCTCGATCGACAGCATCATCACAGCCGTCGGCATGACCCCGCATCTGCCGATCATGATCGTCGCCGTCATTGCCGCCGTCGCCGTCATGCTGCTCGCCGCCACCCCGCTTGCCAACTTCATCGAGAAGAACCCGACCATCGTCATGCTGGCGCTCGGCTTCCTGCTGATGATCGGCGGCACACTGATCGCCGAAGGTTTCGGCGTGCATGTGCCGAAGGGCTATATCTACGCCGCCATGGCCTTCTCCGCCCTGGTCGAGATCCTCAACATGGTCTCGCGCAATTCCAAACGGAAGAAGAAGGCGGGCGCCAAGTCGACGCTGCACTGACGTCGGCGCAACCGCCAAGCAGCCGACCCGCAAAGGCAACCGCACGTCCTACGACCCTTGAGAAACCCAACTTGTTAGGTTATAGTGGGCATGGTCACGGTTCTACGAGAAGCAGGGATGCGGTTTGTGATTTACGCCGATGATCACGACCCCGCGCACACCCACGTGTATGGAGATGGGGAAGCGCGTATCAATATCGTCGATCTGACGGTGATATCGAACCGGGGAATGAAGAAGCGGGACTTGAGCGTAGCGCTTGCGATCGTTCAGGCAAACAAGCACCTGTTCATCGAGAAATGGGAGAGCATCCATGGGTGAAATTGTCTTGGAGGATCGTCAATACCGGGAGGCAACCGTGAAGGGTGAGGCGGAACGTGCCCGCACGCCTGTTCCGGAATCGGCCCGTTTCGACGAGGCATCCGGCCGCATCGTTGTCGATTTCACCAACGGCGCTGCATTCATGGTGCCTGCCCGGTCGATACAGGGGCTTGAGAATGCAACCGCTGCACAGTTGGCGCAGGTCGAGCTTCTTGGCGAGACCGGCCTGCATTGGGAGAGCCTGGACGTGGATTTCACCATCGCCGGGTTGATGAACGGCATATTCGGCACGGCGAAGTTCATGGATGCGCAGCGCCGCGGCGGTCAATCCCGCTCAACGGCCAAGGTAGAGGCAAGTCGTGCCAACGGTGCCAAGGGCGGACGCCCCCGGAAAAACGGCTAGGCGCCTTAGAAAACGGCGGCTTGAGACGAGCAGAAACAAAGAGCTAAAGCGTGTGGAGCGAATTTGAAACATCGCGACACGCTTTAGACGAGTGGCGGGCCCTCAAGGGGCCCGGTTTCATTTGATCGCTACGTGATCGAAAAGTCTCAATCCGCCTTGTTGCGGCGGGCCGGGAAGAGGATGACGTCGCGGATCGAAGGCGCATTGGTCAGAAGCATGATCAGGCGGTCGACGCCGATCCCGAGACCGCCGGCCGGCGGCATGCCCTGGTCGATCGCATCCAGAAACTCGTCGTCGAGCTGCTTGTCCTTCTCGCCGCGGGCATGCGCCTGCTCCAGCTGTTCCACCATGCGGCGGCGCTGTTCTTCCGGATCGTTCAATTCGGAAAACGCGTTGCCGACTTCCCATGCGTTGCAATAGGTCTCGAAACGCTCGACGAGACGCGGCTCGCCCGGCACTTCCTTGGCAAACGGCGAAATGTCCTTCGGGAAATGCGTCACATGGCTCGGCTGGATCAGCGTGCCCTCGACCTTTTCCTCGAAGATGAAGGCAAGGCATTCGCCCCAGGTCCAGTCCTTCTCGACTTCGAAACCGGCAGCCTTTGCGGCGGCGCGGGCCTCTTCGTCGGTCTTGATCGACAGGAAGTCGATGCCGGTAACGTCCTTGACGGCATCAGGCATCGGCACGCGCTTGAACGGACCCTTGAAGGAGATCTGCTTGTCGCCGAAAGTGACGTCGCTCGTGCCATGGATCGAGACGGCCAGCGTCTCGAACAGCCGCTCGACGAGACCCATAATGTCCTCGTAATCGGCATAGGCCCAGTAGCATTCCATCATGGTGAATTCGGGATTGTGCCGGGTCGAGACGCCTTCGTTGCGGAAGTTGCGGTTGATCTCGAACACCTTGTCGGAAAGCCCAGACACCAGCGTGCGCTTCAAGAACAGTTCCGGCGCGATGCGCAGATACATGTCCATCTTCAGCGTGTTGTGGAAGGTCTTGAACGGATCGGCCGTCGCACCGCCATAGACCGTCTGCAGCATCGGGGTTTCGACTTCGAGGAAGTCTTCGGCCTCCATGAAGCGGCGGATGCCCGAAACGATCTTCGACCGCTGCTGGAAACGCAGCTTGGACTCTTCGTTGCTGAGGATATCGAGATGGCGCTTGCGGTAGCGGATCTCGACATCGGCAATGCCGTTCCACTTTTCCGGCATCGGCAGCAGCGACTTGGTCAGCATGGTGATGTCGCGGGCATTGATCGACAATTCGCCGCGCTTGGTGCGGCGCACCGTGCCGGTCACGCCGATAATGTCGCCGATATCGATCATCGCCAGCATCTCGCGCGCCTCTTCCGGCGTCACGTCCTTGTGGCTGAAGATCTGGATCTTGCCCGAGGCGTCATGGATATCCATGAACATGCCCGAATTGCGCGAGGAATAGACGCGCCCGGCCACGGTGACGACATCCTGCGTCTCGGTATCGGGCTCGAGGCCCTCATACTTGGCCGACAGTTCTGCATTGGTCATCGTGCGATGGAAATGCGCCGGATAGACGTCGCCGATCTTTTCGCGCAGCAGCTTCAGTTTCTGCGCGCGCACTTCCGTGACGTCGGAGGAAAGGGTGGCTTCGGTCTTGTTGTCGGTCATCGCGTTTTGCCTTTTTCGGGCTGTCTTCGTTATGGGTATTTCAGGCTGCCGCGGCAGGCGGCAGCCATCGGTTCTTACTTGCCGTCGCCGACCATGGACGAGACCACGGTCGTCGCGATCTTCAGACGCTGGCGCACGACCGAACGGCCGAGAAGCGCCATACTGTCAAACAGCGGCAGCGAACGCTGCGAACCGGACACGGCGACGAAGAGCGGCGGGGTCACGACGCGCAGCTTCTTACCGAGCCTGTCGGCAATGGCGCGCAGTTCCTGATCGATGCTCTCGACATTCCACTCGACCATCTTTTCGAGGTCGACCTGCACGGCTTGCAGGATTTCCAGCGTCTCTGCCGGGCTGGTCTTCAGGCCGGAGAACGAGGCAGGCGTCAGGCCGACATCGCTTGCCAGCAGGAAGCCGCCGAGCGAGGGCAGTTCGCCGAGCTTGGAAATGCGGCTCTGCGACAGCTTCAGCCCTTCCGTCAGGCGCGAATTTTCCATCGCCCATTCGAGCGTGCGGGCGACGAATTCTTCCGGCGAGAGCTTCTCGCGCAGCCAGCGGCCGTTCAGCCAGTCGAGCTTCTGGATGTCGAAGATCGCGCCGGCCTTGGAGAGCGCTTCCGGATCGAACTTCTCCGTCATCTCGTCCATGGTCAAGAGTTCCTCGCCTTCGGAGATCTGCACGAAGAACAGGCCGAGGAAGTTCATCATCGCTTCCGGCAGGTAGCCGAGCGCTGAATAGTAGGAGATCGAGGTCGGGTTCTTGCGCTTCGAAAGCTTCGACTTGTCGGCGTTCCGCATCAGGGAGAGATGCATGAAGACGGGCGCTTCCCAGCCGAAATAGCGATAGAGAAGAATGTGCTTCGGCACCGAAGCCAGCCACTCTTCGCCGCGCGCCACATGGGTGATCTTCATCAGATGGTCGTCGATGACGTTTGCCATGTGATAGGTCGGCATGCCGTCGCCCTTGATCAGCACCTGCATGTCGACACTGTCGAACGGGATCGACACGTCGCCATAGACGCCGTCGGTGAAGTCGCACGAACCCTCGGTCGGGATCTTCATGCGCACGACGGAGCTTTCGCCGGCCGCCATCTTGGATGTCACTTCTTCCGCCGTCAGGTGCAGGCAAAGGCCGTCATATTTCGGCGCCTTGCCGGCCGCGCGCTGGCCCTCGCGCATCTGCTCGAGCCGCTCGGGCGTGCAGAAGCAGCGGAAGGCATGGCCCTTGTCGAGCAGGTCCTGCGCGTAGGGCTGGTACATCTCCTTGCGGTCGGACTGACGGTAGGGGCCGTAGGGGCCGCCGACATCGGGACCTTCCGCCCAGGTAAGCCCGGTCCAGCGCAGCGCGTCGAGCACCTTTTCCTCGAATTCGCGGGTCGAGCGGGTCGCATCCGTATCCTCGATGCGCAGGATGAATTCGCCGCCATTCTTCTTGGCGAAGAGGTAGTTGAACAGCGCGATATAGGCGGTGCCGACATGCGGCTCGCCGGTGGGCGACGGAGCGATGCGGACGCGGGGTGTCGGATGGATCATGGATATGGCTCGATCTCTAGGGCTCAAGGCCGGCGTCTTTCGACGGCCGGGATTAAGCTTGCGCGAAAACTGCGGATTGGGCGAGGCTTAGGCCATATTCAGCCGCAGGCGTCAAGGTTTTTGGCCCTTTGCCGCCCCACCATGCCCTAGTTCACCGGCCAGACATAGAGGAGTGCCGGCACGCTGACGAGAATGATCAGGATGGAGAGCGGCGCGCCGAGCCGCGGATAGTCGGAAAACTTGTAACCGCCAGGCCCGAAGACCAGCGTGTTGCACTGGTGGCCGACGGGGGTGAGGAAGTCCGATCCGGCCCCGATCGCCACCGCCATCAGGAAGGCATCCGGCTTGTAGCCGAGATTGGTGGCAAATCCCGCCGCGATCGGCGCCATGACAAGCACGGTCGCCGCATTGTTGAGGAACGGCGTCACCGCCATTGCCGTAACGAGGATCAGCCCGACGGCGCCCCAGGGCGGCAGGTTCATGGCAACATCACCCAGCCAGTGGGCGATCAGATCGCTGCCACCTGTGGTTCTCAGCGTCTCGGAAACCGGAATGAGCGCGGCCAGCATGATCAGGATCGGCCCATCCACCGATTTGTAGATATCGGCAAGCGGAATGCAGCGGAACACGACCATGCCGAGCGCCGCGGCAAAGAAGGCGACGGGCACCGGCGCGATGCCGACGGCGGTCGTCGCCATGGCGAGCGCCAGAATGACCAGCGGAATATAGGCGCGGCGATGGGTGCCGAGCATCACCTCGCGCTGTGCCAGCGGCAGAAGCGCAAAATCCTGCATCACGCCCGGCAGGTTCTTGCGGCTGCCCTGCAAGACCAGGACGTCGCCGGCGGCAAGCGTCAGCCGCCCGAGCCGCTCGGTCAGCCGCTCGCCATGCCGGCTGATCGCCAGAAGATTGACGCCACGCGTATAGGAAAGCGCCAGCTCCTTCGCCGACAGGCCCTTGAGCGGCGACTCCTGGCTGATGATCGCTTCCACGGAGATGGCGTCCGACACCTGCTGGCCGTTTTCGGTAAGCGGCTTGCCGGAGAGCTGCAACTTGCCGGCCGAGACGATCCGATCGAGCGCCTTGGAGGGGCCTTCCAGCAGAACCACATCGTTTTCGCGCAGCACCAGATCCGGAAACGGCGACATGCGGGCCGTGCCGCGCAGCACGGCGGTGGCGATCGCCTCGCCGTCGCCGAGCTTCAGAAGCTCGCTCACCTGCTTTTCCAGAACGGCCGATTGCGCCGTCACCGACACTTCAGAGACGTAATTGCTGATCTCGACGGCCTCTTCCATGGAATCGTTCTGTTTCGTCCGGCTCGGCACCAGCCAGTGAAAGCAGAGGAGGAAGGCAATGCCGAAGACCGTCAGCAGCGCGCCGATCGGCGTGAAGTCGAACATCGTGAAGGGCGTGCCCGTCAGTTCGCCGCGCAGACGCGACACGACGATGTTGGGCGAGGTGCCGATCTGCGTCATCAGCCCGCCGAGAAGCGCTGCAAACGACATGGGCATCAGATATTTCGACGGCGAGGCCCCGGCCTTGCGGGCAAACTGGAAGGCGACCGGCATCATGATCGCCAGCGCTCCGATATTCTTGATGAAGGCAGACAGAAGCGCCACGACGATCATCAGAAGCGCGATCTGCGCATGCAACCCCGTGAGATTCGGGAAAAACCGCTTGATCGCCATGTCGACGATGCCGGAGCGCGCCACACCGGCAGACACGACCAGGGCCGACCCGACGATAATGACGATATCGTCGGAAAAGCCGGAAAACGCCTTGTCCGCCGGCACGATGCCGACGGCCACCGACAGGACCAGCGCACAGCAGGCCACCACGTCATAGCGGAACCGACCCCAGATGAAGACCGCCATCATCAGCGCGATCACGGCGAAGGCAAGGATCTGGTCGACGGTCATGAGGCTCCGGGGGTGAGGTCGTCTGATGGGCGGGCGGAATACGGTCAGCGACGGTGGGGCGGGCGGGACGATGGTGGGGCGGGCTTGCGACCGCCCTGAGGCGAGAGCGTGCCGATTCTCCGATGCCGCGACAATGCCGCAAAGCGCAATAGGTTTCAAACACAGTCCCTGCCACTCCACGGGTCCGTCGTCTCACACCCGAAAGCCGTTCCCGGACGACCGGCCTACCCTGCCCGCTGCTCCCGCTCTCTTGTCTGCGAACACGCCTTGGACGATCAGCCGAATGTATCCGTATCGAAATAATATGATTGATTTACTCATGAAAGATGATTAGTCGGGCGGCGGGAGGAATGCAGCGAGGGAAAACAGACATGAGATCGATCGCCTATTCCGCCCTGGCCCTGCTCCTTTCGAGCACCACCAGCTTCGCCACCGATTATCCGGCAACCATTACCGATGTCGCCGGACGGACCGTGACGATCGACAAGAAGCCGCAGCGCATCATTCTGCAGGACGGGCGCGACATGCTGACCATAGCGCTTCTCGATCGTGACAATCCCTATAAGCGCGTCGTCGGCTGGAGCTCGAATTTCGTCAAGTCCGACCCCGGCACCGCCGCCCTGCTCGATCAGGCCTTCGGCAAGGCGCCGCCGGTCATGACGCTCTCGGAAGATGGCGACGTCGACCTTGAAGCGATGATCGCCGCCAAGCCGGATCTGGTCGTCGCCCAGGAACGTGCCGAAAAAGCCTTCAAGACCTCCGGCGTCGAAGACAAGCTGAAGGCGCTCGGCGTGCCGGTCATCTATCTCGACGTAATGGAAAAGCCGGTCGAGCACGCGCCCTTGAGCGTCGAAGTGCTGGGCAAGGCCATCGACCGCGAGAAGGAAGCGAAGGATTACGTGTCCTTCTACAAGCAGCACCTCGACCACCTGAACGACGTCATCGCCAAGCAGACGACCCATCCGACGGTCTTCATCGAGGCGAAGGCCGGCAACAAGGGAGACGGTTGCTGCTACACCCATGGCGACATGGGCTTCGGCAAATTCATCGCGGCCCTCAAGGGCAACAATGTCGGCACCAAGCTCCTGCCCGGCCAGACCGGCAGCGTCTCGCTCGAAACCCTGCTGTCGACCAATCCGCCGGACGTCTACATCATGTCGGGCTCGCAATGGACCAACCCCGAAAACGCGGCCGTGCCCTTCGGCTACAACACCACGCCGCAGCAGGTCTCTGCCGCGCTCGCCAAGCTTGAACAGCGCGATGGCTTTCCGGCGATGAAGGCGGCACAGGATGGCCGCGTCTACGGCATCTATCACCAGTTCTACAACCACCCCTACAACATCGTCGGGCTCGAATATTTTGCCACCTTCATGTACCCGGATGCCTTCAAAGGCCTCAATCCGGGCGATACATATGCGAGCCTGATCAAGGACTTCACCCATATTCCGGCAGCGCCTGCCGTGCTTGGAGCCGCAGCGCCCGTCACCGAGTGATCGCAAGGGGAATGGTGGGCAACCGCCATTCCCCTCTTCAGGACCTCGCGATCGCGGCAGCAATTATCACAAAATTGTGATCACGGCGCCCGCCGCCAACCGGCAGATTTCCAAAAATGCAATCTTAAAGTTGATTGTCATCATCAGGAAATGAGCCTAGGCCAACGCGAAATTGGATTGCCCGTGATAGGACCGAAAGTGATTGCCATGAAACGCATAGTATTTTCCGTTGCCGCCCTTCTTTCGCTGACCACCGCAAGCTTTGCGACCGACTATCCAGCAACCGTGACAGATGTGTCCGGCCGGACGGTGACGATTGCCAAGAAGCCCGAGCACATCATCCTTCAGGATGGCCGTGACATGCTCACCATGGCGCTTCTCGATCGCGACAATCCTTTCGAGCGGGTCGTCGGCTGGGCCACCAATCTCGTCAAGGACGATCCGACCACCGTCAAGCTTCTGGACAAAGCCTTTGGCAAGGAGCCGACGCGGCTGACGATTTCGGAAGATGGCGATGCCGACGTCGAAGCGATGATCGCCGCCAAGCCCGACCTCGTGATCGCCCAGCAGCGGGCAGAGCCGACATTCAAGAGCTCCGGCGTCGAACAGAAGCTGACCGCTCTCGGCATTCCGGTCCTCTACGTCGATATCACCAAGGATCCGATCAAGGACACCCCGCTTAGCGTCACCGTGATCGGCAAGGCCGTCGACCGCGAAAAGGAAGCGGCGGAATACGTCTCCTTCTACAAGCAGCACCTCGACCACCTGAACGAGGTCATCGCCAAACAGACGGTACATCCCAACGTCTTCATGGAGGTGAAGGCCGGCCAGCAGGGCGATGGCTGCTGCTTCACCCATGGCGGCAGCGGCTTCGGCCAGCTCGTCGCAGCGCTGAAGGGCAACAATATCGGCACCAAGCTCCTGCCCGGCGCATCCGGCACCATTTCGCTCGAAACGCTCCTGAGCTCCAATCCGCCGGATGTCTACATCATGACCGGCTCGCAATGGATCAATCCGCAGAGCATCGCCGCTCCCTTCGGCTACGGTTCCACCATGGAACGCGTCACGACCGCTTTGACGAAGCTGGAACAGCGCGATGGCATGTCCGCGATCAAGGCCGTGCAGGATGGCCGCGTCTACGGCATCTACCACCAGTTCTACAGCCATCCCTACAACATCGTCGGGCTGGAATATCTGGCAACCTTCCTGTATCCGCAGGCCTTCAAGGATCTGAAGCCGGACGCCACCTTTTCCGAGCTGATCAAGCGCTTCACGAAAATCCCTGACGAGCCGATCGTGCTTGGTGCAACCGTGGCGTTGACCCACTAAGGACTGGCATCGGCGATAGACCGGAAAAAAGGGGCAAAACGCCCCTTGCTTCCTTGGGGATCCCGACAAGTCCAGAGCCGCGGAGAAGAATGTGAGCGTATTGGATCATCATGCCCCCGTCGCACTGGCGGATGCGGAAACCGCCTATCACGGCAAGATGCGCCTGAAGGTGCTTCTGCTTTTCGGTCTCGCCATCGCGCTTTGCGCCGCCGCCATATTCGACATCAGCGTCGGCTCTGCCAATCTGGCGCCGGGCGACGTTCTGGCGGCAATCTTCCAGCCCGACACGGTCAGCCGGTCGACCAAGGCGATCGTCGTCGATGTACGGTTGCCCTATTCGCTGATGGCCTTGCTCGTCGGTGCGTCGCTGTCATTGGCCGGCGCCGAGATGCAGACCATTCTCGACAATCCGCTGGCAAGCCCGTTCACGCTTGGCGTCTCCTCCGCAGCCGCCTTCGGCGCAGCCCTTGCCATCGTCCTGCAGCTTGGCATTCCGGGCGTCCCCGCCGAATGGCTGATCCCGGCCAATGCCTTCGTCTTCGCTTTTGCCTCCGTCCTGATGCTGCAGCTTCTCGCCAGCCTGCGCGGCGCCGGCGTCGAGACGCTGGTGCTGTTCGGCATCGCCCTCGTCTTCATCTTCAACGCGCTTGTCGCGATCATGCAGTTCATCGCCTCGGCCGAAGCATTGCAGCAGCTGGTTTTCTGGAGCATGGGCAGCCTCACCCGGTCCACCTGGACGAAGCTGCAGATCATGGCCCTGATCCTCTGCTGCATCGTGCCCTTCTCGCTCGCCGCCTCGTGGAAGCTGACGGCCCTTCGTCTCGGCGAGGACCGCGCCCGCTCCTTCGGCATCGATGTCGGCCGGCTGCGCTTCTTTTCGCTGTTGCGGGTCAGCATTCTCGCCGCCACCTCGGTGGCCTTTGTCGGCACGATCGGCTTCATCGGCCTGGTCGGCCCGCATATCGCCCGCCTTCTCGTCGGCGAGGATCACCGTTTCTTCCTTCCGGCCAGCATTCTGTGCGGTGCGCTGGTCATGTCGCTCGCCTCGATGGCCAGCAAGCTCATCGTGCCGGGCGTGCTTCTGCCGGTCGGCATCGTCACCTCGCTGATCGGCGTGCCCTTCTTTCTCGCGCTGATCTTCAGCAAGAAGGGACGGGCCTGATATGCTGAGCGTCAACAACCTCTCGGCCGGCTACGGCCGCAAAAGCGTTCTGACCGGCATCGACATTCCCGGCATGCAAGCCGGCACGATGACTGCCTTTCTCGGCCAGAACGGCGCCGGAAAATCGACGCTGCTGCGCTCGCTGGCCGGCCTGCACAAGGCAGGCGGCACGCTGTCGCTCGATGGCACCGACCTCACCCACCAGTCGCCTTCCGCCCGCGCCCGCTCGATCACCTACATGCCGCAATCGCTGCCGCAGCGGGTGGCGCTGACGGTGCTCGAGGCAACGATCGGCGCCCTGCGCGCCTCATCGCGTGATCCCGATGCGGTCAAGCGGTCGCTGGCCGTTCTGGAACGGCTCGGCATCAGCAATCTGGCAATGTCGCAGCTCGATTCGCTTTCGGGCGGCCAGCGTCAGCTGGCAAGCCTTGCCCAGGCTCTCGTGCGCAAGCCGAAAGTCCTGCTTCTCGACGAGCCGACCAGCGCGCTCGACGTCGCCCACCAGATCCGCGTCATGCGCACGATCCGCGAGATCACCCAGGAACAGGGCATTATCGCGATCGCCGTTCTCCACGATCTGGCGCTCGCCGCCCGCTGGTGCGACCGGCTGGTTCTTCTGTCGAAAGGCCGCGTGCTGACGGATGGCGAACCGGCAGACGCGCTGACCGCTGCCGCTCTTCTTGAGGCCTATGGCGTGACCGGTCGCATCGAGCGCTGCTCGCGCGGCCATATCCAGGTGCTGATCGACGAGGTTGCGTAAGGCGCGATCAAGGCGAAGGCCCCTTGCGGCCGCCTGCATCCGCCGCCGCCCGACACATGCCGCAAACGCTGGACATCCGGCCGGACGCCGATAGAGTGTCGCCGGGCTGCGTCGCGGACGCCGGCCCGACGCGCGCAGACAGGCTTTCGCCTTGCCCTGCACGATCGACATTCCCGACATCAGGAGACCAGCGATGACCGACCTTTTGGACATTCCCGTCAAACGCGCCGACGGCGGCGCCGCAACGCTTGCCGAACATGCCGGCAAGGTGACGCTGGTCGTCAACGTCGCCTCCAAATGCGGGCTGACCAAGCAATATGAGGGGCTTGAAAAGCTGTTCGAGGAAAAGCGCGATCAGGGTTTCACCATCGCCGCCTTTCCCTGCAACGACTTCAAGGGCCAGGAGCCCGGCACCGATGCCGAGATCGTCGAGTTCTGCCAGCTGACCTATGACGTGAAATTCCCGATCTATTCGAAGATTTCCGTCAAGGGCGAAGCCCGCCATCCGCTCTATGCCGCCCTGCTGGCTGCGCAGACGCCTGCAATCGGCGACGGACCGATGAAGGAGAAGCTGCGTTCATTCGGCATGGACGTGCCAGATGGCGAGATCGTCTGGAACTTCGAAAAATTCCTGATCGGCCGCGACGGCAAGATCGCCGCGCATTTCGCCCCCGATGTCACCGCCGAGGATAGCCGCCTCACCGAGGCCGTCGATCGGGAACTGGCAAAGGCCTGAAGGCGCCGGCAGCAAGGCCCCAATCGCCAACCGCCAGCCGCCGAACGGTACAAGATCGAAAAACCGAAAGCAGATCGAAAGGGCGCGGTTGTTTCTGCCGCGCTCTCATGGTCACGGACGGTGCGGCCATGACCCGACATGACCCGGCCCGCCACCGTCTTCATACGACAATGTACTTCGCGGCCGTCAGCCGCCACGACCCATCAGGGTGAAGCCGGCGCCTGCTGCGCGCGGAATTTCGCCAGCCATGCCGAGCCTGCGGCATCGGCGTCACTCTTTTCGGCCGACGCGTTCTGAACCACAGGCTTACCCTCCGCAGACTTGGCAACCGCAGGCGTTTCGGCATTCGGATTTGCGGCAGGCTTGTGCCCGGCGGCATCGGCCTTTCCAGCAAGCGCATTGCCGGCACCCATGGCGCCGCCCGCTCCCTTGCCACCGGCAGCAGGCTTGGCGCTATCGGCAGCAGATTTTCCGCTGGAGCCCTCGCCCGCCTTGGCAGGATCGCCGGAGACCTCGACGGGAGCCTTGTCCTCGCTGGCACGACCGAAGATCATACCCCTGATCGAGGCGAAGATCCCCTGATCGGCAGGCTGTTCCGCAACGGTCTCGGCCTTGGCCGGCGTGCCGGCATCGGCAGGCCCGGCATGTGCCTTCACCCCATCCTTCGGTGCGGCATCGGCCGCCACGATGTGTCCGCCGCCCTGCTGCGCGCTACTCTTGTCATCGGCCGCAGGCTTGTGGCCGGACGCGGCCTGTTCGCCGGCCCCCGCGGCACCACCTGACGCATGATCCTGCGACGGCGCGGCAGCGGCAGCGGCGACCTCGGGCTTGCCCGCCTCAACCTTGGCCGCCTCAACCTTGGCAGCGTCAATCTTGGCCTCTTCAGGCTTGGAGCCGAAGATCATCCCGGAAATCGAGCTGATCAGACCGCCGCTCTCTTCCTTTGCAGCAGCCGCAGGCGCCTCTTCCTTCACCTCCGCGGGCTTTGCTTCGGCGCCCTCTTCGCCAGGCTTTTGCCCGGTAGCCTCGCCTTCCATCTTGGCGCGCATCTCGCGCTTGCGGATTTCCTTCGCCTCGGTGCGCTTGGCGGCATCGGCGGAGGCGGCCTGTGCTGCGGCTTCTGCGGCCCTGGCTGCTTCCGCAGCCGGATCGACGCAATCGACACCGCCCGTCACGCCCGCCGAGAGTTTCTCGACATCTTCGAGCGGCAGGTCGATGCGCATGCCATAGTAATCGCCGTCGGATCCGGCAGCGCCCTGATAGTAATAGGCCGCATAATTGGCCGCCTGCACGCCCTTCGGCATTTTTGCCGGATCGGGAATATAGACGACCTGCGCTCCGATGGAGCGCCCGCGAATATCGGCGCGATCCTTCGGCCCGTGCGGGTCGACCATCGCCACCTGCACCAGATCGGCTTTCTTTTCGCCCTGCAGCACATGCGCCACGCGCAGCGCGGTTTTCAGCCGTACCATGCCGTCGCCGCTGTCATCGGCGGTAATGTATCTGCGCACCCAGACCTGACCGTTCTGGCGGCTGGTTATGGTATTGAGCGTCGTGCAGGCGAGACCGTTGCTCTCGTCCTTGGCCTCGGTGCCGAGCAGCCGGTCACGCCCGACGAAGACGGCAGCGCCACCGCTGCCGGCCCCGATCACCAGAACGCCGCCGAGAATGAAGAGGAACTTTTTCGACAGCCGGAATTTCATTCGTCTTGCCCCGGCATGCTTGGCCCCGATCACGCAGAAAAAATACTTGGAATGTGCCGCGAATACTGGCGCAATCTCCTTGAAGAAACTTTAACCCGACCATCGGACCGCCGTGTAACCATCCGCGTTTTCACAGAAATCCGTCTCGCAACGGAACACGTTCCGGTGAATTCACAGCCCTGTGCAGGTCACTTGCCATCCGCCCAATGCGGGTATATACACGCATTCATGTCGCATGATAGCTGTCACTGCATCCTGCTGCGCAAGGCAGCCCGCAAGGTTTCGTCCTATTACGACGAGGCGCTGGCGCCGCTTGGCGTCAATATTGGTCAGTTCAGCCTGCTGCGGCACATCAATCGCATGGCGCCGGTTTCGCTGACGGCGCTTGGCGCCGCTGTGGAACTCGACCGCTCGACGGTCGGCCGCAACACCAAGGTGCTGGAAAAGATGGAACTGGTGGAAAGTGCCCCCGGCGACGACCATCGCGAAATGGTGCTGAGCCTGACACCGGCCGGTCGCGCCCTGCTCGCCGAAGGTTCGCCGCTCTGGGACAGTGTGCAGGACGATATCGAGGCCCGGCTCGGAGCCGACAATACCAGGCAGTTGCAGGATCTGCTCGCAGCGCTGTGAAGCCGCACCGCAACGCAAGAAAGAGAATGCCAAACATGCCGGAAATCCTCCCGGCATCTGGATAATGCATCGACATACGGGTAGATACCCGAATTGAAAACCCCGCCGCGCGTCAGGCAGAGAGCGGGATAATGAGGGAAGTGAGCGTCATGATATCCACCTACGCCGCGCGTTTCATGGCCGGCCGCAATCTGCATTACGGCTGGGTCGTGGTGTCCACGACGTTTCTCACGATGCTGGCAACGGCCGCCGCCATGGGCTCGGCCGGCGTGATGATCCAGCCGCTGCATGACGAATTCGGCTGGGATATCGCCGATATCTCGTTTGCCATGGCCGTTCGTCTGGTGCTGTTCGGCCTGCTCGGCCCCTTTGCGGCAGCCTTCATGAACCATTTCGGCATACGCCAGGTGGTGTCGGCAGCGCTGGCGCTGATCCTCGTCGGCATCGTCGCTTCGATGTTCATGACCGAGATCTGGCAGCTGGTGGCGCTCTGGGGCATCGTCATCGGCGTCGGCACCGGCATGACGGCCATGGTGCTGGGGGCAACCGTGGCATCCCGTTGGTTCTCGCATCGCCGCGGCCTTGTCATGGGCATGCTGAGCGCCAGCAACGCCACGGGCCAGCTCCTGTTCCTGCCGCTTCTGGCCGATCTCAGCCAGACCTATGGCTGGCGCACGGCGCTGATCCTCACCGCCTCGGCCATTCTGGTCGCCATGATCCTCGTGCTCTTGCTGATGCGCGACCACCCCTCGGATGTCGGCCTGCCGGCCTATGGCGAAACATCGGTCACGAAGCCGCCGAAGCAGGATCACAAGCTCCTGACAACGCTGGTCTCGCCCATCAGGACGCTCGCCAGCGTCTCCGGCAGCCCCGTCTTCTGGATCCTGTTCGGCAGCTTTTTCGTCTGCGGCCTGTCGACCAACGGCCTCATCCAGACCCACTGGATCTCCATCTGCGGCGATTTCGGCCTTGCGCCTGTCGCTGCGGCCGGCACGCTTGCGGTACTCGGCATCTTCGACTTCTTCGGCACGATCATGTCCGGCTGGCTGTCGGACCGTTACGACAACCGCGTCCTGCTCTTCTGGTATTACGGGCTGCGCGGCCTGTCTCTGATCTACTTGTCCTTTTCCGGCTTCTCGTTCTACGAGCTTTCGGCATTCGCCGTCTTCTACGGCCTGGACTGGATCGCCACCGTGCCGCCGACGGTCAAGCTCGCAGCCGATAATTTCGGTCGCGAAAAGGCGGGCCTCGTCTTCGGCTGGGTCTTCACCGGCCACCAGCTGGGCGCGGCGACCGCGGCCTGGGGCGCGGGATATCTGCGCAGCGACTACGACAGCTACATGCCCGCCCTGCAGATTGCCGGCGTCATGTGCCTGATCGCAGCCGTCGGCGTCATGCTCCTGCAAAAGCCGGGCTCGGCCCGTCTGAAGCCGCAAACGGCGTGAAGGACAAGGCCTCCGCGCCACGCCCTCCCGCTGCCATCGTTATCCTCGGCCGTGCGCCGGGGATCTGCCCCCCTCGATTTTTCGTGGTCCGATCCTCCGAACAGACCGTAGGATGACGGAGCGAATATCGCCCGCCCCGTCCACGAAACAATCCGGGGAAACTCAGGCCACGCGGCGATCGGCGATGCTGCCGCCACGGCGCTCGCCGCGCCGCTCTTCCCCGCCCTCACGCCGGTCGGGAGCAGATCCCGGCTGACGGATGCTGGAACGGCGGTTGAGCTTGAAGTGGTTGACGAGTTCCGCCAGCAGCACCGCACCTTCGGCCAGCTGCTCGCTGATATTGGTCGTATGCTCCACCATCGTTGCATTCTGCTGCGTCATCCGGTCGATCTGCGACACGGCGTTGTTGATCTCGGAAAGGCCGACCGACTGTTCGGTGGCAGCCGTTGCCAGCATTTCCATATTGGTGTCGATGGACGTCACCAGACGCTCGATCTCGTGCAGTGCCTCGCCGGTCGCATCGACCAGCCGCACGCCTTCCGTCACTTCGCGACCCGAATTGTCGATCAGCGTCTTGATTTCCTTGGCAGCATTTGCCGAACGCTGCGCAAGCTCGCGCACTTCCTGCGCCACGACTGCAAAGCCCTTGCCTGCCTCGCCGGCGCGCGCCGCTTCCACGCCGGCATTCAGTGCCAGAAGATTGGTCTGGAAGGCGATTTCGTCGATCACGCCGATGATCTTGCCGATCTCGGCCGACGCGCCTTCGATCCGCTTCATCGCCGTGATCGTTTCCTGCACCACGGTTGCCGAGGTCGTTGCCGAACGACGGGCATTCTCGACCAGCTTGCGCGTGTCCTTGGTATTGGCAGTCGAGGAATTGACGGTCGTCGTCACCAGTTCCAGTGCGGCGGAGGTTTCTTCCACGGAGGCCGCCTGTTCGCGGGTACGCGCCGAAAGCTGGTCAGCCGCCTGATGCATGTCCTGGCTGTTGCCCTTGAGGCTGTTGGTCTGGCGCAGCACCTTGACCAGCGTATCCTGAAAGGCGCTGATCGACGTGTTGAAATCGCGCCGCAACGGTTCGAACTCCTCGATGAAGGGCACATCGATCGTTTCGCGGATATTGCATTCGGAAAGCCGTGCCAGCCCGGCACCGAGTTCCTTGACCACCTTCACCCGCTCGCTGACATCGGTCGCGAATTTCACGACCTTCACCACCTTGCCGTCATCGTCGAGGATCGGGTTGTAGGACGCCTGGATATAGACCTTGCTGCCATCCTTGGCGACGCGGGTGAACTGGTCGGCGGAGAACTGCCCCTGCCCGAGACCCGCCCAGAAATCGCGATAACCGGCCGAGCGCGCGTAATCCGGCTCGCAGAAGATCCTGTGATGCTGGCCGAGGATCTCGGAGAGCTGATAGCCCATGGCATCGAGGAAATTCTGGTTGGCCGAAAGGATCTCGCCTGTCGGGCTGAATTCGATCATCGCCTGCGCCCGTGACAGGGCTTCGAGCTTGCCGCGGTCATCGACGGAACGCTTCTTCGCAGCCGTGATATCGGTTGCGAACTTCACGACTTTCCACGGTTTGCCGCCGCGCATGACCGGATTGTAGGAAGCCTCGATCCAGACCTCGCGTCCACCCTTGGCGAAGCGCTTGTACTGGCGCTGATCGAGCTTGCCCGCGGCAAGCCCGGCCCAGAAATCCGCATAGTCCTTCGACGCCGCATAGTCCTTGTCGACGAACAGGCGGTGATGCCTGCCGATGATCTCCGACAGCGTGTAGCCCATGGCTTTGAGAAAATTCTCGTTGGCATGAAGAATGATGCCGTTGAGATCGAATTCGATGATCGCCTGCGACCTGTTCAAGGCCTCCAGTACGGCCGCATTGGACGCACTTTTGCCGAATAAAATTCCAACCATGTGACGCCGCCCCCGGTATGAATAGCAATGGCCCGGATGTGTAACGAATGCCGTTGAATTTTCGGTTAAATTTGAATGAAGCGGCGGGGGCAATTTATCGGGGGTCCGGGCGGCTGCGAAGAACGCGCACCCGATGACAGTCCGCCACAACGATAAAAGGCCCGCCCCTGCGGGCGAGCCTTTCATCAGATCCGGTCGCGCAGCAAATCAGGCTGCAGCGAGTGTCAGTTCCTTGCGCACCATGTCGCGCAGGATGCCGAGATCCTTGGCGAACAGGCGGATACCGTCAGACAGCTTTTCCGTGCCCATCTGGTCTTCGTTGAGCATCCAGCGGAAAGCCTTCTCGTCCATCTTGATCGGCGCGGCCGGCTCGAAGGTTTCCGGCGAAAGCTTGCGCTCGAGCGTGCCTTCGGCCTTGTCCAGCTCGTCGAGCAGGTTCGGTGCGATCGTCAGACGGTCGCAACCGGCCAGCGCTTCGATCTCGCCGGTATTGCGGAACGATGCGCCCATGACGATCGTCGAGATGCCGTTGGACTTGTAGTAGTTGTAGATCTTGCGAACGGATACGACGCCCGGATCGGTCTCGGCCGTGTAATCCTGGCCGGTGGACTTCTTGTACCAGTCGAGGATACGGCCGACGAAGGGCGAGATCAGGAAGGCCTTGGCATCGGCGCAGGCGGCAGCCTGGGCCATCGAGAAGAGCAGCGTCAGGTTGCAGTCGATACCTTCCTTCTGCAGCACTTCGGCAGCCTTGATGCCTTCCCAGGTGGAAGCGAGCTTGATCAGGATACGCTCCTTCTCGATGCCACGCGCCTTGTAGGCGGCAATGATCTGATGCGCCTTGTCGATCGAAGCCTTCGTGTCGAAGGACAGGTCGGCATCGACTTCGGTCGAGACGCGACCGGGAACGAGACCGGCTAGAGCCGAGCCGACGTCGATCGCGAGGCGGTCTGCAACGGCTGCTGCGATCGCATCCTCCTGGCCGCCCTGCTTCTTGCCCCAGGCGACGGCTTCCTTGAACGTGTCGGCAAAGGCCGGCGAACCGATCGCCTTCAGAACGATGGACGGATTGGTGGTGCAATCCACCGGCTTCAGGCGGGCCACCGCCTCGATGTCGCCGGTGTCGGCGACGACCGTTGTCATGGAACGAAGTTGCTCTAGTTTCGACGTCATCCGAATAATCCTCGTTGAGAGATCCTAACGCCAGCAGCGCCAGAAGGGTCCATCGCGACCGTCACGAAAACAATCATGGCAGAGCCATCATGGCAGGGTATGCCCGGCATGTTAACCGGATAACACCCGTCTCCCGCAAAGAAGTCAAGACATTTGTCTGTCTGAATTGACATATGTTGCAGGTGCGACGATATCATGGCAGCAGCCGCAGAAATTCGTGCGTCCGGCGAAAAAGCGGACGGGAGTGTAGCTTGGCCAGATTGAGACGCGAGACCCATACCGCCTATTCCGATGCCGCTTCGCTTCGGCTGCGCTCGGCATGGCTCTATTACAATCAGGGCCTCACCCAGAAGGAAGTCGCAGAACGGCTCGGCATCAGCCGCTCGACGGTGATCCGTATGCTGGACGAGGCGATGAAGCGGTCCGAGGTGCAGATCTGGATCTCGGAAGGGGTCGATAGCTGCGTCGAACTGGCGATCAAGCTGGAAAAGGCCTACGGGCTCGACGAGGCCGTGGTCGTGCCGGCGCCGCGCGACGACGATGCGGATGCGCTGGCGGGCGCCGTCGGCCTGGCGCTCGGACAGTTTCTGTCGGAAGTGGTTCAGGACAGCATGACGATCGGCGTCGGCTGGGGTCGCACGATGACCGCCTCTCTCTCGGGCTTTCGTCCGCCGCGCCGGGCAAACTGCAAGGTCGTCTCTCTTCTCGGCGGCATCGTCGCCGTCCAGCAGACCAACCCGATCGACTACACCTGGCGGCTCGCAAGCCAGCTCGGCGCCGAATGCTATATGTTCCTCGCCCCGCTTCTGGTCGATAGCATCGTGACGAAGACGGCGCTGATCGAACAATGCGGCCTGAAGACCATCTACGATCTTGCCGAGAACCTCGATCTGGCGGTGGTCAGCTGCGGCGATATCGGCCCGCATTCCACCTCGCTGTCGGAAGGCTTCATCTCCAAGGCCGAACTCGACCGGCTCATCCGCGCCGGCTGCGTCTGCGATACGATGTTCAACTTTCTCGATGAGGACGGTCATTCCGTCGACCAGAAGCTCAACGAGCGGGTCATGTCGGTCGATCTCGACACGCTGAAGAAGGCAAAGCATATCGTCCTTTCCTCCGGCGGCGCGCACCGGGCTCTCGCCATCCGCGCCACGATCCGCCGCATCGGCTGCAACACGCTGATCACCGATGAACGCGCCGCGGAAGAATTGCTCAAACTGGCACCTGCGGTGTGAGCCCTCCGCTCGCCGCAACGTAAAACGGGCCGGCAGAGTGCCGGCCCGATGATTGAGATTGCTCTGGCTGCGATCAATAGCGGCTCCAGCCATGCCGCGGTGGCGGGCGATGGTAGCCATGATGCTGTGGCCGCGAATGCCCGTGCCAGCGCGGCGGCGGGCGGTGCCAGTGTCGCGAAGGATGCCGGACAGGCCGACGATAATTCGGCCGGCAGATGCCGTGGCGGGTGATGTGTCGGCCACGGCCGCAGGCATAATCCACCCGGACCACATTCGGCCCCTGGGTCTCGACGGCAGCCGAGGACGACGACATGGGAGAAGACATCGGCCCGGCCTGCGCGGCCGAACCCATCGTGATACCGGCCAGCAAGCCGGCGACAAGAACGAGTATTTTCATCCTGTTACCTCCAATCGGTGAATGAAGGTTAGGCGTCTTGGGATGAATTGACGATGAACCCGCCGTTCAGGAAGCGGGCTTTTCCGGGATCGCCTCGTCTGCCGCGCTGACCGTGATCGGCGCCGGGCGCGCGTAACCGTCGAGCCCGTAATGACGCTCAAGCTTCTCCCAGCTCTTGTCCATCGCATAGGCGGCGGAGAGATAGGGAATGCCCACATGGCCATAGAAGATCGACAGCTGCTTTTCCGCCTGATCCTCCGAAATGCCGGCGATCTGCTGGCTGTAGAGAACCGAGACGAGACCCGTCCGGTCGGCGCCGGAACGGCAATGGATGAGGATCGGCTTCGGCGCATCTTTCAAAAGCGCCAGCAGCCTGTCGGCTTCCGCCGGCGTCAGCTGGCGGGAGGCGAGCATGGAAAAATCGATATGCTTGATACCGAGCTTTTCGCTGACGGCCACTTCCTTGTCGTACCAAGACGACTTGTCGTTCTCGCCACGCAGGTTGACGACGGTCTTGATTCCATACTGCTTGGCATAGCTTTCGATTGCGCTGGCGCTCGGCTGCGCCGAACGGTAGAGCTCGCCGGCGATCACGGTGTGGAAATTGCCGGTCAGCTGCAGCCCGCCCAGATAGGCTCCCATCACGGCCGCAACGCCGAGGCCTGCAAACACGCTACGCTTCAACCAGACCTTCACCCGCGAGACTGCCATCGATGCCAACGCTCCTCAATCATGCGCGGGCCGAGAGTTCCCGCTGATGATTGAGGACATGGCGTTCCAAGCTGACAGGAACCTGAAGGGCATTTTCTGCCCCGCTCACGGGCCGGCGAGCCGCATGCCGGAAGCGAAGCCGGGCCCTTTTCGGTCAGTCGCCGCCGCCGGTTTCCCAGCCCAGCATCGCCCGCTTGCGGGTGAGCCCCCAGTGATAGCCGGTGAGCGCGCCGTTCTTCGCCACGGCCCGGTGGCAGGGCACGACGAAGGAGATCGGGTTCGCTCCGACCGCCGCTCCGACTGCCCGATTGGCGCTCGGCTGGCCGATATCGCAGGCGACGTCGGAATAGGTGACTGCCTTGCCATAGGGGATCTTCAACAGGCTCTGCCAGACCCGCATCTGGAAATCGGTGCCGATCAATACGACCTTGAGCGGCCGCTCCGACGACCACTCCGACCGGTCGAAGACGCGTGCCGCATAAGGTGCGGTCGCCGCTTGATCGGCCACGTAGTCGGCATTCGGCCAGCGTCGCGTCATGTCGTCGAGTGCCGCCTGCTCCTCGCCCGGATCGGCGAAGGCGAGACCGGAGAGCCCGCGATCCGTCGCCATCACGAGCGCAAGGCCGAAGGGCGACGAATGAAACCCGTAGCGGATGACGAGGCCCGAACCCCGCCCCTTCCATTCGCCCGGCGACATCGCCTCATGGGTGACGAACAGGTCATGCAGACGCCCCGGCCCCGAAAGACCAAGCTCGTAGGAGGTTTCCAGAAGCGGCAGCCCCTCGACGCCGAGCAAGCGCTTGGCGTGGTCGAGCGTGACCGCCTGCAGAAAGGCTTTCGGCGAAAGGCCCGCCCAGCGGGTGAACAGCTTCTGCAACTGCGTCGGCGACTGGCCCATTTCGGCGGCGATCACCTCCAGCGACGGCTGCTCGCGATAGTCGAGCGTGATCATCTCGATCACCTGCCGCACGATGTCATAGTCGGAACCTTCGGGCGTCACATCGGTCATCGGCTCGGCAAAGGCCGCCATCTGCGCAAGAGCGTTCATCGCCTCTCTCCCTGGTTCTATTTGTCTATCGCCCACACATGCACCCTCGTCCCGTGGCAAACCACCCGTTTCTTGCCACCGCCCGGCAAGACCGGCCATGGCCGGGCTCCGTCAAACGCCGTTATCCGGCATCTATATCCGGCGCTTGACCGTAGCGAGCGCGCTGTAGAAAGCCTTGGCGAAACTCTCGCGGTCGTCGGGGTTGAGAAAGCCGCCGATTTCGGTGCGCCGTCCCTCGCCGCTCACCTCCATCGCGGTAATGCCGAATTCCGCATGGCGCCGCACATCGAAGCGTGCCCGAAACGGATTGAAGCGATGCTCCACCATCCGCCCCGCGGCGGAAAATTTCCGGACCGAGAGCGTGTCGCGTGACACCGTCACCTCTTCCCTCACCCGGCCGGAGCGGAAACTGAGCTTCAGCGCACCATAGAGAAGCAGGAAATCCAGGCCGAAGAAGATCCCGACGGGATAAGCGCCGGTGGCGATGAAGAACCCGCCATAGCCGATCGTCACGGCACCGGCGACGAGGAGCAGGATGCGAAACCCTTGTCTGCCCAAAGAGCGATAGGGCGTCAGTTCGGCAGCAAAAAGCGGCCGGCCTTCCGGCAAGGATAGGTCTTCGCGCGTCAAGTCCGTGCGCATGATGAATTGCTTTCGATCCGTCAGGCTGGATATAGAGGGATTATGACCATTCGCGCGCCAAAATCCAGCAAAGCCTCCATCACCAAGCCGAAAGCGGCCCCTAAAACCGCTGCGGCAAAAAAGCCGAAACGCTACAAGTCGGCCTATTCGCCGGCTGAGATGGAAGAGATCTTTCGCCGCTTTTCCATCCAGCGGCCCGAACCCAAGGGAGAACTGGAACACGTCAATCCGTTTACGCTCGTAGTGGCCGTGGCGCTCTCGGCGCAGGCCACCGATGCCGGCGTCAACAAGGCGACGCGCGCCCTCTTCCAGATCGCCGACACGCCGGAAAAGATGCTGGCGCTCGGCGAAGACGGCGTCATCGAGCATATCAGGACGATCGGGCTTTACCGCAACAAGGCCAAGAACGTCATCGCGCTCTGTCGCATCCTGATCGACGAATTCGGCTCGCACGTGCCCAAATCGCGCGAGGAACTGATGCGGCTGCCCGGTGTCGGCCGCAAGACCGCCAACGTCGTCATGTCCATGGCCTTCGGCATCCCCACCATGGCCGTCGATACCCATGTCTTCCGCATTGCCAACCGCATGCTGATGGCGCCGGGCAGGACGCCGGACGAAGTGGAAGACAATATTTTAAAGGTCATCCCCGACCGGTATCTCTACCACGCCCACCACTGGCTGATCCTGCACGGCCGCTATTGCTGCAAGGCGCGCAAGCCGGAATGCGAGCGCTGTGTGGTGGCGGATATCTGTCGCTCGCCGGAAAAGACGATCGATATTCCAGCCCCGCTGGTCGAGCTGCCGCAGCAGATCGTCGGCATTCCGGCCGCCTCCCCCTGAGGGCGCGGCCGGGGCCGGTCATCCCGCGGCAAGCGAGAAGCCCGGATCCTTCCGCGCGATCATCTTGTGCAGATGCACCATCAGCGACGCGGCAAACAGCGGCGTCAGCAGATTGACGATCGGGATCGCCAGGAACAGCGCGATCACGAGCCCGGCCATGAACACCGTGGAGCTATATTTTTCCCGCAACAGCCGCGCTTCGGCCGGCGCGCGAAAACGCATCGCGGCGAACTCGAAGAATTCCCGACCGAGCAGATAACCGTTGACGAGAAAGAAGGCGACGAGATTGACGCCCGGCACGAAGAGCAGCAGGAGCGCCACGACATTGCCGACGATGACGACGCCGAGAAACTGGACAGACCCGAGCATCGCCTGACCGAGCGGCATTTCCCGCCCCGGCGCATCGCCGGCATAGTCGCGCGTCTCGATCACCTTGGCGACATCGTCGAGGAAGAGGCCGGCGATCAGCGCGGTGATCGGCGCAATCAGCAGCGCCAGAACCAGCGCCAGCCCGATACTGCCGAAGATCGCCGCCACGAATGTGAGCCAGCTTGCCCAGAACGCCATGTCGGCGGAGAAATCCGGAAAGAAGGCTTCGATCCACGGCCAGGCGTAATAGACAAAGCTCTCGCGCAGCGCGAGCCACAGGCCGACAAGAATGAGAAGCGTCAGCCCGAGCGTCTTCCAGAAGGCGGAACGGGCTTCGGGCGACAACAGGTTGGCAAGCGCAAGGCGTGTGGCGTCGAGGATCATCACGGGTCTCCGGCGGATGGCCGGCTGGATGTAGGGTGCGGGGGAAGATGCCGCAAGACGGTCATCAACCCGACCGGTGCGTCGAGAGCATTTCCGCCTTCCTTCGAAACGCGTAGATGCTCCATCTCGTTGTTTCCTGGCAATTCCGGACGCAAAAAGGCGGCTCGCACGTCTGCTGGAATGGCTCTATTCCATCGCGCGCAACTCCTCGCGATGGCGCACCATCGCCAGGAACCGCCGGTAATCCCGGTCATAATGCGCGGCGCGTGAAACATCCGGCAGACGTTCGCGTTCGCCGCCATCCATCGCCTGCCCCGCCTCGAACAGGCCGCGATAGAGCCCGCCGGCGACCGCCGCCACCATCGCGGTGCCCAGCAGAACCGCATCGCGGGTTTCCGGGATCACCACCTTGCGACCGGTCACATCGGCATAGAGCTCGATCAGCAGCGGATTGTTGACATGGCCGCCCGTCACATGCAGCGCCTCGAAACGGTAGCCATAACCGGCCATCGCATCGAGGATATGGCGGATGCCGAGCGCGATCGACACGCAGGACCGCCAGTAGAGTCGGCACAGCCCGTCGAAGGACGTATCGAGCGTGAGGCCACTGATCACGCCCGTCGCATGCGGATCGGCAAGCGGCGAACGGTTGCCATGGAAGTCGGGCAGGATATGGAGACCCGGTGCGATATCGCCGGCAGCGCCCTCCTCCGCATGAAGCTCGGCCCGCAATTCGCCGATCCTCTCGATGATCCGGCCATGCAGCTCCGTCGTCGGCTCGCCGCCCGCCACATGCATCCGCACCACATGGTCGAGCAGCGCCCCGGCTGCCGATTGCCCGCCCTCCACCAGCCAGTGGCCCGGCAGAACCGCCTCGTAATACGGCCCCCAGAGGCTGCGGCCGGGTTTCGGCTTGCGCGAGAAGGCGACGATGCAGCTCGACGTACCGCCGATCAGCGCCACGCTCGTTTCCATCCGCTCCGGACTGGAGACACCGGCAAGCGCGCCGTAAGCGCCGGCATAGGCATCGATGAGACCGGGCGCCACGACCACATCCGCATCGAGCCCCAGCGCCTCGGCCGCCTCAGGCGAAAGCGTGCCGATCGGCCGGCCGACCTCGACGGTCTCCTCCGGCAGGCCTGCCCGTTCGATGAGGTCCTCGAGCCCGGCCAGCGCCAGATAATCGGCGCTCCATCCGGGCGTCCTGTGGGCAAGGTAATTCCATTTTGCCGTCAGCGTGCAGCGCGAGCGCGCGGCCGAACCCGTCGCCTTCCAGGTGAGGAAATCGGCAAGATCGAAGAAATAGCCGGCCCGCGCCCAGCTGTCGGGCCGGTGCTTCTTCAGCCATTTGAGCTTCGGCATTTCCATTTCGGGAGACAGCGATCCGCCGGAATAGTCGATCACGGCATGCCCCGTCGCCGACAGCGCTTCCGCCTCGCCGATTGCCCTGTGGTCGAGCCAGACGATCGTGTCGCGGCTGGCATCTCCGGTGGTCGACACCGTCAGCGGCTGGCCGTCGAGATCGCGGGCCACCAGCGAACAGGTGGCGTCGAAGCCGATTGCGGCGACCGTCTCTGCGGCAATCCCGGCTTCGGTCATCGCATCGCGCACGGCGCGACAGGCGGCCGCCCAGATATCCTCGGAACTGTGTTCGGCATGGTTCGGCTTCGGCTGGAACATCCGGATCGGATATTTCGCCTTCGCCAGAAGCCGCCCCGATCGATCGAAGATGCCGGCACGCGCGCTGGTCGTGCCAATATCGACGGCAACGAGATGATGACGCATCCGGATTGGTTTCCTGTCCCTTGTCCCGACGGGTTATCGCCCGGAACCGGCATGGCTGGGCAATATCATGCCCGGCCGAATGCCGCTCCCCCACGACCCTCTATATATTTTTGCACAAGGTGGGGCAAATCCGTCATGGCGTCAAACACCAGATCGGGCGAGAGCGCTTCGATGCGCTCGCGGTGGCCGGGCAGCAGCGCATGCGTGCCGCCGGTAAAGGCAAAGGCGGCCATCCCGGCGCGATGCGCCGCCTCGATACCGGCCGGACTGTCCTCGATGACGATGCAGTTTTCCGCCGCGACACCCATTTCCTTCGCCGCGTGGAGAAACAGATCGGGCGCCGGCTTGCCGTTCTTCACCATCGAGGCGGAGAAGAGATGCGGATCGAGCCGGTCGATCAGTCCGGTGATCGTCAGTGACAGCCGGATCCGCTCCGGCTGGCTGGAGGACGCGACGCAGATGGGCAGCCCCATGCCCTCAGGCCCGAGCGCATCGATCGCCTCGGCAATGCCGGGGATCGGTTGAAGATCGGTTTTGAACAGGTCGTACAGATCGACCCGCATCTCCTCGAGAAACTCGGGCCCCGTATGGAACCCGTATTCGTCATCGAGGATCTGTTTCATGGTCGACAGGCTGCGACCGAGAAAATGCCCGTAAGCCTCCGCCTCGGTCATCTCCACGCCGCGGCGGTGCAGGGCCCGAACCAGAACCCGGACAGAAAGCGGCTCGCTGTCGACGAGCACCCCGTCGCAATCGAAGATGATCAGAGGCGTTTTTCCTTCCTCGAAAGCCGTGCCCGCCATGGCGATACCTCAGTCCGTCACGAGCTTGTCGTCGAGATAAAGTTGCAGCGTCTTGGCCGTGCCCTCTGCCCAGAGCGTCTTCAGCGCATGCGCGAAACGCTTGCGGAAGAGTTCCGACTTCGACACCTCGCCAAAAATCTCGTCGAACACGAGGAAGGCATCGGGATCGTCCTTGGCCTTCAGCGCCGCCGCCTGCAGCTTCTCGGCGCTGGCATCGTTGAAGGCGATCTTGCGGCCGCTGTCCGACGTGCCGGCGAAATAGCGGCACCACAGCGCCGAGACCAGCGACAGGCCGACGATATCGTCGCCCTTGGCCAGGCGGTCACGGGTCGAGGGCAGGATGAACTTCGGCTGGCGGTTGGAGCCGTCCTGCGCCAGGCGCGGAATGGTGTCGCCGATCTTCGGGTTGAGGAAGCGACGCTCGATGAGATCGAAATAGTCGTCGAGGCTGGTATTGGGCACCGGCGGCACGATCGGGATGATCTCTTCCTTTTCGAGCTTGGCGAGGAAGGCGCGGATCAGCGGATGTTCCATCGCCTCATGGACGAAATGAATGTCGAGAAGCTCGCCCGGATAGGCGATCGTCGCATGGCCGCCGTTGAGGATGCGGATCTTCATCAGTTCATAGGGCGCGACATCGGCCACGAACTGCACGCCGACCTCTTCCAGCGCCGGGCGCCCGGCGGGGAACTTGTCTTCCAGCACCCATTGTTTGAACTCTTCACAGAAGACCGGCCACTTGTCGTCGATATCGTATTCGTCCTTCAGGATGCCGATCTCGCGCGGACCGGTGGCCGGCGTGATACGGTCGACCATCCCGTTCGGGAAAGCGACATTGGCATGGATCCATTCGGCAAAGGCCGGGTCCGACATTTTGGCAAGGCCGATGACGGTGTTTTCCGTCACGTGGCCGTTGCCCGGAATATTGTCGCAGGACATCACCGTGAAAGGCTGGATGCCCCGTTCGCGGCGCAGCTTCAGGCCGGCGATGATGAGGCCGAACACCGTCTTCGGCGCGTCCGGGTTTCGGCCGTCCTCGGCCATCGCCGGGTGTGCCGGGTTGAAATGGCCGGCGGCATCGATGAAATAGCCGCCCTCGGTGATCGTCATGGAAACGATGCGGATCGTCGGGTCGGCGAGCTTTTCGAGAAGGGCTGCGGTTTCGCCCGGCGCGATGATGTCGATCATCGGCGCCGTCACGCGCGCGCCGCTTTTGTTATTGTCCTGCTCGACCACGGTCGTCAGGAAATCCTGCGCCTTCAGCTTCTCGCGCATCGCCGCATCCGACGGCATCACGCCGGCGCCGATGATCGCCCAGTCATGGCCCTTGCCGGCGGAAAACAGGTCGTCGAGATAGACGGCCTGATGCGCACGGTGAAAATTGCCGACGCCGAAATGCACGATCCCGGCCGTCAGGGTCTTCGGGTCGTAGGCAGGCACGGCAGCGGTGGCGGCAACCTCCTTGAGGCTTGCCAGCGAGAGCGTAACGGTCATGGTCTCATACTCCGATTGGCCTGTCCGCCAGGCCGTTTGGATCAAATATTCGGGCTTACGCCTTGATGGCGAGGCCCTTGTCGTCGAAGCGGTGCAGCTTGCTGTCATCGGGCGTCAGGAACACCTTGTCGCCGTAGCTGGCGCCGAACTCGCCGCCGGCACGCGCGGTGATCGGGCCGATCCCGTCCACGTCGAGATGCAGGAACGTGTCGGCGCCGAGATGTTCGGCCACCGTCACCGTGCCGCTCCACAAGCCGCTGTCCTTCGACAGGCCGATATGCTCGGGACGAACACCGGCCGTCTTGGCACCCTTCGACTTGGCATATTCCCCCTCGAGGAAATTCATCTTCGGCGAGCCGATGAAGCCGGCGACGAACAGGTTGCGCGGCGTCTTGTAGAGTTCGAGCGGCGAGCCGACCTGTTCGATATTGCCGCGATTGAGAACGACGATCTTGTCGGCCATGGTCATGGCCTCGATCTGGTCGTGGGTGACGTAGATCATCGTCGTCTTCAGCTGGTGATGAAGATCGCTGATCTCGAGGCGCATCGTGCCGCGCAGTGCCGCATCGAGGTTCGACAGCGGCTCGTCGAAGAGGAAGGCCGAGGGTTCGCGCACGATGGCACGCCCGATCGCGACGCGCTGGCGCTGACCGCCGGAAAGCTGCCCCGGACGGCGCTCCAGATAGTCGGTGAGGTTGAGGATGCGGGCCGCATCGCCGACCTTCTTGTCGATCTGCGCCTGGTCCATCTTCGCCATCTTCAAGGGGAAGGCGATGTTCTTGCGCACGCTCATATGCGGATAGAGCGCATAGGACTGGAACACCATGGCAAGCCCGCGCTCGGCGGGTGCGGCATCCGTCACGTCCTTGCCGTCGATCATGATATGACCGCCGGAGACATCTTCCAGTCCGGCGATCAGGCGCAGCAGCGTGGACTTGCCGCAGCCCGACGGGCCGACGAAGACGACGAATTCGCCATTGTTGATTTCCAGATCGATCGACGGAATGACCTTGGCTTCGCCAAAGGTCTTAGACACGTTCTTGAGGGTGATGCTTCCCATGACGTTTGTGTCCTTTTGTTCTTACTTAACCGCGCCAAAGGTGAGGCCGCGAACGAGTTGCTTCTGGCTGAACCAGCCGAGGATGAGGATCGGCGCGATCGCCATGGTCGATGCCGCCGAAAGCTTGGCCCAGAATAGGCCCTGAGGCGACGAAAACGAGGCGATGAAGGCCGTCAGCGGCGCCGCATTTGTGGTCGTCAGCTGGATCGTCCAGAAGGCTTCGTTCCAGGCAAGGATGACGTTCAAAAGCAGCGTCGAGGCGATGCCAGGAACCCCCATCGGCGCCAGAACATAGACGATTTCCTGCCAGATGCCGGCACCGTCCATCCGTGCTGCTTCCAGGATCTCGCCCGGAATTTCGCGAAAGTAGGTGTAGAGCATCCACACCACGATCGGCAGGTTGATCAGCATCAGCATGACGGTGAGGCCGATCCGCGTATCGAGCAGGCCCAGATTGCGGAAGATGATGAAGATCGGCAGGAGAACCGCCACCGACGGCATCATCTTGGTCGAAAGCATCCACATCAGGATATCCTTCGTCCGCTTGGTCGGCGCGAACGCCATCGCCCAGGCGGCCGGCAGCGCCACGATCAGTGCCAGGATGGTGGAGCCGACCGACAGGATCACCGAGTTCATGAACGGCGTGAAATAATCGCGCTGCTCTTCCACGGTGATGTAGTTCTCGAACGTGCCCGATGGGATCAGGCTGAAGCCGGCGATCGCCTCCTGCTCCGTCTTGAAGCTGGTGATCAGCGCATAGAGGATGGGGAAGAAGATCAGGAGAGCCACGACCCATGCGGCGATGGTCCAGCCGATCCGTGCTCCGGTGGTAACTTTGCGAGCCATGATCCTCTCCTACTTGTCCAGGTTCTTGCCGACGGCGCGCATCAGGAAGAAGGCGACGATATTGGCCAGAACAACGGCGATGATGCCACCTGCCGCCCCACCGCCGACGTCATAGCCGAGACGTGCCGTACGATAGATGAGGAAGGTGAGGTTGGTGGATGCGTAACCCGGACCGCCATTGGTGGTGACGAGGATTTCCGCATAGACGCCGAGCAGGAAGATCGTCTGGATCAGGATGACGACCGTGATGGCGCGCGAAAGATGCGGCAGCGTCAGATGGATGAAGCGCTGCACGGCGTTGGCGCCGTCCATTTCGGCCGCTTCCTTCTGCTCGCCGTCGAGCGACTGCAGGGCGGTGAGCAGAATGAGCGTCGCGAACGGCAGCCATTGCCAGGCGACGATGATGATCACGGACAATAGCGGGTATTGTGCGAACCAGTCGATCGGCTGCGCTCCGAAGAACTGCGCCAGATCGGCGAGCACGCCATAACCCGGATGCATGATCATGTTCTTCCAGATCAGTGCCGCGACCGGCGGCATGACGAAGAACGGCGAGATGACGAGGATGCGCACGATGCCCTGGCCGAAGATCGGCTGGTCGATCAGAAGCGCGATCGCGATGCCGCCGATCACGGTGATGGCAAGCACGCCGAGCACTAGAACCAGCGTGTTCCAGATCGACTGGAAGAAGGCGGGGTCCGTGTAGAAATACTGGTAATTGAAGAAGCCGGCGAACGAGACATTCATCGGCGTCAGAAGATTGTAGTTCTGGAACGAGTAGTACAGCGTCATCGCGAGCGGTACGATCATCCAGATCAGAAGCAGGATGACGGAGGGCGCCATCATGACACGCGCCAATGTCTTGGTGTTTTGAGTTGCCATTTCGGACCACCCTCCCGGAGCCGTTAAGGCTCAGTTTGCCACGTTGCCCTCGGCGGAAAGGCGCCCGTGTTTCGTCTTGTTGTTATTGGATCGGCCCGGCCGGCACCTCTTCTCCTGAAGATGCGGGGTGGGCGGAAGAACCGCCCGGCCTTCGTGGCTACGAGGCCGGGCAGCGGAGCCCTTGCGATCCCCCTTTGGCGATCCCTTTGGATTGAGGACCGCCCTGGGAGAGGAGCTTACTTGATGTAGCCGCCGCGGGTCATGTCGCGGGTCGCGGTGGCCTGTGCTGCGGCAAGCGCATCGTCGACCGAGGACTGACCGGCAATGACGGCCGAGAAGAGCTGACCGATCGTCGTGCCAAGCGCCTGGAATTCAGGGATCGTCACGAACTGGCCGCCCGTGTAGGGCACCGGCTTGACGGTCGGCTTGGTGATGTCGGCAGCCTGCATCGCGGCAAGCGTCGGAGCGGCGAAGGCAGCGGCCTTCTGGTAGTCTTCGGTCTTGTAGAGCGAGGTGCGCGTGCCCGGAGGAACGTTGGCCCAGCCCTGCTTGGACGCGACGAGCTGGGTATATTCCTTGCTCGTGGCCCAGGAGATGAACTTCTGTGCCGAAGCGGCCTTCTTGGACGATGCCGGAACGGCAAGGTTCCAAGACCACAGCCAGTTACCGTGGTTGGCAACGCCTTCCTTGGTCGGGAAGATCGCATAGCCGACCTTGTCTGCGACCGTCGAGTTCTTCGGGTCGGAGACGAAGGACGCAGCAACCGTGGCGTCGATCCACATGCCGCACTTGCCCTGCTGGAACAGCGTCAGGTTTTCGTTGAAGCCGTTCGACGAGGCGCCGGACGGACCGGCATCCTTCATCAGGCTTGCGTAGAAGGTAAGCGACTGCTTCCATTCCGGCTGATCGAACTGCGGCTTCCACTTTTCGTCGAACCAGCGGCCGCCGAAGGAATTGTTGAGCGCCGAGATGAACGCCATGTTCTCGCCCCAGCCGGCCTTGCCGCGAAGGCAAATGCCGTTGACGCCGGTCTTGCGGTCCGTGATCTTGCGTGCCGCATCGCCGATGAATTCCCAGGTCGGGCTTTCCGGCATTTTCAGACCGGCTTTTTCGAACAGGTCCTTGCGGTACATGATCATGGCGGATTCGCCGTAGAACGGCGCCGCATAGAGCTTGCCGTCGACGGTGAGACCGCCGCGGATCGCCGGCAGAAGGTCGTCCATGTCATACTTGTCGCCGAGGCCGTCGAGCGGCAGCAGCCATTTCTGCTTGGCCCAGATCGGCACTTCGTAATTGCCGACCGTGACGATGTCGTACTGGCCGCCATTCGCCGCGATATCCGTGGTGACGCGTTCGCGCAGCACGTTTTCTTCGAGCGTGACCCAGTTGACCTGAATGTCGGGATTGGCCTTGGTGAATTCCGACGTCAGGCCCTGCATGCGGACCATGTCGCCGTTATTGACCGTAGCAATCGTGAGTGTTTCCGCGGATGCGCCGGCAACCGAAAAGCCAGCAAGCATCATGGCTGAGCAGGTGCCCAGCAAAACCGTCTTCAATGTCATATCTTCCTCCCGAGAAGATGTGGGCGAGCATTCGCTTTGCTCATGGGCAATTACCCATGAAATGCGACGATATGTCAATTGACTTTCGTCGCTGCAATGCAACGGACATAGGTCATGACTTTGATTTGGCTAGGATAAATTTTTGCTCAGCGGTCGAGCAGATGCCCTGCGGAGGCCTCATCGGTGATCAGACCGTTGAGCAGACCGCCCTTCAGGGCGGCGCGCATCGCCGTCCACTTGCGCTGCCCCTGCGCCATGCCGATGACGCGGGAATGCTCGCGCGAGGGGATGCCGACGCTTGCGACCCGGTCGTTCATCGGGCTGCCGAGAAGCTTGCCCTTCTGGTCGTAGATCCAGCCGCAGATTTCGCCGGCGGCCCCGTTTTCGACGAGCCGGATCATCTCCTCGCGATCGAGGAAACCGTCGACGCAGAGCGGCCCGTCGACGCCGAGTTCGCCGATCCCGACGAAGGTGACGTCGGCCTTCGAGCCGAGCGCCAGCGTGGCGCGCACCAGCGGTTGGTCATGCAGCGTCTCGCGCTCTTCGGCAGACGCGCACAGCACCGGCAGCGGCATCGGAAAATGCCGCGCCTTGATCGCATCGGCCATCGAGAAGATGACGTTGTAATAGGCCGCCGAACCATCGGGCCCGATATTGCCGGTGAGCGAGACGATCCGGTGCTGCGGACATTCCATCGGCGGCAGCTGGTCGATGGCGGCTTTCAGCGTTCGCCCCGTGCCGATGGCGATGATGATTGGCTCCGGCCGCTTCAGCCAGCGCTCGATCTCTGCGGCGCCCGCTTCGGCGATACCGACGGTGGAAGAGGTGTTCCCGGGGTCGCTTGGAACCACCTCGGCATATTTCAGCCCGTACCGGTCCTTCAGTGCCTCTGCGAGTTCGAGACAGGCGGCAATCGGATGATCGAGCCGCACCTTGATCAGCCGCTCGGCGACGGCAAGCGACACCAGCCGCTGGGCAGACTGCCGGGAAATCCCCATGGCCGACGCGATCTCGTCCTGCGTACGCCCGGCCACGTAATAGAGCCACCCGGCCCTCGCCGCATCGTCCAGGCGCCCCTGGCTATCAGACCGTTTGACCATGACAGAAAATCTCCTCGCGCCTTGCTGACACGTTTTCCGAGCCTCTGTCAAACGACCTCTGTGAACCGATTGAAATGATCGGTCTGCATCACGTCGCCTCAGCCCAGGGAGATATGGAATGCCGCTCGAATGCCCCGTTGGCAGCAAGCAAGCGCCGGCATGGACATAAAATTTACGGCAATCAGGTCACATCCTAGACCCGTCATCACCGCTTTCCAGAACGGCAGAAAGGCCGCAGTCCCGCACCCTTCAAGGATAACAGAAACGCGGCCTTCCGGCAAATATTCAAGCGGTGGCGCCCTTACGCCACCTGCACAAGATGGCCTGCGGAAACCTCGCGATATTCCCTGACCGGCGGCACGTAATCGACGGACCGGATCGGACTCTTGATCTCGTCGGTCGACATGTTGCGCTTGATATTGCGCCGCGCCGGGTCCGGCACCGGCACGGCCGACATCAGCTTCTTGGTATAGGGATGCTGCGGGTTTTCGAAGACGGCGGCGCGCGGGCCGATTTCGACGATTTCACCCAGATACATCACCGCCACCCGGTGGCTGACGCGCTCGACCACGGCCATGTCGTGGGAGATGAACAGGAAAGCGAGATTGAGGTTCTGCTGCAGGTCGAGGAGAAGATTGCAGACCTGCGCCTTGATCGACACGTCGAGCGCCGAAACGGCCTCGTCGGCCACGATCACCTTCGGGTCAAGCATCAATGCGCGGGCAATCGCCACACGCTGGCGCTGGCCGCCGGAAAACTCGTGCGGGAAGCGCTTCATCATGTCGGCGGAAAGGCCGACCTTCTCCATCAGGCTCGCCGCCTTCTCGCGCGCCTGCGCCTTCGAACCGAGGCCGTGTTCCACATAGGGCTCCATCACGGCGGACCCGACGCTCATGCGCGGATTGAGCGAGGCGAACGGATCCTGGAACACCATCTGGATCGACCGGCGCATCTGCCGCAGCGTCGGCTGGTCGAGCTTCATCACCTCGTAACCGTCGAGCGTCACTTCGCCGCTTGTCGGGTTGATCAGCCGCGTCACCGAGCGCCCGGTCGTCGACTTGCCGCAGCCGCTCTCGCCCACCAGCGACAGCGTCTCGCCCTGGAAGAGGTTGAACGACACTTTTTCGACGGCGTGAACGGCGCCGGTCTTGCGGCCGAACAGGCCGGAATGGATGTCGAAACGGGTCGTCAGGTCCTTCACGTCGAGGATCGGCGTCTTGCCCTTGGCAACCGTATCGGTCACGTCCTCAAGCAGGGTCTGTTCGCCGGTCTTGACGTCGATCAGCGGAAAACGCTGTGGCAGCTTGCGCTCGCCCATCGAGCCGAGCCGCGGCACGGCCGAAAGCAATGCCCGCGTATAGGGATGCTGGCCGCGATTGAAAATGTCGTCCGTCTCGCCGGTTTCCACCACGTCGCCGCGGAACATCACGATCGTGCGGTCCGCAACTTCGGCCACCACGCCCATGTCATGGGTGATGAAGAGGACGGACATGCCCTCCTCTTCCTGCAACTGCTTGATGAGATCGAGGATCTGCCCCTGGATCGTCACGTCGAGTGCCGTCGTCGGCTCGTCGGCGATCAGAAGCTTCGGCCTTGAGGCGAGCGCCATGGCAATCATCACGCGCTGGCGCATGCCGCCGGAAAACTGGTGCGGATATTCGTCGAACCGGCTCTTGGCGTTGGGAATGCGCACCTTTTCGAGGAGACGGATGACTTCTGCCCTGGCGTCTGACCTGGAAATATTGGTGTGGACGGTCAGCGCCTCGGCGATCTGCTTTCCGATCGGGAAAATAGGATTGAGCGAGGTCATCGGCTCCTGGAAGATCATCGAGATATCGTTGCCGCGCACCTTACGCATCTCGTCTTCCGGCAGCGCCAGAAGATCACGCCCGCCGAGCAGGACCTGCCCCTCGATCCGGCTCGTCTTCTGCGGCAGAAGCCGCATGATGGACAGCGACGTCACCGATTTGCCGGAGCCCGATTCGCCGACGATCGCCACCGTTTCGCGCGGTGCGATGTCGAAGGACATGTTGCGCACCACGGTACGCCAGCCGTCGCCGACGCGGAACGAGGTGTTGAGGTTCTTGACGGACAGGATCGGCGTTACCGAACCGCCGCCCTGTTCCATGGAAGTGCCGGAAAGCAGCATGTCTTGTCTCCTAAAGTCTGGGATCAGGCGGCAAGCGCCGTTTCGGCAAGCGTCACCCAGTAGCTGACGCCAAAGGGGATCGCCTCGTCGTTGAAATCGTAGCCGGCATTGTGAAGGTTGGCGGTATCGCCATTGCCGATGAAGATGAAGGCGCCGGGGCGCTTCTCCAGCATGTAGGAAAAGTCTTCCGCTCCCATATGCGGGGCCATCGCCGTATCGACGGCCCGCGGTCCCGCCACCTTGCCGGCCACGTCGGCGGCAAAATCCGTCTCGGCATCGTGGTTGAGCGTCACCGGATAGCCGCGGTTATAGACGACATCCGCCGTCGCGCCATGCACGAGCGCCGTCGCATGGACGACCTCCTTCAACCGCTTTTCGGCAAAGTCGCGCGTCTCGGGTAGAAGTGTCCGCACGGTGCCGGTGAGCTTGACGAAATCGGGGATGACATTGCTCGCCTCGCCGCCGTGAATGGAAGCGACCGTGATCACCAGCGAGCGCAGGGGATCGGTCTCACGGGCGACGATCGTTTGCAGCGCGACGACCGTATGCGAGGCCGTCAGCACCGGATCGATCGAGCGATGCGGCTGCGCCGCATGGCTGCCGCGGCCGTTGACGGTGATCTCGAACGTATCGGCCGCCGCCATCACGCCGCCCTTGGCGGTGGCGAAATGGCCGACCGGCAGTTTCGGCTCGTTATGCATGCCATAGACCTGCGAGATCGAGAATTTCTCCATCAGCCCGTCGTTGATCATCGCAAGCGCGCCTGCACCACCCTCTTCCGCGGGCTGGAAGATGACGGCGACCGAGCCCTTGAAGTTGCGGGTCTCGGCCAGATACTGTGCGGCGCCGAGCAGCATGGCGGTATGCCCATCATGGCCGCAGGAATGCGCCTTGCCCGGTGTCTGCGACGCCCAGTCCCGGCCGCTCGTCTCGAAGATCGGCAGCGCATCCATATCGGCGCGGAAGCCGACGACCGGTCCATCCCCGTGACGCCCCTTGATGATGCCGACGACCCCGGTCTGTCCGAGACCGGTTTCCACCACGTCGCAACCGAAGGACCTCAGCTTCTCGGCGACGAAGGCAGAGGTCTTCGGAAGGTCGTAGAGCAGCTCCGGATTTTGGTGCAGGTAGCGGCGCCATTCTGCGACCTGATCCTGCATTTCGGCGACGCGGTTGATGACCGGCATAACGTTAACCCCATATATTTCTTATAGTTCCCCATCTGGGCCGGGCGGATATTGCGACGCGCCGAGGGGCATTTGCAAGCTCGAATTTTCGCTCTTGAACGAAAAATAGGCCTATGCTTAGATGGCTCAAAATTTGGTCACAACCGCTTTTTGCGGCGTGACCAGCCGTGTTCATCAGCAATAGTCATGACGAAGGAGCGGCCATAGCAGATGTGACCCCATAGGCCCCGGAAGGGCCGGAAGGGACGCTTCACATCCAAGGGTGACGGTCGCGTATGGGAGCGGACCGGCACCACTTTCAAAAAATAATTATAAATTTGGAACGCCTCGAAACAGAGGCAAAAAACCATAAAAGGGGAACAGCAGCATGAACAAGTTCAAACTCCTGTTGGTCGGCACCACCGCGGCGCTTGCGTCGTTCGGTTCGGTTGCGCATGCGGCCCGGGGTAGTGACGGCGACCTGAAGATTCTCTTCTGGCAGGCCGTTTCGACATTGAACCCGTATCTTTCCGGCGGCACGAAGGAAGTCTATTCCTCCTCCATGGTCATCGAACCGCTCGCCCGCTACAACGAGAACGGCGAACTGGTGCCGACACTCGTCACCGAGATCCCGACCGTCGACAATGGCGGCGTGGCCAAGGACCTGCTCAGCATGACCTGGAAGCTGAAGTCCGACGTCAAGTGGTCGGACGGCTCGCCGTTCACCGCCGACGACGTGGTCTTCACCTGGAAATACTGCACGGCGCCCGATGGCGGCTGCGCCCAGAAGGCCCAGTATGAAGGCGTCAAGAATGTCGAGGCGATCGACAAGAGCACCGTAAAGGTCAGCTTCAGCGAACAGAAGCCCTATCCCTATTCGGCCTTCGTCGGCGCCCAGTCGCCGATCATCCAGGCGGCCCAGTTCAAGGATTGCGTTGGCGCCAAGGCTCCGGGCTGCACCTCGGCCAATTTCGGCCCGATCGGCACCGGTCCTTTCGTCGTCAAGGAATTCAAGCCGAACGACGTCATCACCTTCGTCGCCAACCCGAACTACCGCGATCCGAACAAGCCGGCATTCGCAACGGCGACGCTGAAGGGCGGCGGCGATGCTGCGTCTGCGGCCCGCGCGGTTCTTGAAACCGGCGAATACGACTATGCCTGGAACATGCAGGTCGAGCCGGAAGTTCTGGCCACCATGCTGAAGGCCGGCAAGGGCAAGCTCGAGACTGCCTTCGGCACCCAGGTCGAGCGTATCAACCTCAACTGGACCAATGCCGATCCGAAGCTTGGCGACAAGCGCTCCACCACGGCAGCCGGTCCGCATCCATCGCTCTCCGACCCGGCCGTCCGCAAGGCGCTCTCGATGGCGATCGACCGTCAGGTGATCGTCGATGCCGGCTACGGCGCTGCCGGCAAGCCGACCTGCAACATCGTGCCGGCCCCGGCAGCCGTCGCCTCGACCAAGAACGACGCCTGGTGCTTCAAGCAGGATATCGAAGGCGCCAACAAGCTGCTCGACGATGCCGGCTGGAAGAAGGGCTCTGATGGCATCCGCGCCAAGAACGGCGTGAAACTCAATTTCCTCTACTCCACCTCGACCAACTCCGTTCGTCAGGCCACCCAGGAACTGGTGAAGGACATGTGGTCGCAGATCGGCGTCGGCGCCGAACTGCGCAACGCCTCGGCCTCCGTCTTCTTCGGCGGCGATCCGGCAAGCCCCGACACGTTCCAGAAGTTCTATGCGGACGTCGAAATGTACACCAACAACTTCGACGGCACCGATCCGGAAAAGTATCTGGCGGAGTGGCTCTGCGACAAGATCCCGGCACCGGCCAACGGCTGGCAGGGTCAGAACATCCCGCGTTACTGCAACCCGGCCTATGACAAGAAGGTTGCCGAACTCTCCAAGACCGCCGAACCCGCCAAGCGTCACGAGCTCTCCAAGGAACTCAACGACATGCTGACCGAAGAAGGCGCGCATATCCCGCTCGTTCACCGCGGTTCGCTCTCGGCCGACTCGGTCAAGCTCGAAGGCGTCAAGATGAACGCCTGGGACAGCGAGCTGTGGAACGTCGCCGACTGGTCGCGCAAGAAGTGATGAGGCTTGCCGGGCCGGCCTTGCGGCCGGCCCGGCATCCGCATTTTTCTCCGCGATAGTCTGGAGACATTGGAATGTTCACATACACGTTGCGACGACTGTTCTTCGCAATCCCGACGTTGCTCGTCATCAGCTTCGTCATTTTCGCCCTGCTCGACCTTGCACCCAACGATCCGACGGGCGACCTGCCGCTGACGATCCCGCCGGAGGTCCGCGAGCAGATCAAGGCCTCGCTCGGTCTCGATCAGCCCTTCTTCTTCCGCTACATGGCCTGGCTGCATCAGTTTTTCATCAATGAACCGCTGAACATCCTGGAAGCCCTGACCGGCTGGCATATCGGCGATGATCAGGATCGCGTCCGCATCCTCTCCTGGGCGACCCGCAGCCCGGTCGTCGACCTCATCGTCCAGCGCCTGCCGCAGACCCTCTGGGTCATCGGCCTCGCCTATGTCTTCGGCATCCTCATCGCCATCCCGATCGGCGTCGTCTCGGCCTACAAGCAGTATTCGATCTTCGACCAGATCGGCACCTTCATCTCGATGGTCGGTTATTCCGTGCCGACCTTCTTCACCGGCGTGGTGCTGATCGTCGTCTTCTCGTCCTATCTGCAATGGTTCCCGTCGGTCTACGACACCAACCTTCAGGTCACAGGCTTTGAAAGCTTCTTCGCCCAGATGAGGCAGATGGTCCTGCCCGTTGCGGTTCTGGCGCTCTACAACGCCTCCCAGATCACCCGCTTCGTGCGCGCCTCGATGCTCGACAATCTGCATCAGGACTATGTGCGCACGGCGCGTGCCAAGGGCGTCAAGGAAAAGACGGTGCTTCTCGTCCATGTCCTGCGCAACAGCCTGATCCCGGTCGTCACCGTGATCGCGCTCGGGGTGCCGACGATCTTTTCCGGCGCCATCATCACCGAACAGATCTTTCGCGTGAACGGGCTCGGCCAGCTGCTGATCACCGCCATCCAGGGGGCCGATATTCCGCTGGTACAGACTCTGACCTTCATCTTTGCGGTGCTGATCGTTCTCTTCAACCTGATTGCCGACGTGCTCTACGGCATTCTTGACCCGAGGATCCGCTATGACTGACGCGACCTCAACGACGATACCGGCAGAACCAGCCAAGGCGGCAACGCCGACGACCTCCGCATTGCGCGACATCTGGAAACAGTTCTCCGCCCACAAGGGCGGGGTCGCGGGCCTCATCGTCTTCGTCTTCATCGTGCTGGCCGTCTATGTCGGCCCCTATATCCACACGGTGGCGCCGAACCAGATCAACATCCGCGACAAGAACCAGTGGCCATCCATGGCCCACCCGTTCGGCACGGACAATCTGGGCAAGGACATGCTGGCCCAGGTTCTGGCGGGCGGCAAGACATCGCTTGCCGTCGGCTTCACCGCCATGTTGCTGGCGCTGTTCCTCGGCACGCTGGTCGGCGTCGTCTCAGGTTATTTCCGCCGGCTCGACGGGCCGCTGATGCGGCTCACCGACCTGTTCCTGGCGCTGCCGCTTCTGCCGCTTCTGCTCGTCATCATCATGCTCTTCCGCGATACGCTGCGGGCCGCCTTCGGGCCGGAAACCGGCATCTTCATCCTCGTTGTCGCCGTCATCGGCGTGACGAGCTGGATGCACACGGCGCGCATCGTCCGCGGCGATGTTCTGGCGATCAAGAGCCAGGAATTCATCCTGGCGGCCAAATCGAGCGGCATGCGGGAATACCGCATCGTGCTTCGCCATATCCTGCCCAATGTCCTGTCGTCGATCATGGTCTCGGCGACGCTCGGCATTGCCTCGGCGATCATCACCGAATCGGCGCTGAGCTTCCTCGGCCTCGGCTTCCCCTCGGATTATCCCACCTGGGGCCGCCTGCTCTTCGATGGCGTCAACTTCCTGCAGCTGACACCGTCGCGCGTGCTGTGGCCCGGTCTGATCATCTCGGCAACGGTGATCAGCATCAACTATGTCGGCGACGCGATCCGCGACGCGCTCGATCCGCGCAGCCTGAAGCGCTGACCAACAGTCGAGATTACGAGGGTGGGCGGCGGCTTCGGCCGCCGTTTGCCGTTTGTCGCCCACGTTGGTCCTCGGCGGCTTGCGCAATGTCCGTCGCGCACTGCCGGTGAAACGCCGCTGAAAGAGCGGCCGGAACCGGTGCTGCGGGACGAGCGAGGACCACATAAAAAACTTTTCTTGAATCTTTTTTGCAACGGTTGGAACCTTCTTCCGCACGGCTCGTTATAGCTATGTTCGAAGGCGCCCCCCGTCCCCCGCCCTACTAAGCCTTCGGACAGCTCTTCAATCCCCCTCGAAGAGACGCACTGGCTCGGTTCCCCCTGGAACCGGGCCAGTCAGCTTTTTGGGTCTCTGTTTTACGCAGGCGCAGGATGTCGGGAGAGGGCGCAGGCGGGACATATTTCCATCATCGCCGTCCCACGCCAAAGACGGACACCACGCCAAGGCGGTATCCGCATCCACGTCATTTATACGCAGGAAAAGGGCTCACTCCGCGCCGCTGTCGAGCGGAAAGCCAAGCTGGTAGGAAATGCCATTGTCGGAAATGTCGTACTGAGCCCGGCCATTGACCGAGGCCGGCACCACGCGTTCCAGCACCGTGGAGCCGAAATGCGCCTTCAACGCATCCTCATGGCTCGCAGACGCATCCGACGGATCGAGCGGCTCGAACCAGCGCACGCTCAGCCAGTCGCGACCGTCCTGCTGTGACCGCAGGCACTCGATTTCGATCGGCCGTCCGCTCTTGAGAATGGAACCATGGCTGACGGCATTGACGATCAGTTCGTGCAGGGCAAGCCCGAGATGCAGGGACGCATTCGGCGTCAGGAGCACATTGTCTCCGGCCACATGCACGAGATGTTTGTTTTCCGGAAGATATTTTTCGGTCTGCTGCTGCACCAGATCGTTGAAATAGGCGCCGCGCCAGCTGGAATCGGTGATCAGATCCTGGCTCTGCGACAGCGAATAGAGCCGCCCGCGGAACTTGTGCAGGAAAAGATCCAGCGAACCGGAATACCGTGCCGTCTGCAATGCAATGCTCTGGATGATCGCAAGCAGGTTTTTCGACCGGTGGCTCACTTCGCGCAAGAGCGCCCGCAACAGCCGCTCGCGATGCCGTTCCTCGGAGCGATCGATGATCGTCGTCACCAGGTAAAGGCCGCCATCGGCATCGGGACCCGACCTCAGGGCCTGAACGCGAAACTCGTAGACCTCATCGGCCCCGACGGCAATTTCCACATGGGTCTTTGCGCCCGGCTCTGTCATGCCGCGTTTCAAGCCGGAAATTTTCTGGGCAATGTCGGCGCCGAAAATGCTGACATCGCTCGGCTCGCAAAAGCGTTCGACCGCCCATACATCGGGAAGGTTCGCCACATACACATAGTCGAGCGTGTCGCGGCTCACTTCCTGCACGATGACGCAAGCGCCGAGATCGACCAGCGCTTGCAGGAAAAATTCACGCAGTTTGTCATCACTCTGACCAGCGCGCTGCCATGTCAGCGGATGCACCAATGTCATAACTCCGTCTGCGGGCTTTCGGGCGAAACCGGGAGCCCGCTTGGAGGAGGACCCGGATGTCTTGGCTCGGAAAACTTATAGAGTGTCAGACTCGCCGGAACAAGCCGGCGAGAAGCGAAATGACGAGAAGCGCGAGGAAGACGAAGAACAGGATCTGGGCAATACCAGCCGCCGTTCCTGCAATCCCGCCGAAGCCCAGGGCGCCGGCGATAAGAGCCACGACGAGGAAGACGAGAGTGTAGTAAAGCATGGCGTTTCTCCTTTTTGGATAGCGCCATAACGGGCGGTCTCGTTTAAAAGTTCCCGCGAAAAAGCCCTCGTCCCCTCATCCTTCAGCCGACAGCCTTATATCAGGCTGCAGCCTTCACAGCCTCGTTGAAGAACAGCGCCTGGCTGATCAGTGCCTTCACCATGTCCGGGTTGAACGGCTTGGTCACGAGGAAAGCCGGTTCCGGCCGCTCGCCCGTCAACAGCCGCTCCGGGAAGGCGGTGATGAAGATCACCGGAACGCTGGAGCTTTTCAGGATCTCGTTGACGGCGTCGATCCCCGAGCTGCCATCGGCAAGCTGGATATCGGCAAGCACCATCTTCGGCTGCGACGACTGGAACAGCGATACCGCTTCCTTGTGCGTGCGGGCGATGCCGGTCACGCGGTGGCCGAGATCCTGCACCATCTGCTCGATATCGAGAGCGATGAGCGGTTCGTCCTCGATGATCATGATATCGGTCGCCACCTGCCGCGAGATTTCGCGCGAGGCTTCATCGAGCAGACGATTGACGTCCGCAACACCGATATTGAGAACTTCGGCTGCCTCGTCGACCGTGAAACCTTCGACGGAAACGAGAAGGAATGCGTGTCTAGATTGCGACGGCAGGCTCGAAAGGTTCGCCGCCGCGCGCTGTTCCCAGGCGAACGGGGATTCGATCGGCCGGATCTCGATGGCGGTGGAACCAAAGATTGCAACGAAGAGTTTATAGAGCGAAACGCGATCCTTGGACGTCTCGGGAAAAATCGAGACATCCGCAATCAGCGCTTCCAGAACCGCCGCGACATACGCGTCCCCCGAAGTCTGCGAACCCGTGACGGCACGGGCATAACGGCGCAGATAAGGCAGATGCGACGCAACGCGTGTGGTGAGTGACATACAATATCTCCCCTGGCGCCCGGATGGGCAATTGACCTGGCTACAACGTGGGCCCGATAAAAAAGTTCCGCAAGGTGCGGAACTTTTTTCGATGTCGGGCATTTTGTTCGAACCATAGCGCAACGGGCCAATGTGAATGAGTGACGACATTAGAAAAAAAGATGAGATGACCTCTGTTCAAACCCATCAGGCCCGGCCCGGATCGACGTCTCCCAACGCCTCGATTTCCCGAAAGCTGCGCGATTTTTACGACGCGGTGCAGGAGGAAGGCATTCCGGATCGTTTTCTCGATCTTCTCGAAAGGCTCGACGAAGCCGAGAAGAACGCTGCTCTGACCAAGCAGGTGGAAGCGAAATGATCAAGGACAAGGAAGCGGAAAGCGACGACCGCGTCTTCAAGCGCGATCTCCTGGCATCGCTGCCCAACCTGCGTGCCTTTGCCGTGTCGCTGACCGGCCGCCACGACAAGGCGGACGATCTGGTGCAGGACACGATCATGAAGGCCTGGGCAAACCAGAAAAGTTTCACCCCCGGCACCAATATGCGTGCCTGGCTCTTCACCATCCTGCGCAACGAATTCTACAGCCAGATGCGCAAGCGCGGCCGTGAAGTGCAGGATTCCGACGGCTTGTTTTCCGAGCGCTTTTCCGTGCACCCGGAACAATACGGCCGCCTTGATCTGGAAGATTTCCGCAAGGCGCTCGACAAGCTGCCGGACGACCAGCGCGAGGCGATCGTTCTCGTCGGCGCTGCGGGCTTTGCTTATGAGGAGGCCGCCGAGATCTGCGGCTGCGCCGTCGGAACGATCAAGAGCCGCGTCTCACGCGCCAGGACCCGCCTGCAGGAATTGCTCGGCGTATCCGGCGAAGGCGATTACGGCCCCGATGCCGGCGATGCGGCGATCACGTCCCGCGCCTTCGGCAGCTGATCGGCGGCATTCCGATATTACCCTGTTTCGCTGGGAGGCGACGCGCGGCGGATGGCTTCGGCCACCGCCGCGATCAGGATGTCGTCCTCGAACGGCTTGGCCACCATCAGTCTTCCATCTGAACGCACCGGTTCGTCCGCATGGAACGTCAGAACCACGACGGGCATGCCGAGCCGTGCCAGCGCCGCGCTGTTTTCAGCTCTTTGCGCAATATCTTCATCGATGACAACGACGTCGAAAGTCTCCGCCGACAGCATGGCCGGCAGGTCGCGCGGCATGGCGATCAGGCAGAACCCGCCAGCGGCCTGTTGCACAAGACTTTGCTGGATCAGGCTTTCCGCCTCCAGCGCGACAAGATATTCGGGATCGACGATGAGTATGCGCAACGTCCGGCTCCCGAAAATTGTGACGACTATGAGCCGTAGACCACCGAAATTTGGACTGGTCATTTAAAAAAGACACAGTGCGAACCTTTTCGTCCCCTTATTTATAAGAAAAAATTCCTCATACTCCGTTTCCTGTAGACACGGCTTGCCGTCACCTTTCCTTTCGCTGTTCGTATCCCAAATCTGTATTACCGGACAATCTCTCAGCTTCAGGACCACCGATGGCCACGACCAAGACCGCCAGCCCGCCCCGCATAACCTGCCATCACTGTCCATTGCGCCAGCGCCCCGGCTTTCGCGATTTCAACGAGAGCGAGCTGGATTTCATCGCCAGCTTCAAGGCGAGCGATGTGTTGGCCGAGCCCGGCGCTTCGATCATCACCGAGGGCGAGCGCCATGCGCAGCTCTATACAGTCCTCACCGGCTGGGGCTTCCGCTACAAGATGCTGGAGGATGGCAGCCGCCAGATCCTCAACTACATCCTTCCCGGCGATCTCATCGGTCTTCAGGGCAATATCATGCTGGAAATGCAGCATTCGGTGGAATCCCTGACGCGCATGACGCTTTGCGCCTTTGAGCGCGACCGGCTGATGACGCTCTACGAACAACATCCGTCGCTCGCCTATGATATTACCTGGCTTGCCGCCCGCGAGGAGACGATGCTCGACGAGCACCTCTTGAGCGTCGGCCGCCGCAGCGCGATGGAACGGGCAGCCTATCTGCTCTCCTTCCTCGATTGGCGGGCGAAATCGACGGGTGCGTCCTCCGACGACAGGCCGGCCAACATTCCCGTCACCCAGCAGCATTGCGCCGACACACTCGGCCTTTCGCTCGTCCACACCAACAAGACCTTCCGCAAGCTCGCGGCCGACAAGCTGATCCGCTGGCTCGAAAAGGGCTGCGAGGTCATCGACGTCGATGGCCTGCGCAAGCTCGCCGGCTGGACGCCGCCTGTGGAGCCGAAACGACCGTTTCTTTGAAACAAGACCTGCTTTTTCGAGAGCGAAGGCAGCAGAAGCGCGAAGTGCGCTTTGCATCCGAAATGGCGCGACGGCAAAAAGATGGACATGTTTCGCGCTTCGAAGGGGAAATTGCTCCGATACGAAAAAAGGCCCGCGATACGTCGCGAGCCTTCCAGTTCATCGCACGACCAATGCGTCAGTCGTCCGACGACGAAGATCCCGGCGCCAGCACTTTCGTCGCGAGAAACGCCACGCCGCTTGCAACGGCAACCGCCATCAGCGGTCTGGATTTGATGATCGCCGGAACGGCCGTCAGCGCCGCCGTCACCATCATCGCCCTTTGCGTATCGGCGGCTGCCGCCTGACGGCGACGTTGTTCCGCAGCCCGGTCGGCCAGCATCACGCAGAGATAGATGAACACCGCAAGCACGAGCGCACCCGCGGCCACGACGAGAAGGCCGATCGGCATGCCCCACATCTGGCCGAGATAGATCGCAAGCGCTGCCACTGCCAGAACATAGGCCGTCAGCACGAACAGAAGAATAACCGCATAGACCACGGCGTTTCGCTTCATCCGGTGCGCGAAAGCCGCGGCATTACCCGCGGCCAGCGAAGCCAGTATCGGCCCCAATCCACCCATCATAAAGGTCCCTTCATCGATAGAGGGCCTGGGATCATCGGCGGGTCAGAAGCGCGAAGACGAAGCCGATCCCGGCCGCAATCGCGACAGACTGGATCGGATTGGTGCGGATCTGATTTTCGAGATCCCTCTCGAAGGAAACGGCCTGCTCGCGGGCAGCCTCGACGACGCTGATCGAAGCATCGGCAGCTTCGTTGGCGGCCCGGCGGGCCTTGCCCTTGACCTCTTCCGCCTTGGCATTGCCGACGGCGGCAACGGTCTTGGCAAGCGAGGCAATATCATCGCGAAGCTGCGCGATCTGCGCTTCGATATCGTTGGAATTGGCTGCGGCGCCGTTACGGCTGCTCTTTGCTTCGGCCTGTGCGGTGCTGGTGGTCGCCATCGGTATCTCCTGTTCGCCAAAACTATAGGTGTCGCAGATTACTGCTGACCTTGATGAAGCTCAAATCGCGCGGGTAAAAGAGCGAAAGACACGGGGGTGCGGGTCAACCCCGAGACACCGTTCCGAACGCCCCTCCTGCGATCCGCCTGCAATCAGGCGAACCGAGCCACGCTTTTTGCGTCGGAAGCGTAACGCGGCGTCTGCCGTTTGGTTCCATCATCGCGACAGGTTGTCGGCAATGAAAATGGCCCGCAATGCGGGCCACTCCTGCCAGTCGCTCAGGCGGCCGGCGGCTCCGGCCAGGCCTTGACGCCACCCGTCCAGGTTTCGAAGACCTTGGAGAGCTTCAGCACCCGCATGTCGTCATAGCGCGGACCGACGATCTGCAACCCGATCGGCATGCCGGAGCGCGAATAGCCGCAATTGATCGAGGCGGCCGGCTGTTCGGACATGTTCCACGGCACCGTGTAGCAGATATGCTCGAAGGGCAGCGCCGGGTCGTTGGTCGGCGAGGCCCAGTCGGCCGGATAGGAGACGACCGGATTGGTCGGCGAAAGGACAGCATCGACCTTGGAGAACAGCGCGCCGCAGGTCTTGCGCATCTCCAGCGTCTGGTTGAAGCCATGCGCGGCTTCCACGCCAGTCACCGATGCGGCACCCTCAGCCCATTTGAAGATATAGGGCAGGATCTTCGCCTTGCGCTCGTCCGGCATGTTGCCGATCGTACCCCAGAAACGGGCGCGCCAGAACTTGTCGAGACCGTCGAGCATGTCGCGCGTCAGCACCGGCTCGACCGGAACGACGATGGCGCCCGCCTCTTCGAACAGTTTGGCGGCGGCGATCACCGCATCGCGAACCTCTTCGTCCAGCGGCAGGCCGCAACCGGAATCCATCATCAAACCGATCGTCATGCCCTTGACGTCGATATTAAGGTCCAGCCAGTTGAAATCGTTCGGCGGCAGGCCCATGCCGTCGCGCCAGTCGGTGCGCGACAGCGTCGCCATCGACATGGCACTGTCTTCCACCGTACGGGTCATCGGTCCTGCACAGCGGCCGACATAATAATTGTCGAGCGGGATGCGGCCCTGGCTCGGCTTGAAGCCGTAAAGCCCGGTCCAGCCGGCAGGCAGACGCACCGAACCGCCGATATCGGTGCCGATATGCAGAGGGCCGTAGCTTGCGGCGGCGGCGGCAGATGCACCGGCGCTCGAACCGCCTGGGTTCTGCGTCACGTCCCAGGGGTTGCGCGACAGGGCATGGAAGCTCGAAAGACCCGAAGACAGCATGCCGTAATCCGGCGCCGTCGTCTTGGCGAAGATCACCGCCCCGTCCTCGCGCAGCCGCTCGGTGATCGGCGCGTCATAGGGCGACGGCACGAGATCGACCGCAGCTGTGCCATTCGGCATCGGATCGCCCTTGGTGGCGACGAATTCCTTCAGCGTCACCGGAATGCCGTCGAGCAGGCCCATCGTCTCGCCACGGGCGTAACGCTCGGTCGAGGCTTTCGCCTGCGCGCGTGCGCTTTCCGGATTGTAGAGATAGAGCGCGGCGATATGCGGTTCGAAGGCTTCGACGCGCTCTTCCACCGCCACCCAGTATTCCGACGGCGAGAGCTTGCGCGCCTTGTAGAGATCGACGAGTTCGCGGATGGACAGCTTCAATAGATCGTTCATGGCAATATCTTCTCTTTCAAGTCTGCAAGATCAGGATTTGTCGCGCGGGTCGAGCAGGTCGCGCAAACCGTCGCCCAGCATGTTGAGGCCGAGAACCGCAAACGCGATCGCAAGGCCCGGCAGGATGGCAAGCCACGGCGCGATGCCGAGGAATGTCTGCGCGTCTGCAAGCATCCGCCCCCAGGTCGGCGCCGGTGGCGGCATGCCGAGCCCGAGAAACGAGAGACCCGCCTCGGTAAGGATGGCAAGTCCGAGCTGGATCGTCACCTGCACGATGATCTGGTTGGAAATGTTCGGCAGCACATGCACGAGCGTGATCGTGCCCTTCGACCGTCCGATGCCGATTGCCGCCATTACATAGTCGCGGGTCCAGATCTGCAGCGCGGCGCTGAGCGTCAGGCGGGCAAACACCGGCACCATGAACACGGCGATCGCGATGATCGCGGTAAACCGCCCCGAGCCGAGAAAGGCGCCGAGCATCATGGCAGACAGGATCGGCGGCACCGCGAAGATGATGTCGCAGCCGCGCATGACGACGATCTCGAACCAGCCGCGATAGATCGCGACGATGACGCCGACGGCGGTGCCGATGCTGGCCCCGAGAACGACCGCGAGAACCGACGTGGAAAGCGAATTCCACGCTCCCACCATCAGCGCCGAGGCAAGGTCGCGGCCGAACTGGTCGGTGCCGAGGAACCCGTAGGCAAGCGGCGGCTGCAGCTTGTGCAGGATATTCATTTTCGTCGGCGGCTGCGGTGTCCACACGAGCGAGACGAGCGCCACGATGACGAGCACGGCGGTGATGAGGAGACCGGTGAGGAAGAGCGGACGACGGAGGATCTTCTTCATCGTGCACCTGCCCGAAGACGCGGATCGATGACGAGATAGACGAGGTCGACAATGAAATTCATGACGATGACCAGTGCCGAGAAGAACAGGACGACATCCTGCATGACGACGATGTCACGCTGCGACAGCGCCTGATAGGCGAGCCGTCCGAGCCCCGGCAGATTGAAGACGTTTTCGACGAGCACGGCGCCCGCGATGAGAAAGGTGAATTGCAGGCCGATCATGGTGACGACCGGCACCAGCGCATTCGGTACGGCATGCCGCCAGATCGCGGTGTTTTCGCTGATCCCCTTGGCGCGCGCGGTGCGGACAAAATCCTCGTTCATCACTTCGAGCACGGCGGCGCGGGCAACACGGGTCAGCACGCCCGCCTGCGGCAGCGCCAGCGCGATCGCCGGCATCACCAGTGCCTTCAGGCCCTCGCCAAAACCCTCGCCCCACCCCGGAAAACCACCGGCCGGCATCAGGCCGAGCATGGTGGAAAAGACGATGATCAGGAGAAGCCCGACCCAGAAGGCCGGCAACGCGATGCTGATATAGGAGAAGAACCCGGCGATCACGTCGAACAGGCCGTTATGCTTGCGCGCCGCCTGCACGCCGAGCGGCACGGCGATCGCAACGGAAATGACGACGGCGATCAGCGCCAGCGGGATCGTGACGGCCAGCCGGTCTGCGATCAGGCCCGCCACCGGCACGCCATAGGTATAGGACCGGCCGAGATCGCCATGCAGCACGCCGGTCAGCCATGCGAGATAACGCACCGGAAGCGGCTGATCGAGGCCGAGTTCGGCGCGAAGTGCTGCCAGCGTATCCGGGCTTGCCGATGTGCCGAGCATGATCGCTGCCGGATCGCCCGGCAGAAGGTTCATCACGAAGAAGATCAGCACCGAGACCACCAGCAGCGTCACGACGAGGCTGACGATCCGGCGGAGGAGAATTGAAATCATGCACTCTACCTGGGCATTGTATTGACCCTCATATCCACGTGATCACGACAGACGAGGGGTGGATGCGGGACGGCCCTGTCATGGACCTTTGACCGCGCGAGGTATCGGTTTTCGCCGGGACGGGGCGTTCGTTGATCGCCCTCCCCCTCTGGCCGGTCGGCCATCTCCCTCACAACAATGAGAGCAGACGCGCAGCACCGAACTGCCTCGAAAAGGCCCGGCCCTGCGCCGGGTTGAGCACCTCCCCTTGATGGGAAGGGCCAGATCGAAGGGCTTCAGGGATCGGGAGGGGGCGTGCCCTTGGGCAACCACCCCGCCCCTCATCAGATCACCCCGCAGCGCAAGACTGTCGAAAAACCCTCACTCTTCCCAATGCACGTCGGTCAGCACGTTGGACGGGATCGGCTCGTTGGCCCACAGGCCCTTGAGCTTGGCATCCCACACGCCGAGCTTCGGCATGACGAAGAGGAAGAGCGACGGTACGTCATTGGCGAGAATCGTCTGCGCCTCGCCATAGAGCTTGTCCTGCTCGGCCGGATCGGCAGTCGCCTCGATCTTCGTCAGCGTCTCGTTGAACGCCGGGTTCTTGTAGTTGAAGTAATAGGGGTCGCGCGCATAGATATCGATGTCCATCGGCTCCGAATGGGCAACGATGGTCATGTCGAAATCGGTCCCCTTCATAACGTCGGACACCCATTTGGCCGGGAATTCCGTCGTCTCGATATTCATCGTCACGCCGATTTCGGCAAACAGCGCCTGCAGAACCTGGGCGCTGCGCTGTGCGTATGCCATCTGCGGCGCCTTCATGGTGAAGGTGAAACCGTTCGGATAGCCGGCGTCCGCCAGAAGCTTCTTGGCCTTCTCGACGTCATAGGGGTAGGTGCCCGTCAGGTCCTTGAAACCGCGGTCGTTCGGCGTGTAGTGGCTGCCGATCGCCGTGCCGTAGCCCGACCATGCGCCTTCGATCAGCGTCTTGCGATCGACGGCCATCATCAGCGCCTGACGCACCTTCTTGTCGGTGAACGGCTTGCGGGCATTGTTCATGCCGGCAACGACCTTCATCTCGGTATTGCCGATGACGGTTGCAAGCTTCTTGTTGCTCTCGAAGGATTTCACCAGTTCCGGCGCGCCGAATTCCGGAAATGCATCGACATCGCCGGCCGTCAGCGCCGCGGCCTGCGCCTGCGGATCGTTGATGAAGCGGAAAGTGGCGGTTTCGATCTTCAGCGAGACGGCCTTGTTCCAGTAATCGGCATTCTTGGCGAGCTGAACCTTGGCACCCTTTTCCCAGCTGACGAATTTCAGAGGGCCGGTGCCGACAGGCGTCGTCTTGTCGTCGGCTGCGGATTTGGCTTCGACCATGCTGAAAGCAGGCCATCCCAGCCAATAGAGCAGGCTGCCCGCCGGCTGCTTCAGCTTCAGCACCAGCGTCGTCGCATCCGGCGTCTCGATCGTGTCGATCGACGCAAGGTAGCGCTTCTGGGGATTGACCGAATCTGCGCCACGGGCGCGATCGAGCGTATATTTCGCCGTCGCGGAATCGAAGGCCACGCCATTGTGGAACTTCACCCCATCATGCAGCTTGAACGTATAGGTCTTGCCGTCGGGCGAGATCGTCCAGCTTTCGGCGAGTTCCGGCACGACCTTGCCGGTCTTGTCGATCGTCGTCAGGCCTTCGAAGACGTTCTGCCACGTCACCTGGCCGATGGCGACCGGGGCTGCCACCGTCGGGTCGAGCCCGGTCGGCTCCACCGACATGCCGATCGTAACGGACGTCTTCGCCGCGGCTTCGGCGCCCGTTGCAGCGGCAATCAGCCCCACGGTGGCGATAGCGGCAAACACCGCACCCTTCAGCGAAAAGGCCGAGGCCTTCAAAATCGTTCTGCCCATCCAATGTCCCCTTCTGGAGGACGCCCCGGCGTGATCGGCTCGACCGGAACGTCGTTTTGCCAAGAGTGTTGCATTGTGCAAGTGCACACACAATGCAGAATTTTGTGTGCCCCGCGTAGCCGAAAGAGCTACACGGAATTTCCTAACGCGCCGCCGCGCCGCTACGTCGGCTGCGGCGTGGCACGCCGCGCATGAACGCTTCCATGAAATCGACCAGCTTGCTTGCGGCAAACGACAATTGCCGGTCGGGAGAGATGCACAGATCGATCGAGACGCGCAGCGCCGAACCGGCCGAAAGCGGCACGGCGCGCATCATGCCCGCGTCGATATCGCGCTGCACCGTGAGCGCCGGCAGGAAGGTGATCGCCGCATTGCGCAACACCAGTTCCCGCAGCATTTCCAGCGAACTGGTGACGAAGACGGGATCGAGCACGATCCCCTTTTTCGAAAACAGCTCCTCGAACGCCTGCCTTGCGGCAAAAGTCTTGTCCGGCAGCGCGATTGGCAGATGCGCCACGTCGCGCAGCGACAGTTCCGCATTCTGCGCCATCGGGTGGCCTGCCGCCATCACCACGTCATAGACCATTTCCGAGCGCAGCCGCACCTTGACGTTCGGCATGATCTTCGGCGCAAACAGCGATACGGTAATATCGGCTTCGGATGAGGCGAGCGCATCCATCGCCTCGCGGGCGCTGCCGATCGACACTTCGAACCGCAGTTTCGGATAGCGCAGGCTGAACTCGGCCAGAACCGGCGCGATGAGATTGGCAACAGTCGCACCGGCAGCCGAAATCACCACCCTGCCCCGTTGCAGGCCCTGAAGATCGTCGATCAGCTGATGCACGTGTTCGAGTTCGCGCAGCGTGCGCCCGGCGCGCGCCGCCAGAAGCTCGCCTGCCGCCGTGAGCCTGATGCCGCGATTGCTGCGCTCGACGAGCGGCGTGCCGAAATAATGTTCGAGGTTCTCGATCTGCCGCGACACGGCGGTCGCCGCGACATTGAGATTTTCGGCGGCGGCGCGCATCGAGTTGGTGCGCACCAGTTCGTCGAAATACATCAGGGCGCGTAGCTGCATGCGCGTCCGTTTTCCTTCTGGCTTACCCTATGGGCAAATGAGCGGGCTGAGCCACCCAGACCTCAACTGCGGCGAAAGCCTTCGCTGGCGACGAGAAGCTGGCGGGTATAATCGGCGGAAAACTCCCGTTTGACCAGCGCTTCGGCGGCAATCGTTTCCACCACCTTGCCGCCGCGCATCACGGCGAGCCGCTCGCACATGTGATGCACGACGCCGAGATCGTGGCTGACCATTAGGAAGGTCAGCTTGCGGTCGCGCCGCACCTGTTCGAGCAGGTTCAGCACCTCGGCCTGCACCGAGGCATCGAGCGCCGAAGTCGGCTCGTCGAGAAGCAGCACCTGCGGCTCGACGATCAGCGCCCTTGCGATCGCCACGCGCTGCCGCTGGCCGCCCGACAACTGGTGCGGATAGCGGAAGCGGAACCCGTTGCCGAGACCCACCTCGTCCAGCGCCCGCGTGATCTTGGTCTCGCTGTCGGCAATGCCGTGGATGGCAAGCGGTTCGAGCAGCAGCCGGTCGATCGTCTGGCGTGGATGGAGCGATCCGTAAGGGTCCTGAAACACCATCTGGACGTTGCGATAGAAGCTCTTGCTGCGCCCGGCGCCCGAAAGCGTCTCGCCTGCCACCGTGATCGTGCCGTCAACCACCGGTGCAAGTCCGGCAATGGCGCGCAGCAGCGTCGACTTGCCCGAGCCGCTTTCGCCGACGAGACCGAAGGATTCTCCCTCGGACACCTCGATTGCGACATGGTCCAGCGCATAGAAATCGTCATAGACGACGCAGAGGTCTTTTGCTGACAATGCGGTCTTCATAGCGCCCACTCCGGCTTGCGATCGAGAACGGGAAGCGGATGACGGTCCTCGCCGATATCGGGCATGCAGTTCAAGAGCCCCTGCGTATAGGGATGTTTGGCATTCTTCAGATCGGCCGCCGCAAGCTCTTCCACCACCCGGCCGGCATACATGACGAGCACCCGGTCGCAGAAGGAGGACACGAGCCGCAGGTCGTGGCTGACGAAGATCAGCCCCATGCCGCGTTCGGAAACCAGCTTGTCCATGATGCCGAGCACTTCGAGCTGCACGGTGACGTCGAGCGCCGAAGTCGGCTCGTCGGCAATCAGCAGTTCCGGCCCGGCGATCAGCATCATGGCGATCATCACGCGCTGCCCCATGCCGCCCGACACCTCGTGCGGATGCAGTTGAAAGACGCGCTCCGCATCGCGGATCTGCACCGCTTCCAGCATCTTCAACACGCGCTCGCGGGCTTCTTTCTTGTCGATCTTCTCATGGGCGCGCAGCGTCTCCATGATCTGTTTGCCGATCGGCATGACGGGGTCGAGCGAATATTTCGGGTCCTGCAACACCATGGCGATACGCTTGCCGCGCAAGCTCCGGCGCTCCTTGTGCGATGCCGACAGAAGATCGATGCCGGAAAAGTTCAGACGATCGGCCGTCACGATGCCCGATGGCGGCGTCAGCCCCATGATGGCGCGGCCGGTCTGCGACTTGCCCGAGCCGCTTTCGCCGACGATGCCGAGACGTTCCTTTCCAAGCGTGAAGGAAACGCCGCGCACCGCCTCCACCACGCCGGTGCGGGTGGGATAGCTGACCTTGAGATTGTCGACCGTGAGCAATGGCTGGCTCATTGGTTGCCCTCCCGCGGGTCGAGCGCATCGCGCAATCCGTCGCCCAGAAGGTTGAAGCCGAGCGAAACGACGAGGATGGCGATGCCGGGCATGGCGGCAACCCACCACTGGTCGAGGATGAAGCGGCGGCCATCGGCGATCATCGCGCCCCATTCCGGCAGCGGCGGCTGGGCGCCGAGCCCGAGGAAGCCGAGGCCGGCGGCCGTCAAAATGATCCCCGCCATGTCGAGTGTCACGCGCACGATGAGCGACGACATGCAGAGCGGGATGATATGCCGAAGCACGATGCGCACCGGCGAGGCCCCCATCAGCTTCACCACCGAAATGTAATCGGAATTGCGCACCGTGATCGTCTCGGCCCGCGCGATACGGGCGTAAGGCGGCCAGGAGGTGATGGCGATGGCGATGATGGCGTTCTGGATGCCCGGCCCGAGCGCTGCGACGAAGGCGAGCGCCAGAACCAGTTTCGGGAAAGCCAGAAAGATGTCGGTGATCCGCATCAGGACGGCATCCACCCACCCGCCGGCATAACCGGAAACGGTGCCGACGATCAGCCCGATCGGCGCCGAGATGATGGCGACGAGGACGACGACGAGCAGCGTCCAGCGCGAGCCGTAGAGAAGCCGCGAGAGGATGTCGCGGCCCTGATCGTCGGAGCCGAGCAGGAAGGAGCCGGTGCCGGGCGGGAAAAGCCGCGATCCGCCAAGATCGCCGATGACAGGCGAATGCGGTGCAAGCACATCGGCAAACGCGGCGATCAGGATCAGCGCGATAATGATGCCGAGCCCGAGAAGCGCCAGCGGATTGGCGGAAAACCGCCGCCAGGTCACGTAGGCGCGGCCGAGCTGCGCCTGCCGGCGCGAGGCCGGCCGGTCGGATAGCAGCCATTCACGGCTGTAGGGTTTCGGGCTTTCACCCATGGTCACGGATGGTGTGCTCATCGGTTGCGCGTCCTTGGATCGAGGAACCGATACAGGAGATCGGAAAGAAGGTTGATGCCGATGAAGACGGTGCCGATGATGATCGTACCGCCGAGAACGGCGTTCATATCGGCATTCTGCAGCGAATTGGTGATGTAGAAGCCGATGCCCGGCCAGGAGAACACCGTCTCCGTCAGAACCGAGCCTTCGAGCAGACCGGCAAACGACAGCGCGATCACGGTGACGAGCGGCACGGCGGCATTCCTGAGCGCATGGCCCCAGATGATCTTGCTCTCCGATAGCCCCTTGGCCCTGACGGCCACGATATATTCCTGCCCCAGCTCGTTCAGCATGAACGACCGCGTCATGCGGCTGATATAGGCGAGCGAGAAATAACCCAGAAGCGCGCCGGGCAGGATGATGTGGCGGAACGCATCCCAGAACACATCCCACTGGCCGGTGATGGCGCTGTCGATGAGATAGAGCCCGGTGATCGGCTCGAACGTATATTGATAGACCACATCGAGCCGGCCGGGAAAGGCGACGAGCCTGAGCTTGGCGTAGAAGATCACCAGCGCGATCAGCGCCAGCCAGAAGATCGGCACCGAATAGCCGACAAGCCCGATGACGCGGACGATCTGGTCGACAATGCTGTTGCGCTTGACGGCGGCGAGCACGCCGGAGGGGATGCCGATCACGGTGCCGATGATCGTCCCGACCATCGCCAGTTCCAGCGTTGCCGGAAACACCTCGGCAATGTCGGACATGACCGGATTGGTGGTCAGCACGGATGTGCCGAAATCGCCGTTCAGCACGCTCTTCAGATAGATGAAGAACTGTTCGTAGAGCGGCAGGTCGAGGCCGAGCGCCCGGCGCGTGCGCTCCACCACGTCTGCCGGCGCCCGGTCGCCGAGAATGGCGAGAACCGGATCGATGGGCACCACGCGGCCGATGAAGAAGGTAACGGCGAGAAGGCCGAGATAGGTCGTCACCGCCACCACGAGAAAACGCAGGAGGCTGACGGCGAAACGATGGCTACGGCTCTTCTTTCGGGGCCGTGCCTTCGGTGTAACGGTGGTCATGCTCAATGAGCGGATCTCCTGAGATCGATCCCCAAACCGGCCCTTGCAGGTAAGCCCTTTGGAGGTAAGCCATTATGGCACCGGCAAGCCCGCAAGGCGAAGCCTCATGGTAAGCGTTGTTCGGAGCATATCGGGAACACAGGGGGAGCAACTGCTTCCCCTCTTGTCGACAAATGCCGTCATCCTCGGGCTTGTCCCGAGGATCTGACCGCCTCGATTATATCAGACGTTGCAGATGCTCGAGACGAGCCCGAGCATGACGACAAAGAGGGATTGCAGCCTGGCCGGCAATGGGCGGCTCCTCGCGAAGCCGCCGCCCGAGGGCATGCCGTTCAGACGATCACTCCTTGCCGATCGGGCTGACATAGTTGGTATCGAAGCTCGGGCCGAGCTTGAAGCCGGTCACCTTCTTCGAATACGCGCCGACCTCGGTCTTCTGGTAGATGATGGCGAACGGGCTCTTTTCGAGGATCTGCTTCTGCATGTCCTCATACATGGCGCCGCGCTTGGCACTGTCGGTCTCGAACAGCGCCGCATCGCTTTCCTTGGAAAGAGCGCCCGGATCCCAGGTATTGCGCCAGGCGAGCGTCTTGGTCTTGCCGGCGTCGGAATTGTCGGGGTTCGTGGTAAAGGTCTGCGCGTTGGAATGCGGATCCCAGTAATCGACGCCCCAATCACCGATATAGATATCGTGATTACGCGCGCGGTACTTGGTCAGAACCTGCTTGCCGTCGCCCGGAATGATCGACAGTTTCACGCCGCCCTGCGCAAACGTCTGCTGGATCGACTGGGCGATACCGGTGATCGGCTCGATCGAGCGGGTGTCCATCGTGACGGAGAACCCGTCCGGCAGGCCGGCCTTTGCCAGGAGTTCTTTGGCTTTCGCGATGTCGAGCTTGTAGGGATTGCTGTCGAGCGCACCGAGCATGCCGGCCGGCTCGAACGTCTGGTGGACCTGGCCGATGCCCTTGATCAGCGTCTTGCCGATCGCATCGTAGTCGATGAGATATTTCAGCGCTTCCCAGACTTCCGGCTTGGCGAGATCCTTGTTCTTCTGGTTGAACGAGATGTAGTAGACGGTGCCCTTCGGCGCGTCGGTCTCGGCCAGCTTGTCGCTCTTGGTCACGGCGTCGAGATCGTTCGGCGAAAGGTTGCGGGCGATGTCGATATCGCCGTTTTCGAGCGCCAGACGCTGGGCAGCACTTTCCTTCATGAAGCGGTAGATGACGCGCTTCATCTTCGGCTTGTCGCCATAGTAATCGTCGTTGCGCTCGAGCAGCACGACCTGGTTGGCCTTCCACTCGCGCAGCTTGAACGGGCCGGAACCGGCATAATTGGTCTTCAGCCAGCCATTGCCGAAATCGTTGTCATACTTGTAGTCGGAAGACGGCGTGACCTTCTGGACATGCTGCATGACGAGCTTCTTGTCGACCACGGCGGCAACCGTCGCCGACAGGCAGTTCAAGACGAAGCTCGGCGCATAGGGCTTGTCGACCGTGAAGGTAAACGTCTCGTCGTCGGTGGCCTTCGCCTTGTCCGCAACATTGTCGCCGGTCAGCCCGAACTGGCCGATGATGAAGGCGGGGCTCTTGTCGAGCTTGATGGCGCGCTCGAAGGAGAAGGCCACGTCCTGCGCCGTGATCGGGTTGCCCGAGGCGAATTTCAGGCCCTTCTTCAGCTTGAACGTATAGGTCATCTTGTCGGGCGAGATCGTCCAGCTGTCGGCAAGGTCGCCGATCACCTTGGTCGGGTCTTTGAGGTCGAGGCGCACGAGCAGGCTATAGGTATTGCCGGTGATTTCGCCGGTGGAGATCTCGTAGGCTTCGCCCGGATCCATGGAAATGATGTCGTCGAACGCAAAGCCTTCGACCAGCGTATCGGCCGGGGTCGCGGCAAACGCCGATGGCGCGGATGAAAACATCAAGGCGAGCGCGGCGCTTGCGGAAAGCACGCGAAGGCTCTTGTTGAACGAATGGATCATAAAACTTCCCCTGTCCTTGAAAACGGTACGGTTCTTGGTTGGTTGGTCGTTTATCCCCGATGGCGCATGTTTTCCCTCATGCGCGCATCGAAATCTCGCTGAGCCGATCCCTTTTTAAGGCTTCCGGCTCGCCCGGCTGTTCTTGCCCGGCTCTGTTGGTCTCCCGGCCCACGTGCGCCCGGATCTATCGGCACCCTGAGCTATTCGTGTCCGGAGCTATTCGTGCCAGGTCTTGGCCATCACTCTCAGCCAGTTTTCCCGGCAGAGTTTTGCCACGTCGGCGTCAGCGTACCCCTCGGTTTTTAGGGCCGCAACCAGATTCTGGTTGCCGGCGGCATCGTGGATTTCGCGCGGAACGGTCGCCCCGTCGAAGTCCGAGCCCAACCCGACATGATCGATCCCCATCCGCTCCACCATATGGTTGATATGGCGCACCATGTCGGAGATGGGCGTCGCGCCGTCGTCGCGGGCATCCTCGCGCAGCATGGTCACGGCATAGTTGAGGCCGGCAATGCCGCCGCTTTCCTTGATCGCATCCATCTGCTTGTCGGTGAGGTTGCGGGCAACCGGCGTCAGCGCATGGGCGTTCGAATGGCTGGCGACAAGCGGCATGGTCGAGGTTTTGGCCACGTCCCAAAAACCCTTTTCGGTGATATGCGACAGGTCGATCACGATACCGAGACGGTTGCATTCCTTCACCAGCTCGAAACCGAGATCGGTAAGGCCGGGCGCCGTATCGGGCGACATCGGAAAGGCGAAAGGCACGCCATGGCCGAAAATATTGTGACGGCTCCAGACAGGCCCGAGCGACCGGAGGCCGGCGGCATAAAAGACCTGCAGATTGTCGAGATTGGCGTCGAGCGGCTCGCAGCCTTCCATATGCAGGACGGCGGCGAACACGCCGTCTGCCATCGCCTTGCGGATATCGGCCGTCGTGCGGCAAAGCCGCCATGCGCCGGCCCGGTCCAGCCTGACGGCGATCGCCGCCTTTTCCATGGCGATCGTCAGCGACGGATAATAGTCGAGCGGGGCTGCAAGCGGCGTATCGTAATGGCCCTTCTCATCGGGTTCGGCGAGCACCAGATCGCCCGATGGGATATAGATGGCGCAGAACCCGCCGGCGAGACCGCCCGCCTTTGCCCTTGGCCCGTCGATATGTCCTTCCGGTGTCCCGTCCGTGAACTCCGCCACCGGATCGCCACCAGCCTTGTGGTTGCGCCATAGCCTGAGGAGCACATCATTATGCCCGTCGAACACCAGTTCCATGCTTGCATTCCCGAATGATTGAAGACGAAGGCGATCGTTAAGAGGTTGATCCTAGAGCAATTCCAGCGAAAGTGAAAAGCGGTTTTGCGTGCCGGATTGCGAAGAAACAAAAAGGCATAGCATCACCGCGTTTAGAATAAACGCGGTGATGCTATGCCGGGCCTTCGGTCTTGCGCAAGACAGGACGAGACAGGAATTGCGATCGTCCCGCATTTCGTTCAGGCGGTCCAGAGACCTTCGCCAGCCGTTTTCAACAGGGGCGTGCGAAACGCCGAGACCACCCGTGGGCGCCACCGCGCATCGGCGGCATCGAGCCGCTCATGCCAGCGTTCCGATTGCAGCATGGCCGCCCCGATGACGACCGGCTCGATCCCGAGCGCCGTCATCAGCGACAGGCCGGCGACGATCGAGGTACCGGACGAAATGACGTCGTCGATCAGCGCCACCCGTTTGCCCCGGATCAGCGGCAGCATGCGCGGATCGACATAGAGGCGCTTGGCCTGTTCCGGCGTGGTGATGGAGGACAGCGGCACGGAGAGCGCATCCTCGTACCAGAATTTCCGCGAGGTCCCGAGCGGCACGTAGCGGCTGTGCCCGAGCGCACGGGCGACGGCGGCGGCAAGCGTCAGCCCGAGCGTCGGCAGGCCGACGATCACTTCCGGGCGAAAGGCTGCAAGTTTCGGCGCAAGATCGGCGGCAAGCGTATCCTGCACGTCGAAACCGGCCTGATTGACGATCAGCGAGGCGAGCGCATTCTGCCCCCCGGCAAGTGGCCGGATCGGCAAACGGATCTGCCTGCCATCGTCGAGTTCGGCGGGATAGAAAAAGCCATGCGGCCCACCCGTGTCGAACGTGGCGGGTGCGTGGATCTCCTGCCAGAAATCATGCGGCTGCATCGGCTTCTCCCCTTTTTGTTGTTTGTGTCGGCACCCTTCCACCCCCTTGTAGCGTCATCCGCGGGCAGCGTCCCGAGCATCTGTCCACGCACAATATTGCCCGTGCTTGGATCCTCGCCACAAGGGCGAGGACACCAACCCAACGGATGCCCTTTGGGTCTCCTTGCGCTCCGGGCGCCAGGCAGGGTTACGCCAGCACCTCGAGGATCGGGTTGTCCAGCACCGTGCCGGTCGAGACGTCGGAAATGCCGCGATCGGTCTGGTGCGGGCCTGGATTGCAGGCAAGCGTTGCGCCGAAACAGGCCTTGAACACCAGATAGGGCGGCTGCCAGTCGGCAATGCCGTCCATTGCGGCGCGGATGGCGCGGAACCCGTCGGCCACCTCCTTAACCGGCGCTTCCGACACGAGGCCCGAAAGCGGCAGCGGCAGAAGCACCGTCACCTTGCCGTGTTCGGCCACGGCCATGCCGCCACCCGAAGCGATCACGGCGTTTGCGGCGGCGGCCATATCGGCCGGATCGGCGCCAAACACCGTGAGGTTATGGCTGTCATGCGCCAGCGAGGTGGCGAAAGCCCCCTTCCACTCGCCCCACTGGCGCATGAACCCTAGACGGGTGCGGCTGTCGACACGACCGTGGCGGTGGGTCACGGCAATATGCGTCGTGCCCTCCGGGGGTACCACGAACCCGTCGACGACATCCGCTTCCGTCTGCCCCCATTGCGTGAACCGCGGCTTGTCGATGGTGGCAAGACGAACCCGCCTTCCCTCCGACCGCAGTCTGAAATCATCGGCCTTGAGAGGCTGTAGCTTGACCGAGCCGAGAAGCGGCGTCGGATCGGCCTGCTCGACCGACACGATCATCTCGCCATCCTGCGCCACGATCGTGCCGCTCGCAAAAACCGTGCGGGCGCGAAAATCGGCAAGATCCTCGAAGATCGCGATATCGGCGCGGCGGCCGGCGGCGATCAGGCCGAGATCGCGGCGATGCAGCCGCATGGCGGCATTGAGCGTGGCAGCGCGCAGTGCCCATTCCGGCGCCATACCGTAACGCACAAGCCGGCGCACCACGTCGTCGAGCCCGCCGCCATCGATGAGATCGTCCGGGAACACGTCGTCGGTGCACAGCGTCAGCGTCTGCGGCAGATGCGGCAGCGTGTTGAGCGCCTCGACGAATTCCGGCAGAAGATGGTCGTGGGAGCCGCGCATCTCGATGGTGAGGCCGGCCCGGATCTTTGCCAGGAGATCCTCGCCCGATATGACTTCATGGTCGGAGCCGATGCCGGCCGCCATGAAGGCGGCGAGATCGGCGCCGGCAAGGCCGCGCCCGTGCCCGCAGACGAGCTTTTCGGACGCGAGTGCCGCCTGCACGATGCCGCTCGTGCGGGGATCGCGGTCGATCACGCCGCGCATGTTCATCATTTCGGCAAGGCCCGCGATCTTCGGCCAGTAGAGCATTTCCTCGATCGTCTCGGCGTCGAAATCGGCACCGGCAACCTCAAGCCCCGGCGCAGACGGCACGCAGGATGGCGCAAGCGTGATGACGCGCAGCGGCAGGTCCTTGACCGCCTCGACCGCCCAGCGCACGCCATCGACGCCATTGACATTGCCGAACTCGTGCGGATCCCAGACGACGGTGGTCACACCGCGGGCAAGCACGGTCGCGGCATAGGTCGCCGGCGTCACCATCGAGCTTTCGATATGCATGTGGGTGTCGATCAGCCCCGGCGAGACGAAGGCGCCGGTCGCATCGACGATCTGCCCTGCGTCCGAACGGCTTCCCGGCGCATGCACGCTGGCGATCATCGGCCCGACGAGGCCGATATCGGCGGCGCGGCGCTCGCCCGTCACCATGTCGATCAGCGTGCCGCCGGTGATCAGGATATCGAAAGGCTGGTCCCCGCGGGCGGCGATGACGGCGCGCTCGCGCATGGCGGGATCGGTGAATTCATTGACGTCAGCGATAATGTGTTTCACCAGCTTGCCTCCGCTTGGAGTGTTTCAAGAATGAGCGTGCGCGCCGTCTCGGCATCGATATCGGCGCCGAAAGTGGCATTGAATTCGCCGCGGCCGAGCCTTGTCTCGACCACGGTGCGGCCGCGCGTGAGCGTCCCGGCCATCTCCACGTCGATCCGCGCCGCCTGCCAGCGCACGAGATCGGGACGGATGAAGGCGGCGGCGGCCACCGCGTCGTAAAGCGCCATGGCCGGCCGGCCGCGGCTGGTGGCAATCGCCACGAAGCCCGCCAGAAGATCGGCCAGAAGCTCCGCATTGCGGCCGCCCGCCGCCCGGATCGGCACGATGTCGTCGGGCGCGCAGAGCACCTTGCGGCAAAGATCGAGCTCGACCATGCGCAGCGGAATGCCATGCGCCAGAACGATGCCGAGCGCTTCCGGGTCGGCCAGCGCGTTGAATTCGGCCGATGTCGTGTGATTGCCGGCCGTCAGCCCGCCGCCCATCCAGGTGAGTTCGGTGATTTTCCTGGCAAGATCGGGCCGCGCCAGGCAGACGGCGGCGATATTGGTGAGCGGCCCGAGCGCCATGATGCGCCTGGCGCCATCTGTCGCGTCATCGCCGTTCCCGAGCCAGGCGCAGAGCGCGTCGAAGGCATCGGACTGAAAGGCGTCTTCTGCCTCCGGCAGATGCCGCCCGGCACTCGGCATGCCCTGATCGGAAAGGATCCCGGTCGCGGTTTCCAGCTTGCCGAGAACCGGCAGGCTGCGGCCCGCATGGATGGGAAACGGCCAGACGAAGGCGGATGCCGCCCCCGCCGCATTGCGGCGCACTTGCTGAAGAGGTGCATTGCCGAAGACCAGTGAAATGCCGTCGATCGTCAGCCCCGCATGCGCCGCGACCATGATCGCGGCGATATCGTCGAAGCCCATATCGGTATCGATCCAGATGCCCATGCCCTGCCCCTTCCGTCGAACCGATCTCAGTTGAACCTGGACAGCGGCGCGGCGCGGTCCGCCTCAAGGTCGAAGGCAACCTCGGTTCCGATCGCATGGACCGGTTCCGACGCATCCACCTCAGCCTTGATCTCGCCGAGCACGCTGTCCAGTAGATATTCGCGGGTGTGGCCCGCAAAGGATGTGCCGCGCACGGTGCCCCGGAAAGGACCTGAGCCCAGGGTCACCATACGCGGCCGCCAGGCCAGACCCGCCGCTGAAGGGGTCTGGTCGGAAAGCGGTTGCGACAGGGGAACGAGCCCCGCCGAAGTCTTCAGTTTTCCCGCCTCCAGCGGGAAGATATTCTCGAACCCGACGAAATCGGCCACGAAGGCGGAAACCGGCCGGTTGTAAATGTCTTCCGGCGTGCCGATCTGCTCGATCCGGCCGGACTTCATGACGACGATCCGGTCGGCGAGCGACAGCGCTTCGGCCTGATCGTGGGTGACGAAGATCATCGTCACGCCGGTATCCTTCTGTACCCGCTGCAACTCGGTCCGCATATCGAGGCGCAGGCGCGCATCGAGGTTGGAGAGCGGCTCGTCGAGCAACAGAACCTTCGGCTCCATCACCATCGAACGGGCGAGCGCCACGCGCTGCTGCTGGCCGCCGGACAATTCGGCGGGCTTGCGGTCTGCAAATTGCGCAAGCCCCACGGAGGTGAGACCGGCACGAACCTTGGCATCGAGTTCTGACCCGCGCATGCCCTTCAGGCGAAGACCGAAGGCGACGTTCTCATAGACCGTCAGATGCGGGAAAAGCGCGTAGGACTGGAACATCAGCCCGACGGCGCGCTTGTTGGCCGCAACGCGGGTAATGTCAACCCCGTCGAGCACCACCCGGCCGCTCTTTACCGGCAGAAGCCCTGCAATCGCCCGCATCGTGGTCGTTTTGCCGCAGCCCGAAGGACCGAGAAGCGCGATCAGCTCGCCCTTCTCGACCGCCAGTTCGAGCTCCGGCACGGCGACGGCATCGCCGTAAGCCAGCGTCATCTTGTCGAGGGTGAGATAGGAAGTCTTAGACATAGCGGGAGAACCCCAGGAAGCGTTCGGCGGCAAAGACGATGCCGATGGAAAGGAAGGCGAGCAGCGAGGAGAGCGCTGCGACCGACGGGTCGAAGACGATTTCCATATAGGCCATCATGTCGACGGGCAGCGTGCGAACGCCGGGCGCCGACAGGAACAGCGACAGCGGCACCTGGTTGAAGCTCGTCACGAAGCCGAGGATGAAGGCCGACAGAATGCCGCCGCGGATATTCGGAAGCACGACGCGGAAGAAGGCGCCGAGCCGCGACGAGCCGAGGAGAACGGCCGCTTCCTCGATATCGGAGCGCAGGTTTTCAAGGCTCGCCGAGACGACGCGCACCGCATAGGGCAGAACCAGCGCCGTATGGGCGAGAAACAGGATCAGCGTCATCGAGGCCTGCATCGGCACGACGATATAGCGAAGCAGAGCAAGCCCGACGATGATCCCCGGCACGATGATCGGCGCCGAAACCACGGTGCGGACGATCTCGGCGCCCGGCAGCGTGTAGCGCGACAGCGCATAGGATGCCGGAATGCCGAGAAGAAGTGCTGCCGCCGTGCCGCCGACGGCAAGCAGCATCGAGGTTGCGAAGGAGGCGCGAAAACTGTCGACCGTGAAGACCTTGAAGATCCACTGCAGCGAAAAGCCCTGCGGCGGGAAGGCCAGCGTCTCGCCGGCCGAAAACGACGCGGCGACGATGATCAGGAATGGCCCGATCAGAAACGTCAGGACGAGGAGGAGGACAACCGGGATAAAGAGAGTGCGGGCGATCATGCGGCAGCCCCTTCTCTGCGAATCTTGTTGCGGGCCGTGGCGACGCGTTTCAGGAGAATGTTGGCGGCAAAGCTCATGACGATCAGGATGCAGGCGATGACGCTTGCCGCGACGAAATTGTTGGACACCGATACCTGCTGGTACATCAGCGTTTCGAGCATCAGCACCTTGGAACCGCCGAGAATGGCCGGCGTGATGTAAGCGGTGAGCGAGCCGGTGAAGACCAGCGTGCCGCCGACGACGAGGCCCTCGCGGGTGAGTGGCAGGATGACCTTCCAGAACACCTGGAACCAGTTTGCCCCGAGCACGCGGGCGGCAGGCACGGCATCACGCGGCATGTTTTCGAGCGCCGAAATCAGCGAGATGATCATCAGCGGCAGAAAAAGCTGCAACAGGCCGATGAAGATCGCCGTTTCGGAAAACAGGATGCGCAGCGGCGCATCCGTGAGCCCGATGGCGTGCAGCGCCTCGTTGACGATGCCGGTGCGCCCCAGAATGACGATCCAGGCATAGGTGCGCGCCACGGGCGAGATCATCAGCGGCATCATCACCAGACCGGTGACGCGCCCCTTGGCCGTGGGCGACAGGCCGACAATGGCAAACGCCGCCGCATAGCCGATGACGGCCGACACGACGGTGACGATGGCGCCGAGTTTCAGCGTGCGCCAGAAGACGGCCTGGTTCAGCGACGAGGAGAAGAAATCCACATAGGCGGATATCGTCCAGCTTCCATTGAGATGGAACCCTTCCGACAACAGCGCCACCACCGGCACGAGGAAGACCAGCGTGACGAAAAGCGCCGCAGGAAGTGCCAGGGCAAACGCCTCGGCCCGGTTTTGAAACATCGATCGTGGTCTCCAGGTTCGTCTCTGGAGCGCCGTGCGTCTGAACGGACGCATATGGCACTCTATCTTTTTCAATCTCGGCGCTCGCCGTTTCGCCTTTTGAAAGGCAAGACAGGCACCGCGCCTTCTCCGCATATGTCCTGCCCGGCAGCCCACGCTCGGCATAGTTCTCGGACTTGTTCCGAGGGTCCGCCATCGGACGGGATGGCCGAAAGGGCGGCTGGCGGGGTCAGATCCCCGGGCCAGATCCCCGGGACGAGCCCGAGGATGCCGGAGGGGCGGAGGACGGGGGCGAAGAACGGGGGCTGGATCGATGCCCCCGCTCCCTGTTCCTTACTGGCCGACCTTCTCGTTCCAGCTCTTGATCCAGCCGGCGCGGTTGTCGAGGGCGACGGCGGACGGGATGAGCTTCAGGCTTTTCGCCGTGTCTTCGCCATAGGTGATGTTGGCGGCGACCGCGTCGGAGACCTTGACCTCCTTGTTGGCCGGGCTGTCGACCATCTTTTCGGCAAGCTTGGTCTGCACCTCGGTGGAGAGCCAGAAATCCATGAACTGCATGGCAAGCGCCTGGTTCTTCGAACCCTTGGTGAGGATCATCACGTTCATGCCGCCGGTCTGGCCTTCCTTCGGCGTGGCCCAGGCGATCGGCATGCCGAGCTTGGTGAAGGGCGCCCAGGCGAAGCGGCCTGTCGGTGCGGCCCAGATCTCTTCCTGCTTCATCAGCTGCACGAGCTGCGAGGAGGTCTCGTAGAAGGTGACGATATCGTCCTTCTTCTCCCCGATCGCGGCGATCGGCGCGGCCAGATCCGGCGCATCCTTGCCGAGCGCCAGGCCGAGCATGTAGAGCGACGGCGGGCCGCCGGTGGTCGAGACGTTCGGCCAGGCGATATGGCTTGCATATTCCGGCTTCAGGAGGTCGGCCCAGCTGTCGATCTTCATCTTGTCCGAACGGTAGACGATCGAGGTCGAGTAGAACGTGTAGCCGACGCTCATGCCGTCATGGTTGGGGTCCTTGGCGATGTCGTAGAGCTTGTTGAAGTTGGAAAGCTTCGACGTGTCGATCTTGTCGAGAAGCCCCTTGCGCGAGGCGTTCAGCGCATCGGCCATCGAGACCACGGCCATGTCGACGACCGGGTGATCCTTGTTCTCTTCCATCTTGGCGAGGCGCTGGACGCTGTTGCCGGTTTCCACGACGATCTTGCAGCCGCAGATCTTCTCGAAGGGTTCGTAGACGATGGTCTTGAAGTCGTCCTGCGAGATCGAATAGGTCGAGATCGTCAGGGTCTTGTCGTCGGCATGGGCAAGCCCGGCGCCCGACACGCCGGCGAAAAGCAGTGCGGCCGAAGCCATCATCACGGTCTTCATGGTTCATTCCTTCGCAAAGGCTGGGTGAGAGAAGAAGTGGAATGCGCCCCGGCATCGTCGCCGGGGAAATTGTTGGCTTGCGCCCGAGCGGGCCCGCCAGCGGGACCGGCAGCTGGCCCGGTCGTCTGGCGCTCCACAAGGCTCATGGCGACCCGGTCGGCCCGGCCGACGGCAACGGCCCGTTTTGGCGCAGTGCCGCTGGCATTTTCAGCCACAGGCGCATCCTGCGGCCCGGCCTCGATCACGTCGATCAGCGCCCCGACGGCAATATCGGCGATCGCCGCCATGTCCTGCTTCACCGTCGTCAGTCCCGGCGTCACGACCGAGGACCAGACGAGATCGTCGAAACCGGTGACGCTGACATCCTCCGGCACCTTGACGCCCGCCTGCTGCAATTCGGTGAGCACCCTCAGCGCATGAAGATCGTTGGTCGCGGCAAAGGCGGTAATGCCGCGCGCCACCAGATCCTTCACGCCGAGCGGACAGCCGCGGCCGCGTTCGGCCTCGATCCTGTCGATCCACATCGTCTCGAAACGGGCATCCTTCGGCAGCCGCGATTTCATGCCGCCGATACGGTCGCCCTGCACGTTGGAAAGCGGCGTGTGGCCGACGAAGGCGAAATGCCGATGGCCGAGCGACAGGAGATGGTCGGCAATCAGCTGGCCGCCCTGCCAATGATCGGCAGAGACGGTATTGCCGGGCGTCGAAGGGCTGTCGATGACGGAGACGGGACAGCCGAGATCGGTGATCCGCGTGCCGAAACGCGGCACGATGACGATGCCGTCGACATCGCGCTCCAAAAGCCGCTGGATGGCTAACGTCTGCGCGGCACTGTCACCGCGACTGTCGGCGATCAGCACGCCATAGCCGGCCGTTGCCGCCGCATGCTCGATAGCCTGTGCTATGCGCGGGAAAAGCGGGTTGGCGATATCGGGAAGCACGAGGCCGAAAACGCCGGAACGGCCGGTGCGCAGCGCCCGCGCCGTCTGACTTGGCACATAGCCCATCTCCTCGGCCTTGGCGCGGATCTTTTCCGCCAGTTCGGGCGACACCCGCCCCTTGCCCGACAGCGCGTTCGACACGGTCGCCGCCGACACGCCGAGCGCATCCGCAATCGCGGTCATGTTCGTGGCTGAGCGGGTGTTCGCCATGCGAGCGCCATGGTTGAGGGGTGGGGTGAGAGGGTGATTAATCGTTTAATCACCTTAGTTGCCTTGCTGACGATTGTCGAGTCCATGTTTGATGGACGCGCCGCAGCACCCGCCTCAGACATGTGGAGAACGACGGAAAATCGTTATTTTGCGACAGGTTGAGTAAAGCATATGGCCCTTCGAAAACGGCCCCATTAAAGAGCGGAAACCGTGGCCCCTACCAGCCGACGACCTCTTCGCGGTATCGGCCGACTTCCTCGATCAGCCACGACCGGAACAGCGCGACGGGGCGAAAATCCGCCCGGCTTGCCGGCGACACGGCATAATAGGCGCTGGGGCTCTTCACCTGATGCGGGAAAGCCTCGACGATCTGGCCGGTCTTCAGTTCGGTATCGATGAGAAAGAGCGGCATCAGCGCCACGCCGAGCCCGGCCATGACAGCCTGCGCCACATTGCCGAACTGCTCGAAGCGCATGCCGGGCGCAGGCTGGCCCGAAATGCCGAGACTGTCGAACCAATGCCCCCACGCGCCCGGCCGCGACGCCAGATGCAGGAGCGGCAGTTTCAACAGATCCTCGCCGTGACCGATCGGATGGCTGGCGAGAAAGGCGGGCGACGAGACCGGCGCCACCATTTCCTCCATCAGGAACGTGCAGTCGGCCCCCGGCCAGTCCGGTTTTCCGATATGGATGGCCATATCGATCCCCTCGCGGGAAAAATCGAACACGCCGATGCGGGTGGCGAAGTTGAGCGTGATATCCGGGTGTCGGGCGACGAATTGCGGAATGCGCGGCATCAGCCAGCGCGTGCCGAAGGTCGGCAAAATGGCAAGGTTCAGCGTGTGGCTATGTCGTTTCGTCATGGCATCGAGCGAGGCGGAACGGATCTGGCCAAGCGCTTCGCCGATCGCCCGCGCATAGTCGACGCCGACGGAAGTCAGCTCCACGCCGCGGCTGGTGCGCTCGAAGAGAAGCACGCCGAGCTGCTCTTCGAGGCCTGAAACCTGCCGGCTGATTGCCCCTTGCGTCAGGGAAAGCTCGTCGGCCGCCGCAGAAAAGCTTTTGAGCCGCGCGACGGAATCGAAGGCGGCGAGGGCTGCGGTTGACGGCAGAAGCTTGCGGCTGACGATGACCATGGCACTATTCCTAACGCTCATGGCTTCTTGAGTAAACGCCGCTTGCGACATTCTGGCGCAAGACAATAATGAGGCGACAAGACCGACCCTTGAAAGCCCCTCGGGAGACGATGATGAGCGCACGCGCAGCCTTTGTTTGGAACGACCCCTTCCTTCTGGAAGACCAGCTGACCGATGAGGAGCGGATGATCCGCGATGCGGCGGCGTCTTTCGCCAAGGCCGAGCTTCTGCCGCGCGTGCAGGAAGCCTATCTCGACGAGACGACGGAGACCGGCCTGTTCAAGCTGATGGGCAAGACCGGCCTTCTCGGCGTCACCCTGCCGGAAGAATATGGCGCGGCCAACGCCTCCTATGTCGCCTATGGCCTCGTCGCCCGCGAGATCGAGCGTATCGACAGCGGCTACCGCTCGATGATGAGCGTGCAGTCCTCGCTCGTCATCTACCCGATCTTCGCCTATGGCTCCGACGAACAGAAACAGAAATATCTTCCCGGCCTCGTCTCCGGCGATCTGATCGGCTGTTTCGGCCTGACCGAGCCGGATGCCGGCTCCGATCCGGGCGGCATGAAGACGCGCGCCGAAAAGATCGAGGGCGGCTACCGTCTGCGCGGCTCAAAAATGTGGATCTCCAACGCCCCGATCGCCGACGTCTTCGTCGTCTGGGCAAAATCCGAGGCTCATAACAACGAGATCCGCGGCTTTGTGCTGGAAAAGGGCATGAAGGGTCTCTCGGCGCCGAAGATCGGCGGAAAACTGTCGCTGCGCGCCTCGATCACCGGCGAGATCGTCATGGATGGCGTGGAAGTGAAGGAAGGCGCCATGCTGCCGGGCGTCTCAGGCCTGAAGGGTCCGTTCGGCTGTCTGAACCGCGCCCGCTACGGCATTTCCTGGGGCGTGATGGGGGCTGCCGAAGACTGCTGGTTCCGCGCCCGGCAATATGGCCTCGACCGAAAGCAGTTCGGCAAGCCGCTCGCCGGCACCCAGCTCTACCAGAAGAAACTCGCCGACATGCAGACGGATATCGCGCTCGGCCTTCAGGCTTCGCTGCGCGTCGGCCAGCTGATGGACCAGCACCGGATGGCGCCGGAAATGATCTCCATCGTCAAGCGCAACAATTGCGGCAAGGCGCTCGATATCGCCCGCCAGGCCCGCGACATGCATGGCGGCAACGGGATCCAGATCGAATTCCATGTCATGCGCCACGCCCAGAACCTCGAGACCGTCAACACCTACGAGGGCACGCACGACGTCCATGCGCTGATCCTCGGCCGGGCACAGACCGGCATTCAGGCCTTCTTCTGACGATTGCCTGCAAAGCTCCCGCGAAATCGGGCCTGGCAGGGCCCGGCCCGCGCCGCTTTTCGTCATTGGAGAATTTTCCGCGATCGGTGTATCAGTATCGCGCCGCGCAAGCGGGCCGGAATGCAACAGGGACGCTTCGAGCGATGCACGCCATGGAAACGCAGAACGCGGCCGAAACCGCGACCGACGCGACCCATGGCGCGACCCATGGCGATACCCATCGCCCCACCGTTCCCCCGACCGTTGGCCCCACCGACGCCCCGGCCAGCTGCGAGACCGACGGCGGCTTCGATGTCGGTGAGCGCCTGAAGCTGGTGCGCCGCCAGCACGGCCTGTCGCAGCGGGCGCTTGCCGTCAGGGCGGGCGTGACCCATTCGCTGGTCTCGCTGATCGAGAAGAACAAGGTGAGCCCCTCGATCGCCTCGCTGAAGAAAATCCTCGAGGCGATCAGCTACCCGCTCACGGATTTCTTCGCGCTGACCCTGCCGCCGGTGGATCAGATCTTCTACCGCGCCGACGAGCTGACGCCGCTCTCGACCGGCCTTCTGAAGCTGATGCAGGTGGGCGACGCCAAGGCCCGCAGCGTGCAGATCATGCACGAATTCTACGAGCCCGGCGCCGATACCGGCCAGACCATGCTCTCCCACGCGGCCGAAGAAGGTGGCGTCGTCGTCTCGGGCGAACTGGAACTGACGGTCGGCGCCCAGACCCGTATATTGAAACGCGGCGACGCCTATCTCTTCGACAGCCGCCTGCCGCATCGCTATCGCAATATCGGTTGCGAGCGCTGCGAGGTCGTCAGCGCCTGTACCCCGCCCTATCTCTGAACAGCCCCCTGTGAAAAGTCATACTTTTGAGAGATAATATGAGTTTATTCGCCGCACGGCGTTGATTGTCGCGCCCGGATACCTTACCTCAACTACCGCAGATTCATGCCTGCGGCCGGTCTTCGCCCCGCAGCGACACTTCGAAACCGCCCCGCGAGAACGCCCCCGAGAACGCCCCGAGAACGAAAGTGGACACCATGCAAACCTATCCCGACGTCAAGCTTTTCATCAACGGCGAATGGCGCGATGCCCTTGCCGGCGAGACTATTGCGGTTTCCGACCCGGCAACCGAGGAAGTCATCGGCAAGATTGCGCATGCCCGCAAGGCCGACCTTGATCTGGCGCTGGAAGCTGCCGACAAGGGCTTCAAGATCTGGCGCGACACCTCTGCCTTCGACCGTTCGAAAATCATGCGCAAGGCTGCGGACAACCTGCGCTCGCGCGCGGATGCGATCGCTTATATGATGACCCGCGAACAGGGTAAGCCGCTCGCCCAGTCCAAGATGGAGATCATGGGCGCCGCCGACACGATCGACTGGTTTGCCGAAGAAGCCCGCCGCACCTATGGCCAGATCATCCCGGCCCGCTTCGGCGGCGTACAGCAGATGGCGGTCAAGTTCCCGGTTGGCCCGGTTGCCGCCTTCACGCCGTGGAACTTCCCGATCAACCAGATCGTCCGCAAACTGTCCGCAGCGCTCGCCACCGGTTGCTCCTTCATCGTCAAGGCGCCGGAAGAAACCCCGGCCTCGCCTGCCGAGCTCATCCGCGCCTTTGCCGATGCCGGCGTACCGGCGGGCGTCATCGGTCTCGTCTTCGGCGTTCCTGCCGAAATTTCCGAATACCTGACGGCAAGCCCCGTCATCCGCAAGATCTCGTTCACCGGCTCCACGCCGGTCGGCAAGCATCTGGCCGCACTCGCCGGCAAATACATGAAGCGCGCCACGATGGAACTCGGCGGCCATGCTCCGGTGATGATCTTCGACGACGCCGATCTCGAAAAGGCGATCGAAATCACCGCGATGTCGAAATTCCGCAATGCCGGCCAGGTCTGCGTTGCCCCGACCCGCTTCCTCATTCAGGACGGGATTGCCGACAAGTTCATGGCAGGCTTCGTCAAGGCGGCCGAAGCCATCAAGGTCGGCAACGGCCTTGAGGACGGCGTCATCATGGGCCCGCTCGCCAACGAGCGCCGCATCCCGGTCATGGAAGACATGATCCACGATGCCGTCTCCGCCGGCGCGACGATCAAGACCGGCGGCAAGCGCATCGGCAACAAGGGCAACTTCTTCGAGCCGACCGTGATCGCCGACGTTCCGACCACGGCCAAGATGATGAACGACGAGCCCTTTGGCCCGATCGCCATCGTCAACCGTTTCTCGACCTTCGAGGACGCCATCGCAGAAGCCAACCGCCTGCCCTTCGGTCTCGCATCCTACGCCTTCACCGGCTCGGTAAAGACGGCGCATGCGCTCGGCCGTGAAGTCGAAGCCGGCATGCTGACGATCAACCACAACGGTCTGGCCCTGCCGGAAGTCCCGTTCGGCGGCATCAAGGATTCGGGCTACGGCACGGAAGGTGGCTCGGAAGCTGTCGAAGCCTATCTGGAAACCCGTTTCGTCAGCCAGATGAACTGAGGTTTTTCCGAGGGATCGGAATTACGGCGCGGGGCCCGGCCCCGCGCCTTTTTCATGCCGAAAAGATCATATCCTTGACCGCCATGGTATAATCTTTGAAATCAGGCGATGGAAACGAGGCGGACGACAGATGGTTTTTGACCCCCACAGGACAGCCGCCGCTTCGAACCGGACCGGGCCGGATCGCGGCCTCGAACGGCATGCCAATCCGCATGAACCGGCATCCTTCGAAGACGACACCGACGCTTTCGCCGATTTCGATTGCCAGACCTGCGGCGCCTGCTGTTCCTACTCGTCCGAATGGCCGCGGTTCACGATGGAGACCGACGAGGCGCTGGATCTGATCCCCGCCCGCTTCGTCGCCGACGATCTGCGCGGCATGCGCTGCGTCGGCGAGCAGTGTTCGGCGCTGTCGGGTCGTGTCGGCGAGAAAACCGCCTGCATGATCTATGACGTGAGGCCCGACGTCTGCCGAGAATGTTCACCGGGCGATGAGGCGTGCCGGATGGCCCGTGCGGCCTACGGAATGGATTGACGCCAGGCACGAACACGGCAGCGCCAAAAATACCCGCACCATTTCAACCGGATATAAAATAATTGCCGCTCGCGTCATCCCCCTCGCTGAAACCTGCCTGACAATCATCGCGTCATCGGATGGGAAACCGGGTTCGCGAGCCGGCCGTCCTCTCTGGTTCGCCCTTCGACAAAGGGACCCGGTTTCCGGTGATGGTCGTGGATGATGGTCGAGAACGGGAACTGGCACGTCCCGCAGGAGACCGGAAGAAAACGGCCGGGGCAGGCAGATGAATAATCTACCGCATACCCCGCATGACCTGCCTGCCCCATGTCCCAACCATGCCGGAACCGCCGGTGTGGATAAAGCCGTTTCCAGATCGAAGGCCGCGAGCATGTCTCCCAGGCGTGGTCTCCGGTTCCGGGCAAAGACCTGCGTCAACCCGGCGAGCGGAAACGCCTCGGGCGAGCCTGAAAAATCGCGGCGCGCATTCGCGCGCGCTCACCCGGCACGCTCGCGCAGCAGATTGATGATCGCCGAAAAATCCTCTGCCCCATGGCCGGCCTTTTCGAACGCCGCATATAGCTCGCTGGCATGCCTGCCGAGCGGCGTTGCCGCGCCCGACTGGCCGGCCGCCTCCTGCGACAGATTGAGGTCCTTCAGCATCAGGCTTGCGGCAAAGCCCGGCCTGTAATCGCGATTGGCGGGCGAGGTCGGCACCGGGCCGGGCACCGGGCAATTGGTGGTGAGCGCCCAGCACTGGCCCGACGAGGTGGAGGCGACGTCGAACAGTGCCTGATGGCTAAGCCCGAGCTTTTCGCCGAGCGCAAAGGCCTCCGCCACGCCGATCATCGAAATGCCGAGGATCATGTTGTTGCAGATCTTCGCCGCCTGCCCGGCGCCCGCCTCACCGCAATGGACGATCCGCTTGCCCATCGCCGCCAGGATCGGCTCGCCCTTGTCGAACGCGGCTGACGATCCACCGGCCATGAAGGTGAGCGTGCCGGCGGATGCCCCGACCGTTCCCCCCGAAACCGGCGCATCGAGCGACAGGCAGCCCATCGCATCGGCAAGCCCATGCGCCTCGCGGGCGCTCTGCACATCGATCGTCGAGCAATCGATCAAAAGCATGTCCTCCGAAGCGCCTTCGGAAAGAAGGGCTGCCAGCGCATGCCAGACGGACAGCACATGCTCGCCCTTCGGCAGCATGGTGATGACGCAATCGGCCCGTCCTCCTCCATGACCGCCCGGATGCCCTCCATGCATCCCCTCGCCGCCATTGACCGCATCGGCAAGCGTGCGTGCCGCCGTCACGCCGCCGTCTTCGGCCGCCGCGACGGATGCCACCGATAGATCGAAGCCGCAGACGTGATGCCCGGCCTTGACCAGATTGGCGGCCATCGGCCCGCCCATGTTTCCGAGCCCGATGAAAGCGATCCGTGCCATGATATCCTCCCAGAAATCGATGATTAAAGCCGGTGATCGGGAAACAGAACCTCGTGCCCACCGGCGAAATAGCGGTCCAGATCCGCGTCGCGGATATCGGCGAGGGTCGGCGGCGACCATTTCGGATTGCGATCCTTGTCGACGATCGCCGCCCGCACCCCCTCGTAGAAATCGCCGTGCCGCAGGATGTGCCGGCCGACGGTAAATTCCCGCTCCAGGCACTCGACGAGACCGGAACTGACGCGTGCCATCCGCACCATTTTCAAGGCGAGCTTGAGACTGGTCGGCGAACGGCGGCGGATCGTCTCGCGCGTCATCTTGGCAAACTCGCCCGCCTCGCCATCGAGCATAAAGAGGATATGTTCGACCGTATCGCTGCCATCCCCGGCCCCGACATCCCCGGCCCCGATATTCCCGTTTGCGCCATTCCCGTTCGCTCCGGGCCCGTTTTCTACATGCCCGGCCCCTCCAACTCCGGCCCCTACATGCCGGGTCCGTGCCTGCCAGCCCCCTCCATTCCCGGCAAACACTCGGTCGATGAGGTCCCGCTCGCCTGCCAGCCGGCTGTCACCGGCCGAAACCGAGAACCGCGAGATCGCGCCCTCCACCGCCGCATGCGCTTCATCCCCGGCAAGCCCGACCGGAAGGTCTGCAAGGGCGGCAACCAGATCGGCAAGTCGCCCGCAAGGCACGCAATGATCGGCAAAGCCGGCATGGATGGCATCCGCCGCATCGAGTTCGAGCCCGGTCAGCGCCATCCATGTGCCGGTCTCGCCCGGCGCCCGGCCTAAAAGCCATGTCACGCCGACATCGGGCACATAGCCGATGCCGGTTTCCGGCATGGCAAGCCTTGTGCGCTCGGTGACGACCCGGTGCCGCCCATGGGCGGAAATACCGACCCCGCCGCCCATGACGATGCCGTCCATCAGCGCCACATAGGGTTTCGGATAATGCGAGATCGTATAGTTCAGCGGAAATTCCTCGCGCCAGAACTGCGCGGCGGCCTCACCCTCCCCTCGTTTGCCGAGGTCATGGATCGCCCTGATATCGCCGCCGGCGCAAAACCCGCGCTCGCCCTCGCCTGTTATCACGACCGACGTGACCGAAGGGTCGCTCGCATAATCCGCCATGGCCGGCCGGATGGCGCGCACCATGTCGAGCGTCAGGCTGTTCAGCGCCTTTGGCCGGTTGAGGCGGATGATCGCCGCCGAGCCGAGCCGCTCGAAGATCACCTCTCCCGCTCCTTGCCCCACCTGTCCCACCTGTCCCACGCTCTCAACCATTGCCCGCACTCCGCTCTGTCGCCTTGCCGTCACCGGTTATCCGAAAGGATCATCTCGGCTGCCTTTTCGGCAATCATGATCGTCGGCGAATTGGTGTTGCCCGAGGTTATATTGGGCATGATCGAGGCGTCGGCGATGCGCAATTTTTGCAGTCCCCGCATTTTCAACCTGATATCGACGACGCTGTCGGGATCGCTGCCCATCCGCGCCGTGCCCACCGGGTGAAAGATCGTCGTGCCGATCTCGCCGGCTGCCGCTTCCAGATCCGCATCCGTCTCGTAGGCGGAGCCCGGTCTGTATTCCTGCGGATGATAGCGGGAAAAGGCGGGCTGCCGGACGATCTCGCGCGTCAACCGGATGGATCTCACAGCCACGTCGCGATCCCCCGCCGTCGACAGATAATTCGGCCGGATCGCCGGTGCAGCGGCAAAATCCGGGCCTTTCACATGGACGGAACCCCGGCTTTCGGGCCGCAGATTGCACACGCTCGCCGTCATTGCCGGGAAGGCATGGACGGGATCGCCGAACTTGTCGAGCGACACCGGCTGGACGTGATATTCGAGATCCGCCGTTTCTTTATTGGGGCCGGAACGGGTAAAAATGCCGAGCTGGCTCGGCGCCATCGACATCGGGCCGGAGCGTTTCAGCGCGTATTCGAGCCCGATCGACGCCTTGCCGATCAGGCTCGATGCCTTCTCGTTCAAGGTCGGCACGCCCGTTACCTTGTAGACCATGCGCAATTGCAGATGATCCTGCAGGTTTTCGCCCACGCCGCGCACCTCTTTCACGACCGGAATGCCGGCCGATTGCAAAACCTCGCCGCGGCCGATGCCGGAAAGCTCCAGCACCTGCGGCGTGCCGATGGCGCCTGCCGACAGAATGGTCTCCCGCCGCGCGAACGCCTTGTCCATGACCCCGTCGCGCACGAATTCGACGCCCGAGACCGTGCCGTTTTCGATGATCAGCCGCTTCACCTGCGCTTTGGTCATCACAGCGAGATTGGCCCGTTTCATCGCCGGGCGCAAAAACGCCTTGGCCGTGTTCCAGCGGATGCCGGAGCGCTGGTTGACGTCGAAATAGCTCGACCCCTCGTTGTCGCCGCGGTTGAAATCGTCGATTTTGCGGATGCCGGCCTCTTCTGCCGCCGACTGGAACGCATCGAGCACCGCCCACCGTACGCGGGCCTTCTCCACCCGCCACTCGCCGCCTTCGCCATGCTGGTCGTCGCCGCCGCGATAATGATCCTCCGATTTGCGAAAGAGCGGCAGCACGTCATCCCAGCCCCAGCCGGTGCAGCCCATCTGCCGCCACAGATCATAGTCGCGCGCCTGGCCGCGCATATAGATCATGCCGTTGATCGACGAGCATCCGCCGAGCAGCTTGCCGCGCGGATAGGAGAGCGACCGGCCGTTCAGCCCCTCCTCCTTCTCCGTCGTAAAGCACCAGTCGGTGCGCGGATTGTTGATGCAGTAGAGATAGCCGACCGGGATATGCACCCAGTGATAATTGTCGTTTCCGCCGGCCTCGAGCAGCAGGACCCGGTTCGCCGGATCGGCCGAGAGACGATTGGCAAGAACGCATCCGGCGCTGCCTGCCCCGACGATGATATAGTCGTAAGTGGTCATGGATCTATGTCGCTTTCAGTCCAGCCGCCTCCCGTCCATCTCCCGCGCGACGGGGAGATGGCTGGCCAGCGGGTGGGGTTTTGTTGCGCTTACCGCCGATGCTCGAAGCCGAGTTTGCGCCCGATTTTCGAGGCATAGAACTCGCCGACAATGCCGCGACGGAAGACCAGCACGCAGACCATGAAGACGATGCCGGTGATGATCGTCACCGGAAATTCCGACGTCGCCAGATAGTTCTGCAAGGCCACCACGAGACCCGCCCCGAAGATCGGCCCGATCAGCGTGCCGATACCGCCCAGAAGCGACATCAGGATCACCTCGCCGGACATCTGCCAGGCGACGTCGGTCAGCGTCGCGAACTGGAAGACCAGCGCCTTCAACCCGCCCGCCAGCCCCGCCAGCGCCGCCGACATGACGAAGGCGCCGAGCTTGTAGCGGGCCACCGAATAGCCGAGCGAAATGGCGCGTTGCTCGTTTTCGCGGATGGATTTCAGGATCATCCCGAAGGGCGAGTTGATGAAGCGCCAGATGATGACAAGCCCGATCAGAAACACGGCGAGCACGAAATAATACATGGAGGACGTGTCGTTGAGATCGATGACGCCGAACAGATGCCCGCGCGGCACCGACTGTATGCCGTCCTCGCCATGGGTGAAGCGCGCCTGAAGGCAGAAGAAGAAGAACATCTGCGACAGCGCCAGCGTGATCATCGCGAAATAGATGCCCTGCCTTCGGATCGCGAAAAAGCCCATGATCAGCCCGAGCAGGGCTGCCCCTGCCGCCCCGACGAGAAGCCCGAGTTCCGGCGGAAAACCCCATTCCTTCACCGCATGCGCGGTGAAATAGGCAGCGCCGCCGAAAAACGCCGCATGGCCGAAGGATAAAAGCCCCGTATAGCCGAGGAGGAGATTGAAGGCACAGGCAAACAGCGCGAAGCATAGAAGCTTCATCAGGAAGATCGGATAGAGAAACATCGGCGCGACGATGAGGATGACGAGACCGATGGCGAGGAAGATCGCATAAGTGCGGCTGGCGGCGGCCGATCGTTCCGGCCGCACGGGGGTCGTTGCAGTATCGCGCTCGGCACTCATTTGCTTGTCGTTCACGGGAATGACCTCGCTCATCTCACGCATCCTTCCCGAACAGGCCTGCCGGGCGCACCAGAAGCACGATCGCCATGATGACGAAGATGACGATATTGGACGCTTCGGGATAAAACACCTTGGTCAGCCCCTCGGCGATGCCGAGCATGTAGCCGGTGACGATCGCCCCCATGATGGAGCCCATGCCGCCGACGACGACCACCGCAAACACGACGATGATGATATTCGACCCCATCAGCGGCGACACCTGATAGACGGGCGCCGCCAGCACCCCGGCAAAGGCCGCAAGTGCCGCCCCGAGCCCATAGGTCAGCGTCAGAAGCACCGGCACATTCACGCCAAAAGCCTGAACCAGCGTGGCGTTCTCGGTTGCGGCCCGAAGATAGGCCCCGAGCTTAGTCTTCTCGATCAGAAGCCATGTGCCGATACAGGCGACGAGCGACAGCACCACGACCCACCCTCGATAGATGGGCAGGAACATGAAGCCGAGATTGGTGGCGCCGGTCAGTTGCGGCGGCGGCGCATAGGGCTGGCCGGAGGCGCCGTAGAGATAGCGGAATGTCCCCTCGATCGTCAGCGCCAGCCCGAAGGTGAAGAGCAGGCCATAGAGCGGATCGAGCGAATAGAGCCGCGACAGCATCAGCCGCTCGATGATCACCCCGAAAATCCCGACAATCAAAGGAACGAGGATCAGCGCGAACCAGTAGTTGATGCCGAAATTCTGCAGGAGAAGCAGCGCCACGAAGGCGCCGAGCATATACTGCGCGCCATGGGCGAAGTTGATGACCCGAAGCAGGCCGAAGATGACGGCAAGCCCGAGGCTCAACAGCGCATAGAAGGAACCATTGATCAGGCCGATCAGCAACTGGCCCAGAAACGCCTGAAGCGGAATGCCGAAGATCGTCATCATCAGCGGCTCCTCCCGGTCGTGCCGGCGCTCACCGTGCGATCCGCGCGAGACGACGCCCTTCCCACACTCTCCCCCGCCAGATGCCATTCAGCCAAGCGCCATCCGACCAAACGCCATCCGGCCAAATGCGTCCGACCCGCGCTCTCCCGATCCGGGGAAGGGCTTGACGAGTCTGCCCCGGCGAGGCTCCACTGCGGCAGACGGGCGCGGCTCATAGTCTCCCCGCATGAGGGAGAGACGCCCGACAGGCCGGAAAACGACCGTCCCAGATAAGGGGGCTCGATATGGCTGGCCGGACCACCGGCGGTCTTCCGTTCAAAAATCTCCGCCATCCTCATACCCCCAGAACCTTGTTGAGCATGCCCATCCGCTCCGGCAGTTCGCGGACCGGGAAGTCGGCGACCATCTGGCCGTGATCCATCAGGTAGAAGCGGTCGGCGATGCGGCTGGCGAAGCGAAAATTCTGCTCGACGAGCAGGATCGTCATTCCCCGCTCCTTCAGCTTTTTCAGAACCTCGCCGATCCGCTGCACGATGACCGGCGCCAGTCCCTCCGTCGGCTCGTCGAGGATGAGGAGCCGAATGCCGGTGCGCAGGATGCGGGCGATGGCGAGCATTTGCTGTTCGCCGCCCGAGAGCTTCGTGCCGGGGCTGGCGCGACGCTCGTAGAGATTGGGAAAAAGCTCGAAAATCTCGTCGAGCGGCATGCCGCCCTTGGAGACGACCGGCGGCAGCATCAGGTTTTCCTCCACCGAGAGCGTCGAAAAAATACCGCGCTCCTCCGGCACGAAGCCGATCCCCTGATGCGCCGTGCGATGCAGCGGCACCGAGAGCATGTCGCGACCGCCGAAGCGGATCTCGCCCCGTCGCTCGCGGATGATGCCGACGATGGTTCTGAGCGTCGTCGTCTTGCCGACGCCGTTGCGGCCGAGGATGGTGATCATCTCGCCCTCGCCGATCGTCATGTCGACGCCGTGCAGGACATGGCTTTCGCCATACCAGGCATTGAGCTTGGAAACCGAAAGCAGAGCCTCACCCATCACGCCTCCTCCGACCCCATATAGGCGAGCCGCACCCGCTCGTCCTGCGACACGGTCTGATAGTCGCCCTCGGCCAGGATCTCGCCCCGCTGAAGCACCGTGACGTGATGGCAGATATCGGCGACAACCTTCAGATTATGCTCGACCATCAACACCGCGCGGGTCTTTGCCACCTCGCGGATGATCGACGACACGGTGCCGATATCCTCCTGCCCCATGCCGGCCATCGGCTCATCGAGAAGCAGAACCTTCGGATCGAGCGCCAGCGTCGTTGCGATCTCCAGCACGCGCTTGCGGCCATAGGAAAGATCGGCGGCGAGCGCATTGCGTTCGCGCGTCAAACCGACCGACGAGATCAGTTCGTCGGCCCGCGCGTTCAACCGGTCGAGCGACGACATCGGCAGCCAGAACTGCGTCGACAAGCGGTTCGGCCGTTGCAGCGCCACCCGTACATTGTCGATGACCGAGAGATAGGGAAACACCGCCGAGATCTGGAACGACCGCACCAGCCCCATCCGCGCCACCCGGTCCGGCGCGGTTTTGGTGATATCGTTGCCGAGCAGGGTGATTTCGCCCGCCGTCGGCTGGTGGAATTTGGTCAGGAGATTGAACACGGTCGTCTTGCCCGCGCCATTCGGTCCGATCAGCGCATGGACGCGGGCGTGATGCACGTCGAGATCGACGTTTTTGACCGCGGCAAAGGCGCCGAAATGTTTCGTCAGGCCGCGGGCGGACAACACCACCCGCGGCTCTTCGACGAGGTTTTGCTGAGCGACAGCCATCGGCGTCACTTCACCAGATCGCAGCCGCTCTTGGCCGGATCGATATAGGCCTCCTTGCCGGGAATGGTGGCAAGCACGTTATAATAGTCCCACGGTTCCTTGCTTTCCGAGGGCTTCTTCACCTGCAGAAGATACATGTCGTGGATCATCCGGCCGTTCGGCCCGACGGTCCCGCCGCGGGCGAAAAAGTCGTCGACCGGCATGGAATGCAGTTCTTTCGCCACCGCATCCGGCTCGTCGGTGCCGGCCTTCTGCACCGCCTTCAGATATTGCGTCACCGCCGAATAGGTGCCGGCATGGATCATGTTTGGCATTTTCTTGGTGCGGGCGAAGAATTTCTTGGCAAACTCGCGGCTCTTGTCGTCGAGGTTCCAGTAATAGCCCTCGGTGAGCGTCAGCCCCTGCGCCGCTTCAAGGCCGAGACCATTCACTTCGGCAAGCGTGAAGAGCAGCGCCGCCAGATGCTGGCCGCCCTGGGTAATGCCGAATTCGGCGGCCTGCTTGATGGCGTTTGCCGTGTCGAGGCCGGCATTGGCAAGCCCGATCACCTTGGCGCCGGAAGATTGCGCCTGAAGCAGGAAGGACGAGAAATCCTGCGTCGACAAAGGATGGCGCACGGAGCCGAGCACCTTGCCGCCATTGGCTTTGACGTAATCGCCGGTCTGCTGCTCCAGCGAATAACCGAAGGCATAGTCTGCCGTCAGGAAGAACCAGCTGTCGCCGCCCTGCTTGACCATCGCGCCGCCGGTGCCGACGGCAAGCGCATGCGTGTCATAGGCCCAGTGGAAACCATAGGGGGTGCAGGCCTTGCCGGTGAGATCGGTCGTGGCGGCACCGGTATTGATGGTGATCTTCTTCTTGTCCTTCGACAAGGCCTGCACGGCGAGACCGACCGAGGACGTGGTGAGATCCATGATCGCATCCACCTGCTGCGTGTCATACCACTGGCGGGCGATATTGGAGGCGATGTCGGGCTTGTTCTGGTGATCGGCATCGACGATCTCGATCGGTGCGCCGAGCACCTTGCCGCCAAAATCCTCGATCGCCATCTTGGCCGCCTCGACCGACGATTTGCCGCCGAAATCCGCATAGACGCCGGACTGGTCGTTCAAGATGCCGATCTTGACCTTGCCGTCGGAAAGTTTGTCAGCGGTCTGCGCGGCGGAAATGCTCGGCACCAAAGCCGTCGCGGCCGCCAGCGAAAACGCCAGCGACGCCAGAATGGTCTTGCGCATGAGTTCTCCTCCCAGAGAATGTGCAAAGCGGAAAATGGATTGGAGACGAAAGCCGCCTCCGTAAAAGTCCTGTCACTCTGTTCAAAAATGGCGGGTCGCCCTCCTCAAAGCGACACGCCGTGGCTGTATGGTTGAGGAAAACACCCGTTGACGCAAGCGCCGCCGCCTAGTTAATTGCGGACAGCATCTGTGCATTTTTGAACAGATGCCACCCTCTGGCGGGGAGACTGGAGGACCGGGCCGGCGGTTCGGCGGGGACGTGGACAGCGGACTGGTCAGCGCACGGACGCACTGACTGACCAACCGATTGGCCCACCGATTGGCCAATGGATTGACCAAGGGACGGAGGAGAGGAGCGATGACGGGAACGACGCCTCATCCGGGGCACCCGAATTTCACCTGGGATGATCTGCAATACTTTCTGGCGGTCGCCCGCACCGGGCAATTGTCGACGGCCGCAAGGCACCTGCGCACCAGCCACGCCACGGTGTCGCGCCGCATCGACCGGCTGGAATTTGCCTTGAAGGTCAAGCTCTTCGAACGCAATCCGCGCGGCTACGTGCTGACGGCGATGGGCCAGCGCTTCATCGAGACGGCCGAGCGGATCGAGCAGGAGACCGACCGGTTGCAGGCCGATGTCAGCGAGGGCGCCACGGCCCATCGCGGCGTCATACGCCTGAGCGCGCCGGAAGGCTTTGCCAATTTCTTCTTCGCCCACCAGATCGGCGATTTTGCCGAGCGCCATCCGAACCTGTCGCTCGAACTGGTGACGATCCAGCAGATCATGTCGCTGTCGCGCAAGGAGGCCGATATCGCCGTATCGCTCGACCCGCCCAAGGCCGGCCCCTACCGGATCGAGAAGATCACCGATTACAGGCTCAGCATCTACGGTTCGAAAGATTACCTTTCCTCCGCGAGACCGTTGAGGAAGCGCGAGGATCTCCTCGATCACCCGTTCATCGGCTATATCGAGGACATGATTTTCGCACCGGGCCTGGATTATCTCGGCGACGTGCATCCCGGCATCAAGCCGCGCTTCCAGAGTTCGAGCATTTTTGCGCAATTGACGGCGACCAAGAAAGGCCAGGGCCTCTGCATCCTCCCCCATTTCATCGCCGACCGGCAGAGCGATCTTGAGCTGGTTCTGGGCGGTGACGTCCAGCTCACCCGCCACTACTGGCTGATCCGCCATCGGGACACGGCGCATGTGCCAAGGTTCCGCGCCGTCGCCGACTATATTTTCGCGGCCGTGGAGAAGGAGAAGGATGCGTTTCTGGGGCGGGGGTGATGGCGTCGCATAGCAATTTGCTATGCGACCAGAAAGGTTGGGAAATTTCACGTTTTCGATATCGGCGGCAACAAGCTGAGGCTGATCGCCGTCGTGCATTACCGGTTCAGAAAAGTCTATATTCAGGCGATCATGGACCATGCGGAATATAACAGGGGCAAGTGGAAAGACTAGACGATGAGCGCACTCGTGAAACTGGTGAGTGAACACTGGACCCATGTGGCCCCGCTTCTCGCCATGCCGACAAACGAAGTGGAATATGACCGGCTCGTCGAACAGCTCGATGAGATCCTCGCCGAAGTCGGCGAGGACGAGGATCATCCGCTGGCTCTTCTCGCATCGCACATGGGAGATCTCGTCGAGGCCTATGACGAGAAGCATCGCCCCATGCCTGCCGTGACCGGAACCGATTCCCTGCGCTACCTGATGGACGAACATGGTCTCGGTCAGTCCGACCTGCCGGAAGTCGGCGCGCAATCTGTCGTTTCCGCCATTTTGGGCGGGAAACGACAGATCAATCTTCGTCAGGCAAAGGCGCTCGGTGAACGCTTTTCCCTACCGGCAGCCACGTTTTTGTCGCTCTGACGGAAACGCTCCCTCACGCCTCAAGCCTTACTCCGCCGCCACCTTCAGCCCCTCGTGCCCGTCGAACAGGTCGCCCTGGTTTTCGGCCGCTTCGCCTTCGCCGGCCTTTGCCTTCGGATCGCGACCGAAGAACAAAGCATAGGCTGCCGGCAGCACGAGCAGGGTCAGCACGGTTGCCACCAGAATGCCGCCCATCATCGCATAGGCGAGCGGCCCCCAGAACAGACCCCGCGAGATCGGGATCAGCGCCAGCACGGCGGTGAGCGCGGTGAGCATGATCGGCCGGAAGCGGCGAACCGCGGCCCCGACGATCGCCTCCTGCCGGTGCATGCCCGCCGCGATATCCTGATCGATCTGGTCGACGAGGATGATCGAGTTGCGGATGATGATGCCGAGCAGCGCGATCACGCCGAGGATGGCGACGAAGCCGAAGGGGGCGCCGGAGATCAGAAGTGCCATGGCGGCACCGATGATGCCGAGCGGACCCGTGGCCAGCACCAGCATAGCCTTGCCGAAATGCCGAAGCTGGATCATCAGGAGCACGAGCATGACGAGCAGCATAACCGGCGCCTTGGCGGCGATCGATTGCTGGCTTTCGGCAGAGTCCTCCGCACCGCCCTGGATATCGATGTGATAGCCGGATGGCAGCTGGGCGCGCAGATCGGCCATGCTGTTATAGAGGTTGATCGAGGCCTGCGTCGGCTCGATACTGTCGGGCAGCGTCGCCTTGACCGTGATCGTCGGCAGGCGGTCGCGCCGCCACTCGATCCCCTGTTCCATCACCGGCACGACACGCGCCACCTGCGAGGCAGGAACAGTGCCGCCGAGATCCGACGGAATGGAGATCGAATTGACCGCCGAGAGCAGGGTGCGGGTCGCATCCGGCTCGCGCAGCACGACCGAGACGGTTTCCTCGCCATCGCGGAAATCGCCCAGTGCAGCCCCGGAGACGGCCGCCTGCAGCATCTGGCGGACCCGCTGCGAGGTGATGCCGAGCGCGCGGGCGCGGTCCTGATCGATGACGAGCTTCATCGCGGTCACAGGCTCCATCCAGTCATCGTGGATCGCGCCATAACCGGGCTGCTGTTCGAACCGCTGCTTCACCTGGTCGGCAATGCGGCGTACCTGCGCCTTGTCCGGCCCGGTGACACGCATCTGCACCGCCCAGCCGACGGGCGGGCCGAGGAACAGCCGGTCCACCTTGCCGCGCACCGTCGGAAAGTCTGTGGCAAGGATGGTGCGCAGTTTGACGATCAGCCGCTCGCGCTCTTCGAGCCCCTTCGACATGACGAGCAGCTGGGCATAGTTCGGGTTGCGCAGCTGCTGGTCGAGCGGCAGGAAGAAGCGCGGCGCGCCCTCGCCGATGAAGGTGGCGACGAAGGACTGGTCCGGATCGGTCATCACCTTCTGTTCGAGCGCCTTCGCCTGTCGCTCCACCTCATAGACGCTGGTACCTTCCGGCAGCCACATGTCGACGAGGATTTCCGGCCGCGACGATTGCGGGAAGAAGCTCTGCGGAATGAACTTGAAGGCATAGATGCTGCCGCCGAAGGCAAGGAAGGTCATCGCGATGACGATCAGCCGGTGACGCACGGCCCAACCGACGGTCGCGCGCAGGCGGCGATAGAAACGCGTATCATAGGCATCCTTGTGGGTTCCCACATGCGCCCGCTGTTTCAGGATCATGTGGCCGAGCCACGGCGTGAAATAGACCGCGACGAACCACGAGGTCACAAGCGCGATGCCGACGACGAAAAACAGCGAGCGCACGTATTCGCCGGCGGTGGAAGCGGCGAAACCGACGGGAATGAAGCCGGCCGTGGTGATCAGCGTGCCGGTGAGCATCGGGAAAGCGGTGGAGGAATAGGCAAAGCTTGCCGCCTCCAGCCGCGGCAGACCCTCTTCCAGCTTGCGCTCCATCATCTCGACGACGATCATCGCATCGTCGACCAGAAGCCCGAGCGCGATGATCAGCGCGCCGAGCGAGATGCGCTGCAATTCGATGCCCATGTAATACATGATCGCAAGCGTGGCCGAGAGCACGAGCGGGATGGCGATGGCGATCACGATGCCCGAGCGCCAGCCGATCGAGATCAGGGAGACGATCAGCACGATGACCAGCGCCTCCATCAGCGCCTGGGTGAATTCGCCGACGGCCTCGGTGACGACTTCCGGCTGGTTGGAGATCTGATGCACCTCAACGCCGACGGGAAGCGTCTTTTCGAACTGCGCATAGGTCGCCTCGACGGACTTGCCGACATCCGTCACCTTGTGGCCGGGTCCCATCACGACGCCGATCTCGACGGCATCCTGTCCGTTGAAGCGGAATTTCCGCTGGAACGGATCTTCGAGCCCGTCCTTGACCGTGGCGATATCGCCGAGACGGAACACCTGATCGCCGGAGCGGATGCGCAATTCGCGGATATCGGCCGACGACTTGATGCCGCCCTCAACCGAAATGCGCACCGAGCGGTCACGCGTCTCGACCGTACCGGCGGCATCCACCGCATTCTGGCCGGACAGCGCGTTCTGCACGTCGGTAACGGTCAGACCGCGCTCTGCGAGCGCCTTGGAGGACACGTCGATAAAGATCTTCTGGGCCTGATCGCCAAGGATCGTCGCTTTTTCGACGCCCGGCGTGGCGAGCAGCATGTCGCGCGCCTGGATGGCGAACTGCTTCAGTTCCGGATAGGTATAGCCGTCGCCGACGATGGCGTTGAGCGTGATATAGGTATCGCCGAATTCATCGTTGAAATACGGCCCCTGCAGGCCGGACGGCAGGTCCTGGCGGATATCGCCGATCTTCTTGCGCACCTGATAGAAGGCGTCGGCCACCTGCTGGGCGCTGGTATCGCCCTTGATCTGGATCGTGGTGATCGACAGGCCGGCGCGGGTATAGGATTTCACCCAGTCGAGATGCGGGGTCTCCTGCAGCTTGCGCTCGATCTTGTTGACCACCTGGTTTTCCATGTCGTCGATCGAGGCGCCGGGCCACGCGGCCTGCACCACCATGACGCGGAAGGTGAAGTCGGGATCTTCCTTCTGGCCCATGTTCATCACGCCGAGCACGCCCATGACGATGATCAGGCCGAAGAGAAAGCGCCCGATGCTGGGATGCTGGATCGCCCAGCGCGACAGGTTGAACTTTTCCGGGTCCGGAGCGCCGGGCCCATGGGGACCCGATTGATGGCCCGAGGCCGGCGGATGATTGTGAGACGACGACATGGTCCTGGGTCCTTCGAAAGAGCGGAAAGGCCGAAGCCCGATGCGGTCAGTTGCCGGAAGTCACACCGATCGAGGCGGTGGTGAGGCTGTTGACGCTGCCGAAGCGCGACGACACCGTTTCCGGCAGCCGCACCTTCATGTCTTCCTTCATGAACTGCGTGCCGGCCGACACCACGATGTCGCCGGTCGCAAGCCCCTTGGAAATCCGCACGCCCTCGTCGGAGAAATCGGCGACGGTGACGGGCCGCGAACTGACGGTGCCCTTGGCCCTGTCGACGACCCACACGATCGGCTGCTCGCCCTTCTTGGCAAGGGCTGCGAGCGGCACGGAATAGGCTGGGGAGGAATTGTCGAGCGAGGCAATGACGGTCGCCGTCATGCCGAGCAGCACGCGCGGATCGTCCGGAAGCGAGACCCTGACGGCAAAGGTGCGGGACTGCGCATCGGCGCTGCCGGCCACTTCACGCACCTTGCCATCCAGCATGACATTGTCGGACGACCAGAAACGCGCCGTCACCGCCTTGCCGGGCTTGAACTGCGCAACGTCGATTTCAGGCACGGCGATCAGCACTTCCTTCGAGCCGTCGGCGGCGACCGTCAAAACGGCCGAACCGCTCGCCACCACCTGGCCGACATCGGCGCTGACGGCCGTGACGATGCCCGGCCTGTCGGCCTTCAGTTCCGTATAGGCCACCTGGTTCTTTGCCTGATCGAGCGCGGCTTCCGCCGACTGGCGCGACGAGATGGCCTGATCGCGCGACAGGGTCGCCTGATCGAGATCCGCCTGCGAGGAGACGTTCTTCTCGCGCAGCGTCTGGGCCCGGTTGAGCGCGATGCCGGCGATCTCGGCCTGTTTCTGGGCAGACGCAAGGTTGGCCTTGGCGCTGTCGAGCGACAGCCGGTAATCGGTCTCGTCGATCTTTGCCAGAACCTGGCCGGCCGTCACCCGGTCGCCGACATCGACGAGCCGTTCGGTGATCTTGCCGGAAACGCGAAAGCCGAGATTCATCTCGGTGCGCGCCTTGACCGAACCGGAATAGACGAGCTTGCGCCCGGCATCCGGCGGGCCGATTTCGGCCACCTTGACGGGCCGCACCACTTCGGGCGCTTCGGCCTTTTTCTCATCCGAACAGGATGCCAGAGCCACGACAAGCGCCGTGACGGCAAGGCCGGAGCCGATACGATAAGCAAATCTCGAAACAGGCGAAGACATCGTCCCCACTCCTCGTCGTCGTTGAAGGTATGGCTGGTTTGCGAGCGCCCCGCTCGTCAGGCCCAGCCGGTCTGTCTGTCTTTATTTCAGCGCCCGAAGCGCAAAATCGATCAGGTCTTCCGGCTGGCCGATGCGGGTTTCCGCCAGGCATTTCGCCACCAGCTGCGGATGACAGAGAATGACGATCGCCGACATGAAGTTCTCCGACGCGATCGCCGCGTCCTGCTGGCGCAATTCGCCGGATGCGATACCGCCTTCGATGATCCCCTGGCAGAGCACGCGCAGCCGCTCGATATGCTCCTCGATCACCGGCCAGTTCTCTTCCATGGCCACGACCACCATTTCATGCACTTTCTTCTCGTCGAGCATGGTCTCGGCGGTGATCCGGTGCTGGGCAAGCGCATAGGCCTTCAGCTTCTCGCACGCGCTGCCCTCCCCAGACGTCACCGAAACCGCCATCTGGTAGACCGCGCCCACCATGCGCCGGCACAGCGCCTGATGGATATCGGCCTTCGAGGCGAAGAACCGGTAGATATTGGCCGTCGACATGCCGAGTTCGCGGGCGATGTCGGCCACGTTCGTCTTGGTGTAGCCGTAATGCTTGAACAACCGCTCGGCCGCATCAAGGATGCGATCGATATTCTCCTGCCTCACACTGTCGACCGACGGTCCTGAAATATCCATGGATGCCAAGCTTTCGAATAATTAGTGACGTTTTTCAATTTTCGTCAGTCATAATTCGAAATCCGCCATCTGTCAAGCAATGCAACCGCTGCGTCATGAACCTTGGCTCGTCTCGCGCGTTTGATAGGAACACCGACCAGAGACCGGGAGAATGACGATGGTCTACAAGAACCGGGAATTTCACGAGGCGCCGCCGGCCATGGATGGCGAATACCCGCCGCAGGCGACGCTCGAGATCGCCGTCTCCGACGCCTTGGGCATTGCGGGCGGCGTCGATGCGGCGCATGTCACGGTCGTGGCGGAGGGATCCGTGGTCACGCTGACAGGCACCGTTCTCTATCCGCAGGAAGTGGCGCGTGCGGCAGAAGTGGCGGCCGCGATCGCCGGCGTCACCGAGGTCAGGAACGCCATCAGGGCTGTCGAGCCGCAACCCAGCCGCGGCCTTTGAGCCTTTCCGACAGCGCACCGATACCAACGACACCTACAGGGAAACAGGCATGCCCTACGAACTTTTCTACTGGGATGGACTGCAGGGCCGCGGCGAGTTTATCCGCCTTGCGCTCGAAGATGCCGGCGCGGACTATCGCGACGTGGTGCGCGAGCCGGGCGGCATGGACAGGATGATGTCCTGCCTGAAGGGCGCCGATGGTGGAGCCGTCCCGCCCTTCGCGCCTCCCTTTCTGAAGGATGGCGAGCGCATCGTCTCGCATGTCGCCAACATCCTCCATTATCTGGCGCCGAAACTTGCATTGGTGCCGGATGACGAAACGCTGCGGCTGGACGCCCTCGGCCTGCAGCTGACGATCACGGATTTCGTCGCCGAAGTGCATGACACGCACCATCCGATCAGCACGGCAGATTATTACGAGGATCAGATGGAGGAGGCAAAGGCGCGCACGACAGCGTTTCTGAAGCACCGGGTGCCGAAATTCATCGGCTATTTCGACCGTCTTCTGGCATCATCCGATGATCGCCAGGCAAAGGGCGAAGAACGCCACGCGATCGGCCGCAGCTTCACCTATGTCGATCTGTCGATTTTCCAGATTGCCGAAGGGCTAGGCTACGCTTTCCCGCGTGCCATGGCCGATTTCGATCGCCTCTATCCGAATGTGGCCGCTCTGCGCGACGAAGTGAGACAGCGGCCGCGGATTGCGGCCTATCTCGCCTCGGATCGAAGGCTTGCCTTCAACGAGAGCGGCATCTTCCGCCATTATCCGGAACTCGATCGGGACCCCGACTGAGCCATCGGATGCCCGGCACCGGCCTGCTCGATTGAGGCTTCGGCCGCGCTTTGGCCATGGAACAACGCGGTGATGATCAAGGCGGTGATGCAGGCCAGGTCGATGAGATTTGCCGTATCGGCGGAGACGGCGAAAACGCCATCCCCGCCGCATCGCGATGTTGTCAGTTGACCGGCTTGATCGAGCCGATAATCGCCTTGACCTCGCTGTCATGCTTGTCTTCGTCGCCCTTGCTGCCCCAGTAGGTGACGACGAGCGCGCGATTGCCGGACGTCTGGACGAAGAGCAGGCCGACGCTGACGGGGCCGTCCTCATCCTTGCCGTCCCATTCGAGCGTCGTCATCTGCATTGCCGTTCACCTCGGTGATCGGCGTCTCCTTCTGGGTCTTGGGGTCGATGGTCACACCGTTCTTGGTGAGGAAATCGACCGCATCGCCGCTGACTTTCTCGATCGACTTGGTGCTGGCCACATCGGCCGAAAGATAGACGGCGCTATCGGGCGAAGTCCCCTGCACGCCGCTTTCCGTCTCCTCCGGCTCCCAGCTGTTCGGGATGGTGATGCTGGCGATCGGCTTTTCGCTTGGGAACTTGATGGTTTTGGCGTGGGCAAGCACGGGGAATGCGGCTGCAAGCAACGCCAGAGCGATTATTTTTCGCATGGGAGTATCCTGAAGGGTTAAGCCGCCATACATTTCATGGCGGCCTCCGCATGATACTCGCTACATCTTAAAAATGCTTGCCGTTCGAAAGATCCTGTCCGGTCGCAAGGCCCGCTGCCTGACGCTCCGCGAGACGCCGCTCAACCGGCGTCTTCTTCGCCAAGCTCCTGCAGGATCTGGTGCCGGGCGCGGTTGAGCCGGCTCTTGACGGTGCCGACGGCGCAGCCGCAGATCTCCGCCGTCGCCTCGTAGCTTTCGCCCAGAATGGCAACCAGCGTCAGCACTTCGCGGTAATGCGAGGGAAGTTTCTGCAACGCCCGCTGCACCTCGTGCGCGCGTGCCGCCATTTCCTGCGGGGCGGCGACGGCCGTGTCGTCCGAGACATTATCCTCCAGCCCCGGCGCCTCGCGGCCAAGCACCTTGGCGCGGGTATAAAATGTATTGCGCATGATGGTGAAGAGCCAGGATTTCAGCCGCGTTCCGCGCTCGAACTTGTCGAGATTGCCGAGCGCCTTCATCAGCGTTTCCTGCACCAGATCGTCGGCATCGGAAGGGTTGCGGCAAAACGTGCGGGCAAAGGCACGCAGCGCCGGAATGAGCTTGACGATATCGGCTTTCGCCGTGTCGCCGCCCGGTTCGCGCGTATGTGCCTGCGCCGGATCGCGGCTGGCCGGATCACTCTTCAATTGTGATGGAGACACCGTCGCCTACCTCTCCCTGCATGTCGTCGCGAACGAACGTCGTGATCAACTTTCGCCGTCAAAGCGTGCTTCGATCTTACCGGCTTGAACGTCTGGCAAACGCATGTCTCCGGCGTTTGGTTCCGCCTGCCGCAGAGCGGAGCCACACCCGGCGACCACACCCGCAATACGACCCTCCAAGCGGCGCACGACGATCCCTGTCCGGCACGGGTCGGAACAAAGGCTCACTCCTCCTCGTTCATCCGCTGGACCGTCTCGACATGCCAAAGGAGGACGAAATGGCCGCGAACCCGCATCCGAACACGGCAGGCCCTGCCGAGCGCACCGACAAGCCCAAACCCGCCCCTTCGGCCCGCTCCGTCGGTGACAAGGCAGATCTGGAGGAACAACTGGACGAGGGCCTGGAAGATACGTTTCCGGCGAGCGACCCTGTCTCCGTCACGGTGACATCGATCCCGACAGGCACGCCGAAGCCGCCGAAACCTCCGGCGCATTGAGCCGGTTTGCTCTGCGTGAAACGGCAAAAACCGCATCGGATCTGGAACAAAACGGGCGCTCTCCGGATAGGAAAGCGCCCGTTGTCGTTGAACCAGGGCCGTATCTGCCGCCCTTGAACGGCACTTTTTTCGGTCGGCGTGACTTTTTCGGAATACCTGCACGCATTCCGATTGCTGTAAGACAGACGAAACGGGCTGGATCGTGCACCGCCCTGCCGCCGCACTCCGGTCGGGCTGAAAGACGTGCCGAAGCGATGGGTCAGAGGTCCAGATGGCGAAAAAACAGGCGCCCGATGCGCAAGTCGAGACACGGATAGGACGGCGGGTAAACCGCAAGGTTTCGGTTCTCATGACCGAGATCGAAAAGGAAGCCGTGCCCGATCGGCTGCTGAAACCGGCGCTCGACCTTCAAAAGGCACTCGGTGACAAGGGCGACGCGGAGAACACCGGCGGCTGAGCCGGACCGGCATAAGACGCAGCCAGTCACCTAAACAACCATTCAGCCAGGCAACGATTCATGCAGGCAACTGCGCGGATAGCCAGCCCCGCATCGTCGCAGATATGGTCGGGGATCGATTGCTCGCAGACGTCCCCCCGCAACTGGCAAGCAGGCGGCCGGCAGAAACGGCGACCGGCAAGCCGCCGGAGACCGACAATTGGAGACCGACGACTGGTGATCGGCAACTTGCGATCGGCAACCGGAGACCGGAGGCCGGCAATCAGAGCTGCGTCGACACCGGTCGGTCGAGGCGCACGCCGCCCTCGATGACGCAACGCGGGCCGTTCGGCACATAGCGGCCGCTGCGATCCTCGATCACGCTGTAGGATGTCTCGCTGCGGAACGCGCGTGCCAGTTCGGCAAGGTTTCTCCGGGCATGTGTTGCGTCGATGCCGGAAAAATCGATATCGGCATCGCTTGCCACGGCACGGGCGTCGACCGCAGTCTTTGCCCTCACCACGATTTCGCCCTGCGCCATGGCATTGCGCCCTTTCGGATCGTTTTCGGCGATCGCCGGAACAAGCCGGTAGATCTTCATCCTGTCCTGCATGCTTCTCTCCCTTATTCATGATGCCTGCAGGCTTTTTGGGGTAAACCGGGCGATGCCGGAGCGTTCCGGCACTGCCTTGTTTTCCCGCCTGTCTTTGGATCGGGCCAAATCGTCGTCTGGCCCTGATTTCCGGTGAAACGGCCGGTTGCGCAGGAGCGATTCTCGCAGTACCTTTTGCACTGCAGCGTCGCCACCCGGGCGCTTTCAAACGCGTATCTCCCACAAAAGTTCCGCCCGGCTGGATGGAATGGAAAGACCCGCTCTTCATCACGAATGGCGGCCGGTGATTTTCAGTGGAACTTTTTCGCAACGGGCCCGTTTGGGCGATTGGGCGAATGGAGACGAAGATGGCGGATTCCAACGAAGACTGGATCAAGCGACGTGCCTACGAGCTCTGGGAGGAGGAGGGTTATCCCAGTGGCAAGGATCATGAACATTGGGAGCGGGCGAAACTCGAATTCGTCACGCTGAAGCCCGTGGCCGGTGAAAAACCCGCCAAGGCTGCGAAGGCTAAGGCGCCGAAGTCTGACGCGGTGGAAAAACCCGTGAAGGCGAAAGTTGTTGCCAAGGCGCCGGCGGCCAAGAAGCCGGTGGCATCGGCCACCAAGCCTGCCGCAGCGGCCGCCAAGAGCGAGGCCGCCCCGCGCAAGAAGAGCAAGAAACTCGCGACCGCATCGTAAGGCCGCCCGCATTCGCGGCGGCCTTGCCTTTTTAAAGAGCGCCTGTTGGGCACGCATATGGCGCGGCGGTTTTTCCGCCGCGCAAAAACCTATGTTTTAGCTAGGACGGTCAATGGCTTTAGCGTTCAATTCTACGGCGGCCCCGATATTTCCTGACGACAGGGCGTCGAAGATCTGCGTTCTCCATGATGCAACGGCCGAGCGGAGGAGAAAGCCTTGATGAACACCCACACATCCCCGCCTGTCTTTCTGGAAAAACTCGTCCCTCCGCGACTGCGCCGCGTAGAGAAAACCGCGCCGGTTGTCTGCAGAAACGGGGATGTTCCTGAAATGAAAGTGCTGTCCGTAACCTCGGAGATTTTCCCCCTGGTCAAGACGGGCGGCCTCGCAGACGTGACGGGTTCGCTGCCCAAGGCGCTGGAACCCTTCGGCGTCGAGACGACATCGCTCATTCCAGGCTATCCGCAGGTCATGCGCCAGCTGGCCGAGGCCGATCCGGCACCTGAACGGGTGGCGACGATCGAGGATCTGCTCGGCACCCATGCGGTGATCCTCAAGGTGCGTATCGACAACCTCAACCTTCTGGTTCTCGATGCGCCGGAACTCTACCATCGTCCCGGCGGCCCCTATGTCGACGCGGATGGCACCGACCACCCGGACAACTGGCGCCGCTTTGCCGCGCTCTCGAAGGCGGCGGCCGAGATCGGCGGCGGTCTCATCCCCGGCTGGCGGCCCGACGTCATCCACACCCACGACTGGCAATCGGCCCTGACCTCGGTCTACCTGCGCCATATGGGCATCGACATGCCGAGCGTCATCACCATTCACAACATCGCCTTCCAGGGACAGTACGGCGCCGACGTGCTGCCGCTGATCGGCCTGCCGAGCTCTCTCTACGCCATGGACGGCATGGAATATTTCGGCGATATCAGCTTCCTCAAGGGCGGCTTGCAGATGGCCGACGCCATCACCACCGTCAGCCCCACCTATGCCCGCGAGGTTCTGACCCCGCGTTTCGGCATGGGCATGGACGGCATTTTGAACGAGCGCGTCTCGGTTCTGCGCGGCATTGTCAACGGCATCGATCTCGACATCTGGGATCCGGCGACCGACCCGCATCTGCCGCGCAATTACGACGTGTCGACGCTGAGACGCAAGCGCGACAACAAGACGGTGCTGTTGCAGCGCTTTGGCCTCGACATGGATGACGGCCCGGTGTTTTCCGCCGTCAGCCGCCTCACATGGCAGAAGGGGTTCGACATGTTTGCCGATACCGCCGACGAAGTGATCTTCAAGGGCGGCAAGGTAATCGTCTTCGGCCAGGGCGACCACGCGATCGAGGCGCAGTTGCTGGCCACCGCGCAGCGTTTCCCCGGCCGCATGTCGGTGCATATCGGCTATGACGAGCCGACCGCCCACCTCATCCACGCCGGCTCCGACGCCATTGTCCAGCCATCCCGCTTCGAGCCCTGCGGCCTCACCCAGCTCTACGCCCTGCGCTACGGCTGCGTGCCGGTCGTCTCGCGCACCGGTGGCCTGTCGGAAACCATCATCGACGCCAATGACGCGGCGATGTCGGCTCGCGTTGCGACCGGGGTGCAGTTCCATCCGGTCACGACCGATGGCCTGCGTCTGGCGCTGCGCCGCGCCATCCATGCCTACGAGGATCCGAAAATGTGGGCGCGCCTGCAGAACCAGGCGATGAAGGCGCGGTTCTCCTGGGAACGCAGCGCCCAGCAATATGCTTCGGTCTATACGAACCTTCTGCGCAGCAACGGGCAATTGGCGACCGACACAAACAGCCCCGGCAACTGACGGCGGGAACATGCCGGAAACGGATAGCGGGAAACCGACAGCAGGATCCTTGCCGGCTACGCCCGCCAAGGATCGGCCGCCTCACCCGAGCCTGCCAAGCCATGAGCGTGTCAGTTCCACGTCACCGCCGGCCGGATCCCAGCCGTGACCGCAGTCGAGCACATGGGCGCTGACATCAGCGCCGGCGGCACGCAACTGCGCTTCAAGCAATAAAACATCGCCCGGCGCCCGGCGATCGTCATGCGCGCCGGCGATCAGCAGGGCGGAATGACCGGAAAGATCGGCAGGGATGGCGCCTGGAAAGGCAGATAGCGGCCGCATCAGCACGGCACCGGCACACTCTCCCGGTGCCGCAGCAAGCAGCGCCGCAGCAGCGATCGCACCGTTGGAATAGCCGACGAGAACAGGCGCCCGCCCGTCCGCACGGCCAACGATACGAACGAAATCTGCGAGTTGAATTGCGGCGCGGCCAACCTCGCCTTGGTCGAGCGAGCGATCCGGATTGCGACGGAAGAAGGCGAAGCCGCCATCATGGGACACCCCGCCTCTGAGCGCGATCACGCGCCGCGCGGGTGCGGCAGCGGCGGCGAAATCGACAAGATCATCCTCCCGGCGGCCGCTGCCGTGGAAGAGAATGAGCGGCGCCAGATCATCAGAGCCCGGCGACGAAATCTCGACATAAGAAAGTCCGGCGGCGTTGTTCATCGTCACCCTCGCACGTCTACAAGGATGACTAGAGCAATTCCGGCAAAAGGGGAAACCGGTTTTGCGTCCGCAACTGTGTTGAGCAAAGGAGGTAAGGCCGTGTTGCCCCCCGAAGCGGCGCAAAGCCCCTCGCGCGCCGATGCCGGCATCGCCCAGCCAACGAGGGGACGCCGTCCCCTCGCGCGCCTTTCGCTTACGGCCGGCGGAACAGCGCCAGGCTGCGGCCTTCCAGTTCGAAATCCTTCTCCTTGGTGATCACCTGGCCCACCTTGGCGACGTCGCATGTGGTGAGCTCCAGCACCCAGCCGCCCTCGCCGAACTGCGGAATTTGGAAGGGAACATTGCCCTCGAACGGATTGAACAGGATCAGCACGTCGTGCCAGATGCCCGGCTCGTCGGTCAGGTCGCCGCGGCCGAGATAGACGCCGAGCGTCGAGCCCTCGTCCCACTGTTCGGGTTGCTGGAAGCCGCCGCCGGCATTGAACCACTTGATATCCATGCCGTCACGCCAGTTCTCGCGTCGCAGAAGCGGCTGCTCGTGGCGGTAGGCGATGATCCGGCGGGTGAACTCGCGCAGCTCCTCGCAAGCCTCCGGCAGGTTTTCCCAATGGACCCAGGAGATTTCGCTGTCCTGCGCATAGCCGTTATTGTTGCCCAGCTGGCTGCGGCCGAACTCGTCGCCGGCAAGCAGCATCGGCGTGCCATGCGAAAACAGCAGCGTTGCAAGGAAGTTGCGCTTCTGCCGCTCGCGGACGGCCGCGATCCCCTCGTCCTCCGTCGGGCCTTCGGCGCCGTAATTGTAGGACCGGTTGTCGTTATGGCCGTCGTTATTGTCCTCGCCATTATCCTCGTTGTGCTTCTCGTTGTAGGATACGAGGTCGTTCAGCGTGAACCCGTCATGCGCGGTGATGAAGTTGACGGAGGCCCAGGGCCGACGGCCGCGCTGATCGTAGAGATCGCCCGAGCCGAGCAGACGGGCGGCGAAATCCGTCGAGACATTGTCGCCCTTCCAGTATTCGCGCACCGTATCGCGATACTTGTCGTTCCACTCGGCCCAGCCGGGCGGAAAGCCGCCGACCTGATAGCCGCCGGGGCCGATATCCCAGGGCTCGCCGATCAGTTTCAGCTTCGACAGGACCGGATCCTGTGTCACCGCATCGAAGAAGCCGCCGCGCTGATCGAACCCCTCCGGTTCGCGGCCGAGAATGGTGCCGAGATCGAAGCGGAATCCGTCCACATGCATATGCTCGGCCCAGTAGCGCAGGCTGTCCGTCACCAGCTGCAGTACCCGCGGATGCGACGTGTTGACCGTGTTTCCGGTGCCCGTGTCGTTGATGTAATAGCGATGCTGGTCGGAAAGCGTGCGGTAGTAGGAAAAGTTGTCGATCCCCTTGAAGGAGAGCGTCGGCCCAAGCTCGTTGCCTTCCGCCGTGTGGTTATAGACCACGTCCAGAATGACCTCGATACCGCCGTCATGGAAGGCGCGTACCATGTCGCGAAAACCCTGGATGCCGTTCGGGCCGTAATAGCGCGAGGCCGGCGCGAAGAAGCCCAGCGAATTGTAGCCCCAGAAATTCTTCAGCCCCTTGTCGAGCAGATGCTGGTCATCCGGGAACCAGTGGATCGGCAGAAGCTCGACCGAGGTAATGCCGAGGCTCTTGATATAATCCACCGTCGCCTTGTGGCCCATCGCCTCGAACGTGCCGCGCAGGTTTTGCGGGATCGCCGGATTGAGCTGGGTGAAGCCCTTCACATGCGTCTCGTAGACGATGGTCGATGGCCAGGAGATTTTCGGACGGTTCTGGTCGTTCCAGTCGAAGGCATTCGGATCGATCACCCGGCATTTCGGCATGAACGGTGCGCTGTCGCGGCTGTCGAAGGTGAGATCCTTGTCCTCGTGAAGAAGATCGTAGGCGAAATGCGCCTCGTTCCATTCCACATCGCCCACCAGTTCGCGCGCGTAAGGGTCGATCAGCAGCTTGTTTGCGTTGAAGCGATGGCCATTTTCCGGGTCGTAGGCGCCGTGAACGCGAAATCCGTAGAGCGCGCCGGGCTTGAGGCCGGGCACATAGCCATGCCAGATCTCGTTGGTATATTCGGGCAGCTCGAGCCGGGCGATTTCGACCTTGCCGCTCGGATCGTAAAGGCAGAGCTCAACCCGCTCGGCATGGGCGGAAAACAGAGCGAAATTGACGCCCTTGCCATCGAAATTGGCGCCAAGCTCGGTCCACGATCCTGCTTCGACGGCTAAATTATTCGATTTCATGTCCATTGCCTAAACCCCATGCCTTGCGGCGCCCGTTGAGAACTGCCCCAATAATGGTGCAGCACAGCATTGGTTCCATGGCCTCGGTTAAGCAGATGGCAACCACGTGCCGGACGCCCCTTCAAGGCCGAATTTTCATGCCGCACGCGTTCCCTCCGGCCATGCTTCCCCTATCTCCCTAACGGGCCCTGTCAGTTTATGGCGAGAGCACCGGAACGCGAGGAGATCAAAAAGATGACAAGCGAAATCACGGCCGGAATGACCAGCGACACGACGGGCGGCAGGACGGGCGATGTGCAGGGCGCGGCACCCTTTATGAGCGCAACACTGGCCCCGCAGGAAATGGAAGGCCGCCTCCACGCTCACCGCGAGCTTCTGGTCGACATGCTGGCGGCGATGATCGGCGGCGAGACGACGATCGTCGCCTTCGTCCAGAAGCTGCGCGACAGCGCCACGTTCAAGGACAATGAGGAGGATCCCGGCATGGAACCCGGCGAAGCCTTCGCCATCGAAAATGCCGCCGCCCGCGAGGTGCGCGCCATACTCGAAGCGGCCCGCGCAAGGGCAGAAGCCGAGTTGCGCTGATAAGGATCCGACCCGGCCGGTGACGCGGCGATCACCACCCCGTTCACATTTATGGCAATCCCGACACAGTCATGGCGATTTCATGGAACCGTGCGATGCTCACACCGTTCTCGGACACATGAGAGGCTTGAGGCTTATGACGGGTGTGGAGGCAAAGATGGTCAGGGAATGGATCGAAGCGGCAAGCGTCGTGCTGATGGTGGCGGTCTGCTACATGATGGTGGTGCCGGTCTGACGATCGCGGCCCGTCGGAACCATGGCTCCCGCCGGCCGGCCGGTCTTCTGGCTGCGCGCCGGCAAGGTCAGTGTCGGCTCAAGGTCGGTGTCGCTTCAGGGTCAGTGTCGCCTCAGGCACTGTTTTCCCGGCAAAGACGGCACTTCACGCAGTCTTACAGCGTGAAAAATTGCTGGAACGAATTGCCTTCAGTCGGGTTAGCCCTTTGTGAGGACGGGCAAGAGGCCGTGTCCCCCGCGATGGAAACGACGACGGGAGAACCAGCATGCGCCAATTTTTCAAGATGCTCAGAGACAGGCTCACCGGAGGTTCCGGGAGAAAGACGTTTGCAGTCGAGCGGCCGGAAGAGCTGCGGGTAATCGTCCCGGAAGCGGTCCTGCTTCCGCTTCCAAAGGCGCCGCGCGAAGAAATCAGCGTGCCGGCCTCCATCAACGGCCGCGACCTGTCGACGGGTCGCCTGTAGGCGGTCATCCGCCTCGGGTCTCACACGCGGTTTCAGCGGTGAGGCCCGTCCTTCAGGGCCGAACGTGCCCGAGGCACATCTTTCATCCGGTCTGTTCGTGACGGCACATCAAAGTGCCGTGTGCTGCGTCATGCGCTCGACGCCCCCTTCCACGAATGCCCAGAAGAAAAAAACTTCCCATAAGACGAAAACGCATAGGAGATAGACATGACGTCCATTCAATCCGCAAACATCCTCATCCTCGCCACCGACGGCTATGAGCGGTCGGAATTGCGTGTCCCGCGCGACGAGTTGACGAAGCGCGGTGCAAAGGTGACGATCGCCTCCATCAAGACCGGCGAAATCAAGAGCTGGGACGAGACCGATTGGGGCGACAGCGTTCCCGTGGATATCGAGGCGAAGAATGTCCGCGCTGCCGATTACGACGCGCTCGTTCTTCCGGGCGGCCAGATCAACCCGGACAAGCTGCGTGCCGACGAAACGGCGCTCGACGTGGTGCGAGACTTCGTGGCGAGCGGCAAGCCGGTAGCGGCCATCTGCCACGGTCCATGGCTGCTCGTCGAGGCGGATGCACTGCGCGGCCGCAAGGCGACATCCTATCCCTCGATCCGCACCGACCTGCGCAATGCCGGCGCCACATGGCAGGATCAGGCCGTGGTGACGGATAATGGCATCATCACCTCGCGCTCGCCGAAGGATCTTGTCCCCTTCGTCGACAAGATCGTCGAAGAGGTGGAGGAAGGTCGTCACGAACGCCGCGCGGCGTAACGACCCGACCATCTATTTTAAGAACAGGCTCTCTCCCCGCACGCGGGGAGAGAGCCTTTGCCGTATCGCAGGGCGGCAATCGGCCAGATCGCGACAATTCTCTCTTTCGTTGTTCATCGCGGCAGCATTGGACCGTCGGAGCTGATTGTGGGTTCTTATCGAGGGCCCGAATGCCGCGCCCCTAACCCGCCGTCTGCCGTTGCAGAAAGGCCAGCATTCGCCGCTCGTCGCGCTTCAAGCCGCGCGGTCCGGCCGGCACTGCGCTCTTCTTTGTCATCATGCCCTCGATCGGGGCGATATCGGCCGCGAGATCGAGAATATCCGGATGGATATAGCTCGACCGGCAGACGGCCGGCGTGTTGTGCAATGTCTCGGAGGCGGCCTTGGTCAGCGCTTGGATCTTCGGCCGCTTTCCCTCGTCGGCCACGATCTCCCACGCCGCGTTGAACGCCGCCAGACTTCCCCCCCAGGTGCGAAACGTCTTGGCCGAGACGGCAAATCCGGCAGCCCTGGCGAGATAGGCGTTGAGCCGGCCCGAATCGACCGGATGCGGCACGCCCGCCTCATCGGGAAACGAGAAGAGCTGGCGCCCCGGCAGATCGGCAATATCTTCGAGTATGCGTTGCAGCCGGGGATGTTTCAGCGTGTGCTGCACCCGCTTGCCGCCCTTGGCGGTGAACCGCAGCAGAATGCCGTCGCTGCCGACCACCATGTGCCGCTTCAGAAGCGTCGTTGCCCCATAAGTCTTGTTTTCCTTGGCATAGAGCCGGTTGCCGACCCGCAAATGCGTTGCATCGAGAAGCGCCACGAGCGCCGCCAGAACCGCGTCCGACCTGTCGAGCCCGAGGGCAAGATCCCGCGCCGCCCGCCGCCTGATCCGCGGCAGCGCTTCGCCGAACAGGGCAAGCTGGTCGAATTTCCGCTCGCTGCGATAATGCTGCCAGTCCGTATGATAGCGATACTGCTTTCGTCCGCGCGCATCGAAGCCGGTCGCCTGCAAATGGCCGCGCGGATCAAGGCAGATCCAGACATTGTCATAGGCCGGCGGCAGGCCGAGTGCCGAGATCCGCAGCCTGTCGTCGTCATCGCAAAGCAGTTCGCCATCGGGCAGGCGATAGGAAAACCCCTTGCCGCGCCGCAGCCGCCGGATCCCCGGCTCGGTGTCGCTCACATAGGTGAGGCCGATGGTTTTGAGCGATTGCGGATCGATATCGATCGTCTGAAGCACAGCATCCATGCCGCAGAAACGGCAATTCCTGCCGCTTCGTTCCGCGGTTGAAAACGATTGATGCACATCACGATCAGAGATCGTAATCCGGCAGCGCCTCGTCGCCATCCTGCCGCTGGAAAGCCGAGCGCGGGGCGGTCAGCGTCCAGCGCAGGCCGTCCGGCCGGAAATCCACATCGACGCTTCCCGAAAAGGCGGCCGCCGCGTGGCGCTGGATGATCGTCGTGCCGAAACCGGAGCGATCGGGGGCGATGACAGGCGGCCCGCCACGCTCTTCCCACAGAAGCGTCAGAAGCCGTTCGCCGGCCGCGGTCTCCGCCTCCACCGGCGCATCCGTCCAGCTGACGCGCACCTTGCCCTCGGGCACCGAGAGCGCACCGTATTTCACCGAATTGGTCGCCAGTTCATGCAGCACGAGGCCGAGATTCTGCACCGCCTCCGCCTTCATGACGAAATCGCTGCCATCCATCTCCACCCGTTCCGCCACATCGCCGAACGTATCCATATGGATCTCGACGACGCGGCGCATGGACACGCCGACCCATTGCTCCTGCGCCAGTGCCTCGATCGATCGGCTGAGCCCCTGAAGACGGTTGCCGATCGCCTTCTGGAACTCTTCCATCGTCGTGTCGCGACGCGCCACCTGCCGCATCATCGCCTGAACGAGGGTCAGGATATTCTTCGTCCGGTGCACCAGTTCGCGCAGCATCAGGTGAATACGGTCTTCCGCCTGGCTGCGGTCGAAGGAGGCGTTGGAAAGCGCGATCGCCACCTGGTTCGCCTCGGTGATCTTGGTAATGACCGGCGAGACGATCTCGCCCTTGCCGATCCGCTCTGCCATTTCGGCGATCTGGCGGATGGGACCGCGCAGCTGCCGCGCGATCGAATAGGCAAACAGCATGCTGATCGCGAGAAAGATGACGCCGCCGGCGATCAGCTGCCGCCATGTGGTGATGATGCTGGCCTGCGCGGACGCGATCGGCCCCCACACGACGGTGCGCCAGGTCCAGCCGGTAATCTGCGCATAGCCGTACATCTGCTTCTCGTCGCCCGAGACATCCTCGATCGTGCCGCGAAAGCCGGTCATCAGCTTCAGCGTGTCGCGATCGAAATCGGCGCCCTGCGCCAGCCTGTCGGCGCCGGCCGAGGTGACGACATGGCCGGACCCGTCGAGCACGGCAGCGGACCATCCCGCCGGCAGCCCGTCGGTCGAGATCAGCTTCTGCAGGTCCTCGGCATTCTGGGTGACGATCATCGCCGCCCCCGCTGCCTTTTGCTCGGGCGGCAATGCGCGCGAGACGTTGAACACCCAGGAATTGCTGGTCGTGCCCTTGAACACGTCCGACACTTCCGTCACGCCCGATTTCAAGACCGAGTTGAGCGAGGCGATATTCGCCGTCTTGCCGAGCGGCGTGTCGAAGGGAACCCGCGTGTTCAGCTTCAGCTTTCCGTCGGGCTCGGCAAGGATCACATAGAGCGAATTGGAGCGCAGGCTGTCCTGCGTGCGGTTGTGAAAGGTCTTCAGATCACCGGCACCGAGTTCCGGCGAAGCGATCAGAAGGCGCAGCGTCGTCGCCATGTCCTGCAATTCCCGGTCCACCGAACGCGCGATCTGCTGGGCATCTTCCGCCGTGTCGTTGGACAGCGTTTCGCGCTCGTGATCCTCGAGCTGCAGCATCAGATAGCCGACGAAAATGAGAAGCGGCAGCGCAAGCCCGACCGCAAGCACGGCCAGATAGGCGCCGAGCGATGCCGTCGGAAAAAGCCTCGAAATCCTGATCATTCAGCCCGCCCGACCATCGGACGGTACGAGCCGAAGCGATGGGCCGATAGTGCGTGCAAGCCGTCCGCGGCAGTCCATCCTGCCCGTCCGCATGGTTTCATACTTCCATCCCGCCCGTTGCCGTATAGCAGCAGCAACTTTCTAGCGGCTTTTCGCCAAACGGCCAAGGGCTCTTTGAAAGTCCAGTCTTTTTCGCCTCGGACGGCATCGGCCGAGCGCCCACCGCGGCATGCCGGGGAGATGACGGGCAGACATCGTGCCAGACGACGACCGGCATCGAAAGGCACCCGCCGCACACCGCGATACGGTCAGGAAATCCGCATGCCGCTATCGGGATCGAAGACCACCGCCTTGTCGAGATTGAACGCGAAGCGGAACCGCTGTCCGACGGAAACGGCCACTTCGGCGCGTGCCCGGCCGGTGAAGCTTGCGCCATCCAGCCTGCCGGTGACGAACGTGTCGGAGCCGGTCGGCTCGATCATCGTCGCCTCCGCATCGACGGGTGCGATCGAGCGTGCATCCGGGTCGGTCAGCCCGCCATCGGTGATCGCCTCGGGGCGAAGACCGAGGATGACCGACTTGCCCTCCGGCACGGCGGACGTCACCGAAGACGGCATCGGCACCGTGACACCGACATCGCCGAACAGCGAGATACCGCCATGGCTGGTGATGCCCTTCAGCATGTTCATCGCCGGCGAGCCCATGAAATCGGCGACGAAGAGATTGGCCGGCCGGTTGTAGATTTCCGCCGGTGTGCCGACCTGCTGTACGGCACCTTCCTTCAGGACGACGATCTTGGTCGCAAGCGTCATTGCCTCGATCTGGTCATGGGTGACGTAGACGATGGTTGCATGGGTGTTCTGGTGCAGCGCCTTGATCTCGGCGCGCACCTCGACGCGCAGCTTGGCATCGAGATTGGAGAGCGGCTCGTCGAACAGGAAGACGCGCGGCTGGCGCACCAGCGCCCGGCCCATGGCGACGCGCTGCCGCTGGCCGCCGGACAGCTGGCTTGGCCGGCGCTTCAGGAGATGTTCGATCTGCAGGGTCTTTGCCACCTGCGCGACCGCGACGGCGCGCGCCGCCTTGTCGATACCGCGCATTTCCAGCGCAAAGGCGATGTTTTCCTCCACCGTCATGTTCGGATAGAGCGCGTAGGATTGAAACACCATGGCGATGTCGCGCTTGGAAGGGTGCAGGTCCGTCACCACCTCGCCATCGATGACGATATCGCCCGATGTCGGCGGCAAAAGCCCGGCGATCGAGTTCAAAAGCGTCGACTTGCCGCAACCGGAAGGCCCAACCAGCACGAGAAACCCGCCTTTTTCGAGCGAGATGTCGATGCCCTTCAGCACCTCGACCGTGCCGATCTTCTTTTTCAGGTTTCTGATTTCGAGAAAGCTCATCGGAAATTATCCCTTCACGGCGCCGGCCATCAGGCCACGCACGAAATAGCGACCGGCAACGACATAGACGAACAGCGTCGGCAGCGCGGCGAAGATGGCCGCGGACATGTCGACATTGTATTCCTTGACGCCGGTGGAGGAGGAAACGAGGTTATTGAGCGCCACCGTCATCGGCGAGGCCTCGCCGGACGAAAACGACACGCCGAACAAAAAGTCGTTCCAGATATTGGTGAACTGGTAGATGACGGTGACGACGATGATCGGCCCGGAACTCGGCAGAAGAATGCGCCAGAAGATGCGGAAGAAACCCGCCCCATCCACCATCGCCGCTTTTACCAGCTCGTCGGGAAACGCCTCGTAATAGTTGCGGAAGAACAGCGTGGTAAAGCCGAGGCCGTAGATCACATGCACCATCACGAGCCCGGCGGTGGAGTTGGAAAGCCCCATCGCGCCCAGGAGCCGCGCCATCGGGATCAGCACCGCCTGGAACGGGATGAAACAGGCAAACAGCATCATGCCGAAGATGATCTTGTGGCCGGGAAAGCGCCATTTCGTCAGCACATAGCCGTTGAGCGCGCCAAGCAGCGTCGAGATGACAACGGCTGGCACCACCATCTTGATCGAGTTCCAGAAATACCCCTTGATCCCCACACAGGAGACGCCGATGCAGGCCTCGCCCCAGGCCTTCACCCAGGCTGATATCGACGGACTTGCCGGCAGCGCCAGCATGTCGCCGCCGCGGATCTCGTCCAGCGATTTGAGCGAAGTGGAGACCATCACGTAAAGCGGCAGCAGATAGACGAGCGCCAAAACGATCAGCGCGCCATAGATGACATAGCGCACGGAACGCGCCGAGCCGGCGGAAACGGTTTCGGTTGCGCCGCTCATTGGTTCTTCTCCCGCAGTTCGGAATAGAGATAGGGCACGATGATCGCGGTAATTCCCATCAGCATCATCACCGCACTCGCGGAGCCGACATTCATCTGGTTGCGGGTGAACGTGTAGGAATACATGAAGGTCGAGGGCAGTTCGGTGGCATTGCCCGGCCCGCCGCCGGTGAGTGCGATGACGAGATCGTAGGACTTGATCGCCATATGGGCGAGCACGATGAAGGCGGACAGAAACACCGGCCGCAGCATCGGGATGATGATCCGCCGGTAGACGGACACGGTCGAGGCACCATCGATCTGCGCCGCTTTGACGATTTCCCCGTCTATGCCGCGAAGACCGGCGAGAAACATCGCCATGACGAAGCCCGAAGCCTGCCAGACACCGGCGATGACGACGGTGTAGATCGCCATTTTCGGGTTCACCAGCCAGTCGAACTTGAAGCTCGTCCAGCCGAGATTGTGCATCGTGTTCTCAAGCCCGAGGCCGGGATTGAGGAACCATTTCCACGCCGTGCCGGTGACGACGAAGGAGAGCGCCATCGGATAGAGGAAGATCGGCCGGAGCACGCCTTCCGCCCGGATCCGCTGGTCCATCAGGATGGCGATGAAGAGCCCGATGGCGATACAGATGCCGATATAGAGAATGCCGAAAATCGCCAGATTCTGCATCGCCACATACCAGTTCGGCTGCGACCAGAGCCTATAATAGGCATCGAACCCGCCCCATTTATAGACCGGCAGGATGCGCGAGGTGGTGAACGACAGATAGACCGTCCACAGGATGAAACCATAGACGAACACGAGGATGACGGCAAAGGACGGTGCCAGTACGAGTTTTGGCAGTCCGTTGCGCAAACCGTCTGCGAAAGAGCGTCGCGGCCTATCAGGCCCACCCCTAGCCGGCACGACCACCGGTACCGGTTCTATTGTTGTCATGAAATGTCTCCGGTCATGGGCGGATCAACGACGACACGCGAACGCGCGAGCGCCACGTCTGGAAGAAACTCCCCTCTCAAGCCTGGCTCGCAAGCCCGGCCCTGAAGCCCGGCGCGCAAACCTGCCTCTCAAGCCCGCCTGGATCGAGCCGCGGCTCTCATCCTGTCCTTGCGGATCCACCAATAGAGGCGGATCCGCAGAAACGGAGCGGGCTTTCCCGGCAGCACCATCGACGCCGGATCGGGCGGGCAGATGCGGCATCTCTTTTCTCCCCCGTGCGGGGGCCAAAAGAGCCGGTCGAGACCGTTGATCGACTTTGCCAAGACCAGCGGCCGAGGCAGGTCAGGTCGGGCCAGAGGGGGAATATCTTATGCAATAGCCTCTCCCGAGCCCTCCCCCGCATGGGGAAGGGCTCAGGGGAGGGCTCAATCCACGGCCATCACTTCGCCGCAGCGACCGCTTCCGGCAGGCGCTTCAGCGCGGCGTCCGTCGTCAGCTGGCCGTTGAGCTGCTGGGTGATGACGTCGAGCATGGCTTCCTTGACGGCGGCCGGCTGGGCGTAGCCATGGGCAAGCGAGCCCATCAGCGTGCCCTTGGACGAGGCTTCCGCCAGATCCTTCATGCCCTTCTTGGCGCAGTCGTCGAACTTGCTGTCCGGCACGTCTGTGCGGGCCGGAACCGAGCCCTTGACGGTGTTGAAGGCGATCTGGAAGGCGGGGTCCTCGACGGCGGACGCCATCTTCATCTGCGCGTCCTTCTGCTTTTCGCCGACGTCGAACATCATGAACTGGTCGGCGTTGAACAGAACCGAGCCTTGCGTGCCGGGGAAGCGGATGCAGACGAAATCCTTGCCCGGTTCCTTCTTGGCCCGCAGCCATTCGCCCTTCGACCAGTCGCCCATTTCCTGCGCGCCGGCCTTGCCTTCGATGACGAGCGCCGTCGACAGGTTCCATTCGCGGCCCGAGAAATTCGGGTCGAAATAGGTGCGAAGCTTCGACATGTCGTCGAAGACCTTCTTCATCGTGTCGCTGGAAAGCGCTGCCGGATCGGCATCGAGCACGGCCTTCTTGTAGAAATCCGGGCCGCCGACCGAGAGAACCACGGCCTCCCACAGCGTGCCGTCCTGCCACGGAACGCCGCCATGGGCGAGCGGGATGATGCCATCGGCCTTGAACTTGTCGAGCAGCGCCAACAGCTCGTCGATAGTGGTCGGCACCTTGCCGCCGGCCTTGTCGAGAGCCGCCTTGTTCAGCCACAGCCAGTTGGTCGAGTGGATGTTGACGGGGGCGGCCACCCAATGGCCGTCATATTTGGAAAACGCCTGCAGCGCTGGCGGGATAACCTTGTCCCATCCCTCCTTGGCGGCGAGATCGTCGAGATTGGCGGCAACGCCCATTTCCGACCAGTCGCGCAGGTCGAAGCCGAGCAGCTGCACGGCGGTCGGCGGATCGCCGGCCGTCACGCGGGCACGAAGCGCGGTCATCGCAGCCGAACCGGCACCGCCGGCAACCGGCATGTCCTTCCACTCGACGCCCTGCTTCTGCAGGTTTTCCTTCAAGACATTGAGCGCAGCCGCCTCACCGCCGGATGTCCACCAGTGCAGCACTTCCACGGTTTCCGCAGCCTTTGCGGCGCCGGCCATCATCGCAACGATAGCCACGCCGGCAGCAAATCTGCCGATCGAACGAATAGTCATCAGAATCTCCTCCAAATCCGGTCTCCTCTCCGGATAGCAAGATTTATAACGATATAGGTTGGGTCTGTGTCAAGACACACGCTGAGGTTTTTGGCGAAATGTTATCGGCCAAAATAACCGTCTGTTTTTACTTGATTATTTTCCAAACCTCACCAATTTCGCCCGACGTTCAAAAAATTCTGGAAAATTTCCGTGAATTTGCAACGATGTAGAGGAGGCCCGTTTCGATCACCGCAACGGGTGGAGGACATGACATGCCGCTGGACGACCTGGACAAGCCGGGACGGCGATCCGCGCCCAAACGAACGACAGCCCAATCGAGCCCGGCCGCACAGGTCAGGCCGGCAGGACAGGGATTTGCGATCCAGCGAAAGCCCACGCTGCGGACCGTCGCCGAACTGACCGGGCTTGCGGTGACGACGGTTTCGCGGGCGCTGGCCGACGATCCGCAGATCGCGCTCGATACCCGCCACCGGGTGCGCGAGGCAGCCTGCATCCCTCGGCTATTTTCCCGATCGCGCCGCCCAGCGCCTGCGCACCGGCCGCACCAATGTCATCAGCCTCGTTCTCGACCCGCATGAGGAAATTCTGGGCTATGGCGCCTCGATGATCCGTGGCCTCTCGGCGGCGCTGCGCGAGACGCCCTATCACCTGATCATCACCCCGCATTTTTCCGATACGCCGGCGCTCGATCCGGTCGCCCATATCGTCCGCAACCGCATGGCGGACGGTCTTCTCTTCTCGCGCACGCAACCCTCAGATGACCGTGTCAAGTTTCTGATGGAAAACGATTTTCCCTTCGTCTGTCATGGCCGAACCGAGCTTGCGACGCCGCATCCCTTCGTCGATTACGACAATTACGCCTTCGCCTACCGGGCGGCTCGCAGCCTGATCGAGGCCGGCTGTCGCAAGCTCTTCATCATTCTTCCGCCAGACCGCTTCACCTTCTGCCAGCACATGCGCCACGGCTTCATGACGGCGGTGCGCGAGGAAGGCATCGCCTTCGAAATCGCCTCCGGCGTGACGCTCGACAGCAAGTCGGAAGCCGTGCGCGCCGTGGTCTTCGAGGCGATGGCGCGCGCCGACCGGCCGGACGGCTTCATCTGCGGCGGCGAAGTCTCGGCGCTGTCGGTCATGTCTGCCGCCTACGACCACGATCTTGCGATCGGCCGCGATATCAGGCTGGTGGCCAAACAGACATCCGGCCTGTTCGACGAGATCCGCCCGAAGATCGAGACGATCTACGAGGACCTGTCGGAGGCCGGCAACATCATGGGCAGGCTGCTCCTGAAACGCATTGCCGGCCACGCCCCGATCGAGGAGTTGCAGGTGCTGCAAACTGTGTGAGGCAGAGCGGCGTGCGGCAGAGCGCTGGAGGCCTCACCCCTCCTCCTCGACGAACACCTCGTCGCGCTTTTTCTTCACGCTCGGCAGGAAGACGACGACGAGCACGGCAACAGCCACCAGCAGCAGCCCGGCGCTGATCGGCCGGGTCACGAAGGTCGAGGGATCGCCGCGTGACAGGATCATCGCGCGGCGCAGATTTTCTTCCAGAAGCGGCCCGAGCACGAAGCCGAGCAGAAGCGGCGCCGGCTCGCAGCGGAGTTTGGCGAGCAGGTAGCCGATCAACCCGAAAAAGGCGACCGCATAAAGGTCGTAGACGTTGGAATTGACGCTGTAGACCCCGATGGCACAGAAGGCCATGATGATCGGGAACAGCACGTAATAGGGAATGGTGAGCAGCTTCACCCAGAGCCCGATCAGCGGCAGGTTGAGCACGACCAGCATCAGGTTGCCGATCCACATCGAAGCGATGATGCCCCAGAACAGCGCCGGCTGTTCCACGGCGACATTCGGCCCCGGCACGATGCCCTGGATGATCATCGCCCCCACCATCAGCGCCATGACGGGATTGGCGGGAATACCGAGCGTGAGAAGCGGAATGAACGAGGTCTGGGCGCCGGCATTGTTGGCCGATTCCGGCCCCGCGACGCCTGCAACCGCGCCATGGCCGAACTGTTCGGGATGCTTGGAAACCTTCTTTTCCACCGTATAGGAGGCAAACGAGGCAAGGATCGCCCCGCCGCCGGGAAGAATGCCGAGGATCGAGCCGATCGCCGTGCCGCGCAGCACCGGCCCGACCATGGCGCGAAAATCCTCGCCGCTCGGCATCAGGCCGGAAACCTTGGCCACCAGCACGGTGCGGGTCTTTTCGTTTTCCAGATTGCGCAGGATCTCCGCCACCCCGAAAACGCCGACGGCCACCGCGACGAAATTCAGCCCGTCGGCATATTCGCGGATGCCGAGCGTGAAGCGCGGCGTGCCGGTATAGATATCGGTGCCGACCAACCCCAGAAGCAGCCCGAGCACCACCATGGCAAGCGCCTTGATGATCGAGCCATGCGCCAGCGCGATCGACGAGACGAGGCCGACGACCATCAGCGAGAAATATTCCGCAGCGCCGAATTTGAGCGCGATGGCCGTGAGCGGTGGCGCGAAGATGGCGACGAGAAAGGTCGACACCGTACCGGCGAAGAACGAGCCGATGGCTGCAATCGCAAGCGCTGCCCCGGCCTTGCCCTTGCGCGCCATCTGGTAGCCGTCGATGGCGGTGACGGCGGACGAGGATTCGCCCGGCATGTTGATGAGGATCGCCGTGGTCGAGCCGCCATATTGCGCGCCGTAATAGATGCCGGCGAGCATGATCAGCGACGAGACCGGCTCCAGCTGGAAGGTGATCGGCAAAAGCATGGCGATCGTCGCCGTTGCGCCGATGCCGGGCAAAACCCCGATCAGCGTGCCGAGCAGCACCCCGATCAGGCAGAAGAACAGGTTTTCGATCGAGGACGCCGTGGCAAAGCCGAGCGCCAGATTGGCGAAGAAATCCATGGATCAGTTTTTCCTTCTCACATGCCGAGCCACGGCCCGAAGCGCCGGAACGGCAGCCCGAGGCCATAGGAAAACACCAGAACCGAAAACACCGTCAGCAGCGCCGACAGGATGATCGCGGTGAGCGGCTTCATCTTGTGCGAGGCAAAGGCGGCGATCAGCGCGCAAAGGAAGATCGACGGCACGAAACCGAGCCCGCGCACGGTGAGCCCGAAGATCACGGGCGCCGGCAGAATGAAGAACATCCCCCGCCACGCCATAGGCCCGATCGGCTCCCCCTCCACCCGGATCGACTGGACGAGGATGATCGCCCCGAAGATGACGAGCGCAAGCGAGAGGATGAAGGGAAAATACCCCGGCCCCATGCGAAACGCCGTTCCGAGATCGAGCGAGATGGACTGATAGGCGAAGAACAGCCCTGTCGCGGCAAACAGCAGGCCGCAGATGAGATTGGTTCTGTCGAATGTGAAGGAATGCATGATGTCTCCGATGTGGGAGAGAAGAATTTTCTGAACCTCGCCGGGTGGCAGCGCCGGCGGATGCGTATCGGAGAGGGATCTGCGGCCTGTCGCGAAAACCGAGATCCCGGCGTCAATCCCCCCTGGCGCGCCGGCCTGCAACGGGGATGCGCCGGTGAACCGCTGGCCTCGTCCCGCGCCTCGCTCCCCCACGATTGCCCCCTCCTTTGATCCCCCAAAAGGACGCAAGGGAACCTGCGGCATCCCTCAGCCTCGAACGGCGTTCGGCGATGCAGCGGAGGTGAAGCCCTCCCTCTTTTCGGGAGGGCCCGCGGCGAGGCTTTTTTTCGGAATCCCTTTCGGGAAGATGCGACGAGAGAGAGACGTGCACGCACGCGCCGCGATCGCTCACTCAATCCGCATATTGCCCTGCGCCTTCGATCACCGGCTTCCACCTGGCAATCTCGCCCTCGAGTTTGGCCTTCAATGCAGCGGGTGTCGCATCGGCGTCGGGCGACGGCTTGGTGCCGAGTTCGGCGAAGCGGGCGGCGACATTCTTGTCCTTGAGCGCCACTTGCAATGCGCCGGTCAGCTTGTCGAGCGCCTCCGCCGGTGTGCCCTTTGGCGCATAGACGCCGTGCCAGATACCGACGGACATTGCCGGATAGCCCGCTTCCGTCACCGTCGGCAGGTCCTTCAGCACATCGAGCCGTGCAGCCGATGTTACGGCATAGGCCTTGATCGTGCCGCCCTGGATCTGCTTCGTCGTATTGGTGGTCTGATCGCACATAATATCGACCTGCCCGCCGAGAAGATCGGTCATCGCCGGCCCGGTTCCCTTGTAGGGCACGGTGACGAGCGGTGTCTGGATGGCGCTCATGAACAGCATGCCGCACAGATGCGAGGCCGCCCCGATGCCGGCATTGGCAACCGTCACCTTGTCCTTGTTGGCCTTGGCATAGTCGATCAGGCCCTTGAGGTCCTTGGCCTCCATGTCCTTGCGCGAAACGATCGTCATCGGCACGTCGGTGACGAGGCCGACATAGTCGAAATCCTTGAGCGTGTCGTAGGAGAGCTTGCGATAGAGCGTGGCGCTCGTCGCCATGCCGATGTGATGCATGAGAACGGTGTAGCCGTCCGCCTCCGCCTTGGCGACGCGCCCGGCCCCGAGCGTGCCGCCGGCACCGCCGACATTTTCGACGACGATCTGCTGGCCGAGCGTCTTCGACATGGATTCGGCCACCAGCCGCGCCACCGTATCGGTCGGCCCGCCGGCCGCGAACGGCACGATCATGGTGATCTGCCGGTCGGGATAGCCGGCGGCATGGGCCTCACCCAAGAGCGCCGGAATGCCGGTGGATGGCATAAGCGGCATGCAGATGAGCGACAGCGCGGCGATCCCTGCCGCAGCGGCAATATGTTTCATCGGGTCTCCTCCCCAAAAACGGATTGATCGGATATCCTGCCGGATGACGATCTTTCGGGATGGCGGGCTCCTCTTCCCACTATCCTTGATTGTGCATCATTGCGAAAAAGCGGCGATATTTCTACCATATATTGCATTCGATCCGGGCTTGGACCGATAATATCCCTGCGACTTTAGACGTAGCGACGGAAGGGAACGACGATGACAGCCGTGCTTGCACTTCTGATGGGCGTGGTCTGCGGCCTGCGCGCCATGACGGCGCCGGCCGCCGTCGCCTGGGCGGCCTATGCCGGGTGGCTGCCGCTGACAGGCTCGTGGATCGCCTTCATGGGCTCGGTCTGGGCCGTTCTGATCTTCACGCTGGCAGCGGCGATGGAACTGGTGACGGACCAGTTGCCTTCGACGCCGAGCCGCAAGGTGCCGGCACAGTTTGCCGCCCGCATCGCCATGGGCGCACTGACGGGGGCGGCGATCGGCCTGCCTTATGGCATCTGGCTTGCCGGCCTCGTCTCCGGCGTGATCGGCGCCGTCATCGGCACGCTCGGCGGCGCATCCCTGCGTGGCAAACTCGCCGCCCGCTTCGGCAGCGATCCGCCGGCCGCCTTCATCGAGGATGGCGTGGCGATCGCAGGCGCGATCGTGCTCATGCTGCTTCTGCCCGCAGCGCCGACGATCTGAGGCGCCGAAGCCGCCCGCGAGACGAACGGCAAAGGGGGGCGGCAGGGGCTGAAGGGGGCAGCGGCAAATGGGAGCGGCAGGGAGGGCGGCAGGGGGGCGGCAAAGGAGGGCGGCTGGCAAGGAGGGGCGGCCGAGGCGCGCCATGGCCGCATCCGGTGCCCGCCCTATGTCAAATAAGGCAAAGCGGCCCTGATGCCGCAAGACGATGATCTTGCCTGAGAACCGGCTCGAAAGCGGGCCTGAAAACCGGAGCGAACCGATGCAGACCTTCGATGCCATCATCATCGGGGCCGGACAGGCCGGCCCGTCGCTGGCAGGACGGCTGAACGATGCCGGCAGGACGGTGGCCATCATCGAGCGCGGCCATGTGGGCGGCACCTGCGTCAATACCGGCTGCAAGCCGACAAAGGCGCTGGTCGCCAGCGCCCATGCGGCTCATATCGCCCGCCGCAGCGCCGATTACGGCGTGATCCTCTCCGGCCCGCCGGTGATCGACATGCCGGCCGTCATGCGCCGCTCGCACAAGGTGACGCTCGACAGCCGCCATGGCAACGAGACATGGCTGCAATCGATGCCCAATGTCACGCTCATCCGCGGCCATGCCCGGTTCGAAAACGAAAACACCGTCAGCGTCGACGGCCAGTGGCTGAGCGCACCGCAGATCTTCCTCAATGTCGGCGCCCGCGCCTTCATCCCGGATTTCCCCGGCGTCGAAGACGTACCCTTCATGACCAACAGCGACATCGTCATGCTCGATCGGCTTCCCGACCATCTGGTGGTGATCGGCGGCTCCTATATCGGGCTCGAATTTGCCCAGATGTACCGCCGCTTCGGGGCCCGCGTCACGGTTGTCGAAAAGGGCCCGCGCCTTGTCTCGCGCGAAGATGAGGATGTCTCCGCGGCCATCCGCGACATTCTCGAAAAGGAAGGCATCACCGTGCGCACCGGCGCCGAATGCATCCGCTTCCGCAAGGACGGCGACCGCATCGCCGTCGGCGTCGATTGCACCGCAGGCGAGCCCGAAATCATCGGATCCGACGTTCTTCTGGCCGTCGGCAGACGCCCGAACACCGACGACCTCGGCCTTGACAGGGCCGGCGTCAAGACCGATGCCCGCGGCTACATCACGGTCGCGGAGGATCTGTCCACCAGTGTATCGGGCATTTTCGCGCTGGGTGACTGCAATGGCCGCGGCGCCTTCACCCATACGGCCTACAACGACTTCGAGATCGTTGCGGAAAACCTCCTCGATGGCGGGAACCGCAGGGTGTCGGACCGCCTTCTCGGCTACGCGCTCTATATCGACCCGCCGCTCGGCCGCGTCGGCATGACGGTGACGGAGGCGAAAAAGGCCGGACATTCCATTCTCGTCGCAACGAGGCCGATGACCCAGGTAGGCCGTGCGGTCGAAAAGGGCGAGACGCAGGGCTTCATGCAGATCATCGCCGATGCCGGAACGAAAAAGATCCTCGGCGCGGCCATCCTCGGCACCGGCGGCGACGAGGCGATCCATGGCGTGCTCGACCTGATGAATGCCGGCGCCGATTACGATACGCTGCGCTGGGCAGTCCCCATCCACCCGACCGTTTCCGAACTCTGGCCGACGCTCGTCCTGTCGATGAAACCGGCGTGATCGAAGGGTCCGTCCAAAAAATTGAACCTTTCTCGCACATGGGTGCAATTCTAGCGATTTTGGTCAGATCTTGTAAGGCTTTTACCCCTATCACCAGTCGATGGTTCGATCTCCGTAGCGGGAGGGGATGAACGGCACGACCACGGCCTCAACGCCTGTCCGATGAAGACATATCGGGCATGGTGACGAGCCGCGTGGCAGCCGTCGCGAACCGGCGTCGCCGCCGGTTGAGATCGCCAGGGAGGGAACCCGTCGGGGAACCTTTTGGTGCTATTTGCCGGCTCCAGCATATGCGGGAAAACCGACAGTGTTTTTTTTCCGTAAACATGCTGAAATCGAGACTTCTGCCGTGCCGCTTTTTCGTCATCGTCGACGACGAGGCGATGCAGCGGCGGAAAGCGGCTCATGATGCGCCGCTTCCATCCCAAAGGCCTGAGGACAATGACACCCGATAGCAGACCGCCGCTCGCCCGACGCTACCGCTCTTTCCTGCCGCTTGCGCTCTCCTATGCCGCCTCCGGCGGCAGCCTGATCGTCAGTTCCGCAGCCCAGCTCCTGACCTTCGCCATTCTGGCCCGTTTCCTCGGCGTCCATGAATTCAGCCTTTTCGTCGCCATCACCGCAGTCTCGGCGATCGCCGTGCATATGTGCGGTCTCGGCGGCACCGAATGCCTGGTGCGCCGGGTGGCGCGCGATCATTCCATGTACCCGGCCATGCTCGGCCATAACATGATGCTGATTGCCGGCACCGGTGTGGCGCTCGTCATCGTCGGCTCGGTCATCCTGCCCTTCTTCTTCGACGTTGCCGAAAACCGCGCGCTCAACGATTTCGAGATCACCATGATGCTGATCACGAACATCGTTCTGGTGCGCTGCATCCTGTTTTCCGAGCAGGTCTTCATCGCCTTTTCGAATTTTGCCAACGCCAACAAGGTGGTGATGGGCTTTGCCCTGATCAGGACGACGGCTGCGGTCCTCGCCTGCCTCGTCTTCGGCGTCTCGACGCTGGCCGGCTGGGTGATCTGGCAGTTCGTCGCGCATGTCGTCATGCTTGCCTGCTGCTTCTATGCGCTGCGCGGCCTGGGCAAGCCGAAATTCAGGCTGGTCAGGGAGGAGCTGCGCCTCGGCCTGTTCTTCAGCATTCCCTTCATCCTGAAAGCCGCCCGCCAGAACGCCGACCTTCTGGTCCTCAGCCTCGTCACGTCTGCGGAAGTCATGTCGAGCTATAGCGTCGCGCGGCGGATCATCGAGAGCAGCTATCTCTCGGTCGATGCCCTGAACCGCATCGTCTATCCCGGCACGGCGAAGGCGAGCCAGGCGGGCCTCCACCATGCCAGCGAACGGGTGAAGCGCATCTTCACCGCCGCCATGCTGATCAGCATCGCATCGGCGATCGCGGTCTGGATCCTCTCGCCCATCCTGCCCTATCTCTTCGGCCACCAGTATACGTCGCTTGTCGATTTCGTCCGGGCCCTGTGCTGGGTGCTGATCCCGGTCGGCATCTGGGCGGTCGCCGTCGAGGCGCTGGGCGCGGCTGGCCATCAGGGCGCGCGCGCCTCCGTTCTCGGCATCGGCAGCCTGATCGGGGCTGCCCTTGCCGCCTGGGCCACATGGTACGCACCGCCCACCGGCACCTTCGTCTCCTATTATGTGATCGAAACCGGGATGGCGATTGCCGCCTGGGCCGTCTATCTCAGATGGGTGCAGAAGGACCGCGACCGCGCCGAAAGAGCCGAACGGGCGGAACTGGCCCGCACGCAGGACCTTCCGTCCGCCTCGTCCGCGGCGCAATAACCATGATGACACATGCGGTTAACATAATATTCATCGCGACTTCATAATGATGAACGAGACAATTTTGAGAAAGCGGTCTGTCAAGGTGATGGCTGCAAGGCTGGAGGTTTGAATGTACCGGCCGAAAGAGCCCCACGACCGGAAGCCGCTGCCTGACGCGCCGATAGGAGCACAGACAGGCGCCGAGGATAGACCCATGGCCGCAGCCCCCCGTTCGCTTCTCGATCATCTCGACCCAAGACCCGCGGAAAACCTTGCCCCGGATGCCTTCGTCCGCAAGGCGGGTCTCGACGCGGCTGCGAGCGATACCCCACGCCGCATGCAAGAGCCGCTCGCCATGGCACCGCAGGCGAGCCCGGCGACGGCCGCATGGACACCGCCTCCCCGCGACAATCATCCACGCGACAATCATCCGCGCGAGCCTCAGCCGAAGCAGCCAGAGCCGAAGTCCGGCCTTGAAGGAACCATCCAGGCGCAGATCGCCAGCCTCAAGACGATCGGCATTGCCGATATTCTTTACTGGCTGCGCGACGGGCTGAAATGGATCGTCGCACTCGTCATCATCGGTGCGATCGCCGCCTATGTCTATTCGGCAACGGCCACGCCGCGTTACACGGTCTATACCGATCTCATCATCGATCCGCAGAACATCAACGTCCTCACCGACGATCCGATGGCCGCAACCCAGTCTCGGGATTCCCAGCTTCTCGAGGTGGAAAGCACCATGCGCGTGCTCACCTCCCGCAACGTCCTGAAGGACGTCATCGACAAGCTGCACCTGACCACCGACCCGGAATTCGTCAAGCCGGCGCGTTTCGCCTTCCTCACCAACCTTATGGGCAGCAATCATCCGGCAAGCGATGCGCCTGACGTCGCCGTCATGCGCGATCTGGGGGATCGGATCAGCGCCGCACGCGAGGTCAGCTCTTTCGTCGTTACGCTGTCGGTCTGGGCCTCCGATCCGCAGAAGTCGATGGAACTGTCGCAGGCGATCGTCACCGCCTTCCAGAACGAGATCTTCCAGTCCTCGGCCGAGAGCGCCGGACGGCTCGCGGCAAGCCTCAAGGGCCGGCTCGGCGACCTCCAGTCCGCGGTCTCGACGGCGGAAGAGAAGGTCGAACAGTTCAAGCGCGCCAACAATATTCAGGAATCCAATACCGGCGAGCTTGCCAGCAGCCGCATTTCGAGCGCGCTGGACACCCAGGTTCTCGACGCCCAGCAGCGGCTGATCCAGGCCCAGAGCCGCTACGACCAGATGCGTTCCGCCGTCGCCGGCCGCCGTACCACCACGGACACGGTCTTCGACAGCACCGGCATGCAGACGCTGCGCACCAGCTACAATCAGCTCCAGCAGCAGATCGGCTCGCTGGCGCGGATCTACGGCGCCCGCTATCCGCGGCTGATCCAGATGCAGTCGGAACAGGCAACCGTCGAGCGCGCCATCGCCGACGAGGCGAACCGCATCCTGCAAACGGCAAAGACCGACATGGATCAGGCGAAGTCCTCGCTCGATGCGCTGCGCGCCAAGGCCAATACCGAACGCTCGACCGTCTACACCAACAATGACGCGCAGGTGCGCATGCGCGAACTGGAGCGCGATGCGCGCGCCAAGGCGACGATCTACGAGAGCTACCTGCAGCGCGCCAACCAGATCACCGAGCGCCAGCGGATCGATACCAGCAATATCCGGGTGATCTCGCCGCCGGTTCCGCCGAAGACGAAGAGCTGGCCGCCGCGCACCGTGGTTCTTCTGGGCGGCGGCGCCGTCGGCGGCTTCATGATCGGCATCTTCCTCGCACTTCTGGTCGGGCTTCTGTCCCATCTCGCCGCAGCGCGCGAACGGCACGCCCGGCTGACGCGATTTGCGTGAGCATTGCCATGGCGGGATCGACAGCGACGGCAACGCCACGATCGGACACGGCAGACACAACATCGCCGGCCCGTGACCGGCGGCTCCTGGGCTCGCTGGTGTTTCTGGGGCTCTTCCTGTTCTATGCGATCTCGACGACGCCCTTCTATGATCTGACGCTTCCGGCCTCGGCCAGCATCGACACCAACAATTCCAGCAAGTTGAACCAGATCCTCTTTCTGGCACTTCCCTCACTGTCCCTGATCGGTGCCCTGATAACCTCGATGCGCGGCCGGTTGCTGGAGCCGAGATGGCTGCTCGCCATCATCTTCATCTGGCTCGTGTTCACCGGCATCCTGTCGAGCCACAGCTTCAACAGCCTGAAGGCGCTGTTTCTGACGACGCTCGTCGTCGTCAGCGCCAATGCCTGTCTGCTTCTGCCGCGCAGCGACGCGCATTTCGCCAAGCTCCTGTCCGTCGGCATCCTGTGTTCGATCGGGCTCTGCTATTACGGCATCCGCTTTCTGCCCAATCTGTCGATCCATTCCGCCCAGGATGTCGCCGAGCCGATGCTGGCCGGTGCCTGGCGCGGCTATTTCGCCCACAAGAACGATGCGGCTGCCGCCATGGTGCTGTTCTCCTTCTGCGGCCTCTACATCTTCCGGGTCTGGTCGCGCGCCGTCGGCGTCCTCATTCTGGCAACGGCGGTGTTCTTCCTCGCCCATACGGGCGGCAAGACGGCGACCGCCATGCTTCCCGCCGTCGTGCTCGTCGCCTTCGTCGTCGAGCGGTTTGCCTGGACCCGCATCCCGATCGCCTTCGGCGGCGTCGGCGCCCTCAATCTTCTGGCGGTCGGCTCTGCCATGTCGCCGGGCCTTGCCGGCATCGTCCGCTCGCTCGGCATCGACCCCACCTTCACCAACCGCTCGGATATCTGGCGGCTGGCCACCAACGCCATTTCCCATTCGCCGATCTTCGGCTACGGCCAGAAGGCCTTCTGGCGCACCGAGGAACTCGTCTATGGTGGCGAAGGGCTGGAAACCTGGGCGGTGCAGGCGTCGCACGCGCACAATTCCTATGTCGAAATGATTCTGATCGGCGGCTTTCCGCTGCTTTTCCTGTCGCTGATCTGGTTTTTCATCTATCCCCTGCGCAGTCTGGCAAGGATAGATAGGGCTGGCGGCATGAGCCATACTGGCCGTTTGTTCCTGCGCATCTGGCTTTACATGATCTTCACCACGTGTCTCGAAAGTCTTCTTTATGAGAGTTCGAGTGGATATCTTATGGGTTGGTTCATGTTCTGCATGTCACTTTTCGGCCTCAATTACGAAGCGAGCGCCGACCATATCGAGAGGGAGCCGGCCCGGTAAGGGAAACGGGACATGCAAGACTTGCCTGAATTTGTCGATGGATTGATAGACCGCGCCAGCAACCGGCTGATCTGGAGCCTGGCGCCGAAGACCAGACGCGTCGCCACGGCAGCGCCGCTGGTGTCGTTCACCTTCGACGACGTGCCGGACAGCGCCTGGAGAAACGGCGCCGCCATTCTGGAAAAATACGGTGCCCGCGGCACGTTCTATATTTCCGGCAGCCTTGAAGGCCGTATCGAGCCGCGCCGCCAGCTGATCACCCGCGAAGGCTGTCTCGGACTTTTCGAGCGTGGCCACGAGATCGGCTGTCACACGTTCGGCCACGGAAAGATCCGCAATTACGGCGGCCCGGCGCTGGCGGCCGACCTTGATCGCAGCGCGCAATATCTGCGCGAGATCGGCATCACCGCCCATCCCAACAATTTCGCCTACCCCTATAACGCCGCCTGGCCGCTCGCCCGCCGTGAATTGTCGAACCGTTTCCACACCTGTCGTGGTGCGGGTGCTGCGATCAATCGCGGCGCGGTCGATCCGATGATGCTGAAGGCCGTCGAGATCCGCCAGCCCGAACACGAAGCCCGAGACCTGACGCACTGGATCGACGATGTCGCCAAAAATCCCGGCTGGCTCATCTTCTTCACCCATGACGTGAAGAAGGACCCGACGGATTACGGCGTCACCCCCGACACGTTCGAGCATCTCGTCAGACATTGCCTCGACCGCGGCTGCCGGATCGCCACCGTCGAGGATGCCGTGCATTCGCTCGGCTGGAAGGACGATGCGGAATGACCACCGATGCGACGACCGCGTCGAAGCGGTTGCTGAACATCAACAACTACTTCTACCGCCGCGGCGGCGCCGAGGCGGTGTTCTTCGATCACACGAAACTGTTCGAGGACATCGGCTGGGACGTCGTGCCCTTCGCCATGAAGCACGAACTGAACCTGCCCTCCCCCTGGTCCGATTATTTCGTCTCGGAGATCGAATACGGCAAAAGCCTCGGCGCGCTGGACAAGATCAGGCAGGCAAGCAAGGTCATCTATTCCTTCGAGGCGCAGAAGAACCTGAAAGCGCTGATCGACAAGGCGCGGCCAGACGTCGCCCATGCCCACAACATCTATCACCACATCTCGCCGGCGATCTTTTCGACATTGAAAGATGCGGGCATCCCGACGGTGATGACCGCGCACGACCTCAAGCTCGCCTGTCCCGCCTACAAGATGCTGCGCGACGGAAAAATCTGCGAGGATTGCAAGGGCGGCCACATCTATAACGTTGCGCGCCACCGCTGCATCAAGGGCTCGCTGCCGCTCTCGGGTGTCGTCTTTGCCGAAACGGCACTGCATCGCATGCTCGGCCTTTATCGCGACAAGCTCGATCGCATCGTCGTGCCGAGCCGCTTCTACCGCGACAAGCTGATCGAATGGGGCTGGCCGCAGGCCATGATTGTTCACATTCCGAACGTCGTCGATGTCGGCCGTTTCTCGACCGACTGGCAGGAGGACGATTATTTCGTCTTTGCCGGCCGGCTTGCGCCGGAAAAGGGCATCGCCACCCTGATCCGCGCCGCCACGACCGCCGGAAAGCGCGTCGTGATTGCCGGCACCGGCCCCGACGAACAGGAACTGAAGGCCCTTGCGGCGGCCCTCGACGCTCCCGTCACCTTTGTCGGCCACCTCTCCGGCGATGCACTGTTCTCGCTGATCGGGCGCTCGAAGGCGCTGGTCCTGCCGTCGGAATGGTACGAAAACGCGCCGATCAGCATTCTCGAAGCCTATGCGCTTGGCCGACCGGTGATCGGGGCTGCGATCGGCGGCATCCCAGAGCTCATCCGCGAGCAGGAAACCGGCATGACGAGCGTCGCCGGATCGGCGGAAAGTCTGGCCGGCGTGCTCTCTGTGCTCGATGCGCGCTCACCCGCAGACCGCAGAATGATGGGTCTTGCCGGCCGCCAATGGATCTCGAGCGACTTTTCACGCAATGTTTACCGTGACCAAATGGCCGATCTCTACGGGAAATTAAAGGCTTAGCCCTGAAAGCGCTCCTCACTTAAGGGAAACTCCTTATTTAGGAATGACTTGAAAAATGCTTGAAAACCGGACATGTCACTTAAAATGCAAATGAACATCTTACCGGGATAGCAAGGTTCCTTAACTAAGAAACGTCCCGAGAAATGAATTCCGGGTCGATACCATGAGTAAGAAACCGACTGTCTCCGGCAGGGTCGACCATTCGGCCGCCCTGCATGTTCAAAACTCTGACGACGTTCAGGCCAATGCCCGCACGGACGCCGGTCTTCCAGAAACCTTTCTGACTGCCGGCCGGCCCGCCCTGCGCGAGCAGCCGCGGCCCGCGCAGGACATTGCCGCCAGCCCCCGCCAGAGCGACATCATCCCGATGCCCGATCTCATCGTCGGTCGGGATGCGGTGCGCCGGCGCGTCATGATGCTCGGCCTGCGCGGCATTCCGCACATCCAGGGCGGCGTCGAGAAGCATGTGGAAATGCTTGCCCAGGAGCTTTCGGTGCGTGGCTGGGACGTCGAGATTCTCGCCCGCCGCCGCTACCTGTCGGACAAGCGCAAGCATAGCTGGAAGGGCATCGGCGTCACGCCGCTCCCCTCGCCGCGCTCGCATGTCTTCGAAGCCTTCTTCCACACGCTGCTCGGCGTTCTCTATGCTGCGTTGAAGCGCCCGGACGTTCTCCATATCCACGCGATCGGCCCCGGCCTTTTCGCTCCCTTCGCCCGTCTTCTCGGCCTGCGCGTCGTCGTCACCCATCACGGCTTCGATTACGACCGCGAGAAGTGGAACGCTTTCGGCAAGGCCGTGCTGCGGGTCGGCGAGCGGCTGGCGATGCGTTTTTCCAACGCCGCCATCGCCGTATCGCGCGACGTGACCGGCAAGATGAAGCGCCGCTATGCGGCCGATGTCACCCACATCCCGAACGGTGTCGTCGTGCGCCCGAGCCTGCTTGCCCGTGCGGCATTGGAGACCTTCGATCTGGAGCGTCAGCGCTATATCGTCATGGTCGCCCGCTTCGTGCCGGAAAAGCGCCAGACGGACCTGATCGCCGCCTTCTCGAAACTGCATCGGCCCGGCTGGAAGCTGGTTCTCGTCGGCGGTGCCGATCACCAGGGATCCGGCTATGCCCGGCAGGTGGAAGACATGGCGGCCCGCGTCGAAAACGTCGTACTCGCCGGCTTCCAGAGCGGCGACACGCTGGCCGCACTCTTCTCGCAGGCCGGTCTCTTCGTGCTGCCTTCGCTGCATGAAGGCATGCCGATCGCGCTTCTGGAGGCGCTGAGCTACGGCCTTCCGGTTCTGGCAAGCGATATTGCCGCCAATCACGAGGTCGATCTGCCGGCGGACGACTATTTTCCCGCAGGCGACGTGGAAGCGCTGACCAGGGCGCTTCAGCGCAAGGTCGACACCCCGCCCGGCCCCGATCAGGCCCTTGCCCGCATCCGCGATATCGAGCAGAACTACGCCTGGCCGTCGATCTGCCGCCAGACGACCGCCGTCTACCGCGCAGCCGGTGCCCCGGACCCGCAGAGGACGAAAGCGTGACCGTTTCGATCATCATCAAGACGCTGAACGAGGAAAAGAACATTGCCCGCACCATCGAGCATGCGCTGGCGGCGCTCGCGGCTCTGCCCGGTGGCAATGGAGCGATTGCCGGCGAGGTGATCCTTGCCGATAGCGGCTCGCGCGACCGCACGGTCGAGATCGCCTCCTGCTATCCCGTCCGCATCGTCCAGATCGAGGCGCCGGCTCGGCCAAGCTGCGGCATCGGCCCGCAGCTCGGCTTTCAATATGCCCGCAACGCATTCGTCTGCCTGATCGATGGCGACATGGATCTCGACCCGGAATTCCTGCCGGATGCGCTCGCATGGCTCGATGCCAACGCCAAGGCCGCAGGCGTGACCGGTCATGTCGAGGAAATGATGCTCGGCAATCTCGAATATACGAGACGGGTCCAGCGCAATGCGCCGGAAAACCGCACCGGCGCCATCGACCGAATGAATGGCGGCGGATTGTACAGGAAGAGCGCCATCGAAAAGGTCGGCTACCTGACCGACCGCAACCTGCATGGCTATGAGGAATTCGATCTCGGCATCCGCCTGCGCCATTCGGGCTTCGACCTCTTTCGCATGGATCGCCGCTTCGTCCGCCACTACGGCCACAACGTCAATTCCTACAAGCTGCTCCTGCGCCGCTGGAAGACCAAGTATCTCTTCGGCATCGGCGAGGTTCTGCGGGCAGCGACCGGAAAGCCCTATTTCGGCCAGATGCTGAAGGAATTGCCGGAGCTGAAGCTCTGGGCGCTCGTCTGGGCATGGATACTCGTGTCGATGGGATTGATCGCGTTCAGCCCCAGCCATCTGGCCGGTCTCGGCGTCGTGATCCTCCTTTTCGTCGCGATCGTCGCGCTGATGTCGCAGCGCAAGGGTTCGTTTTCGCTCGGGCTGTACACGGTCGTCGCCTGGCTCTTTCACGCAGCAGCCCTGCCTGTCGGCTATTGCGCCACCCGCCGCGATCCGAAAGCATGGGTCGAGAGCCGCCCCGTCGGAGGACAGAATGAACGATCGCAGCAATCGGGCCCTGAAGCCGGGATGGAAGACGGCCCTTCTGGCCGCGCTGGCGCTGTTGGCAGCAGCCCCCGCAGCCTCATCGGCTGAGCCGACGGCCAGCTCGTCGGCCGCATCCACATGGCTGCCGGTGCGCGAGATCGATCTTCAGCTCCTCCCGCAGAGCCCGCTCGATTTTTCAGCCCTTCTGCCGAACGGACGGATCGATGCCGCCTCGCGCCTGGCGCCGGGCGCAAACGGCCATTTCGCCACCATCGGCCAGCCGGATCAGGCCAAGCGCCTCTATTGCGCCTCGCTCGCCTTCGGACCGGCGGCCGGCGGCTTTCCCGACCATGACGATGCCGACCGTTATGCGCGCCAGCTCGCCATGCACGGCTATAATATCGCGCGCTTCCATTTCACCGATGCCAACCTGATGTTCGGCCGGACGAAGGATTTCGACTTCGACCCCGACGTGCTCGACCGCATCCACTACCTGATGTCAGCGCTCAAGAAGAACGGCATCTACTGGATGGTCGACGGGCTGACCTCCTGGCGTGGTGGCTATGGCGGCTATGACGACCGCTGGGAACCATCGGAAGGCCTCAAGCTGGAGGTCAATTACGACGACCGCGCCTTCGCCCACTGGCAGCGGCTCGTTACCGATTTCCTCGGCCGCAAAAACCCCTATACCGGCACCACCCCGCTGAAGGACGATGCGCTGGCGCTGGTCGTGCTCGCCAACGAAAACAGCATGGAATTCGAAAGCGTGGTCCATGCCACGCCGGGCAAGGCCTATGCCGACGATCTGCGCCGCCCCTTCAACACCTGGCTTCGCGCCCGCTATGGCTCGACGCAGGGGCTGCGCGCCGTATGGCACGATCTCGGTGCAAACGAGCGCCTGGAAAATGCCTCCGTCAGGCTCCCGGTCGATCGCTATGTCGACAGCCCGCGCCTCAAGGACCTGCAGGCCTTCTTCACAGAGACGGAACGAGCGGCGGCAGCGAAGATGACGAGGGTTGTGCGCGACCTCGGCTATCGCGGCGCCGTCACCGATTTCAACAATTGGCCGACCTCGCAGGCCAGCCTCAGCCGCCAGACCCTCGATGCCGTGGCGATGAACACCTACCGCGACGAGGTCCTGGGCTATCAGCCGGGCTCGAAGATCGACGGCAAGAGCTCGATTGCCGATCTCGCTCTCTACATGCGCCGCGCCGCCGCCACGCGCTGGCTCGGCAAACCGTTCGTCATCACCGAATACGAACACCTGTTCTGGAACCCGTTCCGCTACGAGAGCGGCCTGCTGATGCCGTCTTACGCTGCGTTGCAGGATTGGGACGCGCTCTGCCGCCATGGCGCCGGCCCGATCGTGCTGCGCTACGGCGAGCCCTTCCAGCACAAGCAAGCCATCCTGCCCTATGTCTTTGCCCTCGATCCGGTCGCGCGCGCCGGCGAGACGCTCGGCGCCTTGCTCTTTCGCCGCGGCGACGTGACACCGGCCGCAAACACCATTCCCTTTGCCGTGCGCGGCGAAGAGGACCTGACAGACCATATGCTGAATGCCGAGCCGGAGACGCTGACGCTTGCAGCCCTTGTCTCACGCATCGGCCTTCGCGCCTCCAACGGTCTGCGCGAGCCCTTCTCCTTCCATCAGCCGCGCGACAGCAATGATCCGATGGCGCTGCTCGCCTCTCTCAAGACGGCGGGCCTGATCGCCGCGGGCAACCGAACCGATCCCGGCAAGGGCATTTTCGAGAGCGACACCGGCCAGATCCTCATCGACCGGCAGCACACGACGATCACGGTTTCGACGCCGCGCACCGATGCGGCAGCCTTTGCCGCGCTCGATCGCCCGCTCGATCTTGGCGCGATGACGGTGGAAAGGAGCGATGGCAGCGCACTCGTTTCGGCCTCCGCCATCGACGGTGCCGCCTCGCTTGCGGAAAGCCGCCGCATGCTGCTGATCTTCGCCACCGACGCCCGCAACACAGGCATGCGCTTTCGCGATGCGGACGAGAAGGTCATCGACGATTTCGGCCGTCTGCCGGCCCTCATCCGCAAGGGCAGTGTCAAACTCTCCTTCAAGCCGGCGACACAGATGGACGCACGATCTGGCGACTGGACCCTCTCGCCGATCGGCCTCGACGGCCGTGTCCATGCCGCAGTCGCAACCGGCACCGGCCTGCCGACATTTACCCTCTCCAACGACACGCCGGACGGGCCGACCACCTATTTTCTGCTGGAACGGAACTAGGCGCGGAAATAAAAAACCGGCAGGACGGATCAAATCCGTTTCTCGCGAGTTCTCGTCATGCCCGTTTGTACCGATGGACCGCGACCGTGCCGCCAAACACGTCTATGAGCTGACCCGCACAAACGCGTCATTACCGGATTTTAATGGATTCCCGCCTTGCAAAGGGGGCGGGAAGGAGTACGGTCTGCCCATCGCCTGAGAACGTCAGGGCACAGGCGACTGGAAGAGGAAAACTGCTTTCGCCCCCCCGCTTGCGGAGGCTGAAAATGCATTCATTGATTCCGACCACCACATTCGAGCCCACGGAACTCGCGTTGATGCAGCGTGTCTTTAACGACGCTTGCGCAGAACGCGGCCTGACGGGCAAGAGCGGCGCGGCCAGCGACCTGGCCGTCCGGATCATCGAATTGTACCAGCAAGGCGCGCGCAACGAGCGCGACCTTGCCATCCAGCTGGCAAAATCCACACTTTTGACCAATTGAGATCCGCGCACAGGACCTTTCTCGAAGAGTAGCGGCCTTCGCCGGACACTCTGCCGAGCCAGCGTCCCCTCGCAGTACCGGCCGAAAATCGGGTTCGATTTTCGTGAGCGCGGTGATGCGTCGCCATGAAACGGCAACGCTGGCCCGACCGAGGCCCGTGAGCTTATCGCTTGGCCAGAAGGTCGCGCTCGTCCCGCATCAGGAAGATGCGGGTAAGCCCGTCGAGATGATCGCCGAACCATTGCGCCATCTTTTCCTCCTCGCCGAGAATGCGCTCGAACACCAACCGCGCCTCATCGTCGCCAAGCTCGTCGGCGGCAGCGATCAGCACCCGGTAGGTACCGATTTCCAGATGTTCGAACGCGTAACCGGAGGTCAGATCCTTGACCACCTCGTCATGGGTCAGCATGCCGGTGATGCCTTGCGTCGCCGCACTCAGCCGCGCCGCCGCGGTGCGGATCGGAGAGGCGCTCCCGGAGGACTTGTCGAGCAGGTCCTTCAGCAGTTCGGCATGGACACGCGTCTCTTCCAGATGCTGCGACAGCCGCGCCTTGAGATCCGGATAGGTCTCGATCCGCTTGACCTGCGCCGCAAGAAGCGTGGCAGCCTGTTCTTCCATGGCATGGGCGTTGCGCAACCATGCGACGAAATTGTCTCGCGCATGTGTCATTCTCGGATCCTCCTGAATGAGCCTCGACCACTCGCACGCGGCCACTCTGTCAATACTGGAAGACGGCTTCAAGTTCCTTATATTATGGTAAAAGCTGCAGGATAAGGGCATTCGGCGCAATGAGCCGGCTCCCGACACGGCGGCGACACGTAAAAGACGAGTGTTTCGGCCTGGACGAGAGCCATGCAGACAGCGCAACCCAGAGACCACATGTCTGGCCAGTTGACGGAGAGGGCCATGATCGGCTAACCCGGCGCCCACGCTTTGACGGCCATCAATGACGAGGCCAGACGAAAAGGGAATTCATACCGGTGAGGTGACGCCAGAAGGCGCCCGCAACAGTGTATCGCGATAACCGTGCCGACCGGAGAGACCTGTGGACCTTGGGGACCATCGGTTTCCGGCAGAAGCTTAAAAGAAAAGCTTCCCGGCCAGTGCGCGATTGCCACGACCGGCATATCTGCCAACGAGGGAATGATGACGATCCGCAGTCACTTGCATTCGATGAGCCGCACGGCCATGCGCGGCGCAAATTCGACCGCCCGACCGGCGGGCAGCCGCGCCGACGACGCCACCTGCGCCCAGGTGAAATCCGGCCTCTGGAAACTGCTGGTCGCCGCCGCCGTCCTGCTCGTGCTGATGCTCGGCGCCATGGAATTCTTCCACGGCGAAGCGGCCAGGGAATTCACCCGGCTTGCACCGCCCGACCATCCGCAGCAGAGCTTGCAGCGATAGGATCGCCTTCGGCGACCCGGCCGCGATAAAGCGCGGGAACAAAGCCCCACAGCTTGGCGTTCACCCGACGATTTGATCACGGGTGGCCGACAGGGCTTTAGGGTGTAATTTTGGACGTAACGACCTTTACCGAGACTGCGGCTGACGAACTGGACCGGCCGGTTCTGGAACCCGGCCGCAACACCTGGCGCTGCGCGAGTGCCGACAGGCTGTCGCTGCTGATCGATGGCGACGGATATTTCCCCCGCCTCGCATCGGTCCTCAGCCAGGCGAAACGCTCGATCTTCATCATCGGCTGGGATTTCAACCCGGATATCAGGCTGACGCCCCGCGACCCGGAAGGCCCCACCATCGGTGCGCTGCTGCGCCGCCTTGTGGAGGAGAACGAGGCGCTGGATGTGCGCATCCTCGTCTGGGGCATGGGCCCGGTCTATTCCGGCAAGAGCCTGCGCATGTTCGGCAAGATGGACTGGTGCGACCACGAGCGCATCGACCTGCGCTTCGATTTCACCCATCCCTTGAGGGCCAGCCACCATCAGAAGATCGTCGTGATCGATGACCGCACCGCTTTTGTCGGCGGCATCGACCTCACAGCCCGCCGCTGGGACGACCGCGACCATGCGATCGAAAACCCGCTGCGCCGGTCTCCAGACGGCACGGCCTATGGACCCGTCCACGACATGCAGGCGCTGGTGACGGGGGAAGTGGCAAAGCTTCTCGGCGATGTCGCCCGCCGCCGCTGGAAAAAGTCGATCGGCGAAGACCTGCAGCCGCTGACCGCCGAAAGCCTCCTGCCCGCAGCAGAAGCCCCCTGGCCGGACGACCTCCAGCCGCTATTGACCCATTGCCCGGCGGGACTGGCCCTGACGGAGCCGGTGAAGTGGAAGGGTCGTCGCGGCCATCGCGAGGCGATCCGTCTGACCCACGATGCTCTGCGCGCCGCAAGGAAGCATCTCTATATCGAGACCCAGTATCTCGCCTCCTTCGGCGTGGCCCGCACGCTCGCCAAACGCCTGAAGGAGAAGGACGGACCGGAGATCGTCGTGCTGGTGACGCGGGAAAGCCACGGCTTTCTCGAACGGCTGATGATGGGCAACAACCGCAACCGGCTGATCCGCAAACTGATGCGCGCCGACCGTCACGGCCGGCTGCGGATCTTTTATGCCGTGGTTCCCGATGGCAAGGGCGGCGAGCGGGAGGTCATCGTCCATTCGAAGCTGATCATCGTCGACGACCGGTTTCTGCGGATCGGCTCGACCAATCTCAACAACCGGTCCGAAGGACTGGATACGGAATGCGATCTGGCGGCCGACACCTTCACGCCGGAGGGCCGCGCCGCGATTACCGCGCTGCGCAACGACCTGATTGCCGAACATCTGGCAACAGATGCGGGGAACGTTGCCCGCGTCATCGCCGAGACCGGCTCGATGGTCGCAGCGATCGACCTTTTGAACACCGCGCCACGCGGCCTTCGCCCCTTCGGCATCGATATCACCAAGGGTGAAGTCGAGGCGCTGCCCGGCACGGCGATCGTCGATCCCAAACGTCCCTTCTGGCCGATCCCGCAGATCCTGGGCGGCCTTCGCCGTCTGTATTGGCGCTTCTCACCGCGCCGGCTGTTCTGACCGGCGCCTGCCAGCATCGATCGTAGCACCACCCGCGACCGGAACCATCCGGCCGCGACGGCGATAATAGGCCTCCGAAATCATCAGCGTCGGCAGACCGATCGACAGAGGCACGAAGAAATACAGAACCCGAAAGACGATCATCGCACCGATCGCGGATGGCCCCGGCAGGATGCCGGAAATCGTTGCCTCCAGCACCCCGATACCGCCCGGCACGTGGCTCAGAAGCACGGCGATATTGGCCGTGACATAGGCGCTCGCCACCTGCAGGTAATCGACATCGGCAAAGGCGACGAGCAACGCATGCACGGCGCCGGCGACGAAGGCGAAATTGACCGCGCCGACCACGATCTGCCCGAGCGCCATCATCGCAGACGGCATGTCGAAGCGCCACGACCGCAGGTGGATCGGCCGACGGATGACGAGGCAGGCGACGAGATAACCGGCGGGCACGGCAAGGCAGGCGAGCCCGAGCGCGATCCCGGCCCCGCCCGAAATATCGAGCAGGTCCGAGCGGCCGCGATCGGCAATCAGCGCCAGCCCGCCGAGCGTCGCCAGTCCAAGACCGACGGTGACGCCGCAAAACACGATCACCTTCGCCACCTCATGCGGCGTCAGCCCCCAGCGCGTATAGAAACGGTAGCGAACGGCACCGCTCGACAGCGCCGCCATGCCGACATTATGGCCGATCGACAGCGCCGTGAACGAGGCAAGCACCGTCTTGCCGAGCCCGAGCGGCTTTCCCGCATAGCGCACGCCGAGCGCATCGAAGAGCGACAGAGACAGATAGGAGAGGATGACGAAGACCAGCGCTGTTGCCAGATGCGCAAGATCGATGGCCGCAATCGAGCTTGCGATATCCTCCATGCTGTACCGCTTCAGGCTGCGATAGACGAGGATGGCCGCGACGAGGATCGCGACCGGGATCAGGATTTTTATCATGTGTCGCAGAATGGTCATCACATCTCCGTCGGCATTGCAGCAGGTTGGCCCCGTGATCAGATCCGCCACGACATCGAGAAAGCGCGCACGGCAGGGCCTGTGAGTGGAACGAAAACAGGGCTTCACGTGTTCCCCGCCGCATGAACGCTTCTTCGCCTCAGACCATGTCAGCAGACCCGTCTTCCCATGTCGCCGAGCCCGCCCGCACCGCCCGCCGGATCCGGATCCTCACCTACAACGTCCATAGCTGCATCGGCACCGACCGCAGACTGGACCCCGCCCGCATCGCCGACGTGATTGCCGCGGCAAAGCCCGACATTATCGGCCTTCAGGAACTGGATGTCGGCCGCGGCCGCACCGGCGGCGTCGATCAGGCCCATGAGATCGCCCGGCATCTCGGCATGGATTTCCATTTTCACGCAGCGCTCAATGTGGCCGAGGAACGCTATGGCGATGCGATCCTGACGGCGCTGCCGATGCGTCTCGTCAAGGCCGATACGATCCCGTCCGTCGGTGAACAGCGGGGCGCGCTCTGGGTGGAAGTGGAGTGCGACGGCGCCCGTTTGCAGGTGATCAACACCCATCTCGGCCTGCCCGGCCGCGACCGGCTGGCGCAGGCGAAAACCCTTGTCGGAAAGCAATGGCTCGGCCATGGCGATTGCCGAGATACACCGCATGTGCTGATCGGCGATTTCAACTCGACGCCCGTGACCAGGCCCTACCGGCTCATCGCCCGCCATATGAAGGACGTCCGCATCGAGGCCGGCGTGAAGGCGAAGGCCACCTTTCCCTCGCGCTTTCCCTTGCTGCGGCTCGATCACGTCTTCGTCTCGCAACAGGTCCCGGTGCTCGGCGCCGGCGTGCTCGCCACGCCGCTCTCCCGCCGCGCCTCCGATCACCTGCCCTTTTACGCGGAAATCGCGATCTGACTGCGACAGGGGCAATATGGGGCAACGGAGCCGGACCTTATTGCAACATGCGCTGCAGCCGCCTTGCTTCCTTCAGAAGCTGCATCACCTCCTGATCCGGCGTTTCGGAGAAATCCGCGTAGAAGGCGCCGACCGCGCTGAAATTGTCGACGGGTGAGAGGCAGACGACATCGTCCACCTCGTCGCCGAGCGTGGTGACGAGCCTTGCCGGCGCCACCGGCACGGCGATGCGGACGGAGGCGACGCCCATGGCGCGCACGGCCTCGATCGCAGCCCGGATCGAGCCGCCATTGGCAATCCCGTCATCGACGATGATCGCATCGCGGCCCTGATGGTCATGCGCATCGGGCGCGTCCTCGCCGAAATACATCCGGTGGCGGCGCTCGACCTCGGCAATCTGGTGATGCCGTTCGGTATCGAGATAGCCGGGCGGCAGCGAAAGACCGCGCACCGCCTCTTCGGTGATGACGACACGCGGTATGCGCCCGTCCACCACCGCGCCGATGCCGATTTCCGGGTCGCCGGGCGCTCTCATCTTGCGCACGATCAGCACATCCATCGGCAGGCCCAGCCTATGCGCCATGGCAAAGGCCACCGGCACTCCGCCGCGTGGCAGGGCGATCAGGATCGGATCGGCCAGATCGCTCAATCCCGCCTCGCTGACGGCTTCCGCAAGCTTCACACCCGCGTCTGCCCTGTCTTGAAAGATCGGTACCGCCTGTTGCATCTCGTCCTCCCCGTGCAACGGGGCGCAACCCCTGTTCCACCGAAAAGATCCGGTCAAGGACGCCCGCAAACCGACAACCCGCCGCCGCACCGGAAGTTCCCCCTGCCGTCAGGGGTGCAGGATTATTGCGGACAAACGAGAAAGGCGCCCTATCGCCGCGTCAACGCCACGACATACCGCACCGGCTCCTCTCCCGGATTGAAGAAGACGCAATCCTGCGGCGTCCCGAGGAGAAGGCAGTCGCCCGTCTTCAGCGCATGCCGCTGCGCACCTTCGAAAAATTCGAGCCCGCCGTCCACGACCCAGATCTGCTGGTGCTGGAAGGCAAAGGCGGAAGCCGGGTAAGGCACTTTCACGCCGGCCGGCAGCACCACCTCGATCAGTTCCACCGGCGCATGCGGCGGCGAAATCGCCCGGCGCGTATAACCGGTTTCCGGGTCGCTCCACACCGGCTGGTCGCTCTCGCGCGCCACCCGCCGCTCCTCCCGTTCCGACAGCGCCAGAAGCACGGAGAGCGGCAGGCCGAAGGCGCCGGAGAGACGCCCGAGCACGGTCGCCGTCGGGCTCGCCTCGGCACGCTCCACCTTGCTGATCATCGCCTTGGACACGCCGGACCGCTCGGAAAGCTCGGAAAGCGACCAGTTGCGCGCCTCGCGTTCGATCTTCACCCGTGCCGCAATGGCCGCCACCGGATCGTCCACGCCCGCATCCTGGGCGGCGGGGAGGCCAAGCCCGTCCTTCGCATCGTCGATCGTCCGGTTTCCCGCCTCGTTCGTCACCACGTTTCTCACCCTGTTCCTCACGATCTTTCCGGCATAGGTGGTGGAAATACCCATCCGCCTCCTGCCCATCAAACCCCGGTCGAGACCGGATCGACGGGCACGGCTTGCCTTCCGTCAATCGTCTTATATAGTAGACGAAAATATCTTATAAGAGACGCCCTCTCCTTGCAATGCAGGAATGGGTGACGGGAACGGGAAGTGACGGCCATGACACGCGAAATCCGCCTGAATGCCTTCGACATGAACTGCGTCGGCCATATCCAGCAGGGCCTCTGGACCCACCCGCGCGACCAGTCGCATCGTTACCGCGAGCTCCACTACTGGACCGATTATGCCAGGCGGCTGGAAGCCGGTCTCTTCGACGGCATTTTCCTCGCCGATATCGTCGGCGTCAACGATGTCTATGGCGCAAGTCCAGCGGCGGCGCTGAAGGGCGCGGTGCAAGTGCCGGTCAACGATCCGATGCTGCTGGTACCGGCCATGGCTGCCGTGACCGAGCATCTGTCTTTCGGCATCACGGCCAATCTGACCTATGAACAGCCCTATCTTTTCGCCCGGCGCATGTCGACGCTCGACCACCTCACGGGCGGGCGGATCGGCTGGAACATCGTGACCGGCTATCTGGAAAGCGCCGCGCGCGCCATTGGCATGCAGGCGCTTGCCGCCCATGACGACCGCTATGATCTTGCCGACGAGTATATGCAGGTCGTCTACAAGCTCTGGGAGGGCAGCTGGGCGGACGATGCGGTACGCGCCGACAAGGCGGCCGGTCTTTATGCCGATCCGTCGCGGGTGCGAAAAATCCGCCATGACGGCAAGCAGTACCAGCTCGACGCCATTCATCTCAGCGAACCCTCGGCCCAGCGCACGCCGGTCCTCTATCAGGCGGGTTCCTCCACCCGAGGCCGGCAGTTTGCCGCAGACCATGCCGAATGCGTCTTCGTCAACGGCCAGAAGGTCGAGAGCGTACGCGACATTGTCGACGATATCCGCGCCCGCGCGGTTTCCGCCGGTCGCCGGAAAGACGACATCAAGGTTTTCGTCGGCGCCACCATCGTCACCGGCCGCACGCAGAAGGAAGCGCTCGAAAAATTCGAGGATTATCGCGCCCATGCGAGCTCGCAATCAGCCCTCGTGCATGCCGCAGCCTCGCTCGGCATCGATTTTTCGGCCTTCGATCTCGACGAGCCGATCGAAACGGGCAAGACGAGCGCCATCACCTCGAATGTCGAGGCGATGAGCCGCAGCGCCGGCCCGCGATGGACCAAGCGCAAGCTTCTCGAACAGATGGTGCTCGGCAGCCGCCAGCCGCCGATGGTGGGCACCGCCGAAGAGATCGCCGATCGCCTCGCGGACTGGATGGAAAAGGCCGATGTCGACGGCTTCAACCTGTCGCGCACCGTCGTGCCGGAATGTTTCGACGACGTGATCGATCTCGTCATCCCGATCCTGCAGGAACGCGGCCGGTTCAAGACGCAATACCGGCCGGGCACGCTGCGCGAAAAACTCTTCGGCACACCACGTCTGGCCGAAAGCCATGGCGGCACGAGGGTCAGGTTTTGAGGACGGATAGGGACGCCGATGAGACCGGAAAGGGTTGAAGGACAATGACGCCCGCCTCCACACCGGCCGCCAATCCCGCGAAAACCCGCTGGCGCATGCTTGGCATGCTCTGCCTTGCGGTCGTGCTGAGTTTCACGACATGGTTTTCCACGACCGCGATTGCGCCGGATTTGAAGAGCGCGTGGCAGCTATCGGACGCGACGCTCGGCTGGCTCACCAACGCCGTGCAGATCGGCTTCGTCCTCGGTGCGCTCTCGGCAAGCCTCGTCAACCTGCCGGATATCGTGCGGCTGAACCGGCTGATGGCGGGCTCGGCGCTGGTCGCCGCTATCGCCAATGCCGTGCTGCTGTTCGAACCCTCGGTCGACATCGCCATCGCCGCCCGGCTCGCAACCGGAATGGCGCTCGCGGGCGTCTATCCGCCGGCGTTGAAACTGGTGGCCACATGGTTCGTGACGCGCCGGGGGCTGGCGCTCTCAGGCGTCATCGGCGCGATCACCGCGGGCTCGGCGCTGCCGCATCTCCTGCGCGCCGTCATCTTCAGTGCCGGCACCGGCGCCCCACAGGCTGCCGCACAGTCTTCTGCGGCAAGCGGCCTCGACTGGCACCTCGTCATCCTCATGTCCTCGGCCGCGACCCTGATCGGCGCGGTCATGTTCCTCGTCTTCACCCGCGAAGGCCCGCATCCCTTCGGCAAGGCCGTCTTCAACCCAAGGGAGATCGGCGTGGTCCTGCGTGACCGGGCGCTGGTTCTGGTGACGCTCGGCTATCTCGGTCATATGTGGGAGCTTTACGCCATGTGGGCATGGCTGCTCGCCTATCTCTCGCAAGCGCTTCAGACCGGCTCGAACCTCGATGGTGCGGACGCCTCCATCCTCACCTTCCTTGCGGTGGCCGCCGGTGTCGCCGGCTGCTTTCTCGGCGGCCTGCTCTCCGATCGTTTCGGCCGCACCGCAACGACGGCCGGCATGATGATCGTCTCGGCCACCTGTGCGGCCCTGATTGGCGTCGTCTTCGACGGGCCATTCCTGCTCCTGGCGCTCGTCGTCATCGTCTGGGGCATCGCGATCATCGGCGATTCCGCCCAGTTTTCCGCAGCCGCGACCGAGCTTGCCGACCGCCACTATGTCGGCACGGCGCTGTCGCTGCAAATGGGCCTCGGCTTCGGCCTGACGATCCTGATCATCTGGCTGATGCCGCATCTGGCCTCGGCGTTCGGCGGCTGGCGCTGGACCTTCTCGGTGCTTGCCGTCGGCCCGGTGATCGGCACAGGCGCCATGCTGATCCTGCGCCGGCTGCCGGAAGCGGCAAGGCTTGCCGGCGGAAGGCGCTGAAACAGGTTCGATCCGCCTGCCTCTGGGCAGAAGAGCGAAAACTGATATAAGCGCCCGCACCATGAAATTCGCCGGCAGGACGAAACCTTAAAGAAGGACAGACCATGCGCTATGCCTCGATCACCGATCGCCTCGCCCATCTCGGCTCCGGCCGCTGGGCTGTCCACACCACGGCGCGGCGGATGAAGGCGGCAGGCGAAGACATTATCGAGCTGACGATCGGCGAGCCGGATGTCGCGCCCGACAAGGCGCTGCTCGACGAGGCGACGCGCGCCATGCATGCCGGCCGCACCCGCTATTCCAACGGCCGCGGCGAGCCGGGCGTCTTGAAGGCGCTGGTCGAAAAATATTCGAAGCGGCGCTCCGGTATAACCGAGAGGAATTTCCTCTGCTTCCCCGGCACCCAGACGGCGCTTTCCGTCGTCATGGCGGGCCTTGTCGAAAAGGGCGACGGCGTGCTGGTCGGCGATCCGCTCTATGCAACATACGAAGGCGTCGTCGCCGCAACCGGCGCGCATCTCATCCCCGTGCCGCTGCGGCCGGAGAAGAAATTCCATCTGCAGGCGGAAGATCTTGCCCGCGCCATCACGCCCGAAGCCCGTGTGCTGCTTCTGAACACGCCGCACAACCCGACCGGCGCCGTGCTGACATCGGATGAAATCGCCGCGATCGGCGAGATCTGCCGCAAGCACGATCTCTGGATCATTTCCGACGAAGTCTATGAACAGCTGATCTTCGACGGCACGACCTTTGCCTCGCCCTTCGACAGACAGGAGCTTGCCGAGCGCACGATCGTCGTCTCCTCGATCTCGAAATCCCACGCAGCACCCGGCTTCCGCTCCGGCTGGGCCGCCGGACCGGAAGAATTCTGCGAAAGGCTGCTGCCGGTTTCCGAAACCATGCTCTTCGGCGTCCAGCCCTTCATCGCCGACATGACGGCGCTGGCGCTCTCGCAGCATTTCGACACCGCCGACGTGATGCGGCAGAACTATGCGCGCCGTTCGTCGATCGTCGAAAGGGCTTTTGCCGGCTCCAACCTCATCAAGCCGATGGCGCCGGAAGGTGGCATGTTCATCCTGCTCGACGTCACCGCGACAGGTCTTGGCGGCGAGGAATTCGCCTGGCAGCTCCTGAACGAGGAAAAGGTCGCGGTCATGCCCGGATCCTCCTTCGGCGCCCAGGCGGCCGGCTTCCTGCGCATTTCGCTCACCGTGCCGGAAGACGTTCTGGAGGTTGCGATGGGCCGGATTGCAGACCTTGCCGGACGGGTGGCGCAAGACAAGCGCTGAGGTCCGGCTTTCCTCGGGCAGCCCCTCGCGCAGACTTTATCGTCTCAACCATCGCCGGTTCGGTGTATCATCGGACCGACGTGAGGAAGGAGATAGCCCATGCGCTTCATGATGCTGATGATCCCCGAAGGTTACGCCGCGGCAGCACCGGACACCAAGCCGAGCGCCGAGGCGATCGAGACCATGATGAAATACAACGACGACCTGAAGAAGGCCGGCGTTCTTCTGTCGCTGGAAGGCCTCCATCCGGCAGCGACAGGCGCCCGGATCAGCTTCAAGGGCGGGCAACCGACCGTGACCGACGGCCCGTTTGCCGACATGAAGGAAGCGCTCGGCGGCTACTGGATGCTCGATCTCAACTCCCGCGAGGAAGCGATCGAATGGGCGCGGCGATGCCCCGCCGCCGAAGGCGATATCATCGAAATCCGTCAGGTCTTCGAAATCGACGAGTTTCCCGAGGATATCCAGCGGGCCGTCAGGACGTTCGACGGCTGATGCCGCAACCGGTTTCGGCAAAAGACGCGACCGATCGGGCCGATCGGGCTACGTCGGCCTGACTGCACCGACCCCTTCAGAGGAAGCGATCGCATGGGCGCGGCGATGCCCCGCCGCCGAAGGCGATATCATCGAAATCCGTCAGGTCTTCGAAATAAAGGAGTTTCCCGAGGATATCCAGCCGGCCGTCAGGACGTTCGACGGCTGATGCCGCAACCGGTTTCGGCAAAAGACGCGACCGATCGGGCCGATCGGGCCACGTCGGCCTGATTGCACCTGCCCCTTCAGAGGAAGTGATCGAATAGGCGCGGTGATGCCCCGCGGCCGAAGGCGATATCATCGAAATCCGTCAGGTCTTCGAAATCGAGGAGTTTCCCGAGGATATCCAGCGGGCCGTCAGGACGTTTCACGGCTGAAGACGTCCCCGCCCCCTGCGGGCGTGGCAAAGGCTGCGGCGACGGATGCGGCCAATCGGACAGGGCCAGCGCCACCTGCCCTAGACACGCGGGCCGGCCTGCGTTTACCCCTTAAGCCGCGCATCGTTGTCTTCCGGCGGCTCAAAGCCGAACACGCTTCGCCCGCCCCATTCATGCGAGCGGGAAAATTCGCCGGCAACGATTTCCTTGAGGTCGGGTCCGGTCGCATAGCGTTCCATCATCCGTGCCTGATGATCGAGCCGGCGCAGCGCATCGAGTTCCTCGTCGCGACCGAGACGCGCCTTGCCGACGGCCGATTTCATCACCTTGATCGTCTCGTCATAGACCTTCAGCGGCACCGGAAACGGATGCCGGTCCTTGCCGCCATGGGCAAGCGAAAACCGCGCCGGATCGGAAAACCGGCAGGGCGCGCCATGTACCACCTCGGCGACCATGGCAAGCGCGCGAACCGTGCGCGCGCCGACGCCGGGCGTCATCAGGAGGTGCTCGAAATCCTTCGGCCCGCGCTCGGCGGCGGCCGCAATCGCCCCATGCAGCCGCTTCATGTTGACGTCTTCCTCACGCACGTCGTGATGCTCGGGCATAATCAGATGCGGCAGCATCGGCTGTATCGGCAATTTGCGCGGCTTTTGCGGTTCGAGCGCGATCACCTCGCGGACGATCCGGTCAGGCCCGAGCGTTTCGAGAAGGTCGAGCTGGCCCGAGCGCGAGGCCTCTGCCCGCCGGTCCGCGAGGTTGACGATGTCCCCCGTCTCCTGCCCCTCGATTGCCGCATGCGGGGAGTTGACGAAGCTGGTCATGCCTTCGGACAGCCAGTGATAGCGGCGCGCCTGCCGGCGGGCATCGTTCATGCCCTGCTGCACCACGACCCACTTGCCATCATCGGTGACGATGAACCCGTGCAGATAAAGATTGAACCCGTCCTGCACGGCGGCGCTATCGACCTTGGCCACCAGCCGGCTGGCACCGGCCAGCGCATCGCCATCGAGCCCGGTGCGCTCGCCGATCGCCATGAGCTCGCCGGGCGTCTTGCGGGAATTCTGCCCGCGCCCGCCGCAGACATGGATGCCGAGCTCGTGCGACATCGGCGTCAGCCCGCGTTTGAGCGCGCCGATCACGCTGGTGGTGATGCCGGACGAGTGCCAGTCCATGCCCATGACGGAGCCGAAGGACTGGAACCAGAAGGGATGGGCGACGCGACGGAGAAATTCGTCGCGTCCGTAGTGAATGACGATCGCCTCGGTAATCACGGCGCCGAGCCGTGTCATGCGTTCGCCGAGCCACCGGGGAACCCGGCCGCCATGAAGCGGAAGATCGGCGCTGCCAGCACGTTGAGCCATGGCCTTCTATAGCCCCAGCCAGGCACTTACGACAGCGAAAAGTTCCGCAAACGTTCTTCGATCCGGGCAATCGTGTCGACATCCGCATTGGCAAAGGCAAAGCGCAGGTAATCCTGCTGCCCTTCGCCGAAATAGCCGCCGGGAATGCAGGTGATGCCCGCCGTCATCGCCAGTTTTTCCGCCACCACCTCGGAGCGGACACCGGAAAAGGGATGGCGCACGAAGGCGAAATAGGCCCCGATCGCATCGAGCTTCCAGTTATCCAGCCCGCGCATGACGGACTTAAGCGCATCGGCGCGACGACCGATCTCCTGCCGGTTTTCCTCACGCCATGCGGCAAGCAGCGGCAGCGCTTCGGCAACGGCCGCCTGCGGCGCACGCGGCGCGCAGATCTGCAAGTTGTCCATGATCTTCGCCACCTGACCGATGACCGCCTCGCCGGCGGTGATCGCGCCCAACCGGTGGCCGGGAATGCAGAAGGATTTCGAAAAGCTGTAGAGCGAGATCAGCGTGTCTTCCCAACCGGCAAGCGCAAACAGCGGATGCGGCTGTTGGCCCTCTTGGGGCAGAAAATCGCGATAGGTCTCGTCGAGGATCAGCCAGATGCCCTTGTCGCGGCACAGGTTGAAGATCGCCTCGAGGAGTGCTGCCGGATAGATCGCGCCGGTCGGATTGTTGGGCGAGACGATGGCAAGCGCCCTGACATTTCCGGTCATCGCCGCTTCGAGCGCTGCAAGCTCGGGCAGAAAGCCGTTCTCTGCAGCGCAGGGCACGAATTGCGTGCCGATGCCGAGCATCGCAAGCGTCGTCTCGTGGTTGAAATAGAACGGCTCCGTCATCAGGATCGCGTCACCCGGACCGGCGACCGTCATCGCCGCGCAGACGAAGGCCTGATTGCAACCCGACGTGATATGCACGTTGCCACGCGTAAAACCGGTGCCATAGACGGCGCCGATATGGTTTGCATAGGCGTCCCGCAGCACCGTCTCGCCTTCGATCGGGCCATAGCCGGTATACGCCGTGGACGAAGCGAATTGGCCTAGCAGTTTTAGCATGTCGGGATGGGCCGGATAACCGGGCACCGCCTGCGACAGATCGATCAGCGGTCCCTTCGAACCATCATAGGCACGCCCCCAGGCGGCGACGGCCGGAACCGGCGGCAGGGAGAGATTGGCAACGAGAGGATTGAAGCGGGGAGCAAATTGGGGAGCAACTGAAGGCATGGCAGTCCAGAAAGGCGAATGAAGGGCCGGTTTCGGCAAGACTTCGGATTGATTTGTCTTCCTTGTTGATCAGAATATCGCGCGAGGCAAGGAGAACCGCTCATGGATGACGACGTCGCGCCAGATTCCAAGCTGACCATCACCAAGCGCAAATGGGCCGAGACGGGAAAATTCCTGACCGGCCGCGTATCACGCCCGGAGATAGACCGCCTGCCGCCCGGTCAGCATCTGGTGAAGAACTGGCCGGTCCTCGATCTCGGCATCCAGCCGAAGGTGACGCCGCTCGACTGGCGGCTGGAGGTGACGGGCCTTGTGAAAAATCCGCAGGCTTTCGACTGGGCGACGTTCCATTCGCTGCCGCAGACCGAGGCGCGATCCGATATTCACTGCGTCACCACATGGTCGCGCTACGACAACGACTGGAAAGGCGTCTCCACACGAGACCTTCTGGCCGCTGTCGAGCCGACGGATGAGGCCTATTCGGTGATGTTGACCGGCTATGACGACTATACGACCAATCTTCTTCTCACCGACTTTGCCGCCGAAGACGCGATGATCGTGACGGAATGGGAAGGCAGCCCGCTGTCGAGCGAGCATGGCGGCCCGGTACGCCTCGTCGTGCCGCATCTCTATTTCTGGAAGAGCGCCAAGTGGCTGAAGAAGATCGAATTCCTCAACCATGACTTTGCGGGCTTCTGGGAGGAGAACGGCTATCACATGCGCGGCGATCCCTGGAAGGAAGAGCGCTACGACGGGGATTGAGGCCAGACGTGCCAGCCGGAAAATCCCCGCTCCGGCCCGACGGCAATCTCCCCCACGAAGGGGTGGAGAAGCCTGCGGCATTTGGTGGCGAAAATCAGAACTGCGGGATCGGGCCCGGTTGAACCCTCCCCCTTATGGGGAGGGTTTGGGAGCGATCTTCGCTCGTGTGGAGAGAGGGCAGAGGGGCAACCACGTGCCCCTCACCTCAGATCAGCTTTTCCAGCGTGATCGGCAGGTCGCGGACACGCTTTCCCGTCGCATGATAGACGGCATTGGCAATCGCCGGCGCGACGCCGACGATGCCGACCTCGCCCACGCCCTTGCCGCCGAGCGCGGACGCATTGAGATCCGGCACGCCGACCGAGATGACGGTGAGATCAGGAATATCGGCATTGGTAGGCACCAGATAGTCGCCGACATTGTTGTTGACGGTGCGGCCGTTGCGCGGATCGACGATGCCTTCTTCAAGCAGTGCCTGCCCGATGCCCATGATGATGCCGCCCCGCCACTGGCTTTCCACCAGTTTCGGATTGTAGAGCCGGCCGCAATCGAAGGCAGACACCATGCGCGAGACCCTGACCGTGCCGAATTCCTCATCGACCCTGACTTCGGCGAAATGCGCGCACCAGCTGTGCATCGAATAATCGCCCATGGTCGGGCCCATCACGCGGGCCATGGTCGTCCAGGCCTTGCGCTGTTCGGCAGCCTCCTGCGCATCGTCCGACAGCGTGTTGCGGCGGATTTCCAGATGCTCGCGGCCGAGCGCCTTCATCATCTCGGCAATCGTGACGACCGGCCCGTCGCCGCTGCCGGTCGAGATCTCTCCGCCCGAGACGGAGAGCGTGTTTGCCCCGCTTCCGGCAAAGGGCGAGTTCGGCGCATTGAGCGCCAACCCCACAAGCTCGTCGCGCGCGGCGAGCGCCGCCTTGTGCACCGCGCCGGTGATCGACCCGGCCAGCATGGAGCCACCGGCGATCGAAGAGCCCGGCAGCCGGCTGTCGCCCAGCTGCACGACCACCTGATCGATGGACACGCCCATCGCCTCGGCCGCCGTCTGCGCCAGGATCGTATAGGTGCCCTGCCCCATGTCGATCGAGCCGCTGACCACCTCGACGCGGCCATCGGCAAGAATGCGGATGATCGCCTCCGACGGCGCCCGGATGACCGGAAACGTGCCGCAGCCGATGCCGTAGCCGACGAGCTGGTTGCCGTCACGCATCGAGCGCGGCTGATGGCTGCGCTTGTCCCATCCGAAGGCCGCAGCCCCTTCTGTCAGCGCCTCGCGCAGCCGGCGCGTAGACCATGGCTTGCCGGACTGGTAGTCGTGATCCGCATAGTTCTTCAGGCGAAGCGCCAGCGGATCCATATCGAGCACATAGGCAAGCTCTTCCATGGCGCATTCGATACCGTAGGCGCTCGGGTTCTTGCCCGGCCCGCGCAATGCGCCGGGCGTGACCGTATTGACCGCCACGATACGGTGCTCGGAGGAAAAATTCTCCACCTTGTAGAGAACCGGCGTCGCAGCCCCGGTCTGTTCGGCATAATCGGCATAGACGGAGGTCTCGCTCATGCCGCGATGACGGATCGCCTGAAGAATGCCGTCCTTCGTCGCGCCGAGCGCGATCGTCTGGCGCGTCGCGGCCCGGCCACCATAGCTCGTGAAATTCTGCGGCCGGGTGACGGCCAGCTTCACCGGCCGGCCGAGTTTTTTCGAAGCCGCCGCGGCAACCGCGCCATAGGCGAGCGGCTGGCCCTTGGAGCCGAAACCGCCGCCGATATAGGGCGATACGATCCTGACATTTTCGTAGTCGATGCCGAACCACTCGGCATACATGCGTGCCATGCCATGCGACCACTGGCTCGGCTCCCAGATGGTCAGCGCATCGCCTTCCCACGTCGTCATCAGGCCGTGCGGCTCCATGGCGACATGATATTCGCGCGGCGTCTCGTAGGTGGCCTCGATCGTCACCTCCGCATGGGCGAGCGCCTGTTCGGCATCGCCCCAGTTGACGACGAGATTGGGCATGACCTTGCCCTCGCCGGCGTTGGGATCGTGAAGGCCGGTGACGGAAGGCGTCTCCTCATAGGTCACGGTAACGAGCCTGGCCGCCTCGGAAGCCTGTTCCCGGCTTTCCGCGATCACCGCTGCGATCGACTGGCCGTTGAACTGCACCGTCTGCGGCAGCGGATAATAGGGCTCGCCGCTCGACGGATTGCCGGCCCAGTCGCCGCACATCGTCAGGCCGAGATCGTCTTGCGGCGTCAGCACCAGGAGCACGCCCGGCATGGCGCTGGCCTTCGAGATATCGACGGACACGACGCGGCCGGCGGCGATCGTGCTTTGCACCAGCACCGCATGGGCGACGTTTTCCATCGGATATTCGAGCGCGTAGGTGGCCGCACCCTTGATCTTCAATTCGCCTTCGAAGCGCGACATGCGCCCGCCGACCATGCCGTCACCGGCGCTCCCGTGTTTGCGGGGTTCGCGATTGGGTTCCATGATGGTCATGCCTGACCTCCCGATGTCCGAGCTGTTTTGGATGCAAGATCGGAAATGGCGCGGGCAACGACCCGCGGCGCAAGCGCGATCTTGTACTGGTTTCCGCCGTTCGAGACGGCACCTTCGACGGCAAGGAGACTTGCAGCCTTGACTGTCTCGGCATCGATCGCCTTGCCGATCAACGCCTGTTCGACCGCCCTTGCCCGCCATGGCTTGGTGGCGACGCCGCCGAGCGCCACGCGAATGTCGCGCACCGTGCGCCCATCGTCTTCGAGCTCCAGACTGACAGCGGCGCTTGCCGCGGCAAATTCATAGGATTGCCGGTCGCGAACCTTGAGATAGACCGAATTCCCGGCGCCGGCCGAGGCGGGAACGCGGATGCCGGTGATCATCTCGCCTGCCTCGATCAGCGTTTCACGCTCTGGCGTATCGCCCGGAACGAGGAAGAAATCGTCGATCGCGACCGAACGTTCACCGATCTCCACCACCGCATCGAAGGCCACGAGCGCAACGGCGAGATCGCCGTGATAGGTGGCGATGCAGGCATCGCTGACGCCGAGCACCGCGTGATTGCGGGTCACGCCGCCGATCGCCGAACAGCCGGATCCCGGCGCCCGCTTGTTGCAGGCGGAAAACGTGCCGGGATCGCGGAAATAGGGACAGCGGGTCCGCTGCATCAGATTGCCGCCGATCGTCGCCATGTTGCGCAGCTGCTGGGAAGCGGCAAGCGTCAGAGATTGCGAGATCGCCGGAAAGGCGGCGATGATGGCAGGATCGTCGGCGACCGCCGCCATCTTGGCAAGCGCCCCGATCCTGGCGCCATCCGCATCGACCTCGATTGCGGAAAGGCCGGAAAGATGGGTGACGTCGATCACCGTATCGGGTGTCGCGACCCCGCATTTGGCAAGGTCGAGCAACGTCGTGCCGCCGGCCAGAAGCATGGCGCCGGGCTGAATGGCGCCGGCACGGGCCGCATCGACGGAGGCCGCGCGCAGATAGGAAAAATCACGCATCAGGCTGCCTCCACCTTCTCGTTGACAGAGACCGCCGCCGCCGCCTCGCGCACGGCGGCAACGATGCTGTTATAGGCACCGCAGCGACAGAGATTGCCGGACATGTATTCGCGGATCTCGGCATCCGATCCGGCATGGCCCTCGCGAATACAGGCAACGGCAGACATGATCTGGCCGGGCGTGCAATAGCCGCACTGGAAGGCGTCCTGTTCGATAAACGCTTTCTGCACCGCATGCAGCGTGCCGTCTTCACCGGCAATGCCTTCGATCGTTGTTACCTGACGGCCTTCGACCTGGGCCGCCAGGGTGAGACAGGACAACACCCGCTCGCCATCCACATGACAGGTGCAGGCGCCGCACTGGCCCTGATCGCAGCCCTTCTTCGTTCCGGTAAGCGACAGATGCTCGCGCAGCGCATCGAGCAGCGTCACGCGCGGCTCGACATCGAGCGTATGCGGCTTGCCGTTGATGGCAAGCGACAAAGGAATGGTTCGTGTCATGACAGGCTCCTGCTATCGTCACGAGGGTGGGATGAAGAGGATGTAGAACGGCGCCGGTACTTGTCGACACCCTTCGATCCCTCCGGCCTTGCCGATGCCCGATCTGTCGCCGACGCATTTCGGCATGACATTCCAGGGCGTGCGGATTAAAAGAGGTGCATGGCGCTCAACTAAACGGAGGCGCCTCCGGTTAAACTAGCGGCTTGCTGCGTTTCGTCAAGCCCGCGCGGTGTGGAGCAGAATTTGGCCTTGGCCGAGCATTCGAAAAGGCCCGGTGCGCAACCGCAGGCGGCCGACGGCGGCAAAGACGGGCGGGCGGCGCCGCAAAGACCGATGCGCGCCGATGCCAGACGCAATCACGACCGGCTCGTCGAGATTGCTGCGGCAGCCTTTGCGCAAAAGGGCGTCGAAACCTCGCTGGAAGAGATCGCAAGACGGGCGGGCGTCGGCGTCGGCACGCTCTACCGGCATTTTCCGACCCGCGAGCACCTCGTCGAGGTGGTCTACCGGCGCGAGATGCAAAGCCTTGCTGCGGCGGCGCAGACCCTGTCGCAGGAGCATTCGTCGGATGTGGCGCTGGAAGAATGGATGCGCCGTTTCGTCGATTATATCGCGGCCAAGCGCGGCATGGCCAACAGCCTGAAAATTCTGATGAACAGCAATTCCGCGCTGTTTGCCGAGGGCTCCGGCCTCATCCGAACGGCAATCGACGGACTGGTGAAGGCGGCCCGCGACGAAGGAAGGATCCGCGCCGACATCGACACGACAGACCTTCTCCACGCATTGACCAGCATCTATTCCATGCCCGCCTCACCCGAATGGCGAGACCGCGCCAACCGGCTGATCGGCCTGCTGGTGGATGGCCTGCGCGCCGGGCGGTAGGGCAATTTTGGGCCACGACCGGTCATTGTCTCGGCGGGAGTTCCAGGCCGGCCGGCAATGAAATCCAGATAACGGTCTGAGCCTCCGGCGAGTGTCGCGATAGATGCCCTTTTCCGTGCGTGTCCGAGACCAGCACGAAGCTCCCTGCCGAAACGTGGCGGACCTCACCATCACTGGTCTCGTACTCGACAGAACCATCAAGCCTGACTGTCAGCACCGGCTCAGGTACTCCATGCCAAGCGACTTCTCGCATGCCTGCCGGAATATGCGCGATGCGGACGCGAGAGGCTGGGTAGCTGGCCGTGACGTCGAAAGCGACGGCGTCGGGATGAACAGGCCGTGCGGTGGTCGGCAAATCGATTTCATCGAAATGAGACTCACCATCCGGTGAGGAGTAGATGCGCAGGCACTTCATGATGGTTTCCTTGCGAGAAGACAAATGGGCTTGGCAACGAATGCTCGCCTACCACGAGGGATCGGTAAACGCTACGAATGAGGGATCCGCCAGGGCCGCAAGCCGTCATGACGCTGAAACGCCAGGCGCGGTCATTCAAATGTCGTCAAAGGCGATTATCGCGGCTCTTCAATTCGTTTTTATGGGGGTGTCATGGCGATCGATATTCTCGCCGCTGATGAAGCCGGTAAATCCGAACTTCGCGCCATGTTATCCGCCTACCTTCATGAGTTGAGCCGGTATGGCGATGTGGACCTCGGATATCGCTATTTCGACAGCTATTGGTCAGATGATGACCGATGGCCATACATCATCAAGAAAGACGAGCGCACCGCCGGGTTCGCGCTGATAAACACCTGGTCGCCCTCTGGAAGAGGGACGGACTTCTCGGTTGCCGAATTCTATATACTCCCCCGGTTTCGAGGCACGGGGGCAGGAAAGCGAGCATTTGCACGCCTCCTTTGCTCTCGTCCCGGCATCTGGGAACTTGGTGTCATGTCGGACAACCGAGCAGGAAAAGCGTTCTGGGAGAGCGCCCTGGCAACGGCTGGTGTGTCCGAAATCGAAAGGGTCGATCTGGATGGAAAGCGGGTTCACCGCTTCTTCTACAAACCGTGAATGACACCGAAGATCTCGCCGGTTCTCCGGCAGCCCCTGCGACACGAGGTCATTGACGAGGCCATCATCGAAAGCTCAGGTCCAAACCGAGCGTCCTGCTGAGAAAGAAGGCGATGAGCCCCACGCCTATGACCGCTACGGCAAAGACTGCGGCCATCTTGCAGCCCGCATAGATCAGCGCTCGCGTCTGCCCCTTCTCCCCTTGATCGTAATGCCACTTAATGGCGAAGAACATGGCCGTGCCCAAGGCGACAACCTTGAACGTGACGAAGACGATAGGGACCCAATCCATAGTGAAGGCTCTCATGTGCATCAGCTACGCGCCTTATGATCTCATCGCACGCGAACGCCTACTTCCTATTATGCAACGCTGCTATGTCACTGCAGATGGGAGCTTTTAGGCCTGCATCGCCACATACGGGAATGGCCGCTTCGGGCCGGCGGCGCCCGCGAAGGTCACGGCGCAGGGAGGGTACCGCGACCGTGATCGGTCGCGGCTCGCACGTCACGCGACATCCTCTAGTTGCGCCTCGCCGTTATGCAGAAAACAGGCCTTGCTGAACAGGCCAAGATCGACAAAATTCGGCAGGCGAATGTCACCGATATCAGGAAGCCGTTTGCCCTCCGCTTCAAACGACCTGTCGATCTGCGAAATGAAACCGAGAACGACGCCGGTCTGCCGTGCAAATGCGCCCAGGGCTTTCAGTTGTTCAAAGAGCACCGGTTTGCTCCGCTGCTGGTCAAGCAACTGAAGATAGTCGATGACGGCGACCGTGCCGGGTTCAAGTCCCGACATGTGCTGGATGATGTAGTCGGCGCTGATCTGATCGGAGGTGAAAATCTGAATGCGGTCAGCAACGCTGCCTGTACCTGCCTCCAGCGTTCTGAGGTGATTGCGCGCCTGCTCTTCCGTAAACTCCAGCGTGAAGATCAGGGCCTTGCGGCCATCGCGCGCAGCATCGATCAGAAGCCGAAGGCCGAGCCTCGTCTTGCCGTGTCCGGGTCGTCCTGCAAGCAGGAGCAACTCCCCATCCTTGAGACGCGACAAGATTGTTTCCGAAAGCGGCCCCGACGTCAGGCGGGCTGAGAGCAGGCTCCATGTCGCGAACCCCTCGTCTCGGGCGATTTGGTCCAGTGCCGCGTTGAGAGGAACACCGTTGCTGCGTGCCATCAGTTTGGCGCGACGTTTAAGCTGGAATATGGGCGCAGAAAGCCTCATCAAAAACCTCCATTCCAAGCAGAACCGCAACCCCTCCTCATGCGATGCTCGAACAGATGGTTCGATGAATGGACGCAACCCTACATGTGCGATGCTTTCCCGAAAGGAGGGGGGAGGCTTGGGCCTAGCCTGCCGATCGACGCTAGCGATTTGCCTGATTCGCGGCAAGAGCGGATGGCCGCTACGGGCCCCTCCCCGTCAAACATGCCCCCTCACCCATGCCGTGCCGCAGCGATGGCCGCAACGTCGATCTTCTTCATCGTCATCATCGCCTGAAAAGCGCGTTTCGCCTCGTCCCCGCCGGCGGCGAGCGCCTCCATCAGCACGCGCGGGGTGATCTGCCAGGAAATTCCCCAGCGGTCCCTGCACCAGCCGCACTCGCTTTCCTGCCCGCCATGATCCACGATGGCGTTCCAGTAGCGGTCGGTCTCGTCCTGATCCTCGGTCGAGATCTGGAACGAGAAGGCCTCGCTATGCTTGAAGATCGGCCCACCATTGAGCCCGATACAGGCAATGCCGAAGACGGTGAAACCGACCACCAGCACATCGCCTTCGTGGCCGTCGGGATAATCGCCCGGCGCCCGCGTGATCGTCCCGACGGCGCTGTCGGGAAAGGTGTTCGCATAGAAACGGGCAGCCTCTTCCGCCTTGCCGTCATACCAGAGGCAGATCGTGTTCTTCGGCATCGCATGGTCGGCCATGGCGTCCTCCTCGCAGGCTTGATGCATTCACCTGGCAAGGAAAGATAAGGGACCGGCCGGCTTTGGCCAGCCCCACCGCCCGCCGGCAAAAAAGAACCGACCACACAAGTCGCAAAACAACCCGGCAAAACAGGCGGGAACGACAGGCAGATCCCGCAAGCCGAGACCATGGATCGACCCCAGAGGCCGACCCGAATGCCGATACCGGAGGCCCGACAACATGGGCCGCCATGACAGGTCGTGGCCTCAGGTCTTCATCGCCCCGAGCTTGGCAAGCAGTGCCGCCCCGGTGCGGATGCCCTCGAAGAAAAGATCCAGCCGCAGGTTCTCGTTCGGCGCGTGATTGGCCTGGTCCGCATTGGCATAGGGCACGACGAAGGCCGGCTTCTTCAGGATCTTGGTGAAGACGTAATCGGGCAGGCTGCCCCCGAGGCTTGGATAAAGCAGCGGCTCCACGCCGCGGGCAGCGACGATCGCCTCGCGAATGGCGGGCACGAACGGACTGTCGATCGGCGTCTTCGACGGCAGCATCGAATTGGCGGCGATGAATTCCACGTCCGGCGCGTATTTTTCGACATGCGCCCGCACTTTGTCGAAGACGTAGTCGGGCGTCAGGTTTTCGACGAGCCTTATGTCGCATTTGGCAAAGGCTTCGCTCGGCAGCACCGTCTTCTGCCCCGGCCCGCCATAGCCGCCATGCAGCCCGTTGATCGTCAGCGTCGGCTGGAACATCAGGCGTTCCCAATAGGGCCGTTCCAGCGGTTCGTCGATGTCGGCAAGCCCGAGTTCCGCCTTGATCTTCTCCACGTCGAGCGGCAGCGCCGCCATGGCCGCGCGTTCGAGATCGGTCGGCGGCAGGACGGGGTCTGAGAGGCCCTCGATGGTGATCTCGCCGCGCTCGTTCTTCATCGTCGCCAGAAGATGCACCAGTTTCCAGATGGCATTCGGCATCACGCCGCCGAAATTGCCGGAATGCGCATCGCGATTGGCCGTCTTCGCTTTCAGTTCGAAGGACGCCACCCCGCGCACGCCAAACGTCACGATGGCGCGGCCGCTGTCATGCAGCGAGCCATCGGCGGTGATGACCAGATCCGCATCGAGCTTGTCCGCATGGCTACGCACGAAATCCGCCATCTGCGGCGAGCCGATCTCCTCTTCGCCTTCGAGAAGGAAGATGACATTGCAGGGCAGATCGCCGACGACGGCAAGATAGGCCTCGATCGCCAGCAATTGCGCGAAGTGCTGGCCTTTATTGTCGCCGATGCCGCGGGCAAAAATCCTGTTGTCGCGGATTTCCGGCTCGAAAGGCGGGCTTTTCCAAAGTTCCAGCGGCTCGGGCGGCTGCACGTCGTAATGGCCGTAGAGCAGCACGGTCGGGCGCCCCGGCTGCGTCTCGCGTCTTGCGATCACCATCGGGTGGTTGGCGGTGGCGATCTTTTCCACCTGCATCCCGAGATCGCAGAGCATGCCGACCAGAAGATCGGCCGCCTCTGCGATCCCCTCGTTGGAGGCGCTGATCGACTTGTGGCGGACATAGTCCATGACCCGCGTCACATAGCTTTCGCGGTTGGCATCGATATGCGCAAAGACGCGCTCGAGATCCTGGTCCGGTTCTGTCACGGTCGTGTCCATCAGGCGGGCTCGAACAGCGTCTGGATCCGCATTTCGGGCACCAGAACCAGACCCTTGTCGGTAATGCGGATATCCGGAATGACGGAGAGCGGGATGAGGTTGAAGCCCATATAGGCGATCGTGCAGCCCGCCTTTTCCCATTCCTTCTTCAAGGCCTTCACCTCGTCGGCCACCGCATGGACGCGCTTGTCGGAGAGAAGGCCCGCGATCGGCAGCGGCACCATGGCCGTGACCTTGCCATCCATGACGACGCAGACGCCGCCCTGATGCGCTTCGATCGCATCGAGCGCCACCTGCATGTCGGCATCATTGGTGCCGGCCACGATGATGTTATGGCTGTCATGCCCGACGGACGAGGCAACCGCGCCCTTTTTCAGACCGAAGCCGTTGAGCAGGCCATGCGCCACATTGCCGTCCGACTTGCCATGCCGCTCGACGACGGTGACGAAGCACAGGTCGTGGCGGTCGAAATGCGTCTGCCAGTCGTTTGCGGGGTCCAGCGTCACGGCCACATGCCCGAGCGTGATGCCGGGAAGCTCGGTCTTGATCGTGTGAGCCACGACCGTTTCCGACGGCAGGTCCGGCGAGAGTTTCAGCGCCTTCGGCAGCTTCACCGTATGATAGGCGGCCTGCGGGTAGCGATAGGGTTTGGACAGCGCCGCGTCGAGCAGCGGCGTCACCGTCTTCTGGTCGACCACCAGTTCGCCGCCATACCATGTGCTGATCGGCTGCAGATCATCGGACAGCAGCACAAGATCGGCGCGGCGCCCGCCGCCCATGCCGCCGATCTCGTTTTCCATGTTGAAACGGGTCGCGCCATGCAGCGAGCCCATCGCCCACGCCTGTTCGCGCGTCATCCCGTGCTTCACCGCCTCACGCGTCACCCAGTCGAGGCCGAAGGCAAGCAGATCGTCCGCATCGCGGTCGTCGGTGCAGACGGCGACGCGCTTGTGGCTGGCGCCAAGTTCGGTGATCGTCTTGATCGCCTGCGGCAGCGAATGCCATGGCGTCGTTGGCGGCCCGCCGCGCAGGAAAAGCCACACGCCGGCATCGAGAAGGTCGTCGGCGATATCGCGGTCGATTGCCTCATGCGTATCGGTCACGCCGGAAGCGGCATAGGCTGCGACGAATTCCCGGCCATAGACATGGCCCGAGACCGGCCGGCCGCGCGAAAGGGCTGCGGCCAGAATGGCATGGCTGCGCTCGTCACCCATGGCGACCTGGCACGAAATCCATCTTCTCGCCCAGCGCCACCGCCTCCGGCCATTTGTCGAAGAGAGCCGCGATCTTCTCCGGCGTCAGATCGCCGCCGGCAGTTTCAAGCTCCGGCGAGGTCGCCGGCACGGTGCTCGGTACGGTGAGGAAGATCGAGAGCGGTGCTTGCCGCGCGTCTTCGAGCATGGCTTCGACACCCGCCACATCCATGACATTGCCGATCTCGTGGCTGTCGCAGAAGATCGTCGTCGTACCGTTGAGAAGCGCTGCCTCCGCATAGGCGCAGGCCGTCACCATCGAGGATTCGATGTGCAGATGCGGATCGACGAGACCCGGCGCGATTATGCCGCCTTTGGCATCGTAGCGCTTCGCAGCGCTTCCCTTGTAGCTCCCCGCCGGCTTGACGGCCGCGATACGGCCGCCGGAAATCCACACTTCCCTGTCGCCGAGAATGCGCTCGGAATAGGTCGACATCACCCGCGCGCCGCCGATCACGAGATCCGGCTCCCGGCGTGCGGAAGCAACGTCGGCAAGAAGACGTGTCATGGTAGAGAGCGGCTTGATGGAAAAGCGGTTGAGCGCGGTCATGAAAATCCCATTCTCGATGATTGTCCGATGCCACCCATACTAAAGCAATTCCGGCAGAAGTGGGAACCGGTTTTGCGTCCGCAATTACCTGAAAACAAAGAGATAGAGCGATTTCGCTTTTCAACGGAAGGCAAAATCGCGCTGTCGAAATGGGACAGTCGGCAGAAGCGGGATCGGGAGATCATCGGTCATGATCGGACCGGAAGATCCTGCATCAGACATGGGCCGACAATCGGCTCTCCGGCGTGATGACAGACGCTCTGTTTGATATCGCATCATCCTCGGGCCTGTCCCGAGGATCTGACCGCGCCAATGAAATCAGACATCTGTACATGCTCGCGATCAGCCCGAGCATGACAGCGGGCTGCTTTCAGACTTTATCAGCCTGCCAAGGGGCCGCGGCAGCGGCCCCTTGAGTGTCCAACAATCAGCCGCTCATCACTTGGCGTGTTCCGGTGTCCGTGCCGGCACCGCATTGCCCTTGGCGTCGATCGTATCCTTGTAATAGTTCGAATAGGTGGCGCGCAGGCTCTCCGGCGCACCGGGATCGGCATATTTGCGCAAATCGCCCATTTCGGTCTTGTTGAGGATGACGCCGATCGTTTTGGCGGCGACCTGCGGCTCGGCGCGCAGCACGCTCTGCACGGCTTTCACCGGCGTGACGCCCCATTCGGTGACGAAGACGAAGCCATCGACGTAAGGCTCGAAGGCCTTGGCATCGATGACCGGGATCATCGGCGCCAGATCGACGATGATCACGTCGAACGTATCCTTGATGCCTTCGAGGAACTGGCTCATGCCGGTCGAGGCGAGAAGCTCGCTCGTATGTGCCAGGTTCTGGTTGCGCATGGTCATCGGCAGGATGGTGAGCCGCGACTTGCGGTCGACGCGTGCCGCAGCCGTCCACGGAACCCGCTGCAGAACGACATCGACGAGGCCGACTTCCGGCTCGCTTGCCAGCATCTTGCTGAGGCCCGGATTGCGCAGGTCGCCGTCGATGACGAGCGTGCGCACGCCGCTGGCCGAGATCAGGCCTGCCAGATTGGCCGCCACCATCGACTTGCCCTCGCCCGGAAGGCAGGAGACGACACCGATGACGGAGCATTTGCGCCCCTGCAGCACGATATCGCAGGCAAGCTTGGTATTGCGCAGGGTCTCCGCGAATTGCGATCGCGGCGCCTCGACGGCGATCCGCATGCGACGGCGGAACGAGGTCGGGTCGCCGGCCGGCATCGCCACGCCTTCCGCCGGATCGGGGTGGTTATGCGCATGGCCCGTTTGCAGCTCGTCGGCCTGTGCGCTGCCGATCTTCGGCAGATAGCCGAGAAAGCGCATGCCGATCTTTTCCTGCACGTCGTCGCCGGTGCGGAAGAACCGCTCGCGGAATTCGAGAAGTGCCGCCACCGCGCAGCCGATCAACAGGCCGAGCACGATCGAAAGCGCCATGGTGAGCGTCTTCTTGGGGCTCGACGGCGAAATGGGCAGGCCGGCTTCGGAGATGACGCGTGCCTTGGCGATCGGCAGCGATTGCAGCTGCGACGCCTGCTCGAACCGGCCGAGATAGGACTGGTAGAGCGTCTTCAGCGCATCCGCTTTCTGCTGCAATTCGGCAAGCTGCACCATCGAGACGTTGGAATCGGCATTATGCCCGGCGACCTTTCTGATGTTGTCGCGCAGCGATTGCTCGCGCGAGCTCGCCACATCGAGATCGTTGTGGAAGCCGCTCGTCAGCTGCTGCAATTCGCGAAAGATCTGGTTGGCAAGGTCGGTCTTTTCCGATTTCAGCGCGATTGCCTGCGGGTGATCGGCGCCGAACTGCTGGACGATACCCTGTTCGCGGTCGTTGACCGTGGTGTAGCGCTTGCGCAGGTCCTGCAGAACCGTGTTGTCGGTGTCGCGGGTGGAAACCACCGCATTCTGCACCGCATTGTCCGGCCCCTTGTCGATGATCGCCTTATACTGGTTGTAGCGTGCCGAAGCCGTTGCCACGTCCGCCTGGGCGGCGATCAGCTGGCTGTTGAGATCGGACAGCTGCTGCGAGGACATCAGCTCGCCGCGCGGCGATATCAGGCCATGATCCCGCTTGAACTGTTCGACGGCGAGCGAAGCCTGTTGGGCGCGGTGATTGAGGTCCGTCATCCGCTCCTGCAACCATACGGAAGCCCGTTCGGTCGCGTCGAAATTGGCATTGAGCTGCTCGGTGAGATAGGAGCTCGCATAAGCCTTGGCGAGTTGCTGCGAGAGGCCCGCCTCCGGCGAACGGATGGAGAGCGCGATCACCGAGCTGCGCCCGGTGCGTTCCGCCGTGATCGACTGCTGCAGGATGGCGGCAGCCTTTTCGCGCTTGCCGGCCCGGATCTGCGCTTCGGTCGGCGGCGGCGTGCCGGGCGACACCAGCGATACGATGCTCTTGACCACGCCCTTGACGAGATCGACCGGCGAACTCGGCGGATCGACGATGGCGTCGTTTTCGTCGAGCTTGGTCGCGGTCACGACGCTCATGGCAAGTTCTTTGGACTTCAGGATCTCGACCGCGCTCGACATCTGGTTGTCGATCAGCTGTGCCGACTGATTGTCCGTCTGGTCTTCCGCAAAGCGGGACAGGTTCTCGTCGACGAGAATATTGGTCATCGACGTGTACATCGGATGCGCGGTGAAGAGGTAGATACCGGCGAGCACGACCGCGACAATGACGCAGGTGATGATGACGCCGAGCCGGCGCATCGCCGCGGACCACAGCTTGTCGAGGTCGATGAACGTATCGTTGTCCTTCGCCTCGCTGGGGAAAATCGTTATCGGTCGGTAATTAACCTGATCCATGTTTTTTTCCGCGTTGGGGAATATCGGGGTAGAACGGCAGGAAAGCCCTGCCGTTCCTTCGGACTGAAGTCCGATCGCTCAAGCCGCCTTGACCCTGGTCTTCTCGTGCATGTCGAGAAGGTCCTTGACCGAATTGTAGATGTCCTCGCCCATGTCCGATCGCAGCATGGCAAAAGCGACATTGGCCTCGATGAAGCCGCGCTTGGAGCCGCAATCGAAGGTACGACCCGTATAGGGATGCGCGTGGAACGGCTGGACGTTCAGGAGCTTCTGCATGCTGTCGGTGAGCTGGATCTCGTTGCCGGCGCCACGCTCCTGGCTCGCCAGCAGGTCGAAGATCTCCGGCTGCAATATATAGCGGCCGTTGAGATAATAGTTCGACGGCGCATCTTCCGGCTTCGGCTTTTCCACCATTCCGGTGACTTCCAGCCCGTGATTGACGCTGCGGCCGACGCCGATCACGCCATAGCTGGAGGTTTCCTCCGGCGCGCATTCTTCGACCGCAAAGACATTGCCGCCGACTTCCTCGTAGAGTTCCATCAGGCCGGCCATGCAGCCCTTGCGGCCATAGGAGACCATGTCAGGCAGGAGCAGCGCGAAAGGTTCGTCGCCCACCAGTTCGCGCGCGCACCAGACGGCGTGGCCGAGCCCGAGCGGCACTTGCTGGCGCGTGTAGCTCACGGTGCCGGCAAGCGGCAGCATCTTTTCGAGCTGCGTCACCTGCACCGTCTTGCCGGAGCGGGTCAGCGTCGCGATCAGTTCCGGCGCGCTGTCGAAATAGTCCTCGATCGCCGTCTTGTTGCGGCTGGTGACGAAGATGATGTTCTCGATGCCGGCCTGCATGGCTTCGTCGACGGCGTATTGTACCACCGGCCGATCGACGATCGTCAGCATCTCCTTCGGCATGGCCTTGGTCGCCGGCAGAAACCGCGTACCATTGCCCGCCACGGGGATCACTGCCTTGCGAACTGGTCTCTTCATATTCATCCTTCGTCCTTTCCTAAAGGGCATCCTGCCCTGATCCGGTCGGATTTCAGTTGGCGCCGGCGGGTCCCACCAGCCGGCGCATACGAACGGCGATCGGCATCTTCAGGTGCCTGAGGGCACGCGGATTGCCGATCGCTGTCTTGAGGAAGCCGCCGACGGATTTTTTCTTGATCTCGTCGACGAGCGTGAGGAATGAGCCTGCTTCGATGATGCTGCGGGTGCGCAGCGCCTGGGCGGCCATTGCCGCCGCGTCCAGCGTGTAGCGGGCAAGGAATGTCTGGTCGCCGACAAGCATCGCGTCGAGATGCTCCTGCTTCAGCACCCGCGAGATCGAGCCCTGGCGCAGATGGTAGACATAGCCGGTGGACGGTTCGACGGCGCAGCGCCCGCCGGCTGCGATCGCCGACGCCAGCAGGATGTAATCCTCGCCGATCCTGAGCGCTTCATCGAAGCTCAGATCGTTTTCCGCCAGGAATGCACGCTCGAAAATCGGCTTCATATAGCCGAAATTGAAGGTCGTGTTGAAGATGACGTTCGAACCGATGAAATCGGCAAGCGTCATCTCGCTTCGGCCGGCAAGCACCGCCCAGGGAAACATCGCCTTCGGCTCGCCGCCATCGAGGGGGATGACGTCGATATTGTCGACGACGATCTGCGCGCGTTCGTCGGCCGCCCGTTTCAGCATGGCCTTGAGACGGTTGGGATAGATCGTGTCGTCGGCATCGAGCGTCGCAAGCCAGCGGCCACGGGCCGCGGCAAAGCCGGCATTGCGGGCCGCCGCCGGCCCGCCGTTCTTCTCCTGCGCCACCAGCCTGACCCGAGGATCGGGATAATTGGCGACGAGGTCGCGCGTGCCGTCGGTGGAACAATCGTCGATGACGATCACCTCGACGGAAACGCCGACCTGGGCAAGGGCGCTGGCAATCGCGCCATCGAGCGTCTCCTGCGCATTATAGGCGGCCACGATGAAGCTGACGTCGGGCGCATCGTCACCGGCCGCAAGATCGGATGGAACCATGGTGTCATCGGTCGTCATGCCGCCTCCACCGTGCCGTACTGGCGGATTTCGCGCATGCCGAGCATGCCCATCACGGCGCCGGCATGCAGCAGGCCGCGCAGCACATAACGGTTGCGCCTGACCGGAAGAGGCGCCGTCGCAAGCGCTGCCGCCGCGCAAAAACTCATCTTCATGCCGGCGATTGCGGTCTGCTTCAGCCGCCCCGCCCCTGCATGCCGGGTGGCAACGAGCCGGCCATGGGTCTGGCCGAAGCGAAAGCGCCGCTTGGCGAGCCAGGAAAAGCTCGCACGCTTTTCCGGCACCGGCTCCAGAACGAGTGCATCGGCGGCAAATTCGATCCGCCCGCCATCCTCGGTCAGCCCGGTGAAGAAATCGGTGTCCTCGCCGCCGCTCTGTCCGAGCGGCAGCGCGAAGCGTCGGGACGCAACGTGCGACGACGTCATGTCGAGAAGCACGTTGCAGGTATAGCCGGTCATGATCCGGCCGCCGACCCAGACAGGCATGGTCGAATGAAAATCGCCCTTGCGCATCCAGTCCGCGCCCACGCCGTCATAGACGGCCCGGACGGGACCGAGCACGGCCTCGGCGCCGGTCTCGCGCGCCTTGGCGAAGAGTTCCAGGATCCAGCGCCGGTCCGCCGCCTCGTCATCGTCGATGAAGGCGAGGTAATCGGCGTCGCAGGCGCTCATGCAGGCATTGCGGGCGATCGAGATGTTCGATTTCGGGCAATGCACATATTCGATCGGAAACGGCGCGCGGTCCCGCAGACTGTCCACCAGATCCCGCGCGCTCGGTTCCGCATCATTGTCGGCAACGATCAGCCGCAGAACCGCATCGGCAGGCACCTGCTGGCGGAACAGCGAGACGAGCGTGTCGCGCAGTCCCGGCCGGCGATAGGTGCAGATGCCGATATCGATGCGGATCTTGTCAGTCGATGCCATCAGGCGACGCTCCTTTTACGGATGCCGATCAGTTCGAGCCAAAAGCCCGCCGACCAGGCGAAGTGCATGATCATGGCCGAGACCGCGGCAAGCGGTCCGTAGGGGTTGCGATGGCCGACCGCCATCCAGAACCCGTAGCCGAGGCAGGCCGCGGCCCACAGCACGAAGGGCACGGCGGCCCACCAGTACAGGAGCGCGAGAACCGCACCGATCACGACGGGCGCAACCGCCAGCGGAATGGCCTGCCGCACCTTGGGAATGGAGCGGTGCTTCAACAGGTTGCGTGCCCTGCCCCGACCATACCCAAGATATTGGCGAAACAATGCCGCCGCACTCGATCGGGGGTAGTAGGTCATGTAGGTCTTCGACGTCATCCAGATGCGGAAGCCCATCGCCCGCAGACGATAATCGAGTTCCGCGTCCTCATTGTGACTGAAGGTCTCGTCATAGCCACCGACGGCGAGAAAGGCCGCAATCCGCATCAGCGCATGGTGGCCATGGTCGATCCACTGTCCGCCACCGCCGGCCCGGTGCTTGGAGCCGCCATTGCCGAGCCGCGAATTCTGCGCGATCGCGGTCGCCTTCTGGAACGTGCCGAAACCGACCGTTTCCATGCCGACGACGACCGAATCCGCCTGCAGCGCCTTGGCTTCCTCGATCAGGGCACGGCAGTAATTGTCCGGATAGTCGCCATGCGCGTCGATGCGGATGAGATAGTCGCGATCGTCGCCGAAGCGACGGACGGCCAGATTGATCGCAGCGCTCTGGATCTTTTTCGGATTGTCGAGAAGCACGACGCCGGAAATCTCCTGCGCCAGCGCCTTGACGATATCCTGCGTGCCGTCGCGGCTGCCGCCATCGGCCACCACGATCAGCACGTCGTAACCCTGGCGCTGCTGGTCGAGCTTGCGGATCAGGGGATCGATCGTCGCGGCCTCGTTGAGGCACGGGATGACGATCAGCGTGCGCGGATCATCCGCGACGGGAAAATTATAGGCGGCCCCCATGGGCCTCCCCACGGGTTTCATCGACACGGCGGCAGCGGCAGCCGGCGCCGGGTCCTTGGGCAAATCGGCGGCAATGCCGCTGACACTGACTGCATCATTCACTGGGGCATGCGAAGGCTCACGCGATACCATAACTACACCTCGCGACTGCACGGTTGGAAGAGCCGGCATCCCTGCCGGCGGCGGAAGATCCTTGTGAAGCGCGCCGAGGCGGGCAACGAGCGCGCGGCAATCGGCGGCATCCGTCACCCACTGGCCGCGATCGATTGCGGCAAGACGGGAGAACATCTGGCTGTAGAGTTCGACATCCATCGTCGAGAACAGGGCTTGAAGCGCTTGCGGCGTCACCGCATCGAGTGTCACGCCCATGTCGCGGCCGGCCACGAAGCGCCCGGTCTCGGTCGTGGCAAGTGCGATCGGCACGGCGCCGTGGAGGCTGCCCTCGTAAAGCCGGTTCGGCAAAAGCCAGTCGGAATTCAGCCCTTCCTCGAAGAAGTCGATCGCCCAGGTGAACTGCACGTCGCTGTAGATCTCGCAGAGATCCTCCGGATTGCGGTAGGCACCGTGGAATTCCACATGCGGTGCCGCCGCCACCAGCGCATCGAAATCGGAAAATTCGCTGTGAGCCGGCCGGCCGCGCAGCACGATCTTCACCTTGCCGTCCATCCGGTCGGCGAAATCGATGAGAATACGAAGCGACTTGGCGCAGCGGATCGCCCCGAACCAGCCAATGCGCCAGGGTTCTCCCGCCGCCGGCGGCCTCGGCATGACCGGACGAACGGCCTTATCGGCCGGCCCTCCATCGAGCGCCAGAACCTTGTTTTCCAGAAGCAGGATCGGCAGGTCGAGACCGGAAAGCGGCTTGAAGAAGTTTTCGACAAAGGCCGGCGAACTGGTGATCAAAAGCTTGGCGCGGCTGCCGAGCCGGCGCTGGGCCGCCCGCATCATCTGCCCCTTGATACCCTCGTCGAGCAAAAGGCGATGGATATCGAGGCATTCGTAGACGATCGGCGTCTCGCCACCGAAAAGATCGGCCGCCGCACCGGCAAGCGCCAGCGTCTCGATATTGCGGGCGATGATGACATCGGGCCTCGCGACGGCGGCGAGCTTTGCCCGCAATGTCATACGGGCGGAGGCGACGGCGCCGATACGCTGGATGAACCGCGCATCGGCGGTTTCGCCAAGCACGATGGAAGCGATATCGGCCTCCGAGGCAAGCAGGTTCCGGCCGCGCGTAAAGCCGGCAACGGTCACATCAGCGCCGCCGGCTTTGAGTGTCAGCACCCGCCGCCGGATGGCGGCATCGGCAAGATCATGGGCCAGGTAGAGGACCTGCAATGTCAAATCGTCCATCTCCGTCTTCGAGCCTCGGGTTGAAAAGAGCCCGAGGCAGCTTGAAAAACTGGGGGCCTGCAACAAGGAAGGATCTGCAAAATCGAGGGTGGGCGACGAGCCGCGGGGATGCGGCTCAGTCGAGCGTGCAAAGCACGGATTGGGGGAACTGGCAGTCTTCGCCGAGCGCCGTGAAGGCCACCCGGTCGATCGTCATCGTGGCAGGGCCATTATAGGAAAACGGCCCCATCCATTGCTTCAGCGTGTCGGTGCCCCAGAGGCTGAGGAAGATCTTCTGGGCATTGTTCGGAATTTTCGCGGGATCGCTAACGTCCTGCACCATCTGGCCGTTGACAAAGAACCTGAGGCGGTTCGGCTCCCAGATGAAGGCATAGTCGTTGAAGCCCTTGTCGGCGCCGCCGGCGACGGGTTCGAGCTTCTCGTTCTTGCCCTTGCCGTTGATATACTGGTTGACCTGAACCTCGCCGGCATTCTTGCCGAGAACCTCGAAGTCGATCTCGTCCCACGGCTTCTTGTCGTTCGGGCCGATATAGCTGAAGAAAGCCGAATTGAGACCGGAGCCGGTCGCCGCCTTCATCCGGACTTCATAGGTGCCGTAACCGTAGCGTGCCTTGGTCTGGATCTCGCCGCAGGCATATTGGCGATCCTTCGTCTGCTGCTCCTGGAAGCCGAGCGTCAGCATGCCGTTTTCGAGGCCCACCTGACGCTTTGACCAGGTGCAGTTCTGATGCGCGCCATTGTTCCACCCGTCGGACACGAACCAGAAGGACGGATCGATCCGGTCGAAATTCTCGACGAAGGATTTCCCCTTGGCATCGGCGAACTGCGGCACGGCCGGTTTCTGTTGCGCATCCTGCGCCATGGCAGGCGTCATCTCACCCGGCATGCAGGCGGCCGTGGCAAGCACGGCCGCAAGGGTAAAACGAGTGGTTCTGGACAGAAAGTGCATGATCACCTCCGCTGCTGGGACAAGGCAGCCTCGCCCGGACGGGCAAGACCGGCGGATGGATAGGACGCGTTCATCGCCGCCGCGATCTTGGCCTTGCGCCCCCGGCTGCCGGTCAGAACCGCATAGACCGGCGGCAGATAGCGAGCGCAAAGCGCGTTCGTGAGCGCCAGAAGCACGAAGGCGATCGCGATCGCCGAGACATAGAACACCGGATAGAGCCCGTCTCCGGCGACCCGTTTCCACACCATCCACATCAGGACGAGCAGCGGATAATGGGCGCAGAACATCCAGAAGCTGAGGCTGCCGGTGGCCGCCAGACGCTGCCCCGCACGGCTCTTGATCAGCATCGCCGAGGCAAGCCAGAAACCGCCGGCACCGACGATGGAAAGCGTATTGCGCGCCAGATCGAGCCCCCACGGGAAATCCGGGCCGGTCGCGTAGAGGGCCGTGGCCAGCAATGCCGCAAGCGCCAGCATGGCAAGCGTTCCCGACAGCGCGAAACGGTCGAGCCTCTTCACGTCGACCTTGTTCAGCGCCAGGAAGATGCCGAAGCTGAAGGAGAACAGGATCGACTTCTTCAACACGACGTAAATCACCAGATCGGGCAGGATCGCCACGATGAACAGGATTGCCAGCGTTGGCACGGCAAATCGCTTTACCAGGAAGGCAAGCACCGGAGACAGCACGATGCATACGAAGAGATCGCGCAGGAAGTAGAGCGGAATATCGATCGGCAGGGCTTCCGTCGCAAAAGCATAATCGAGTGTTTCGCGCCAGGATCCGTTCCAGAGGTCGGGGAAATAGCCGACGCCCATTCCGGCGCGTTGCAGGGCGAGCACCCCGACGAACAACGAAAGGTTCCAGATCAGGAACGGCACGAGCACCGTCTTGGTCTTCGACCAGAGCGTCGCGCCGTAGCTGAACGCCCCTGCTCCCTTGCGGAACAGGAGATAGCCCGAGATCGCACTCAGGCACGGCACGCCGATCCGAAACAGGCTGTCGCCGAAGAATACCCTTAGCCAGTCGAAAAACCCGTTCGTTCCGAGAAACGGACTTGTCGAAGGATCGATTGGCACGTGAACAAACACGATGCCCGAGATCAGCAATATACGCATCAAATTGATACGGGATGATATGTTCTGATCAACAGTCAAACGAGTCACCCTTTTTGGGCGGTATCTCCCCTTACCGCCGTTTCAATCAGAGCAGACTTGAGCCCGCAGTCGCGAAAAAATGATCACGCTTAGTTTGGAACAAAATGTGGCAATGCAGCAAAAATGGAAGTTGCTAAATTTAGCACTCCCCTAAGAAAGCGCCGTCGCGGCTTCCACCTTCGCTTGCATGCACGGTTGAAACCCACTGAATTCCCGGCCGAAAACTTTGCCATCATGCTGCACTGCGCAACCGCAAAAAATCTGGGAAACAATCACGAAAATTTTGAAATCCGTGTCCCAGTCGGGAAACAATCGTCGCCAACGCGCCCGGAATATGGCGAAATCTGGGCGCGGCCGCGCTGCAATTACCACATGCCCCTAAGCTGACGTGGCACCGGCGGCGGCGCCCACCCGGCGCTTGCGCACGAGCCCCAGCACCTTTTTCACCAGCGCCCGCTCGGTCACAAGGAACAGGATCCCGTAGATCACACCGCCGACAATGGCACCGGCGATCACCTGGGCGTAAGCACTTGTTAACTGTTCCGCAAAGGCTGCGAGGAAGATCCGCACGCCCACCGCCATGATGAACGAGGTGATCATCGAACGGCAGCTGACGAGGAGACCGGGCAGGAACGGGATACCATCCACCCGGAACACCGCCCAGGAATAGCCGATGAGCGTCACCGCATTGACGATGCAGAGCGCCATCATCGCATCGACGAGCGTGCCGTAATAGGCAGCGCCGCCGATACCGATCGTGGTGGCGATGGCCCTCAGCACCGCCGACCAGAACAGCACCCGGCTATGCCCGGTGCCCTTGAGATAGGGGATGAACGTGCTGCAAGGGGTAACGATCGCCTTGGACAGCGACAGAAGCCCGAGCACCGGCCAGGCATAGGCCCATTGCGGCCCGAAGAGCACGAGCATGGCCGGTTCGGCCACCGCCCAGATGCCGAACATCGCAGGCGCCAGAATGACGGTCGTCACCTGGGTCGAGAACATCAGCGCATCGGCACGCCGCTTGCGGTCGTCGCCCATCAGGCTGAAGGCGGGGAAGAGAACGCCCATGACGGCGGAGAGAACGACCTGGTTTGGAATGCTGGCAAACCGGTTGGCCGCCGAATAGGCGCCGGCATCGCGAAGCCCGAGCACCCTTGCAATCACCACCATTGGCGCCTGGAAGGTGACGAAATTGGCCAGTTCCGAGCCCATCAGGCCGGATGAATAGCGCAAGAGCGGCATGATTTTCGCAGGCCTGATCACCGCGCGCGGCACATAACCGGTAATCCAGAAGAGGCCGACGAGACGAATCACCGCCGACGAGAAGAGCTGCACCACCAGCGCCCAGATGCCGAAGCCGACGAAGGCGAGCCCCAGCGCCACCAGCGCCGCGGTGGTTTCCGATATCGTGCTCAGCACCGCATCCTTGGAGAAATTCATCTCTCGGGCAAGCAGCGAATAGGCGACATCGGCGGTCAGTTGCAGCGGCATCAGAAGCGCCATGATGCGCACGAGATCGGCACTTTGCGGCGCCCCCATCGCAGCCCCCAGCCAGTCGGCGCCGAAGAAAAGCACCAGCGCCATGCCGCAGGCCATTGCCAGGTTCGACCAGAAGACGGTATGCACCGTATCCATTCCACCCTCTCGATCAACGATCAACGCGGAGGTGAGACCGGCGCCGCCGATCATGGCCAGGAATTGGACAATCGTCAGCGCCACCGCAACGGAACCGAAATCTTCCGGCGTAAGAAGCCTTGCCAATATCGGCACAGTGACAAATTTCAGCCCGAATGTGGCGGTCTTTGAGAGCACGCTCCAGCCGACATTCGTCGTGATCGTCTTCACGCCTTGGTTTGGGGCCATATCGGAAATCCTATCTTTTGGAGGTCAAGCGCATACGGCTCTAAAGCCGCTAAACCGGAGCCCGACAGATGTCAGAGGGTTGCAATTCTTCGAAAAAGCAGGGGCAAAAACATGGCGACTTTTACCGTTGTTATCCCATTTTTCCAGAAAGAGGCCGGCATTCTCAGCCGTGCGTTGAAATCGATTTTCGATCAAACCTATCAGGATTTCAGTATAGTCATCGTTGATGACGAGTCACCACTGCCTGTCGAAATCGAGCTTAAGGACGTCGATCCGGCATGGAAAGAGCGTATCAAACTGGTCAGGCAGCCGAATGGCGGGCCGGGTGCGGCGCGCAATACAGGCCTCGACAATGTGCCGGCAGACAGCCGTTTCGTCGCCCTTCTCGACAGCGACGATATCTGGCTTCCGGACCATTTGAAGAACGCCTATGACAGCATGACGCGCTTCGGTGCCGAATGCTACTGGGCCTCGATGCAGGCCAGCGACGAGTTCTATTATCATTTCGGCATGGCAGAACTGGAGCGTCAGGAAGGCGGCGAACGCCTGTCGGACCATCCTCTGGTGATCGAAATGCCGGATCTCGCCAGCACCATGCTGAAGAACTGGAGCTTTCTCCACCTGTCCTGCATGGTCATCGGCAGAAACGTGTTCGAAACCGTTCGTTTCGACCCGGCTCTGAGGCTTGCGGCGGAGGACGTGCTGTTCTTCGTCGACTGCATTTTGAAGGCCAGGCGCACGGTTCTCTGCGACGATCCGGGTGCTGCCCGCGGCATGGGCATCAACATTTTCCATTCGATCGACAACCGCTCGCCGCAGTTCCTGAAGCAGCAGTTCAACACCTGGGTGGCGCTCGATACGCTGGAAGAGCGTTTTCGCACGCGGCCGGGCGACGTCGCCTCGATTGCCTCCTACAAGAACACCGCCCGCCGGCAGGCGCTCTGGAGCCAGGCAGGCCGCATGAAACGGCGCGAAAGCCCTGATCTGGGGCTTCTCGCCCGCTGGGTCATGCGCGATCCCGCCATCCTGCGTGCCGCCTTCCAGCTCGGCGCCAGCAAGCTTGGCCTTGGCGCAGGCGCACGCACCTGATGGCGCGCCTGTTCCGATTTCGCTCCTCCCCAAGCGCCCATCCTCACCGAAGGAGACCCGCATGAAACCGTATCACTGGCCATCCCATCACGGCAATTTCGGCGATGATCTCAACCTCTGGCTCTGGGATTTCCTGCTGCCCGGTCTTGGCGATGTCCACCCCGATGTCCTCCTCGTCGGCGTCGGCACCGTCCTCAACCCGGTCCTTCTGCCCAAAGGCCAGAAGAAGCTCGTCGTCGGCAGCGGCTACGGTTACGGCGAAGCACCTGACATTCGCGATCCCGAATGGGACGTGCGCTGCGTGCGCGGCCCGCTGACGGCGGCAAAGCTGGGTCTCTCGGCCGAGATGGGCATTGTCGATCCGGCGGTGATGATTACCGACATGGCGGAATTCCAGAACCTGCCGAAGATCCACGAGAAAACCTTCGTTCCCCATTGGGAATCGGCCGAATTCGGCATGTGGCCGGCGGTCTGCGAGCCGGCGGGCCTGACCTATCTCGATCCGCGCGGCGAGGCCAAGGCCGTCATCCGCCATATCGCCCAATCGAAGATGATCGTCGCCGAATCCATGCACGGCGCGATCCTCGCCGATGCCTTCCGCGTGCCGTGGGTGGCCGTCAGCACATCCCGGTCGATCAACAATTTCAAGTGGAACGACTGGGCGTCATCGGTCGGCACAACCTACAATCCCCGCTATGTGCCGGTCTCGACCCGTGCGGAGGCGGTGCGCAAGGGGTCGCGCTTCTGGGGCATGCGCTTCGACAAGGATCAGCCGGCCGCTCAACCCCACGCTCCGGCCGAAACCAGTGCCGCTGACGTCATGACCCGCACGCAACCGTCGCAGACCGGCCTTCGCGGCATCGCCAAGCAGGTCCTCGCCTCCCCGTCCATTCTGGCGCTGTGGCAGGCGGGACGCGCAGAGCCGCAGCTCAGCCCCGATGGCCGGCTGGAAGAACGCAAGGCACAGTTCCGCGCCGTGATCGACGGCATCCGCCGCGATTATTTCTGAGATGAGATCGATATCTCCGGCGCGGTCCGACAGGCCGCGCCGCAGATGTCGCTATTTCGACGCGACAGGCACGCCCGCCAGCAGATAGCGCATGCCCGGCACCGGTGCCGCTGGCGTGGATTTGGCGCGTGCGGCATCCAGCTTGTCGAAGAATATTCCCGAAGCGACCGCCGGCACCGCCTGCGGCCTTGCCAGCATATGGCCGATGGCGGCGAGCTTGCCGCCTTCCTTCTTGCGATCCAGAAACGCCCGTAGCTCGTAGCGCCCGCGGATATGATCCCGGTGACGGGTGACGACGGCACGTGCCTCGGGCGCAAGCTGCGGATCGCGCAAAAGCGCCTCGTCGGCCTCGTATAGCGTTTTCAGGTCATGGGTGCGGTGACGGCTGCTGAGCGAATCGTGGCGGATCACGGCGCCATAGCCGCAATGCTCGATCACCTTGTAGCGCGCGCCCTTGGCAAGCGCCCGCGCATAGAGATCGTAATCCTCCCCGAGCCGGATCCCCGCATCGTAGCGGATCGCGTGCCGGTCGAGAAATTCGCGGCGCATCACCGGTTTCAGGAACCCCGTCTCGCCGCGCGGCTTGCCGCGCTGGGAGATATTGCCCTCGATGAATTCGACGAACGAGATCGTCTTCGGCCGCCGCTCGAAGCGCACGGGATCGGGAATGGAAGCGGTATCGTGGATGAAGGCGATATTGTCGGCCAGCAGATCCCACTCCCCTTCCGCCAGCATCGGCTCGAAGCGTCCGGGAAAGAAGAAGTCGTCGGCGTCCAGAATGGCAATCAGCGGCGCATTTGACGCCTCGATCGCCGCGTTGCGGGCAGCAGACGGCCCGCGGTTCTTGTCGAAGGAAATGATCTTGAGCCGTGCCGTGCCGTCATCGCCGCGTCGTGCGGCCCCCGCGGTATCATCGGTCGAACCATCGTCGACCACGACCACTTCGCTGACGAGATTTTCCCGCAATGCGGACCGGACGGCCGTTTCGATCGTATCTGCCGCATTCTTTGCGGCAATGATCACGCAGATCGTCTGAGCAGCTTCTGGTGCCATGGCGCTCTCCATCGTTCATCGGTGCCGTTCATGGTGCAAGACTATGCGCGGACGAAGATGGCTCTCGTGTGAAGCCACGTCAACATGGAGGATTTTTTACGCGCCGGTCGCTGCGGCCGGTACAGGCGCCTGCAAGGCGGTCGAACACGGCACCCGGCAAACACGCCTTCTATGGTCGCGTCGGACGCTTCTCAGCTGTCGCCGGCCGGCATGTTCCGCGTCGCGCCGGTATGCAGGTCGTCCTGGACGAGCATATCCCTCTTGCGGCGCTCCAGGCCCGCTTCGGCACCGCTGCCGACGCCCATCGACTGCTTCTCCTGGCGGGCGAGATAAAGCACACCGAGAAAATAGCCGATCTGTATGATGATCGCGCAAACGATCGTTTGTAGAAATGCTGTCAGAAGCGAGCCCGACATGAAGTAAGCCGCCACCGCAAAAGCGAGAAGCGCTCCCAGCATGCTGGTGAAAACACGCGGCGCATACATGATCTTACCTCCCTGAACGTTATATCGTGTCCAGATTATTACTTTGTTTTTGCCTGCCGCACCTTGGATCATAAGATCCGACGAGGCGCGACGCAAGTTATGCTCGCTTTATCGACGGCAAGGGATGAAACTTTCGTAAGATTTCGCCCGCCTGACGGGCAAATCGCCGATAGCCTAAACCCTTCCTTACCGGCCTACCACAAATGCCGCCTTCATTTTGCCGCATTTCGGCCGTGGATCGCCACAATCCGATGGAAACTCATGTCCGCCCGGCATGGCTCTGGAACAATGCGATCACCTTTTGTTACAAAGCTACGCCGTTCCTGCCCACGGTTATTGCGCCGCAACATTGTATTGCGTTGCAACAGTCGTTGGGCTTTGGTCCTATCCGGAAGCTACTTTGGTCTGCACTCTTAAGATGCAGCCACCAGTATTCGCAGGTCGTGCGCACGGCCTTTATTGGATAAGATTAGCACAGCCCGCGCGCCTATTTGCCCATCATGAACATATTAGGATAAAAACAAGTATTAATCCAGATATGAACTTCAACGTTGCACACCCTTCGCAAGCAAGCAGAGCGAGCGGATCCGGATGATCGGGGTGGACGGCGGCAACGTTCGGAAAAAAACGCTGGCATCAAATTCCGAACACAGAATTATTATCAGATTGGTAGGGAATGACGCGCCGCTCAGGCACCGACTATCGCCAAACCTAAATGGAGTCCTCTCTATGAAGTCAGCGACACGTTCGGCAGGTTCGCCGTTTTCAAGCACCGACCAGGCCTCCACCGCACTTCCCATCGGCGGCCTGGTTAAGCGCAGCTTCGACGTAACAGCCGCAGCATGCGCACTGGTCATCTTCAGCCCGATCTTTCTCATGATCATGGCTCTGGTGAAATACACGGACAAAGGTCCTGCCTTTTACGGTCACACCCGTATCGGGCATAACGGCCGTACGTTCAAATGCCTCAAGTTCCGGACGATGGCCGTGAACGGGGACGAACTGCTTCGGAAGCACCTGCGAAACAATCCGCAGGCGACGGACGAATGGCGCCAAACGCGCAAGCTCAAGGACGATCCGCGGGTCACCGCGGTCGGACGTGTGCTTCGCAAGCTGAGCCTTGATGAATTGCCGCAGCTCATCAACATCATTCGTGGTGATATGAGCGTCGTCGGTCCACGTCCGGTGGTCGACGAGGAGTTGCAGGTCTACGATCAGTCGGCGATCTTCTATCTCCAGACCCGCCCGGGCTTGACAGGCCTATGGCAGATCAGCGGCCGCAATGATGTTTCTTACGAGACCCGCATCGCATTCGATACGCACTACGTCCAGAACTGGTCGATGGTGCGCGATATTGCCATCATCATGAAAACCATTCCGGCCGTATGCTTCGCCAGAGGCAGCTATTGACGGCCAAAGGCATATTACGTCGAGGCTCTCGCCGGTTTCCCGGCTCATCACTTGAAATGCCGTTGTTGAAGCGCATGTCCGATAAAGGGACGCGCTTTTGAGACGATATAAGGACATGTTCATGCGCAACACGATCACCTTTGCCGGGCGTCTGCCCGTGCTTTGCATGATGACCGGTGTGGCATTGGCGTCATTCGCAGCCTCCTCCCAGGCTGCGGATGACGGCTACCATCTCGGCGTCATGGACAAGCTGCGTATCCGTGTCGCCGAATGGCAGCCGGCTGACGGCTCCATCAAGGACTGGGATGTCGTCGGCGGCGATTACACCGTCGGACCCGGCGGCACCCTTTCCCTCCCCTTCCTTGGCGATCTTCCCGCGGCCGGAAAAACCACCGGCGAGGTTGCCGCCGAAATCGGCGAGCAGCTGCGCAGCAAGTTCGCCCTTCGCAATCTGCCCTCGGCGTCTGTCGAGGTTTCCGAATTCCGCCCGATCTTCCTGTCGGGCGATGTCGACAAGCCGGGACAATATCCCTACGTCCCCAACCTCACGGTTCTCAAGGCCGTCAGCCTTGCCGGCGGCCTCAGGCGCTCGGAGGCAGGCCAGCGCTTTGCCCGCGACTTCATCAATGCCAAGGGCGATGAACAGGTTTACGACAGCCAGCAAAGCCGGCTCTACGCCCGCCGCGCCCGGCTTCTGGCGGAAGTCTCTGGCGCCAAGACGATCGACATGCCGGTCGAATTGAAAAGCGTGAAGAACTCGCCGCAGATCCTCGAAAGCGAAACGGCGCTGATGAAATCGGAAACCGAGCGCTATCAGCTTCAGCTGAAATCGCTCACCGATCTCAAGACCATGCTTCAGAGCGAGATCGATTCTCTGGCGCAAAAGGCCGATACGCAGCAGAAGCAGCTGGAACTCGTTTCCGACAACCGCGACAAGATGTCGAAGCTGACGGAACAGGGCATCACCTCCAGCACGCGGATGCTGTCGCTCTCGCAAAACAGCACCGACATCCAGTCGACGCTTCTCGATATCGATACGTCCGCGCTGCGCGCCAAGCAGGACTTGAGCAAGGCGGATCAGGACGAGATCAACCTGAAGAACGACTGGATTGCCGACCGCACCCAGGAACTGCAAAACACCAATGCCGAACTCGAAAAGCTCGGCTTTCAGCTCAACACCAGCCGCCAGCTGATGTCCGAAGCGATCGCCCAGTCGGCCGAGGCGCTGCAGTTCGACCCGAAGAACAAGTCGGCGACGATCAAATACACCGTCGTTCGCGATCAGGGCCAGGGCGCCAAGGAGATCGCGGTGGATGAAAATACCCGGCTTCAGCCCGGCGACGTCGTCAAGGCCTCATCCGAACTGCTGATGCAGTGAGGCCCCGATGAAGATTGCAAAATCGGCTCTGATCGATCCTGCAAGGAACGAGGTCTACGGCATATTCGCCGTGGCCCTTTCCTTGTTCGTCTTCGCCTATTCGAGCAAATTCGGCCAGATCTCGATCCTTGCCTATTATGCGGTATGGCTTCCGCTCGTTCTCGTCGATTACAAGCGGGTTCTGGGCAGCTACAGCAAATACCTCTGGATCCTCGCCTTCGGCATCCTCTGCTTCGTCTCGTCCTTCTGGTCGCAGGCGCCGTCCGCGTCGCTGCGCGCCTCCATCCAGTATCTGACGCATATCGTCTGCGCGCTCATTGCAATGCGCACGGTCAACGCCCTGACGCTGACGCGCGGCGCCATCGCCGGCACTGCCGTCGTCCTGCTCTTCTCGCTTGCCGACGGCACCTATCTCCTCGATGCGCTCGACAACAGCTTCAGCTTCGTCGGCGCTTTCTCCTCCAAGAACCAGCTCGGCCTTTATGCCTCGCTCGGGCTGATTTTCAGCGCGGGCTACATCATGCTCTGGCGCAAGTGGGGGCTCTGGATGATCGCGGCCGGTTTCGTGTCGCTCCTCTGCGCCTATTGCCTCGTCGCCTCGCAATCGGCGACCTCCGTCATCACCACGGCGGGCATCATCGCGCTTTGCGTCGGCTACCTGCCCGTCTCGCGCCTCTCGCCCCGGAACCGCAAGGCGTTTTTCCTCGCCGCCATCGTGCTCGGCACCATCGGCATCGTCGGTGGACTGCAATTCGGCGCGATCGATGCCGTGCTCGGCGTCTTCGGCAAGGACACGACCCTGACCGGCCGCACCTACCTGTGGCAGCAGGGCATCGAGGCCGCCCGCCAGAACCCGGTCTTCGGCGTCGGCTATCAGGCCTATTGGGTCATCGGCTTTTCCGAAGCAGAACGGCTCTGGGCCGATTTCGGCATCGCCGGCCGCTCCGGCTTCCATTTCCACGAGACCTTTATCGAGACCGTCGTCGAAACCGGTTTCGTCGGCCTTTTCTGCCTCGTCTCGGTCCTGATCGCCAATCTCGTCGGCCATCTGAACGGCATGCTCAGCCGCAAGAACGATCCGGGTGCGACGCTCATGTGCGCCCTCAGCGTGCTTCTCTTGATGCGGGCCTTTGTCGAGATCGACGTGATCTTTCCCTATCAGATCGGCTCGTTCCTGATGTTCTACATGGCGGGATATCTGACCTTGCCCAAGGTGGCGATCGAAACCTCGCACCATGCCACGCGCCCGACCTCGCGGTCTGGCGTTGCGGCCGGCCGGCTTGGCACGGCCGGTGAGCCGCTGCGCTCGGGCGCCTGAGTGACGGATTGACAACGCGGCAACCTTACGGCGGTTGAACGACTCAGTCGATATGACCTATGTAGGGTCGTGAGGATCTTGCGTCCGAGCCGCGACAGCATTGCCCCTGGCCCACTCTTCCTGCCCCCGAAGATGCTGTTTTGATCAGAAACGCCGCCCATCGCGCGCCCTGTAAGCCTGTTTTTGGCTCTCGCGCCGATGCCGTCGGCACGCCGAGAGAATTGCCAGACATGCCGACATCCGAGCCGAAGAGCCGCAAGAACGATCCGGAAACCACCAAACAGGATATTCTGGCTGTCGCGACCGAGGAATTTGCCGCCTACGGCCTTGCTGGCGCCCGCGTCGATGCGATTGCCGAACGGACGAAGACATCCAAGCGGATGATCTATTATTATTTCGGCGGCAAGGAAGACCTCTATCTCGCTGTCCTGGAACGCTCCTATCGCAGCATCCGTGTGCTGGAATCCAATCTCGGCCTCGGCAAACTCTCGCCTGTCGATGCGCTTCGCCGCCTGATCGAGAGCACGTTCGAATACGACGAGAAGAACCCGGATTTCATCCGGCTTGTTGCCGGCGAAAATATCAACCGGGCAGAGCACATAAGACGCTCGACGCTCCTGCGCGACGTCAACACCTCGATTATCACCACGCTGACCGAGGTCGTGAGGCGCGGACGGGAGGACGGGTCTTTCAAACGGGATATCGATCCCATCGATCTCCACATGATGATCAGCGCGCTCTGCATCTTTCGTGTCGCCAACCGCTACACGTTCGGCGCTTTGTTTCGTCGCGACATGCTCGACCCGACACTGACCGACACGCATCGCGCCATGACCTGCGAAATGATCATCGGCTACATGACGAGCGAAGGTGGCGATGCGCCACTCTGTCTAACCGGCGCCGCCTGAAACCATAGCGACGCCGATCCTGTTCATGAGGGCTTATTCGCCCTGCAGATAACGCTCGGCAAGACGCGCCCAGAGTGCGGCACCGGTCGTCAGGGCCGCATCGGCGAAATCGTATTTCGGGCTGTGCAGGATGGCCGAATTCATGCCGTTGCCGAGGCGCAGGAAGCTGCCCGGCTTGTGCTCGAGGTAATAGGCGAAATCCTCGCTGCCGGGAATGAGATGGCAGGTGGAGACATTCTCCGTACCGATCAGCTCTTCGGCCACCGTGCGCGCGAACGCTGTCTCGGCCTCGGAATTGACCACCACCGGATAGCCATGCTCGTAGTCGATCTCGACGGTGGCATCGAAGCCCTCGACGATCGAGTTGGTGAGCTTGACGATCCGCTCCTGCAACAGCGCGCGGATTTTCGGCTCGAACGAACGGACAGACAGCGCCAGCTTGGCAAACGGCGGGATGACGTTGACCGCTTCGCCCGCATGGATCGTGCCGACGGTGATGACCGCCGTCTGCGTCGGATCGACATTGCGCGACACGATGGTCTGCAAGGCAACGACGAGATTGCAGGCGACGACCACGGGATCGATGGTCAGATGCGGGCGCGAGGCATGCCCGCCCTTGCCCTGAATGGTGATGTTGACCGTATCCGACGAGGCCATGATCGGGCCGGACCGGGTCAGGATCGCGCCCTCGGGCGCACCCGGATGGTTGTGCAGGCCGAAGATCGCATCGAAGGGGAAGCGCTCGAACAGACCGTCGGCGATCATCGCCTGCGCACCGCTGTTCTTGCCCGCCTCTTCGGCCGGCTGGAAGATCAGCGTCACCGTGCCGTCGAAGCGGCGGGTACGGGCCAGATATTCGGCAGCGCCCAGCAGCACGGTCGTATGGCCGTCGTGACCGCAGGCATGCATCTTGCCGGGCACGGTCGAGGCATAGGCGACGCCCGTCTGTTCGGTGATCGGCAGCGCGTCGATATCGGCGCGGATCGCGATGCCGCGCTTCGACGTGCCGGCCGAAAGACGGGCGACGACACCGTGTCCGCCGACATTGCGCGTCACGTCAAAGCCGAAACCTTCCAGCTTCTCGGCAATGTATTTGGCGGTTTCGGTCTCGTGGAAAGACAGTTCCGGATGCGCATGCAGATACTGGCGGGTCGCCTTCAGGTCCGCTTCCATGGCATCGAAATCGGAAACGCGGGCATAAAGATTGTCTTGCGAGGACATGGGAGATTCCATCTGTTCGGAAAATAAAAAACCCCGGCGCATTTGCGGGCCGGGGCAAGGCTTCCCTGGGAGTTAGAGGAAGCGGGAAAGGAAGGCCTGCGTGCGCGGATGCTGCGGATTGCCGATCACATCCTCCGGCTTGCCCATTTCCACGACATGGCCGCCATCCATGAACACGACCCGGTCGGCCGCTTCCTTGGCAAAGCCGATCTCGTGGGTGACGACGATCATCGTCAGACCCTGCTTGGCAAGATCCCGCATGGTCGCCAGCACTTCGCCGACGAGTTCCGGATCGAGCGCAGAGGTCGGCTCGTCGAACAGCATCAGCTTCGGCTTGATCGCAAGCGCGCGGGCAATCGCCACGCGCTGCTGCTGGCCGCCCGACAATTGCCGCGGATAGGCTCCGGCCTTGGCCGAAAGACCGACACGCTCCAGAAGCTGCATTGCATTGTCCGTGGCGTCCTTGCGGCTCTGGCCATGGATGCCGATCGGCGCCTCGATGATGTTCTGCAACACCGTCATATGCGGGTAGAGATTGAACTGCTGGAACACCATGCCGATCTTGCGGCGCTGTTTGGCAATGCCGTTGGCCGAAAGCTTCTCCAGCCGATCCTTGCGGATCTTGTAGCCGATCTGCTCGCCATCGACCTCGATGAAGCCCTGCTGGATCGATTCCAGATGGTTGATGCAGCGCAGGAACGTGGATTTGCCCGAGCCGGACGGCCCGAGGATCACCACGACCTCGCCGGGCATGACATCCATGTCGATGCCCTTCAGCACTTCCAGCTGGTCGAACGACTTATGGACGTTGCGGGCCCTGACGAGCGGCCTCGTGCCTTCGGGAAGAGTATTCGCGCTCAATGGCTTGCCTCCTCGATGGCAGCGGCGGGAGCCGGGTGGGCGGCAGTCGCGCCACGCCGCTCGCTACGGCTGTAATAGGCTTCGAGATAGCTCTGGCCGATATTCAGAACCGACGTGATGAGCAGATACCAGATGACGGCGACGAGCAGCATCGGAACGATCTGGAACGTCGAGTTGTAGATCGACTGGACCGAATAGAGCAGGTCCGCCATGGCGATGACGCTGACGAGCGACGTCGCCTTGATCATCGAGATCAGCTGGTTGCCGGTCGGCGGCACGATGGAGCGCATCGCCTGCGGAATGATGATCCGCCACAGGGCCCGTGCCCGCGTCATGCCGAAGGCTTCCGCCGTTTCCGCCTGGCCGCGATCGACCGAGAGAAGACCGGCGCGGATGATTTCCGCCATATAGGCCGCTTCGTTGAGAGCCAGGCCGACGATGGCAGCCGTCATCGGCGTGATCACCGAGTTCGTATCCCAGTCGATCAGCGTCGGGCCGAACGGGATCGACAGGCCGATCCGGGGAAAGAGCGTCGACAGGTTGTACCAGAAGATCAGCTGGACGAGCAGCGGCGTGCCGCGGAAGAACCAGATGAACAGCGAGGCAAACCCGCTTGCCAGCCGGTCCTGCGACAGACGGGCGATGGCGATGACGAGGCCCATGACGATGCCGAGGATCATCCCGACAACCGTCAGGCCGAGGCTGACGTAAAGGCCGCTGATCACCGTCGGATTGAAGAAATACTGGCCGACAACCGGCCAGTCGAAGCCGTCGTTATGGGCGCAGATCCAGATGAAATCCGCCGCCACCAGCAGAACGACAAGCCAAAGAACGAGGCGACCGGTTCTGAACGGCGCATGCGCCGTCACAACGTCGCGAAAGTCAGCACCGCCCGAAGGCGGTGCATTGGTCGTGGTGGTCGCGGTGCTCATTTCGGAAGCTGCCCGCCGAGGTTGATGCCGGGTACCTTGATCATGTTGTTCTCAAGGCCCCACTTCTTCATGATCGTCGCGTAGGTGCCGTTCTTCATCAGTTCCTTGACGGCATCGACGAGGATCGGACCGAGGGCAGAACCCTTCGGCACGACGGCACCCTGGAAGAGATCGTCGAAGCCGTTCTTGTTGCCGACGCCGGTCAGTTCCAGCTGGCCGTTGGCCTGGCTGACGAAATAGGTGAGCGGAGCCTGCGACGAGAAGAACGCATCGGCACGCTTCGAGCGCACGGCGAGGATCGAGGCCGGCTGGTCGGTGTATGACTGCACTTCGACCGGTGCCTTGCCATCGGCCTTGCACTTGTCGGACTGGACCTGGATGACCTTCTCGGCCGAGCCGCCGGCCATGACCGAAATACGCTGGCCACAGGCGGAATCGAGCGAGGTGATGCTCTTCGGATTGCCCTTGGTGACGGCAAAGACGACGAATTCCTGAACCCAGTCGATGAAGTCGTTGGACTCTTCGCGGCTCTTGAAGTCGCCGATCGGGCCGAAGGCGAACTGGTAGCGGCCGGAATTGACGCCGGCGAGCAGTGCCGGCAGGCCACCGACGGTCGCATGCTCGATCTTGACGCCGAGCAGTTCGCCGAGCGCTTCGGTCAAATCGGCGCTGGCGCCGGTCATGACCGTGCCGGTGACGATTTCATAGGGAGGGAAGGAGCCGTTGTTGACGGAAATCATCTTGCCGTCGTTGCGGATGTTTTCCGGCAGCCGGTCGTGCAGTGCCTTGTCGACGGTCTGCTTCGGAATGGCCACGTCCTGTGCAAGGACGGGCGTTGCCAGCATCAGGCCGCCAAACGTGACCGAGGCGGCAACGGAAGCGATCAGTTTCTTGTGCATGCGTATTCCCCTTGTTGGTCCAATCAGGATATTCGGTTCAATGCGATCGTTGCACCGGCTCACTTCGAGCCGGCATGCAGCGGAAACAGTTCGGCCGGCGTCAGCAGGCGCGGCAGGATCTTCTGCTCGTAGAGTTCGGTGGCGAAGTCCGAGATCATCGTCTCGTTCTCGGCCAGACCGCTCACCGTCCATGTCGGCGGCAGATCGGCGGCGCAACGGCGCAGCTCGTCGATCATCCACGGCGTCGTGTCGGCGTATTTCTCGCGCTTTTCGAGCCACATCTTCTGCGAGGCATCGATCAGACCGCTGAGTTCGTCCATGATCCACGGATGCTGCGCGACGATCTCGGCCTTGAAGCCGATCAGGTGCATGCCCGGAACATAGCCGACTTCGTGGAAATAGTTGACTTCCGACTGGCGGAAATCGTCCAGAACCTGGCGGAACTGCGAATCCTGGTCAAAAAAGCCTTTCGGCATGAACGGCGTGAAGACCGCGTCGAGGCCGCCATCGAGCAACAGGTCCACCATTGGGCGCTCGCCCGGGCAGGCTTCGATGCGGCCGGGACGGCCGAAACCGTCGAGACGATCGGTGATCGGATGTGCCTCGGTAAGGCGGCCTGCATACCACATCGCGTCTTCGACACCCACACCTTCGCGACGAAGAGCGGCGCGCGTCCAGGTATTGCCGCTGTCGCGCCAGCCGGTCACGCCGATCTTCTTGCCCTTGAGGTCGGCAAGCGTGCGGATCGGGCTGTTCTTGGTGGTGATGATGCAGCGATGGCGAAAGCCGCGCATGATGAAGTTCGGTATGCCGACGACGCTCTCGTCGCCGTCGTGGCGCAGCTGCGAATAGCGGCTGAAGGACATTTCGGCCGCGTCATGCGCCTCGTCCTTGGCAATGTTGGAGACAAGCGTACCCACGCGGTCGACCTTGATATCGAGGCGGGGGGAAGAAACGTCTCCAAGGACGAGCGGGGTCATGTAGTCCCAGTCGCGGAGGGCAAGACGAAGCGTTACGGTCATTCAGAAAACTCACCAAAAGTGCTCGACTGGCCCCAAATTAAATGTTCAAATGTTAATGCACAAACGCTATTACGTTATTGAACATTTAATTTGGCGGAAAAATGAGCGACACAATCGAAGCTTCCTGGTTTGCTCAAAAAATAGCCGATCGGACAATTCGCGGAATTGCACTGGAGACCAGCGCTTTAATTCGTGCAGGTGCCCTTCCAGTAGGCACGCGTCTTCCCGCCATCCGCGACATTGCCTATGAATTGCGCGTCAGCCCGGCAACGATATCCGAGGCCTGGAGCGAGCTCAGGAAGCAGAAAATCATCACGGGGCGCGGCCGCAACGGCACATGGGTGAGCGGCGACCGCTTCATTGCCAAGCCGGAGCGGCTGGCAAGCTCGGGCATTTATGCAACGGGCGCGCTCGACCTCACCATGGCCGTTCCCGATGTGACCCTTCTTCCGGCGCTTGGTCAGGCCATGATGGCAGGCGCCTCGGTGGAAGGGCTCAACAGTTACGAGCGCAGCCGCATCGTGCCGAGCCTGCAGCAGGCCGCCATGAAACGCTGGCCCTATCAGCCGGAAGCGATGCTGGCGACCAATGGCGGCTACAATGCCGTCTACACGACATTGCGCGCCATGGTATCGCCGGGTTCGGCGGTCGCCATCGAACATCCGACGGCGATGCGCCTTCTCGACATTCTGGAGGATCTCGGCGTGCGCATCGTCCCGGTTCTCTGTGACGATCAGGGCCCTCTTCCGCAATCGCTGGAGACAGCATTGCAGGAACGCGTCGCCGCCTTCCTTTTCCAGCCGCGCCTGCATTCCGTCACTGGCCAGACCGTGACGCCCAAACGGCTCTCGGCTCTCGGCGACGTGCTCGAAAAATTTGACACGCTGATCATCGAGGATGACGGCATTGCCGATATTTCGTCCGCGACACCGCAATCGCTCGGCGATCGCTTTCCCGAGCGGACGGTGCATATTCTCTCCTACTCGAAGACGATCAGCCCCGACATTCGTCTCGGGATCCTCTCCTCATCGGCAACGATCGTCGAGCAGATCCAGTCCTACCGTGCCTTCAGCGCCGGCTGGACCAGCCGTCTCGTGCAGGGTGCGGCCGCATGGCTGCTTGAACGCGAGGAAACCTGGGCAACGATCGAGACGGCCCGCACCATCTATCAGCAGCGGCGCAATGCCCTGGCCGCTGCGCTGAAGGAGCGCGGCATCGAGACACGTCCCGGCAGCGGCCTGGCACTCTGGGTGCCGGTTGTCTCCGAACAGTTCGCCATGGTCACGCTTGCCGCCCGCAATATCGCGGTCAATCCCGGCGGCAAATTTTCCGTCCTGCCGAGCAACCATATCCGCGTTGCCACATCCACCCTGTCGGCCCGCGTCGATGAGATCGCCGATGCGATCGCGCTGGCAAGCGCGCCCTGATCGCCACACAAAAAAACCGCCGGCACAGGGCACCGGCGGCATGATCTTCCTCAGCTCAGCTCAATTGCAGCAAAGGCGCAAACCGGTTTTGCGTCCGCAATGGCGCAAGAGTAAAGCGCTCAGAGTGCCGCGCGCTTGTCGTGTCTGGCAAGGCGCGACAGGAGGAAATCCACCTCCGCCCGTGCCGTCGCCGTCAGCATCTGCGCCGGCTTGCGCTGCGCGTCGGACGCAATGACACCGCGACGCTTCAGCACGTGCTTGCGCACCGCAAGGCCGATGCCCGGCTGCTGCTCGTAGCGGATGAGCGGCAGGTGTGCGTCGAACAGATCATGCGCCGCGTCGCGCTTACCTTCGGCAAACAGGTCCACGAGTTCCGCCAGCATGTCGGGGAAGCCGTAGCCGGTCATTGCGCCGTCGGCGCCGCGCTGCGGTTCAAAATCGAGGAACAGGCCGCCATTGCCGCACAGAATGGAGAAGTCGCGCAAGTCGCCCGCCTTCTGCAGGGCGCGCAGCTTGGAAACCTTTTCCAGACCGGGCCAGTCCTCGTGCTTCAGCATCAGGCAGGACGCATGGTTGGTCATGATCCTGGCGATGACGGAAGGCGAGATGACGGTATTGAGCGTCAGCGGATAGTCCTGCAGCACCCAAGGCACGTCGTCGCCGATCGCCTCGACCGCATTGGCGAAATAATTGATCGTCTGGTCGTCGGTCTTCATGCCCGGTGCCGGCGCAATCATCACGCCCTCGGCGCCCATCTCCATCGCGCCGCGCGCCAGCGAGCGCATCGCCGCAAAACCGGGTGCCGAAACGCCGACGATGACGGGCACTTTCGCGCGCGACACGACGCGGGCAATGATCGCCTTGCTTTCTTCCGGCTCCAGCTTCGGAGCTTCGCCCATCATGCCGAGAATGGTGATGCCGGAGCAACCGCTCTCCTGATAAAAATCGGTGAGCTTGTCGACGGAATTGAAGTCGATCTCGCCGTTATCGTGAAACGGCGTGGCGGCAATCGCGTAGACGCCTCTGGATGAAGTGCTGAATGTCACGTCTTTCTCCTCTCAGCAGCAGTAGAGCTGCACCGGCAGGTCGCTGAAGACCTCCGGATATCCATCCGTAATCGCAAATGTCTGGCCGACGCCGGCGGTCAGACCCGTCGTCGCATCCGGTATCATGATGTGGACGAAGAACACCATGCCCGGCGCCATGATCAGGGGATTGCCGGAATAGATCATCGGCGGAACGTCCATCCAGGTCGGCTTGAACGTGCAGCCCAGCGCATAGCCGCAGGCCGCGTAGCGCGCCTTGGCAAAGCCGGCATTATCGAGCACGCGGCGATGGATATCGTCGAGCGTGCCGAGCGCCACGCCGGGGCGGGCCGCGTCCTTGATCTGGTCGAGCGCGTCCTTGGCAACCTTCAGCATGTCGAGCTGGCGCGGATCCGGCGTTCCCGTGACGAGCGTATGCTCGACGACGACGTGATAGCGGCAATGCGAGCCGGCGAGTTCGACGAGGATCTGGTCCTGCTCCTCGATCAGCCGCGGACCGCCGATCCCGCGGCCGTAAAGCGCGCGCGATCCCGAATTGACAAGCGGACCGCCGGAAGGAATGTCGCCACCCCCTGACAGCATCGCCGTCAGCGCAGCACCGCTCAGAACCGTATCGGGAATGCCGGCGCGCGTCACGTCGATCGCGGCCTGAACGGCCGCGTCGGCAAGCTTGCCCGCCGCCCGCACATGCACGAGTTCGGCAGCCGATTTGGTGAGACGGCCGGTGCGCACGATATCCGACGCATCCTCGCTGGCGCAAAAGCCGTCGAGCGCCTTGTCGACCATCCGCGCATTGGCGCCGGTCAGGCCATAGGTTGCGTATTCGACGCCGATCTTTTTGCCGGCAAGCCCTTTCTCGGCCATGATGGCGCGCAGGTCTTCCGCCGGATTGGCATCCTCGGCATTCAGCCAGACGCGCACGTCGTCATAGAGCGAGGCGACATTGGCCTGGCGAAGATCGGGGGTGCGGGTCAGAAGCACCGTCGGGCTGTGGTCGTCGGCGAGCACAAGGCCGGCCTGGAAGAACACGTAGCCCGCCGTATCATAGCTCGTCAGCCAGTAATGGCTTTCCTGCGCAAAGACGATCAGCGCATCGAGCCCGCGCTCGCGCATGCGTCGGCGCGTGGCGGAAAGACGTGCGGCAAACTCGTCCGCCTTGAACTTGAGAAGCACTTTGCGTCCGCCGGGCGTTTCGGCGGCAAATTCCTGGGGCACATACATGATGTCAGTCCAATTGCAGTATTGGTTCAGGCTTCGGTCGTGATCGTTTCGGGCGCAAGCGTCTCAGGCACGGGCACCGCATCCAGCAATGCCTTGGTATAGGCATCGCGTGCAGGAGAGCGCGCATCGTCGCGATCGAACAGATCGACGAGCTTGCCATGATGCATGACGGCGATCCGGTGAGCGAGCTGGCGGATGAGGTTGAGGTCATGCGTAATGAACACGCAGGCCGTTCCCGTATCCTTCTGGAGCTTGACCAGCAGTTCGGCAACCGCCGCCTGCACCGATACGTCGAGCGCCGCCGTCACCTCGTCGCAGATGACGAGATCCGGTTCGGCCGCAAACGCGCGGGCGATCGCCACGCGCTGCTTCTGGCCGCCGGAAAGCTGGTGCGGATAGCGATGGGCGAAATCTGCCGGCAGCCGCACCATCTCCAGAAGCTCGGCCACACGCGCAGACACTTTTTCGCGCGGCACGACGCCATAGAGTTTCAGCGGCCGGGCAATGATCGTGCCGATCTTCTGGCGCGGGTTGAGCGAGGCGTCGGGATGCTGGAACACCAGCTGCACGCGCCGGCGATAGCTCTTGTCGATCCCCTTGCGGCTGGTGATCGACTGGCCGTCGAATTCCAGCTTGCCGTGGAAATCCTGAAGGCCGGCCAGCACCTTGGCGATGGTGGATTTTCCAGAGCCGCTTTCGCCGACGACGCCCAGAAGCTCGCCCTTGCGAACCGTGAGGTTGACATCCTTGGCGCCCCAATAGCCGGCTTTCTCGGCATCGTCGGGCCAGAACATCTTCTGGAACTTCGACGGCGCGCCATATTGCACGCCGATCGCATCGAGCTTGACCAGTGTCTTCGGCGGGTTCGGCGCATCGACGCCGAGCCAGCGGTCCGGGTTGGGCACGGCGCCGATCAGCTGGCGGGTATAATCGGCCTTCGGACGGCGGAAAACCTCATCGACAGGCCCGCTCTCGACGATCACGCCGTGATGCAGGACCGAGACTTCGTCGACCACGCGCGAGACGAGCCCCAGATCGTGGGAAATATAGAGCGCCGAGACATTCGTCTCTTCGCGCAACTGGTTGAACAGGTCGAGGATCTGCCGCGCAGTGAGAATATCGAGCGCCGTGGTCGGCTCGTCGAAGATGATCAGTTCCGGTTCGCAGGCAAAGGCGGTCGCAATGACGACGCGCTGCTTTTCGCCGCCCGATGCCTCATGCGGATAGCGCGTCAGCATTTCCTTCGGCCGGGTAATGCCGGTGCGGGCAAGGGCTGCCTCGGCATAGGCAAAGGCCTCGATCTTGGACAGGCCGCGGTGACGCATCAACGTTTCGGCAATCTGCTCGCCGATCCGCATCGTCGGATTGAGCGAGGTTGACGGGTCCTGGAACACCATGGCCATGCGCGAACCGCGGATATCGAGCATCTGCCGCTGCGTGTAGTCGAGCAGTTCTTCGCCGGCGAGCCGGATGGCGCCGCCGGTCTCGACCGCGTTCGGCGGCAGATAGCGCATCACCGACCACGCCATCGACGACTTGCCGGACCCGGATTCACCCACAAGCCCGATCGTCTGGCCCTTTTTGATCGTGAGGTCGATGTTTTTCAGCGCCGTGACAAGGCCGCTATCGGTCTTGTAGGACAGCGAATAATTGCGGATCGCGAGGGCCGGCTTCTCCTTGGAGGAAGCGGCATCGGTCGGCGCGGGCGCGAGCGAGACGGTCAATGGCTCCTCCGGGGGTCAAGGGCGTCGCGCAGCGCGTCGCCGAACAGGTTGAAACCGAGTGCCGCCATGGCAATCGACATGCCGGGAATGGCCACGCACCAGGGATTGCGGAACATGAACTGCCGGGCTTCCGACACCATCAGCCCCCATTCGGTGCTCGGCGGCTGGGCGCCGAGACCGAGGAAGCCGAGCGTCGCGCCGATCATGATCGCGAAGGAAACGCGAATGGTCGATTCCACCACGATCGGCGACAGCGCATTCGGCAGCACTTCGCAGGTGACGATGTAGAAACCGGATTCACCGCGGGCGACGGCTGCGCGGACATAATCGCGGGTGCGCACCGAAAGCACGGCGCTGCGGGCGATACGCGCCATGCCCGGCGTGAACGCCACGGCAACGGCAAGCAGCGCATGTTCCATGCCGCCGCCGAGAACGGTGACGATGAGGAGTGTGAAGAGCAGATCCGGCACGGCCAGCAGACCATCCAGAATACGCATGATCGTACTGTCCACCCATCCACCCGAGACACCGGCGATCACGCCGATGACCGAGCCGACGCCGACGCCGATCGCAGTGGAAAACAGTCCGAAGGAAACGGTGGCCGGCGCGCCGTTCAGGATGCGCGAAAGAAGGTCGCGTCCGAACTGGTCGGTGCCGAGCCAGTAGGTGGCCGATGGCCCCTGCAGACGGGCGACCGGATGGAATTCCTGCGGATCGAAGGGCGCAATCAGCGGCCCGAACAGGGCGGCGAAGAGCACGATCGTCAGAAGTGTCGTGCCGACGACGGCAGTCGGAGAGGAAAAGAACTTACGCATAGCGGACCCTCGGGTCGAGCAGGGCGATCACGATGTCCGAAATCAGGTTGGACACGGCGTAGACCGTCGCCAGAAGCAGGGTGACAGCCTGGATGACCGGCAGATCGCGGTTTTCCAGCGCATACATGAGGAGCCGGCCGAGACCCGGCCAGGCAAAGATTTCCTCGACGACGATGATGCCGCCAAGGAGGTAGCCGATATCGAGCGAGATGACGGCAACCGCCGGCGCCAGCGAATTGGGCAGCGCATGGCGGCGGATGACGCGGCGTTCTGTCAGACCCTTGAGGCGCGCGGCGCGAATATAGTCCGATGCCAGCACTTCCGACATTTCGGACCGCACCTGCCGCGAGACATGCGCAAGCAGGATCAGGCCGAGCGTGACCGCCGGCAGCACGATATGCGAGGCAAACCCGACCATGTCGTCCCACGGCGCGACAAAGCCGCCGGCCGGAAACAGGCCGGAATTCGGCGCGGCGAGGAAGACGAGCAGCAGCGTGGCCGTGACGAATTCCGGCAGCGCCGTACCGAGATAGGAGAAGAGGCCGATCGCCAGATCGACGGCCGTGCCCCGCTTCAGCGCCGCAAGGGCGCCGAGCGGGATGGCGATGATCGTGACGGCGACGAGCGCCGTCACGGCAAGCAGAGCCGAATTGAGAAAGGCCTCGCCGACCACTTGGGAGACCGGCAGGGACAATCTCAGCGACATGCCGAAATCTCCGTGCAGAAGAATGCCCGAGACCCAACTGTAATATTGCATGTACCAGGGCTGATCGAGATGCAGTTGTCTTTGCAACGCAGCGACCGCATCCGGGGTGGCATATTCACCCAGGATCATGATCGCCGCATTTCCCGGCAGGATGGCCGTGATCGCGAAGACGGCAAAGGTGACGATGACAAGCACGAGCAGAATGGCAAGCAACCGTCGGATCAGATAGCCCCGTGTCATGCCATCAAGCCTTGTTCAGCCAGACGTTTTCGACGTAGAAATAGCGCGACAGCGGCGCGATCGTCCAGTCTTCCGCACCCTTGCCGCTGGCGGTCAGGATGTCTTCGAAGATCGGCACGATATAGGGCGTGTCCTTCAGCTGAAGTTCCTGTGCCTTGGCATAGAGGTCGCGGCGCTTGGCATCGTCCGTCGTCGAACGGGCCTCGTCGATCAGCTTGTCGAAGTCCTTGTTCTTCCAGGCCGTGTCTTCATAGGACGCGTTGGACGTAAGCAGCAGGTTGAAGGTCGCATCCTCCGTCGCCTGCATGCCCCAGTAGCCCATGTAGAACTGGCCCTTCATCCACACATTGGCGAGATAGGTGTCGTGCGACATGGTTTCGACTTCGATGTCGAAACCGGCCGTCTTTGCCATTTCCTTGACGGCGACGGCCACCTGCGCACGGATGGCCGGGCGGTTGGAGGCGACGAGCTTGATCTTGATGCCGTTCGGGTAGCCGGCTTCTGCAAGAAGCTTCTTGGCGCCGGCCGGATCATAGGCGATCTCGGGCGTCTTCACCGCGTACTGGAATTCCGGCGACAGCAGGTTGTCGTAGGCCGGGCGGCCGAGGCCTTCGAGCACGATATCGACCAGCGTCGGACGGTCGATCGCCATCGCAAGCGCCTTGCGGACGCGCACGTCGTCGAACGGCTTCTGGTCCTGACGCATGGTGATGTTGACGAAACGGCCCGACGGAATGCGCTGCGCCTTCACGCCGGTCGCCTTCGAGATGCGCTCGAAATCGGCCTGCTGGACGACGAGCATGACGTCGGTCGAGCCGTTGAGGAAGTTGGCGCTTTCGGCAGCCAGATCCGGGAACAGGCGCATTTCGACGGCGTCGAGATAGGGCTTGCCCTTGATGTAATAGTTCTCGTTCTTGACGAGGCGCACCATCTGGGCGCTGTCATAGGTTTCGAGCTTGAACGGGCCGGTGCCGTTGGCCGTCGTATCGAGCTTTTCCTTCGGGCCGGACAGAGCGACCTTCGACAGGATGCGGGCATTCGCATGCGCCGTCGAGATCGGCAGGTCGGCGAAGGGCGTCTTCAGCGAGAACTTGACGGTCGTCGCGTCGACGGCCTCGATCTTGTCGATCATGTTGAGGACGGAACGGGCAGCGGCCGGCACGTTCTTGTCGAGGATCGCCGTGAACGTGGCAACCACATCGTCTGCCGTGCAGGGCGTGCCGTCATGGAAGACGATACCCTTGCGCAGGAAGAAGGTGAAGGTCTTGGCGTCGGCGCTGGCTTCCCAGCGCTCGGCGAGATCCGGCACGGCTTTGTTGTCGGGGCTCATGCGGGTCAGGCCCGAATAGAGCATGTCGACAACCGGATATTCGGCCGGACCCGAGCAGTTCAAGACGTTCAGCGTCGCGATACGCGTCGAATGGCTGACTTTCAGCGTGCCGCCGGCCTTCGGCGTACCGGTCGCGGCAAACGCCTCGGTGAAATCCGTGCCCGGAAGCAGTGCGGTCGCCGCCAGGCCCATGACCATGGTGCGGCGGGTAATCATGAAATGTGTCATTTCGCCCTCTCAAAGGTTGTTTGATATCGGGCCGGGGTCATTCTTCTTGTCTTTGTCCGGCCGGAATTCTTGTTGTTACCGGATGACCGTCAGCTCGTCCGGCAGGCCGGTCAGCACCTCCGGCGCGCCATCGGTGACGAGCAACGTATGCCCGACCCCCATGGCAAGGCCGGTATCGGCATCGCCGTTCATGACGTGATAGAACAGTGTCATCCCCGGCTGGCAGACGGTCGGGTTGCCCGAATAGATCATCGGCGGCACATCCATGCTGGTCGGCGCAAACGTGCAGCCGACCGAATAGCCGGTGGCGCCATAGCGCGCCCGCTTGTAGCCGCCCTTGTCGAGCCCGTCCGCATAAACATCGAAGATTTCGCCGAGCGTCGTGCCCGGCCGTGCGATCTCGGTCATCCGACGCAGTGTTTCCATGCCGACATCGTACATCTTGCGATGCGCGTCGGAGACGTCGCCAAACAGGATCGTCCACTCCGTCTTCACGTTATAACGACGGTAAGCGACCGGGTATTCCACAAGAATCTGATCTTGGCGCTCAAGACGGCGCGGATCGGAGACGCCGCGGCCATAGACGGCGCGCGGGCCGGAATTGAAAAGCGGCGCATTCGGCGGCATGTCGGCGCCCTGCCCCAGGATCGAGGTCAGGTAGACGGCCTTCAGGTCGCTGTCGAGAATGCCCGGACGCGCCGCATCGATGACGGCATTGAGCGACGTGTCGAGAATGCGGGCGGCCTTGCGGGTATACTCGATCTCCGCCGGAGACTTGATGAGGCGCAGCCAGCGGATCGAATGCACGTCGTCTTCCAGCGTGCACCAGTCGCCGATCGTCTGCTGCGTCCGGTAAAGGTTCCAGCCGGTCAAACCATGGGTATTGAGTTCGATCGCGATCTTCTTGCCGCCGAGACCCAGTTCTTCCAGAATGACCTTCAGATCCTGCGCCGGGTTGGCGTCCTCGGCATCCCACCAGATACGGATATCCTCGATGATGCTGGTCTGCTTCGCCTGCACCAGATCCGGGCGACGCGTCAGAAGGATTGGCTGGCGGCCGTCGGCCGGCACGACGAGGCACTGGTAATAGACATAGCCGCCGGTATCGTAACCCGTCAGCCAGAACATGCTTTCCTGAGCAAACACCAGCATGGCATCCTGCCCGCGCTCGACAAGCTTGGCCCTGAGACGCGCCTGACGGTCGAGATGCTCCTCGCGGGTGAACGGCAGATTCGGTTCGAATGTCGGCGTCACGTCTGGTTCCCTTTTCGCGCTCTTTTGGGGGAGCGCCGCATGCTGGCTGTTGCAATCACCCTAAAGTTTGGTATACCGAACGTCAACATAAGGAATACTAAAATTTTGCATCCTGTGCGAAAGGCATGGGGAACAAGGCCGGGAGGCAGTGGACGAGCGAGCGAAAGAGCAAGACACTCTGGTGACAACCCGTGGTTCGCGTGGCATCAGCGCCCGCAACACGACACCAACTCCGCCGCGACCCCGAACAGGGGCATCCGGGGGATCTCCAGCCGAAGAAAGACTAGGATCATGCTGATCGAAACCGACAAGCGACTTGCACTGCAGGCCTACGAACAGATCCTGAACCTGATCCTCTCCGGCAGTGTCGAGCCGGGCGGAACCGTGACCGAGCGCCGGCTTGCCGAAGTGCTCAGCATGTCCCGCACGCCGATCCGCGATGCGCTTCTCATGCTTGAAGGCGAAGGTCTTCTGATCCGCCAGGGCACACGCGGCCTGCAGGTCAAGCAGATGCGCATCGACGACTATATGGATGCGCTGCAGATCCGCCAGCTGATCGAGCCGGAAGCGGCAAGGCTTGCCGCCGGCCGCATGCCGGTTGCCGAGCTCGACGATCTCATCGCCACCCTGACCGATATACTTCACGGCGCCAAAGACGGCGCCCCCAAGCCGGACCGCAGCGTCGTGCGCGGCGTCGACGACCGCATCCATAGCGGTATCGCGGAAGCGGCCGGCAATCCGCAACTGGCGCAGATCATTCGCACCTTGCGCCTGCAAACCCAGATTTTCGACCTCCGCAGCGTGCCCGAGCGGCTGGAATCGACGTGCCAGGAGCATATCGACATCCTCCAGGCGCTTCTCGACAACCGTCCCGAGGACGCGTCGAAGGCCATGCGCCAGCATCTCGATGGGGTCAGAGACAGTATTATCAGGAGATTGGCCCGCGTATGACCAGCACTCGTGAGGGCGCGACCGCAGTCGCAGTCGAAGGCAGCAATCAGGCACCGGTCGATATCGGGCTTGCGGAACGCCTCTTCGACGAACTGCGCCGCCGCACCGGCACCAATCGCGGCATCACCCGCACGTCCTACGGTCTCGGCGAGCAGATAGCCCATGATATCGTGACGCGTGAGGCCCGCAAGCTCGGCCTGGACATTTCCACCGATGCCGGCTGCAACCTCTACCTCACGATGAAGGGCCGCGACGAAGGCCCGGCGATCTTCATCGGCTCGCATCTCGATTCCGTGCCGATGGGCGGCAATTTCGATGGCGCCGCCGGTGTGCTTCTCGGCCTGTCGGTCATTTCGGGCTATGTGCGGGCCGGCATCCGCCCGCCGCGCGACATCACCGTGATGGCCGTGCGCGCCGAAGAGAGCACCTGGTTCGGCGCCTCCTATGTCGGCAGCCGCGCCGCCTTCGGCCTGTTGACGGAAAAGGAACTGGATCACGTCAAGCGCTCCTCCGATCAGGTGCCGCTCGGCCGGGCGATCGATGCGGCCGGTGGCAACAGCGAAATGCTGCGCGCCGGCACGCCGCATCTGAACCCTGAAAACATCGCCATGTTCATCGAGCCGCATATCGAGCAGGGACCTCTTCTGGTCGAACGCGGCATTCCGGTCGGCATCGTCACCGGCATTCGCGGCTCGTTCCGCTTTCGCGAGGCGCGCTGCATCGGCGCTTACGCCCATTCCGGCGCCACGCCGCGCGAATTCAGACAGGATGCCGTGCGCGCCGCATCGGCCCTCGTCATGGACCTGGAAGACGCCTGGACCACGCTTCAGCAAGAAGGCGCCGATCTGGTCGTCACCTTCGGCCAGTTTTCCACCGATCCGACGGAAGCAGCCTTCAGCAAGATCGCCGGCCGCCTGAATTTTTCGCTCGACGTGCGCAGCCAGGAGCCGGAAACGCTTAAGCGCATGCAGGCGATCACCGCAGACGCCGTTGCCCGCGTCGAGGCCCGCTACAATATCCGCTTCGAACTCGGCCGCCTCACCGACAGCACGCCGGCCAAGATGGACGAAGCGATCGTCGCGGCCCTCACGAGCGCGGCGGCTGAGCAGAATATCGAAGCGATCGCCATGGCCTGTGGCGCCGGCCATGACGCCGCGGTCTTTGCCGCACAGGGCGTAGCGACCGGCATGGTCTTCATCCGCAACGAACACGGCAGCCACAATCCCGACGAGGCGATGGAAATCGACGATTTCGCCGAAGCTGCCCGCATCGTCTCGGCCCTCTGCCTCGATCCGCCGCTCGCCGGAGCCGGGGCCGGCTGAGCGGATGCGCTGACATTTCGCCTTCAAGGGCAGGCCGTGAACCGATGCCGCTGGCACGGCTGCCCCACGAACTTGGACCTCCCAGCGGCCTCGACAGCAAATCCAGAACATCGAAAGTGGAAAACGACATGGCGGGACGCCTGCTCTATCTCGGCAACGGCCGGAAATTCCAATCCATCGCAAAACTCGACGACCGGTTCGAAAGCTGGGGCCTCAAGGTCGACCGTTACTGGGCCTACAATAACGAGTTTCCCGAAACGCTCGACGGCTATGACGGCATTTTCCTCTCCGGCAGCCCGCATGGCGCCTATGAGGATGTGCCCTTCATCCTGCGCGAGCACGAGCTGATCCAGAAGGCCGCCGAAAAAGAGATACCGATGCTCGGCATCTGCTTCGGCAGCCAGATCCTCGGCTCGGCGCTCTGCGGCCGCGATCAGGTTTTCCGCCGTTCCTTCTGCGAGATCGGCTACAAGGACCTGCCGCTCACCGAGGCGACGAAAACAGACAAGATCGCCCGCGATCTGGTCGATCACGTCCACATGTTCGTCTGGCACAATGACGAGGTGAAGGCCGAGCATCCCGACATGACGATCCTTGCCTCCTCCGATCTCTGCCCCAACCAGATCTGGCGCTACAAGGACAAGGATATCTGGGGCATTCAGGGCCACCCGGAAGTGACCAAGGATCAGGCCGTCATCTGGTTCGAGGAAAACCGCGAGCGGATGGAAAAGGACGGCGCCGACATCGACGACCTGAAGGCGCAGGCCCATGAGGCTGCCGAATCCAAGACCATGCTCACCCGCTTTGCCGATCTGGTTCTGAACGCCTGATTTCCCGAGGATTGATCCCGATGTACACTCCCGCCTACTGGTTCGAGAAAGAAGAGTTTCTCGCCCGCCTCGCCCGCGTCCAGACCGCGCTGAAGGCCAAGGGCCTCGACGGCATGGTCGCCTTCCTGCCGGAAACCGTCACCTGGCTCACCGGCTATTTCACCCGCGCCTATGGCACGCTGCAATTCGCCATCATCCCGGCGGAAGGCGAGCCGACCCTGTTCTGCCGCGACGTCGAGGAATATTACCTCGACACGACCTGCGTCTTCAAAGACCGTGTCATGTGGACCGATAGCGACGACCGCATGGCCGTTGCCGCCTCCGCCATCGAAAGCCGCATGGGCAAGACGGCCAAGCTCGGCATCGAGCTTTCCGCCTGGCCGCTGTCGGCCGGCCGCTACGAATACCTGAAGTCGTCGCTGCCGGGCATCGTCTGGCAGGACGAGAGCAATCTCGCTCCGGTCATGCGCCTCATCAAGTCGCCGGCCGAAATCGCCTATCAGCGCCGCGCCGCAAGGGCCGCCGAGGCAGGCATGCAGGCCGCGATCGATAGCGCCGCCGTCGGCGTCACCGAGCGCGAAATGGCAGCCGAAGTCTGTGCCGCGATGATCCGCGCCGGCTCCGACCTGCCGGGCCCCGGCGTCATGTCCTCGGGCGAGCGCGCCTTCCACCTGCATGGCGGCTATTCCGACCGTATTCTCGAAGCGGGCGACATCGTCCAGATCGAGACGACGCCGAATGTGAAGCATTACCACGCCCGCTTCATGCGCCCGATCCGCGTCGGACCGGTGAAGGATGACGACCACAAGATCGTCGAGCAGCTGATCGCCATTCAGGACGCAGCCATCCGCGAAGTGAAGCCGGGCGTTTCGGTTCGCATCCCCGACGCGATCTACCGCGACGGCGTGCTCTCTGCCGGCCTGCGCGAGACCTATACGAACAAGACCTTCTACTCCGTCGGCCTGATGCTCCAGCCGAACGGTGGCGAGCCGCTGGAAGCGGCGGAAAACAGCACTTGGGTTTTCGAGCCGGGCCAGACCTTCCACACTTACGTTCTGGCACAGGGTTTCGGCATGTCGGAGACGATCACCATCACCGAGACCGGCTACGAAAAGCTCACCAACTTCCCCCGCCAGCTTTTCGTCAAGTAAGCGCGGACGGCCACCAACAGGGCCCCTCGGATCTGCCGGCCATCTTCCCCCGCGAGGGGGAAGAAAACCGCCGCACCCGCCCCTTAAAAAAGGCAGGACTGCGAGGCTGGCTTAACCCCCTCCTCCCCGTTGTCGGGAGGGCGTGTCCCTCCGCAAGGCTCAGGAGGATGGCACCGCGTTAACCCTCCCCCTTGTCGGGAGGGCTTGTAGGGACGGCTTGTAGGGACGGCTTGTAGGAAGGGCGTTTCGGGAGCCCCCGTAAGGAGGGGCTGTGGGGAGAGTATCGGGGGCGCCTTCATCCCGAACGTTCCCCACCTTGCCCCAAGCCCGTCTCTCGCGCATCATGGCCGCCCGCACGCTCAGGACGAGACCGTCAAGGCAAAACAAGCGCGGCACGACAGGCAAGGCATGCAGCATCACCGGGCAACCGCCCCCATCGAAAACCCTGTCCCGCGGCCCACTGACAACGGGGAGCACGACGACGACCCGACCGGGCCGACCGGGCCGACCGCGACCAAACCCCCGCGCCCGTCGCTCGAACCCATCTGGCGCCAGGTCTTTTCCGGCCTCGATCGCAAGGCGCCCGGCCTCAATCGGCAGATCCGTCGGCTGATTGTCCATGCGATCGAGACGGGCATGCTGCGCGCCAACACCCGCCTTCCCTCCTCGCGCATTCTGGCAACCCATCTCGGCATCGGCCGCAACACCGTGACGGCGGCCTACCAGCGGCTGATCGACGAGGGCCTGCTTCTTGCCCGCGAACGCAGCGGCATTTTCGTCGCAGCCGTCGATATTGCCCAGCCGGAGGGCCATGACGGGCCTGAGGCAGAGGCCGACTGGTCGTCGCGCTTTGCGGTTCACCCGTCGAAACTGGCGATGTTCTATAAGCCGCGCGACTGGCAGGCCTATCCCTACCCCTTCCTCTTCGGCCAGTATGATCGCGGTCTCTTCCCGATCAACAACTGGCGCGAGGCCGTGCGTGCCACATCCAGCGTGCAGGAAATCCAGGGCTGGGCCGCCGACATGATCGACGACGACGATCCGGACCTGCTCGAACAGCTGCGCCTTCAGGTTCTCCCCCGTCGCGGCATCCGCGCCGCCGAAGGCGAGATCATCGTCACCATCGGCTCGCAGCATGCGCTGTCGCTCATCGTCCAGCTTCTGGTCGACCGCGACACGCCGGCCGCAGTGGAAAATCCCGGCTACCCCGATGTGCGCAACATGATCGAGCTTGCCACCGGCCACCCGGTTCTTCTGAACAGCGACGCCCACGGCGTCATCCCCGACGAGACCTTCGCCAGGAACCGGGTTGCCTTCATCACCGTCAGCCACCAGTGTCCGACGACGGTGGTCATGCCGCTCGAGCGCCGCCGCGCCCTGATCGAGGCAGCAGCAAGACATGACTTGGTCCTGGTCGAGGATGATTACGACGCCGACCTCTCCGTCGAAGGCGATGCGGCGATCCCGCCGTTGAAGAGCCTCGATAGCGGTGGCCGCGTCATCTATGTGGGCAGCTTTTCCAAGGTTCTCGCACCCGGCCTGCGCGTCGGCTATGTCGTCGCGCCACGGCCGGTCATCCGCGAATTGCGCATGCTGCGCCGCGTCATCATGCGCCATCCGCCGATCAACAACCAGCGCACGCTCGCCACCTTCATCGCGCTCGGCCACTACCGCCAGCACCTGAACCGCATCGGCAATGAAATGCTGGCAAGGGCGCGGTTGATCGCCCGCATCCTGCCCGCCGCCATGCCCTCCTTCACCTTTACCCGTGGCGAAGGTGCAGCCAATTTCTGGATCGAGGGGCCGCAAGGTTTCGACAGCCGGGCCGCCGCCGCTCTCGCACAGGCACAGGGCATCCTCATCGAACCCGGCGATGTCTTCTTTGCCGACGCGCGCGATGGCCGCCGGTTTTTCCGCCTCGGCTTCGGCGCCATCCCCACCCAGAGGATCGAGGCAGGCCTGACAAAACTGGGCGTCCTTCTTGAAAACGCCGTGGCACCCGGCCGCGCTGAGCCCTCAGGTGGGCGCGACAGGGAGCCAGTTCGCCATTTCGATGGAGCCAGTTCGTCCTGACCTGATCTTGCCGCATGACGTGTGCTAGGGTTGTGCCAACGACAATCCGGGAACTTCATCACATGAACATGGCAACCCCCAATCCCAACGATATTCGCGACGTCATCGAGGCGGACAAGGCGCATGTCTGGCACCATCTGGTCCAGCACAAGCAGTTCGAAACCAACGACCCGCGCGTCTATGTCGAGGGCAAGGGCATGCGGCTGTGGGATGCCAATGGCCGTGAATATCTCGATGCCGTTTCCGGCGCGGTCTGGACCGTCAATGTCGGCTATGGCCGCACCACGATTGCCGATGCCGTGCGCGACCAGCTGGTCAAGCTCAACTATTTCGCCGGTGCAGCCGGCAATGTCCCTGCTGCGCAATTTGCCCAGAAGCTGATCGAGAAGATGCCGGGCATGACCCGCGTCTACTATTCGAACTCCGGCTCGGAAGCCAACGAGAAGGTGTTCAAGATGGTGCGCCAGCTCGCGCACGGCAAACACCGCGGCGGCAAGTACAAGATCCTCTACCGCGAGCGCGATTATCACGGCACGACGATCGGTGTTCTGGCGGCATCCGGCCAGCCGCAGCGCGCCGCCCAGTACGGACCGATGCCGGACGGTTTTGTCGAAGTCCCCCATTGCCTGGAATACCGCAGCCAGTGGGGTGATATCGACAATTACGGCATCCGCGCCGCCGAAGCCATCGAGGAAGTCATCCTGCGCGAAGGCCCCGAAACGATCGGCCTCCTGTGCCTTGAGCCGGTCACGGCCGGCGGCGGCGTCATCGTTCCGCCGGAAGGCTACTGGCAGAAAGTGCAGGAAATCTGCAAAAAATACGACATTCTCCTGCATATCGATGAAGTCGTCTGCGGCGTCGGCCGCACCGGCAAGTGGTTCGGCTACCAGCATTACGGCATCGAGCCGGATTTTGTCACGATGGCCAAGGGCCTCGCGTCCGGTTACGCGGCGATCTCCTGCACGGTGACGACGGAACGCGTCTTCGACATGTTCAAGGACGATCCGACCGATCCGATGTCCTATTTCCGCGACATCTCCACCTTCGGCGGCTGCACGGCGGGACCGGCGGCAGCGATTGAAAACATGCGGATCATCGAAGACGAGAACCTGCTTGAAAACACCACTGCGATGGGCGAGCGCCTGAAGGGCAATCTGCTGGCGCTTCAGGAAAAGCATCAGGTGATCGGCGACGTGCGCGGTCTCGGCCTCTTCTGGGGCGCCGAACTCGTCTCGGATCGCAAGACCAAGGAACCGGTGGCCGAACATCTCGGTCAGGCCGTGGTTGCCGAATGCGGCGCGCTCGGCGTCTTGATCGGCGTCACCAACCGCTCGCTGCCGGGCCTCAACAACACGCTGTGCCTCTCGCCGGCCCTGATCGCCACGGCAGCCGATATCGACGCCATCACCGATGCGATCGACAAGGCCCTGACCAAGGTTTTCGGCTGAAACAACAAAGGGGCCGTCTGCAAGGACGGCCCCTTTCTATCACGAACCTCTGCCCTTGAGGCCGTCATCCTCGCGCCTGTCGCGAGGAGCTAACCGCGCCAATAAGATCAGACGCTTGCAGATGCTCGGGACAAGCCCGAGCATGACGACAGAGGGGATGAGACGCTTACTTGGTCTCGCGATAAACCTGAAACGGTGCCCAGGACTGATAGACCGGCATGATTTCCATCGTGTTGATGTTCATATGGGCCGGCAGCGAGGCGACCCAGAAGATCGTCTCGGCAATATCTTCCGGCTGCAACGGATTGGCGCCGGCATAGAGCTTGTCATAGGCTTCCTGATTGCCGCCGGTGCGCACCAGCGTGAATTCGCTTTCCGCCATGCCCGGCTCGATCGAGGTGACGCGCACGCCCTTGGAAGACAGATCGCTGCGAAGCCCGCGCGAAAACTGCTGCACGAAAGACTTTGTCGCGCCATAGACATTGCCGCCCGGATAGGGCCAGTTGGCCGCAACCGACGAGAGATTGACGACGAGACCGCGGCGCGCGATCAGGCCTTCCAGCATCAGCCGGGTAATCGTCACCAGACCGGTAATGTTGGTATCGATCATCGTCTTCCACTCGGCAAGATCGCAGTCCTGCGCCGGGCCGGTGCCGAGCGCGAGCCCCGCATTGTTGACGAGAACGTCGATGCCTGCAAATTCCGCCGGCAACGATTTCAGCGCCGCGTCCGTTGCCGCCTCGTCGCGAATGTCGAAGCAGAGCGCATGTGCCTTGTCGGCACCGCCGAGTTCAGCCACCAGTGCATCGAGCCGGTCCTGACGACGGCCGGTGATGACGAGCTTGTAGCCTTCGGATGAAAAGCGGCGGGCGATCGCCTGGCCGAAGCCGGCGGTCGCGCCGGTGACGAGAACGGTCTTGGTCATGAAAAGTCCTTTCGGGTCTTTTGGGGCATAAGGGCGGGTCATGGCGGGCGGGTCAGATCTGGCGGATCATCTCCGCCACCCCGGCCCGGCCGGCAACCATCGGGTCGCGGCAGCATGGCCGGGCAGTGAAAGGCGCCGACCGTCCCGGCCGTTGGCGGCAAGGACAGGCGGATCTCCATTTCACACAGATCGGCAAATCACCGCAAGGCGCAAGTCCCGAGATGGACAGGACCAGATGCACGACTTGACGGAACCAGATGCGCAACCACGCCCTATCGGCCACATGGCCCAATCCCTGCAGCGCCCATTTTAGCCCCTCCTCCCGCCTGCGAGCCTAACAGAGGTCAACCCCATCAGCAGGATCGAAGCGCGCATGCGCACCGGCATGCACGGGTGGAGCCCCGGCGGCGTTGCCTGGCTGACCCCTCCCCCTGTGGAAGAGGGGTGGGCCAAGGAGGATTTGAAAACCAACCTGTCTCACAGGCAGCGCCCCTCCCTTCGGCCACGGCCACACTCAACAACCGCCGCGCACCCCGTGCGTATCAGGGCCGCCAGCTCTTTTCCAGCCGCACATATTTGATTGCCCGGCGATGAAAGGTGAAGGCCAGATGCAGCGCCTCGTCCTCTCCCTCGACCAGAACCGGATAGGAAAGTTCCTTGTTGTGCCCATCGATCGAATTGTTGGAAAGGCACGTCCCCGGCCCATCCTCGACAAGTTTACGGACCGGGAAGGTCTTGCCATCATCCTCGGAGAAGCAGAGCGTCAGCGGCGCGCGCGGCACGCCCCAGATCGGCGCAATTCCGCCATCCGAATCCGGCCGGTCATCGTCTTCGCCGAGTTCGTCATAGAGCGAGGCGCGGCGATCGGCAGAGGTTGCAGCCGAGACGGGGTTGGAGAGAAGCGCGATCCGTCCGTCCTTCAAACGGATCGCATTGATCGACGAATTGTTGTTGGGAACGTCGGTCGCAACGGGCACGCTCCATGTCTCGCCGCCATCGTGGCTTTCCGTTCGGTAGACGAAATCCGCCTGCCTTCGGCGGAAGAAGGCGGCCATCTCCTGATCGCCCTCAAGTCCCCCCGCTTGTCCCCCGTCTTGTCCCCCCTCTTGGGCACCAAGCGGCACGATCGTCATATGCACGCAGCCGAAGGAATTGGGCACATCGACCGTCCGCCATGTCTCGCCGCCATTGTCGCTGATCGCCAGCGCCGCCGTATCATGGCTGCCGTTCCACTTCGTCCCCGGCTTGGCCCGGCACAGAAACAGCGGTAGCAGCATCGCGCCGTCTCTCCGCGTGATGACGGGCGCACGAACAAACGTGCCGGCACCGAGCGGCAGCGTCGTGGACGTGCCGGACCGCACGCAAGCGCCGTCGAGCGTCAGCGGCCGCGACTTGACGAGACTGCTGTCCTGATTGCCCGAGACCTGCGACGTATGGAACAGCGTAATCCCGTTCGGCGCGCTATGGATGACCGGGTTCTGCTCCGAATGATCGGGATCGTCGGTAATCCGTGATGCATCGCTCCAGGCCTGCGCTCCCGGCAGAAGCCGCGACATGTGGATGGAAATATCCGACTTTCCTTCGAGCGTTCCGCCGAACCATGCGCAGCCGAGGCTGCCATCGGGCAGAAACGCCAGGAAGGCTGCATGGTTCTGGATGACCGGCGAAGGTATGAAGGCCTCGAGCCTTCCCTCCCCTCTGGCCGAAAGTCTTCCATCCATACGGTTTGCGATTTCCTCCGGTGACATATCTTCCTCCTAGAATGTCGTCTTCTTGGCGGCGAACTTCGGTTCGATTTTACATGTTGTCAAGTTGAAATATTTTCGATTGCTCACGTAAATGTCAAAACAAAGCATTGAAAAATATGGGTTAAGACCAATGTCACTGGACATGAGAAACGACGTGACACCGCATTTTCATGTTACCAGTTGACATGTTGAGGCAAAAGACGTCAATCTGCACCACGTTCAAGGCGTGGAGGCGCCCTGACAGGACGGAGGATCAGCATGGAACCGATGATGTGAAATGGTAAAGGCCGCGCACCCGCCCTGGATGCTGTCGGCGACCATGATCACGTCGAGGTTCAGGCCTCGGGATGGATCCCGAAACGCCGCCATTCCCTCCTCCGACAGCATGCACACGGCGCCGGGAGCGTCGTGACCGGGGCAGACGGATTTTTCCGGCGAGGAAGCGAGAGCCGAAGCGCCGGACGGAATGAACCTTTCAACCGTCGTGATCAGGGAGGATCACTATGAAACGCAAATTGTTGACATTGGGCGTCGCTCTTGCAGGCATCGTCCATGCCGGCATGCCCGCAGCTTATGCTCAGGCTGCAAAGGGCAAGGACGTCACCATCGTGCTTGGCGAAGGTGTGGACCTGATGGAGCCGTGCATGTCCACGCGCTCCAATATCGGCCGCATCCTGCTTGAAAACATCAACGAGACGCTGACCGAATTCGACGTCGCCAACAACAAGGGGCTGATGCCGCGCCTTGCCGACAAGTGGGAACAGGTCGACGCCAAGACCTGGCGTTTCCACCTGCACAAGGGTGTCAAATTCTCCGACGGCTCGGATTTCACCGCAGACGACGTGAAATATTCCATCGAACGCGCCATGAGCCCGAAGCTCAGCTGCGAAACGCCGCGTTATTTCGGCAATACCAAGGTTTCCACCAAGGTCGTCGATGCCAATACGATCGATATTACCGGCGATCCTGCCCAGCCGATCCTTCCGCTTCTGATGTCGATCGTCACCATCGTGCCGAAGACGACGCCGATGGAATTCACCCGCAAGCCCATCGGCACCGGCCCTTACAAGATGACGGCCTGGAATGTCGGGCAGAATGTCGTCCTGGAGCGTCGTGACGACTATTGGGGCGACAAGCCGCAGGTTGCCAAGGCGACATACGTCTTCCGCTCCGACCCGGCCGTTGCCGCCGCCATGGTGCAGACGGGCGAAGCCGATATCGCGCCGGCGATCTCCGTCACCGACGCCACCAACAAGAAGACCGACCACGCCTATCCGAATTCGGAAGTCTTCTACCTGCGGATCGACCAGGGCAAGCCGCCGCTGCAGGACAAGCGCATCCGTGAGGCGCTGAACCTTGCGATCGACCGCAGCGCCTTCGTCGGCAGCATCGTGCCGGCCGAAACGACGCTGGCCACCGCCGTCGTGCCCCCAACCACGCTCGGCTTCAACAAGGACATCAAGCCCTGGCCTTTCGATCCCGACAAGGCCAAGAAGCTGATCGCGGAAGCCAAGGCCGCAGGTGTCGATACCAGTGCCAAGATCTCGATCATCGGCCGCACCAACCTCTTCCCGAACGTTCTGGAAGTGATGGAAGCGATCCAGGGCATGCTCAACGATGTCGGGCTCAATGTCGATCTGCAGATGTATGAAGTCGCCGAGTTCGAGCATCTCTACTCGAAGCCTTACTCGCCGGACCGTAACGCCCAGCTCGTCGGCGCCCAGCACGACAATGCCCGTGGCGACCCGGTCTTCTCGATGTTCTTCAAGTATGACAGCAAGGGCCCGCAGTCCGGTTTCTCGGACCCGAAGGTCGACAAGATGATCGACGACGCGACGGCTGCCACCGGCGACGACCGCGCCAAGAAGTGGTCGGACCTGATCGCCTATCTGAACAACGATGTCGTGCCCGATATCCTTCTGTTCAATCAGGTGAGCTTCGCCCGTATCAACGATCGCGTCACGTTCACGCCGACGATCGCCACCAACGGCCAGCTGCAGCTGTCCCAGATCGGCTTCAAGTAAGCCCCGCACAATCAGCAGGCGCGGCAAAAGACACGCCGCGCCTCGTTGCATGAGGAGAAGGCAATGCGAAAACTGATTTTCGGCCGTATTCTTTCGAGCTTTTTTTCGCTCGCGGTCCTGATCGTGGCGGTATTCTTCCTGTCGCGACTGACAGGCGATCCGGCAGCCCTGTTCCTGCCGGCGGAAGCCACGCAGCAGATGCTGGATAATTTCCGCGAGCAGCACGGTCTGAACGATCCCGTCATCGTCCAGTTCGGCCGTTATGTCTGGGATCTCCTGCATCTCGATTTCGGCCAGTCGCTGCGTCAGGCGCGGCCTGCGATCGACGTCGTCATCGAAGGCTTCGCCTGGACATTCCAGCTGGCTGCGATCACCACGGTTCTGGTCACGGTTGCCGCCATCGTCATCGGCTCGCTTGCGGCCTACAAGCCCGGCGGCATTTTCGATCGCTTCGCCTCGCTCGTTTCCCTGATCGGCGCGTCGGCTCCGGATTTCTGGGTCGCGATCGTCGCCATCGTCATTTTTGCCGTCAACCTCGCCTGGCTGCCCACCTCCGGCACCGGCACGGTCTGGCACTGGATCCTGCCGATATCCGTCCTCTTCATCCGCCCCTTCGGCCTCATATTGCAGATCGTCCGCGGCTCGATGCTCCAGTCCTTCGGCTCGCTCTATGTCAAGACCGCCCGCGCCAAGGGCGTCGGCAACCTGTCGATCATCTTTATCCATACGCTGCGCAACGCCATGCTGCCGGTCATCACCGTCATCGGCGACCAGGCTGCCAGCCATGCTGAACGGCGCCGTCGTCATCGAGACCATCTTCGGCTTCCCCGGCGTCGGCAAGCTGATGATCGACAGCATTCTCCAACGCGACTTCAACGTCATCCTCGCTGCGATCATGGTCACTGCACTGGCCATCTTCGTCATGAACATCCTGATCGATATCGCCTATGCGATCCTCGATCCGCGCGTCCGGACCTAAGGCCATGACGATGACACAGACTTTTCCCGAAACCACCACCAAGACGACCATCGAAAAGGAGCCGAGCGGCTTTACCAAGGTCATCGGCATGCTGTGGCGCGACAAGTTCGCCTTTTTCGCCGCGCTCTTCCTCATCCTGATCGTGCTCTGCGCCATTTTCGGCCCAATGCTGATGGGCGACGCGGCGCTGCACCAGAACCTGCGCGGTCGAAACGGCCCGCCCTTCGTCATCACGCAAGGCTGGCTCTACGTTATGGGGTCGGATGCGCTCGGCCGCCCGCTCCTGCCGCGCGTCGTGGTCGCCGCCCAGAACACGATGATGATCGCCGCCGGCGCCGTCGTCTGTTCCTCTGTCATCGGTGCGCTTCTCGGCCTCGTCGCCGGCTATTCTTCGGCCCGCGTCAGCAACATCATCATGCGGCTGGCGGACGTCATCATGTCCTTCCCGTCGCTGCTTCTGGCCGTCATCGTGCTCTACATTCTGGCCCCGTCGGTCGGCAATCTGATCATCGTCCTCGCCGTCACCCGCATCCCGGTCTATCTGCGCACAACCCGCGCCGAGGTGCTCGAAATCCGCCAGCGGATGTTCGTCGAGGCGGCCGAGGTCATGGGCGCGTCATCCACCCGCATCGTCTTTCGCCACATCCTGCCGATGGTCATCCCGACGCTGGTGACGATTGCGACCCTCGACTTCGCCTTCGTCATGCTGGCGGAGAGCTCGCTCTCCTTCCTCGGCATCGGCATCCAGCCGCCGGAAATCACCTGGGGCCTGATGGTGAGCCAGGGCAAGCAGTATCTGGCGACCGCCTGGTGGCTGGCCTTCTGGCCGGGTCTGGCGATCATCTTGACCACCATGTCGCTCAATCTTCTGTCCAACTGGCTGCGTGTCGCACTCGACCCGGCTCAGCGCTGGCGCCTCGAAATCAACAGGAAGGGAGCAAAGGCCAATGGCTGAGCATCTTCTCGACGTCAAAAATCTCTCCGTCCAGTTCCATACCGCCGGTGGCATCGTCAAAGCCGTGCGCAATATCAGCTGGCATCTGGATCGCGGCGAAACGCTGGCGATCCTCGGCGAAAGCGGCTCGGGCAAATCCGTCTCTGCATCCGCCATCATGAACCTGATCGACATGCCGCCCGGCGAGATCACCTCCGGCGAAGTCCTGTTCGAGGGCAGGAACCTGCTGACCATGCCGACATCAGAGCGCCGCGCCATCAACGGCCGGCGCATCGCGATGATCTTTCAGGATCCGCTCGGCCATCTGAACCCGGTCTACACCGTCGGCTGGCAGCTGATCGAGACCATGCGCATCCACGGCATCGACAAGGCCGCGGCTGAAAAGCGCGCGCTGGAACTCTTCACCCGCGTTGGCCTGCCGCAGCCGGAAGCGGCGATGCATAAATATCCGCACCAGTTTTCCGGCGGCCAGCGCCAGCGCGTGATGATTGCCATGGCGCTCGCCATGAAGCCGGATATCGTCATTGCCGACGAGCCGACGACAGCGCTCGACGTCACGGTTCAGGCCGAGGTTCTGGCGCTACTCGCCGAGTTGCAGCGTGAGACGGGCATGGGTCTGCTTCTCATCACCCACGATCTCGGCGTCGTCGCCGAGGTGGCGGACCGCGTGGTGGTGATGAATTCAGGCGAGATCGTCGAGACCGGAACGCCGCAGGAGGTTTACCACAACCCGCAGCACCCCTACACGAAGAAGCTGATCGGCGCCGCCCCCGGCAAGGGTGCGATCCACGATCCGCAAGGTGCCGGAAAACCGCTCTTGGAAGTCAAGCAGCTGGTCAAGACCTATGGTGCCTTCAAGGCGCTGAAGGGCGTTTCCTTCAACCTCCAGCCGGGCGAGACGCTGGCCGTCGTCGGCGAAAGCGGCTCGGGCAAATCCACCGTCGCCCGCTGCCTCCTGAGGCTCGAGGAAGCCGATAGCGGCGAAGCCTTCTGGAAGGGCCGCGACCTCATCTCCATGCCGCGCAAGGAGCTTTACGGCCTGCGCCGGCAGATCCAGATGGTGTTTCAGGACCCGACCCAATCGCTCAACCCGCGTATGTCGGTCTATGACCTGATTTCCGAGGCCTGGGTCATCCACCCGGAAATCCTGCCGAAACCCAAGTGGAAGGAACGCGTGCATGAGCTTTTGGCGCAGGTCGGCCTGTCGCCCGAGCACGCCAAACGCTACCCGCACCAGTTCTCCGGCGGCCAGCGCCAGCGTATCGCCATTGCCCGCGCGCTTGCGCTCGAACCGCAACTGATCATCTGCGACGAGGCTGTCTCGGCGCTCGACGTCTCGATCCAGGCGCAGGTCATCGCGCTTCTCGACAAACTGCGGCAGGAATTGAAGATCGCCTTCATCTTCATCGCCCATGACCTGCCCGTCGTGCGCGATTTCGCCGACCATGTCATGGTGATGAAATCCGGCGAGATCGTCGAGATTGGCACAGCCCGCGAAATCTTCGGCAATCCGAAACAGGATTACACCCGCCGCCTGCTGGCCGCCGGCCTCGATCCGGACCCGGAAGTGCAGCATACGAGACGGCAGGAGCGCGAGGCCTTGCCGGCGTAAACGATCGACATCATTTGCCGGCGTGACGGGAAAACACGACGGCGGAATGGGGAGAGCCCGGTTGGCATAACGCCGGCCGGGCTTTTGTCATGGGAGCCGCTATGCGCGAGGATCGAAGGGGTTGATCACGGTGACACCGGCCATCGCATCCAAGGACAGACGATCAAGGTAACCGGCGTGTCGCGCAGAGCATGCCAAGGTGCACGCCAACGAAAAAGGCGGACCCGATCCGAAAACCGAGCCCGCCCGCAAACGTGAAAACCGCAAACCCTCAGTAAGCGGCCTTGTAGATCGCCAGAATATCGCTGACCGACAGGTCCTTCGGATTGAAATCGAGAAGCCGCCGGATCCCATGGGCTTCTTCCGCCATGGCCGAAAGATCGCTCTCCGGCACGCCGTGACCCGAGAGTGTCATGTCGAGACCGAGCCCCTTGCAGAAGGCATAGGCGCCGGCAAACACCTCGTCCCGCGTATCGGCGGCAAAGCCGAGCGCGGCGCAGACGAGCTTCGTCTTCTCCGGCACCGCATCGAAATTGATCGCCAGAACATGCGGAAAGATCAGCGCATTGGCGATGCCATGGGCAATCTTGTGGCGCGTGCCGAGCGGATAGGAGACAGCATGTCCCGCCGTCGTATTGACCGGTCCAAGACACACACCGCCGTAAAAGGCTGCCAGCGAAAGCCCTGCTCGCGCCTCGACATCGCTGCCGTTTTTCACGGCCCGCGCCAGAAACCTGCCGACGAGCTTGGTGCCCTCCAGCGCATAGGTATCGATGATCGGATGCGACCGCTTGCTGGTAAAGGCTTCGACACAATGCGCCATGGCATCGACGCCGGTCGCAGCAGTGATCGCCGCCGGCACGGTAACGGTGAGCCCCGGATCGACGATGGCGAGATCGGCCAGCATGTGCCGGCTCTCGGTCGCCACCTTGTTCATCGTCTTCGGATCTGTAATCAGCGCGCGCGTGCCAACCTCGCTGCCGGTGCCGGCCGTCGTCGGGATCTGGACGAGCGCGACCTTGCGCGGCGGCGCGCGATGCGGCCCGGAAATATCGCCCAACACCTTGCCCGAGCCGACCATCACGGCCACGAGCTTGGCGAGATCCATGGCGCTGCCCCCGCCGAAACCGATGATCGCATCGGGATCGGCAGATTCTGCCGCGGACACGGCCTCTTCCAGATTGGGCAGGTCCGGCTCCGGCATCACCTTGCTGAACACGGTCGCACCCGAAATCTTCAAAAGATCCGTGCGCGTCGCATTGAAGGCATCGGATACGATGAAGGGGCGCTTGATACCCTTTTCCGCAATCCACTCGCAAAGCGCGCCAATCGTTCCCTCCCCGAAACGCACCATGGCGGGCCGCAGCATCTCCAGCGGTCGATCGATCGTCGTCATAGCTTTCCTCGCATCTGAAATCATGCGTTCTGCCGGCCCTGCTCCACGCCGGCAATCCTCCGAGACTCCTCGCCTCCACATTTGAAACTGGGTGAGATCGCAATATTTGTCAACAAGTATCAATTTCTTTTTCGCCACCCCTCTTATCCACCAGGCCACTTCGGCCGAAAACACATGGATTTGAGGCGAAATCGGCAAGATAAAGCAGAAAAACAGAGGATTTACAAATCTTCCGCATCGGACCGGCATATGGCATTATATCGATAGAATAACGATCGACTTGTCGCGGAAACCACCGAAAAGCAATTATTTTCGCCCGTCTTTATTGACAACTTTACCGCAACGCGCGATCTCTTTTGACGAGACTGGCCGGCAGGGAGGATGCTTGCAGGCCGGCATTCTGGAAGGCCTCGGGAGGAGGCACCGGCAAATCTCGAAACCAGGCCTTGAAACTAGGTCTCGACATATTGCCGAACCACGTCCTCGCCCGATCTGCCTTTCCATCAATGGAGGGCCGCTTCGACTGCAATCGGAAACGAGCAGCCGCCGGCCACAGGAGAAAACGGGAGACCCCATGGCCATGACTTCAGCGAACATGACTTCAGCGAAGACGTCCGCAGACAGCAAGAGCGAAGCCTTCGTCGCGCTCGTCACCTGCTTCAACGATGACGAGACCATCAATTACAAGGCGACGCGCGCCCAGGTCCGCCGTCAGGTTGCAGCCGGCAACAACATCATGTGCGCCGGCACCAACGGCGATTTTTCCGCGCTGACCTTCGACGAGAAGGTGAAGCTGACGGAAGAAGTGGTGGACGAGGTCGGCGGTCGCGCCAAGGTGATCGTCAATGCCGGCATGCCGGCCACGTTCGAAACAAAACTTCTGGCGAAAGAGTTCGATCGCATCGGTGTCGATGGCATCGCCGTCATCACCCCCTTCTTCATCGCCTGCACCCAGGATGGCCTGATCCGCCACTTCTCCTCGGTCGCCGATGCGGTGAAGACGCCGGTCTATCTCTACGACATCCCGGCCCGCACCCAGAACCATATCGAACCGGAAACGGCACGCGCGCTCTCGAGCCACGGCAATATCGCCGGCATCAAGGATAGCGGCGGCGCACAGGATACGCTCGAAGCCTATATGGCGATCGGCCACGATGTCGAAGGCTTCGACGTCTATTCCGGGCCTGACCATCTGGTGCTCTGGTCCTTCCAGAACGGCGCCAAGGGCTGCATTTCCGGCCTCGGCAATGTCATGCCGGATGTGCTGGCAAAGATCTGCAGCGCCTACAATGCCGGGGATATCCCGGAAGCAGAGCGCCAGCAGGAGATTTTCGGCGGCTTCCGCAAGGATCTTTACGGTCTCGGCTACCCGCCGGCGCTGGTCAAGCGTGCGCTCTACCTGATGGATAGCTCGGTCGGCGCCAGCCGCCAGCCAGCGCTTCTTCCCGAAGCCGAACAGGACCGCAAGATTGCCGACATCCTGAGGAAATGGGGACTGCTCGCAGAGGCCGCCGCCTGATGCCCCTCCCCCACAGCATTGCGGGCGACACGGCAAGCGGCATCGTCGTCGCCACCACGTCGCCCGGCTTCGGCCGCCATGGCCAGCTGCCGCAGGTCCTCGAACAGACCGGCTGGGAAATCATCCGCTGCACCGACACGAGCCGCCCCGATGGCGGCCTGTCGGACCATATCAGGCGGGTCGATTTTCTGGTCGCCGGCCTGCCGCCCGTGAATGCCGAAACGCTCAAAGGCGCAGACAGGCTTCGTGCCGTCCTCAAACACGGCGTCGGCATCGATAGTATCGACATGGCCGCCTGTACCGCACGTCGGCTGCCCGTCACCAGCACGCCGGCCGCCAATTCCAATGCGGTGGCCGAACTGGCCGTCGGGCTGATGTTTTCGCTCTCGCGCAACATTGCACAGGGCCATGTGAGCGTCACCTCCGGCGGCTGGGAGCGGCGGCCGGGCATCGAAGTCGCAGGCAAGGTGCTCGGCATCGTCGGGCTCGGCAATATCGGCAAGCTCCTGGCGAAAAAGGCGATCGGCCTCGGCATGACGGTCGTTGCAGCTGATCTCTATCCCGACCGTATCTTCATGGCCGATCACGGTATCGAGCTTCTCGATCTCGACGCGCTCCTCACCCGTGCCGACTATGTCTCCCTGCATGTCTTTGGCGGCGCCGGCAATGCCGCGCTCATCGGCAAGGATCGACTGGCGCTGATGAAACCGACCGCCTGCCTGATGAACCTCGCGCGCGGCGAGGTGGTGGATAATGACGCACTTGCCGATGCGATAGAGACCGGCCGCCTGCGGGGCGCCGCAATCGACGCCTTCGTCACCGAACCGCCGGATATTTCCCATCCGCTCTTTCGCTCGAAGAATGTCGTCTTCACCCCGCATAGCGGCGCCGACAGCCTTGAAGCCTTCGAAAACATGGGCATGATGGTGGTCAACGACATCAAGGATTTCCTTGCCGGCATCAGCCCCTCCCGCGTCCTCAATCCGGAGGTCTTCGCATCATGACATCCCCCCGTTACGCATCCGCCGATCTTCTCACGTTGGCCCGCGCGCTGTTTTCCAATGCCGGGCTCGAGGCCGAAAAGGCAGACGCCGTCGCCACCTATCTCGTCGAGGCCGACCTGATGGGCCATTCGACCCACGGTCTGGCGCTTGCCGGCATGTATCTGCAAAGCATTGCCGACGGCATCATGACCAAATCCGGCAGCTGGCAGACGGTGAGCGACCGCGGTGCCTCTCTCTGCTGGAACGGCAACCGCCTGCCCGGCGCCTGGCTGACGGCCGAGGCCTTGAAACTGGGTATCGAACGGGCGGAAAAATTCGGCACGGCGGTGATTGCCATCGGCAACAGCCACCATATCGGCGCGCTTGCCGCTTATCTGCCGATTGCGACGGAGAAGGGCATGATGGCCTCCATCACCTCCTCGTCACCCTCCGGTTCGCAGGTCGCGCCCTTCGGGGGCCTCAAGGGCGTCTATACGCCCGATCCGGTCGCCCACGGCATCCCGACGCCGGATGGGCCGATCCTGATCGACATCTCCGCGTCGATCACCACCAACAACATGTCGCAGCGCCTGATCCGCGAAGGACGGCAATATGAGGCCGACTGGCTGATGGACGCCGAAGGCAACCCCTCGCGCGATCCGAAGACGCTGGACGCCGGCGGCACGCTTCTGCCGACCGGTGGCCTCGATCATGGCCAGAAGGGCTATGGCATGGCGCTGTTTGCCGAAGCCCTGACGCAAGGGCTCGCCGGCTATGGCCGCGCCGATGCGCCCAAGGGGATGAACGCGTCGGTCACGGTGCAGGTCTGGGATCCGGAAGCCTTCGGCGGTCGCGACGCCTTCCTGCGCCAGACCGGCTGGCTGGCAGACGCCTGCCACGCCTCCCCGCCGCGCGCAGGCGTCGCCAAGGTGCGCCTGCCGGGCGAAGCAGCGATGGCGCGCAAGAAAGCGGCGCTGGAAAACGGCGTCGAACTCTACCCGACGATCATGCCTTCCCTGGAAGCCCATGCCGAAAGACTGGGCGTGACGATGCCGAAGGCGATGTGAGGCTGGTGGAGCAGGCAGAGGCAGAGGCAGAGGCAGAGGCAGAGGCAGAGGCAGAGGCAGAGGCAGAGGCAGAGGCAGAGGCAGAGGCAGAGGCAGAGGCTATCTGCACAAACAAGCTCCCTGCCTCGCAAGCCCTCGCTCCAACCTTTCCACGGTCATCCTCAGGTTCCGTCCCGATGATCTGTCCACGCCCAAGTTTGACTGTGGTTGGATCTTCGCCAAAAGGGCGAGGATGACGAAGGCGAAATGCGCAGCCAGGAGCATGCCGCTATCGCAAGGCCCGATACCCGGCCTCCCCGATCACCTCTGCCGAGAGCCCGGCGCCCTCATTGCCCCAGCGACAGATTGATCATCCCCCCGCCGAACAACCGGTCGCGGGAATTGTTGATATGCTGCATCATGGCAGCCTTGGCGGCGGCGGCATCGCGCCCCACGATCGCCTCATAGATGCCCTTATGCTCGGCATAGGCCTGTTCCAGCCCGCGCGGCCCATCCGACATCAGCGACTGGCCATGCATTTTCATGCCGACCTGGATATGTTCGCGCAGCGCCCTGAGCGACGTCTCGTAGAAATGATTGTTCGACGCCCTGACGACAGCCATGTGGAAGGCGTAGTCGGCATCTTCGCGGTGCTTCAGCGAACCGGTTGCGGCATCGAGAAGATCGAGCGCATCCTTGATCTCGCGCAGCGCGTCCGGATTGTGCCGAAGCGCGGCATGATAGGCGGCATCGGTCTCGATCGTGATGCGGAACTCGTAGCAGCGCTGGATATCGGCGATCGTCTCGACGCGCGCGAAACCGAGCGCGGCCTGCTGCGGCCGGCGCACATAGCTGCCGGCGCCCTGGCGCGAATAAAGCAGCCCCTCGTCGCGCAACCGTTCCAGCGCGCCGCGCAGCACCGGCCGCGACACGCCGAATTCCTCCGCCAGAACCAGTTCCGGCGGCAGTTTCTGGTTGGTGGGATATTCGCCATTGACGATGCGGCTGTAGAGAAGGTGATAGATACGGTCGCCGAGCGACGAGCGCTGTTTGCCGCGCTCCTGCTTGCCTTCCGGCTTCGCCTCTACCTTGCCCTCTGGCTTCACGTCCTGCTGGAGCGCGGGTTCCTGTGACGATGATGTCATGGCCTGTCTTCTGTTTCCACTGGCGCGGTGTCATGGCGCTTGTCCGCAGCACCTGCCGATTGAACTCTATGTCCCGATTCGACCATTCCGGCCAATCGTGTCAGCGTGTCCGCATCCCCGAACCCGCCGGATTTGGTGATGATATTGACCGTTCTACCACAGATCGTGCCGCGCGAGAGCGGCACGCCGGGCAGGATCTCGGCGATCACGTCCAGCCGCTCGACGGAGAACCGCTCGAGCAGCGCATTGGCGGTCTCCCCGCCGCAACCGAGCAGGGTTGCCGGAACCTGCATCTCGATGGCCGCGCAAACCCCCTCGGCAAACAGATGGCCGGCGAGATCGGCACCGGCCGGCTGAGCCCCGGCTGTCAGCTTGGCAAGCGTCACGCCACAACCGGGTGAAAGTGGCGCGAAGAACCTGCCGTTTTCGGCAATCACCGTCACCACGCGTCGATCGGTCGCCAGCGCCGTCACCTGCGTCTCGGTGATCGGATCGCGCGAACCGATGGCAAAAAGCGCTGGCGCCGGCAGCGATATGGGCACATGCCGTTTCCCCTCCGGCGCCAGGTGGCGGGCAAGCGCCGCCGCAAGCCCCCGCGCGCCGACCAGCATCATCCCCTCGTCGCCGGCCCACAGACCATCGAAATCGCTATCGCTATCGACGTCGGGCGCTTCGATGTGAAGATCATGCCCGGCAAAGCAGGCCGCGATCGAAATGGGCTCGGGCACGCCCATGCCGATAACCGCGCCGCCGCGCACCACCCGCCCCATGTCCGGAATGGCGGGAGCCACAAGCAGCCGCTTGAGATCAAGCCCTTCGGCAAGGGCGGCTGTTTCCGCCCCGACATGGCCCTTCAACCGCGAATCCACCTTCTTGAACACGACGGTCTTCGACAAAGGCGACGGCCGAAGGCCGCGAAGTGCCTCGACCACCTCGGCAACGGCCGCACATGCGGCCTCGGTCGACCCGTCGCGTGAGCCGGTACTGACCGCGACGACATCCACAGATGCGAAATCGAACCCGCGCATTGCCGCGGGATGCCGCAGCACGACACTGCGCAAACCACGATTGGCAAATGCGACGGTGGAATCCAGCGCCCCCGTCAGGTCATCGGCGATGATCAGAACCTGCACGTTTCACCCTCCTCACTGCCCCTCCTCAGGAAAGCAGTCACAACCGGTAAACATGTAAATCAGATTTGCAAGAATTTCCACCCTGCACCAGGGAGGAATTGCGGAAAGCATCCACATTTCAACTGATAGCGCATTTTGAAAAGCAGGTTTCGTGATCAGTGAAAAGTTGACAACTTGGGAAATCTGTAGCTTTTTACCACCTAACAGGAGGAAACCATGACCCAGGATAAGAGACGCGCTCCCATCGCAATCACGATGGGAGACCCTTCAGGCGTCGGCGCCGAAGTGATCGTCAAGGCGATTGCGACCATGCCGGCAGATGAGCGCGGCAATTTCGTCGTCATCGGCGATCGCAATACGATGGAGCGGGCCGTCAAGGCCTGCAATGTCGATCTGACCTTTGCCGAAAAGGCAAAGCCGGTGCCGGGCGCAGCGCTTCTTGAGCACATCCCGGTCGAGGGGCTTCCCGGCAGGTTCGGCATACTCTCGCCCGCCTGCGGCGATGCAAGCTTCCGCTATATCGAGGCGGCCGTGCGCATGGCGCAGTCGGGCGAGGCGGCCGGCATCGTCACCGCGCCGATCAACAAGGAAGCGCTCAATTCCGCCGGCCACCATTATGACGGCCATACCGGCATGCTGGCGGCGCTGACCGGCTCGAAATCCTCGTGGATGCTGCTCGCCTCCGAGCGGCTGAAGGTCATTCACGTTTCCACCCATGTTTCGCTGCGCACGGCAATAGAGCGCGCCAAGCCGGAACGGGTGCTCGCCACCATTCGCACCGGCTACGAACACCTGAAGCGCATGGGCTATGAAAACCCGCGCATCGCCGTTGCCGGCATCAATCCGCATTGCGGCGAAAACGGCCTTTTCGGCACCGAGGACGACGAGTTCCTGCGCCCGGCCGTCGAACAGGCCAAGGCCGAAGGCATGAATGTATCAGGTCCGATTTCGGCCGACACCGTCTATCACCGCGCCTATCAGGGCGCCTTCGATCTGGTGATCGCCCAGTATCACGATCAGGGCCATATCCCGATCAAGCTCGTTGCGTTCGATAGCGCCGTCAACGTCTCGCTCGGCCTGCCGATCGACCGCACCTCGGTCGATCACGGCACCGCCTTCGATATTGCCGGCACCGGCAAGGCGAACCATGTCAACATGCTCTGCGCGCTGGATTATGCGGCGCGCCTTGCCGGCAACCGGTCGGAAAAGGGAGTTGCCGCATGAGCGCCTCCTTCGCCTCTCGTCTGCGTGGCCGCGAACGCATCGTCGGCTACTGGAGCCAGCTTCCGGTCCCCGCCATCCAGGAACGCGTCGCCCGCCACGGCTATGACTATGTCTGCTTCGATGCCCAGCATGGCTTTCTCGACTACCAGTCGGTGCTGAACGGCCTGATCGCCATCGACGCGGGCGCAGCGCTCGGCAGAAACGACTGCGCCGGCATGGTCCGCGTTGCGGCAAACCGCGTCGATCTGATCGGTCAGGCGCTCGATGCCGGCGCCCGTGGCGTCATCATTCCGCTGATCGACACGGCCGAACAGGCAAAGGAGGCCGTGCGCGCCTGCCGCTTCCCGCGTCAGGGCCTGCGCTCCTACGGCCCGATGCGCGCCGGCCTGCGCTCTGGCCCGGAAACGGCCACGATGAACGAGGAAGTCGCCTGTATCGTCATGATCGAGACCGAAGAGGGGCTCGCCAATCTCGATGCGATCTGCGCCGTCGAAGGCATCGACGGGATCTATGTCGGCCCGGCCGACCTCATGCTGGCGCTTGGCGGCCGGACGATCAACGATCCCGACAAGTCGGCCGAGTTCGAGGCGGCACTCGCCCGGATTTCTCAGGCCGCGAAAAAGGCGAATATTGCCGCCGGCATCCACACGAATGCTGGCGACGTGGCTTCCAAACGGCTCGCCGAAGGCTATACGTTTGCAACGATCTCGTCGGATCTCAATCACCTCGACAAGGTAGCCGGCGAGCATCTGAAGATGGCGCGCGCCTGACGGCGCGCCATCGAGGCATAAAGATCAAGGAGGACAGCATGCCCGACAGTTCGGCAGCAGCGTTCGATACGGACGCGCTTGCAAAGATCATCTACGGCCTTCGCACGGAGAAGAAGGCCGCGCCGACGGCAAGCTTCCCCCTGCCGCCGGACCTTTCGACGGCAGCCGCAGCCGCAGCCGCATTGGCAAAGCTCGAGGGCGCAACCGGTGCGGCCTGGAAAGTCGCAACGACACCCGACAAGCAGCCGACGGCAGCACTGATGCACCCGTACGAGGAAGACGGCACCGAAGTCACCATGCCTTACGGACCGGGCATGCGTTTCGAGGTGGAAATTCCAGTCCTTCTCTCCCGCGATCTGCCGCCCCGCGCCGAACCTTATAGCCGGCAGGAGATCATCGATGCGGTGGAGGACGCCTATCTCGGCGCCGAACTTCTGTTCACAGCCATCGAAGAGAGCGGCAGCATCTCCTATCCGCTCTATTTTGCCGACCGTATCGGCAATGGCGGCTTTGCCCGCGGTCCTGTCGTGCCCAAATCCCTGATCGACGAGGTCGGCGGACGCTCGCTGAAAGTCACCCAGGGCGACACGGTCGTCTATGACGGCGCGGCCAACCATGCGACCGGCGACGTTCTCGCCTGGCTCACAGGCTATGCCAACGATCCGACCCGTTCGCCCGACGTTCTGGTCAAAGGCAAGCTGATCACGACCGGTGCGCTCTCCGGCGCCATGCCCCTGCCCGGTCCTGGCAAGGTCGATGTTCTCCTCGACGGAAAATATGCTATGAGCGTCACGCTGAAGCCGTAAGGCCAAGGTGCATCCGGCGGCGGCACCCTGCCGCCGGTCATTCCATTACCCTTCAAGTCGTCGCATTCGCACTGCCGGAGCCCGTCATGACAGCGATCATCAGCAACGTGATGCTGCCGCGTGACAGAACCTTGCTCGCGATCCTGTTTGCCGCCACGGCAGCGGCCCTCACCGCGGTCGACGCTGCCATCGTCCGGCTGCTCGCAGGTGAAGTGCATCCCTTCGTCATCGGCTTCTTCCGATGTCTGTGCGGTCTGATGACCGTTCTCCCCTGGATACTCTGGCGCCCGGCGGTGCTGAAGACGCGATATCGCTGGCTGCATCTCTGTCGCTCGGCGCTGAAGCTTCTGTCGCTCGTCTGCGGCTTTGCCGCCTTTGCCGAGGCGGCCCTTGCCGATGTGACGGCAATCATGTTCACGGCGCCGATCTTCGTGATGCTCGGCGCATGGCTGGTGCTGAAGGAAGCGCTGACCGTGTCGCGGATCGCCGCCATCCTTGCCGGCTTTGCCGGAGCACTGATCATCATCTCCCCGAGCGACGGCGACAGGGGCGAATGGATCGCCCTGATGCTGGCGGTCACGGCGGCAGCGCTTCAGGCGCTGGTACAGTTGATGCTGAAGAAAATGTCATCCACCGACAGCGCCGAAACACTGGTCGTCTGGAACCTCATCCTGACGGTGCCGATTGCTGCCGTGCCGGCCGTGCTCTTCTGGGAAACCCCGACCTGGGGGAACCTGTCCCTGCTCATCCTTCAGGGCATTCTCGGCGCCGCCAACATGGCGCTGATAACCAAGGCGCTCGCGATGGCCGATGCCTCGCATGTGGCCTCGGTGGAGTTTCTCCGCCTGCCCTTCGTCGCCGCCATTGCCTGGCTGATGTTCGGCGAGATCGCCGGCCTTACGACCTGGGGCGGAGCGGCCCTGATCATCGGCGCCGTTCTTCTGCCATTGGCCGGCAGCGCATGGCGCCGCCGGCAGGCGCTGCATCAGGCGTAACGCGAGACGGCAAGATCCGCCGCATCGATTTCCGGCTTGCGACCGCTGACGATATCGCTGATCACCCGTGCCGAACCGGTGCTCATCGTCCAGCCCAACGTGCCGTGGCCGGTATTGAGATAGAGCCCGTCGATCTTCGTCTTGCCGATGATGGGCGTGCCATCCGGCGTCATCGGGCGCAGGCCGGACCAGAACGTCGCTTTCGACAGATCGCCGCCCGGAAACAGATCGGTGACGGAAAGTTCCAGCGTCTTTCGGCGGGCCTCCGGCAGATCCTTGGTGAAGCCGGAAATCTCGGCCATGCCGCCGACACGGATACGGTCGCCGAGGCGGGTAATGGCGATCTTGTAGGTCTCGTCGAGCACCGTGGAGGAAACGGCGCGGCTTTCATCGACGATCGGGATCGTCAGCGAATAACCCTTGACCGGATAGACCGGCAGCGAAATGCCGAGCGACTTGACCATGAAGGGCGAATAGCTGCCGAGCGCCACGACGACGCTCTCTGCGGCGACCAGCTTTCCGGCAACGACGACGCCGGCAATCCGGCCACCCTCGACGGCCAGATGATCGGCCGTCACGCCATAGCGGAACGTCACACCCATCTCGACAGCCTTGGCGGCCAGCGCATTGGTGAACTTGAAGCAGTCGCCCGTCTCGTCCTTCGGCGTCAAAAGCCCGCCTGCGATCTTGTCGCGCGCATGGGCAAGCGCCGGCTCGACGCGGATGCAGCCCTCGCGGTCGAGCACCTCGAACGGCACACCGTCTGCCGCCAGCGCCTTGACGTCCTTGGCGGACGCATCGAGCTGCTGCTGGCTGCGGAAGAGCTGCACCGTGCCCTGCATGCCCGCATCGTAGCTGATGCCGGTCTCGGCGCGAACCTCGGCCAGCGACAGGCGGCTATATTCGGAAAGCCGCAGCATCCGGCCCTTGTTCAGCGCGTAGCGGCTCTCGGTGCAATTGGCGAGCATCTTGGCCAGCCACGACAGCATCGCCATATCCGCCTTCGGCTTGACGATCAGCGGCGCGTGCTTTTCCATCATCCATTTGATCGCCTTCAGCGGAATGCCCGGCGCGGCCCAAGGGCCGCAATAGCCGAAGGACACCTGACCGGCATTGGCAAAACTGGTTTCCAGCGCAGGACCGGGCTGACGGTCGATGACCGTGACCTCGTGTCCGGCCTTTGCCAGCTGATAGGCGGTGGTAGTGCCGACGACGCCGGCGCCGAGAACGATGACTTTCATGTCTGCCTCAAGGAGAGTTCAAGGGGCCGGAACCGACCCTTATCGATAATTGCGGAAATAACGGCGGCCAAGACCCGTCAGGATCTCGTAGGAAATCGTCCCGGCATCGGCGGCCAGTGCATCGAGGCTCTGGTTCGGGCCGATGACCTCGACACGGGCGCCGAGCGTCAGCCGGCCGGCCGGCAATGCGGTGGCATCGACGATGATACTGTCCATCGAGACGCGCCCGACGATCGGTAGACGCACGCCGTCGAAATAGACGGCACCGCGATCGCTCAATGTGCGCGGCAGGCCATCGGCGTAACCGGCTGCGATCGTCGCCAGCACCATCTCGCGGGTGGCCACATGCGCGCCGCCATAGCCGATCTTCGCGCCTTCAGCCACGCTGCGCGTCTGGACAACGGCGACGTCGAGGCTGACGACGGGCTCCATCGGATTGTCGGCATTGCCATGCGGTGCGCCGCCATAGACGGCGATGCCGGGCCGCACCAGCGCGCCGTGATAGGTTTTGCCGAAAAACGACCCGCCGGAATTGGCAAAGCAGAGCGGCACATCGGCAAAGACTGCAGCGATCCGTTGCATTTCCGCAAGCTGCCCGGCATTCTGCTCGTTGTCCGGCTCATCGGCGCAGGCGAGATGGCTCATCACGAAACGGATATCGAGATTGTCCTCCTCAAGCGCCCGCAGGACACTGTCGAAATCGACCGGGGCGAGGCCCAGCCGCGACATGCCGGTATCGAATTGCAGCACCGCCGGCAACGGACGGCCAAGCGCGGCGGCCTGTGCTTGCCACGCGGCAAGCTGTTCCGTCGAATTGACAACCGGAACGATGCCCGCCTCGGCGCAAGGTCCTTCATTGCCCGGTTGCAGGCCGTTCAGCACGAAGACATCGGCGTCGTCGCCGATAGCGGCAAGAACAGCCAGTGCCTCATGAAACTGCGCGACGAAGAAATGCCGGCAACCGCTGGCGTAAAGCACTGGCGCGACCCGATCGGCACCGAGCCCGTAGGCATCCGCCTTGACGACCGCCGCGACACTGGCCGGCGAGACACGCTCGACCATGGCTCGATAATTGCGCGAAAGCGCGGCAAGATCGATCGTCAGATAACCCGGATAGCCGGCCGGCATCGGGTCGGCGTCGGCCACAGCCGATGACATGTCGCATGGCGCAGCAGAGCTTGCCCCGGCATAGCCCTGCATGGAATGCACCTTTACGGCATCGTTCCGCATAGCACTTGTCGCATCCATGTTCCCACCTTTTGTTGGGACAATGGTATGTGAAGGATCGAAGAATTTTCCGCGATTTCGTCGTTGAAAATTTCAATCTTTCGCAGATAAATGCAAGGACTGATCAATTTTTTGCAGATTTGACCAACCATGGATTCGATCGACCGCAATCTCCTGCGCCTGCTGAAACTGAATGCGCGCATCACCAATGCCAAGCTTGCCGAAGAGGTGGGACTGTCCCCCTCCGCCTGCCTGCGGCGCATCCGTATTCTGGAAGATAGCGGCGTTATCCGGGGCTATACGACGCTGATCGATAGCGGCGCCGGCGAACAGGCGATCGCCGTCATCATCAACATCACGCTGGAGCGCCAGACCGAGGATTATCTGAACCGCTTCGAGGCCGCCGTGCGCCGCCACCCGGAAATCAAGGAATGCTACCTGATGACCGGCGGCGCCGACTATCTCTTACGTGTCGAGGTCGCGAGTGCCGGCGAATTCGAGCGCATCCACAAGGAAATCCTCTCCACCATGCCCGGCGTATTGCGCATCCATTCCAGCTTCTCGATCCGCAATGTTCTGGCGACCCGGATGCGCCCGCGCAGCTGATCGCCATGTCGGCGGCCGGGCTCAACGCCCGTCGCCGAGCCTTGCCGCCGCATCCTTCAGCGCCACACCGCTGATACCGGTCCTCAGCATGTCGCGCAAAAGCGCGACGATTGCATCGGCTGCGACCGGAATGGCCATCCCGCCGTCGCGGATATTGGAAATGCAGTTGCGGCGCGAATCCGGCGTGCCGCTTTTCGGCCCGAACGTGATATAGGCGCCGAGGCTGTCGGCGGCCGAAAGCCCCGGCCGCTCGCCGATCAGCATGATCGAGATTTTTGCGCCAAGCGCTTCTGCAACCGGATCGGCCAGCGCCACGCGCGCCTGCGCGGCAATCACGACCGGCGCCAGCGACAGGCCGATGGCGCCGAGCCGCGTCGCGATCGCCTCCACCAGCGGCACGGCATTGATATCGACCGCGCTGGATGACAGCCCGTCGGCAACGACGATCACCACATCCGCGGTCGATGTCACCTCGCCGAGTGCGGCCTGCGAGCGCTCCGAAATCTGCCGCCCGAGATCCGGCCGGCGGACATAGACACTGCGCTCGGGGGCAAGGCTTTCAACCGCAACGACACCAAGCCCGAGCGCTGCGAAACGCGACTGAAGGCCCTCCCCATCGGCCGCTGTCCACACGGCCTCGCGGGCCCGTGCATGATCGAGAAGAAAGGAAAGTTGCGCCTTGGTCGGCAGGCCGGAGCCGAAACGGCCGAGCGACACGCGCGCATCGGTCATGGCTTTGAGATCGAGATGGCGTTCCCCGATCTTTGTTTCCACGGGCACTGCCGTACCCGAAACATCGGCCGAAATCGTCGTGGAGATCGTCTCGGGCTTGCTCATCGTCACGCTCCCAAAAGGCTAGGTTCGGAAAGCAGGCTGAGTTCGGAAATCCGGCTCGTCAGCTGCGCCGGCCCACCCGCCGGCCCTTCCCGCAGCGCCCCGCCGGCATCCGTCAGCCCCACCTCGCGCAGCCACTGTTCGAATTCCGGCGCCGGTGGCCGGTTCAGCGTCTCGCGGCAATAGACGGCATCGTGATGCGACAGCGACTGATAGTTGAGCATGATATCGTCGGCACCCGGCACCGTGATGACGAAATTGACGTTGGCGGCACAAAGCAGCGTCAGGAGCGTGTCCATGTCTTCCTGATCGGCATCGGCATGGTTGGTGTAGCAGACGTCGACACCCATCGGCAGCCCCATCAGCTTGCCGCAGAAATGATCCTCAAGGCCGGCGCGGATGATCTGTTTGCCGTTGAACAGATATTCCGGCCCGATGAAGCCGACCACCGTATTGACGAGAAGCGGCGAGAATTGCCGCGCCACGGCGTAGGCGCGCACCTCCATCGTCTGCTGGTCGACGCCGAAATGCGCGTCGGCGGAAAGTGCCGCGCCCTGCCCGGTCTCGAAATACATCAGGTTCGCATCCGGCGCGCCGCGTTTCAGCCCCTTCGCCGCCTCATAGGCTTCCTTCAGAATGGCGAGATTGACACCGAACCCGTCATTCGCCTTCTGCGAGCCGGCAACCGACTGGAAGACGAGATCGACAGGCGCTTGTTTTTCCATCGCCCGGATCGCCGTCGTCACATGGCCGAGGCAGCAGGTCTGGGTCGGGATGGCAAGCCGCGAGCGCAATTCGTCTAGCAGCGAGACGATGCGGATATAATCCTCCGTCGCGTCGGTCGCCGGATTGACGCCGATGACGGCATCGCCCGATCCCATCAGGAGACCGTCGATGGCAGAGGCGGCAATGCCGTAGCTGTCGTCGGTCGGGTGGTTCGGCTGATTGCGTGTGGAAAGCCGGCCCTTGAGCCCGATCGTCGAGCGGAAGCGCGTGACGACCTCGCGCTTGGCGGCAACGGTGATCAGATCCTGCACCCGCATGATCTTGGAGACGGCCGCGACCATTTCCGGCGTCAGGCCATAGGTGACGGCTTCGAGCTGCCGCTGCCCGGTTTCCGGCTTCAAGAGCCATTCGCGAAATTCACCGACGGTGAGCGACGAGATCGCCGAAAACGCCTTTTCGTCATGCTGTTCGGCGATCAGCCGGGAGACTTCGTCCTCGTCGGAGGAAATCAGCTCTTCAGCGAGAAAGGCCTTGAGCGGCAGATCGGCGAGCGCCATCTGCGCTGCAAGCCGCTCGACGGGACCATCGGCCGCGACACCTGCCAGCTGGTCGCCGGATCGCTCCGGCGTCGCCTTGGCCAGCAATTGTTTCAGGTCGTCAAAACGGAAGACCGTCTGTTCGATCGTGGTCTGATAGGCCATCGGGCGTCACTCCGGGTGATTGAGGAGAAATCAATACCTTAAGCGACCCCGTCCGGCGCAAAATGTCAACTGCTTTGCTGATCTGCGGCTGCCGGATGGCTTTGGCCTTCGCCCCACACATGCGGACCGACGGGCGGATGACAGCCGAATACGGCACCTTATCGCGTGGCGATGATCTCGATGACGAAAACGGGGCTTTCGGCATCGACCACGACCAAACCGGGCCCTGCCGTGTCGAAGATGGCCGCATCGAGCGGCCCGAGCGCCGCGCCTACGACGCTCGCCTCCCCCGTCACCACGATCATCGTCACCGCGGCATCGGCCGACAGCACGATCTCGCCTGCCGTCTCCACCCGCGTCACCCGGTGCGAGAACAGGCCGCGGCGGGTCATCACGTTGAGATCGGTGATCGGCCCCTGCGTCAGAACCGCATCGGTTGCCGCATCGCCGGGAAACGCGAAAGGTGCCGAGACCGTGCCAAGCACCACGCGCTCCATCCCCTCGACCGAAAGCGCCATGCCCTCGCCGGTCAAAATCGATAGCGTCCGGTCGATCTCCTCGAAGTTCGAAAACGCACCGTCTGAAACAACCGGCGCCATCGAGACCCGCCAGCCGAAATCTGCAACGGAAGCACCTTCGGGAAAGACGGTGATTTCCACCGTCTCGCCCTTGCCGTTCTTCCACGGCATGCGCCGATAGTCTTTCGCCCTCAGCACTTTCATCGGGATCAGTTCCCGAGAATGCCGGGAAGCCGCAGACCCTTTTCCGTCGCGCACTCGACCGCGATCTCATAGCCCGCATCCGCATGGCGCATGACGCCGGTGGCCGGATCGTTCCAGAGAACCCGTTCCAGGCGACGGGCCGCATCGTCTGTACCGTCGGCGCAGATCACCATGCCGGAATGCTGCGAATAGCCCATGCCGACACCGCCGCCGTGATGCAGCGACACCCAGGTGGCGCCCGAGGCGGTGTTCAAGAGCGCGTTCAGAAGCGGCCAGTCGGAGACGGCATCCGAGCCGTCCTTCATCGCTTCCGTCTCGCGGTTCGGCGAGGCGACCGAGCCCGAATCCAGATGATCGCGGCCGATGACAACAGGGGCGGAAAGCTCGCCGCTCTTCACCATCTCGTTGAAGGCGAGACCGAGCTTGTGGCGATCGCCGAGACCCACCCAGCAAATGCGCGCCGGCAATCCCTGGAATGCGATGCGCTCGCGGGCCATGTCGAGCCAGTTGTGCAGATGCGTGTTGTCCGGCAGCAGTTCCTTCACCTTGGCATCCGTCTTGTAGATATCCTCCGGGTCGCCGGAAAGCGCCGCCCAGCGGAACGGGCCGATGCCGCGGCAAAACAGCGGGCGGATATAGGCCGGCACGAAACCGGGGAAGGCAAAGGCGTTTTCCAGCCCCTCGTCCTTCGCCACCTGGCGGATGTTGTTGCCATAGTCGAGCGTCGGCACGCCGGCATCCCAGAAGGCGACCATGGCTTCGACATGCTGTTTCATCGAGGCGCGCGCGGCCTCTTCGACGGATTTCGGGTCGCTCTCACGCTTGGCCTTGTGCTCGGCAACCGTCCAGCCGATCGGCAGATAGCCGTTGCGGGGATCATGCGCCGAGGTCTGGTCGGTGACGATGTCAGGGCGCGGGCCGCCTTCCTTCATGCGGCGAACCAGTTCCGGGAAGATTTCCGCGGCATTTCCGAGCAGGCCAACGGACTTGGCCTCGCCCTTCGCCGTCCATTCGGCAATCATCGCCAGCGCTTCGTCAAGCGTCGTGGCCTTCGCATCGACATAACGGGTGCGCAGGCGAAAATCGATGCGCGTCTCGTCGCTTTCGACGGCCAAACAGCAGGCGCCGGCCATGACGGCGGCGAGCGGCTGGGCGCCGCCCATGCCGCCGAGACCGCCGGTCAGGATCCACTTGCCCTTGAGATTGCCGTTATAATGCTGGCGGCCGGCCTCGACGAAGGTTTCATACGTGCCCTGCACGATGCCCTGCGTGCCGATATAGATCCACGAACCGGCCGTCATCTGGCCGTACATGGCAAGGCCCTTCTTATCCAGTTCGTTGAAATGGTCCCAGGTCGCCCAATGCGGCACGAGGTTGGAATTGGCGATCAGCACGCGCGGCGCATCCTTGTGGGTGCGGAACACGCCGACCGGCTTGCCGGACTGCACCAGCAGCGTCTCTTCTTCCGTCAGCGTCTTCAGGGTCGCGGCTATTTTGTCGAAATCGTCCCAGGTGCGGGCGGCACGGCCGATGCCGCCATAGACGACCAGCTCATGCGGATTTTCCGCCACGTCCGGGTCAAGATTGTTCATCAGCATGCGCAGCGGCGCTTCGGTCGTCCAGCTCAGGGCGTTGAGTTCCGACCCACGCGGGGCACGGACATCGCGGATATTGTGGCGTGGATTGGTCATGACGAAGCTCCCGTTTTTATAGGTCAGATATCGAGAACCGGCAGGATGCCGGCGGAAATGGCAGAAACGATCGCACCCGATGCGACGAGCTCGGCGGCGGCGGCAAGATCCGGCGCCATGTAACGGTCGTCCTCCAATACAGGCACGGCCGAGCGAACCACGGCGACGGCCTTCTCCAGCTCCGGGCTGGTCTTCAAGGGACCGCGCAGCTCGACGCCCTGCACGGCGGCCAGCGCCTCGATGCCGAGAATGCCGAACAGGTTTTCGCTCATGGCGAGAAGACGACGCGCGCCATGGCAGGCCATCGACACATGGTCCTCCTGATTGGCCGAGGTCGGCGTCGAATCGACCGATGCCGGATGCGACATCTGCTTGTTCTCGCTCATCAGCGCCGCAGACGTGACTTCCGCGATCATCAATCCGGAATTCAGCCCCGGCTTCTTCGACAGAAACGCCGGCAGGCCATAGGAGAGCGCCGGATCGACCAGAAGCGCGATACGCCGCTGCGCAATCGCACCGATCTCGCAGATCGCAAGCGCCGTCTGGTCGGCGGCGAAGGCGACGGGTTCCGCATGGAAATTACCGCCAGACACCACTTCATTGTCGGAGAGCACCAGCGGATTGTCGGTGACGGCATTGGCTTCGATTTCCAGCGTGCGGGCCACCTGCCGCAGAAGATCAAGGCACGCGCCATCCACCTGCGGCTGGCAGCGGATGCAATAGGGGTCCTGCACCCGTTCGTCGCCTTCGATATGGCTCTCGCGGATTTCCGAACCGGACAGCAGCGCACGCAGCGCCGCACCCGCATCGATCTGGCCCTTATGGCCGCGCAGCGTATGGATATCGGGATGGAAGGGCGCGGAAGACCCCATCGCCGCATCCGTCGACAGCGCGCCGGTGACGAGCGCCGTCTGCGCCGCACGATGAGCCCGGAACAGGCCTGCCAGCGCCAACGCCGTCGAGGTCTGGGTGCCGTTGATCAGCGCCAGCCCTTCCTTGGCGGCGAGCACGACAGGCGTGAGACCGGCCTTGGAGAGCGCCTCGCTCGACGCCATGCGAACACCGCCGAAAAAGGCCTCGCCCTCGCCCATCATCGTCGCCGCCATATGCGCAAGCGGCGCCAGATCGCCGGATGCACCGACCGAACCCTTTTCCGGGATGACGGGAATGACGCCCTTTTGCAGCATATTTTCGATCAGCCGGATGAGATCGAGCCGCACGCCGGATGCGCCACGGCCAAGCGAAATCAGCTTCAGCGCCATGATCAGCCGCACGACGTTTTCTGGCAGGGGTGCGCCAAGCCCGCAGCAATGCGACAGGATGAGATTGCGCTGCAGCGTGGCGAGATCGGCCGCATCGATCTTGATCGAGGCGAGTTTACCGAAGCCGGTATTGATACCATAGACCGGCGCATTGCCGGCCGCGATCTCGGCGATACGGGCGGCAGCCTTGAGGATGCCGGCATCGAAGGACGGATCGAGCTTGGCCGAACCGATGGTCCAGTAGATCTCGGCGAGATCCTTGAGCGGCACATTGCCCGGATAAAGAGTGATCGTCATGCGGTTACCTGCTGACCCTTGAAGATACGGGAATGGAGGGGATTGAAGCCGATGCGGTAGACAAGCTCCGCCGGCCGCTCGATGGTCCAGATGGCGATATCCGCCGATTTGCCGACCTCCAGCGTGCCGACCTGATCGAGCAAACCGAGCGCCCGCGCCGCCTCGCTGGTGGCGCCGGCAAGGCATTCGTCGACGGTGAGGCGAAACAGCGTCGCGGCCATGTTCATGGTCAAAAGCAGCGAGGTGAGCGGCGATGTGCCGGGATTGCAGTCGGTGGCAATGGCGATATGGGTGCCGGCATCGCGCAGCGCCTTGACCGGCGGTTTCTGCGTCTCGTTGATCGCGTAGAAGGCGCCGGGAAGCAAAACGGCAACCGTGCCTGCCTTCGCCATGGCCTGCGCGCCTTCGGCATCGAGATACTCGACATGATCGGCCGAAAGCGCGCCATAGGAGGCCGCCATTTTCGCGCCGCCGAGATCGGAAAGCTGTTCGGCATGCAGTTTCACCGGCAGCCCGAGTTTTTGCGCATGATCGAAGACCACCCGCATCTCCTCGACGGAAAAGGCGATGCCCTCGCAGAACCCGTCGACCGCATCGATCAGCCCTTCCGCATGACCCCGGTCCATGCCCGGCAGAACGACGTCGGCGATATAATCGGCATTGCGCCCCTTGTATTCCACCGGCGTCGCATGCGCGGCGAGATAGGTGGTGACGATGCGCACGGGCCGCAGCTTTTCGAGCGCGCGGGCGGCGCGCAGCATGTTGAGTTCGCCCTCGATGGAGAGGCCGTAGCCGGACTTGATCTCGATGGTCGAGACCCCCTCGGCAAGCAGCGTATCGAGACGCGGAAGCGTCGCCGTAACGAGGCCTTCCACCGAAAGCCCGTTGGTGGCTTTCACCGAGGAGACGATACCGCCCCCAGCCCGCGCCACCTCTTCATAGGTGGCACCCGCAAGCCGCATCTCGAATTCCATCGCCCGGTCACCGCCAAAGACGAGATGCGTATGGCAATCGACCAGCGACGGCGTGATCCAGCGGTTGCCGCAATCGACGATCACGGCATGCGTCTTGAGATCTGAAGGCAGATCGGCCTCGGGCCCGACATAGACGATGACGCCGTCACGGGCAGCGATTGCGCCCTTCTCGATGGCACCAAGCCCGTTCTCTCCCTTGGCCGACCCCTCGGCAAGTGTTGCCAGCCGGGCATTCGTCCAGAGGGTGACGGCAGAGGCGGAAGCGCCCACGGATTGCGGCTGAGACATGGAATGATCGCCCAAGTTTTCGGTCCCGCGCTTTGATTGCGACTTTCGTTATGTCGAAAAATGTATATACATATTCTCAAGGTGACAAGAGCATTTTTCGGGACCGGTTTCGACCCCTATGATCGGCCCGGCCACACGATGCCGCAAGAGGAGAACGGTTGACGATGACGAAACAGAGCCCACCGACATCGCCCCAGACGACGAGCGGCCCGATGAAACCGGCCACAATGGTGCTGCACGCCGCGTCCGCCCTCCTGCCCGCTGGCTGGGCCACCGATATCCGCCTGACCATCACCGATGGCGTGATTTCCGCCGTCGAGACCGGCGTTGCAGCCAGCGCATCCGACGAGCGACACGCGGTGCTCGTTCCCGCCATGGGCAATCTCCACAGCCACGCCTTCCAGCGCGCCATGGCCGGTCTCACCGAATTGCGCGGCCCGGCAAGCGACAGCTTCTGGAGCTGGCGCACCCTGATGTACCGCTTTGCCTTGAAGATGACGCCCGACGATATCGAGGCGGTCGCGGCCCAGCTCTATGTCGAGATGCTGGAGCAGGGTTTTGCCCGCGTCGGCGAATTCCACTACCTGCATCACGACCGTGACGGCACGCCTTACGCCAATATCGCCGAACATGCCGAACGCATTGCCGCGGCGAGCGTAGAGACGGGGATCGGCCTGACGCTGCTGCCGGTCTTCTACGCCCATTCCGGTTTCGGCGGTCAGCCGCCGATCGATGGCCAGCGCCGCTTCATCAACTCGGTCGAAAGCTTTGGCCTGTTGATGGAAGGCGCCCGCGGCATCAAGCGCAACCTCCCCGGCATGCAGATCGGCATCGCGCCGCACAGCCTGCGCGCCGTCACATCGGAGGAGCTCAACGCCATCCTGCCGCTGGCCGATGGTGGGCCGATCCATATCCATGTCGCCGAACAGATGAAGGAAGTCGAAGACAGCATCGCCTTTTCCGGCGCCCGCCCGGTCGAATGGCTCATCGCAAACGCCCCCGTCGATGATCGGTGGTGCCTCATCCACGCCACCCACCTGACGGAAAGCGAAGTGACCGGCATGGCCAAAAGCGGCGCGATCGCCGGCCTCTGCCCGATCACCGAGGCCAATCTCGGCGACGGCACGTTTGCGGCCGCCGATTTCCTCGAAAAAGGCGGCCGGTTCGGGGTCGGCTCCGATTCCAACGTGCTGATCTCGCTACCGGGCGAATTGCGCCAGCTCGAATATTCGCAGCGTCTCGCTCACCGCGCCCGCAATGTCATCGCCAGACCGAACGGCTCGACCGGGCGGCGCCTCTTCGATGCCGCAGTCGATGGCGCCGGCGCAGCCCTTGCCAGCAAAACCGGGCTTGTCATCGGCGCATCAGCCGACATCGTCTCGCTGGACGTGAGCCGTGCCCCCTATCTTGGGGGCGACGATGTCCTCGACAACTGGATATTCGGCAGCGATATCGCCGTCGATACCGTCTGGGCGCAAGGCGACAGGAAGGTCGCGAATGGCCGGCATGACGCGCGTGACCCTGTCCGGGCACGCTTTGTCGCCACCATGCAGCGCCTGCTTGCCGATTGACGCGGCGGCACGCTTCTATAGACGTCGATGACCACCCGGACAGAGGCATTCCGCGAGCAACAGGGAAAACGACGATCGCCAGCGACCAGACGCTTCACCGCAGGATATTGGCCGATATCGAGGATAAGATCGTCTCGGGCGCATGGCCGCCGGGCCATCCCCTGCCCTTCGAGGTGGATCTGGCAGCCCATTACGGCGTCTCGCGCATGACGGTCAACAAGGTCATGGGCCAGCTCGTGCAAGGCGGGCTGATCGAGCGCCGCAAGCGGCTCGGCAGTTTCGTCGCGCAACCCAAGGCGCAGTCGGCGGTCCTTGAAATCCACGATATCGGCGACGAGGTGCGATCGCTCAACCTCGAATACGGTTACGAACGGCTGTCGCTTTCGCGCCGCCGCGCATCAGGCGACGATCTTGCATGGCTGGCGGATGCAAGCGCCGGTGACGTCCTCGCGATCACCGGCCTTCATCTCGCCGGCGGAAAACCCTTCTGTCTTGAAGAGCGGCTGATCAATCTTGAGACGGTACCGCAGGCCGCGGATGTCGATTTCATCGCCATCGCCCCCGGCCCCTGGCTCTCCTCGCTCATACCCTGGACGACGGCGCAGCATCGGATCCAGGCCGTGCCGGCCGATCGCAGGGAACACAGGCTTCTAGAACTCACGCCCAAGGATGCCTGCCTCGTCATCGAGCGGCGTACCTGGAATGGGTCCGGCCCTGTCACCCGCGTGACGATGACCTATCCCGGCAATCGCCATGTGGTGACCGCTGATTTCCGCCCCTCCGGTTCGTGAAGCTCAACGCGTCGGCACTGCAATATTCATGATGCAGCACGGAAACTTCTATCCTATGTTGGCCTGCCCTTCGGCCGGACGTCGAGACGTCTCCGTCCGGATCACCAACATGCGATGAACAGCCTGGAGCAGATCGAGATGAGCAAGACAGATGCGGAAAACACTTCGCCCCCTTCGCCCGAAACGACGGTGACAGCCGTCAGCGAGGAGTTTCGCATCGGTTTCCGCAATGCCATGTCGCGCCTTGGCGCAGCCGTCAGCATCGTCACCACCGATGGACCAGGGCGGGCGCGCCGGTTTTGCCGCAACGGCCGTCTGCAGCGTCAGCGACACGCCGCCGAGCCTGCTTGTCTGTATCAACCGCAATTCCTCGGCCTATCAGCCGGTGACGACCAACCGCGTGCTTTGCGTCAACGTCACCAGCGATCAGCACCGCACGCTATCGCAGCTTTTCGGCGGCAAGACGCCGGTCGACGAACGCTTCGCCGCAGCCTCTTGGTCGATGCTCGAAACGAAAAGCCCGGTTCTCGAAGGCGCACTGGAATCCTTCGATTGCCGCATCCGCGACATCTTTGTCAGCGGCAGCCACGACATTCTCGTCTGTGATGTCGTGGCGCTGAAAGAGCGTAGCGAAGGCGCCAGCCTGATCTATTTCAACCGCGCCTATCACGCGCTCTGAGAGAGCCGACGCGGCGACAAGCCCCGGAACGCAAAACGGACGGACCTCGAAAGGTCCGCCCGTCCCCTTGAGAAAAAAATCGACACCATCGGATGCCGTCGTCATCGGGCTTATCCCGAGGATCTCATCACGCCAATTCAATCAGATGTTCGCAGATGCTGTGGACGCCGGAGCATGGTGGACGAAAGGTTACACGCCTTCGTCAGGGTGCGACACGGGCAGACATCGAAGATCCGCCTGTTGTCATCCTGATCACGCACCCGCCTCTGCCGGCAGGGCAGCAGGTGCGATCGGCCGCGGCTTGCCGTCGGCATCGACCGCCACCATGGTGAACCGCGCCTCTGTCACCTTCTCACGCAGTGTCTGGTCGTCGCGACGCGTCCAGGCCTCAAGCCCGAGCGTGACGGAGGTGCGGCCGATCCTCTCGATCGTGGTGTAGACGCAGAGCGTATCGCCGATCTTGACCGGCTTCTTGAAGACGATTTCCTGCACCGCGACCGTGACGGTACGCCCCTTCACCACGTCATTGGCACGCACGAAGGCCGCAAGGTCCATCTGCCACATCACCCAGCCGCCGAAGATATCGCCGGCGGGATTGGCATCGGCCGGGCATGGCCAGGGTACGAAGCGTCAGTTCGCCATTCGGCGCGGGGCTGCTTTCCATCGGTCGTTCCGTTTGTGCATAGGTCCAGAGTGTTACCGTTTACAAACTGCACAGGAAAACGCCAATAGACGGAAATGCATGGCTGCTGCGCGGTTCTTGCTGCAGTGCAACAAGGACACCTGCCATCAATCGAACGCGTTGATGACTTCCAGAAATGCGTCGCCATAGCGCTCCAGCTTCGACTGTCCGACGCCGGAAATATTGATCAGCGCATCGTGGTCGAGAGGCCGCTCGGTGGCGAAGGCGATCAGAACCGTATCGGCAAACACCACATAGGGCGGCACGGAAAGATCCTTGGCGATCTCCATCCGCTTGCGGCGCAGCGCCTCGAAAAGCTCGCCGTCGCGACCGGAAAGCTCGGCCCTGGCATGGGTCGACCGCTGCGAGGAGCTGCGCGCGGCCTTGCCCGTCGTCGGCCTGTCCTTGCGGAACCGCACCTCGCGTTCGTGGCGAAACACCGAGCGGGCGTCGGGTCCAAGCTTCAGCGCCCCGAAGGCTTCATGATCCACAGCCACAAGGCCGGCGGCGAGAAGCTGACGGTAGACCGATTGCCATGTCTTGGCCGGCAGATCCTTGCCGGCACCGAAGACCGGCATGTCCGCATGGCCGAAGCGCCGGGTCTTGTCGTTGTCGTGCCCCATCAGGACGTCGATGACATGGCCGGTGCCGAAGCGTTCGCCGGTCCGATAGATCGCCGCCAGCGCCTTGATCGCCGCCTCGGTTCCGTCCCAGGTCTCCACCGGCTTGAGGCACGTATCGCAATTGCCGCAGCGTCCCGCATGCGCCTCGCCGAAATGCGCCAGGATCGCCTGCCTGCGGCAACCGGCCGTCTCGCAGATGGCAAGCAGCGCATTGAGCTTGGAGCGCTCGACACGCTTGATATCATCGCTCGATCCGCCACCATCGATCATCCGCCCGCGCTGGATGACATCGGCCATGCCATAGGCCATCCAGACATCCGACGGCAGGCCGTCGCGGCCGGCGCGCCCCGTCTCCTGATAATAGGCCTCGACCGAGCCCGGCAGGTCGAGATGCGCCACATAGCGCACGTCGGGCTTGTCGATCCCCATGCCGAAGGCAACGGTGGCGACGAGGCAGAGATCCTCTTCCTTCAGAAAAGCATCCTGGTTGCGGTCGCGGATCTGGCGTTCCATACCGGCATGATAGGGCAGCGAGCGAATGCCCTGCTGCTCCAGCCATTCGGCTGTTTCCTCCACCTTGGCGCGCGACAGGCAGTAGACGATGCCGCTTTCCCCCTTGTGGCGCGACAGGAAGCGCAAGAGCTGCTGGCGGGGCTGGTCGCGCTCGACGATTTCGTAAGCGATGTTCGGCCGGTCGAAGGAGGTGGTAAACACCTCGGCGCCGGAAAGCCCCAGCCGTTCGATAATGTCTTCGCGCGTATGCGGATCGGCGGTTGCCGTCAGCGCAATCCGCGGCACGCCGGGAAACAGTTCGGCCAACTCGCCGAGCTGGCGATATTCCGGGCGAAAATCATGCCCCCATTGCGACACGCAATGGGCCTCGTCTATGGCAAACAGCGAGATTTTCACATTGCCGATCAATTGCCGAAAACCGGGCGTCACGATCCGTTCCGGCGTCACATAGAGAAGGTCCAGCGTGCCGGCGGCAAGCCCGGCCCTGATCTCGTCAAAACCCTCGCGCGACAGGGAAGAGTTGAGCGCCGCAGCACTGACGCCGAGCTGCTTCAGCGCCTCCACCTGGTCGCGCATCAGCGCGATCAGCGGCGATACGACGATGCCGACCCCATCCCGGCAGAGCGCAGGGACCTGAAAGCACAATGATTTTCCGGCACCTGTGGGAAACAGCACGACCGCATCGCCGCCGGAGACCACATGGCTGACGACGGCTTCCTGCTTGCCACGGAACGCATTGTAGCCATAGACCCTGGCCAGCACATCACGCGGGTTCTTGGCCTCTTGCCCGTCGAACAGGGCGCTGAGACCGGCCTGACGCTGCGACATGGGCACTCCTTGAATACTGTCTGGGATAGTGTCTGCGGATTTTGCATCTCGAACGAACTGCCCTTATGCCACAGGTCCGGCGGCCACGGCCAGCGGCTTCTCCGCCCTTTGGCAGACAAGCGGATGCATCCATCAGAAGGCCATGATCTACAGGTCCGTACAAATTGAAGCGAGGGTTGTAACCGCATGGCAATACTTGCCCCTTAGCTTTGCCCCATGGTCTGGAACGCCCCTCGAACAGCGCTTGGCGCCCTCATTTTGAGCCTGCTGATGCTGGCATGCCTGCCGGCGGGCGCAAGCCGTGCAGCGGGTGCCGAGGAGGTCCGCAGCACCTGCCGCGCGACCGGCAACCTGTCGGAGGATATCGTCGCGGTCGCACGCGCGCCGGAGCGCTGGATCTGCGCGGACGCAAACTATTCGCTGGAAGGCGAGCGGTCTTTTCTGCGTTTCGACATAGACGCCGGCAAACCCCTTCCGCATTATCTCTTTTCCAGACGAAGCGCACTTGAGGCCGTCCATCTTCTGGTCATCGACCGGAACGGCCAGAAACGCCAGGCCTCCGTGGCCGCAAGCGATCTGCAAAGCGCCTTGCAAGGCGGATATTTCAAGGTCCCGCTACCGGCGTTGACCGATGCCTCCCGCGAGGTGATCGTCGCCTTCGACCTGCCGAGCCACAGGATGACGCTCGAAAGGGCCTTTCTCGCCCCTTCCGACCTTCCCCTTGAGGGGGGCTTCCTCGGCTCGCTTGTCATTCTGGCAGTCCTTGCCGGCATGTTGAGCATGCCACTCCTTTTCAATGCCGCCTTCTATCGGATCCTGCGCGAGCCATTCGTGCTGTGGCATTCCGCACTGACGATTTCGCTGCTCCTGACCATCCTGACCTCATCGGGGCTTGCGGTCATCCTGTTTGATCCACCGGCCATGATCTTGAGCTGGATGACCACATTGATCTTCGGAGCGACGGTGGCTTCAGGCGCCATGTTCACCGCAACCTTCATCGAACAGGACCGCCTTCATCCCCTGCTGCGCCGCGCCTTGCGTTACTCGGCCGTAGCGGCTGTAACCCTCAGCCTGCTTCATGCGGCATTTCCGTTCGTTGCCCGCCCGGTACAGTCGACGCTTTACACGGCGGCCTTCGCTCCGATCCTCGGCGTCTTCGTCCTTTCGGTGGCGGATGCGTTGCGCCGAAAGAGCCGCGCGGCCAAGTTTCAGGCAGTCGGCTACATACCGGTGATCCTCGCCGGCCTGATAAGGCTCGTCACGGGCGTCCTCCCGTGGCTGGAGAGCAATGATGCCATGCTGCTGTTTTATGTCGGTTGCGTCTGCGAAGTGCTGTTCACCACCCTTGGTGTGGCGGATCGTTTCATGGCGATCAGGCGCCAGCGGGATCAGGCCCGCTTCGAGGCCGAGGGCCTCAAGCAGCTCGCCGAGCGCGACGCATTGACCGGGCTCTTCAATCGCCGGGCGATGGAGCAGAATTTCGAAACCCATCGCGCCGAGGGGTACCGGGCGCTTGCCGTGCTCGATCTCGATCATTTCAAGACGATCAATGATGTTCACGGCCATGATCTGGGCGATGCCGTCCTGAAGGCGGTCGCAGAAGCCTTGCAGGGCGATCCGCAGATCCAGGCCTTTCGTTTTGGTGGCGAGGAATTCATCTTGCTCATCCGCGGTGAGGACGCCCAGTTGCGTGCCGAACGCCGCCGTCAGGCCATACCTGCAGCCATTGCAAATGCCGTTCCCGGGCTTGCAAATCCTGTCACCGCCAGCATGGGCCTGACGGATATGTCGGGAAATGCGGATGTCGGCTTCGCTGATTTCTACAGGCAGGCCGACAAGCTGCTCTACGACGCCAAAGGTGCGGGCCGCAACCGCAGCAAGGTTATGCTGGTGTCCGAGGTGAAAGACCAAACCGGCCACCAGCCGAAAGCCGCTGCCGTCTATCCCTGAAACCGGCCTGCA
>JAPWKC010000002.1:620000-623252 GCA_028283725.1 Neorhizobium sp. | reverse complement strand
TTTTGGTTGCGGGGGCAGGATTTGAACCTGCGGCCTTCAGGTTATGAGCCTGACGAGCTACCGGGCTGCTCCACCCCGCGTTATTGTTTTGGTTTGGGTGTTTTTTTGTATTTGTTTTCGAGAAGATTTGGATTGCGTTTAGAAGACCTGGCAGCGACCTACTCTCCCGCGTCTTGAGACGGAGTACCATTGGCGCAGGGGTGTTTCACGGCCGTGTTCGGAAAGGGAACGGGTGCAGCCACCCCGCAATGACCACCAGGTCATCTAAAGGCAATATGTCGAGAAGCTGGTGAAGCGCTTGCTTCGTTTGTTTTTGAACACGTCTTTGTATCTTGTCGGCGTGTCGGGCGCGTTTGGCACCCATACAGGCCAGCGGCCGTCGCCAGTCGTCTGGCGGGCCGTCCGCAGCTTAGTGGCCGAAGGCCACGACAGCGTCAGGACAAGACGATGGCTCATCGACTGTGTCGATGAGCATTGTCAATGGGAACGATGAAGTCGATCGGGCTATTAGTAAGGCTAAGCTTCATGCATTGCTGCACGTCCACACGCCTCCTATCAACGTGGTCGTCTACCACGGCCCTGATAGGGAATACTCGTTTTCAGGTGGGTTTCCCGCTTAGATGCCTTCAGCGGTTATCCCTTCCATATATAGCTACCCTGCTATGCCGTTGGCACGACAACAGGTCCACCAGAGATATGTCCATCCCGGTCCTCTCGTACTAGGGACAGATCCTGTCAATATTCCTACACCCACGGCAGATAGGGACCGAACTGTCTCACGACGTTCTGAACCCAGCTCACGTACCGCTTTAATTGGCGAACAGCCAAACCCTTGGGACCTGCTCCAGCCCCAGGATGCGATGAGCCGACATCGAGGTGCCAAACAACCCCGTCGATATGGACTCTTGGGGGTCATCAGCCTGTTATCCCCGGCGTACCTTTTATCCGTTGAGCGATGGCCCTTCCACGCGGGACCACCGGATCACTATGACCGACTTTCGTCTCTGCTCGACTTGTCAGTCTCGCAGTCAGGCGGGCTTATGCCATTGCACTCGACGACCGATTTCCGACCGGTCTGAGCCCACCATCGCGCGCCTCCGTTACTCTTTCGGAGGCGACCGCCCCAGTCAAACTACCCACCATACACTGTCCCGGATCCGGATGACGGACCGCGGTTAGACATCCATGACGATAAGGGTGGTATTTCAAGGATGGCTCCACGAAGACTGGCGTCCCCGCTTCAAAGCCTACCACCTATCCTACACATGCCGACACGAATGCCAGTGTAAAGCTATAGTAAAGGTGCACGGGGTCTTTCCGTCTAACCGCAGGAACCCCGCATCTTCACGGGGAATTCAATTTCACTGAGTCGATGTTGGAGACAGCGGGGAAGTCGTTACGCCATTCGTGCAGGTCGGAACTTACCCGACAAGGAATTTCGCTACCTTAGGACCGTTATAGTTACGGCCGCCGTTTACTGGGGCTTCAGTTCAAAGCTTGCACCTCTCCCTTTAACCTTCCAGCACCGGGCAGGCGTCAGACCCTATACGTCGTCTTTCGACTTCGCAGAGCCCTGTGTTTTTGATAAACAGTCGCTACCCCCTGGTCTGTGCCACCCTCATCTACTTGCGTAAAAGAGGGTCACGCTTCTTCCGAAGTTACGCGTGCAATTTGCCGAGTTCCTTCAACATAGTTCTCTCAAGCGCCTTGGTATACTCTACCTGACCACCTGTGTCGGTTTCGGGTACGGTCTATACGGTGGAGCTATTTCCTGGAACCACTTCCCTGCACCTTCAATCCAATAAGAAGATACAAGCTACGTGATCCGTCACTACCACCAGGCCCACGAATATTAACGTGGTTCCCATCGACTACGCATTTCTGCCTCGCCTTAGGGGCCGGCTAACCCTGCTCAGATTAACTTTAAGCAGGAACCCTTGGTCTTTCGGCGAGGGGGTCTCTCACCCCCTTTGTCGTTACTCATGTCAACATTCGCACTTCCGATATCTCCAGGGCTCCTCACGGATACCCCTTCACAGACTTACGGAACGCTCCGCTACCACGTACACTTGCGTGTACATCCTCAGCTTCGGTGCATGGCTTTAGCCCCGTTACATTTTCGGCGCAAAGACCCTTATTTAGACCAGTGAGCTGTTACGCTTTCTTTAAATGATGGCTGCTTCTAAGCCAACATCCTGGTTGTTTTGGGATCCTCACATCCTTTCCCACTTAGCCATGACTTGGGGACCTTAGCTGGAGGTCAGGGTTGTTGCCCTCTTCACGACGGACGTTAGCACCCGCCGTGTGTCTGCCGATTAGTACTCCCGGGTATTCGGAGTTTGGTTAGGATCAGTAAGACGGTGAGTCCCCATAGCCCATCCAGTGCTCTACCCCCCGGGGTATTCGATCGACGCTCTACCTAAATAGATTTCGCGGAGAACCAGCTATCTCCGAGTTTGATTGGCCTTTCACCCCTAGCCACAAGTCATCCCAATCTATTGCAACAGATGCGGGTTCGGCCCTCCAGTTGGTGTTACCCAACCTTCAGCCTGCTCATGGCTAGATCACTCGGTTTCGGGTCTAATGCAACTAACTGAACGCCCTGTTCAGACTCGCTTTCGCTGCGCCTACACCTACCGGCTTAAGCTTGCTAGTTACACTAAGTCGTTGACCCATTATACAAAAGGTACGCCGTCAGGCTTGCGCCCTCCGACTGCTTGTAGGCATCCGGTTTCAGGTTCTATTTCACTCCCCTTGTCGGGGTGCTTTTCACCTTTCCCTCACGGTACTTGTTCGCTATCGGTCATGCACGAGTACTTAGGCTTGGAGAGTGGTCTCCCCATGTTCAGACAGGATTTCACGTGTCCCGCCCTACTCAAGGACAATGAGTGTTCTACGCTTACGGGGCTATCACCCATTCTTGCCAGGCTTTCCATCCTGTTCAGCTTTATTCCTCATTGCCACTGGCCTGGTCCGCGTTCGCTCGCCACTACTTGCGGAGTCTCGGTTGATGTCCTTTCCTTCGGGTACTTAGATGTTTCAGTTCCCCGAGTTCGCTTCTTGTCCCTATGTATTCGAAGACAAGATACCTTATCACAATACTTGGAAACCTAAGCCGTACCGACACCGTCCCATCCAAGCTCAAGCACGACTTAAATTTTCCAAGTATTTAAGGTGGGTTGCCCCATTCGGAGATCCATGGATCAAAGCTTATTCGCAGCTCCCCACGGCTTTTCGCAGCGTATCACGTCC
>JAPWKC010000002.1:7500-615000 GCA_028283725.1 Neorhizobium sp. | reverse complement strand
GAGCCCCGCGCCGCCTTCAGTTCCGGCAGCATCGCGCGTGCGATCAGCGCCGTCGAAATAAGGTTGACGTTCAGCACGCGTGTCCATGTCGCCGCATCCGTGTCTCCGACGCCGAGGCGTGATCCGCCCGGCCCCTTGGGTGAGATACCGGCATTGTTGACGAGCGCGGCAAGTTTGCCTTCCGGCAACCGGCTGCGGACATCCGCAGCCAGCGCCTCGATCGAGGATAGATCCTCAAGATCCGCCTGGATATGGCTCTCACGCGCCGAAGGCCAGCGGCATTCCTCGGAAAACGGCTGCCGGGACACGGTGAGGATGCGCCAGCCATGTTCCATGAAGAGCTTGACGGTGGCATGGCCGATACCCCGGCTGGCGCCGGTCAGAAGCATATAGTTGACGGTCATCGGATTACCCCGCAAAGCGCATGTGAATTGATTTTCATGATGCTATGCTATCGACGCCACGGACGAGCTCAAGGGCAATTCTTCGATACGACGCCGGCAATGCAACCGGAAGCACCGAGAGAACGAAGAATATCGCGCCCGGCATGTGCATGCGTCATGGCCCGATCATGCGGTCCGCGGACAAAATATTCCAGGAAACACGTGCGAATTCATCCGGTTGAAAAACTCATTGCATCGATATCGCCGATCCCTGCCCGCTATCTCTGTAAAATTCTGCCAGACGGCAGACAGAAAATCTGAACGGCCGACAAGATTTAGTCGTTGGACCGGATGTGTACCACCTCCGTCCATTGCCAATGGGAAAGCGATCGAAGGACGACAGGGGAAATGCCCCTTTTTCGAGCTTCTTGGCGAGCGTGGCCATAGTTGCCGCACCCGCCATCGTTGCGATAATCCCTTCACAGGGGAACTTCCCTGCGGTAACGCATTTGGTCTTTGCAATTCGAGCGCGTTGCGGCGGTAGCCAGGCGGGCGCGTTGGTCGACCGGAACCGCGGGGGTGTGATCGGCAGTGAACATTCGTTTTCTCGAAACCGTCGTCTGGCTCTCCGAGCTTAGAAACTTCCGCATGACGGCTGATCGGATGAACATCACGCCGGCTGCAATTTCCAGCCGCATCTCGGCGATGGAACAGGAACTCGGTATCCGCCTTTTCGAGCGCGATACCCGAGACGTGCGCCTGACGACCGAGGGACGCTCCTTCGTCGACGGCGCTCGCGATATCGTCGCCCGCTACAACCGCCTCGTCAGCGATATCACACCACCGGAAACCGTCGAGGGCCTGGTCAGGATCGGCATCGTGCCGAGCATGGCGCTGATCATTCTGCCCGGCCTGATGGCAAAGCTGCGGCAGCGCTTTCCCAGAGTACGGCTCTCGGTGACGACGGAAGCCTCGCAGATCATCACGGCAAAGCTGGAGCGGCGCGAACTCGACGTCGTCTTCGGGTTTCCCGGCCCGCAAATCGAGAAATACCGTATTGTCGATCTCTGTACGCTCGGCATGTTCTGGATCGCGGCAAAGGACTTCCCCACCAACGAGGGGCCGCTCACCATAGCGGACCTGATGCTGCATCCGATCATTTCCTATGAAATCGGCACGAGGGCGCACAAGCGGATGGTCGATTATATGCCGCAGAATGCATTCGAGGAAAACGTCGTCCATTACTCCAACTCGCTGGCAACGACGATCAGCATGATCTCGGCTGGAATCGGTATCTCCGTGCTGCCGCCGATCGTCATCCAGAACGAGCTGCGGCAGGGCACGCTGAAAGTCCTCGACGTCAAACACAGCTTTCCGGCAACGGATTACTTCGCCGTCTATCTGGAAAACCCGTCCTCCAGGCTTTCGCCGCTGGTCGCCTCGATCGCCTCCGATGTCGCCGCCGAATTCTGCGCGCTCCACGACGACGCGATTGCCGTGCATTGGTAAGTTTCGACTATCCTATCTGAAATTGCCGACGAACCCCTCGACGGCCAGTTCGCGCCGGCCCTTTCCGTCCTTTTCGAGAAGCAGCATCCCGCCGGAGAGATTGGCGACCGGGCAGGAATGGTTGGGCAGGATCAGCACCGGCGTGCCGACCACCGGGCGGTTTTCGCCGTAAGTCAGGAACGCATGTTCCTCCGAGAGCTTCACGACGGCAAGCGGTGCATCTGCCTGCGGCAGCCATGCCTCGCCGAAGGATGTGGTCGCCGACGTGCCATGTGCACCGAGATCCGAGGTCAGGGTTTTCGATCCGACATTGGCGACCGCATAGTGATCGTTGACGGCTACGATCCGCGCGGCAATGCCGAGCGCCAGATGATTGCGCGAGACAAGCCCGAGACGCACGGCGGTCAGGTCGTAGAACGCATAATTGCCCGGCCGGATCTCCGTTACCCCGTCGAAACCGGCATGGCAGATAACGCTTGGCGTGCTGCCGATCGAAACGGAATGCACCTCGATACCATGGCGCTCGATGCGGGTGCGCAACGACGCCATGATCTGAAGCTCCGTGCCGGCGATCGCCCGGATCATCTCCGGCGTCCCCGCGCCATAGGCATGCCCCGCATGCGAGAGCAGCCCGGCAAAGACCAGTTGCGGATCAGCGTCTATCGCAGCTGCAAGCGTGACACCGAGATCGCCGGCAGGGTCGACACCGCAGCGGTGCAGGCCGACATCGACCTTGATCATGACATTGGCTTTGCGCGCCGCGATCCGCGCGCCTTCGGCCAGCGCGGCTACTGTCTCGGCACTGTCGGCGATGAAGCGCAGATCGGCCGCATTGTCCGTAGCCGCAAGCAGGGTTGCTATCGTTTGCGGCGCGATCAGCGGATAGGCGATCGTGACCGGTCCGAGCCCCTTATCAAGCAGCATCTTCGCCTCATAAGGCCGCGCGACCGTGAAGCCGGTCGCGCCATGAAGTTTCTGCAGTGTTGCAATGCCGATGCTCTTATGGGTCTTGGCATGCGGACGAAGCTCTACGCCGGCATCGGCCGCGAGCTTCGCCATTGCGGCGATGTTGGCATCCAGCACCGCCTCGTCGATCACGACGCGCGGTTCCTCCAGCCGGTCAAAACCTGCAAAGCGGCGCGACAGATCCAGATGGCCCGCGTCCCGTGCGGCCTCATTGGTGATAGCAGTCATATCGGTCATCGCCTCTCCTTCATTATCGTCTGCACATCATATTTCAACCGGGCCATGCCGACTTAAATATGCCGACTTAAAAAACGACAGGATGGACCTTGCCGTTCTGCACGTTGACCAAACCTTGCGGCGCGTAATCACTCGGCGCCAAGAGAACCCAGCGCCACGGTGCGCAGGTGAGCGTCGCAAAGGCAAGCCGTTCGGGAAAGCCCGCAGACCAGCGCGGATGAAAGCTTGGCTCGAACATCCAGTCGATGGTCTCGGCCGCTTGGTAGAGTGTCTGCATTTCCTCGTGCAGAACGTCCGCCGGCCGGCAGGTCATCAGGCCGGCCACTTCGTAGCGAACGCTGGCGAGAACCTTGGCGCCGCTCACAAGCGCCCAGCCCCCATCGATCTCGGCAACCGCATTGACCGCCAACGCCATCGCTTCGTCGGAAGATCCGGTGCACCAGATATTGTGCTTGTCATGCGCCATGGAGCAGGCAAGCGCTGTGTCGGCCGTCCGTGGCCCGCACCCGAGCCAGAACATTTTCGATACCGCGGCCTTGCCGGAAAACCGGTCGATAATGGCGAATTTGGTGATGTTGCGGGTCTCATCACGCTGAACGGCGCCATCGCGCACCGGCAGTTCGAAGGTCAGAAAATCGTCCGCCCAGTGGAAGGGGCGCAGCACCGCCGCCTGCATCGTCTCGCGGCCGGGCTCGGCCCCGATGACGAAATCGTCCGAAATGAGGGGGCGGCCGATATTGACGGTCTTCGTCGCCCAATCAGGCCAGTCGATTTTCGGCACGTCGGGCAGATATGTCGTGCCGTCGGAGACCTGCCTGCCATCGGCCCAGACCTTGGCGATCTCGAATTTCCCGACATCGGAGAGCAGCACGATATCGGCGTAACGACCCGGTGCGATCGTGCCGACCCAGGGGGTGAGCCGCATATGACGGGCCGGGTTGATGGTGACGCACTGGATGGCGATTTCCGGCGAAAGGCCGGCCTCGATGGCGAGCCGCACATTGTGGTCGGTAGCGCCGAGCTTCAGCGTGTCGGAAGCGGAACGGTCGTCGGTCGTCAGCGCGATCTGCGACCAGTCGGCAAGGCCACGGTCGATCATGCCCCTGATCACCTCCGGCAGGCTGTGGGGACGAAGCTCCATGAAGAGACCATGGGTAAGCTTGTCCCAGAATTCTTCCGGCGTCCATGCCTCGTGATCGGAGGCGAGACCGGCCGCGGCAAAGGCGTTGATCGTCGGCATGTCGCGGATGCCTGCGGCATGGCCCTCGACGACGCCCCGCTGTTCGAACGTCGCCCTAATCATGCCCCAGAGCCGGTCGTAGGACGGGTTGGTGGCATCCCAGACGCCCGGCCAATCCATCACCTCGTCGAGGCCGGCTGTCATCAGGCTCTGCGACATGAAAGCCTTCTGCTCGTCATAGCCGAGGTGCCCGCCGCCGTGCTCGTAGCCGGTCGGCGGCACGGCGGAACCGGGCAGCGGGAAGATTTTCAGCGGCGAGCCGGCGGCCCTTGCCTTCAGCCAGAATTCCAGGGTTTTTGCACCATTGACGTTGGAAAACTCGTGGCTCGCCTCGCAGGTCCAGGTATTGCCGCGCGGCAGGACGAGTGCGGCTTCGTATTCCGGTGTGAGATGCGAGCTTTCGATATGCTTGTGCACTTCGCCGAGGCCCGGCACTGCCGCAAGATCCGGCTCATGGACACGGCGCGCTACTGCGCCGGGATAGGTTCCGGCATCGCCGACATAGGCGATGCGGCGGCCCTTCATGACGATTTCCTGGTCGGCACGCCATGTTCTTGTGGACACGTCGAGCAGCCGGCCAACCCGAAGTGCCACGTCTGCGGGCCGTTTGCCGAGCGCGACGAGCGTGAGGTCCTGACGGATCGCGATTTCGGCATCGGGGTCGAGACCGATATCCTCGAATTCTGGCGTGTTTTTGGGCGTTATGGGTGTCAAGGGCGGGCTCCCCGGTCTTAATACGAGCCCACCTGTGCTATGCGATCGGCCGGCAGGCTGCAACCGTCATTGCGGTCTGCGCCCGCAATCGCGATCAGGCTTCTGCGGCCGCAGCCGGGGTGATCCCCGGCGCCTTCCGGTTGGTCCAGAATACGCAGGCAAGCGTCAGGATGCAGAAGAACAGCATCGTGCCCGTCATCGCCAACGCCCCGAAATCGACCAGCGACTTGACGATGACGCTGCCGAGCGCGCCCATGCCCATGATCAGCGCGTTCATCAGCGCCGAAGCGGCGCCGGCGACATGCGCCACCGGCTGCAGCGCCGCCTGCTGGACATTCGGCTGCAGGAGGCCGAAGGAAAATGCATTGACGACGAGAAGCAGGCCGAGGATCTCGACCGTCAGAAGGTGGGTGATGCTCAGCATCACGCCGATCAGCATCGAGACGACAGAGGCCGTGGCGGCCGTCACCACCAGCTTGAACGGATCGACTGCACGCTTGTTGAGCGCGGTCGAGACAGCCGATGCAGCCATGATGCCTGCGCCACAGATGCCGAACATCAGTGCGTAGACCTGCGGCGAGACGTCGAAAACACTGATCACCACCAGCGATGAGCCTGCGACATACGAAAAGTGGCTGCCAAAATTCAGCGCCAGGACCATCGAGTTGCCAAAGGCCGTGCGGTTACGCAGGATCTCGCCGAAGCTGCGGATCATGCCCACCCGCGGCGCATCCTGTTTCTGCTTCGGCGCTGTTTCCGGCAGAAACAGGGTGACGGTCAAGAACAGCGCGAAGCTGCCGGCCGCCATGAAGCCATAAATCCAGCGCCAGTCGCCAACGGTCATCAAAAGGGCCCCGACGGACGGCGCCAGCATCGGACCGATGGTACGGAAGACGGCGGCCGACGACAGAAGGGTGCGGGCCTTGAGGCCCTCGTGGCAATCGCGGATCAGGCTCAGCGCAAGCACCGGACCTGCACCGGCGCTCATCCCCTGCAGCAGACGCCAGGCGAGCAAACGCTCGATCGAACCCGTCATCATGCAGAATATGCTGGTGATCGCATAGATTCCGCAACCGACGATCAGCACCGGCCGGCGGCCGACACGATCCGACAGGGGGCCGTATAGAAGCGGGGCAATGGAGAAGCCGAGAAGGAAGGTGGTGAGCGTCAGCGCAACGGTGGCCGGTTCGGTCTTCAGCGCATCCGCCATCAGGTCGAAGGCCGGCAGGCCGACATCGATCGACATCGAGGGAAACGCCATCAGCGCGCCGCAAAGCGCCGTGAAGGCAACGGAATTCGGGGAAATGCGCATGACGGGAAAGAGAGCCGATGTGTCGGATACATGAAATGTTGACACTTGGCATACCGCCCGCCTCCTACATCGTCCACCGGTGCCGGCGATAAAAGCGCCGTGCGGCCACTGGTGCGACGCAATGCCGCAACGCAGCATTTAATGCTGCATTGCACGATCTGGTCGTGACGACTTTTGTGCGTCTTACGCGTTGCGCCGCTTACCCTCCAGAATATCGACGATCGAGTTTGCCGCCTCGAGCACATTGGTGCCCGGTCCGAAAACGGCGGCGACGCCCTTTTCCAAAAGATAATCGTAATCCTGCCGCGGGATGACGCCGCCGACCACGACGACGATATTATCGGCACCGCGCGCTTTCAGCGCCTCGACAAGCTGCGGCGCCAATGTCCGGTGACCGGCGGCAAGCGACGACATGCCGAGAACCTGCACCTTTTCCCTCACCGCAAGATCTGCCGCCTCTTCCGGCGTCTGGAACAGCGGGCCGGCAAGCACGTCGAAGCCGATATCGCCGAAGGCCGACGCGATCACCTTGGCGCCGCGGTCATGTCCATCCTGCCCCAGCTTGGCGACCATGATGCGTGGCTTGCCGTTCGTCTGGCCTGGCTTCAAGCCATTGGTTTCGCGGTAGTGTTTCAGGCGCTCGACCAGCGTCACATATTCCGGATCGTCGGCGTAAGCAGGGCCGTAGATATCCGAGACAACAGTAGGTTCGGCCGCGTGATCGCCGAAGGACTGCCGCATCGCATCGGAAATCTCGCCGACCGTGGCACGCGCGCGCGCGGCCTCGACGGCAGCGGCCAGAAGATTGCCATCTCCGGTCTTTGCCACCGCGGAGAGGATTGCCAACATCTCCTCGACCCGCTTGGGATCGCGCTGCCGGCGCACCGCTTCCAGACGCGCCACCTGCGCCTGTCGCACCGCGGAATTGTCGATCGCCAGAATGTCGATCTCGTCCTCGTTTTCCAGCCGGTACCTGTTGACGCCGACGATCACATCCTCGCCACGGTCGACACGCGCCTGCCGGAGCGTCGCGGCCTCCTCGATCAGCCGTTTCGGCAAGCCATCGGCCACGGCCTTGGTCATGCCGCCGATGTTTTCGATCTCCTCGATCAGCGACCATGCCTTCTCGGCAAGCTCATTGGTAAGGCTCTCGACATAGTAGGAGCCGGCCAGCGGATCGACCACCTTGGTGACGCCCGTCTCGTGCTGAAGGATCAGCTGCGTGTTGCGGGCGATGCGGGCTGAAAAATCCGTCGGCAGCGCCATCGCCTCGTCGAGCGCATTGGTGTGCAGCGATTGCGTGCCGCCAAGCACCGCCGACAGGGCCTCGTACGCGGTGCGGATGACGTTGTTGTAGGGGTCCTGTTCCTGAAGCGAGACGCCTGAGGTCTGGCAATGGGTCCTGAGCATCAGCGAGCCCGGCTTTTTCGGCTCGAACTCCTCCATGATCCGCGACCACAGAAGCCGGGCGGCGCGCAGCTTTGCCGCTTCCATGAAGAAATTCATGCCGATGGCGAAGAAGAAGGACAGGCGGCCGGCGAAATCATCGACGTTCAGCCCCTTCTTCAGCGCCGCACGCACATATTCGCGTCCGTCGGCCAGCGTGAAAGCGAGTTCCTGCACCAATGTCGCGCCCGCCTCCTGCATATGGTAGCCGGAGATCGAGATCGAATTGAAGCGCGGCATGTCCTTCGCGGTATATTCGATAATGTCCGCCACGATCCGCATCGAAGGTTCCGGCGGATAGATATAGGTGTTCCGGACCATGAACTCCTTGAGGATATCGTTCTGGATCGTGCCGGAAAGTTCGGCCTTAGAGCAGCCCTGTTCTTCTCCGGCGACGATGAAGGAGGCGAGGATCGGGATGACCGCGCCATTCATCGTCATCGACACGGACATGTCCTTGAGGGGAATGCCGTCGAAAAGGATCTTCATGTCCTCGACGCTGTCGATCGCCACGCCTGCCTTGCCGACATCGCCCTCGACGCGCGGATGATCACTGTCATAGCCGCGATGGGTGGCAAGGTCGAAGGCGACCGACAGGCCCTTTTGCCCGGCGGCGAGATTGCGCCGATAGAACGCATTGGACGCCTCGGCGGTGGAGAAGCCGGCATATTGGCGGATCGTCCACGGCCGGCCCGCATACATTGTGGCCCGCGGGCCGCGCACGAAGGGTTTCATGCCCGGCAGGGAGTTGAGGTGATCGATGCCTTCGACATCGTCTGCGGTATAGAGCGGCTTGACGTCGATACCCTCGGCTGTGTGCCAGACGAGCGTCTCGGGCGAGGCCTTCAACTCTTTTTCGGCCAACGCCTGCCAGTCTTTCGCGGCACCATCGGTTGCCGTTTCGTTTCCGGCCTTTGCGCTGTTGACGGTCTTCTCCGACATCTCTTCTCCCTCGACGTCCTGTTCCCGGTTGCGGCCGCACATCACGCCACGCAGCTTATCCGCGCGCGCATAAGCGGCGCCGTCGTTTGATCTAGTGCTCGCAAGAGGCGCTGAAAGCTGCCTTGCACGTTAATTTACAATGTGACGCCTCCCGGCGCTCCGTTCTACGGTGTGCGAACACGATTTCGATCCCTCTATCTTGCCAGATCCGGACGAATTCCATCGTCCCCGATGGTTCGGACTTCCCTTGGACGGCGTGGCGCGCCTCCGCCCGACTGACTTATGTGCCACACAGGCGTGCCCGAAGACGTTGTCACGGAAAAAAGAGAGTGACGTGGACCTGTTGCACGCATCCTTTTGCCCGTATCTCCAGAGGAACGCCACTTCCGCGAAGCCGCAGATGCGATCTCGTGCCTCTGAAATCTACCGCCCGGCTTAGCCTCAAGCACACGCCTGCCAGCGCATCCAAAACGGCACATATCCATTGCGGGCGGCACCGCACTCAGGGGCATGAAACATGCCAAAATTTTCGCCAAGCCATTGTTTCAACTGAAATACCTCCCTCTCCTCGCCTACAGTCTGGCCGAAACCGGCACAGTCTGTCCAGTCGCCTGTCGCCGAATTCGTAAACCACCGTGCCACAGGGCGGGACAGAAATCCGATAGAGTTTCCCAACCGGTCTCGCCTTTGCCACATGCCTGCTCTAGCCTTGGAACATGAGGAGCAACCGCAAGTTTGACCGTTCGACAGGGCGGTCGAAGGGGTAGCGGGAGGAGCGGAAGAGGCCGGTTCCCATCTGTAAGGCCGAAGGCGGCGCTGATGCGCGGGGCCGATGGGGGCGAGAGCGCAGGCAAATCCGAGAACAGGAGTGCTTCCATGGCTAGAACAGTCGTGAATGCCGTCGGCGATACGCTTTATTACAGCGAGACCTCGAATTCATGGATTTCGGCGACGGGCGCCGGCCCGGCGCTTGCCGGAACCGCCGCCAACGACGCCATGTACGGCGACAGTTCGGTGGATGTCACGATGGCCGGCGGCGCCGGCGACGACATCTATTATCTCTATTCCGCAATCAACCGCGCGGAGGAAGCCTCCGGGCAAGGCATCGACACGGTCGATACCTGGATGAGCTATACGCTGCCGGACAATATCGAAAACCTGCGCGTCACCGGCGACGGTCGTTTCGCCTTCGGCAACGGGCTCGACAATATCATCACCGGCGGATCGGGCAGTCAGACGATCGATGGCGGCGCCGGTAATGATGTGCTGACCGGTGGCGGCGGTGCCGACACGTTCGTATTTTCCTCCGGCAACGGCTCCGACCTCATCACCGACTTCGGCTCCGACGATACGATCCGGCTGAACGGCTTTGGATTGACCTCCTTCGACGCGGTGAAATCGGCGTCCGTACAGGACGGCGCCAACACGGTGATCCATCTATCGGATGCTGAAAATCTTGTGCTCGCCAATACATCGATGGACAACCTTTCGGCCGACCAATTCTCTCTCGGCCTCGATCGGTCGCACTTCACACAGACCTTTTCCGATGAATTCAACGGATTGTCGCTCTACGACGAAACGACCGACAGCGGCACATGGGACGCAAAATATTCCTGGGCGCCCGACAAGGGCGCGACCCTCACCACCAATGGCGAGAAGCAATGGTATATCAACCCGAGCTATGCCCCGACCGCCGAGGCCAACCCGTTTTCCGTCGATGACGGCATCCTTACGATCACAGCCAGCAGGACGCCCGACGACATCAAGGATGTCGTCAATGGCTATGACTACACGTCGGGCATGCTGACCACCCATTCGACCTTCGCGCAGACCTACGGCTACTTCGAGATCCGCGCCGACATGCCGACCGATTACGGCACATGGCCGGCCTTCTGGTTGCTGCCGGAAGACGGGTCGTGGCCGCCGGAGATCGATGTCGTGGAAATGAAGGGGCAGGACCCCAATACGGTTCAGGTCACGACCAAATCGGCTGCGACCGGCGAGACTGTAATCGACAGCACGGCGGTGAAAGTGGCCGACACGGAAGGGTATCATACCTATGGCATGCTTTGGGATGCCGACCATATCACATGGTATTTCGACGACGTGGCAGTAGCCCAGACCGATACGCCCGATGACATGAACAAGCCGATGTACATGATCACCAACCTTGCGGTCGGCGGCACTGCCGGCAACCCGACCGACGGATTGGAAAACGGCGCGGAGATGAAAATCGACTATATCCACGCCTATTCGCTCGATGATGCATCGGCATCGGCGAGCAACGACTGGATGCTGTGAAGCGGACCTTCCCGCAAGAGGACGTGCCCTTCTTCAATCTGGCTCGGGTCGCGGTAAATCTCGTGCCCCGAGCCTCCTCCCTGTCCCGCGAGAGGAAGAGCTTTTGCCGATGGCAATCGACCTTGCCGCTGCCACTGCGCGCGCGATGCCAATCTCCCGCGCCTCTTCTCATGTTTGTCGCAGCGATCCGGGATTGCCGCCGTGTGCAAGGCAAAAAAAGCTCTCTCCAGTCCACTGAGCTCGTGTGGATGGAAATGGTGAAGAGCGCGGGCAAGCATTTGGAGAGGTCGACAAGGTATAGGAGCGCAACCCTCACCCTTCGCGCATTGCCCGTGCGATCTGGTCGGCCAGTGGCTTCACCAGATAAGAGAGTGCTGAGCGTTCGCCGGTCTGCAGGAAAAGCTCAACCGGCATTCCGGGCAGCAGCTTCAACGACCCAAGACGCGCAAGTTCCGCCTTCGGCACGGTGGCGCGGATCGTGTACCATCCGTCCGGCCAGCTCGACTGGCGGTCTCGGTCGATAGTCAGATCGACCGCGACTCGCGAGACTGTGCCGTCGAGTTCCGGTGTCGTGCGCTGGTCAAAGGCGGAGAAGCGTAGCACCGCCTTCTGCCCTTGCACCACCTGATCGATATCCTGCGGCCGGATGCGTGCTTCGGCGACCAGTGCATCCTGCACCGGTACGACCTGCATGATGGTTTCGCCCGCAGGCACCACGCCGCCGACAGTGTGAATAGTAAGATCATGCACGACACCTGCCTGCGGGGCGCGGATATCGATACGCGACAGTTGATCCTGCGCAGCAACGCGCTGCTCGGAAAGCTGGGCGATCTTGTTGTCCACGTCGCGAAGCTCTTCCAGAACCTCGCTGCGGCGATCCTCGTCGAGTTGCAGGATCTGCACGTCGGTCTCGGCAACTTGCGTCTTGGCGCGGGCGATATCGGCAATCAGCTGACCGCGCTCGCCCTCCAGCTCAGCGCGCGAACGCTGCAATTCGGAAAGACGGGTGAATTGCACGAGGCCCTGGTCACTCAGGTTCTTGACCCGCGTCAGCTCCTGCCCCACCCAGTGCAATTCCTCGACTTTCGCATCGAGGCGCACATTCAATCCGTCGGTCTGCTTGCCGATCTGGCGGATACGCTCGTTCAATTGCGCCTTCTGGCCCTCGATCGTGCGCTTGCGGGCTTCGAACAGAGCCTTTTCGCCGGCAAGATAGCCCTGTGCGGCCGCCTCCCCTCCAACGTCCGATTTTGCGAGTGCTGTATCTCCCGCATCAGTCTGGGCCGGCATAGCCATCTCCTCACTGCCATCCCGCTCGGCCACCAGCCGGCCACGGCGGGCAGTCAGCTGGCCGATCTGGCCTGTGACAATCGCCAGATTGGCGCGTGGCAACGTATCGTCGAGTGTCACCAGCACCTCGCCGGCATCGACGCTCGATCCTTCGTGGACGAGGATCCTGCCGACGATGCCGCCCTCCTTGTGCTGGACATTCTTCACCTCGTCTTCCACCACCAGCCGGCCCGAACCGATGACGGCGCCGGACAATTGCGCCGTTGCGGCCCAGCCACCGGCGCCGAACACCATGAGGACGATCGCGGCGCCGGCCAGAAGCGACAGCCGCCGGATCGCCCGGCTTGCCGGCGATCGCATGCCTTCGGACGGTGCCGGTGCCAGGATCATCGTGCCCGGAGCGGACGTATCTGGAGCGGCGCCAGAGCCTTCGTTATCGGTCCTGGCACTTTTTTCTGCCGCAGGTGCGGCGGGAGACATCGATGTGACACTGCCGTTCATGCCTTTTCTCCTACAGCCCGGACTGTGGTGCGCCGCAAAACCTCATCGCGCGGGCCGAACGCCACCAGCCGGCCGGCGGATATGACCAGCGTCTGATCCACTGCAGCCAGCGCATTCGGACGGTGGGCGATGACGACAAGGATCGAGCCTTTTTCACGCATGGCGGCGATCGCGCCCGTCAGCGCCTGTTCGCCCTCGGCATCGAGGCTGGCATTCGGTTCGTCGAGCACGATCAAGAAGGGATCGCGAAACAGCGCCCGCGCCAGCCCCAGTCGCTGCCGCTGGCCGGCCGACAGAATACGGCCGCCTGTCCCGATCCGTGTGTCGTAGCCATCCGGTAGCGACAGGATCAGATCGTTAACGCCCGCAAGCCTTGCCGCCGCAATCACCTCACCCGCTTGCGCATCCGGCGAGAACCGCGCGATATTTTCCGCAACCGTGCCATCAAACAGTTCGACACCTTGCGGCAGATAGCCGATCGAAGGACCGAGCCGTTCCGTATCCCATCGTCCAATCTCGGCGCCATCGAGCCTCACCGTGCCGGAGAGCGGTTTCCAGGTGCCGACCAGCGCCCGTGCAAGGCTCGATTTTCCCGCACCGCTCGGGCCGATCACGCCGACCGCCTGCCCCGCTTTCAGCGAAAAGGAGATGTCCTGGAGGATCGGCACGACCGCCATGGAACCTTTGTCGCCGGAAGCGTCCATCTGTGACGCGGCAAGGGAGAGGCCCGCCACGTCAAGCCGCTCACGCGGTGCCGGAAGCGGCATCGCAGCCGGTCGATCTGCAAAATCATCAAGAACGAGGCCAAGGCGGGCAGCAGCCTGGCGCGCGGCGATGAAGCCGCGCCAATGGGCGATCGCCTGTTCGACCGGGGCAAGCGCCCGCGAGGTGAGAATGGAGGCGGCAATCATCACCCCCGGCGAGGCCAACTGGTCGATGGCAAGCCATGCACCGGTGGCCAGCACCGCCGATTGCAGCGCGAACCTCAGCACTTTAGACACGGCGGCAAAGCCGCCAGCCGTATCGCCGGCCTGCCTTTGGTCCTCGACATAGCGGGCGTTGACCGACCGGAACCGGCCGGCATAAGCGCCGGCCATGCCCATGGCCCTGACGGCTTCGGCATTGCGCCGCCCGGCCTCAACCAGATCGCCACGGCTTTCAGCAAGCGTTGCGATACGGCGCATCCGTTCGCGCAGGATCGCCTCGTTGCTGAGCGTCAGCACGATCAGGATCACCGCGCCGGCAAGCGCCACGAAGCCGAGATAGGGGTGAAAGAGGAAAAGCAGGGCCAGATAGAAGGGTAGCCACGGCATGTCGCATATGGCCACCGGCCCCGCACCGGCAAAGAACTGGCGCAACGTATCGAGATCGCGGCGCGGATCGGCGCTGGTTCGATGCCGTCCGCCCCCTTGTTGTCCGGCCCGTTGCAGCCCGCCCCCCTGCCGCCAGGAGCCAAGCGGCAGCGACAGAACCGCGTCGAAAGCCGGACCGCCCAGTTCCTCTTCCAGCCGGTCGCCGATGCGGCTCAGGATACGTGCGCGGATAACTTCCAGAAGCCCCAGGAACGCATAGAGAAACAGCGCCAGCAGAGAGAGAGCGACGAGCGTCGGCACGCTGCGGCCGGTCAGCACCCGATCATAGACCTGCATCATGAATAGCGGCCCGGTCAGCATCAGGAGATTGGTGACGGCGCTTACGATCACGACGCTCGAAAAAGCGCCGCGTAGCTGTCGCAGGACAGCGGAAACCGGCGATGGCCGGGCATTGGTGTTTACTCTCAACGGGTCGTTCCTATGCTGTGAACCGACTGTCCTGCCGGGAGACCAGGACTATCGAGGTTGAACATCACGGGGCGTGCCTTCTGAAAGAAGCATCCTCTTTTCGGCGCGCTTTGTCGACCCATCCGAGCGTCTGGCGGTTTTCAAACCATGTCGCGCCCGCACGACCCGCCCCGTTTTGGGGCAGCTGAACCGGTTGTGGGACAGGTCGCCTGAAAGCACCGGCGCCGAGAAAACCAGGGCTCGCAGCATCGAGAAGCGCATACTCGGTGCAGCGAGCGGTATCAGTAGACAAGTGGCAGATCAGTTCTTCTTTTGAGAAGCCATCACTTTGCCCATCGTATCGGTACAGCTTTTCGACAGCCTGTCTTTCTTGTCCCGCACACACTCTATCAGCCGTCCGCCGCCGGGTGTGATCCCGGGGCAAAGCCGCGCGATGTCCGCACCGCAATCCTGGCGCAGCTGCATCATGTCGGACATGGACAGCTGTTGCGCGGAGGCCGCGCTTGCCATCGCAACGAAGGCGATGCCGAGATAGATTCTTCGCATCAGGAGATCCTTTTCATTGAACAGCTCGGCTGTGCACGCCGGACTTATCCGCGCAGCACAGCCCCTTCGATTATCGGGAGATCGTGGCACTGCGGGTAACCGAAGTGCCACGGGGGCCGGTTGTCGTGCGGCTTCCCGAGCATATGCCACCGACACAGGATGCCGACCCGCTTCGGCTTGCGGAAGCCCCGTAAGGCCCCGTTCTGGTGACAGAGCGCGAGCAGGTCTGGCCGTTGCAAGTGCCGGACGCGTGGACGGAACTCATGCCGCGCGGCCCCCAGGCATAGCCGTCGCGGGTCCAGGCATTGGCGTTGGCCGCCATGCTGACGGTGAGCGTGGCTGCAATCAGCGACAGACCGATAAGCTTTTTCATATGGGTACCTCCTTCGTGAAGTCCTGTTGATCTTCGGGACGGGCAAGGGCCGCCCATCCGATGCGAAGAAGGGATAAGAGTCGCATGTAAATGCGCTTTGAACCGACCATGTCATTTTGTTTCAATTTGTTAACGGCTGGAAAGCGAATGTAAAATCGCCGTGGGGTGGCTTGCGCGCGGACACGGGCCGCGACAAGAATGCACGCATGGAAAACGCAAGTTCGACCGTGCTGATCGTCGAGGACGATGCCGATATCCGCGGGCTCGTGGCCGGGCTTCTGACACGGGAAGGCTTTGACGTGCGCGAAGCCGGCAATGCCGTCCAGATGGATCAGAGCCTGGTGCGCGGCAAACCGGACCTGATGATCCTCGACGTCATGCTTCCCGGCGAAGACGGGCTTTCCATCTGCCGGCGTATTCGTGCCAAGCACACGCTGCCGATCCTGATGCTGACCGCAAAGGGCGACGAGATCGACCGGGTCGTCGGGCTTGAAATGGGCGCCGACGACTATCTCGTCAAACCGTTCGGGCCGCGCGAACTGGTAGCCCGCGTTAGGGCCCTTCTGCGGCGCGCGGCGGCCGGATCTGCCCCAGCAGAACCGCAGGATATCCGCCGGCTTGGCTTCGACCGTTTCGTCGTCAATCTCGATGCCCGGCAGGTGACGGATGTCAACGGACTGGCACTCTCACTGACCAGCGCCGAGTTCGACCTTCTCGCCTGCTTCGTTTCGCGGCCGCTGCGTGTTCTGACCCGAGACCAGATCCTCGACTGGACGCGCGGGCGCGGCGCCGACCCGTTCGACCGCACCGTCGACGTGCTGATCTCGCGCCTGCGCAAGAAATTCGATGCGGCGAGCCCGGGCTCCAACCTCATCAATACGGTGCGCAACGGCGGCTATCTCTTCACCGCAAGCGTGATGCAGGTGTCCTGATGCCGAAATTTTCGCTGAACGGTTTTTCGCTGGGCGCCTTCTCGCTGACGGGCCGGCTATGGGCCGTGGTTTCCGTATCACTGATCATCCTGTGGCTGGCGATCGTATCGAGCTTCTATCTCCGGCATGACTGGGAGGAGGAGAATTTCTGGCCGGCGCCGCTGCGCGTCGCACGCATTGTCGCCCTGATCGAGGATGCCGACGCCAATCACCGCTACGAGATCATCTCGGCACTCCGATCCCAGACGCTCGACCTGCATATCGAAAGCCCGGCAGCACCGCAGGCCGGGCAGCCGGCCGGCCAATCAAAAAGCGAGTCGCCAAACCAGCCTCCAGACCAGTCTCAGCCTTCCTTATCGAGCACGGCGACGAACACCACGCCGGCCATCCCCGTAACACGGGCGGCCGACGAGGCGTTGACCCGGCGCTACGCCGCTTCGCTGCGCGGACGCGCCTTCAGCGTGGTGCAGGAAACCCTGCCGCTGCCACAATCCGGCTCTGCCACGTTCAGCCGTCAGGGTCGGCGCGCGCTGCAGATCCGTATCGGCATGACCGATGGCAGCACGCTTGTCATCGAGAGCGTCGCACCGCTACTCGTGACGCCCTTTGGTCTTCCGACCGGCATTTTTGCCGGATTTGTCGGCAGCCTCATCGCGCTCGCCGCCCTGCTGGTCATGTACCGCGAGATCCGGCCGCTCACCAAGCTCGCCCGCGCCGTCGACAGGATAGGCATCGATGGCGAGACGGTCGAATTGCCGAATGTCAGACGGCACAGTGCCGAGCTCAGCACATTGGTCGCGGCTTTCGAACGGCTGCAGACGCGGCTGACGCAGCTCCTGCGCGGCCGAATGGCGCTGTTCGGCGGCATTTCCCATGATCTGCGGACCTATGCGACACGCCTGCGCCTGCGCACCGACCTCATTCCGGACGACGCGCAGAGGCTCAAAGCGGAAAACGACATTGCCGACATGATCAAGCTGCTTGACGACGCGCTGCTCGCCACCCGCGTCGGCGCCGGCGATCTGTCGGAAGAGCTGGTGGACATGCATGAGCTTGTGTCCGGCGAAGTGAAGGACATGCATGCCAGTGGGTTCGACGTTCATTTCAACGGAACCCAGGCGATCGGCCGTGCCCGGCTTCTCGGCGATCGGTTGGCGCTTCGGCGCGTCGTTACCAATCTCGTCGAAAACGCCGTCAAATACGGCCAGTCAGCCCAGGTCAGCCTCACCACCGGCGGCACCGATATCGTCCTCGTCGTCGAAGACGAAGGCACCGGCATGGACGAGGAACTGATCGAGGTCGCCACCGAACCATTTGTGCGCGCCGAGGCCTCGCGTAGCCGCGATACCGGAGGCTCGGGTCTCGGTCTTGCGGTGGTGAAAAGCCTCGTCGAGGCACATGGCGGCACGATCATCCTCGAAAACCGGTCCAGCCAGGGTCTCCGCGTGACGATCACCCTGCCGCGCTATCATATCTGAGGCCTCTTCACCTCAGTCGCCCTTGGCTATTTCGCAAACTTCCGGGCGGCGGCAACGCAGAGAATGACACCTGCCGTCACCGCAAACATCCCGGCGGTAACCGGTTCATGCAGAAGAAGAGCGGCAAGGACAAGGCCGAAGAAGGGCTGCAGCAATTGCAGCTGGCCGACCGAGGCGATGCCGCCCTGGGACAGGCCGCGATACCAGAAGATGAAGCCGATCAGCATCGAGAACAGCGAGACATAGGCAAGCCCGGCAAGCGCCGGTGCCCCGATCAGGCCGGGATGCGCCGGCATCAGCGCAACCGTCGCGATCAGCATGACCGGTAGCGACACGGCGAGCGCCCAGCAGATCACCTGCCAGCCACCGAGCCGGCGCGACAGCGCCGCCCCTTCGGCATACCCCAGGCCGCAAACGATGATTGCCGCAAACATCAGCCCGTCGCCGAGCGGCGAGGCAGTCACCCCTTGTGCAATCGCAAATCCGGCGACCAGGAGACTGCCGAGGATCGAAAAGAGCCAGAAGGCCGGTTTCGGTCGCTCGCCGCCGCGCAGCACCGCAAAGATCGCCGTCGATAGCGGCAGAAGCCCGATGAACACCATCGAATGCGCCGAGGTGACGTGTTTCAGAGCCAATGCCGTCAGAAGCGGAAATCCGACGACAACCCCGAGCGCGATGACGACGAGTGAAACGAGGTCGCGACCGCCCGGCCGCTTGCTGCGCATCAGAAGAAGAAGCGCAAGCCCGATCAGCCCGGCGATCGTGGCGCGCGCCACCGTCAGGAACAGCGGATCGATATCCGCCACCGCCAGCCTGGTGGCCGGCAGCGAGCCGGAGAAGATCAGCATGCCGAGAAACCCGTTCAAAAATCCGCTTGCCGTGCGATCCATTGCAAACTCCCTTGTGCCCGGACTTATCGGCGCCATCGGCTCGCAAGGCCAGAAACAATCTGATACGGTTTTGCCAAACTGTTATGGTCACGGAGGCAGTACGGATGGATCTCGCCGAAAGCGAAACGTCGCGAACGCGGATGGTGATGGCAACGATCCGACAGAGGATCGCCGGCCGCAGCCTGACGCCGGGCGCCAAATTGCCATCGGTGCGTGCGCTCTCGGCGACGCTAAAGGTCTCCACCTCCACCGTCGTCGATGCCTATGACCGGCTGGTGGCCGAGGGCGCCATCTATTCGCGGCCGGGATCGGGGTTCTACGTCGCCAGTCAGGCCGAACCTTTCTCGCTTGCGGAGGCAGAGCCCCGGCGCGACCGGGCAATCGATCCATTCTGGGTTTCGAGGCAAGCGCTTGAAGATGCGGACGGGGTAATCAAGCCGGGTTGCGGCTGGCTGCCGAACGACTGGATGCCGGAGGATGGCGTACGACGCGCGCTCAGGACCCTGTCACGGCGGGAAAGTGCGGCGCTGATGCAATACGGCACGCCGCTCGGGCTTCTGGCCCTGCGCCAGCTGATCGCGCGGCGGCTCAACGAGCGCGGTGTCGAGGCCGGGCCGGATCGCATCATTCTGACCGATTCCGGCACGCAGGCTATCGACATGCTGTGCCGCCTACTGCTTGAACCGGGCGACACGGTTCTGGTCGACGATCCCTGCTATTTCAACTTCCATGCGCTACTTTCCGCGCATCGGGCCAAGGTCGTCGGCGTGCCCTACACGCTGTCCGGGCCGGATGTGGAGAAGTTCGCGGCCGTGCTCGAAGCCCATCGGCCTCGGCTCTACATCACCAATTCGGCCATCCACAATCCGACCGGCGCTGTCCTGTCACCCGTCGTCGCTCATAAGGTTTTGAAACTTGCAGAGCGATTTGACCTGACCATCGTCGAGGACGACATCTTTGCGGATTTCGAACATCACCCGGCGCCGCGGCTGGCCGCCTTCGACGGGCTGGAGCGGGTGATCGAGATCGGTAGTTTTTCTAAGACGCTGTCGGCCGCGCTTCGCTGCGGCTTCATTGCCGCTCGGCCCGAATGGATAGAAAGGCTGGCGGATCTAAAAATCGCCACGTCTTTCGGCGGCGCGAGGCTTGATGCGGAACTGGTGCTGCAGGCGCTGTCGGACGGCAGCTATCGCAAGCATCTGGATGCCATGCGGGCAAGACTTTCGCGCGCCATGTTCGAGACCGCAGGGCGGCTGCGGACACTCGGGGTGGAACCGTGGCTCGTACCGGAGGCCGGCATGTTCCTCTGGTGCCGCCTGCCGGAGACTATGGATGCCGCGGCAATCGCCCGGCTGTCGCTCAAAAAGGGCGTCGTCATGGCGCCGGGCAATGTGTTCAGCGTTTCGCAACAGGCGACTGACTACATGCGCTTCAACGTCTCGCAGATGGGAGACGGCAAGGTCATCGAAGCCCTATCATGGGCCATGGCACAGCAGAAAGCAGCGCCCTGAAACGAAAACGGGAGGCTCCGAAGAGCCTCCCGTCATTTCGCACTGGCGCTGAATGCGATCAGAATTCCGACCATTCCTGCTTTGCCGCGGCTGCCGGGGACCGGCCGCCGCCGAAGGCCGATGCGATCCTTGAGCCCATGGCGCGGGCGGGCGACGCGACCGGACGCGATGCCGCATGCGCCGGACGGGCCGCAGCACGGGATGTCGAGCCGGCAAAGGACTGGCCGTCTCCAAGCGTGAATTGAGCCAGAAGCTCGTTCAGCGCGGCAGCCTGCGACGCAAGGCTGTGGCTTGCAGCCGTTGCCTGCTCCACCATCGCGGCATTCTGCTGTGTGCCCTGGTCCATCTGGTTGACCGAGGTGTTGATCTCCGAAAGTCCGGTGGACTGTTCACGGGCGGAGACGACGATCGATGCGACATTGGTGTTGATCTGCTGCACGTCGGCAACGATCGCCTCCAGCGCCCTGCCCGTCTGGCCGACCAATTCGACGCCACCGCGGACCTTTTCGCCAGACGCATTGATCAGCGCCTTGATCTCGCGAGCGGCATTGGCCGAACGCTGGGCAAGTTCGCGGACCTCCTGGGCAACGACCGCAAAACCCTTGCCTGCTTCGCCGGCACGTGCGGCTTCCACACCGGCATTGAGCGCCAGGAGATTAGTCTGGAAAGCGATGTCGTCGATCACGCCGATGATCTTGCCGATCTCGTCGGAGGATTTTTCGATCTCTTCCATCGCCGTGACAGCCTGCTTGACGACGGTGCCCGAGCGCTCCGCGCCAGTGCGGGTATGCTCGACGAGCTTGCCGGCATCGGCCGCACGAACGGCGGAATCCTTGACGGCCGTCGTTACTTCCTCAAGTGCAGCGGCGGTTTCCTCGACGGATGCCGCCTGCTGTTCGGTACGTTTCGACAGATCGCTGGCCGCCGAGCGGATTTCGTTGGCGCCGGCATCGATCATCCGGGCGTTTTCTCCGACCGAGCGCAGCACGATCTGCAGCTTTTCGACCGAATCGTTGAAATTGACGCGCAGCTGGTCGAGCGTACCGGCAAAGGGCTGGTTGAGACGGAAGGTCATATCGCCGTCCGACAGCTTTTTCAGGCCATCGGCGACGCCATCGACGGCGAAAGCCACATCGGCGGCTTCACGCGCCTTCTGCTCTTCGCGGGCGATCCGTTCCTGTTCGCTGAGCGAACGGTTCGCGCGGGTTTCCTCTTCCAGACGTTCGCGCTCCACCGCATTGTCACGGAAGACGGCGACGGCTGCCGCCATTTCGCCGATCTCGTCCTTGCGCCCGGCATGCGGGATGACGAGCCTGCTGTCACCGGCAGCCAGGGTGTTCATCGAACCGGTGATATCGCTGATCGGACGGGCAACGCGCATGAAGCAGAAGATCGCCGCACCGATCGCCGCCAGCGTCGAGAGGATAAGCATGGCGATGGTCGAGAAACGTGCCGAGCCGGCGACATCGCTCGCGCTGGCAATAGACTGTTCTGCGAGGTTGAGATTGTTTTCCGATATGCCCATGACGATCGCCGTGGCTGTCTTGCTGATCGGGTCCATATTCTGGACCATGAAGGGCTTTAGGGTCAGGCGCTCGCCGGCAAGCGCCCGGCTGATGATCTGATCGCCGAACGTGTCATAGCGACGGAAGTCGTCCTGCATGGTGCTAAACTTGGCGCGGCTTGCCGGCAGGGTAATGCGTGCAGAAAAGCCCTGCATGGCCTCGTCGCGCGTCTTCTTCGCATCGGCGATCTGCTCCCGGACATTGGCGATTTCCGCGTTGTCTGTCGCTGTCATTACCGTCACATAGTGGCGGCGCAGGTCGCCGAAACTATTGTCGATCGCTGCGATCTGGGCATTGCCGGTAATGTGGCGGCCCATCTCGGTGGTCTTCTGCTCCATGTCGGAAAGCGACTTCAGCGCCATACCGCCCTGGATGATGCTAAGTGCCACGACGCAGCCGAAGAGCGCCGGGACGAGAACCTTGATCTTGAGATTTTTCATTCTGAACTATCCAGTTAGGTAATTTTGATTCGGCCTCCCTTCCGATGGCGCGCATGAAAGCAACCAGCGTTTGAAATGTGGTTAACAAAAGCCAGGAATGCCACTATGTCGCAGCAAGAGGCCGGCGCGTTAGGCGTTGATATTCATCGTTAAAATTGAATACACAGTCAGGAATGACAGAATCTGGGCCAAAAACCGGCAATATCAAAAAGCAAATACAGGGTTGTACCGCGCATATGCCGCCCCAAGATCGAATGTCACCGGCGCGTCATAATCCCGCATTGTCAACGGGGCGCCGAAGCGCCCCGTCCGAGGCCTCACGCGGCCCAGGTCCGATCGAGAACGTCGATCCAGTTGAGGTGGGTGATCTTGGCCAGTTCCTCATCGTTGAAGCCATGCGCCTTCAGGGCCTCGACGAGCTTCGGCAGTCCGGCTGCGTCCTTCATCTCGGCGGGGATGGTCGTGCCGTCGAAATCTGAGCCGAGCGCGACGCGATCGATACCGATGCGTTCGGCGATATAGGCCACGTGGCGCACCAGCTGGTCGATACCGGTTGCCGGATCCTTGACGCCGTCATCGCGCAGGAAGAGCACGCCGAAATTGATGCCGACGAGGCCTTGCGTGTCGCGGATGGCGTCGAGCTGCCGGTCGGTGAGGTTACGGCTGTGCGGGCAAAGCGCGTGAACGTTCGAATGCGAGGCGACCAGCGGCGCCTTCGACAGTTCGGCGATCTCCCAGAAGCCCTTCTCGTTCATGTGTGAAAGGTCGACCATGATCTTCAAGTCGTTGCAGGCACGGATCAGATCCTTGCCAGCTTCGCTGAGGCCCGGACCGATGTCCGGCGTCGAGGGAAAGCGGAACGGCACGCCATAAGCAAACGCGTTGGGCCGGCTCCAGACGGGGCCGAGCGTGCGCAGCCCGGCCTGATGCAGGATATAAAGTGCGTCGAGATCGCCGGCGACGGCTTCGGCGCCCTCGATATGGAAGACCGCGGCAAAGCTGCCGGTCTCGATCGAGCGGCGGATATCGGCGGCCGTGCGGCACACGGTGACGCCGCCCTCGGAGCGCTTTTCGATATCGAAGAGAAGCCGCGCCATGGCAAGCGTCTCGTTCAGCGCATCCGGCTGGGCGGGGGTCGGGAAATCGCCGTTGGCGTCCTTCGTCATGCTTGGCGACGGCACATAGATGGCGCAGAGACCGCCCGCGAGACCGCCCTTGCGCGCACGCGGCAGATCGATATGCCCCGCGTCTTCACCATTCAGGAACGCGGCGACCGGATCCTTCTGGCCGCCACGGCGCAGCCGCAGCAGCACGTCGTTATGACCGTCGAAAACAGGAAAGGAAGAGTTCAGCATGTCGATGAAAGTCCTGAAAAGATGCCTGAAAGCTGATGATTTTTTAAGGTAAGGAGATTGCGGGCCACAAATGCAATCCGCGCATAACCTTTGCGAAAAACGGAATTGGTCGCCCGAAAAGGCGACTGATAAGACGCCTGCATCTTATTGCGGCAAAACCGTGCCGTGGAGAATACCGATGCCCGACGGCTCATGTGGGGACATCGCGGTCAATCGAAAAGGGGAATGCACATGGTATCCAGACGTAATTTTCTGCTCGGCGGCGCAACGCTGCCCTTCCTGTCCTATCTCGACCTCGCGACGACCGCCTTTGCTGCAACGCCGAAGGATATCCTCGTCGTTGCCCAGCAGATCGACAACATGACCAGCCTCGACCCGCATGAAGGCTTCGAAGCCGTCGGCGGCGAGGTGATGAGCAACATGTACCAGAAGCTCGTTAAGGCCAACAGCGACAACCCGGACCAGGTCCTGCCGGTCGTCGCAGCTTCGTGGGAAGCCGATGCGGACAGCAAGGTCTTTACCTTCAAGCTGGCCGACCAGACCTTCTCCTCCGGCGCCAAGGTCACGGCTGACGACGTCGCGTTCTCGCTGCAGCGCGCCATCAAGATGAACAAGAGCCCGGCCTTCATCATCACCCAGTTCGGCTTCAAGGCCGACAACGTTGAAGCCCGCATCGTCGCCAAGGACGAAAAGACCGTCACGATCACGACGGAACAGCCGACCTCCATCTCCTTCCTGCTGTTCTGCCTTTCGGCGAACATCGGCGCGATCGTCGAGAAGAAGGTGGTCATGGCCAACGAAGTCAACGGCGACCTCGGCAATGCCTGGCTGCAGAAGAACAGCGCCGGTTCCGGCCCGTTCATGCTGCAGGCCTGGAAGGCGTCGGAAAGCATTTCGCTGACGCTCAACCCGAACGGCCCCTATAAGGGCAACCTGAAGCGCGTCATCCTGCGCCACGTCGTCGATCCGGCTTCCCAGCTTCTCATGCTCCAGAAGGGCGACGCAGATATCGCGCGCAACCTGACGACCGAGCAGCTGAAGGTCGCCCAGGGCGACAAGGACATCACGCTGGTGCGCAAGCAGATCGCGTCGCTGGTTCTGATCTCGCTCAACCAGTCGAATGCCAACCTTGCCAAGCCGCAGGTCTGGAAGGCCGTCAAGTGGGCGCTCGACTACGAAGGCATGCAGAAGAACATCCTGCCGCTCAGCCACACCATCCACCAGAGCATGGAGCCGGCGGGCTTCCCGGGCACCGTGAACGACCTGCCCTACAAGCGCGACGTCGCAAAGGCCAAGGCGCTGATGGAAGAAGCCGGCCTGAAGGACGGTTTCGAGATCACCATGGACCACTATTCGGCCCAGCCTTACCCCGACCTCGCTCAGGCGATCCAGGCCAATCTTGCCGACATCGGCATCAAGGTGAAGCTGCAGTCGGCTGAAAACCGTCAGGTTCTCACCAAGATGCGCGCGCGCGGCCACGAAATGGCGCTTTCTGCCTGGGGTACCGACTATTTCGACCCGAACTCGAACGCCGAAGTGTTCTGCATCAACAAGGACAATTCCGCCGACGCCAAGGCAAAGCCTTTCGCATGGCGCTCGAGCTACAAGGACGACGCGATGTCCGCCAAGGCGGAAGCCGCGCGTGACGAGAAGGATCCGGCAAAGCGTCTGGCCCTTTACGAACAGCTGCAGCGCGACTTCATGGAAAACAGCCCGTTCGCTGTCATGTTCCAGACCACCGCCACCGCTGCGTGCCGCACGACTGTCGAGGGCTTCAAGCTCGGCGCCCTGTCGGAAGGCAATTCCTACCTGGAGACCAAAAAGGCTTGAACCGTCGTATCAAAACCCTGTCCGCAATGCTGAGCAGCGTCATCCTGACGCTGTTCGGCCTCACGGTCCTTACCTTCCTCATCGGGCGCGTCATGCCGGTCGATCCGGTCATTGCGGCCGTCGGCGACAATGCGCCTGAGGATGTCATCATCCGCGCGCGGGCAGAAATGGGACTGGATCAGCCTTTGCCGATCCAGTTCCTCCACTATCTGAACCAGCTCGCCCACGGCGATTTCGGCATGTCGGTCCTGACCAAGAACCCGGTCGCGACCGATATCGCGCGGTTCTTCCCGGCGACGTTCGAACTTGCTACGGCAGCGCTTCTCCTGTCCATCGTCATCGGTATTCCGCTCGGCGTCTGGGCGGCGGTGCGCCAGGGCTCGATCACCGATCAGGCAATCCGCGTCCTGTGCCTTGCCGGCCATTCCGTGCCGGTCTTCATGCTGTCGATGATCTCGCTTCTGATCTTCTATTCGGCGCTCGGCATCGCCCCGGGCCCCGGCCGTCAGGACATCATCTATGACGGCATGATCGAGCCGGTGACCGGGCTTCTGTCCATCGATACGCTGATTGCGGGCGATCTTGATGCCTTCTGGGATGCGCTGACGCATATGGCCCAGCCGGTCATCATCCTTGCCTATTTCTCGATGGCCTATATCGCACGTATGACGCGGGCGTTCATGATCGACGCTCTGAAGGGCGAGTATGTGATCACCGCTCGCGCAAAGGGCCTGACCGGCCTTAAAGTCGTCTGGAGCCATGCATTCCCGACGGTTGCCGTGCAGCTGATCACTGTCATCGCACTCACCTATGCCGGTCTTCTCGAAGGTGCCGTGGTGACCGAGACCGTCTTCGCATGGCCGGGCATCGGCCAGTATCTCACCACGTCGCTGATGAATGCCGACATGAACCCGGTCGTCGGCTCGACGCTTCTGATCGGCTTCATCTATGTCGGCCTCAACCTTCTCGCAGACATTCTCTACCGTCTGCTCGATCCGAGGGTACAATAATGAACGCCGCTTTCCGCACATGGGCGCTCAGCGAGGCCCCCTCGTCGCGCCGTCAGGCCGCCTGGGGCAACCGCTACCGCGCCTGGCTCAATCTCAAGGGCAATCCGCTCGGCATGATCGGACTGACGATCATCTCGATCTTCATCCTGATGGCGATCTTCGCGCCGCTTCTGGCGACGCATGATCCGGCAACCCAGGAGCTGGCGAACCGTCTGGCCGCTCCGAACGCAGCCCACTGGTTCGGCACCGACGAGCTCGGCCGCGACGTGTTCTCGCGCATTCTCTACGGCGCGCGCGTCACGCTCGGCATGGTCATTGCGGTCGTCGTGCTGGTTGCACCGATCGGGCTCGCCGTCGGCTGTATCGCCGGTTATTTCGGCGGGATCGTCGATACCGCCCTGATGCGCATTACCGACATCTTCCTCGCCTTCCCGCGTCTCGTTCTGGCGCTCGCCTTCGTGGCAGCGCTGAAGCCGGGCATCGAAAGCGCGGTTCTGGCAATTGCGCTCACCGCATGGCCGCCCTATGCGCGTCTTGCCCGCGCCGAGACGCTGACGGTACGCAACAGCGACTTCATCGCCGCCTACCGCCTGACCGGCGCCTCCTCTTGGCGGATCATCTTCCGCCATATCGCACCGCTCTGCACACCGAGCCTGATCGTGCGCGTCACGCTCGACATGAGCTCGATCATCATCACCGCTGCCTCGCTCGGCTTTTTGGGCATGGGCGCCCAGCCGCCGTCACCGGAATGGGGCGCGATGATCGCCACCGCCAAGCGTTTCATCTTCGAACAGTGGTGGGTGCCGATGATCCCGGCAATCGCCATCCTGCTCGTCTCGCTTGCTTTCAACTTCCTCGGCGACGCCCTGCGCGACGTCCTCGATCCGAAGGGGAACTGAGCCGATGCTGGTTGATATCCAGAACCTCAAGATCGGCTTCAAGTCGCGCACCGGCTTCCACCAGGCGGTCAAGGGCGTATCGCTGAAGCTCGGCACCGAAAAGCTCGGCATCGTCGGCGAAAGCGGCTCGGGCAAGAGCCTGACGGCGCGCGCGCTGATGAAGCTCCTGCCGAAATCCACCGTGATCGAGGCAGACACGCTCGCCTTCGACGGCATAGACGTGCTGTCGGCCTCCGAAAGGCAGATGCGCCAGATCCGCGGCAAGCGGGCCGGCTTCATCCTGCAGGACCCGAAATATTCGCTGAACCCGGTCAAGACCATCGGCGCCCAGGTGGCCGAAAGCTGGCGCACCCACAAGGGCGGCTCCAGGCGCGAGGCGCTGGAGGCAGCGGTCAACCTGCTCGAACAGGTTCAGATCCGCAACCCGCAGGTGGTCGCCAAGTCTTATCCGCACGAAGTCTCGGGCGGCATGGGCCAGCGCGTGATGATTGCCATGATGCTGGCGCCCGATCCGGAACTGCTGATCGCGGACGAACCCACCTCGGCGCTCGACGCCACGGTACAGGCGGAAATCCTGCGGCTGATCGAAGAGCTCGTCGCCGAGCGCGGCATGGGTCTTTTGCTGATCAGTCACGACCTGCCGCTCGTCTCGCATTTCTGCGACCGGGTGATGGTCATGTATTCGGGCCGGGTTATGGAAGAACTGAAGGCCTCGGAACTTCTGTCGGCCAAGCATCCCTATACCCGTGGGCTTCTGAACTGCATGCCTTCGCTCATTCATCCCAAGGACCGGCTGCCGGTTCTTGCCCGTGATCCGGAGTGGCTGAAATGACGATCGAAATCGACAACCTGCGCATCCGCTTCGGCGAGCGCGAAGTGGTGAAGGGCGTCTCCTTCGACATCGAAGGCGGCGACAGCTTCGGCATCGTCGGCGAAAGCGGCTCTGGCAAGTCCACCGTTCTGCGCGCCATGGCAGGCCTCAACGAGGATTGGCAGGGGCGCATCAGCTTTTCCGGCGAGGACGCGCCGCAGAAGCGTCCGCCCTCCTTCTTCCGCAAGGTGCAGATGGTGTTTCAGGACCCCTATGGTTCGCTGCATCCGCGCCAGACGATCGACCGGATCCTCTCCGAACTGCCGCTCGTCCATAAGATGGACCGCATCGACGACCGGATTGCCAAGGTCCTGTCCGACGTAGCGCTGCCGCAGAATGCCCGTTTCCGCTACCCGCACCAGCTTTCGGGCGGCCAGCGCCAGCGTGTGGCAATCGCCCGCGCGCTGATTGCCGAGCCGGAGGTTCTGTTGCTCGACGAACCGACAAGTGCGCTCGACGTTTCGGTACAGGCGGAAATCCTCAATCTGCTGGCCGACCTCAGGGTCGAGCGCAAGCTGACCTATGTGATGGTGAGCCATAACCTCAGCGTCATCGCGCATCTCTGCAGCCAAGTCGGCGTCATGGTCGATGGACAGATGGTCGAACAGCTGACGGCGGAAGACCTTCGCCTCGGCAAGGCCGTCCACCCGCATACACAGGAGCTGCGCCGCCTCTCCGTCGAACTGGAAGAGCCGGTCTGAGGCCAGCAGGCGCATCCTCGCCCTCGTGGCGGGGATCCAACTACATGAACAGAATAAGATCTTTGCTGATCCTAAGGACATTTCCGAGGGTGACAGGGCCGTGCTTTGGGGCTCTTGTCGGCAAATTCTAGCCGGACCGGCGGATTCCGCCCGTCCGTATCGTTTGAAGGAAGTGCCATGTCGGACGCATTGAACTGGAGCGGCGCTGCCGCCACTGCCCGCAAATTCATCGAGGCCTGGGCCGCCGATGAGCCGGGCGGCGCGGTGATCGGCTTCGACGGCAACTCCATCCGGTTTGCGATCGCCGGCGGCGTCGAAAGCCTCGCAACGCTTGCGCCATTCACGCCGAAGAGCGTCGTGCGTTACGCCTCGGTGACGAAACACGCGTTTTGCGCCATGGTTCTCGCCCATCCGCATCTGATCTCGCTCGACGACCGGCTCGGCGACCACCTGCCCGAACTGCAGGAGCCGATGGCAAGCGTTACTGTCGGCCGGGCGCTCGATATGAGCGGCGGCCTGCCCGATACCCGCGAATGCCTGTCGCTTCTTGGCCTCTCGGTCTATACCGACACCAAGTCCGGCCCGCTTCTCGACTTCCTCGCCCGCCAGACGCGCCTGAACTATGACGCCGGCATGGAAGTCTCCTATTCCAACACCGGCTACCGGCTGGTGGAAGCCGCGCTGGAGCGCAAGGGTGCTTTCTTCCGCGACTTCATCCGCCGGGCCGGTGCGACCTCCAACTCCGTTTTCGATGCCCCTGATGTCTGGAATGATGCCGTCATCGGTCTCGTGCCGGGCTACTGGAAGGACAAGGATAGCTGGCAGCTTTCGGCCGCTGGCCTTCATATCTCAGCGTCCGGCAGCATGACCGGCAGCGCCGAGAGCCTTGCGCGCTGGCTGCAATCGCTGGTCATCGAAGAACCGCGCCATTCGGACGTGTTCGATCGCGCCGGGCTTCTGACGCAGCTTGCGGCACCGCGTGCGCTGGCCGATGACCGCGACAGCGGCTATGGGCTCGGCCTTCGCCAGAGCGTGATCGGCGACAGGGTTTTCACTGGCCATGGCGGCTCGCATCCGGGCTACAAGACCTATTTCCTGCTCGATCAGGAGGAAAACACCGGTTTCGTCGTCGTCTCCAACCGCGAAGACACCAACGGCAACAAGATCGCCACCGAATGCATGGCGGCTCTGCTTGGTCTCGACCTGCCCGTCGCTTCCCATGCTCTTGCCGATGGTCTCTACGTCACCGAAACCGGCCCGTGGTGGATCGACGTCAAGGGCTCGACGGTCACCTATCTGGATGCTGACGATACTGTCTACGAACACGATGGCGAATGGGTCTCTTCGCGCTCGGCGTCATCGCCGATGCTTCTGAAAATGGACGGCAACGCCATTGCCGGCGAAATCGGCCATGCGCCACGCCGGCTTCTGCCCGCCACCGACGGCCCGGTCGATCCTGCCCTGTCAGGCGCATGGGTTTCGCCGGAGGGCGCACGCTTCGAGATCGACGGCGATACGCTGGTCATGGGCGTCGGCCCGGTTCGCCACCGTATGACGCTCACGACACTCGGCAATGACCGCTACCTGTTCACGCTGATCGATGGCCCGTGGACAAAGCGCGTCTGCCTCAACGTGCTCGACGAACACCGGGTCGAACTGGTTCTCTCCCGCGCCCGGATGATGGAATATCGCCGCGCCGGTTGATGCTCCTGTTGCCATCGGTTGCCCCCACATTGCTTTTTCCCGCCGTTCGGACCAAGGAAGGCCACGGATATGGTCTGACGGTGGGAGGCTCGATTGGAAGTCAAATGGCTTGAGGATTTTCTGGCGCTCGCAAGAACGCTGAATTTTTCCAAAGCTGCCGAGGAACGGCATGTGACGCAGTCCGCTTTCAGCAGACGCATCCGCCAGCTCGAGGGCTGGGTCGGGGCGAGCCTGATCGACCGCGCCACCTATCCGTCGCGTCTGACAGAAGCCGGCGAGCGCTTCGTGCTGGTGGCGGAACAGACGCTGCAACAGCTCTATCAGGCCCGCCGCAACCTGCAGATCGAGGATGGCGCCGACGCTCGCACCGTGACGCTGACGGCGCTGCACACGCTTTCCTTTACCTTCTTTCCAGACTGGCTGAACGGGTTGAATGCCCGAATCGGGCCGATCCTGTCGCATCTGCGATCCGATTCCGGCAGCATGGAAGAAAACCTCACCTCGCTGGTCGACGGCGAATCGGACTTTCTGCTCACCTACCAGCACATGCAGGTACCGATGCTGCTCGATCCGCAGTTCGAATACCACGAGCTCGGCCGGGAAAACATCATACCGGTCTCGGCTCCCAATGCCGATGGCACCCCGAAGCACAGGATCGAACCCGGTTTCGCGCATGTCGGCTATCACAAGGCGTCGTTCTTCGGAAACCTGATCAGCGGCGTGATCGCCGAGCGGCTGCCAGCCGAAAACCGCGTGCATGTGGGCGGCATGTCTGTGGGCCTCAAGGGCATGGCGATGGCCGGTTGGGGAGTGGCATGGATACCGGAAAGCCTCGTCACGGCCGAACTCACATCCGGCACCCTCACCCGCGCGGGCGGTCCGGAATGGGAGATAGAGGTGGAAATCCGCCTCTATCGCTCCAAGGAAAACCGCCGGCCGATCGTCAAGCGGATCTGGAATTCGCTCGACAGCAAGTGACGGCCGTGATCGTCAGCGCGTAAGAACCTGCGAGAGACGATCAAATACGACGTCCAATCGCTGCGCGACGGGCGCGAGCGCTGCATCGAGACCTAGTCCTGCCTGCATCATCCTGCCGGCACCCACAAGATCCGGGGCCGAGACCGCCAGGCGCAGGACAGCGCGCCGGCCAAGCTTTACCGCCTGCCCCACATGGCAGACTGGGCCATTGTCGCCCTCGCGAAGTGCGACGTGGACCGCCTGTGCAGCTTCGAAAGCCATCGGCCGGCCATCAGCGTCACGTATGGAAAAGGGCAGGATGGCGCTTGCCGCGATATGATCGCCCTCATCATCGGCATGCAGGAACAGCCGGTCGGCCTGCGCGATCCGCTCGCGCATCAGCGACAGAATGCCGTGTCTGATGGCAAGCTGCGTGGCGGCATCTACACCGGACAGCCCATCGAGATGTTCGAGCGCCGCGATCCAGCGCAGACCGAGCCCGACATTCGCCTCCTGGCCGAAGGGAAAGTTCATTTTTTCCCGCATCGCCATCGGCCAGTCCTGACCGGCACAATAGGACGCAAAACCCAAGGGAAGCCTGCCGGGCGCGGAAAATTCGCTGGCAAGCGCCTGCGGTATCAACAAGGCGCCGGCAAAGGGGGGGCCGGCGAGAAATTTCGAGCCGGTGACGGCCACCATGAACCCGTCGTCAAGATCGGCTCGCAGAGTGGATGTCGGGCAGCGGAATTGACAGGCATCGACGATGACATGGACGCGGCCCGGCGCAAGACCTGCCGCATGGCGGGCAGCAGCGCGCGAAACCCCGGAAAGGCCTGTCTTCGACGTATCGAGCACATGCAGGAGCACGTCATAGCCCTGTTTCAAGGCTATCTCGGTCGCCGCGATGACATCGGCATCGACCGCGGTCTCGTGACGGCGGCGGCCCTCCGGATCGCGGATGAACACCGTCACCATGTCGATCCGCTCGATCGCCATGCCGTCCACCGGGGTACCGGCAAGCGCCTCGTCACCGAGCGCCGTGAGATCGGAATAATGGAATCCCGCGGCGGCGCGCGGCACGCCGCTGCCGGTCTCGTCGGGCGCAATGACGATATTGGTGAGTGGACGCGCGGAAAGGCCGGTGACAAGCGCAAGGGCCAGAAGTTCGAGATCGGTCCCAGAGGCAGCAAGCACGACCTCCGACCCGTTCGCACCGAGCCCCGACTTCATCCTTTGCCGAATGTCGCCGAACCAGACTGCGGGAGTGGTCTGGCCAGGCGCGTCGGGATCGATCAGGCGTTCGAGAGCCTCTCCGGCGGCGCGAAAGCTCTCGGTCGAGATGTTGCTGGCGGTCGTCGAGGCAAACGAGATTTCGCCCTCGGCTGGCGATACAAGCGTGCCGTAGCGGTTTCGGCCGGTGACCGGATCGGGAACGATGCGCCGATCGCCGCCGCTGACGAGCATCAGCGCCGTGGAGGCCGCATGGAATTTGAGGAAGGAGGGGCTGTTCGACAGCCAGATACCGGACGTCCCGATTGCCTGCATGACCTGTTCCGAAATTCGACGGGACCGGCGGCATCAAATTCAAACGCGATGAAATGGGGGAGGATTGCCGGCCTTGAAAACCGACCTTAGGGCGCGGCGCTTGCGCCAGTCTTTCGGCACATCCGCCGACCTGCCGCAGTGCACATAAAAACTCGAAAGGCAGGGGCGAGTGATCGCCACCCCTGCCTTTCGAAGGCGATCAGACGGCCGTCTTGCGGGCGTTGGTCATGTAGATTTCACGCAGACGCTTGAACATCGGGCCAGGCACACCGTCGCCAACCGGCTTGCCGTCGATCGCCGTGATCGGCACGACGAAATTTGAGGCGCTGGTGAGGCAGGCTTCTCGCGCCGACATCGCCTCTTCCACCGAGAAGGGGCGCTCTTCGACGGTAAGACCCTGTTCTCTTGCGAGATCGAGAACGGCAAGACGGGTACAGCCCGGCAGCGTCGTCTTGCTGTTGCCGCGCGTGATGATGCGACCGTCCTCGGTGATGATATAGGCCGTCGACGAAGCACCCTCGGTGACGAAACCGTCTTCCACCATCCAGGCCTCGTCGCAGCCTTCGGCCTTGGCGATGCGCTTGGCGAGAACTTGCGGCAGGAGGCAGACGCTCTTGATATCGCGGCGTTCCCAGCGCTGATCGGGCACGATCTTGACCTTCAGGCCCTTTTCGACGGCAGCCACATGCTCCAGCGTTTTCGCCTGCGTGAACATCAGAAGCGTCGGCTGCAGATCGTCCGTGTAGTAGAAATTGCGATCCTCGGCACCGCGCGTGTACTGGAGGTAGATCATGCCTTCGGTCAGGTCGTTTGCCTCGATCAGCTTCTTTTCGATCGTGACGATCTCGTCCGTCGAGATCGGCAGGCGGCCGCCGATTTCACCGACGCTGCGTTCCAGACGGGCCATATGCAGGGGGCTGTCGATAAGCTTGCCGTCAAGAACGGCAGTCACTTCGTAAATGCCGTCGCCGAACAGGAAGCCGCGATCGAAGATCGAGATATGCGCGTCGTTTTCCGACAGGAACTGGCCGTTGAGATAGACGGTGCGGGGCGTCTTGGAAGGCATGGAAACTCCGTATGGGCGGGGCGGCGGTCAAGCCGTATGGGAAGGGTCAGCGGCGGTTTGCCAACCGGGAAATGGCGTCGATTGAAATGGCGTCGACCGTCTGGTTGCGACCAGTGCCGGCATTGTAGCCATGCGTGGTCGTCGCCATCGTCATCGAATTGATGATCGCTTCCTCGGTCGCCTCGATCACGGCTTCGAAGAGCGGCGAAACGACATCGTTGGAAAGGACCGGATAGTCGCAGACCGCGCTCCGGCGCTCCGGTGTGCGGCGCACGCGCTCATGCGTCGAGAAGGCGAGCGCGTAGTCGCCAGAACCGTTTGAAAGGGCAGCCCCGGTGCGGGCGAGCCCGCCGAAACAGCGTTCCGCCAGCCGTTTCAGATTGCGCGAACAGAGCGGCGCGTCGGTGGCGACGATCATCACGATCGAGCCGTCCTTGTCATGTTTCGAGGTATCGTACTTTTCCGAGCCGGCATCATCCGGCCTGTAGGGCATGCCGTCGATCGTCAGCGTGCCGCCATAATTGGACTGGACGAGGACACCGAGCGTGTAGGTTTCGCCCGACACCGGCACGTTACGCGAACTCGTGCCGATACCGCCCTTCAGGCCGAAGGCGACCGTGCCCGAACCGGCGCCAACGGCGCCTTCGGCAACCGGGCCCGACGTTGCCGAAGATAGAGCGCCAAGCATTTCATCGACGCTCGGGCGGGCCGCGCGGATATCGTTCAGCCTCGAATCGTTGGTTTCGCCGACGACGGCATTCAGCGACACGACCGTTTCGTTGCCGGGCTGCGCCAGGGTGTAGAGATTGAGCGCCTCTATGCCTCGGCCGACGGCCAGCGTGTTGGTGAGCAGGATCGGCGTCTCGATCTCACCGAGTTCGGCGATCTGCGAGACGCCGGCGAATTTTCCGAAACCGTTGAAGATGGCGAGTGCTGCCGGCACCTTGTCCTGAAACAGATTGCCGCCATGCGGAAGGATGGCGGTGGCGCCGGTGCGGGTCCGTGTCCCCTCATGACAATTGACATGGCCGACCGTGACACCGTCGACATCGGTGATCGCGTTGAGCAAACCCGTCTCGAACTGTCCCGGCGCGATGCCGAGATCGCGCAGCCTGAGGCGCCTGTCGTTCGTCATATGTGAAAGCCCTGCCGTCATCCCCTTCGAATTGGCCGCACGTTACTCCCGCTTGCCGCGCTGCGGCACAACAAAAACGGAATAGTTTAAGACCGGCTTTGCAAGGGGCGCGGCAGGGCGCCGCACCTCCGTCGACAGCTATGTGACTGAAAACCAAGCAATTGCCGTTCGATGTCTCAACCGGCTCCACAGAGCTTGCGAACTTTGCGACAGTTCGGTGACAAAATTGGAAGATCGCTGGAAACAACTGTTACGAGACTGTTAACAGCCACCGCTAAGACCGCGCCGATGAACAAGCCGCATCGGAGTGCCAGCGTGAAAATCGTCCAGATCACGGATACCCATTTTTCCCCGGAAAAGCGCCATTTCAACGGAAACTGGGCGCCGCTGCTCGAATGGATCGAAGCGCAGAAGCCCGACCTGATCGTCCATACCGGCGACCTGACCGTCGATGGCGCAGACAAGGCTGACGACATCACATTTTCCATGGATTTGATGCGTCAGGCGACCGCGCCCATGCTGATCATTCCTGGCAATCACGATGTCGGCCACCTGCCCGGCTCGTCCCAGCCGGTCAATGCCGAGCGGCTTTCCCGCTGGCGGTCGCTCGCCGGCGAAGACCGGTTTGTCGAAGATGCGGATGGCTGGCGTCTCGTTGGGATCAACGCGCTTCTCCTCGGTCACGAGGACGATGAGGAAGAGGCGCAATTCGAATGGCTGCGGACCGCATTCGAGACCCGCAACGGACGCCGGCTGGCGCTTTTCTCGCACAAACCACTCTTCGTCGATGAACCGCATGAAGGCGACACCGGCTATTGGGGCGTGCGTCCGAACCAGCGCAAGCGGATCTACGATCTGATGGCCGCCCATGACGTGCCTTTGTTTGCGAGCGGCCACCTGCACTGGGCCTGGAAGGGCCAGTTCGAAAACACGTCGCTCGTCTGGGGGCCTTCGGCAGCCTTCATCATCGATACACTGGAGCGCGAAATGCCGGGCGAGCGGCTCGTCGGCGCCGTCGTCCATACGATCGACGGCGACCAGCTGACGAGTGAGATCGTCAAGGTGCCGGGCATGACCGCCCATTATATCGACGACGTCATCCACGAGGTCTATCCCCAGTCGGCGCCCAAGACCGACCCCAACAAGGATGCTGCCGAATGAGCGCACTTTCGCTTCGCAACATCGAAAAGTCCTTCGGCGCAAACCAGATCCTGAAAGGGATCAGCCTCGATGCGGCACCGGGCGAGTTCATCGCGCTGGTCGGTCCGTCGGGCTGCGGCAAGAGCACGCTCCTTCGCATTCTCGCAGGCCTTGAATCCGCTGATGCGGGCGAAATCGTGGTCGGAGATACCGTCATCACCGACATGCAGCCGGCCGACCGCAACGTCGCCATGGTCTTCCAGTCCTATGCGCTCTATCCGCATCTGACGGCGTCGGAAAACATCGCCGTGCCGCTAGCCATGCGCAGGCTCTCCACCCTCCAGCGCCTGCCGCTTGTCGGCCCACTGATGCCGGGCCAGCGAAAGGCGGTGAGTGAAATCGGCCGCGACGTGCGCGAGATGGCGGCGGCGCTGAAGATCGACCATCTGCTCGACCGCAAGCCCGGCCAGATGTCCGGCGGCCAGCGTCAGCGCGTGGCGCTTGCCCGTGCCATGGTGCGCCGTCCGGCCGTATTCCTGATGGACGAGCCGCTCTCCAACCTCGACGCCAACCTGCGCGTCCATGCCCGCGGCGAGATCGTCGAATTGCATCGCCGCGCCGGCGTGCCGACTGTCTATGTCACCCACGATCAGGCGGAAGCCCTGTCGATGGCAGACCGCGTTGCCGTGATGATCGGCGGCGAAATGCTGCAGCTTGCCGCCCCGCAGGTGATCTATGACGATCCGGCGCATGTGGAAGTGGCGAAATTCGTCGGCCAGCCGCGCATCAACATTCTCAATTCGCATGTCATGTCAGGCGGGATCGTCGCCTTTGCCGGCGCCATCTGCGAGCTGAAAGACAAGAACATCACATCCGGCTCGCCGGTCACGATCGGTTTCCGGCCGGAATTCGTCAAGGTCATCGCCGGCGACGAAGCGGGCGAAAGCGGCCTTCGCGGCCGCGTCGAACGCGTCGAATTCCTCGGCTCCGAGATCATCGCCTATTGCCGGCTCGATGCCATCGGCGCGACGGTCGTTGCCAAGCTGACGCCTGCGGAAGGCGGCAAGCTTTCGAGCAGCACTCCGGTCCGCCTCGATGTCGCTGCCGACCATCTCTTCGTCTTCGGTGCCGACGGTCGCCGGCTGGCTGCGGACCCCATTCTCCAGACCAACACGGCGGAGCTGGCGCATGGCTGATATCACCGCGGCATCCATTCACGCCGCAAAGGCGAAAAGCCGCTCCACGGCCGAACGGCATGAGGCACGCAACGCCCTGATCCTTTCGGCACCGGCGCTGATCCTGCTTCTGCTCTTCATCGTCCTGCCGGTGGCCGGCGTGGTGTTTTTGAGCTTCACCGATTTCGAACTCGGTTATTCCGGCTTCAAGTTCGTCGGCATGGACAATTACACCGAACTCCTGACCGACCGCACCTTTCGCCAGTCGCTGTGGAACACCACGGTCTATACGGCGATCGTCGCTCCCGTCTCGATCTTCATGGCGCTCGGGTTTGCGATGCTGATCGAGGCCGAAGGCATCGGCCGGTCGTTCTTCCGCACCGCCTATTTCCTGCCCGTCGCCTCGCTGCTCGTCGCTATGGCAACGGTCTGGCAATACCTGTTCCACCCGACGATCGGCCCGGTCAACCAGTTCCTGGCGCTTCTCGGCCTGCCCGGCCCCAACTGGCTCGGCTCGGCCGGCACGGTGCTCTATTCGCTGTCGATCATCGGCGTGTGGCAGTCAGTCGGCTTCAATCTCGTGCTTTTCCTTGCCGGTCTCACCGCCATCCCGCGGGAACTCTATTCGGCAGCCGAAGTGGATGGCGCGAAATCCGCCTTCGACCGCTTTCGCCTCGTCACCTGGCCGATGCTCGGGCCGACGACGCTCTTCGTCACCACGATCAGCATCATCAATGCGGTCAAGGTGTTCGAGACGGTGAAGACGCTGACCGAAGGCGGCCCTAACAAGTCGTCGGAAGTGCTGCTTTTCACCATCTACCAGGAAGGCTTCGTCTACCTGCGCGTCGGCTATGCCTCGGCGCTGACGGTCGTCTTCCTCGCCATCCTCGTGGTCCTCACCTTCATCCAGTACCGCGTTCAGGACAAGCAGGTGCATTACGCATGACCAGCACGACGCTCAACTCCGCCGTCCCTGCCAAGCCGGTGAAACGCCGCTCGGCCGCGAACTCATTCACCACCGGCCGCATCATCCGGCTTGCGATCCTCATTATCGGCGCGATCTTCTTCCTTGCGCCCTACATCTTCATGCTGTCGACCGCCGGCAAGGGACAGAGCGAGATCTTCACCTCGTCGCTGTCGCTCATCCCGCAGCATTTCGCCTATATCGAAAACTTCGCCAAGGCGTTCACGCGTGTCTCGATGGGTGGCCTGCTTCTGAACGGCGTCATCGTCTGCGGCTTGATCCTCGTCTTCCAGGTTGTGGTCGCCATCCCCTGCGCCTACGCCATGGCGAAGCTTTCCTTTGGTGCCGCACGCCTCATGATGGCGCTGATCATGCTCGGCCTGCTCGTGCCGATCCATGCAACCGCGCTGCCGCTCTACGTCGCCTTCGACAAGCTGTCGGTCCTCAACAGCTATGTCTCGCTGGTTGCGCCCTTCACCATCTCGGTGTTCGGCATCTTCCTCTTTTTGCAGTTTTTCCGGGCGCTGCCGAACGACCTGATCCATGCGGCCCGTCTCGACGGCATGTCGGAAATCGGCGTCATCGTGCGCGTCATCGTGCCGAATGCCTGGCCGGCGGTCACTGCATTCGCGATTTTCTCGGTCGTCGCCCACTGGAACGACCTCTACTGGCCGCTGATCGTCGTCACCAACCAGGCCTATGCCACGCCGCCGCTCGGCCTCCTGTTCTTCCGCGCCGCGGAAGCCGGCGACGATTACGGCGCTCTGATGGCGGCCACCTTCATCATCACCCTTCCCCTCGTTGCGGCATTCCTTCTGGCACAGAAGCGCTTCGTCGAGGGCATCACCATGACCGGCCTCAAGGGCTGAGCCCAAGACCGGTCGTCCAACCGCCAGCTTGCGACCTCCCGCAGGCTGACAACCAGGAGCCTGAATGCCATGAAGCATTTTTCCAAATTCCTTGCCGCAGCGGCCGTCGCCGCCTCGGTCGCGCTACCGGCCCATGCCGAGACGACGCTGACCGTGCATTACCCGATGCCGGGCTTCTTCAAGGACGTGATGGACACGATCTCGAAGAAGTTCATGGAAGAGAACCCGGATATCAAGATCCAGTTCGCCAACCCGTCGCCGACCTACGAGGAAGGCATCCAGACGATCATGCGCCAGGCCGGCACCGCCGAAATGCCTGACCTGACCTTCATCGCGCTCAACCGCCTGCGCATGGCCAACGAGCGCAGCATTCCGGTCGACATGGCCCCGATGATCGCCAAGGACAAGGCGTCGATGGCCGAACAGGGCTTTTCCGACACGATCCTGAAGCTCGCTCAGGTCGACGGCAAGCAGGTCGGTCTCGCATTCGCGACGTCGAACCCGATCATGTACTACAACGCCGATCTGGTGAAGGCTGCCGGCGGCAACCCTGACCAGCCGCCGAAGACCTGGGACGAGGTCATCGCCCTTGGCGCCAAGATCAAGGCGCTCGGCAACGGCAATGATTCCATCGACTTCCGCTGGCAGGGCGACGACTGGATGTTCTCCGCGCTTCTCTTCGGCGCCGGCGGCACGATGCTGTCTCAGGACGAGAGCAAGGTCACCTTCAACGGCCCCGAAGGCCAGAAGGCGATGACGATCATCGATCGCATGGTCAAGGAAGCCGGCATGCCGGTCTTCACCAAGGCGGCAGGCGAGCAGGCCTTCGTTGCCGGCAAGGTCGGCTTCGCCTTCCAGACCACCGGCGCGCTGCGCAACACGATCAAGAATGTCGGCGGCAAGTTCGACCTGCGCACTGCCGAAATCCCGCTTCTCGATCCGGTCAACGGCAAGCTGCCGACTGGTGGCAACGCCGTCGTCATCCTGACCCACGACAAGGCCAAGCAGGACGCAGCCTGGAAGTTCGCCAAGTTCGCCGCCGGCCCCTATGGCGCTTCGGTCGTCGTTCCCGGCACCGGCTATGTCCCGAACAACGAACTCGCTGCCAAGTCGCCGGAATATCTCGGCAACTTCTACAAGGAAAACCCGCTTTTCCAGGCAGGCCTGAAGCAGATGGCGCGGATGATCCCCTGGTACGCTTTCCCCGGCACCAACGGTGTGCGCGTCACACAGACGATCGTCGACAACACCTCGCGCGTCGTCGATCAGTCGGCCAAGCCGCAGGAAGCCCTCGACGACGCCGCCAAGGACGTCAAGCGCCTGCTGCCGCGCAGCTGATCGCCGGTTTCCAGAGCGATCTAATCGGCCCCCGCCTCCTGAAAGAGAGGCGGGGGTTTCCGTTTTACGACCCGGCCCGTTCGTTCAGCATCGGGAAGCCGCGCTGATGCCATGTCGGATAGGCGGATGGCGCTTCGCTTGCGGCATTCAGCGTTGCCACCTGCTGCGGCGTCAGCGCCCAACCGACCGCGCCGATATTTTCGACGAGCTGCTCTTCGTTACGCGCGCCGATCAGCACGTTTGCGACGGTCGGTTGCTGCAAGAGCCAGTTCATCGCCACTTGCGGAATGCTCTTGCCGGTCTCGGCCGCCACCGCATCCAGCGCGTCGACAATTGCAAACAGCCGTTCCTCCTCGTAATGCGGGCCGGTGCCGGCGATATCATGGGCGCGGGTGCCGGGTTTGGCCGGCTGGCCGCGGCGGATCTTGCCGGTGAGCTTGCCCCAGCCGAGCGGGCTCCAGATCATTGCACCGATACCCTGGTCGAGACCGAGCGGCATCAGATCCCATTCGTAATCGCGGTTGAGAAGCGAATAATAGACCTGGTGCGAGACATGCCGGGCATAGCCATAACGATCGGCTACACCCTGCGACTTCATCAGGTGCCAGCCGGAAAAGTTGGATGCGCCGATATAGCGGATCTTTCCGGCCCGCACATAGTGATCAAGCGTCGAGAGCGTCTCTTCCACCGGCGTGTTGAAATCCTGCCCGTGCAGATGCAGGACGTCGATGTGTTCGACACCAAGCCGTTTCAGCGAGGCATCGATGGCACTGATCAGGTGCTGGCGCGAGGAGCCGTAATCGTTGGGTCCATCGCCGGTCGGAAAGGTAACTTTCGAGGAGATCAGGAGCCGGTCGCGCTTGCCCTTGATCGCTTCGCCGAGAATGGTCTCGGCAAGCCCGTCGGAATAGACGTCGGCGCTGTCGAACAGGCTGACGCCATGATCGAGGCACACGTCGATCAGCCGCGATGCGCCGCCGCTATCCGTCGAGCCCCACGCCTTGAAGAAATCGTTGCCACCGCCAAAAGTGGCCGTTCCGAAGCCGAGCGCGGGAACGCGCAGGCCCGATGCGCCAAGTCGTCTGAAATCCATATCTCTAATCCTTTGATGGAGTGGAGGCTCCGGCGCAGCGACCCATATCGATCCGCCCGGCCGCGGCAAGCGCAGACAGGCCGATCCCCTCGGTCCATGCACCGACACCCGGATATGTAGACGATGCTCCGCCATCTACAATGCTTGGATTGGCAAGGTGCGCAGGAAAAGGAGGTCATGGGTCAAGGTGAACCGGCCACAGGTCGCGACAGGAAACGGCAACGGGCTCAGCCGGAAAGGCTCAAATGCCCCGGACGGTGCAGCCTCGACGCAGGATATGACCAAGCTCGAGGTGACGCGCCGGAGCGCCGTTGTCGACCATATCGATAAGCAATGAGGCCGCGGCCGCGCCCATGCTGGCATCCGGCATTTCGATCGTCGTCAAGGGTCTCTCCATCAGACGGCCGATTGCAATGCCGTCGAAGCCGGCAACGGAGACGTCGCGCGGAACCGAAAGTCCTTCGCTGCGCAGCGCTCCGATGACGCCGAGCGCCAGAAGATCGTTGGAAGCGATGATTGCGCTCGGCCTGAAGGCATTGAGCGCCACCGAGAGATCGAGCTGATCGTAACCTGTGACGAAGGGGATCTGCAGCGCTTCCAGCGGAGAAAAACCGGCGTCTTCCATTGCTGCACGATACCCGACGTAACGCAGGCTGGCCCGATCGGAGGCCGAAAAATTACCCGATACGAAAAGGATGCGCCGGTGGCCAAGCGAAAGCAGATGTTCCGTCAGTTCACGGCCGGCCGCATGATTGTCGACCGTGACGGCCGCGGTATAGCGCCCGGTCGGCAGGTTGCTGAGAAGCACGGTCGGCGGCAGATCCGCCTCGAGCACCTTGCTCTTCAACGCGTTGCAGAGCGTCAGGATGAGACCGGTCGGGCGGTCGTTGAGAAGTGCTGCGATCGCATCCGCCTCGCGGGCCGGATCATAGCTCGACTGGGCGATGACGACGCCATGCCCGGCGACCAGCATACGGCTTTCGATACTCGACAGAGACGACGAGAAGACCGGGTTGGTCAGGCTCGGGATGAGGACGCCCACGACAGGGCGGCGATAGCTCCGCCCCGGTGCGGGCTGAACTGATGCACGATAGCCAAGCTCGCTTGCAGCCTTCCGCACGCGCCTGCGGGTGCGCTCGCTGACGGCGCCGGTTGCGTTCAGCGCCCGGCTTGCCGTTGCCGGCGAACAACCCGCCTTCCTTGCCACGTCTTCCAGCGTCGCCATCGATCTTCGCGTCTCCTGCAGGTCGCCAAATCTTGATCCCGCCATTCGGCGGCCCGTCTAGCATGCGCAGATGTCAGCCATGCGACGGACGAAACCGGCAAGACAGCGACGCGGGGGCTCTAGAAACTCTCAAACGACCCCTTTCTTCCCATCAACCCGGCGTGACGGCACTTGCACTGCGCCCTCGCCCATCTAATTTCCGTATCATGACAGAACCGACACGCCCGCACCGCGAACGCTTCGTCCTGCTCGACGGGATCCGCGGTATCGCCGCCATCTTCATTGTCCAGCGACATGCGCCGGAAATTTTCGGAAAGGCACTGCCGTCAAGCTATCTCGGCGTCGATCTGTTCTTTGCGCTCAGCGGTTTCGTGCTGGCGCATGCCTATGGTCAGGCACTGCGCGACGGCGCGATCACGCCCGCCGGGTTCATGCGGGCGCGGATCCTCAGGCTCTATCTACTCTATGGTATGGCGCTGGCCCTGATGATCGCCTATTACCTGACCGCGCATGAGATCGGCCGGGAGATCGCCATGGGGGAACTGGCGATCGGCATCGTCACAGGCATTCTGTTCATTCCCTCGCCGATCACGCTTTCCTTCAATGCCGCGCTTTTTCTCGTCCATCCGGCATGGTCGCTGTTCAACGAACTCGTCGCCAATCTCGCCTATGCGCTGAAAGGTGCCCGCGCCGGGGTGAAACCCATTCTGGCGGTGATCGGCATCAGTGCCGCGGTGCTGATCATTGCCGGCATCGAATTCGGCCGGTTGCATGCGGGCTTTCGCTGGAACGAGATGTATGCCGGGCTCGCGCGCGTGTTCTTCTCGTTTTCGGCCGGCGTTTTGATCTACCGCTTCCGGCCGAAGACAACCGTGCTGCGGCCCTGGGTGTCGCTCGCCTGCCTTGCCGTCGTCATTGCCGTTCTCGCAGCACCAACGCCGAAGGATCTGAAAGCGTTCTTCGACATTCCCGTGGTCTTCTTTGTCTGGCCGGCGCTGCTTTACGTGGCAAGCGGCTCAATCCCCTCTGCCCGCGTCGCAACGGTCTCAAACGTCCTTGGTACGGCCTCCTACGCGCTCTACGTGCTGCATACGCCACTTATGGACTGGTTCGAGCTGATCTGGGGCCTCGCCACCGATCGGCCGATCGGGCTTGCGATCGGCTGCCTTCTGGTAATCGCCATGGTGGCGTTGTCGTGGTGGCTGACTGTGGCCGTCGATCAGCCTTTGCAAAAGCGCCTCAAGCACCTGATCCGCCGGCCGCAACCTGCCTTTCCCTAAGCCGTCGCGGCAACTCCGAGAAAATCCGGCGAGATGCCAAACAGCGGGCGGTAGGCGTTCCCTCACCTGCATCCTCGATATCGAACGCCCAGAATCGAAAAGGCCCATCGCGGGAGGAGCGACGGGCCTTACGAAAAACGAGCAACAGCTTGGGAGGAGGAGCGCTGTTACTCTTGGCGACAAAACCCTCTGGGAGGAGGAGAAAGGGTTTCATCTTCCGAAGCACTCTGGGAGGAGGAGAAGCGCTTCGTTGGTTTTGAGTTATACCGGAAAATCGCACATTTCCTAGGCAGGAATTTGCGCAGCAGCCATGCGCCATACGCATGGAAAATCGCCGCGACAAATGCGCGCATGGCGCAAAAGCAAAACGCCGCCCGGCAAAGGGCGGCGTTTTGAAGGGTGTTAGGTAGGATTACTTAGCGGGTTGCCGCAGCACGGGCGACCGAATGGATATCGCCACGCTCAAGACCGAGGTCGCTTAGTTCGCGACTGCTCATACGCCCGAGTTCTGCGACGGTCTGACGGTATTTGCGCCATGCATTGAAGGAACGTGCCATGCTCATGATGATGCCCTTTCCCTGGGTTCGGGACCGGCTGCCGGCTGCGATTTTGCCCGGGCGCCTCGTCCCTGTTCGATGAGCATGATGTAATGTATTGCGCTGACTTCAGGCAGGTGGGAAAGCACAGCACACCCATGCGCTTGACGCATGGGTGTGGGTTTCAGGCGGACGCAACCATGCGGACAAGCGCCAGCCCGAGAAAGAAAGCGGCGAGCGATATGACCACGGACCCCGCCAGATAGGCGAAGGACCATCCCATCTCGCCGCGCTGGTAAAGCGTCACGGCATCCAGCGAGAAGGTCGAGAAAGTGGTGAAGCCGCCGATGATGCCGGTGGTCAAGAACAGCCGCCAGCCCGGCGGCCAGCCGCTTTTCAGCGCGAAAGCCTCCACCACCACCGCCATCAGGAATGACCCGAAGACGTTGATCGCGAACGTGCCAAGCGAGGCGGCGGCAGGACCGAAGAGGTTGAGCGCCAGGACACCGACGCCATAGCGGCAGGCCCCGCCGATGCCGGAGCCCAGAAAAACGATCAGAAATGCCATCGATATATCACCCTTTCGAAATGGCCAGGCCATGCAAGGGTGCGGAAGACAAGACGCGGTCCTGCAGCCACAGCCCAAGGGGCTCGTCTGAGCCCAGGCCTTTTGGTTGCAGGAGCTATCAGCCATGAATATCGGGCAACCGGTTCGCACGGACCCATGGCAGTTGTCGGGAAGCTCCATTCCCATCACACGCGGGAACGCTTAACGAAGGCCTCAAGTGCGGTCAAGCTCGATCAAGGCCGCCCCCTCCACGGTCAACAACCGAGGTGCGGCACCTATCCCACAAGCGCGAGCGCAAAAAGCGACAGAACAAGCGCCGGAACCATGACGACAACGCCGATCTTCAGAAAATCCCAGGCACCGATGACGAGCCCTTCCCGCTTGAGCGCTGCAAGCCAGAGGATCGTTGCCAGCGAACCGGTAACGGAAAGGTTGGGGCCGAGATCGACGCCGATCAGGACGGCGCCGGCAACGCTATCGGGCACGCCCGCCGCCTGCACCGCGCTGCCGGCCAGAAGGCCGGCCGGGAGGTTGTTGACGAGGTTGGAAACCAGCGCCACGGCGACACCGGCAAAGCCTATCGCCTGCGGCTGCGACTGTGCCGTCATCCGCGCCAGTTCAGCGGCGATCAGGCCGGTGACACCGCTGCGATCCAGCGCCTCGACGATGACGAACAGGCCGCCAACCAGCGGCAGCACACCCCAGCTCACACCACGGATCATCCCGACCGGGTTTTGCCGGGTCAACAGCAAAACGACGACACTCGTGACCGCACCGGCAATAAAAGTCGGCAGGCCAAGGTCGGCATGAAGTGCCGAGGCGACGACCAGCACGATCGCGGTTACGAGAAGCCCGAACCCGGCAAGCGCTGCGCTGCGGCCAAGTGCCGGCCGGGCAATATCCGAGGTGATGCTGTCACCGATCAGGACGCGGCGCTGGGTCAGATACAGACTGACGAAAGTCGCGATGATGGCGAGCACCGATGGCAGCGCGAAGGTTGCCAGCCAGCGATCGAGCGGCGGCATGTCGCCACCGGCGAAAATGACCAGATTGGCGGGATTGGAAATCGGCAGCACGAAGCTGGCGGCGTTGGCGATGAAGGCGCAGACGAGCAGATAGGGCATCGGGTCTCTGACCTTCGCCGCACGGCAGGCGGCATAGACGGCGGGCGTCAGCACGACGGCCGTCGCGTCGTTGGAAAGGAAGATCGTGATCACCGTGCCGACGGCATAGATCATCACGAACAGCCTGGTTGACGAGCCCTTTGCACCGGCGGTCGCGATGGCCGCCACCCAGTCGAAAAAACCTTCGCGGCGGGCAAGCTCGGAAAGAAGCATCATGCCGATCAGGAAGAGGTAAACGTCCCCCCCTTTCGCCACGCCTGCCACGGCATCACCAAGGCCGATCGCGCCGAAAGCGACAAGCAGCGTGGCACCGGCCACCGCCCAGACAGCCTCCGGCCAGCGCATGGGGCGCAACACGATGCCAAGCGCCGTCAAAGCGGCAATGATCCAGGTGATTGTCGCTGGTGTCATGCGGCTGCGATCATGAAGAAAGGTCTCTGAGCGGGAACAAGGGGCAGCGCGCAAGTGCCATGGCGCGACGGCGAGATGTAGCAGGCCCGGCCGCCGCGACAAGGTGGCATGGGGCGAATTTGTTTTCGCAGCGCTCGCGAGGGAGAAGAATGCTGCGCGGTCTCGTGGTTGATCGGTCAGTCGGTCCGGGACGCGTAATCTGCCGCGCCGTTCCCGCTGGATTGGTCTCCCAACGCATTTCGGCCATATCCACTTGCCAGCTTGTCCCCACCGGATGAAATGTCTTTGCCTGATGCCCTCAAGGAGTGCCTGTGTCTTTCAAGATATGTTTGCGTCCCTTCATCGCCGTCCTGGCCGCCCTCGGCGCCCTTCTCGCCGTGGCCGCACTTGCCACCGCCAACTCGGCGTTGGCGGCAGAGGGACAGGCCAACGGCATGGCTGCCACGCTCGGGCGCGGCGTCAATGTTCTGGGCTATGACCCGATCTGGAAGGACCCGGCCAAGGCGCGCTTCAAACCCCGCTATTACAAGATGCTGCATGACAGCGGTTTTCAGACGATCCGCGTCAACCTTCATGCCTTTGCCTTTATGAACGACGCGGGAAAGCTCGATCGATCATGGCTGGAGACGCTCGACACCGTGATCGACCGGGCGACGGCGGCAGGCCTCAACGTCATTCTCGACGAACACGATTATCGCTTCTGCCAGGACGATGTCGCGGGTTGCCGGACCAGACTTCTCGCCTTCTGGGACGAGATCGGCACGCGCTACAGGGATAGGCCGAAAAGCGTGTTCTTCGAGATCCTCAACGAGCCGCATGGTGCCCTGACACCCGCGCTGTGGAACGGCCTTCTCAGCGAGGCTCTGGCGGTGGTTCGCAAGACCAATCCCGCGCGCGGCGTGATCGTCGGCCCTGCCAACTACAACAGCTTTCGCTCGCTCGATACGCTGTCGCTGCCGAAGGATGACCGGAACCTGATCGTCACAGTCCATTATTATGATCCGTTCCCCTTCACCCATCAGGGCGCAACGTGGACGACGCCGAGCCGCAAGGATCTTCTTGGCGTCACCTGGGGCAGCGATGCAGATCGCAAAGCGATCGACAAGGATTTTTCAACCGTCGCCGCATGGGCCAAGGCCCATGACCGTCCTATCCTGGTTGGCGAATTCGGCGCCTATGACAAGGGCGAGATGGGCTCGCGGGTGAACTGGACGAATGCCGTCGCCCGCACTGCCGAGAAAAACGGTTTTGCATGGAGCTACTGGCAGTTCGACAACGATTTCACGCTGTATCGATCCGGCCGGGACGAATGGGTCGAGCCCATCTACTCGGCCCTCATTCCCGGTCGAAAACCCGTACCATGAAGCATGGGCGATGGCGGGATCAGACCTGTCCGAACCCGCTCAGGCCCACAAGCGCACCGAAGCCGAGTACATAGAGCGGGTGGATACGGCTCCTTGTGAGAACAACGGTGCTTACCGCCGCGATCGCGCCGAGAACCCAGCCCTGGACCGAGGCGACGGTGATGATCACCGCACTGGCAGCCACGAGGCCGGCGGTCATGGGCACCAGACCGGCCTGCACGATGCGCCGCCAGGGCTTGTCCTTGAACCGGTTCCAGAGGCTGACGACGAAATAGGTGATCACCGACGACGGCCCGAATTTGGCAAGCGATGTAACGAGCAATCCACCCCAGCCGGCAATGTGCCAGCCGACCAGCGGCACGACCATCAGGTTGGGGCCGGGTGCCGCCTGCGCCAGAGCGAAAAGGGCGCTGAATTCCTGCGCCGTCATCCAGTGATGGACATCGACGATCTGCCGATGCATTTCCGGCAGGATGGAATTACCGCCACCGAAGGCGACGAGCGACAGCTGCGTGAAGATGACGGCGAGTGCGATCAGTGTGGCAGTCATCTCTCAGCCCTCCCGACTTTCGGCCTTGCCGGCAGCGGCGTTCAAATCCGCATTCCTGCGACTGCCATTCTTTCTGGCCTCGATCAGCCATGTGACGAGAATGCTGAAGGCGCCCAGCACCAGCATGGTGGTGACGAGCGGCAGGCTGAATATCGCAATCGCCACGAAGCAGATCGCGGCGATCGCAATAGCGACCGGCCGTTTGCGTAGCGGCCAGACGATCTTGATCGCCATCGACAGAAGAAGGCCGGCGGCCGCGGCCGCCAGACCCGCGAACATATGTTCGATGCGCGGATCGCTGCTGAACCGGTCATAGACCACGCCAAGCCCGATGACGATCGCCGTCGGCGCGACGATCAGGCCAAGCAGTGCCGACAGCGCGCCGAGAGCGCCATGGAACTTCGAGCCGATCGCCACAGACATGTTGATGATATTGCCACCCGGCAGAAACTGACACAGGCCGAGCAGTTCGGTGAACTCCTCGCCACTCAGCCATCGCCTGTCCTCGACCACCATGCGGCGGGCCAGCGGCAGAACGCCGCCAAAGCCCATCAGGCCGAGCTTGAAAAAACCGGTAAACAGCGCAGCGACGGTCGGACTTTCGCGCTCCGACATGGCGGCGGTTGAGATGGGAGGCATGGCATTCATGGCAAATCGATCTCTGATGGCGATGCGGGTCTGTCACAGCGACGGGCTTGCGAGCGTCCCCTCGGCTCGGTCTGAAGACGACATGGGTCAGAGATGAGCAACGTGAAAGACGGGCCATGCGGTCGGCGGATCGGCCTGCGACATGGACAAGCTACGCCAAACCATCACGAAGATCCAATATATGGATAATTCAAAATCCATATGCTAAAAATATGGCATGATCGAATTGCGCCATCTCCGCTATGCTGTGACCGTCGCAGACGAGGGCCATGTCACCCGCGCTGCAGAGCGGCTCGGCATCCAGCAGCCGCCGCTCAGCCAGCAGATCGCCAAGCTGGAGGCAATGGTCGGTGCACCGCTTTTCACCCGCCTGCCGCGCGGTGTTGAACTAACCGATGCCGGCCGGATCTTCATCGAGCGGGCACGGGCGATCCTCGGCGATGTCGATCTCGCCGTCGAAGCGGCGCGCCGGCATGCGCTTGGCGAACAGGGACGGCTGGCGATCGGGCTGACAAGTTCGTCGGCCTTCCACCCGCTGGTCACCACCGCCATCCGCGCGTTGGGAGAACGCTCGCCGGAGGTGACGATCACGCTTGAAGAGACCAATACGCCGGATCTGGTCGCCGCCATGCATTCGGGATTGGTCGATGTCGCCTTCATCCGCTCCCCGCGCAATCAGGAGGCGGGCCTGACGATTTCGCGGATCCTCGAAGAAGACATGCTTGTGGCGCTGCCGGAGCGGCATCCGCTGGCGATCGCCGCCCACCGGTCGTCGAGCCCGATTGCGCTCTCGCGCCTCGCCAACGAGGCGTTCATCCTCTATCGCCGCCCCACCGGCCCGGGCCTCTATGACGGGATCATCGCCGCATGCCTTTCGGCCGGCTTCAGCCCCAATGTGCGCCATGAAGCGCCACGCCTTTTGTCGACCCTCGGCCTGGTCGCGGCGGGTCTCGGGATCTCGATCATTCCCGCCTCGATGGCCCAGCTTGGGACGATGGGTGTCGCCTATCTACCGCTCGATACCGGCAACGACCTGACAGCGCCGCTCTATCTGGCGCATCGCAGCGGCCGCCCGAGTGGACCGCTGCGACTGTTTCTCGATATCATCGGGCGCGAAAGCCGGAGCTTTTCAAGGCGTCCCGGCCAAACGTGAGGCAGCACCACCGGCACCAGCCCAGATTGCCGGCCGCATAGGCCCGTCAGTTGATCGTGGTCGGCGGCTTTTCGCCGGCGATATGAGCGGCGACATTGGCGAGCACGAGATCGCCCATCGCCATGCGCGTCTCGATCGTTGCGCTCGCCTGGTGCGGCATCAGCACGGTGTTCGGCGCCGTGAAGAAATCCTCGCGGATATCAGGCTCGTTGACGAAGACGTCGAGACCGGCGCCGGCGATGGTGCCGTCATGAAGCGCCGCCAGAAGCGCATCCTCATCGATCACGGCGCCGCGGGCGATATTGACGACGAACCCCTTCGGTCCCAAGGCTTTGAGCATCTCGGCATTGACGATGTTCTGCGTCGCGACGCTGGCTGCGATGCACACGACAAGGATATCGCAGTCTTCGGCCAGAGCCATCGGCGAGGCAGCAGCAGCCCAGGTCACGTCAGTCACCGCAGAGCGGTTCCAATAGGAGACCTGCATGCCGAAAGCTTCGGCGCGGCGACCGAACGCCTTGCCGATCTGCCCGAGACCGAGAATGCCGACGCGCTTGCCCTTCGGCGCAGTACCGAGCGGAAAGGCTTCCTTGCCCCACTTTCCGGCGCGAACATAGGCGTCACCCTTGGCCACATGACGCAGAAGATCGAGAAGAAGCGCGATGCCGAGATCGGCAACGTCGTCTGTCAGCACGCCGGCGGTGATCGCCACATCGATACCGCGCGACCGGGCAAATTTCAGATCGATCCTGTCGGTGCCGACGCCGTTGACCGCGATCACACCGAGCGCCGGGAGCTTCTCCATCCATGCGTTGGAAAGGCCCGTACCGCCACCGGTGACGACAGCACGGATGCTCGGCAATGCCGCCTCGATCGCCTCGGCCTGCGATGCATCAAACAGCCGGTGGACCGTGTAGAGTTCGTCGAGCCGGTCTTCGTACGGTGCCATCATCGGTTCGACGAGGAGGATATCTGGCTTCATGTCTGCAACAACCTTCATGTCTGAAATCGCCTGAAAATATTCCGAGCAGCGCGAAAGACAACACGCCGCCGAGCGTTAGCCGTCCACAGCCCATGTCGGGAAGACGCGATACGACCGTGCCTTTTGTTGGCCAGATCGGCAGCCATGTCCAGAGCAGGCGCTGGTTCAGTCCGTCGATATCAGCGTTCGAGCGCGACCGTCTTGATCACTGCAAACACGGGGCGGTCGATCTGAAGGGCAAGCCGTTCGACGGACAGCGCCGTGATCCGCGCGAGGATCATGTCGCTACCGCAGGCAATCCTCACCCGCACCATGCCCTCACCATCGGGCTCAAGAGCGGCAACCCTGCCTCCTATGATATTGAGGGCGCTGAGACCTTCCGGCCGCTGCGTCGCAACCATTACGTCCCGTTCCGGGATATGCAGCCGCACCGTCTGGCCCTGCTCGCCCTGCGCATTCGGAAGAATGATGGCAGACGAGGAAAGCCTGACCGTGATGAGCCGATGGGCCCGGTCGATCGTTTCGATAACACCCGACAGGACCGCGCCCGCGTCCCGCCGGTCGCTGACCCTATCACCGGCCCGATCACCGGCAAGGAAGGACGCGCCGCTCAAGACCTCGGCCGGCGTGCCGATGGCTGCAACCTTGCCGTCGCGCATCATGACCACCCGATCGGCAAGCCTTGCAACCTCCTGTACCGAATGGCTGACATAGACGATCGGCGTTTCCGTCTCGTCCCTGAGCCTCTCCAGATAGGGCAGGATTTCCGCCTTGCGCTCCTCATCGAGCGCCGCCAGCGGTTCATCCATCAACAGAAGCCGCGGCGAAGACAAAAGCGCACGGCCGATCGCCACACGCTGCTTTTCGCCACCCGAGAGATGTGACGGCCGGCGATCGAGCAGATGGTCGATGCCCAACAGCTGCACGACACGGTCGAATTCTCCGGCCTTTGCCGATTTCGGCTCGTGCCGGCTGGCGAACCAACTGCCATAATTGAGATTTTGGCGGACGCTCAGATGCGGAAAGAGCCGCGCCTCCTGAAACACGTAGCCGAAACGGCGCCTGTGCTTGGGCACGAAAACATGGTCATCGGTGGCAACCAGCACGTCACCGTCGATCACGAGACGGCCCCGATCCGGCTTCGAAAGCCCTGCGATCATCCGGATGAGCGAGGTTTTGCCCGAACCCGAGCGGCCGAACAGCGCGGTCACGCCCCCCTCGGCGGTAAAGCCGGCGTCAAGCGTGAAAGCACCCAGCCGGTGCGTGGCCTCGACGATCAGCGTCATTCGACATGCACCTTCCGGCCGACCAGATAGGCCAGGAATTCCGACGCCAGCAGCGCCACAAAGGAGATGACGATGGCGACGAGCGTCAGCCGCATCGCGCCGACATCACCGCCCGGCACCTGGGTAAACGTGTAGATCGCAGCAGACAGGGTCTGGGTTTCACCCGGAATGTTCGACACGAAGGTGATCGTCGCGCCGAACTCACCCATCGCCTTGGCAAAGCAAAGGATCATGCCGGCAATGATGCCGGGCAGGATCAGCGGCAGGGTAACGGTGGCAAACACGAAAACCGGGCTGGCGCCGAGTGTGCCGGCCGCCTCTTCGAGCTTGCGGTCTACACTTTCGATCGAAAGCCTGATCGAGCGCACCATCAGCGGGAAGCCCATCACGCCGCAGGCAAGCGCTGCCCCCGTCCAACGGAATGACAGAACGATGCCGAGATATTCGGACAGGAAGGCGCCGATCACTCCGCGGCGCCCGAAGAGAACCAGGAGCAGAAAGCCGGTAACGACGGGTGGCAGGATAAGCGGCATATGAACGAGGCCGTTCAGGATCGACTTGCCCCAGAATTTTCCGCGCGCGAGCAGATAGGCGACAAAGATGCCGAACGGCAGGCTGACGAACATGGCGACCGTGGAGACCCACAGGCTCAGCCTTATAGCCACCCATTCGTCATCGCTCAATGCCAGCCAGTCCAAACCCATCCCCTTGTGCCGTCACACGCGCGGCCGCGACGCCTGCGGATACGCATACAAAAGCGGCTCCCGACGGATCGGGGCCGCTCTCACGCATAAAAGCTGCTTACTTCAGGACCGTAAAGCCTTCCTTCTCGAAGAAGGGGGCAGCTTTCGACGACTTCAGGAACTGCAGATAGGCAGCCGCATCGGGCGATTTGGAATCCGTGAGGATGGCGATCGGATAGATAATCGGCGGGTGGCTGTCTTCCGGGAAGGTCCCGACGACGGCAACGCCCGGATCGGCAGCGGCATCCGTCTGGTAGACGATGCCGTAGGGGGCTTCGCCGCGCGATACCAGGGCCAGCGCCGCGCGCACGCTTTCGGCCGAAGCGACGCTCTTTTCCACCTGTGACCAGGCGCCGAGCTTCTCGAGCGCCGCCTTGCCGTATTTGCCGGCAGGAACGGAATTCGGCTCGCCCATGGCAAGCTTTCCACCCTTCAGGAGGCTTGCGAGATCAAACCCTTGCTTGACGTCGATCGGCTTGGCATTGTCCTTGGCGGCAACGATGACGATGCGGTTGGCAAGCCAGTTGGACTTGGTATCTTCCTTCACGAGCTTCTTGTCGGAGACGTATTTCATCCAGTCGAGATCGGCAGAGATGAAGACATCGGCCGGCGCGCCGGACTCGATCTGCTTGGCGAGCGCCGAGCTTGCCGCATAGGAGGCCGTGACCTGCTTACCGCTTTCCGTGCTCCAGGCCTTGTCGGCTGCATCGAGCGCATTCTTCATGCTGGCGGCAGCAAAGACGGTGACTTTTTCCTGCGCGGCGGCAGGCGTGGCGGCACTGGCCAGCGACAGGCAGAGCGTGGCGGCGGCCGCGATCCAGTTGCGACGGTTGAACATCGAATTCCCCTCTCGGATTGCAAACGAAGTATATGCTTGAATATAACGGGGAATGCGCCTTTGCCAGCGTTATATTCAACTGGGAATATTGATTTTTACGTGATCTGAGATGCCGCCCGCAGCGGCGATACCGGAAGGCAACCTCAAGTCGGATAGCGCCAGGGGTCCAGGCAGGTGACACCGAGGGCCGCCAAGTCGGAGACATTGCGGGTGACCACCGTCAGTCCGTGATGCACCGTGGTCGCGGTAATCATGGCGTCAGGCGACGGCCGCTTGTCCGGTGTCGGCAGCATTCCCGTGCGAAGGGCTATGCGGTATCGAAGGGGAGACTACGGTCCGAACAGTTAACCATGATGACCGTCTCGATCCATTGCTCCAATTCCTGCGCGAACAGTGCATTCCGCGACAGCTGAAGCCGGGCTCCGAAACGCGGCTCCATGATGGTAATGGCTGACGGAAAGCTTACATTACGGCTAGTGGCCGTCATCGCCCGAACGAATGACGGATCCGGCTTTTCCGGACGGGCGGGATGCCGAGGCGACGTTGGTGTCGAAAAGAAACACGCGTCGGAACTCGATATCCCGATTGCGGAACCTCAACTGCGGAGGATCGATATCCTTATCGATCGTCGCACGCCGGTCCTCCAGCGCAGCAAGCGCCGATATAGGTCGCTTCCACTTCGCCTCAAACTCTTCATAGCTCACAAGCGCATGCGTGGGCCGTCCGCGATCCTTGATAAACACGGGGCTTTCGTTGGCGGCCTCTTTGGCCTTTTCCGGGGCATGTTCGAACATGGCACTCGTCATATGGGACGGGGTCATCGCACAATTTCCCTTTGGCCTGTTCTGATCGCCTGCACCCAAGGGCCTGTCATCACCGCCAGCGGGGGATCCCGTATAGGATAAACGAGGTCCGGCCGATCCTCAATGCAGACCGCCGACGCCGAGCAGACGTTCGACCGTGGCCTGATCGCCGGACAACGCCTGCGGCGTGCCCTGCCAGGCGATCCGGCCGCGTTCCAGCACGATGACGCTGTCGGCAAAATCGAGAGCGCTCTGGATGCGTTGTTCGACGAGAAGAATGGTCATGTCGCCGGTCGTCGCCAGTGCTCCGAAAGCCGCCATCAGTTCCTCGCAGATGACAGGGGCAAGGCCCTCCAGTGGCTCGTCGAGCAGGAGAAGATTGGGCTTGCCGAGAATGCTGCGCGCCGTCGACAGCATCTGCTGCTCGCCACCCGAGAGCTGACTGCCGAGATTGCGGCGACGTTCCTTCAAGCGCGGGAACATGCCATACGCCTCCTCGATCGCATCCTTCGGCCGATCTTTGAGGCCGACGAGCAGGTTTTCCTCGACTGTTAGCGTCGGAAAGACGTCACGCGTCTGCGGCACGTAGCCGAGACCAGCACGGGCACGGGTGGCGCTCGGCTCCTTTGCAATATCGCGGCCCCCGAGGCGGATCTCGCCTTCGAAGCGGCGGGTCTGGCCGGCAAGGGTGGCAAACAGGCTCGTCTTTCCCATGCCGTTTCGCCCGAGCACGGCGAGCCGCGCGCCGGCAGGCACGGAAAACGAAATCCCCTCGATCACCCGCGTCGGCCCGTAGCCGGCCGACAGGTTGACGACTTCAAGCGGCGCTGCCGGCATTCGCGTAACTCCCGAGATAGGCTTCGCGGACCCGCTGGTCCTTGGTGACGGCCTGCGGCGATCCATCGAAGATGACCGTGCCTGCCGCCAGAACGACGACACGCGTGGCAAAGCGGAAGACGAGGTCCATGTCATGGTCGATCATCAGGATAGCAAGATCCTTCGGCAACTGGTCGAGCGCTCGTTCGATCCGCGTCGTCTCGAGCTGCGGCACGCCGGCAGCAGGTTCATCCAGAAGCAGGACCTTCGGCTTCAGCGCCATGGCAAGCGCGATTTCCAGAAGCCGCTGCTGGCCATAGGCGATCTCGCGCACCTTGAGATGCGACAGCTCGATCAGGCCCAGTATAGAAAGGGTTTCCCGCACTTCCTTCATCACGGCGGGCTTTGCGGAATAGTGGCCGCTCATGCGGCCGGCCTTGCCGTCCCGCTGGAGGATGGCGAGAGCCACGTGCTCCTCCGGCGTCATATCGGGGAAAAGCCGGGTTACCTGAAAGGAGCGGATCAGGCCCCGCTGCACCCGCGCTGCGGGGCGCATTCCCGTGACATCCTCACCGGAGAGCGTCACCCGGCCGGAATCCGGCTTGATATGACCGGTGACGAGATTGACGAAGGTCGTCTTGCCGGCACCATTCGGGCCGATCAGCGCCAGCCTGTCGCCGGCCGCCATGCCGATGCTGACATTGTTGGTGACGGCCAGGGCGCCAAAATTCTTCTTGAGGTTCGAGACCTCGAAAAGCGTGTTCATGCGCCATCCCTCCCCTTTCCCGCTCGCGATCGGCGCTCGAAGAAAGCCGCGGCCGTGCCGTAGAGCCCCTTCGGCGCGAAAAGCACGACGGCGATCAACAGTGCACCGACGATCGTCAACCAATGGAACGGATTGGCAGCCGACACCGTATCTTCGAAGAACATGAAGACGACCGTGCCGACCATGGCGCCATAGAGCGAGCCGGTGCCGCCAAGAACGAGCATGACCAGTGTTTCCGCCGAAAGCGTGAAGGACAGGCTGTCAAGGCCGACCACCTGGGTGGAGATGGCAGACAGTGCCCCACCGAGGCCCGCTACCGCACCGGAGATAATATACATCCTGATCATGACCGACTGGACGGAGGCGCCCATGGCCGCGAGCCGCACCGGATCTTCCTTCACACCGCGCGCCAGCATGCCGAAGGGCGAGCGGACGAGAATGCGCAGAAGGACGAAGGTAACGAGCAGCAGTGCGACGCCATAGACATAGGCTGTCTGGCCGAAGAGATCGAATTCGAACCGGCCGAAGACGGCATCGGGCATGATGCCGGAAAGCCCGTCGCTGCCGCCGGTCCAGGCCGACGCCTTGTTGGCGGCTTCCTGAAAGAGGTGGATGACGGCGATCGACAGGACGAGCTGCGCCAGTCCGTGCGCCCGCAGAACGACAATGCCGGAGATCAACCCTGCAATTGAACCACAGATGACCCCGACCAGCGTCATCGTCAGCGGTTCGGTGATGCCGAAATGCGCAGCAGCGATGCCTGCACCATAAGCGCCTGCGCCGAAGAGCGCAGCATGGCCAAGTGTCGCGACGCCGCAATAGCCTGTGACGAGATCGATCGCCAGAACCAGAAGCATGGTCGAGATGATATGGGTCAGAAGCGCCAGATTGTCGGGAAACACAAAATAGCCGGCGGTTCCAAAGACAACGATCGCGGCAGCGCCGATCACGCCTCTGTCTGTCCGGCGCGGTGCCGCGGCCTGCCCGTGGCCGGTGGTGGATTGGGTCGAGAGCGCCATCAGCGGAACCGTCCTGCAAGGCCACGGGGAAAGAGCGTCACGATGACGATGACCGCGAGATAGAAGAAGAATTCACCATATTCCGGGGCGAAATAGCGCCCGGTCGTATCGATTGCGCCGAGCAGAAGACAGGCGATGAGCGCACCGGGAATGGAGCCCGCGCCACCAACGGAGACCACGACGAGGAAGGTCACCATGTAGCGCAGCGCATAATAGGGCTCGACGGGCAGCAGTTCCGCGCCGAGCACGCCGCCAAGCGCTGCAAGGCCGATGGCAACCGCGAAGCTGACCGCATAGACGACCTGCGTCCTCACGCCGAGCGAGGCGGCCATTGCGGCATTGTCGACGGTGGCGCGCAGCCTTGTACCAAAGGCCGTTCGCTCGATCAGGAACCAGAGTGCACCGGCAACGACCAAGCCGCAGACGATCGAAAACAGCCTGTGCGTGGCGATCGTGCGGAAGCCGAGATCGACAGAGCCCTGCAGCATCTGCGGCAGGGGAATGGTCTTCAGGGTCGGGCCAAAGGCGAAATTGGCAATGCCGATGACGCAGAAGGTAATGCCGATCGTCATCAGAACCTGCGTCAATTCCGGCTGACCATAGATGCGCCGGTAGAGGAAACGCTCGACCGGGATGGCGATGATGACGGTGCCGACGATTGCCGCCAGCACGCCCACGCCATAGCCGAGCCCGAGATCGCGGGCGGCATAGGAGGCGAAATAGCCGCCGATCATCGCAAATGCGCCATGCGCCAGATTGATCACCCGCATCAGGCCCATCGTCACCGAAAGCCCTATCGAGATGATGAACAGCACCATGCCATAGGCGAGTGCATCAACGGCAATGCTCAGGACCGTCTGCATGGTTCTCCTGTGTCCCCTGTTGTCGAAATGGTGCGGTCGGCGCGGCTGTCACTCATCAAAAGACAGAGGCATGACCCTCCCCCTCTGGCTTGTCGGCCATCCTCCCCCGACAGGAGAAGACTTGAAGGGAGGGAGAAGACGTGCGGCCCGCGGCGGCCTCGATCGGAATTCGGCGGTTCTGCTGGTTCAAGCCCTTCCCCTGACGGGGAAGGTCCTTCTTCCGGGTGTTGTCCATGCCATCCATGCCCAACAGCCATATCAAAAGACGGCCTGACGCAGGCCAGCCTCCCCTACTTCTTCAAGGCGGCCAGACCGGGATCGCCCTGCTTTTCGAACGTCTGGATTTCCTTGTTGTAATATTTTCCGCCCGCATCCTTGGCGACCTCGCGCAGATAGATGTTCTGCGTGATGTGGCGGCTGTCGGGATCGATCGAGACCGGGCCACGCGGGCTCGTCCAGGAGAGGCCCTTGACGGCTTCGACGGCGTTCTTGGCGTCCTGCTTGCCGTTGGTTGCCTCGATCATCTTGGAAATCACATACATGCCATCGAAGGCACCGACGGCCGGGAAGGAGAGCTCGGCCGGATTGCCGATCGCCTTTTCTGCCGCAGCGACGAAAGCCTTGTTTTCCGGGCTGTCATGCGAGACGGCATAGTGGAAGGTCGTGGTCAGGCCGAGACCGGCCTCGCCGAGCGCGGGAAGGTCGGATTCCTGCGTCAGGTCGCCCGTCGCCAGGAACTTGATGCCGGCAGCCTTCAGTCCGTTTTCGTTATAGGCCTTGACGAAGGCGAGCGTCGGCGGGCCCGATGGCAGAAAGACGAACAGAGCCTGCGCGCCGCTATCCTTCACCCGCTGCATCATCGGCGCAAAATCATTGGTCGACAGCGGCATGCGGATCGATTCCACGACGCTGCCGCCTTCTTTCTCGAAAGCCGTCTTGAAGGCGGTCTCGGCATCGACGCCCGGGCCGTAGTCGCTGACCAGCGTAATCGCCTTGGCGACGCCGGCATCTTTCGCCACCTTGGCGATCGGGCTTGCGGTCTGCCAGGTCGTGAACGAGGTGCGCACCACATAGGGGCTGCTGGTGACGATTGCCGAGGTTGCGGCATTCATCACCACCATCGGCACGTTGCCCTGCTGGAGGAGAGGCGTTGCGGCCATCGCGTCAGGGGTGAAGTAGAAGCCAGCGAGATACTGTACTTTCTCGCGGACGATCAGCTCCTGCGCCAGCGACTTGGACTGGGCCGGATTGGCGGTCGGCACGTCGCGATAGACGACCTCGATATCGTGATCGCCCACCTTCTTGCCGTTCAGCGCGAAGAAGGCATCGATGCCGGCCTTGAAATTCTTGCCTTGCAAGGCGAACGGGCCAGAAAACGGTCCGACGACGCCGACCTTGATCGTATCGGCATGGGCTACGCCCGCGGCCAAAGCGGCAACGGCAACCGCCAAGACAAATCTCTTCATAATATCCTCCCTTGACAGCACATCCCTCGGACGCTCCTCAACGCTGCAAATCCGAGACTGCCCCATACCTGATGGTGATGTAAAATAAAATATCTGCCATCAACCATATCGAAGCGGTTATGTTTTTGGACGATTGCCGGCCTGCAATGCTGAGACTTGTACAGCAAAGCACCGACCGGTTGCTCTTACTCGGCAACCCCGAGCGACTGGATGTTGCCCGCCAGTTCCGTCGCCAGACGGAGGGAAGCCCCGGTCGCCGCGGCAATCGACGGCAGGACCAGCCATTCCAGCGTCCAGGCGGCGCCGGAACGTTCCTGCTCATGCACCATCGACTGCTGGATGGCGGAAATCTGCACGGCGTTGTAGCGGGCAAGCGAGACCAGCACTTCGGCCGCCACCGGGTTCTGCTTATGTGCCATGGCAGACGATGCACCGCCGCCGGAAAGCACAATCTCGTCGCCCATTTCCGCCAGAAGCGCGATATCCTGGCCGAACTTGCCGAGCGAACCGGAAATCAGCGTGAGAATGGATGAAAATTCGGCGATCGTCTCTCGCTGGCTGTGCCATTGCGGCTGATCTGCCAGATCGAGCGCCATGGCGAGGGCCTCCCTGACACCGCTTGCCGCATCTCCGAGCTTTTCAAGCGTGCCGGCGGCACCACCGAACTGGATGGCAAAGCCGTTTTCGAGGAAGGCTTGAAGCCGCTGGTGATGGCGTTCCAATGGCGCGCGCCACGCACGCAACCGGTCCCAGACGGTGATCGGGATCGCCGCCTGCATGCGGGTGCGCCCCATCAGGTCGCGTTCGCCGAACTTTTCGTCGAGATCGTCGAAAGCAGTGGTGAGCACCACAAGACGCTCAAGGAAAAGCACTGACAGGGACTTCAGCCGCAGCATCAGTGCGGTGTCGATCACATCCTGGCTGGTCGCGCCGAAATGGACGTGAAACGCCGCCTCGCCGCCGATTGCAGCGCGCAACTGCTTCACGAGATCGGAGACGACGATACCGTCACGGGCCGTCGCCGCCTTGAGCGCCGCGATATCAGGCACGAACTCGGCGCAGACCTCGGCGATCCGCTCGGCGGCCGCCTGCGGGATTACCCCTTCGATCGCCTGGGCTGCCGCCAATGCCGCTTCGAAAGCCAGCATCGCGCTGATCTCGGCCTCGACGGAAAACAGGCGGGATACATCCTCATCGCCGACAAGGCCGGAAAGATAGGGATGTTCGAAGGCGGAAATGCTCATGATACAGTCTTTTCTTGTTAAACCGGATGCCTCCGGGCCGGAATCGGTTGGAGGCACCTGCCATCATACATCAAAAAAGACAGTCTCGTTTTCACCCTGGAGATGAATGTCGAAACGCACCGTATCGCCTTCGCGCTTACCGATCAGCGTCGGCACGCGCATGCGGTGCTCGATCCGCGACAGGATCGGATCCTCCGCATTGGCCGCGTCTTCATCGGAAAAATACATGCGGGTGTTGAGACCGATATTGATGCCGCGGGCGACGATCCAGAAGCTGACATGCGGCGCCATCGGGCGTCCATCGCGAAAAGGCACGCGGCCGGGCTTGATCGTCTCGAACACGAATTCACCGGTGGCCATGTCGCCGGGACACCGCGCCCAACCGAAGAAATTCGGGTCCGCCGCACCGCGCGTTTCCGACGGGCTGTTGTAGAGACCGTCGGCATCCGCCTGCCAGATCTCGATCACCGCATCCTTCAGCGCCGTGCCCGTGCCGTCATAGACGAAGCCGCGGATGGTGATGCGTTCGCCGCGGGTCTTTTCGGTCGCCATCGGGCCGGAGCCGAGATCGTCCTCATAGACACCGGTAATGCCAGCAAAGTTCGGCGTGCAGCCGATATGAACATAGGGACCGGCCGTCTGCGAAGCGGATTCCTTTAGGTAATTCAGCGACTGCGCCATGTCTCAGTTGCCTTCCTTGCGGTTTTCGAACAGCGTCGAGCGACGTCCCCGCAGGACGATATCGAACTTGTAGGCGCGCATGTCGTGCGGGATGTTGTTGTTCATGTCGAGCGCGGCAATCAGGCCCTTCACCGCGTCCTCGTCTGGGATCGTTTTCACGATCGGGCAGATCCAGATCATCGGATCGCCCTCGAAATACATCTGGGTGATCAGCCGCTGGGCAAAGCCGTGGCCGAAGACCGAGAAGTGAATATGCGCCGGGCGCCAGTCGTTGACGCCGTTCGGCCAGGGATAGGCGCCGGGGCGAATGGTGCGGAAGACGTAATTGCCTTCCTCATCGGTGATCGTGCGGCCGAAGCCGCCGAAATTCGGATCGAGCGCCGCCAGATAGCTTTCCTTCTTGTGGCGATAGCGACCGCCGGCATTGGCCTGCCAGAATTCCACCAGCGCCCCGGCCACACCGCGGCCGCGCTCGTCGAGCACACGGCCATGCACGAGGATGCGCTCACCGATCGCCATCTCGCCGGGCTTGGCGTAGTTGACGATCAGGTCGTTGTCGAATTCGCCGAGAATATTATGGCCGAAGACCGGCCCGGTGATCTCGCTCCTGGTGCCTTCGAGTGAAATCAGCGCCCGCTGCGGGGAACGCAGGATAGAGGTCTTGTAGCCCGGCGTTAAAGCCGGCGGATGCCAGGCGCGATCACGGGCAAAAAAGGGCGTGGTTTCAGGCGGTGTGTTTCGCATCGGGTCCTCCCCCTGTCGAATTGTCTTTATCCGTCGTTGCGTCCATGGCGGCATAGGTCGCCTTGGCGATCTTGAACGCATGATTGGCGGCGGGAACGCCCGCATAGATCGCCACATGCAAAAGCGCCTCGCGAATATCCTCCCGCGTCGCGCCCGTATTGGCCGTGGCCCGCACATGCATGGCCACCTCGTCATCCTGCCCGAGTGCCGCCAGAAGCGCGATCGTCACGATCGAGCGCTCGCGCTTGGTCCATTCCGGCCGCGACCAGACATTTCCCCAGGCGCTTTCGGTGATCAGTTCCTGAAAGGGCTCGTCGAAGGGGGTGGCATTGGCGCTGGCGCGATCCACATGCGCATCGCCAAGCACGGCGCGGCGGGTGCGCATGCCGGCCTCGAAACGCGTCGATGGCAAAGATTTTTCCGCCATGGTCAGTCCTCGTCCGGTTGGTGGCTGATAAGCGTCTGGATAAAATCGCGAATGAGTGCTGCATGTGCCGCCGGCGTCTCGACGCAAGGGATGTGTGCAGCGCCCTCGATCATTTCGAAACGGCTGCCGGGAATGAGATCCGCCATGGCCCGCACCAGATCTGGCGGCGTCGAACCATCCTCGTCGCCGGCTATGCACAGCGTCGGAACCGCGATGCGCCGCGCAGCTTCGGTGAAATCCGCATCGCGGATCGCAGCACAGATGCCCGCGTAACCGGCAGCCGGCTGGCGTAGCAGCATGTTGCAATAGCCGCGATAGGCCGCATTGTCAGGGCTGCGGTATGGTGTGGTGAACCAGCGCTGCATGACAGGCTCAAGGATCGAGGCGATGCCGTTTTCGCCCACCGCGGCAATGCGGGCGTTCCACATCTCGGCCGTGCCGATCTTGTGCGCCGTATTCGAGAGAACCAGCGCCCTGACGAGCTCGGGCCGCGCTGCATAAACACCCTGCGCGATCAACCCGCCCACGGACAGGCCGACGATGATCGTATCGCTTAGCTCCAGATGATCGAGAAGACCCGCAAGATCGGCAACGTGATCATCGATCGAATAAGGTGGATAACCGAGATCGGAAAGGCCATGACCGCGTTTGTCATAGGTCAAAATGCTGAAATCGCCGGTGAATTTCGCAAGCTCCTGATGCCAGATGCGGCTATCAGTGCCGAGCGAATTGGAAAACACCAGAACCGGCTTATCCGCCCCCGCAAACGCGAAATCGTAATGGATGGCGATGCCGCCAATCGACGCGAACTGCATGCGAAACTCCTCCCGCCCCAAGTGATGGCACTGGATTTCGGTTAAGTAAATTGATATTTTCGTCTACTTTATTAACTCATGGGTTATCCATTGATCGGATCTCGGGTCAAATTTCGTCACCTCCATACGTTCGTGGAAGTCGCGCGACAGAAGAGCGTCGTGCGTGCCGCGGAAATCCTCAATGTCAGCCAGCCCGCGGTGACAAAGACGATCCGCGAGCTCGAAGAGGCGCTCGGTGTTGCGGTCTTCGAGCGCGATGGCCGCGGCATCCGCATCACCCGATACGGCGAAGTGTTCCTGCGTCATGCCGGAGCAGCCCTCACCGCATTGAGACAGGGGATGGATTCCGTCTCGCAGGAGCTTTTCGATGCCGCACCGCCGGTGCGGGTCGGGGCGCTCCCTACTGTTTCCACCCGGATCATGCCGAAAGCGATGTCGGCCTTCCTCGAAGAAAAGACTGGCAGCCGGGTGAAGATCGTCACCGGCGAAAATGCCGTCCTGATGGAACAGCTGATCATCGGCGATCTCGACCTCGTGGTCGGCCGGCTCGCTTCGCCGGAAAAGATGACCGGGCTCACCTTCGAGCACCTTTATTCCGAACAGGTCGTATTCGCGGTGCGGCCCGGACACCCGCTACTGTCGGCTCCGCGCTCGATCTTCGAACGTTTCGGTGACTACCCGGTGCTGATGCCGACGCGCGGCTCGATCATCCGGCCGATCGTGGAACAGTTCCTGATCGCCAACGGGGTCGCCGGCCTGCCGACGCAGATCGAGACTGTTTCGGATGCCTTCGGCCGCGCCTTCGTGCAGTCGAGCGATGCGGTCTGGATCATTTCGGCGGGCGTCGTGGCACGGGATGTGGACGCGGGACTGCTGGCACTTCTGCCGGTCGACAGCATCGAGACCCGCGGCCCTGTCGGCCTGACGATCCGGGCCGACCACACGCCCTCGACACCGATGGCGATCCTGATGCAGACGATCCGACAGGCCGCAGCAGACATTACCGGCAAGCGGTGATCGGCGTGGAGCGTAACGGTTTCACCGCCAGAGTGATGGTGCCCTGACGCTATACGGAAACGGCGAGGGTCAGGCCGACACGCTGCCGGTTTTCTGCGTGGCGCCGATCTTTTCGACATAGTCGCCGCAGAAGAGGATCAGGTAGCGGCCCTCGTTCTCGGCGTCTTTGGCCCAGCGATCGATCGCGGCCCGCGCGCGCTCCTCTTGCCATGCCCCCGGATAATCGGGATCGACGAGAACAGTGGCCTGCTTTCCCTGATCATAGACGAGGATATGGGAGGTCTCGGGCCGCCATTCATCGGAAAAGGTCGGGTCGGTCATCCAGCGACAGAGAAAGTCGCGGCAGACCTGCGGCCGACCTTCATAGATCGCGCAGCCGCTTCCCGTGCAATGGGTGCAGGCGACATCCGGCGGCTTGGCGAACTCGTCGATCTCGGGGAGCCGACAGCACAGGGTGCAGGTTCCGCAGGCACGCGGCTTCGGCGCGGCAAGGCCATCGGCCTCGGCAAGGGTCGGATCGGCAGGCATGAGGCGTTATCCCCCTTCTCCATGACCGGCACACGGCCTCTGCGATGATATTAGCACCCGCCAACTACCGCGAGGCGGTTGACGGGTGCAAGGCGCATAGTGAAGTTAGGCGCAACATGACGGGAGGAAAGACGATGAACGACCGCGACCTGTTGAAAGCGCTGTTTTCTGCTGCCGTGAGAGCCGCAGACCCGTTGACCGGCATCCGGCGTCATCTTCCTGCGCCACCCGCGGGACGCACCGTGGTCATCGGTGCCGGCAAGGGGGCCGCCCAGATGGCCGCCGCGCTGGAAACCGTCTGGGATGGGCCGCTCTCCGGTACGGTCGTCACCCGGTATGGCTATGGCTGCGAAACCCGCGCGATCGAAATTCTCGAAGCCTCGCATCCTGTGCCAGACGCAGCCGGCCTTGCCGCCGGCAGAAAGCTGATGGAAACGGTCTCGTCACTCGGCGCGGATGACCTGGTGATCGCTCTCGTCTGCGGCGGCGGTTCTGCACTGCTGCCCGCCCCGCCGGAAGGGCTGACGCTTTCAGACGAGATTGCGTTGAACGAGATGCTCTTGGCCTCCGGCGCGCCGATTTCGGCGATGAACGTCGTGCGCAAGCATTTTTCCACCATCAAGGGCGGCCGGCTTGCCGCCGCGACGAAGGCGCGCGTGGTAAGCCTGATCGTGTCGGACATACCCGGCGACAACCCGGCCTTCGTCGCCTCCGGCCCAACAATCCCCGACGCAACGACCAGACAGGATGCACTCGACATCGTGACGCAGTACCGGCTTGGCCTTTCGGAGGCGATGCTAGCCCATCTCAACTCGCCGGCCGCAGACGCCCCTTCGCCGCACGCCCCTGTCTTTCAGCGTCACGAACACCATGTGATCGCCTCGGCATCCGTATCGCTCGAGGCAGCTGCAGCCCTTGCCGGCGAGCATGGAATTGCGGCGCATATCCTGTCGGATTCGATCGAGGGCGAGGCCCGCGACGTGGCGCTGGTTCACGCGGCACTTGCCCGCGAAGTCGCCACCCGCGACCGGCCGTTTTCCAGACCAACTGTGCTGCTTTCCGGCGGCGAGACGACCGTGACACTGCGCTCCAAGGGTGGGCGCGGTGGCCGCAACGGCGAGTTCGCGCTTGCCCTTTCGCTCGCGATCGACGGCCATGCCGTCACCGTCCTCGCCGCCGATACAGACGGTATAGACGGTTCCGACACCAATGCCGGCGCCTTCTGCGACGGGACGACCGCCGCCAGATTGCGCGCGGCCGGGCTTGACGGGCGGCGGCTTCTGGACGGCAATGACAGCTTTTCCGGCTTCGAGGCGATCGGCGATCTCTTCGAAACCGGCCCGACCGGCACCAACGTCAACGACTTCAGGGCGATCCTGATACGCTGATCGCACGTGAATCTTGCCAGCCTGCCTTTTCAATCGATTGAGTCGCGACTTCAAAGCCGTTGTTTTTCATGCATTTACCGCAGTGCGGAAATTCGCTACGCTTGCGCAAAATTTGCGGGGCAGGCGCGGCTTGGGACCTTTTCCCGGCCGGTCGTTCACCGTATTCAAGTCCTGCGAACATCAAGGGAGAGATGCCGATGACGACGTTCGAAACTTATCTGGATAGCCTCAAAGGCACGCTCGACGATGGTCTTGTCGCGCTGCTTGGCAACATCGCCGATGCCACCAGACGGATTTCGGACACGCTGCGCACATCCTCGCTGAGCGGCCTGAGCGGCGCGACCGACGTTGTCAACGTCCAGGGCGAAACGCAAAAACCGCTCGATATTCTCTCCAACGATATCATGCTGGATGCCTGCAAGGCATCTGCCGCCGTCTCCTTTGCGGTCTCGGAAGAACTGGACAGCGAAGTTCCCGTGCATGCCGACGGCAAATACGCCGTCATCTTCGATCCGCTCGACGGCTCGTCCAATCTCGACGTCAACGTCACTGTCGGCACCATCTTCTCGGTCGTCCCGGCCACGTCGTCGGCGGACCTGCTGCAGACCGGCCGCAGCCAGATCGTTGCCGGCTTTGCCGCCTATGGCCCGCAGACCTGTCTCGTCATCACCACCGGCAAGGGCGTGCAGATCTTCACGCTGGACGATAGCGGTACTTACGTGATGACGGCATCCGACGTGAAGATCGTGCCCGAGACCAAGGAATTCGCCATCAATGCCGCCCGCCGTGCCTCCTGGGATGACGTCGTGGCGCGCTATATCGAGCAATCGATCGATGCCGGCTACAACATGCGCTGGGTCGGTTCCATGGTGGCCGACGCCTACCGGATCTTCAATCGCGGCGGCGTGTTCCTCTACCCCGCCGATCGTCACAAGCCCACCTCCGGCGGCCGTCTGCGGCTGCTCTACGAAGGCAATCCGATGGGCCTTCTGGTCGAAGCCGCCGGTGGCGCTGCGATCGTCGGCGATATCGGCATTCTCGACGTCAAGCCGACGGCACTGCATCAGCGCGTGCCTGTCATCTTCGGGTCGCGGGTGGAGGTGAACAAGATCGCCGGGGCTTACACGGCTGCCAAGGTGGCCGAACCGGCCTGAACCGTCACGGGCTTGCGCACGGACCGCCAGTCCCTGCGGTCCGTTCCATGGGCTGTTGTACGCCCGTCTGCCCGGCGGCAACGCCAGACGATGCGTGGGCGGACGCCCGTCGCATCATTGCCAATCGAAAATCATCAGTTTGGTGGATTTGCCCGGCGACCTGCCGGACGCTGCGCGGTATCGCCCTGTTGATCCGGGCGCGGCGTTACGGTAGCGCGTACGCAATACTCAACGCGCTGTGAGACTTATGGCGCAGAAATACTCAACAATTGGTGAACAGGTGGATGCGAATATGGACACGATGACGATCGAAAACCGCGCCGACTTTGCCCAATGGGCCATCGAGCGCGCCCGCGCCATTGTCGTCGATCAGGGCGGCAACCTTGCGCTTGCCGCGCGCGACATGGACGACGGCAAGATCGCCGAGAGTGGCAACGCGCTTGGCCAGGCGATCGTCGACGCGCTCATCGAAGTGTTCGATGCTCTTCTCGATACGGATGAGACGCAGGAGGACTGAAGGGTACAGTACCCTTCTCTCCGTCGAGCGGCCCGATCAGCGGGCCGTCTTGCGCAGCCGCCAGCAATAACCGGCAGCTCCGAGCGCCAGAAGCGCCATGGAAAACCAGGTGATCGCATAGCTCAGGTGGCTGTTGGGGAAGCGGATGACGGTGAGCCCGCCGACCGGATAGCCACCCGGATTGGCGGTATCATCAGCATCGATGAAATAGGGCTCGGTATCGCCGAGCTTTCTGTCCTGAGCGATTGCTGCGACATCGCGCGAGTACCACCGGCCGGCCGCCGGATCGTTCGAGCGCAGGAAACCGCCCTTCGGTTCGCTGATCCTCAGCAGGCCCGTCACGGTGACCTCTCCGGCAACCTGGCCAGCTGCCCGCGTCCCCGGATCGCGCTTATCGCTCGGCACGAAGCCGCGGTTGATCAGGATGGTGGGACCATCGGCGCGGTCGAGCGGCGTCATCACCCAGTATCCCGGACCGAGTTCCGTCACCGCCTGAACATAGGTCTCGTGGACATGATCGAACGAACCGTGCGCTTTAACATGGCGGTATTCGAAATCCTGCGGCTGGCCCGCATACCATTGCTGGTCGGTGGGGGGCGCTGTCGGCGCTGCGTGCACCCGCGCATCTACGCGAGCAATGAGATCGAGCTTCCATTGCAGGCGCTCCACCTGCCAGATGCCGAGGCAGACGAAGACGGCTGCGGCAAAGACGAGGAAAGCGAGAAGAACGAAGCCCGGCTTCCGGCCCTCGGTTGAAGGAACGGCGGTCATGTGGTCACCCGATAATATGGCAGTCTGAGAATGAAAAGAGCGCCGCACGCCCTGCAAGGACACACGGCGCTCCAGATTTTCTATCCGGCGGACTGGCGTCGCAGCCTCTCGGTCGCGACATCCATCCGTCGGTCATGCCACTTAGGGCATGTTCTTCATCATCTCGGGCGACATGGTCATCATGTTCGCGTTGAGATGATGCATGACCCACAGCGAGCCGGTGAGGCAGATGACGACGAGGACGATCGTGAAGATCGCCGCCATCATGATCCAGCCGCCTTCGGACTTGGTGTTCATGTGCAGGAAGTAGATCATGTGGACGACGATCTGGACCGCGCCGAGGATCATGACTGCGGCAACGGTTGCAGACTTGCTGTCGAAGACATCAGCCATGACCAGCCAGAACGGGATCGCCGTCAGGATGACCGACAGGACAAAGCCGATCATGTAGCTCTTGAACGAGCCGTGTGCAGCCTCATGGCCGCCATGACCGTGGTGATCATGGCTGTGACCGTGATGGTCGTCGTGGGTGTGCGAGTGGGTGGTCATCCGACAACTCCCATCAGGTAGACGAAGGAAAATACGCCGATCCAGACGACGTCGAGGAAGTGCCAGAACATCGAAAGGCACATCAGGCGACGCTTGTTTGCCGGAACGAGACCGTGCTTGGCGACCTGGGTCATCAGCGTCAGCAGCCAGACGATACCGAAGGTCACGTGCAGACCGTGGGTACCGACGAGCGTGAAGAACGCCGACAGGAAGGCCGAACGCTGCGGGCCGGCACCTTCATGGATCAGGTTGACGAACTCATAGAGTTCGAGCCCGATGAAGATCGCGCCGAAGACGGCAGTGACCGCCAGCCAGAACAGCGTTTCCGCCTTGCCGCCACGCTCCATCTGCAGCATGGCGAAACCGTAGGTGATCGACGAGAACAGCAGCATCGCCGTGTTGACGGCAACGAGCGGCAGCTCGAACAGATCGGCCGGCGAAGGGCCGGCCGCATAATTGCGGCCGACGACGGCATAGGTGGCGAACAGGATCGCGAAGATCAAGCAGTCGCTCATGATGTACAGCCAGAACCCGAGGTTCGTGCTGCCTTCCGGATGATGTTCTTCCGTCAGGTAGAATTGCGGCTTTTCCGCAGTGTCGATTTTCGTAACGCTCATGGTCTCACACCTGCTTTGCGAGCAGTTCGGTACGCTCGTTTTCCACTGCCGTCACTTCTTCGGCCGGAATGTGGAAATCGCGATCGTAGTTGAAGGTGTGCCAGATGCCGAGGCCGATCATGATCACGAAGGTCACGGCAGCGAGCCACCAGATGTACCAGATCAGGGCGAAACCGCAGATCAAGGCGAAGAAAGCGAGGATCGCGCCCATGCCGGTGTTCTTCGGCATATGGATCGGGATGTAGCCTTCCAGCGGACGGACGTAGCCGCGTTCCTTCATGTCGTACCAGCCATCGTGATCGTAGACGATCGGCGTGAAGGCGAAGTTGTACTGCGGCGGCGGCGAAGACGTCGACCATTCCAGCGTACGGCCGTTCCACGGGTCACCGGTCTCATCCTTCAACTCTTCGCGGCGACGGAACGAAACGACGAGCTGGATGAGGAAACAGGCGATACCGATGGCGATCAGCACGGCGCCGAAGGCGGCGATGACGAACCAGATCTGCAGCGAAGGATCTTCGAACTGCGAGACGCGGCGGGTCACGCCCATCAGGCCGAGCACGTAGAGCGGCATGAAGGCGAAGTAGAAGCCGATCAGCCAGAACCAGAAGGACATCTTGCCCCAGAATTCATCCAGCTTGAAGCCGAAGGCCTTCGGGAACCAGTAGTTCACGCCCGCCAGCATGCCGAACAGCACGCCGCCGATGATGACGTTGTGGAAGTGGGCAATCAGGAAGAGCGAGTTGTGGAGCACGAAGTCGGCCGGCGGGACAGCAAGCATGACGCCCGTCATACCACCGATGGTGAAGGTCACCATGAAGCCGATCGTCCAGAGCATCGGCACGTCATAGCGAACGCGACCGCGATAGATCGTGAACAGCCAGTTGAACAGCTTTGCGCCGGTCGGGATCGAGATGATCATCGTGGTGATGCCGAAGAAGGCATTGACCGATGCGCCCGAACCCATGGTGAAGAAGTGGTGCAGCCATACGACGTAGGACAGGACCATGATCACGCAGGTGGCGTAAACCATCGAGGCGTAGCCGAAGAGGCGCTTCGAGGAGAAGGTCGCGACGATTTCCGAGAAGATGCCGAAAGCCGGCAGGATCAGGATGTAGACTTCCGGGTGACCCCAGATCCAGATCAGGTTCACGTACATCATCGGGTTGCCGCCCAAGTCGTTCGTGAAGAAGTTCGTGCCGATGTAACGGTCGAGCGTCATCAGGACGAGCGTGGCCGTCAGGATCGGGAAGGATGCGACGATCAGGATGTTGGTGCAGAGCGCGGTCCAGGTGAAGATCGGCATCTTCATGAAGGTCATGCCCGGAGCACGCATCTTCACGATCGTGGCGATCAGGTTGATCCCCGACAGCGTCGTACCCACACCGGCGATCTGCAGACCCCAGATGTAATAGTCGACACCGACACCCGGGCTGTAGGCAGCGCCGGAGAGCGGCGGGTAGGCCAGCCAGCCCGTACGAGCGAATTCACCGACGAACAGCGACAACATGACGATGATCGCACCGGCCGTCGTCATCCAGAACGAGAAGTTGTTCAGGAAGGGGAACGACACGTCGCGTGCGCCGATCTGTAACGGCACGACGAAGTTCATGAAGCCCGTCACGAAAGGCATCGCGACGAAGAAGATCATGATCACGCCATGGGCGGTGAAGACCTGGTCATAGTGGAAGGGCGGTAGATACCCTTCGTTGCCGTTGAAGGCGATGGCCTGCTGGAGACGCATCATGATGGCATCCGCGAAGCCGCGAAGCAGCATCACGATGGCCAGGATGATGTACATGATGCCGATTTTTTTGTGGTCGATACTGGTGACCCAGTTATGCCACAACGGCCCCCAGAACTTGAGGTAGGTGATGAGTGCGACGACTGCGAGGCCACCAACGGCGACGGCGGCGAAAGTCGCGACAAGGATGGGCTCGTGGTAGGGGATCGCGTCGAGCGTCAACCTACCAAAGATCATCTTTTGAATGTCAGGATCCGAAAACATGGATGGGGTAATCCGTCTGTTCGTTATTCTATAGGCGCGTGATCCGCGTCAGTTCTTGGAATGCGCGGCGGCGCCGTGTGCGTCGCCATGGCTCATGCCGGGCATGTCAGCCATGCCGGACGTGGTTGCCATTGCTTCCTTTTGCGGTGCACCCGTGTTCATGCTGCTTTCGGCCGCGGGCGCGTCGTTCAGCGACGGGCCATGCGGCGCGCCGTATTCGTCGATCGGAGCTGCCTTGTACTTCAGCCTCTCCATGTTCTCGTGGCTTTCCTTGCCAGCACCGCCGGTCATGTCGATATGCATCATTTCGTCCATGCACATCTTGCCGGGCTCCGCACACATGTTGAGAATGCGGTGGTAGAGATCCTGGTCCGCCGAAGCGTAATAGGTGACCGGAACCTTCTGGGTCGGCTTTTCAAGCTTCAGGTAGGCGTCGGTATTGAGCGCGGTGCCGTTCTGCTTGACGGTGGCAACCCACTGGTCGAAGCCGGCCTTGTCGAGACCGTGGAACTTGAACCGCATGTGGGAGAAGCCGGGGCCTGAGAAGTTGGCCGAGAAGCCTTCATATTCGCCGGCATGGTTGATGACGGCGTGCAGCTTCGTGTTCATGCCCGGCATGGCGTAGATCTGGCCAGCGAGAGCGGGAACGTAGAAGGAGTTCATCACGGACGTTGCGGTGATCTCGAAATTGATCGGGGTATCGACCGGGGCGGCCAGTTCGTTGACCGTGGCGATGCCGAGATCCGGATAGAAGAACAGCCACTTCCAGTCGAGCGCGACGACCTGGACGCGCAACGGCTTGGTTTCTGCCGTGACCGGGCGCCCTTCGGCGATACGATCCAGCGGACGATAGGGGTCCAACTGATGGGTGCTGATCCAGGTGATCGCACCGAGGGCAATGATGATGGCCAGCGGAGCTGCCCAGATCACCACCTCGAGGCGGGTCGAATGGTGCCAGTTGGGGTCATACTTGGCGCTGGTGTTCGACCCGCGATAGTGCCAGGCGAAGTACAGCGTAAGAAAAATGACTGGCACGATGATCAGCAGCATGAGGATCGTCGAAACGATGATCAGGTCACGCTGCTGGATTGCGATGTCTCCCGAGGGCGACATGACGACCATGTCGCAACCCGAAAGGAACGGAATAGTTGCTGCTAATGAAAGCTGGCAAAGACGCTTCAACATTTTTGACATCGATCTGCTCGAAACTTGCGATTTATCTAGTCGGCCTAAAGGAGCGACACCCCAATCTCCATGAGGTGATTTGTCGCATGCACGATAATGTCGCGTCGCGGCTGAAGGTCGGACTCAGCGCAGATGGAAGTTTGTCACCTGCTGTCCCGAACAAGTCCGTGGGTCAGGCTCATCCAAGATTGCGAACTGCTTAGCTCAACTCGAAGACGAAAGCATTATTTATTCTCAAAAAAACCTTGATTGACAGAACGACAAGGCAACATTCTCATACATGTGCGATTTTGAAGAAGGAGGCTTCAATGGCGCATGCCCTCAGTCCATCATCTACGACAATGGAACAGGACGCCCGGCACATCCATGAGGATAAGCCGGTCTCGCCTGGAAACATCGCCATTGGCGTGGTCATCGGCCGTATGTCGGAGTTTTTCGACTTCTTCGTCTACGGCATTGCTTCTGTTCTGGTTTTTCCCAGACTTATCTTTCCGTTCGCTCCCGATCCCGTCACCGGAACCCTGTATGCCTTCGCGTTCTTCTCGCTGGCATTCCTGGCTCGCCCGGTGGGGTCTGTGGCTTTCACATGGGTGGATCGCACCTATGGGCGCGGCACGAAACTCACCCTGGCGCTGCTCATTCTGGGAGGTTCGACAGCGTCCATGGCATTCTTGCCGGGTTATGAGACGATCGGCGTCTGGGCGCCGATCCTCTTGGCCGTCTTCCGCTTGGGGCAGGGATTTGCTCTTGGCGGTGCTTGGGACGGGTTGGCGTCATTGCTCGCGATCAATGCGCCGCCGAATCGCCGCGGTTTCTACGCAATGGTGCCGCAATTGGGAGCCCCGGTCGGCTTTGCGCTGGCCAGCGCCCTGTTCGGCTATTTCGTGGTCAGCCTGTCAGCTGCGGATTTCCTCGACTATGGCTGGCGCTATCCATTCTTCTGCGCTTTCGCAATCAATGTCGTCGCACTCTTTGCCCGACTGCGGATCGTCGCCTCGCCGGAATTCGGCAAGGCGCTGGAAAGCCATGAGCTGGAAGCGCAACCCGTGCTCAAGGTGCTGCAGGTGCATGGGCTCGATATCGTCCTCGGCGCCTTCGTGCCGCTGGCAAGTTTTGCGATGTTCCACCTCGTCACCATCTTTCCGCTAAGCTGGGTGACATTGTTCGGCGGGCAGACGACGGGATCCTTCCTGTTCGTTCAGGTCGTGGGTGCCATCGTCGGCTTTGCGGCGATTGTCATCTCGGGACTGATGGCCGACAGGCTCGGGCGTCGTCGGCAATTGCTGATCGGCGCGATCATCATCGCGCTGTTCAGCTTCACGGCACCGTTCCTGCTCAATGCCGGCGCTACCGGACAGGATGTCTTCATCATCCTCGGTTTCGCCATCCTCGGCCTGTCCTTCGGTCAGGCCTCGGGCGCGGTATCGTCGCGTTTTGGACAGACCTACCGCTATACGGGATCGGCGCTCACCTCCGACCTCGCGTGGCTGGTGGGGGCAGGCTTTGCGCCACTGGTGGCGCTTGGGCTTGCCAGCAACTTTGGCATCATCCTGATCGGCGGCTACCTGATCTCCGGTGCCATCTGCACGATCCTGGCGCTGGTTCTGACCCGTGCGCTCGACAATTCGATCGAGCCCACCGGCAAAGCATAGCCCCCCTAAAAAACATAGGCCCGAAAATCAGAATCGATTTTCGGGCCTATCATCATTGTCGAAAACATCGCGTGTCGGGCGTCCGCGTCAGGCGTCGAACCCCGAGGGATCGCCGGCGCCGCCATCACCACCACCGGCGATGATCGACCGCTTGCCGACGTGGTTGGCCGGACCGACGAGGCCTTCCTGCTCCATCCGCTCGACCAGCGAGGCGGCACGGTTATAACCGACCGACAGACGGCGCTGGATGTAGGAGGTCGAGCACTTCTTGTCGCGCAGCACCACTTTTACGGCGCGCTCGTAGAGATCGTCGCCATCTTCCTCACCCATTGCCGACTTGTCGAAGACGGCGGCATCTTCGTCCTTGGCTGGCGCCTCCTCGGTGTCTTCGGTGACGGTGCCGAGATATTCCGGGCGGCCCTGCATCTTCAGATGCGCCACGATGCCTTCGACTTCCTGATCCGAGACGAAGGGTCCGTGGACGCGGGCAATGCGCCCTCCCCCCATCATGTGCAGCATATCGCCCTGGCCGAGCAGGTTTTCGGCACCCTGTTCGCCCAATATGGTGCGGCTATCGATCTTGGACGTCACCTGGAAGGAGATACGCGTCGGGAAATTGGCCTTGATCGTGCCGGTGATGACATCGACGGATGGACGCTGGGTCGCCATGATCAGATGGATGCCCGCCGCACGCGCCATCTGCGCCAGACGCTGGATGGCACCTTCGATATCCTTGCCTGCCACCATCATCAGGTCGGCCATCTCGTCGACGATGATGACGATATAGGGAAGCGGCGACAGATCCAGTGCCTGATCCTCGAACACCGTCTCGCCGGTTGCCCTATCGAAGCCGGTCGGCACGCTGATCGTGATCGTCTCTTCCTTCTGGCGGGCCGTCGCAACGCGGACGTTGTAGCCATCGATATTGCGCACGCCGAGCCGCGACATCTTGCGATAGCGGTCCTCCATCTCGCGCACGGCCCATTTCAGCGCCAGAACAGCCTTCTTCGGATCGGTGACGACGGGGGTGAGCAGATGCGGGATACCGTCATAAATCGACAATTCCAGCATCTTCGGATCGACCATGATCAGTCGGCATTCGTCCGGCCGCATCCGGTAGAGAAGCGACAGAATCATCGTGTTGACCGAAACAGACTTGCCAGAGCCGGTGGTGCCGGCAACGAGAAGATGCGGCATCTTGGCGAGATCCGCGATGACAGGTTCGCCACCGATCGTCTTGCCGAGGCAGAGCGGCAGGCGGAAGCCGGTCCGCACATAGGGCTCGCTCTCGATCAGTTCGCGGAAGTACACCGTCTCGCGCACCGGGTTCGGCAATTCGATGCCGATGACGTTGCGGCCGGGCACGACGGCAACACGGGCCGACAAGGCAGACATGGAGCGGGCAATATCGTCCGACAGACCGATGACGCGCGAGGATTTGACGCCCGGCGCCGGCTCGAATTCGTAAAGCGTGACGACCGGCCCCGAGCGTACGTCGACGATCTCGCCCTTGATGCCGAAATCTTCCAGCACGCTTTCGAGAAGGCCGGCGCTCTGCTCCAGCATTTCCTGGGTCATGACCGTTGCCTGCTGGCCCCTCGGCTCCTGCAGAAGATCCGGTGACGGGTAGTCGTAATCGTCGGCATCTGGCATGGCGACGTCGAGCGTTGCCATCAGGGTTGCCGGCCGGCGCTGGGGACGGATGGACATGGATGCCGGCTTCTGGACGACCGGACGGCTCGGCGAAGTCTCGACGACCGCATCTTCGACATGCTCGACCGGTGCCGGTGGGAACTGCTCGGCCACGGCCGGCATGGCCTCAAAGGACGCCACCGGCGGGACGATCAAAGCGGCCGTCTGGGCTTGCGGCGGCTGGACGGCAAGCGGCGAGACGCCTGCGGGCGACGCAGCGATTGATTGTTCGGCGACCGGGACCGCACCCGTCGGTGCGCGCAGTGTCATGGCGCGGTAGCGGAGCACTGCGGCTCCCTCGTCCGCAGCAGCCGTGGCGACCGCCGTCGCAATCAAAGCGGCAGGAGAAGGCTTAACGGGAGGAGCAACAGCCGTGCGGGCCACATAGGCATTGTAGGATCCGGCATTATAGCCGCCAAAAGGCACCTGCGGTGCGGCAGCGGCAGGATCCGGCGTACCGGCTGCACCGTTGAAATAGGCTCGCGGCATGGTTGCCGTGGCGGCAAAATTGCGGGCGGACGGCAACGCCGGCTGCACTGCCGCTGCGGCCGGCGCATGGGCCTGAACCGAAACGGCCGTCGTCGATGCCGCAGAGACCCGCCTCGGCAGGGCGATCGGGGCGGGAGCCGGTGGCGCGCTGTCATCATTGGCCGCAAGGCCAAGGCTCATGACTTCCCAGAGCAAATGGTCGGGCAGGTTGACGATCGACGGCAGGCTCGGCTTGTCGGCAGGCGCAGGTCCGCTTTCGGCCGTCGGGCGTGCCGTAGGCTCGGTCATCGCCAGCGGGCGAAAGTCTGATGGCACTGTCGGTGGAACGGTGATCGGAGCAATAGTGCTTACAGGCGCGGCAACGGTCGGGACAGTCTCCGCGGGCAGCGGCGTTTCGGCCTGCGGCTTCGGCGCCGGGCGCTTGTAGAGGAGCGGGGGCAGACCGGAGGGCTTGAAGGTGGGGCGCGGCGCAACCGCAACCGTGGGCTCGCTATGCGGAGCCTCGGCCTGCGATACGTCGGTTGCGGCTGGAGCGTCCATCGGGCGATAGCTGCCGGCATGGTGCTGCATGCCCATCGAGCCGTGACCTGTCGGGTTCTGCGTATACATATCAGCGGGAGACAGGGTGCCATCCCATTGCGGCACGGGCGACATCGGCGCCTGACCGGAAAACTCGCGCTGCAATTCGCTGACAAGCGCACGGGCGCCGGGCGCTGCCGTGGCCGCCAGCGTTGCGGCAAGCACGGCCGGCGAGACGCGCTGGGCAGCCTTCGCATCGACATAGGCGCGCGTCAGATCCGGCGTGTGATCGACCGTCATCGTCGCCATGAACGGCTGCGCCGTCATCTGCTCCAGCTGGCCGACGGACATCGGAATTTCATGCTGCGAGACGGTTTCCGTTTCGGCAACGGTTTCCGCGTGAGGACGCTTCGGCAAGGCGTTTTCCGGCGTGCGGGTAAAGCGGACATTCGGGCCAAGCACGAAGGCATGCTGCCATACCGGCAGTTCGGCGAGTTCTCTTGCATGCTGCTGTGCGGCCTGCCGTACGAGTTCCTGCCTGTTCTGGGCCATCTGCGCCTCCTCCTCTTCTGCGTTATTGTGGAAACCGTCGAAATTGGAGCGAGACAGGCGCATGGATTGGCAACACCGATGACAATTGAAACGACCGTGGTGAAGAGAATGAAATAGAAAATAAACCTTAACCGGTCGTTTCCGAACCGGCCTTCGACATCACGCGGACGTTAATAAGGCTCTCCTCATGCAAAAATGAGACACAGGTTTGCCACTCTTCCGGGTGCAAAACGGAAAGGCCCGCGCACCGGGATCAACGGTAACGCGGGCCTTGATCAGCGGCTTAGCTGTTGTCTCTGCGAACCGGAGGCCTTAGGCGGCCTGCACGACGGCGCTGAGCGGAATCTCGACGTCGATTTCGAGGATCGAGACGTGCTCGTCACCATCCATCTTGACCCTTACACGGTCGTGGTCGAGTTCGACATGACGCGCGATGACGGCCAGAATTTCTTCCCGCAGCTGGGCGACGAGGTCGGAGCCGGCCGGAGCGCGCTCATGGGCGAGCAGCACCTGCAGCCGCTCGCGTGCGGTCGGAGCCGACCGCTGCTTGCGAAAGAGGTTAAACACGCTCATGCGGCCTTCCTTCCGAAGATCTTGCCGAAGATGCCGCGCTTTTCGCCCGGAATGGTGATCGGCAGCGGTTCGCCGGTCAGACGGCGGACGGCATCGAAATAGGCCATGGCGGGCGCACTGCGGGCGTCGGCCAGCGTCACCGGCGAACCGAGGTTGGAGGCGCGCAGCACATCGGTGCTCTCCGGGATGATGCCGATCAGCGGGATCGACAGGATATCCAGCACATCTTCAACCTTCAGCATGTCGCCGCGCTCGGCGCGAACAGCGTCATAGCGGGTGAGCAGAAGATGCTTCTCGATCCGCTCGCCGCGCTCTGCCTTTGCCGTCTTGGCATCGAGCAGGCCGATGATGCGGTCCGAATCGCGAACCGATGAGACTTCCGGGTTGGTGACGACGACGGCAACGTCGGCATGGCGCATGGCAAGCGTTGCGCCGCGCTCGATACCGGCCGGGCTGTCGCAGACGATCCAGTCGAAATAGCGCTTGAGGTCGTTCATGACGATCTCGACGCCTTCAGGCGTCAGCGCATCCTTGTCGCGGGTCTGGGAGGCCGGCAGAAGGAAGAGGTTTTCCAGCCGCTTGTCGCGGATCAGCGCCTGCGGCAGCTTCGCGTCGCCCTGGATGACGTTGACGATGTCGTAGACGACCCGGCGTTCTGCCCCCATGACGAGGTCGAGGTTACGCAGGCCGACGTCAAAATCCACCACCGCGACTTTCTCGCCGCGCTGGGCGAGCGCGGCACCCAGAGCCGCTGTCGAGGTGGTCTTGCCGACGCCGCCCTTGCCGGACGTCACTACGATGACTTTCCCCATCTTGATCTCCTGTTGTCCGGCGCTGTCCCGGCTCAAATTAGTGTCTCTGCCATGATGATGTCGCCTTCCAGCCAGAGCTGGACGGGTCGGCCGTTGAAGTCCTGATCCATGTCCTCGGCCATCTTGTAGATGCCGTCGATTGCGATCAGCTCGGCCTCGAGCTTAGTGCAGAATATGCGTGCCTGGGCATTGCCGAGCGAGCCGGCCATGGCCCTCCCCCTCAGCGTCCCGTAGATATGGATCGATCCGCCGGCGATGACCTCGGCGCCGGATGCGACCGAACCGATGACGGTAACGTCGCCTTCCGGAAAGATCACCGACTGGCCCGAACGGATCGGCTCGTTGATGACGATCGACTGGGTCACGGCCCGCGTCTCGGCGGCGGCCTTCGGCCTGTCGGCCTCAGGCTCCGGTGCGTTGCGCAGATCCACTTTCGGCGCCTCTTCCTCCGTCACATCGACGTCGGCTGCCGGGCGTCCGCCCTTCATCAGGGGCGGCATGTTCGGGCCGACCTGCGAGGGGCGCGCGCCTTCGATGCCCATGATGCGGACATTGCGCTCGCCGAGCTGTTCGATCAGCTCCGTCAGACCTTTGCGGTCGATATCGAGGTCGGCGACGTCGAGAACGACGGGCCGGCCGAGAAAGAAGCCCGCGGAGCGGGCTGCCAGGTCGTCGAGCTGGACGATCCAGTCGTCCAGCGGTGCCTCCGGGGTGAGGACGACCGCGAGAAAAGAGCGGCCCTTGATGCGGATAGAGCGAGCGTCTGTTAGCACTTTGGTCATCTACGTAAACAAATCGTTGACGCCAGATGTACCTTTCCGATGGTTAACAAATGGTTAACATGAGGCCCAAACAGTAAACGGGTGGTAAATAAGAGGGGGGTCGGAACGCCTCGCGCAAGCCCCACGCATCGACCCGATTCTTGCCGGTCTGCAGCCGCCGAAAGGGGCGCGAACATGGGCATGGACATATCGCAGCGCTTGAAAAATGCGCGCGTCCTTGCCAAGTGAGGGACCACGCCCTTCAATCCCAATCCATCAAGGAGCAATCCAGCCGATGACTGCCGCCGCAGCTGAAAATCACGCCTTCGAAGCCGATGTCGCCCGCCTTCTGCACATGATGGTGCACTCGGTCTATTCCGACAAAGATGTCTTCCTGCGCGAACTGGTGTCGAACGCCGCCGATGCCTGCGAGAAGCTGCGCTACGAGGCGATCGCAAACCCCGCTTTGCTTGGCGACGATCCGGATGGTCGAATCACCATCACGCTCGATCCTGACCTCAACCGGGTGGTTCTTGAGGATAACGGCGTCGGCATGAGCCGCGAGGAGATGATCGAAGCACTCGGCACGATCGCCCGCTCCGGCACCCGTGCCTTCATGGAGCGCGTCACCGCCAATCAGGCGGGTGAAAGTGCGCAGTTGATCGGCCAGTTCGGCGTCGGCTTCTATTCGAGCTTCATGGTGGCCGAGACGGTGGATGTGGTCTCGCGTCGCGCAGGCGCCGACGAGGCCTGGACCTGGTCCTCCGACGGCAAGGGCAGCTACACGGTGGCGGCGGCCGATCTGGCAGAGGCACCGAAACGCGGTACCCGCATCACGCTCAACCTCTCGCAAGAAGCCAAGGACTACACGTCACGCTTTACGGTGGAGCGTATCGTCAAGCAGCAATCCGGCCATGTGCCGGTACCGATCACGCTGATCGAGAAGCCGGGCGCCGAGCCGGCCGAGATTACCGATGGCAGCGCGCTCTGGACCAAGTCGAAATCCGAGATCAGCGAAACCGAATATGCCGATTTCTACCGCAGCGTTTCCGGTCAGTATGACGATCCGGCACTGACGGTGCATTTCCGCGCCGAAGGCCGGCACGAATATACGACACTTGCCTTCGTGCCCGGCGCACAGCCCTTCGACATGTTCGACCCGGACCGCAAGGGCCGCATGAAGCTCTACGTCAAGCGCGTATTCATTACCGACGACGCCGAGCTTCTGCCCCGCTACCTGCGCTTCGTGCGCGGTCTGGTCGATACGTCCGACCTGCCGCTCAACGTGTCGCGCGAGATGATCCAGGAAAGCCCGATCCTGTCGGCCATCCGCAAGGGCGTCACCAGCCGCGTTCTGACATCGCTCGAGAAGATGGCGGAAAACGAGGCCGAGACATTCAAGACGCTGTGGGACAATTTCGGCGCCGTGCTGAAGGAAGGCATCTACGAGGATTTCGAGAAGAAGGCCCAGCTTCTGGCGCTTGCCCGCTTCCGCACAACGGCGTCGGAAGATGGCTACCGGACGCTTGCGGACTACGTGAAGGATGCCAAGGAGGGCCAGTCGGCGATCTATTATATCACCGGCGGCAATCTCGACCAGTTGAAGGCCTCGCCGCAGCTTGAAGGGTTTCGTGCCCGCGGGATCGAGGTCCTGCTGCTTGCCGATTCGATCGATGCCTTCTGGGTGATGAATGCACCGGAATTCGACGGCAAATCGCTGAAGTCGATCACCCAGGGCGGCGCCGATCTGGCGCAATTTGCCAAGACCGATGCGCCGAAAGACGAGAGCGAAGCGGAAACCGCCGACAAAGCAGGTGCACTCGCCGAGCTTATCGCATTTGCCAAGGAAAAGCTCGCCGATGCGGTCGCCGACGTCCGTTCGTCGGAGCGACTGACGGAGAGCGCCGTCTGCCTCGTCGCATCAGAAGGCGGCTATGACCGGCAGATGGAAAAGATCCTGCAGGGCGCCGGCCAGCTGCCATCGGCGGCAAAGCCGGTGCTGGAACTCAATCCGGACCATGCGATGGTGCGGGCGATCGCAGCCCAGGTCGGCGACCAGGCGTTCCGCGAAGATGCCGTGCATCTTCTGCTCGATCAGGCGCGCGTTCTCGATGGCGACAAGCCCTCGGATCCCCGTGCCTTTGCCGAACGGCTTCAGCGGGTCTTCGAGCGCGCCTCGCGTGCCTGAGCGATCATCGGATTTTCGATAAAAACGGGGCGGCGCCGGGTTCGGCGCCTCCCCCTCATCGGGGCACTCTCGCCGGATGACCGGCCGGCCTGCGACTTACATCAGTGTCGGCGCGACCTTGTCGAACAAGGCCGCCAATTCGGCATTCGTCGTCAGCGGGTCAGTAATAGGCCTCGCGCGCGTGTCCGACATGGCAATAGCCGGGCCGCCCAAGGTCAGCGCGTCGACCAGAAGAAGACTAAGTTCTTCGAAAGAAAGATCATCCAGCCGCTCGTCGTCTTCCTGCGCGAAAGTGACGTCATCGATATCGATAATTTTAGCGGCGTTTTTCATAAGTATTTTCTTCTATAAACGAGATCGACTTCCGCCAACCTACAGGACCGGCATATCAATACCATGCGGCGATTACCGCAGGTCGGTTAATATTTTACCAAGCGCCCGGCGCACCATCAACAGGGCCGGCGGGCGAGAGAATCACAGCGCTCGCAAGACGAGAATACCTGCTGCACGGCACATTGCTACGCCTTTCAAATATCGCCACCGGAGGATATGGCAAAACCTGCAATCAAAAGGTGACGGAACTGATTACGATGACGGCAGACGATCGTGTGCGGGCCTTGCTCGATACTCTTGGCGGACAGTTCGATGCGGGCGCCTTGCTGGTCAACGGGCAGGTATCGGGCAGCTATGCCGAGGACGCGATGGGCCGAGGCGTTCGTCCACCGGTCGTTCTGCGCCCCGGATCGACGGAAGGGGTAGCCGCCATGCTGGCTGCTGCAGATAGCCTTCGTCAGCCGCTTGTCATCCAGGGCGGCCGCACCGGGCTTTCCGGCGCAGCCAGACCGCTTGCCGGCGAGGTTTCCATGTCGCTCGAACGGATGACCGGCATTCTTGCGCTCGATGCCCAGGCGCAGACGATCACCGTTCTCGCCGGCACGCCGTTGCAGATCGTGCAGGAAGCGGCACTTGATGCCGGGCTCTATTTCGGCGTCGATATCGGCGCGCGCGGCACATCCGCCATCGGTGGCAATATCGCCACCAATGCCGGCGGCATAAGAGTGCTGCGCTACGGCATGTTCCGGGCGCAGGTCGCAGGGCTGGAAGTGGTGCTTGCGGACGGCAGCATCCTCTCCTCGCTCAAGGGCCTGCCGAAGGACAATTCCGGTTACGATCTCAATCCGCTCTTCATCGGCACGGAAGGCACGCTCGGCGTCATCACAAAGGCCTGCCTCAAGCTGCATCCGAAGCCGAAAGGCGAGCGTAACGCGCTTCTGGCGCTGCCTTCGCTAAGTGCCGCGCAGGCCCTGCTGTCACGGCTGCGCGGCGAGATCGGCGGCCTCATCTCGGCCTTCGAGATCATCTTTCCGGACGTCTATGCCGAGACGGTCGGCTACATGAAGCTGCGGCCGCCGGTTCCGGTCGGCTCGGGCCTCTATGCTGTCGTCGAGATCCAGGGCCAGGCGCCGGAAGAAGACGATGCGCGGCTGGAAGCAGCACTCGGCGCGGCGATCGAGGATGGTCTGGTAGAGGATGCGGTCCTCTCCAGTTCGGGCCGCGAGTTCGACGAGATCTGGGCCATCCGCGACGGGATCAACGACTACCTGTTCTCGCTTGGCGCCATGGAGAATTACGACCTTGCCGTGCCGGTCTCCCGCATCGAGGAGTTCGTCGCAAGGGCCGAGACGGCGGTTGCCGATATCGACCGTTCAGCCCGCGCCTTCCTCTTCGGCCATCTGGGCGATGGCAACCTGCATTACTGCGTGATCACCGAACAGGCGAAATCCGTATCGAAGGCGGTGTACGAGGCCGTCGCTTCTGTCGGCGGCGGGATCACCGCCGAGCACGGTATCGGGACAGACAAGGTCGCCTATCTCAAGCTGTCGCGCAGCGACGCGGAAATCGCTGCCATGCGACGGCTGAAAGCGGCCTTCGACCCGAACGGCATTCTCAACGCCGGCCGGGTGTTTGCTGCCGAATAAAAGGCGCGGTCAGGCACCTTTCTTGAGCGGTGCGTAGGCAACGGCCATCAGCGCAGCCAGCCGGGCATTGTTCTTCACCAGTTCGATATTGGCCTTCAGGCTCTCGCCCTTCGACAATTCGTTGATGCGGGCAAGCAGGAAGGGCGTCAGCTCCTTGCGGCCGATACCACGTTCATCGGCTTCGCGCACGGCATCGGCAATCGTGCCATCGATGAACTCCGGCGCCAGCGCCGCCGCTTCCGGGATCGGATTGGCGATCAACAGGCCGGTGCCCGTGCCAAGCGTGTGATGCAGTGTCATTGCCCTGGCAATCTCTTCCGGCGTGTCGAGCCGGTGATCGGCCTTGTAACCGCTCTTGCGGGTAAAAAAGGCCGGAAAATCCTCCGTGCCATAGGCGATGACGGGCACGCGCTGGGTTTCCAGAAATTCGAGCGTCTTGGCGATATCGAGGATCGACTTCACGCCGGCGCAGACAACCGCCGTTTTCGTGCGTCCGAGTTCTGTGAGGTCGGCGGAAATATCAAAAGTCTGTTCGGCACCGCGATGAACACCGCCGACGCCACCGGTCGCGAAAATGTCGATGCCGGCGAGATCGGCAAGAAGCATGGTGGCAGACACGGTCGTACCAGCCGTCTGGCCGCGAACCATGGCAACGGCAAGATCGCGGCCGGACGCCTTTACCACGCCTTTCGCCTGCGCCAGCTGCTCCAGTTCGTCGCGTTCAAGACCCGCGCGCAGCTCGCCGTCGATGACGGCGATGGTTGCCGGGACGGCGCCATTTTCGCGCACGACCGCCTCGACGGCGAGCGCCGTTTCGAGATTTGCAGGATACGGCATGCCGTGGGTGATAATGGTCGATTCCAGCGCCACGACGGGGCCGCCGGCGGCAAGGGTCTCGGCCACTTCACGGCTGAGCTTCGGCTTCAGAAGGGTCATGTCGTCAAATCCTTTGATGATGGGCCTGATGATAGGTTAGGCGATCGCACGAGCCGGATCGCTGGCAAGCCTGTGCATGTTCGCTTCCAGGAAGCGGGCGGAGAGTTCGGGATGGACGCTGGCTGAGCTTTCGGTGGTCAGCGTTCCGAGAAGCGCACCACTCCGTGCGGCGGTATAGAGATCATCGCCGGCAATCAGCCGGTCGAGCGTGCCGGCAATCATCGCATCGCCAGCACCGGTGATATCGACCGGCGATGCCTTGACCGCCGGGAAATGCCGCAGACCGGCCGTTCCGGCCACCGCGATGCCCTGCGCGCCGATACTGACGACGGCCTCGCGCACGCCAGCTGCCTGAAGCGCAAGCGCAGCCTCTCCGGCATTTTCGATGCGATCGGCCCCTTCACGGCGCAGAACCGCATTGGCTTCGTCGAGGTTCATGAAGATCAGATCGATGCCGCTGAGATCCCGCGGCAAACGAACGGCTTTCGGCGTCGAAACAGCATCGATCGCAAGCCTGAAGCGTCCATCGCGTCGCTTGGCGATCAGGGCCGACAGCGTTTCGGCGGGGAGATTGCAATCGGCAAACACGACGCTGGCAGACGCCAGATGCGGCCAGATCCGTTCGATGTGATGAGCGGCGAAGAGATCGAAAATGCCCATGTCGGCGATGCCGATCACCAGTTCGCCTTCGGGATCGAGGATGGCCGCATATTCGGCCGTCGGCCGTTCGCCGGTCACGGCCACCTGGCTCACGTCTATGCCGCGCTCTCGCATGTGGCGCAGCAGGGAACGTCCACCTTCATCATCGCCGACGATCGACACGAAGGTCGTCGCGGTGCCGAGAAGCGAAAGGTTTTCGGCGACGTTGCGCGCCACGCCGCCCATGCTGCGGCTGCTTTCCACCGGGTTGGAGGTTTCGAGCACGACTGTCTGGCAGGCCTTGTACTTCCGGTCGAGCACCGCCCCGCCGATCACCACGGCACGGGTCTCTGTCGGCATGACATAACCGCGCCCGAGAATATGGCCCTTCTGCATCAGCTGGACGATATGGGCAGCAACAGTCGAACGCGCCAGCCCGAGCTGGGTCGCTATCTCCTGCTGGCCCGCAAACGGATTGGCTTTGATGATATCAAGCACCGCCGCCTCCTGCGGCGCGAGATCAACCTGCGCGTCTTCCATCAAGATTGCTACCTGTTCGCGGATGCCTATCGCATCGCCCAGATATTGCAACAATAGTTTATGGCGTCAACATTTGTTTTATGCCATTGGCCGCATTCAGACGCGACCGATAGCGGCCACGAAATCCCGTGCCTTTGCAGCAACCGCGTCGGCATCCATTCCGGGCTTGTAAAGCGACGAGCCGATGCCGAAGCCGGCAGCGCCGGCGTCCACATAGGCCTTCATGTTGTCCGGCGTGATACCACCAACCGCAAGGACCGGGACGTTTTTCGGCAGAACGGCCTTCCATGCCTTCACCACATGCGGCGGAACGGCTTCGGCCGGGAAAATCTTGATGCCGGTCGCCCCGGCCCCGATCGCGGCAAAGGCTTCCGTGGGCGTCGCGACGCCGGGGAGGCTGACAAGACCGGCCTTGACGGTTGCCTCGATCACGGCCGGATTGGCATTGGGCGAGATGATGACGCCGGCTCCGGTTGCCGCAACGTCAGTGACCTGCGCGGGCGTCAGGACCGTGCCCGCACCGATCAGCGCCCTGTCACCAAACCGCTTTTCGAGGATCTCTATGCTCTTCAGCGGATCTGGCGAATTGAGCGGCACTTCGATGATCCGCCACCCGGCCTCGACAAGAACCTCGCCCACAGCTTCCGCCTCGCCCGGCGTGATACCGCGCAGGATGGCAACGAGATTGCACTCGGTCAGGGCCTTATCGAAAGCGATCGACATCTTCTCATTCTCCTGAAAGCTGCCCGGCAATCGCCAGGATACCGCGTTTTGCCGCATCGGCCGGACCGGTCTCGACGACAAGGTCGAAGAAGGGTGCCACGCGGCCATAGCGGGTGTTGAGGATATTGTTGCCGACAAGGCCCACCGTATCACCGGCCTTGTGCCATCCGGCGGCGCGCGCCTGACGAAATTCCGAGCCGATCACCAGACCCGAGACATAGTCCATGATGTCGGAGGCGGCGAGCGCACCGGCAAGAATGCCGGTGCGGGCACTGAAGACGGCCGAAAGAAACGCATCTGCCGCCGGCGCATCGCTTGCGGCGAACGCCACGCCACGGTCGAAGGCGGTCCAGTTCGGCTCGGCTCCGGGCTCGGGCTCTTCGGCACGCGCAATGAAGGAATGCTTCGTCAGAAGCGCAAAGACTTCGCCTGTCGCATAGGTCTGGAAGGCGGCGATCCGGCCGGCGGCGACGCGCGCCCATTTGCTGTGCGTGCCGGGCAGGACGACGGTGCAGTCGCGGTCCAGACCCTTGCCGTGGGCCGCAGCCAGACAGAAGCCGACAATCTGGGTCTCTTCCCCTCGCATCACATCGGGAAACGGCTGTGCCGCGGGATCGCGCATGCCCGGCAGGAAGGTCACGGTCGCGCCGTTTTCAAGCGTGATCTTCCGCGTGCCGGTGGCAAGGCCGGCAAGGCCCGCCGGTGCATCCACATAGGGAACCTCGACCCAGCCGTTGCGGCTGGTGATCATGCCGCTTGCCAGAACCGGAAGCGGACCGTTTTCCGCAAACCACGAACCGACGGCCAGCATCAAAGCCGCCTCGAAGGCGCCGTTCTCGACGAACTGGATGCCGCCACTCTTCGGCTCGCGGATATCGAGAACCTCGCCCGTTGTGGAGACGAGCATTGCGCGAAGCGAACTCGTCCCCCAATCGACAATGATCGAGGCTGGCTGTGTCATCTCAACGTTCCTCCCGAGAACCTGTTGGTTCTCGATACCCCTTCAGGAATGGACCTGTCGAGGGGGAGGCGTCAAAAAGTCATACTTTTTATCCGGTCTTCAGGAGGCGAGTGCCGCCAGGATCCTCACCCAGGAGCGGATGCCCTTGTGGAAGCTCGAAAGATCATATTTTTCGTTCGGGCTATGCACCCGGTTGTCGAAACGCGCAAAGCCGACGAGCAGGGCGTCGCAGCCGAGACGGCGTTTGAATTCACCGATGATCGGGATCGAGCCTCCCGTGCCGGCCAGCGCCGCTTCGCACGCCCATTCTTCGGAAAGAGCACCGAGGGTCTTCGTCAGAAACGGGCTTTCCAGCGGCATGACGGTTGCCGGTGCGAGGCCGAAATCCTTGAACGTTACGCTGCAATCGGCAGGGATGCGCGCCGCGACATGGGCCTTGAACGCATCGCGGATCTTTCCCGGATCCTGGCCCGCGACGAGACGGAACGAGATCTTCGCCATCGCCTTGGCCGGGATAACAGTCTTGAAACCTTCGCCGGTATAGCCGCCGCTGATGCCGTTGATCTCGCAGCTCGGCCGTGCCCAGACCTGTTCGAGGATCGAGCGCCCGGCCTCCCCTGCGGGAATGGTGAGCCCGATATCCGACAGAAAGCCTTTTTCGTCGAACGGCAGCCGCTGCCACTGCGCCTTGACGGCGGCCGGCAAGTCTTGGACGCCATCGTAAAACCCTTCGATCGCGACACCGCCATCGGCCGTGCGCAGGCTGGCGATGACGTCTGACAGAAGCTGCAGGGCATTGCGGGCCGCATTGCCGAACATGCCTGAATGCAGATCCCGGTCGGCGCCTGAGATTTCCATCTCGGTGCTGTAGAGGCCGCGCAGCATGGTGGTAACGGCCGGTGTGTTGCGATCCCACATATCCGTATCACAGACATAGACGGCATCGGCCTTCAGTTCGTCGGCCGTCTTATCGAGGAAGGGTGCAAGGCTTGGGCTGCCCGCCTCCTCTTCGCCTTCGAAGAGGATGGAGACGTTGATCGGCAGGCTTCCCGTCACAGTCTTCCACGCCCGGCAGGCCTCGACGAAGGTCAGCATCTGGCCCTTGTCGTCGGAGGAGCCTCGCGCGACGATCGCCGTGTCACCGTTCGGCAGCGCTTCGAGCCGCGGCTCGAACGGGTCGCTGGTCCAGAGTGTCAGAGGATCGACCGGCTGGACGTCGTAGTGGCCGTAGAACAGCACATGCGGGCCGGTCACTTCTCGCTGATGCGCCACGACCATCGGATGACCGTCTGTCGTCCGCACCGATGCGTCGAAACCGATCTCGGCCAGATCATGCGACAGCCATTCTGCCGCCTTCAGGCATTCCGGCGCGTAAGCGGGATCGGTGGAGATGCTCGGGATGCGGATGAGGTCGAAGAGGCGGGCAAGGCTTTCATCCATACCAGCATCGACATGCTGGAGAACGGCACTGATCTGATCCTGCGATGGTCCGGGCATGGCGTTCTCCAAGCGTGTTATCGTTTCGGTGGCGCGGCTTACGCCTCCGGCGCCAGAATGCAGCACTGTTCCGCGACAGGTTCGAGCACGGCCGCCGTGCCCGGTTCGAGCGGCTCCGACAGCGTGCCGTTGGCAACGAGATCGCCGACCGCCGTGCTGCACTGATACTGATAGGCGCGGCCGAGATAGGTGCGGGTGCCGAGCGTTGCTGCAATGCCTTTGCCGGCCACGGCCTTGACGGCCAGACCATCGGCGCGGGCAGCAAGCATGAAACGGTCGGGGATCGCGCCGAATATGTCCTGCGACAGGTTAAGCGACGCGCCACCGGCGGCCTCTGCCGTCACGTTCGCTCCATCGCGTGCCTTGACCGTCAGCGGGATCAGGTTTTCGAAGCCGACGAAACGGGCGACGAAGGCGTTGGCCGGTTTCTGGTAGAGCACCTCGGGTGTATCGAGCTGCATGATGCGCCCGGCATTCATGATCGCGACGCGGTCGGAGATCGAAAATGCCTCCTCCTGGTCATGGGTAACGTAAAGCGAGGTCGTACCGTTCGCCTTCTGCAACTGGCGGATCTCGACGCGCATGTCGACACGAAGCTTCGCGTCGAGGTTCGAAAGGGGTTCATCGAACATCAGGAGCGGCGGCTCGATGACGAGCGCGCGGGCAAGGGCCACGCGCTGCTTCTGCCCGCCCGAAAGCGCCGAGGGCAGCCGATCAGCCAATGCAGACAATCCGACGCGCTCCAGCATCGCACCGGCGCGAACCAGACGATCGGCCTTGGCGACGCCACGCTGCTTCAGGCCGAAACTGACATTGTCCATGACTGTCAGATGCGGGAAGAGCGCATAGTTCTGGAACACGAGGCCGATATCGCGGGCATGGGCTGCAAGCGTTGTCAGATCCCGATCGCCGAGCCGGACATGGCCGGAGGTCGGTTGCAGGAAACCGGCGACGATCCTGAGTGTGGTCGTCTTGCCGCATCCCGACGAGCCGAGCAGCGACACGAGTTCGCCGGCAGCAACCGAAAGCGACAGATCCTTCAGAACCTGGGTGGACCCGTAATGGGCGGAGAGATTTTCGATCGTCAGAGAAACGGTCACGGGAGTTCTGCTCTTACTTCGTGAGGAAGGTGAGACCGAGCGTCGCTTCGACGATGGCCATGACGCCGACTGTCACCAGCATCAAAAGCACGGATACGGACGCGATCGTCGGATCGAAGAACTGTTCCATATGCGCAAGGATCTGGATCGGCAGGGTAGAGATGCCGGGCCCGGTCAGAAACACCGAGACGGAGACATCGTTGATCGAGGTAATGAAGGCCAGAATGAACGCGGCGATGACACCGGCCCGGATATTCGGCAGGACAACGGTCAGGAACGTCTTGACCGGCGGGCAGCCAAGGCTGATCGCCGCCTCCTCGACGGAGAAATCGAAGGCCGCAAGGCTCGCACCGACGACACGCACCGAATAGGGCAGGACGAGCAGCGCATGGCCGAGAATGAGGCTCGGCAGAACCGGCAGGCCAAGCCCGATGGTGATCGACTTCAAAAGCGAGAAGCCGAAGACGATTTCGGGAACGAGGATAGGCAGCACGAACAGCGTCGCAAGCCATTTCGGCAACTCGACCCGGTAGCGGTTGAGCGCGTAGGCCGCCGGTACGCCGATCAGAAGCGACAGGCCGGTTCCGAGGAAGGCAACTTCGAGACTGGTGACGGCGGTGGTTCGGAACGCCTCGATGGCAAAGATATTGGCGAACCAGTGGAAGGTCAGGCCACGCGGCGGGAAGGTGAGATAGGACGTGTCGCTGAACGCTGCGCCGACGATGATAACGAGCGGCGCAAGCAGGAAGAGGAAGACGATCCCGGTCAGGATGCCGAGGACGGGGTGAATTCTGGCCGTCATGTTACACCGCCATCGGGTTGAGGCGCCGCGCCATGCGGCTCATGATCGCGACGATGGCAATGGTGATGACGACCATGATCGCTGCGACAGTCGATGCGCCGACCCAGTCGAATGTCACCATGGCGCGCTGGTAGAGAAGCGTGCCCATCATCATCTGGCGCTCGCCGCCGAGAAGCTGCGGGGTTGCATACGAGGTAAAGCTCCCGGTGAAGACCAGGACCGCGCCGACGATCAGGCCGGGCACGGCAAGCGGCAGAATGACTTGAAGAAAAGTCGCGACCGGCTTTGCACCGAGCGACGACGACGCCTCGATCACGTCCCGCGGAATGCCTTCGAGCACGCCGGTGAGCGTCAGGATCATCAGCGGCACGAACAGATAGACCATCGCCACGATGACCGATCCCTCCGTGTAAAGCATGGAGAGCGGCTCGGCGATGATGCCGAGCCCCGTCAGCGCGTCGTTGACGATGCCGTTCTTGCCGAGAATGATCAGCCAGGCAAACGAACGCACGACAACGCCGGTCAGGAGCGGGAAGACCGCAGCGATGATCGCCAGCGATTTCAGCCGGCCCGGCATTTGGGCAATCACATAGGCCGCGAGAAATCCGACCACCAGCGAGATCGACGTGGTGATCAGCGCAATCCGCAATGTGCGTGTCAGGATATTGACGCGAAAGCCGCTGTTGAAAAATGCCGCGTAGGTGGAAAACGGCCCCTTGGGCTCGTCGAACGTGGTGGCGATCGTCAGGATGACAGGGACGAGCAGCAGAACGATCACCGCGATCGTCGCTGGCAGCGTCAGTCCCCATTTGGCGAACTTGTTCATGCGATGTCTTTCAAGATCCTCGTTGGCAAAGCCTGCACGCAGGCCTGCCGGTCGGCAGCGTCGCCCCTCATCCGCCCTTGCGGGCAGCTTCACGCTTCGCTCTCGCCCCATTTACGGGGAGAGAGGCTTGGTGAAGGGCGAGCCGTAGCGACAAGATCGGATGCGCTTACTGGCCGAAGACCTCGTTCCAGCGATCGATCCAGTCGGTCTTTGCCGCGTTCATCTTGGCGTAGTCGATGCGTGAAAGGGCGTTGACCTGCTCGGCGCCATAGGTCCAGATTTTCGCCTGATCCGGCGTCAGCTCGACCTTCGTGCTGATCGGTGCATCGACGCCCTGCTCGGCTTCCTTCTGCTGTACGTCCTTCGACAGGATGAAGTTGATGAACTGGTAGGCGAGATCGGCGTTTTCAGAACCCTTCGGAATATTGACGGTGTTGAGCGTCGCGATATCGCCGTCCTTGAGCTTCGCCCAGGTCATGGTCTTCACCGCCGCCTGCATGGAAGCGAGCGTGAAATCCTGCGCCATGGCGACGCGCACTTCGCCGGTCGAGATAAGGTTCACCAGCTCGGAGCCGGTATTGTAGTTCTTCACCACGTTGGACTTCAGCGCGGTGACGGCTTCGAACGTCTTGTCGGCATCCTTGTAGGGATCGACGCCGGCATGCTTGCCGGCTTCCATCACCGCCATCGGGCCGGCGGTCGTGGTGATGCCCGGAAGCGACACGGAGCCCTTAAGGTCGGCACGCCAGAGATCCGCCCAGGTGGTGATCGGCGGGTTGACCTTGGCGCTGTCATAGACGAGGCCGACGCGGCCGATCGTGTAAGCCGGGCCATATTTGCCCTGCGGCGCACGGCCGAGTTCGTAGATATCGGCAAGGTTGGGGATCTTGGCCGGATCGACTTCCTGGAACAGGCCCTGCTCGATGCCGAGCTGCGAAAAGCTGTCGGAGAGATAGATGACATCGACGCCCTTGCCGCCGCGAAGCTTCAGCTTGTTCAGGCGGTCGGCATTGTTGCCGGTTTCGAAGACGATATCGCAGCCGCAGATCTTCTTGAACGGCTCGATGATATTGGCCGTCATCTTCTCGCCGTTATAGCCCCACCAGGAAATGGTGAGCGTCTTTGCCTGGGCGCTGGCGGAAAAGCCGGCTGCGGCAAGCGCGGCAACGGTGGCGAGTGTGGCGATACGAATGGCCTTCATGCGGCATGTTCCCCTTAAAGCGGTGTCTTGATGCACCGGGTCCCCCCCGGAATTGACGGGAATACTATTTTTTCGGCGATCGGCCTGCAAGACCATTCACTAGGCAGATCTGTGCAAAGCTTGCATTGGCCTATGTGATTTTTTCCGTAACGACCCTTGCACCTCTAGTGACTAGAGGTTGTAGGACTGCTCTCCTGATCGAAAGGGAGACCGACGATGGCCGAATTGAACCGGGCCCGGTACCGGGTGCGCGGCATGGACTGCGCAAGCTGCGCGGCAAAAATCGATACGGCCGTGCGGCGGATGCCCGGCGTTGCCGACGTGTCTGTCTCGGTTTCGGCCGGCACGATGACCGTCGAGCATGATGCGTCAAGCGATCTCGGCGCCATCGAGAAGAAGGTCTCCGGGCTCGGCTATTCGCTGCGGGCGCTCGGGCAAAAGACCCCGCCTATACCGGCGACCCACGATCATCGTCAGGGCCAGGGCGAGCCGCATGTGCATGGACCGAACTGCGATCATCATCATGCCCATGATCACCACGACCATTCGCACGATCACGCGCAGGACGCGGCAGACGATCACCATAATCATGATCACGTCTCCGAAGGCCCGGCAGTCGAAGGTCTGCACGGCCACGGCCACGGGCCGATGGATGGCCCATGGTGGCAATCGTCCAAAGGCCGCCTGACGATCTTCACCGGTTGCGGATTGATCATCGCATACGGTCTCGGCCATCTCCTGCCGGCCTTCGAAATCTACGTTTTCGCAGTCGCGATGCTGATCGGCCTCGTGCCGATTGCCCGGCGGGCGGTGATGGCGGCCTTTTCCGGCACGCCGTTTTCCATCGAGATGCTGATGACCATCGCAGCGGTCGGCGCGCTCATCATCGGCGCGACGGAAGAAGCCGCCACCGTGGTCTTCCTCTTCCTCGTCGGCGAGTTGCTGGAGGGGGTTGCCGCCGGCCGGGCGCGGGCAAGCATTGCCGGCCTGTCGGCACTGGTGCCGAAGACTGCCCTTGTCGTCGAAAACGGCAAGACCCGCGAGGTGCCGGCCGAAACGCTTCAGATCGGTGCCGAGATCCTCGTGAGACCGGGCGACCGTATCTCTGCGGATGGCATCATCCTGGAGGGCGCAAGCGCCATCGACGAGGCGCCCGTCACCGGTGAAAGCACGCCCGTCACCAAAACTGTCGATGCTGCCGTTTTCGCCGGCACGATCAATGGCGATGCAGCGCTCACCATTCGCGTCACCGCCGCAGCCGAGGACAACACGATCGCCCGCGTCGTCCGACTGGTCGAGGAAGCGCAGGAGAAGAAGGCGCCCACCGAGCGGTTCATCGATCGGTTTTCGCGCTATTACACGCCCGGCGTCGTTGCCGTTTCCGCCCTTGTCGCCATCCTGCCGCCGCTTGTCGGCGGCGCATCCTGGGGGGAATGGGTCTACAAAGGCCTTGCGATCCTGTTGATCGGTTGCCCTTGCGCGCTCGTCATCTCGACGCCTGCGGCGATCGCCGCCTCGCTCTCGGCCGGCGCGCGGCGCGGGCTGCTCGTCAAGGGCGGCGCCGTCTTGGAAACGCTCGGCAAGATCACCGCCGTCGCGCTCGACAAGACCGGCACGCTCACCACAGGCAAGCCTCAAGTCACCGATATCATTGCCTTCGGCCGCAATGCCGAGGATGTGCTCCGGTTTGCAGCCGCACTTGAAACCGGCTCCAGCCACCCGCTCGCCGTGGCCGTTCTCGCAAGGGCGAGGGACGAGGAAGTCGACATTCCAATCGCAAGCGACGCAAAGGCAATCGGCGGACGCGGCGTCTCGGCAAGGGTGGACGGCGAAGACGTGTTCTTCGGCTCCCCCAAGGCAGCTGCCGATCTTGTCAGCCTGCCGATGGCGCATGCCCGCCGGCTCTCCAGCCTCAACGACGAAGGCAAGACCGTCTCGGTTCTGGTCGTCGGCAAGGTGTTGGCGGGCGCGATCGCCATGCGCGACGAGCCGCGGGCCGATGCGAAGGCGGGCCTTGAGGCGTTGACACGCTCCGGCGTCAAGACAGTGATGCTCACCGGCGATAATGCCCGTACCGCAGCGGCGATCGGCACGGAGCTCGGCATCGAGGTCCGCGCCGAACTCATGCCGGAGGACAAGCGCCGCATCGTCGGCGAATTGCAGCGCGACGGGTTCATCGTCGGCAAGGTCGGAGACGGGATCAACGACGCGCCGGCGCTCGCCGCCGCCGATGTCGGCATCGCCATGGGGGGTGGTACGGACGTGGCGCTGGAAACGGCCGATGCCGCAGTTCTGCACGGCCGCGTCGGCGATATCGCCGGAATGATCGCGCTGTCGAAGCGCACGATGCGCAATATCTACCAGAACATCGCGATTGCACTTGGCCTCAAGGCGGTGTTCCTCGTCACCACGATCGCCGGCATCACCGGGCTATGGCCGGCCATCCTGGCAGATACGGGGGCGACGGTGCTGGTGACAATCAACGCACTGAGGCTCTTGAACGCACGCACCGGTTAAACATCACCCTGTTTGCGCAATCTCTGCAAGTATCACGACTGCAAGCTGGCAAAATAGGTCCGCCAACCTGCCCTATCGCTGCTGGACGTCGTCGGCCCGATGCAGGATATATGCTGCACCAGCGAACGCTTCGCACGCCCGACAACCGGGCGCCGACAGGTGCGACCGCTGGCCGATCAGTCTATCAAGCAGCCTAGAAAGCGATATAATGAGCAACGATTTCATCAAGGCCATCAGCCTGCGCCGTACTCAGTATGCATTGGGCAAGAACCTGCCGATTTCGGCAGAAGACGTGACCAAGATCATCAAGGAAGCCGTGCGTCTGGCCCCTTCGTCCTTCAACTCGCAGAGCTCGCGCGCCGTCATCCTGTTCGGCGAACAGAGCGAAAAGATCTGGTCGATCACCAAGGAAACCCTGCGCGCCATGGTGCCGGCAGACGCGTTTGCCTCGACCGAGGCGAAGATGGATTCGTTTGCGGCCGGCGCCGGCACGGTTCTGTTCTACGAAGACCAGGAAACCATCGCCAACCTGCAGGAGAAATTCCCACTCTACGCCGCCAACTTCCCGATCTTCTCGGATCATTCCGCCGGCATGGCGCAGTTCGCCGTCTGGTCGGCGCTGGCGAATGCAGGCATCGGTGCCAGCCTGCAGCACTACAACCCGCTGATCGACGCGGAAATCGCAGAAACCTTCGGCCTGTCGAAGAGCTGGAAGCTGTGCGCCCAGATGCCGTTCGGCTCCAACGAAAAGCCTTTCGGCGAGAAAACCTTCATCGACGACGAGACGCGCTTCGCCGTCTTCTCCTGATATAAATGTAGGGCATGGCGGTTTCCGCCGTGCCCACCCTCTCCCCGCGAGATGGGTATCGAGCCCACTTACCGGCTTGAGATGATCTTGAACCGCTGTCCGGGCTGAAAGCTGTCGGTTTCAGACAGGCCGTTGATGATCTTGAATATGTCTACCGGCGACGAGACGCCATCCATCTTTGCGGCAAGCGTTTCCGCGCTATCGCCCGCAACCGCCGTGACGATGCGGATGCGCAGCGGCTTGGCGCCCCTGATTTCGCTATCGGTCATTTTCCGGACGCTGTCGCGCAGCGGCGTCGCGATCGGCTCCAGGGCCTGGCGCTTGTCGGTTGCGACGATGAAGCGAAGAATATGGCCGTTCGCCCTGACGACGAAAATATCGAAGAACCATTTGCCGGCGGCAGCCGAGGCAACCGCTCCATCGAGCCCCCGGATTGTCGCCGCGTGAACGCTGGCCTTGTCGAGACCGGTGACCCATCCGCTCGACATATAGTCGCTCAAGGAACCGATATCGTCGTCCGCTATACTGTCGAAGCGGATGGCGCTGTCCTGCGGGCCGCCAGCTTGGACGACACCGCCATTGTTCTCGGCGGAAAATCCCTGCGGGAATGAAAACTGGACGCCGATCTCCGGCAAAAGCATCGTATTTCCACGCATCAGGCCATCGCTGAGGCTCGGGCCATAGAGCAGACCATCGATGCCGCTCAGGTAATAGTCGCGACCCCGTTCGCCGACCTTGCCCTGCGGGCCGAACACGCCCGCCCGCTGACGCGCGAGCGCCACGCGCTGTGGCGTGCTCGGGTGATCGGCCAGAAAGTCGACGGCCTTCGTCGAGGACGAGCCACCGGTCAGAAAATCATTATAGTCCTGCATCGTGGTCAGAAAATCGGCTGCGGCATAGGGATCGAAGCCCGCTTCGCCGATCGTGCGGATGCCGATCTCGTCGGCCTGGATTTCCTGCTCGCGGGAAAAAGCGGCGAGCCGCATCTTGCCCCTGGCGAGAGCGGCAAGACCCGCGACACGATCATCCGGCAGGAGCTGCGCCACCACCTGTCCGGCAATTTCTTCGGTCTCCGCGCGCTGCTCGCGCTGGACGCCGTGGTTCTGCGTCACATGCGCCATTTCATGGCCGAGAACGGCCGCCAACTCCGACGCATCGGTCGCAAGCCCCAGCAAGCCGCGCGTCACATAGAGATAGCCGCCCGGAAAGGCGAAAGCGTTGATGGTCGGCGAATTGAGGATAGTGATGCGGAACGACTGCTGCGGGTTCTCGTCTGCCGCCGTCAGCGCACCTTCGATACGGGCGACCAGCCTTTCGGTCTTGGCATCCTTGTACTCACCGCCGTAGCGGGCCAGGATCTGGGGACGCTGGCGAGCGGCGAGAGCGGCCTGCGCATCTCCCTTCTGCACCTGGGCGACAACTGCAGGCGTTTGCGACGGGCCGACATTGGGCTGATAGGCTGAACCCATCGTATCGCAACCGGCAAGACCGAGAGCCAAAAGGCAGATGAGAGACATACCCTTGAAAAAAGGCCTGCCCTTGAAGAAACGATAGTCCACGCATGCCTCTGTTTTGCGGCGGCCGATGACGGCAATCTCGCCGTCATCGCATATTGGGTCCCGGTTCGCCAGATTGTGGGACAATGAGGCGAAAGCAAGGGGATCATTTTATGGAGAGGTGCGTGATGGCGGTTTGCCTGTGTGCCCTTGCTCTGCGGGACGGCTGCAAACCTGATCATGTTCAACACGCCGCGCGACGAACCGATATCGACCTTGGTTTGCGCGCGCGGCAGCCTCGTCGTTTCAGAGGGTCTACGATGGCCCTTCGTTTTCAGCTCGCATCTCCTTGCCTTGCAATGACCGGGCAACGGATTCAAAACTCTCGGGGAGGAACGGTATATGTGCCTGCTTGCGTGCCGATGCGGCGAGCGACAGCAGGCGGACGAACAGAGTTGATAGATGACCCAAGAGCCGACCGAGACGATAACCGTGCGCGAAGCCACGCAGGCGGATGTTCCAACGCTTGGACGGTTCGGCGCCCTGCTCGTCTCGCTGCACCATGGTTGGGACCCGCACCGCTTTATCGATGCCACGCCCCGGACGTCGACGGAATATGCCGGCTTTTTTGAACGTCTTCTCGGGCGCGATGGCGTCACCATTCTCGTCGCGGTCGATGGTCTGGAGGTGCTCGGCTATGTCTACATGGCGTCGGAAGGCTATAATTACATGGCGCTGCGGGGCCCGGCCGCCGTGATCCAGGATCTGTTCGTTGCGCCAGACCGGCGGCGGCGGGGCATCGGCAAAAGCCTGCTACTTGCAGCCCGGAACGAGGCCAGCAGACAGGGGCAATCACAGCTGACGCTGTCCACCGCATTCAAAAACGAAGCGGCTCAGCGCCTGTTCGCATCCCTCGGTTTCCGCCCGACGATGATCGAAATGACACAGGACCTCAGCCCGTGATGGTGGGCGCATGATCTCGACCTAAGCGAGGACGGTGCCGACGCCCTGTCTCTGCGCCTGACGGTATACAATTCTGGCAAGCGCCATGTCGGCGATGGCAAGGCCTCGGAAGCAGAACAGGGTTCTGGCACCATGAGGCACGTCGCTCTCGCCGCTCAGCGCAATCAGGTCGGTGTGGAACGGCGCGCTTTCGACAGGTTTCGTCTCCACGTCGTAAGGGGCATGGCTTTGCGCCAGACTGTCCGTCACCCGAAGGTCGAAGGCGGTCAGGCTTTCCGGCAGCCAGCTGCGGCCGATATCGACGGCCGAGACAAAGCAGTTTGGCCTAAGTTTGCGCGCATCGAGGAATGGCCGCAGACCGGCGCCGCCCGGAACCATGGAAATGATGATATCGCTGTCGCCCATGATCCGCTCGGGATCATCGACCGCCTCTGCCTGCAAACCGACGGCGGCCGCCACTGCTGCCAGCTTTTCCGCCGAGCTTCTGGTTCGGCTGAATGCCAGCACCCGGTCCAGCTGCGGAAACAGATCGGCAAATGCCGCCAGATGCGCCTTGGCCTGCAAACCGCTGCCGACGAACCCGATGGTTGTGGGTTTCTTCTGGACGAGAAGGCTCGCAGCCACCGCCGACAGCGCCGCCGTCCGCAGCAAGGTAATCTCGCTGCCATCCATCACCGCCAGGAGCCTGCCGGTCGCGTAGTCGTTGAGGAGGACGGTCGTTCCGGTGCCCGGCACTGCACTTTGGGCCTGGACGGGCGCCATCGAGACCCATTTCATCGCAGCGACGCCATCTACCTCGGAGGCCGCCACCATGCCTTGAAAGCCGTGGCCCGGCCCAAGTTCAAGCGAGGCCTTCGGAAGGTAGCTGCTAAGCCCGCCCGCATGATCTCGAAAGGCAGAGGCAACGCTTTCACGCGCAAGTCTGGGCGACAGGCTCAGCGTCCGGATATCGGCTGCGCCGAGATAGAGAGGGCTATCGCTCATCCAATTGCCTTTGCCTTTTGACACGTCTTATCCGACGCCTGCCGGTGCCGGATTGCGCCCACCTGAAGGCAACATTGCCGGTGCTGCAAGTCCAAAGACGATGTCAGCGGCACCTGCGTGGGACGAACGGCACATCAGCGAGGATTTTGCGCCACCAGAGGGTTCAAAGGCCAAGCCACATGAGGCCGCAGATCGCGATGATGGTGACAACCAGCACGATCGTCGTGAACGCCGTGTTCCAGCGCCAGGCGACCCGTTGCGGTGAGACATCCGACTGGCTGGCCGTGACGAGCGACATGGCGCTGATCGGCGAGACGGCGACCGCGCTTGCCCAGGCAACGCTCAAGGTGACGCCGAGCGCCAGCGGGTGGGCGGTGCCGATCGGGCTCTGGCCAAGCAACTGGGCGAGGATGACGACGAAGATCGAGTTCGGGATAAAGCAGGCGGCGGCAACCGGAATGAGGATCAAAGCCGTGAGCAGAAGCGGAAGAACGGGGACCTGCGACTGGACGAAATCCACCCAGCCCGGAATGGCGCCAAGCGCAATCGAGATTGACGCGCCGATGACGTTGGCCGACAGGAAGATCGTGCTCTCCGATCTCAGATCTCCGAGCCCCACGACCGCACCCTTGACCTCTGCCACATAGGCAGGGCCCACACCGGTTTCGAGCGCAAGCCATATCAGCGTGAAGATCGGCAGCACGGTGACAGATGCCAGCGTGAAGCTGATCCCGGTCAAAAGGTGCAGGGTGATGGTGATCGACAGCAGCAGGCCGCAGATGCCGATGGTGATTGCCAGCGGACGGGCCGACGGCGCCTCACCGACGACCGGCCGCGACACGCCATGTGACGCCTCTGCCGGCAGCAACGGAAAGGCCGATGTGAGAAGCAGCATCACGGCCGTCAGGGCGAAGGAAATACCCATCAGCTTCAAAGGATCGAGCGAGGGAATGCCCGCCGTGACGATGGCAAAGCCGAGACCGATCGGCGACCAGATGCTGGTGAGCGCCGCCCCGCGCATGGCGCCGAGGACCAGCGGCCGGCGCGCGACCGCATCACGACCGCCGGCACGCGCCAGATCGCCGATCATGGCGATGATGCCGACATTGAACAGCAGGCTCAAAAGATGCGAGCCGATGTTGACGGCGGCATAGCGCTGCCGCGGCTCGAAGGTAAAAAGATATTCGGTACCCTGCCGGACGAAAGCCGATCGACGGACAGGCCGGCGCAGCATGCCGAGCACCATCATCAAAGCCGCAAAGGACACGCCCTGCACCAAAGCGTGCCAGAGTTGCGGCAGTTGCTGCGGCAGGAAGGCGGTAATCATCAGGCCAAGCACAACGGCAAGCGTCGAGAACAGGCGGGCAAGCGGCAGGAGGCGCGGCCATTCCATCAGCGTGGAGGCGACAGCCAGCAGTGCGGACAACGCGTAAAGGGCCTGATTCCCGGAATATCCGCCCGCCACCAGACTGACGATCAGCGCAGCTTGGACGATGCTGCGCACGGGAAGCGGTTCAGACATTCACTCGGCCTTGTACTTAAGGCCTGAGCGGGGGAATTGCGCATCAACAGGCCATTTGATCCATAGCCTCCCGCAACTCCTCCTTGTCATTCGCATAGGGGATTCTGACATGCGGCGATAGACGGAAAACCGCGCTGACTACAGGTGCGACAAAATTTCTGGCCGCAAGCCGGATAGTCAGACGTGCCTGTGCTTCCAGGGCCGTTTCACCGGAAGCGGCTTGCGGCGAACGCAGACGTGTCGATCGGTGCAAGTGTATCGCAGATCAGGCTCGTGACGATTTCCGCCGTGCGAGGTGCGGCCGAAAGCCCGATATGGCCGTGACCGAAAGCATAGACCACCTCGCCGCAGCCTTTCGCTTTGCCGATGACCGGCAATCCGTCCGGCGTGGACGGGCGATGGCCGATCCAGCGGGCTGTCGCATTCTTCGTGGCGAGCTGCGGATAGGTCCGGCGCAGATGATCCATCAGGATATTGGCCCGGCGCCAATCGGGCTCGGCATCTACCGAAGCCAGTTCCACCTGACCCGCCGCCCGCAAGCCGCCGGGGGTCATCACGTTCGACATCTTGCCATCGGACGGCATGACGGGCCGGCGCAACGCGATATCGGGAGACGCAATCTCGACATGATAGCCGCGTTCGCTCTCCAGCGGGATCGTGTCGCCCAGCGCTCCGGCAAGCGATTTCGAACGAATGCCGGCAGCCACGACGGCACGATCACAGGCAAGGGTGCCCGTCGTCGTCCGCACGCCGGCAAGCTTTCCATCAACGATGTGAAACCCGTCGGCTTTCGTCCGGACGAGTTCGGCACCCTCTGCGACGGCCTGAGCGACCACGGCTGCGACATAGGCACCGGGATCGGTGCAGCTGGCACCGCTTTCGACAAGGACTGCAAAGGAATAGGACGGGGCGAGCGCCGGTTCGATCTCCCGCAATTCCTCACCGGCGATCTCCCGCCAGGTCAGGCCATTCTCCCGCCTCAGGCTCCAGGACAGCGCTTCCTGCGCGAAAGCAGCGCGATCGGGATAGGCATAGAGCAGGCCATCGCGACGGACCATCTCCGGTCGAGCGCAGCTTGCGGCCAGTTCTGCGTGGCGATCCGGGGAATCGTGGACCAGCGACCAGAGGATCGAAGCGGTGCGGCGCACCTTTTTCAACGAATGACCCGCATAGAGAAACCGGGCAAGCCATGGCAGGAGCCGAGGCAGATAGCGCCAGCGGATCGTCAGCGGACCTGTCGGATCGGTGAGATAACCGGGGACTTTCTTCCACAGACCCGGAACCGACATCGGTATGATCGAGGCGGGGCTGAGAAAAGCACCGTTGCCATAACTCGCCGCCTGCGTGCCGCCGGGCGTTTCAGGCTCGATCAATGTGACGCGCTGACCGGCACGAACGAGAGCAAGTGCGCAGCACGCGCCGATGATGCCGCCTCCGATGACCGCGACGTGTCTTGTGGTCTTGTCGTTCATGTCGGTTTCCTGCCCGTTGAGCAAAGCATATTCCGTCGCCCGGCGCGTCCTGCGGCGGACCCGGTCATTTCTATTGATGCGCGCCTGTCGATATGATGCCGTCCCGGCTCAGCCGGAGGCTTCAGGCTTCCTTCAGGATACGGGCGTTACCGCGCAGCGATGCCTCGCTGATGCTGATCCCAAGTCCCGGACCCGTCGGAACGATGACGTGGCCATCGCGGTTCTCGATCCGCTCTTCCAGAACATCCTCCGTCAGCACATGGTGCGGCATGTAGAATTCGCAGCCGAGCGACATGCCCGGTGTCGCCGCGATGAACTGCGTACCGGCTGCAAGTGCCACGCCGCCTTCCCAAAGAGTGCCGCCATAGCCCGGCAGATGCGCTGCATCGGCGATCGCCATCAACGCCTGTCCCTTCAAGATGCCGCCAACCTTCATCAATTTCACCGAAATCGCATCCGCCGCCTGGAGCCGGATGACCTCCATCAGGTCGCGGGCGTCGAAGCAGCTTTCGTCGGCAAGGATCGGCGTATCGAGGGCGTCCGCAAACGACGCCATAGCCGTCAGGCAGTCGCGCGGGACGGGCTGCTCGATGAATGTCGGACGGAAACGATCGACGTCGCGAAGGACGGAGATCGCGCCGAAGGGCTGAAGCGCCTGATTGTAGTCGAGGCGAAGGTCGATACGGTCTCCGAAGGCATCGCGCATGGCTTCCAGATGCGCCATGTCTACATGATGCGGCTTGACGCCGGTCTTGACCTTGAAGATCCGGTTGCCGGCGGGCACCATGGCCTTCATCCGCTCCATGTCGGCATCGAAATCCGGATCAGCGATCGAAAAGGACAAGGGAATGCTGTCGCGCACCCGGCCACCGAGCAGATCGGCGATCGACAGTCCGCAGGACTTGCCGAGAATGTCGAACATGGCGGTCTCGATTGCCAGTTTCGCCTCGCCGTGACCGACGATCACCTTGTCCATCCTGCGCGTGAGCGCGCGGATTTCCTTGACCGGCGCTCCCAGTACAACGGATCGGAGATAGACGTCGATCGCGGAAAAGGCAGCCTCGGCCGTGCCGGTAAAGACTTCCCAGGGGGCAGCCTCCCCCCAACCCACGATGCCGGAGGAGGAGGTCAGCTCCACCAGCACGCGCTTGACCGTGCCCTTGACGTTGCCGACACCCTGAAGGCGGGCCATCTTGATCGGGCTTTCGATCAGAAAGAGGCGAAGCCTCTCTATGCGATCCATGTCTTTGTCTCCTGAGACTGGTCCTGTCAGAACGCCGCAGGCCCTCAGCCTGCGGTCTGACCCTTGTGGAAGTGGCTGAGGAAGCTGCGTGTGGCTTCCGTCTGCGGATTATCGATGACCTGTCTGGCTGGCCCCTCCTCGACGACATAGCCATCCCGCATGAAGACCACGCGATCGGCCACTTCACGGGCGAAGGCGATCTCATGGGTCACGATCAGCATGGTCATTCCGTCGGCCGCGAGCTGCTGCATCGTCTGCAGCACTTCGCCGACCAGTTCCGGATCGAGCGCCGAGGTCGCCTCGTCGAACAGCATCACGCGCGGCTCCATCGCAAGCGCGCGGGCGATTGCGACACGCTGCTTCTGACCACCCGATAATGTGTCCGGGCGCTGACCGGCGCGATCGGCAAGCCCGACTTTCGCAAGCTGGGCCATGGCAAGGTCACGGGCAGCCGCCTTCGGCAGCTTGCGGACATAAACCGGCGCTTCCATAACGTTTTGAAGCACGCTCATATGCGGAAAGAGATTGAAGTTCTGGAACACCATGCCGGTTCCGGCACGGAAATCGGCGAGCGCGCGTGCGCGCGGAGGCGTCGTCGTGCGGCCGAAGGTGAAGGACGTATCGCCCACGCGGATCGCCCCGTCATCCGGCATGACCAGAAGATTGACGCAACGCAACAGCGTTGATTTGCCAGACCCGGAGGGCCCGAGCAGCGCAACCACGCCCCCGGCACCGACTTTCAGATTGATATCCTTGAGGACTTCGAGCGGCCCGAAGCTTTTGCGCAGGGCTGCGATTTCGATCATCGGCGCAGTCGACATCAGCGCGCCTCCTTGGACTTGCGCTCGCGGTAGCGGACGAACAGCGTCAGGGGGAAGAGAATAGCGAAATATCCAACGGCGACGGCGGTGTAAGTCTCGAGTGGACGGTAGCTGTCATGCGCCACCATCTGTCCCTGGTAGACGAGATCCGGCACGGCGACGACGGAGACCAGCGAGGTATTCTTGAACTGCAGGATCGACTGGTTCATCAGCGCCGGCAGCATGCGGCGAAGCGCCTGCGGCAGGACGATGCGGCGCATGACCAGAGACGGACGCATGCCGAGCGCCTGTGCGGCTTCGGTCTGGCCCGGATCGAGCGAGACGATGCCGCCGCGGATAATTTCCGCGTAGAAGGAGCCGCCATAGCAGGAGAGCGCGATAAGCGAGGCCGTCACCGGCGACAGATCGATGCCCGAGATGATCGGCAGAGCATAGTAGAACCAGATGAGCTGCACCAGAATGGGGGTGCAGCGGAACACTTCGATAAAGCACAGCGAAACGAGACGCAGCAGGCGAAACGGCGACAGAAGACAGATGGCGGCCGTCATCCCGACGGCGAGACCGCCGACGATGATCGCCGCGGTCAAGGCAACGGTAATGCCCAGGCCATGCAGGAATACCCATCGATATTCGTAGATGATGGAGAAATCCCAAGTGTACATAGTGTCAGTGCTCAACGTCTCTCAAGAGGCAGAATGCGGGGCCATCGGGCCCCGCAGGAATGGCGTCAGATCTCGAAGCCGGGCGGAAAATCGCTTTCCTTGACGCCGACCAGCGCCATGTTCTTGATGATCGCCTGCTTGATGAAGCCGTTATCGCGATGCGTGCTGATCCAGCCATCGACATAATTGCGCCAGGACTGGTCTTCCTCGCGGCGGAAGCCGGCATTCGATGTGGTGAAATCAGCCGGTGTCGGCACGATGAGGCTGCCGATCGACGGATTTTTCGAACGCAGCGTCAGGGCCAGAACCATGACGAGGCACTGAGCGTCCGCGCGGCCCGACTGAAGGGCTGCCGTAGCGTCGCTGGCGGTCTTCAGACGTGCAATCTCTGCCTTCGGCGCATGGCGGGTCATCGCCGCGTCATGAGAGGAGCCGGCATCGACGGCGATGCGCATTTCCGGCTTGTTGAAATCATCCCAGGTCTTGGCTTCGATGCCCTTGCGAGCAATCATCGTGAACGAGTTCTTGAACACCGGGCCGGAGAAATCGACAACCTTCAGACGCTCCGGGGTCGGGTTGAGACCGAAGAAGACATCGATCTTGTCCGACTGCAGGTCGAGCACAGAATTGCCCCAGGTCGTTTCGGTGATCGCCATCTTCACGCCGAGGTCATCGGCGAGCTTCTGGCAGATGTCGATGTAGAAGCCCTTCCAGGCGCCGTCTGCCAGACCCTTCTGGTAATAGGGGGCGCCATCTGCCACGCCGCCGATGCGCAGCGTGCCGGAAGCCTTCACGCGCTCCAGCGAACTTGCCGCGCTCGCATGCGTTGAGGTCATCGCGCCAGCGGAAACGCCAAGTGCGCCGACACCCACGAGCTTGCCGAAGTTTCGTCTTGTAATCATTTCGTTCCCCTTTTTCTTTTGCGACGGCCATTTTCCAACAGCGCGAATGCCGTGGTAGCCCTGCGTTCCGGTGGTCATTATGCGCGCATTGCTACAGACTGCTCATTTTATGAACTTGCCCCATACAAAAGGCAAAACTTGAAAAGTCAGTCTGTCATGAGTAATCGTCATGACAGACCCTAGAATGCCGGAGGCCCGATGCGCCGTTTTCTCCCTTCGCTTTCGGCCTTGCACGCCTTCGAATCGGCCGCTCGCCACCGCAGCTTCACCAAGGCCGGCGAAGAGCTCGGCATGACCCAAAGTGGGGTCAGCCGGCAGGTTCAGAACCTTGAGACCTTTCTCGGCGTCAGGTTGTTCGAGCGTGTCGGCTCACGCCTGACACTGAACAGCGTCGGCAACAGGTATTTCCATGACGTTGCCCAGTGCCTCAACCGGATCGAGGAGGTCTCCATCGATGCCGTGCGCGGCCGCACCGCCGACGCATCGTTGATGATCGCGGCCTCGGCGGCCATCGCCACCCATTGGCTGACCCCAAGGCTCAGTACCTTCCTCGATGCACATCCCGATATTCCGATCGAAATCGTCACCATCGGCAATACGATCGACTTCGAGAACGAGCGTATCGACATCGGCATCCTGCGCGGGTTCGGCACCTGGGCGAACGCTCACAGTACGGCACTTTTCGAGGAGGAACTGGTGGTGATTGCCTCGCCGAAACTCGTACCGGCGACAAGACCGTGCAAGCCCCTCGATTTTTCCGACTATCCGACATTGCAGAATGCCAGCCGCCCCAGCCTCTGGCTGCATTGGCTGCGCTCTTCCAAACTGGATTATAGCGGGCCGATCCAGGGTGTGCGCTTCCCGTCGAGCGCCTTGCTGATACAGGCCGTCCTTGCCGGCGTCGGCATCGCCGTCGTCGGCCGGCACGCGGTCAGGCGCGAACTGGAGAGCGGTGACCTTATCACGCCCTTCGGCCCGCCGGTGCGTTCCGGCGAGGCCTTCTGGATCGTCCAGCCGGAAAAGGACGGGCCGAACAAGAGCGCCGCCGCCTTTCGCCAGTGGCTGCTGCGCGAAGCCGCACGCGAGCGCGGATGATAGAATATCAGGCCCGATATTGCGGGTAGGATTGCGGTGACAGGGCGTCGATATCGCGATGGGCCCAATCCTGATGGTGCATGTTGGCCCACATGTGTTCGGCGCCTTTCTGCAGATCGGCGGCGAGTGCCTTCGGATCGAAGCCGGGCACAACACGATCCTTCATGATGAAGACGCCATCCACCATGGAAGAATTGAGATCTTCCGTCTGGGCGGAATAGACGATGTTGCGGATCGGATCGCGCATCGGCGTCATGAAGAGACTTGCGCCCTCCCAGAACAGAAGATCGGCCTTGGCGCCGGGCGCGATGCGCCCCAGATCGTCGCGGCCCAGCGACTTCGCACCGGAAAGCGTTGCCGAATTGAAGACGTCCGCTGCGGTTGCGACTTCCGAGCGCCGATCCATGATCTTGGCTATGACGGCTGTCCAGCGCACCGCCTCGATCATGCTCTGCGGGGATGTATCGGTCGCAAGCGTCATGTTGATGCCGCGCGCGAGGTATTTCGAATAGCTTTCCATCGCGATGCCACGGCGGGCAAAGACCCAGACGGCGTGAGCGACATTGGTGCCGGTATCGGCAAGAATGTCCAGGTCGTCTGCGTGGTAATTCACCCAGCTGGAGCCTCCGGGCATGATCGCGTGGCCAAGCAGGACATCGCTGCCGAGAAAGCCGATCTTTTCCAGCCATTCGATCGGCGAGCACCCATTGCGGCGAACCATTTCCTGAAACTCGGGCACCGACTGCGAGGCATGCAGCGCCATCGGCACCTTCATGTCGTCGGCCACCGCGCGGGACCGGCGCAACAGCGCTTCCGAGCATGTATCGACCTGAGCGGGTGTGAGGAAACCCTTGATCCGGCCATTGGCCCGGCCGTCCACCGCTTTGATGAAGTCGACAGCCTTCTGCATCAGGCTCGCGCCATCATCCTCCCACCACTCATAGGAGACGCTCCTGCCGTCTGTCGTATACCAGCGGCCCGAGCGGTAGAATTCACCGATATAGGCGCGCAACCCGGCCTTCTCGGCCTGATCCGCTACGAAATGGCCGCTCAACCCCATTTCCACGACCGTCGTGGTGCCGGTGCGGATCAATTCCGGCATCGAAGCGGAAATCGAGGCCTGCCGGGCCTCCTCGGTGATTGCGCCATTGCGCGCCGTCAGGAATTCGAAAAGTCCGGAAAGATAGAAATTGCGGGGACCACGATCCTCGACGAAGGAGCGATCCAGATAGGATTCGCTGATATGGGTGTGGGTATTGATGAAGCCGGGCGTCACGATCTTGTCGGAGGCATCGATCACCTCGTCGGCCTCGCCTTCGAATATCCCGCCGCCGACATGGACGATGCGGTCGTCTTCCACGACAATCGTGCCGTCCTTGAGGTGCCGATGGCCGCCATTCTGAAATGCGATGACGTGACCTGCGCGGATGATCTTCCTGACCATTCTTCGACCTCCTGATGGCGTGACGGGGAGAGGCTCCGCGTCGAAACGCGGAGCTGGTTTTCAGGTCGGTGGGTGTCAGCCGCGTTCGGCAGCGACAGCGTCGAGCGCCTTTTTCGCGATGGCGAACATCTCGGCGATCTGCTCTTCGGAAATGATCAGCGGTGGGCAGAAGCAGATGGCTTCGCCGATACCGCGGATGATGAGGCCCATGTCCTGCATCTTTTCCGCAGCCGTCGTCGCGCCGAGGCCCGGCTTGTCCCAGGGCTTCAGTTCGAGCGCGCCGATCAGGCCGACGCCGCGATGGGACGAGGCGAGCGGATGTGCCGCAAGCTCTTCCAGCCCCTTGAGGAAGGCTGGCGAAAGGCGGGCGGCATTGCCGACGAGATCGCGTTCCTCGATGATCTTCAGGTTCTCGAGCGCGACTGCCGTGACGACCGGATGCCCCGAGGCGGTGAAGCCATGGCCGAAGGAGCCGATCTTGTGCGACTGGTCGGCGATCGGCTGGTAGAAGCCATCATTCATGACGATGGCCGAAAGCGGCAGGTAGGACGACGAGATCTGCTTGGAAAGAACCAGGACATCGGGTGTGATGCCGAATGTCTCGCAGGCGAACATATTGCCGGTACGGCCAAAGCCGCAGATGACCTCGTCGACGACGAGCAGGATATCGTATTTCTTCAAGATTGCCTGGACGCCCGCCCAGTAGCCATCCGGCGGCATCAGCACGCCGCCGGCGCCCATGACAGGTTCGCCCCAGAAGGCGGCAACGGTTTCCGGGCCTTCCTTCAGGATGAGATCTTCAAGATCCTTCAACATGCGGGTGGTGAAATCCGCTTCGCTTTCGCCTTCGAGACCGAAATGGGGGTAGGACGGGCAGGACGTGTGGACCATGCGGTCGAGCGGCAGGTCGAAGCTTTCGTGGTTGCGCGGAATGCCGGTGATCGAGCCGGCCGCAATCGTCACGCCGTGATAGCCCTTGATCCGGCCGATGATCTTCTTCTTTTCCGGCTTTTCGAGCGCGTTGGAGCGGTACCAGACCATCTTGGCGACAAGGTCATTGGCCTCAGAGCCGGAAGAAGCGAAATGCACTTTCGACATCGGGAAGGGCATCATCGACAGGACCTTCTCCGCCAGATCGACGGACGGGCCATGGGTCTTGTAGTTGAAGATGTGATAATAGGGCAGCTTCGCCATCTGTTCGTAGGCAACGCGCGCCAGTCTTTCCTCGCCGAAGCCGACCGCAACCGACCAGAGGCCGGCAAGGCCTTCGATATAGCGCTTGTCGTTATTGTCATAGACATAGATGCCGTCGCCGCGTTCGATGACGAGCGATCCGGTTTCCTCATGCTTGCGGAAGTCGGCGGCAGCCGGCATCTGCGCACGAATGTCGCGCGCTTCGATCGAGTTGGGTAGAAAATCCATGGGTATCAGCCTTTCTTGTGACGGGCCCCGTCCCTTGCAGGGCCAATTCTTTTGGTTTGCCGTCACCCCGCGTGTCGCAGGGTGACGGGTTTCCGAACAGGTGGTGACGACGGCCGGGCCGCCCAGAGCCAGCAGCGGCCGGCCGTCACGCCACTCACTTGACGAATTCGAGATCCAGCCCCTTGTAGAAAGCAGCACCGTAGATCGGGTGCGCCTTCATCGGCTTCAGCTTGTCCGTCTGCACGATGATGATCGGCGCATGGTAGAGCGGCAGCCAGTTCACCGCGTCATGCACCTTGTAGAGAACCTTGCCAAAATCCTTGGCGCGCTCGGCATTGGAGGTGGCAGCGGAGCCGGATGCCAGAAGCGCGTCGGTTTCCGGGTCCTTCCAGTTGGTGCGGTTCGGAGCCGGCGTATTGCCCGAACGGAAGTAGAGGTTCATCGCGTCACCCGCGGAGAAATACGGGTAGCCCATGGTGAACATGTCGAATTCCTGCGTCGCCAGCTTGCCCCAGGCGACCGTCGCATCGAATACCTGGATCTGCAGGTTGATGCCGACCTTCAAAAGTTCGGCCTGAATGTCCTGATCGATATTCGTCCAGGCGCCGTTGAAGCTGTAGAGAACCGGGGCGAGCTTGACGCCGTTTTTCTCGCGGATGCCGTCGGAGCCGACCTTCCAGCCGTCCTGATCAAGCAGTGTCTTGGCCTTTTCCGGATCGAAATCCTTGATCAGCACCTTGTCGACGTCAGGGTTCCAGTCGAGCGTATCCTCGGTGATGTAGCTATAGGCCGGCGTGACGGTGCCGTACATCTGGTCCTGAACCAGCGCCACGCGATCGACCGCGTAGTTGATCGCCTGGCGCACGGCGAGATCCTTCACCGTCTGCTTGTCGAGCTTGAAGCCAAGAAAATACGTGTAACGCGCAGACTTGGACGTGCTGCTGACGAAGCCGGGCATGGTGCTGAACTGCTGCAGGGCAATCGGCGGGACGTAATTCGATGCGTCGGTCTGGCCCGTCATCAGGGCTGCCGTCAGGGTGTTTTCCTCACCGATGATCGACCATGTGACGGAATCGACCTTGGCCGGCCCGCGATTGGCATAGATCTCCGGTCCCCATGTATAGGCGGGGTTGCGGTTCAAAACCATTTTGTCGCGCGGCCGCCATTCGCCCCAGCAGAACGGGCCGGTGCCGTTGAAGCCGGATACGCCAAAATTGTCGCCCAGCTTCTCGACCGTGTTTTTGTCGATGACGATCGCGAAGCTCTGGGTCAGCTGGTAGAGAAGCTCTGAAAACGGCTTCTTCAGCTTGTAGCTGACCGTGTCCTTGTCGGTCGCCGTAATGCTGTCGACCTCGCCGGCACGCCAGGCGACCGGCGATTTGGTGGCCGGATTGATCCAGCGGTTGAAGCTGTAGGCCACGTCGTCTGCCGTCATCGCGCGGCCATCGCAGAACTTCACGTCATCGCGCAGATGGAACGTGTAGGTCAGGCCATCGGCAGACACATCCCAGCTCTTGGCGAGGCCCGGATGCAGCGACGTCATGTCGTAATCCAGCGAAACCAGCGTATCGCCGAGCATGAAAAGCACTTCGGCTGCGGCCGTCGCCGTGGATTTCTGCGGGTCATAGTTATTGCTGTCGATGCGGCGCGAGAGATTGACGCCGTCTGCCATGGCAAAACTGCCGGACAGGACCGTGACCGCGGCGGCAAGGGCCGCTGTCACCAGGCGTGAAGCCAGGGATGAAGATTGTCTGAAAATCATGGCAATGCTCCGTGTTGCGAATGGCTTGAGTAATCGGCAACCGGCCCGGCGGCGGCATCTGCCGCCCGAAAGGCCGACATGTCTGGATCGGTCAGGTTTGCAGGCGCGGGTCGAGCACGTCGCGCAGGGCATCGCCCGTCACGTTGGCGGCGAGCACGATGATGAGAATGAGGATCGACGGGATGACGGCGATATGCGGGGCAAAAAGAAAGAAGTCCCTGCCCTGCGCTGCCATCATGCCAAGCTCGGCAACGGGCGGGCGGGCACCGAGCCCCAGGAAGGACAGGGAGGCGGCGGTCAGGATCAGCTGGCTGAAGCGCAGGCTCAAAAAGATCATCACCGAGGAGATGCAATTGCGCAGCAGATAGCGGGTGAAGAGATTATGGTCGCGAATACCGAGCGCCTTGCCCGCGACGATGAACTCCTGGTTCATCACGCCGATTGCAATGCCGCGGGCGACACGGGCGCAATCGGGAATAGTCGAGATCACCAGCGCCACCACGATCGGGGTAATCCCCTGCCCCATGACCGCGACCAGCGCCAGCCCCAAAAGGATGGCCGGAAGCGATAAAAGAATGTCCGACATCCGCATGATCCAGGGATCGAGCGATTTGTAGAAGGCGGCCAGAAGCCCGAGGAAAGAGCCGAACACACCGCCGATCGCAACCGAGACAAGGCCGATCAGCAGTGTCAGCCGGGTACCGTAGAGAAGCCGGCTCAGGATATCACGGCCCTGCGGATCCGTGCCGAGGAGATAGGTGACGTCACCGCGTGCGGCCCAGAAGGGCGGCAGCATCACCTTGCGGCTGCTGGCATAGGGATCATGCGGGGCAAGCAGCGGCGCCAAGATCGCCGCAAGGCAAATGATGGCGAGCACGGTGATCGCAACGAAGGCCGCCGGATCACGCAGCAGCCGCTTCCACCAGGCGAGGCGCTCATAGTCGTCCACAGGCTGCTGGATTTCCGATACGGCGAGATTTGTCGTGGCAGCGCTCATCATTTCACCCTCGGGTCGAGAACCGAATAGAGGAGATCGACGACCAGATTGATCGCGATGAAGGTCAGCGCCATGGCCAGAATACAGCCCTGGGCGATGGGAAAATCGCTGGACAGAATGCCGCCGACGGCGAGCCGGCCGATGCCCGGCCAGGAAAAGATCGTCTCGGTGACGACGGCGCCCCCCAGAAGATAGCCCGCCTGCAACCCGACGAGCGTGACGACGGGGATCAGCGCATTGCGCAGCGCATGGCGCATCACCACCATGCCCTCGGTCAGCCCCTTGGCGCGGGCGGTTCGAACATAATCCTGGCTCAGAACTTCGAGCACCGAGGACCGTGTCATGCGCGCGACGGGGCCGATGAAGACGAGACCAAGCGAGAGTGCGGGAAGGAAGATGTGCTGCAGCCCCTCAAGCGTCCAAAGCGGCCCGCCGCGGCCGACGAAGGGAAAGAGCCGCAGCGTGATGCCGAAGAACTGGATCAGCAGCAGGCAGATGAAGAAGATCGGCAGCGAGACGCCGGCCACCGAAAACGACATGACGACGCGGTCGGTGAGCGAGCCGCGATGGCGGGCGGCGAGCGTTCCCATGCCGATACCGAGCGGGATGGACCAGATGAGGCAGGCGACCATCAGCTCGATCGTCGGGCCGATCGCGCTGCCGAGTTCCTCGAGCACCGGCTTGTTGGAGATCATCGAGCGGCCGAGATCACCCGACACGACCCGTTCGAAATAGATCCAGAACTGGACGAGAAGCGGCTGGTCGAGGCCCATGGATTTGCGGATGGCCTCGACGACGTCAGGCGGCGCCGTCGGGCCGGCGAGAACCAGTGCCGGATCGCCCGGCACCATCTGCAACAAGAGAAAGCCGAAGACCAGCACCCCGAGAAGAACGGGAATGGAAAGGCCAAGCCGGCGCATGATCAGGGAGAGCATCGCTTGGACCTCCTATTTCTGAAAGACCACCTTGCCGCCGAGCAGCGTCATGTCGCAGGTGGTGTTGAGGATTTCCGATGGGGCGATGTCGAAGAGATCCTGCGAAAAGACGGCGATGTCCGCCAGCTGGCCGGGCACCAGCCGGCCCTTGATCTTTTCCTCATGGCTGGCATAGGCCGATTCCAGCGTATAGGCGTTGAGCGCCTCTTCCATCGTCAGCGCCTGATCGGCGCCGAGAACGGTGCCCTTGTCCGTCGTGCGCGTCACCATCGCATAGAGACCGGCAAACGGGTTGAGGGGCGTGACCGGGCAATCGGTGGAGGCGGATGGCCTCAGGCCCGCATCGATCCAGGTGCGCATCGGATAGGCAAAGTCCGAGGCTTCCTTGCCCCTGACCTCGACATACTGATCGCCGAAATAATAGATGAAGTCCGGCTGCGGCGCAGGCAGCGCGCCGAGTTCCACCATGGTCGCGATCTGCTCGTGGGAGAGCCAGCCGCAATGCTCGATACGGTGGCGACGATCGGCTGCCGGATTGGCCTCCTGGGCTGCACGAAATGCATTGAGAATGCGTTCGATCGCGGCATCGCCGATTGCATGCACGGCCATCTGGTAGCCGAGATCATGGGCCCGCTTTACCAGTGCATCGGTTTCGTCCTGCGTCAGGCAGAAGAGGCCATGGTCGCCGTCCGTGCCCTCATAGGGCGTCTTCATCGCCGCGGTCTTGCCGCCGATACTGCCATCGATGAAAATCTTGACCTGCCGCACCCGCAGCATGTCGTCGCCGGAGCCGGCGACATAGCCTTTCTCGGTCGCCTCTTCGAGAATGTTGCGCTCCTTGTCGCCGATCAGGCACATGGAGACGCGCACCGGCAGGCGGCCGGTCGCCTTGGCCGTCTCATAGGCGTCGAATTCGGTCCAGCCATTGCTCATGCCGACGGCCGCATCCATGGTCGAGGTAATGCCGTAGCTCAGCATCATCCTGCCGCCGGCTTCGATCGCCTCGATATAGTCGTCGAGATCAGGAACGGGTTGCTTGCTGGCAACCGGCGCACGGGCATTTTCCGCAAGCAGACCGGTCAGTTCGCCGTCGGCACGGCCGATCGCTCCGCCATCGGGATCGGGCGTCTCGTAGGTAATGCCACCGAGCGTCAACGCAACGGAGTTGGCAACGCCGACATGACCGCAGGCGCGCACGACGTAGACCGGATTGTCGGGCGCAATCGCATCCAGTTCCTGGCGGGTCGGATGCCGGTTTTCCGAAAGCTTGGAGTGATCATAGCCGCGGCCGATCACCCACTCGCCGGGCGCCCGCGTCTTGACCGCCGCGGCGACCTCATCGAGAAGCGCGCTCACGCTGGTGATCTTGCGTGGGTTGAGATCGAGGTTCTTCAATCCCAGACCGAAATGGGCCAGATGCGTATGGACGTCATAAAGACCGGGCGTCGCCAGCCTGCCCTCAAGATCGATGATCTCCGTCGAAGGGCCGGCAAGTGCTGCCATCTCCGTGGCGCTGCCGCAGGCAAGCACCGTCTCGCCTTTGATCGCCAGCGCCTCGGCGAAGCCCTCTTTCTGGCCAAGCCAGATCTTGCCACCCGTCAGCAAAACATCCGCAACAGCGCTCATCGTACGATCCTCCCGTCTGCGATTGAAGAAAATTCGGCTGGCATGGAGGTCATGGCAAAATTCCCGTTTATCGTTTTCGTGATGCAGTGGGCAACGCCCTGTGGAGGCGAGGCGAAATCAAGGCAGTAAGGTCGAGGCGGCCGGCTCGACGGGCGGGTCAGGCAGGATCCGCGCGAAACACGACCTCCCCACCCAAAAGGGTCATCAGGCATTTGGCGGTCAGGAATTCTTCCGGGTCGACGGAGAAAAAGTCCGTGTCGAACACGGCGATATCGGCCAGCTGGCCAGGGATAAGCCGACCCTTGCGCTCCTCGTCATGGACGCCGTAGGCCGCTTCGTAGGTATAGAGATGCAGTGCCTGTGCGACGGTGAGCGCCTGTGCCGTGCCGAGCGGCTTGCCGGTATCGGATTGACGCGCCACCATGGCATAGAGGCACGGCATCGGATCCGGCGAAGTCACCGGACAATCGGTAGACGCGGAGGGATGCAGCCCCTCTTCGAGCCAGGTCTTGAACGGGTAGCAATGCTGCGGCCGCTCGTTGCCGAAGATCGTGTGATAGCCCTCGCCGAAATAATAGAGGAAGGTTGGCTGGCCGGCAGGTATGACCTTCATCTCTTTCATGCGTGCGAGATCGTCCGGGACATGCCAGCCGCAATGCTCGATGCGGTGCCGGCGGTCGGGATCCGGCAATTCCGCAAAGGCCTTCTCATAGGCGTTGAGGACCATGGAGATCGCCGCATCGCCGATGGCATGCGGCGCGATCTGATAGCCGGCGCGATGCGCCGCAAGCGTCAGCTCGTCGGTCTGCTCCTGCGTCAGGCAGCGAACGCCATAATTGCTGGCATCGTTTTCATAAGGGATGGAGAACCACGCCGTGCCGGCGCCCGCCGAACCATCGGTGAAGAACTTGACCGGCCCAATGCGGAACATGTCGTCGCCGACACCCGTCACCAGCCCCTTCGACTGGGCGTAATCGAGAATATTGCGCTCCAGATCCCCCATCAGCGTGCCAGTGACGCGCAATGGAATACGGTTTTGCTCCCGCGCCCTGAGATAGGCATCGAGTTCAACCTCGCCGCCGTTGATCCCGATCGCAGCCTCCATGACGGAGGTGATGCCGTAGCTCAAAAGCTTGCGGCCGCCCATTTCGATGGCGTTCATCAGCTCGGCTTCCGTTGCCGGCGGGATGACCGCGCGCACCGGATCACGGGCATTTTCGAACAGGAGGCCATTCGGCTTGCCATCCGTACGTCCGATCTTGCCGCCGAACGGATCGGGCGTCTCGTTGCCGATCCCGCCCGCCTGAAGCGCAAGCGAATTGGCGATGGTCGTATGGCCGCAGGTTCGCGTGAGGAAGACCGGATTGTCCGGCGAGACCGCATCAAGCTCGGCTGCGGTCGGATGGCGAAGCTCGGCAAGCTTGTCGTGATCGTAGCCGCGACCGAGGATCCACTGTCCCGGACTTGCCGCGGCAACCGCCACCTTCACCAGATCGACGATCGCCTGCACCGTTCTGACGCCCGATTCCGGCGTCAGGTTCAACTGGACAAGGCTCGTTCCGTAATGGTGGAGATGCATATGGGCATCGTTGAGGCCCGGAACGGCGAGCTTGCCGCCGAGGTCGATGATATCCGTTTGCGGGCCGGCCAACGCCGCCATTTCTGCAGCCGTTCCGATCGCCAGTATCCTGTCGCCTTCGATCGCGACCGCTTCGGTGAAACCCTCCTTCAGGCCGCACCATATCTTTCCGTTGGTCAGTAGCCGAGTTGGCATGGTCATGCTGGCATTCTCCATACAGTCGGTGTTTGAGGCGGAGACGGTGGTCAGTACCCCGCAGTTCGGTCGACGATGCCGGGCGGCACGCGCCCTTCGCGCAACGCGACGAAATTTTCCGCGATCTGGCGCAGGACTTCCGCAGGCGTCGTGTCGGAGGCCTTGTGCGGGGTGACGACGATGCGCGGATGCAGCCAGAAGGGATGCTCTTGCGGCGGCGGCTCCTGGCGGAACACATCGATGCTGGCGCCGCTCAAGTGCCCTTGATCGAGAGCCGCGACAAGATCGGCCTCGATCAGATGCTCGCCACGACCCATCTGGATAATGGCGGCGCCTTCCGGCATCCGCTCGAAGAAGTCCCGGTTCAGAAGATCGCGCGTCGCATCCGTGAGCGGCAGGACATTAATCAGGATATCGGCCTGCGCTGCGACCGTGTGGACGGCGTCGCTGCCCGATACGATCTCTATGCCTGAAGGCACCGCTTCACCCGGCGCGAGAGCCGAATTGCGCGCCACAATCACGCGAAAACCCATGGCGGCGATCGCCTCGGCGCAGCGCCGCCCCATCAGGCCATAGCCGAGCACGCCAACCACGACCGTCTCGGGGGCGGCCGGTCGGTAGCTGCGTTCCCAGAGCCTGCGGGACTGGTTGGCGAGGTAATCGCCCATCCGGCGATGATGCCAGACGACTTGCCAGGCAGCGAAACCGGCCATCAGATCTGCCTGCCGGCTATCACGGATACGGGTGACGGCAATCTGTGGCCGCAGCGACGGGCAGGCCAATATGCTGTCCACACCCGCGGCGATGGACGAAACCATGCGAAGGTTCGGATAGGCATCGAAGGCCCGATCTTCCGGCAGCCAGGCGACCGCGGCCTCGATGCTCTTCGGGTCTATAACCTCTTCGGGCCGCAGCAGACGAACCGCTACACCATCGACGTCGAACAGGCGCGGCAGATCGAAAACCCTCGAAAGGGCGACAACGTCGATAGGCTCATGTGTGCCTGCACCACTCACAGGGCGCACCCATGTTCCATCCACACGCAGGGTGTGCCGAAAGATGTGAGCAAGGCGTTTGACGCCTCGGTATCTGACCTGACCCCGGCAAAGACACAATAGTCCGGACCCAGAGCAGCCGGTGCGGCTGTTCCGTTCGGTTTCGTCAATTCGGTTCCCCAATTATTTTTGAGGGTTCGCGATGCGTGCGCCCCTTGGAATTGCGGGCATGATACCGGGCGACTATCGTGTGTCAATCGTCGACAATCGACAGAATGCAATTTAATTTTCTTCGTTCGATATTTAAGATGGCCGCCTGACGCGGTAGAAGGCGATCAGGGGCTGGCCGCTCCAACGACGCGATGAAGGACCACCACATGTTCAAGCCTCTCGAACAAGCAGACCTGCCAAGCCGCATTGCCGATCAGGTTCTGCAGGCGATTGGAGACGGTCTTTTGCGTCCTGGCGAGCACGTGACCGAGGCCCGCATCGCCGAGCAGATGGGAACCTCACGGGCGCCTGTCCGCGAAGCGCTTCGCCTTCTTGAAAGCCAGGGGCTGATCGTCTCGCATCCGCGCAGAGGCTTTTTCGTTCGCAGCTATAATGCCGACGAATTGGCCGAGATCTACGATCTGCGCGAATGTCTCGAGACGCATAATGCGCAGGCGCTGGTTGGGAAGATGACCGATCGCGATCTCGAACAGCTGGAAGCGCAGGTGGAACTATTGAAGGCACTCGGCGCCGAAGGCCGCACGCAGGAACAGGTCGTGCAGGACTATGCCTTCCACCGCATGCTCTGCGCCGTCGGGGGAAATTCCCGCATTCTCAAGCTCTTCGACCAGATCGCGACCGAACTCCGATCGGGCATCGCTCTCGTTGGCCGGATCTATGATGATCCGGTCGAGATCGCCCGCACCCACGATCCGATCATCGCCGCATTGCGCAAGAAAGATGCTTCATTGATCCGCAGCGAACTCCACGAACACCTGCGGGACGCAAGCACACATGTCATCGATATCTACCGACAGTGGCCATCGGTTCCCCATGACGCTCTGCCCGGCCACCCTTTCTAGGCCTGATGCCCGTCGATAGCCTGGGACTGCGCTGCCCTTGCGTCTTCCATGTTAACGGATGGCGGTGAAGACGGCAGATCGCCAAGTAACCAGGATGCCGTGTCGGCATCCGTGATCAGGATCGTCGCAAGCCCGGCCTTGAGGCATGCGCCGAGGACGTCTCTCTTGTGACGTCCGCCGGAGGCGATCACGCGGGTACGGATGCGCCGGTAGTCCCTGAGTTCCGGGGCGATCACCTGCCTGTTCAGACGGTGGTCGATCTCCTGCCCGTCGCGGTCGAGATAACGTCCCAGCAGATCGCCGACCGCGCCGGCAGCGCGCAAAGCTGCGCCATCGGTTCCCGCCGGCAGGCCGTAGCGCACCTGCAGGGATTGGGTCGATACGTCTCCGACGCTGAGAAGAGAGACATCGACGGATGCCGCTTCTCCAAGCAGCGTCTTGAACGCCGTTTGCGCGATGATCGTGTCGCGCGAAGCCGGGTCGTCGGCATAGATCGGCGCGGCAAGATAATGGCACTCGGCGTTCAGCACCTTGGCGAAGCGCCGGACGATCTCGAACGTATTGATCTCCGAGCCGCGCGTGAGCCCCCCCATCATAGAGCGCACCTTGATGGCCGGGGCATTGAGGGCGGTCATGTGATTGACCGTCTCGCGCAACGTCGCGCCCCAACCCACGCCGAGGGCAGCCGGCCCGGCCCCCCTCAGATAGGTGTCCAGAAAGAGTGCGGTTGCGCGGCCGATCACGGTTGCGATTTGCCCCGCATCGGCCGGCGTCGGCACGATGATGGCGTCGTCGAGCGCGAAGCGCGCACGCAGCTTTGCCGCCTGTTCCACGGTTTCCGCCAGTGGCGAGTTGAAGCTGATCTTGACCACGCCCTGATCGAGGGCGGCGGACAGAAGCTCGTTGACCTTTCGACGCGTCAGCAGCATGCGTTCTGCGATCTGCGCCTGGGTGATGCCTTCGACATGGTAAAGCCAGGCCGCCTTCACCATCAGCTGGTCGTTCGTCATCGAACCTCCGTACAAATGTCACAACGCAGTAACATTTGTAACTTAGCTCATAGTCAAGCCGGTAGCGCGATCAGGTCACATCTGAAACGCAGCCGCCGGCGAGAAATCTTGTGTCGTCGTGATGTTGGCGCGGAAACCGGCCCGGTTCCGCGAAGGCATGCGCTCGCCCTCTCGTTCCATATCGTTCTCACAGGAGAGATCCATGGTCACCCTCAATCGACGCCACGCGCTTGGTCTGATGTCTGCCGCAGCCGGCACCATCATCCTTCCGCGCATGTCGTTCAGCCAGTCGCAGCGCCAGTCGGTTACGATCGCTGTTCAGAAGATCACCAACAACAACACGCTCGATATCTGGAACGAACAGTCCAACGTCGGCGAACGCGTGTTTTTCCCGAACCTGTGGGAAGGTCTGATCGATCGTAACTGGATGGGCGACCAGGGTCCGGTTGCAAGCCTGGCCACCGAATGGAAGCGCATCGATGACAAGACGCTGGAACTGAAGCTGCGTCGCGGCGTCAAATTCCACAACGGCGACGAGATGACTGCCGACGACGTGGTTTTCTCCTTCTCGAAGGAACGCATTTTCGGCAACACAGAGCCGAAGGGCGGCAAGACCGTTTTCGAAGCCGATCACAAGCCGACCACCGTCAAGGAACTTCCGGCCGCAATTCCGGGCGTCGCACGTCGCCTTTGGCCGGCATTGGCCGGCGTCGAGGCCGTCGACAAGTACACGGTGCGTTTCCACAATGCGACACCTGACGTCACCCTCGAAGGCCGCCTCTATTCCTTCGGCAGCCAGATCACCAGCCGCCGCGCCTGGGACGAAGCCAAGAGCTACACCGACTGGGCCCGCAAGCCGGTCACGACCGGCCCCTACATGGTCGGCGAATACAAGCCGGACGTCTCGCTGACGTTGGTGGCCTTCGACGAATACTGGGGCGGCCGCCCGCCGCTCAAGGAAATCCGTTTCGTCGAGGTTCCGGAAGTCGCCTCGCGCGTCAACGGTCTGCTCTCGGGCCAGTATGACTTCGCCTGCGACCTGCCGCCGGACCAGATCGGCGCCGTGAAGAATGCGCCGGGCCTCGAGGTCCAGAGCTCGACCATCTGGAACCATCGCATCTCGACCTTCAATACGCAGAACCCGGTTCTCGCCAACCCGCTGGTGCGCCGCGCCATGACCCATTCGATCGACCGTCAGGCGATCGTCGAGGCGCTGTGGGCCGGTCAGACCGTCGTTCCCGCGGGCCTGCAGTTCGAATCCTTCAAGACCTCGGACATGTTCGTCGATGGCTGGGCCACGCCGGAATACAATCCGGAGCTTGCCAAGAAGCTTCTGAAGGATGCCGGGTACAAAGGCGATGCCATCCCCTACCGCCTGCTCAATAACTACTACACCAACCAGACTGCAAATGCGCAGATCATGGTGGAGATGTGGAAGCAGGTCGGCCTCAACGTCGAGATCCAGATGAAGGAAAACTGGGCCCAGATCCACGATCCGGCAGGCCTTAAGGGCGTGCGCGACTGGTCTGCCTCCAACTCGATCAACGACCCGATCACGCCGCTCGTCGTGCAGTTCGGCCCCAATGGCGAGGCCCAGCAGAAGAAGGACTGGACCAATGCCGAGGTCAACCAGCTCTCCGTCGTGCTGGAAACCTCGACAGACCGCGCGCTGCGCAAGAAGGCGATCACCCGCATGCTGGAAATCTGCGAGCGCGAAGACCCCGCCTACCAGGTCCTGCATCAGAACGCCGTCTTCACCGGCATGAAGAAGTCGCTCAAGTGGAAGGCTGCCCCGGCATTCGCCATGGATTTCCGCAGCGGCAACTGGAACGCCTGATCGAGAGACAGTTCACACCGGCCGCACACCCTGCGGCCGGTGTTTCTTTTATCGGAGAAAGGCGCGCTGATGACGGCGGACCCGACAAGAAATCTGGTGGAACTACGCGATCTGAAGGTCGCCTTCGACGGCGTGCAGGTTTTGCATGGCATCGATCTCGATGTCCGTCGCGGCGAGGCGATCGGTCTCGTTGGTGAATCCGGCTGCGGAAAATCCGTCACCTGGCTGGCGGCACTCGGCCTGCTGCCCGGCAAGGCTTCGATCACCGGCTCCGTTCGTGTCGATGGGGACGAACTTCTCGGTGCGCCGCGCCCGGTGCTCGAGCGGGTTCGCGGCAAGCGGATCGCCATGATCTTTCAGGATCCCTCGAGTTCTCTCAATCCCGTCCTCCGCATCGGCCGGCAGATCACCGAAGCGCTTGCGATCCATCGCGGCCTCGCCGGAGACGCTGCGAAGGCCGAAGCGTTGCGGCTGATGGACATGGTCGGCATTCCCGATGCCAGACGCCGTTTCGATCTCTATTCCCATGAATTCTCCGGTGGCCAGTGCCAGCGCCTGATGATCGCCATGGCGCTTGCCGGCCAGCCCGACCTGCTGGTCGCCGACGAACCGACGACCGCGCTCGATGCCACCATTCAGGCCCAGATCCTCGACCTTCTGATCGAGCTGCGGGCCGAAACCGGCATGGCAACGATCTTCATCAGCCACGACCTCGGCGCCGTCTCGCAGGTCTGCGAGCGCGCCTGCGTCATGTATGCCGGCCGCATCGTCGAGCAGGGCAAGATAGACGCGCTGTTCGACAATCCGCGGCACCCTTATACGCGAGGCCTGTTCGACGCCCTTCCCCGCCTCGATGGTCCGCGCACCCGGCTTGTGCCTATTGCCGGTACGGTTCCGAACCCGCGGCACCTGCCGGAAGGCTGCGCCTTTGCACCACGCTGTGCGCATACCGGCCCGGACTGTCTGAGCGAAAGGCCGCAACTTCGCTTCAATGGCGTTTTGGGAAGCCTTGCCTGCCATCATCCCGTGGGAGCGGCACCTGTCGCGGCACAGCCAGTGCTGGAGCCTGCGTGATGGCCGGCCCCATTCTTCAAGCGAAAGACCTCGTTCGGACCTATGAAGTTCGTCAGGGCATGTTCGGTCGCCCGTCGCCGGTGCGCGCCGTCGATGGCATATCGCTCACCATCATGCCCGGAGAGACGCTGGGTATCGTCGGCGAATCCGGCTCCGGAAAATCCACGCTCGGGCGCATGCTGCTTGGCATCGACCCGGCGCAGGCGGGCGAGATAGCCTTCGACGGCCAGGCGATGCCGAAACTCGGCACGCCGCAATGGCGGGCGTTGCGCGCCAAAATGCAACTCGTCTATCAGGACCCGCTTGCAGCTCTGGATCGGCGCCTGACGATTTCAGCCCAGATTGCCGAACCACTTGCAATCCATGGGCTCGTGCCGCTTGAACATCGCCAGACACGCGTCGCTGAACTGATGTCGGCAGTCGGGCTGCGGCCGGATCAGGCCGATCGCTATCCGCACGAATTGTCGGGTGGCCAGCGCCAGCGTGCCGTCATCGCCCGCGCGCTCGCCTCAAGGCCGAAACTGCTCGTCTGCGACGAGCCGGTCTCGGCACTCGATGTGTCGATCCAGGCGCAGGTCGTCAACATGCTGCGCGACCTGCAGGAAGAGAACCATATTGCCATGGTCTTCATCAGCCATGACCTGAAGGTCGTGCGCAACATCGCCGATCGCGTTGCCGTGATGTATCTGGGACGGATCGTCGAGGAAGCCTCTTCAGACGTCATCTTCCAGTCGCCGCTCCATCCTTACACGCGCGCGCTGGTGTCAAGCGTGCCGGTGCCCGGTCGCCCATTGAAGGGCCGCACCATCCTGCAGGGCGAGCCACCCAACCCGGCGAACCGCCCGTCCGGCTGCGCCTTTCATCCGCGCTGCCCGATGGCAACCGATATCTGCCGCACAACCGCGCCTCCGCTGCGCGCGATTTCCGCCGACCGGACTGCAGCCTGCCATCTGGTGGCTGACAGCGCCGAACCGGTTGCAGCGTAAGGACCGATAGAATGCTGCGTTTCTTTCTCATCCGTATCTTGCGGGCGCTCGTCACGATCCTTGCCGTTCTGACATTCGCCTTCGTCGTCCTGCGCATGTCGGGCGATCCGGCGCAGGTCATGCTTGGACCCGACGTGCCGCAGGAATCCGTCGATGCCTTCCGCCACGCCTGGGGTCTCGATCAGCCGCTCTGGATCCAGTATATCTCCTACCTCAAGGCGATCTTCACCGGCGATTTCGGCGTCTCGATGCGCGACAAGGCCTCAGCCCTTCAGCTGGTCATAGACCGCATTCCGGCAACCTTGGAACTGACCATTCCGGCTCTCCTGCTGAAGCTCGTGATCGGCATTCCGGCCGGTGTCTATGCCGCCCTTCACCGCCAGAGCGCGGTCGATCGCGGCGTGATCCTTGCGGCGATCTTCGGCTTCACCATCCCATCATTCGTCATGGGCCTGCTGCTGGTCCTGATCTTTTCGATCATTCTCGGCCTTCTGCCCTCAGGCGGTCAGGATACCTGGCAGCACGCCATCCTGCCGATCCTGACGATGAGCATCGGCGGCATCGGTATTCTGGCGCGGTTTTCGCGCAGCGCGATGATCGAGGTCATGGGCCAGCCCTATATCCGCACTGCATCCGCCAAGGGCATGAACTGGGCGGATGTCGTCTGGCGCCACGCGCTGCCGAATGCCGCCGTGCCGATCGTCACCATCGTCGGCTTCATGGTCGGCTCGCTGATTGCCGGCGCCGTGGTGGTGGAATCGATCTTCTCGTGGCCGGGTATCGGACGCCTGCTCGTCGTCTCCGTCTCCAATCGCGACCTTGCCGTCGTCCAGTGCATCCTGCTGGTGATCGCCGCCGCCATGGTCGTCTCCAATCTCATCGTGGACCTGATGTACGGTTGGCTCGACCCTCGCCTGCGCAGCCACAGCGCCCATTAAGGATCAGATCGGAATGACCATCGCCGACATTACCCATCCGTCGCCGGCCGAACCGTCGCTGTTTGTCCGTGGCATCCGCCAGGTTCGAAAAGTTCCGTTCTCTGTCGCCTTCGGCATAGCGTGGCTGGCGGCGATGGTGCTGATCGCCTTTTTCGCCGATCTCCTGCGCCCCTATGGCATAACCGCCATGGACTTGCGGGCGCGCCTGTCCCTGCCGGGCAATCCCCCACATCTCCTCGGTACCGACGAGCTTGGCCGCGACGTTCTCTCGCGCCTCCTCCAGTCGATCCGCGTGTCGCTGGCGATCGCGTTCGGGGCGACGATCATCTCGGCGGTCCTCGGCACGACGCTCGGCTTTGCGGCGGCCAAATTCCGCGGTGCCGTCGAGCATCTCGTGCTCGTGCTGGCCGATTTTCAGGCAGCCCTGCCCTTTCTCGTCATGTCGCTTGCCGTCCTTGCCTTCTTCGGTTCGTCCATGCCGCTCCTGATCGGTCTCATGGGATTTTACGGCTGGGAGCGCTACGCCCGCATCGCGCGCGGTCTGGCGATCTCGGCAAGCGCCCAAGGCTATGCCGCAGCCGTCGTGCAACTCGGGGCGACGCCGTTACGCGTCTACCTGCATCACATCCTTCCCAACGTCGCCTCGACGCTGATCGTCTCCATGACGCTGACATTCCCGGAAATCATCCTGATGGAAAGCGGCCTCTCCTTCCTCGGCCTGGGCGTCCAGCCCCCCGAGACGAGCCTCGGCAACATGGTCGGCTTCGGCCGCGATTACCTCACCCGCGCACCCTGGATCATGCTTGCACCGGCCATCGTTATCATGGTGACGACGCTCTCCATCTCGCTGGTCGGCGACTGGCTGCGCGACAAGCTCGACCCGACGCTTCGCTGATTTCACTCCAAGCCCGTGAGACACCCATGACACAGCTTTCCAAGACGAAGATCACCGGCCATCGCGGCGCCCGCAATCTCTGGCCGGAAAATTCGCTGACCGGTTTCCGCAACATTCTGGCGCTCGGCGTCGATGCCGTCGAATTCGATGTGCATCTGACCGATGCGGGCGAGCTTATCGTCATCCATGACGCCACGCTCGACCGCACGACCGATCGCACCGGGATCGTTCGGACGCTAACACCCGAATTGCGGGCAAGCACTCATCTCGAAGGCACCGCAGACACTGTGCCGACACTGGCAGAGGTGCTTGCCGTCCTCGCCCGCGCCGAAGGCAAGCAGCTGCATGTCGAGATCAAGTCCGACGAGGCCAAGCAACCCTATCCGGGCATCACCGAAAAGGTCGTGGCGGAGATCGAGCGTTTCGGCCTGGCCGATCGCTGCCATCTGACATCTTTCGACGTGACCGTGCTCGAAGCCTGCCGGAGCGTGGCCCCCGACATTCAGCGGCTCGTTTCGGTCAACGCGGAATGGGCTGCAAAGCAGGGCGGGCTTGAGGCCTTCCTCGCCAAGGTTGATGATCTCGTCGATATCGTCGCCATCCACCATGAGCTGATGGCGGCCGAGTGGGCGCTGATCACCGCACGGCTGCCGCTCGAGCGGCTTTGCGTGTGGACACTTAACGACGCGGCGCTGATCCGCCCCTGGCTTGAGCGCGGCATCGGCCACCTCACATCGGACAGCCCCGATCTGGCGCTCTCCCTGCGCCAAGACATCGAATTGCATGTCGAGCGGGCCTGAAGCAATCACCAAGAAGAGGACCATCATCATGAGCAATATCATCGCGACCGGCTTCAACGCCGGCTCCACCAACGGCGAGCTGGCGAGCCTTGAACAGGAGCTGCGTGTTCTGGCCGATACGGGGGTCGACACGGTCGAACTCGGCCTGACCAGCCTCGATCTGATCGCAGGCGGCCGCATCGTCGAGGAACGGGCCGAGCGGCTCGTGGCTCTCACCAGCCAGTTCGACTTTCGCTACACCGTGCATGGTCTCGTCTCGTCCAACTTCATGGACCCGGATACCTGCCATTACCAGCTCGACGCCGCCAAGGCACTTGCCGTGATCTGCGATCGCATCGGCGCGCGCATTCTCGTTCAGCACGGCGGCAACCTGCGCGCCGAACAGCTGGTCGAACGCGCTGAAGCGGACAAGCGCGAACGCCAGGCGCTGTTCGAGCTGGCGGAGTTCTGCAAGCCCTATGGCGTGCGCATTGCCTTTGAGAACATTTTCACCACCGAGCTTGGCCAGTATCGCCAGACACCGACGCAGATCGCCGAAACCGTCAAGACGGTCGGTCATCCCAATCTCGTCGCGCTGATCGATTTCAGCCACGCCTATATCGAATCCACCTATCGCGGCCTGAATTTCCACGACGAGCTGCGCGCCATGGCGCCGGTTGCCGGTCATCTGCACGTTCATGACAGTTTCGGCCGTCCGCAGGCTTTCTACAAGCCGTATCACCCGCAGGAGAATACCGCGCTCGGCATCGGCGACCTGCATATGCCGCTCGGATGGGGCGATATCGACTGGGAGGCCATTTTTTCCGAACTGACCTTCCTGCCCGGCACGGTGCTGATGATGGAAATCGGCCGGCGCTATCATGCCGAACAGCCAGCCAGCCTTGAACGCGCCAAGCGGCTGATCGCACTGAATGCCAACAGCCAGGCAATCGCTGCGGAATAATCGCAGATATCTCGGAGGCCGGACAGCAGATGCCGGCCTTCGAGACAAATCTCCATCGATTTTGCGGTAGCATTCCTCGAATATATTTCAGGACAGGCATGCCTGACCGTTGCGGAACACGCTGAGAATGCCCGACCGCCGGGCAGGCCATCGGCCATACGGCGCCCCCAAGAGAGCTTTTTCCCGGTCGATACCGCGTGATGCATTGCGCACAGCAACCCACCGGACACGCCGGCGACGAGAGGAAATTGTCGCCTCTTACGTAAGCTGACGCCATCTCACATTTTCATAAAAGTCGCCTCGCTCTCCATGGAGCGGCATCTCCTTGTTCGGTAATTTTCGTCGTTTCCAACCAATATCAGTAACACGGAAGCCACAAAGGCGCGAAATCCTGAGCTCTATTGCGACGCTTAAATAAAAATTCGAATAACCGAAATTCTCTGTCTGCCCATATACTTAAATTGTGCTGGACAGCGAACGAAACACTTTGACGCCATAAACCGACTCAACTATTACTTAACGTTTTGTTAAATTTGCGTTGCATGAAATGTTGCGACGCGGTACCTTAAGTGTGTTGGTCCCACACGATCAATTACGTCTCTGTCATTTAGTAAAACAGGTGTTTGGCAGATGAATAAGATTGATACCAATACTTCGAAAGACATGCGTATACTTTCTATTGCCAGGATATCAGGGTATATCTTTGCGACAATGCTTCTTGCCGTCACGGCACTGGCGATGATACCGAACAAGTTCTTTATCGTGTCCACGCGCGCCGTCGTTAATGCTCCGGTCCAGATGATCGCCTCGCCGATCTACGGGCGTGTGGAGACCTTGACGTTGCAGGTCGGCCAGGCCGTTACCTCCGGCGACGTGATGGCCACCGTGGCCAATCCGAACCAGGACCAGACGTCCCTCAACGGCCTGCGTCTGGAGCGCCTCGATCTCACCGAAAAAGTGAACAATGCGAAAGGCACATTTGCCGAACGCGACGGGCGCTTGAAGCAGGTCGAAACCCAGATCAACACCGTGCGGAACGGTGTATTGAGCGAACTCTCCGCGGTGATCGGTAACTCACAGTCCACCGTTCAATCATACGAGGCAAGATTGAAGGAGCAGGATGCGCTTCTCGATCGGCAGCTCGTCATGCTGAAGCGCAACATGGTGTCCGACATCAGTCTCGAACCACAACGCCAGAAGCGGAATGCCGCGCAGTATGAACTGGATGCCGCCCGTGGCGAACTCAAGCGCAACGAGATCGTTCGGTCGCTGATCAGCGACGGCATCTATACGGGCGGAACAGTGGCATCAAGCCTGATGACGCTGGAGATGGAGCGCACCAAGATCGCCTCCGATCAAGCCGAAAACGGCATCGGCATCCGTCAGATGAGTGAACGCAGGGATCAGGTCGAAAAGCTTATCGCCCGTGAAGAAGGCCGCCTCGGCAAGGCAGGCGCGGCAGAAGTCGTCGCCGATCATGCCGGACAGGTCGTCAGCGTCGATGCGTCGTTCGGCGATTTCGTTCGCCAGGGCCAGCCGATTGCGAAATCTCTCGACTGCCGGGAGGCCTTTGCTGCGGCAGTCTATGCCAGCCGCGATGTCGAAGACCTCGCCATCGGTACGCCGGCAATGGTCAACTACCGCAGCCTTGGCGTGAAGAAGTCAGGACAGGTCCAGAAAATCGTCCGCTACTTCAACTCGGGCGCCGAAAACCGCTACTTTGCCAAATTCCCGGAAGCCGAAGGCCACGAGGTCTACGTGCTCGTCAAGGTTGATGAAGACAAGAACGACGCGTCGCTTGCCAGCAACGACAAGTTCTTCGGCTGTCACGTCGGCGAAGAGGTGATCATTTCGCTCGGCGAATCCATCGTCTCACGGATGAGCCGCTACGCATCGAAGGCCGTGACGACGCTGGCCGATGCGGGAACAACCCTGTTTGCCTCGGCGCAGGCGTTCGATCTGCAGCATATTGCAACGCTTGAGCGCAACAGAGCGCACTGACCTGACCGCTCTGCACATTTCTCAACCGGGCCTCCTGGGGACTGTTCTCATGGTTTTGCGTCACCAATGCCATAGGGTTTCGACGGGCTTGCTGGCTCTCATCGCAACGACGTTGCTGATCTTCAGCGTGTCGAGCGCACACGCCGCAGAACTGAAGCACACGGCACTCGCCTGTTCCCTGTGCGATGGCCTTGCGCGGCAAATGTCCGGCGACGTAGCGCAGCCCTTCATATTTCGCAGTTTCGAGCCGGCCAATGGTGGCTCGGCGCTGCATCCTTCGCTCGAAAACACCGGCTTTACCTACGACAATGCGCTGGCGCTGATTGCGCTCATCGGCTGCAATCGGGTGGCCGAGGCGAAACGGGTGGCTGACGCATTCGTCACCGCGCTCGAGACGGACCGGCACTACCACGACGGGCGCCTCAGAAATGCCTATCGCTCTGGTCCGGTCGCGGTCGGCAAGGATGGAATGCTGCTTCCAGGTTACTGGAATTCCGCCAGCAACTCCTGGGTGGAAGATGGCTATCAGGTGGGGACCGCAACAGGCAGCACCGCCTGGGCCGCCCTCTCTCTCCTATCCGCCTATCAGAAGACCGGACAGCAGATCTACCTCGACAGTGCCTCGAAGATCATGGACTGGATCCACCGCAATACCCAGGATGACAGCAATGCCGGTTATCTCGGCGGCTTTTTCGGCCACGAACCGGCTCCTATGCGGGCAACATGGAAATCGACGGAGCATAATCTCGACGTCTATGCGGTCGACATGTGGCTGGCGAGCATCGACAAACAAGGGCCCTGGGCTGATCAGGCGGACAAGGCGCTGAAATTCCTGACCGAAATGTGGAATGCCCAGGAAGGGCGCTTCTATATCGGCAGCGTTCCAGACAGCAACAAGCCGAATATCGGCATGTCCGGTCTCGATGCCGAACTATGGCCACTGATCGCCGTTCCGGTTTTCGCCGACAAGCGCGATGCCGTGATCGACTGGACAGAGAAGAACCACGGCGTTCCCGGCGGTTTCGATTTCAATTCCGATCGCGACGGCATCTGGCTCGAGGGGACGGCGCAGGCCGCGCTCGTCATGGAAGTCAGCGGCCACGGCGACAAGGCGGATGCGCTCTTCAAGACGATCGCCGCACAGGTTTCTCCCGGCCAACTCGTCTACGCCACCGTGAACGAGGAACTGACGACTGGTCTTCAGGTCGGCCCCAATTCGGCTCCGGGTGACTTCAAGTATTTCCGACTGCCGCATATCGGCGCGACGGGGTGGGCGATCCTTGCCGCCTTGAAACTCAATCCATTCCTTCCGCCGACCAACACACCAGATGCCCCTAGCTCAGACGGAGGTGACCCGTGTCGCCAGAAATCCTGACATTTTCCGACGCCGTTCTGTTTGCGCTCGCGGCAATCGCGCTGATCGGCGCCTGCGCCTGGCTGCTGGATGCAAGACGCGCGCAGGACCGCATCCTGTTCGGCTCGATCATCATCCTGATGCTGGTGAACTATCTCTACTATCGCATGGCACACACGCTGCCGGAATTTCACTGGACGCCTTATGCGCTGTGGCCGCGGATCTATCTGTCCTTCGAGATCGTCATCATCATCTACACGGTGCTGTCGATCGTCTTCTTCTTTCGCCGGACGGACCATACGGCTGCGGCCGATGCCAGCGAGATGATGATGACGGCAGGCTACAGGGTTCCCGCTGTCGATGTGTTCATCTGCACCTATAACGAGGATATTTCGATCCTTGAGCGCACCGTGCTTGCTGCCAAGGAGATCGATTATCCGAACTTCACCGTTTGGATCTTGGATGACGGCCGCCGCGACTGGCTCGCCACATATTGCAGCGACGTCGGCATTCGCTATATCAGCCGCAGCGACAACAAGGGCGCCAAGGGCGGCAATATCAACAACGCCATCCGCCATACGGCTGACGAGACGAACGCACCCTTCATCCTCATTCTCGATGCCGACTTCGCTCCGCAGCAGGGCATTTTGAAGCGCACCGTCGGCCAGTTTACGGATTCCGGTATCGGCCTTATCCAGACACCGCAATTCTATTATAATTCTGATCCGATCCAGCACAATCTGCTCGTCTCCAAGGCCTGGGTCGACGATCAGCGGATCTTCTTCGATGTCATGCAGCCCTCCAAAGATGGCTGGGGTGCCGCATTCTGCGTCGGCACGTCCTGTATCGTGCGCCGCGACGCGCTCGAGATGATCGGCGGGATGCCGGAAGAAACGGTAACCGAGGACATTCACCTCACCTATCGGCTGATGCAGGCGGGATTGAAGACTCGCTGGCTGAACGAGCGCCTGAGCGTCGGCCTCTCGGCCGAGAGCCTGTCCGGCTACATCACCCAGCGATGCCGCTGGTGTCTGGGCACGATCCAGGTCGCGCTTCTGGAAGACGGCCCGTTTCGCGGCCGGGGCTATACGCTGATGCAGCGGCTGCACTATTTCCACGGCCTGCTCTTCTGGTTCTGCCGCCCGTTCATGCTGTTGATGATGGCGGCCCCCATCCTCTATTACTTCCTCGGCCTGCCGGCGATCCTGATGGAGCCGGAAGCCTTCTTCCTGTTCGCGCTGCCGATGGTCGGTGGCATGTGGATCTTCCACAGCTGGGTGTCGCACGGCCGAAGCCTGCCAATCCTCACCGAGGTCTCGCAGATGGTCTCGGCCATACCCATCACCATCGCCATCATCCATGCGCTGATGCATCCGTTCGGCCGGCCGTTCAAAGTGACGGCAAAGGGCGAGGACAGGACGCGCGTGGCAATTCTCTACCCGATCGCCGCGACCTTTCTTGCCGTCATCGTTCTGACCTTCATCGGCATGCTGAACGGCCCGTTGCTCAGAACCTACAACGACCTCGACGGATTCAGCCTTGCCTGGGGCATGGTCGTGATGATCTATGCCTTCGTCTCGATGATCGCCTGTATCGAACTGCCGCGCGAGCCGATCGAGGCCATCCAGTTTCCGATCGATCAATCGCTGACCATCGGATGGAACGGCGACCGGATCACCTCGAGATTGGAAAGCATGTCGGTCAACGATGCAATCCTGTCTGCGACCGAGGCCCATATGCGCGATACGCTGGCGATCGGCGACCTCATCATCTACTCGCCGTTCACCGATCTCGATATTGCGGCACGCGTCACAGCCATAGAGCCCTCGGGCTCACGGTATACGGTCGGCAACGTCGCCGTTCGCGAGGCCAATCGCCAGAACGAGATAAGCCGCGATCCCGTCACCGTTCGAAGCACGATCATCGGGCATCTTTTCAGCCAGCTTCCGGAAACAGTGCCCGCTACAGCCAGCGCATCGCTCGCCGTGAAGGGGCTTGCCAAGCGGATGTTCGATCGCCCGACCGCCGTGATGGGACAGGTCGAGGGATCGGAGTTCGGCCTGCATGACGCATCGCCGATCACCGTGCCGGCGCTGCCCACCGCCGCGCGACCCTCAACGCTCGTCAGAGCCGTGCGTGGCCTGCCGGCCATTCATGCCGCAGTCCGGCACCATCATGGCGCGCTCGCCTCATCCATGCCCCAGTTCCGGCGCCAGCGCCCGGTCGAGCGCAGGCTTGAACCGCAAGCAAACGGCTGAAACCGGAGCTTTCAGGGACAAGGAAGTGCCGGAACGTCACGTCACGGCCCTTCGCCATTCTTGCCGAGAACAAAAGGGACCGTGACGGATCGTTCTTTGCGCAGTGGTAACAGTTATCCGATCGACATCAGGCTGGCATTGCCGCCCGCCGCCGTCGTGTTGATCGACGTCGAGACCTCTTCGAGAAGCCAATTGAGGCAATAGGCTTCTGGATCGGCGGAAAGCTCTTGCGGCGAGGCTGCCTGAACAAGCACCAGCGGTCCCGGCAGTCCCGCGATCGCCTTGCTTATCTCGATCAGTTGCTCGCCCTCCGCTTCGATCAGCGCTCCGGCAAATGGCGCGTCCTGTGCCCAATCCTTGGCCCATGAGATCCTTGCGGCAACGCTTGCCGGCAGGGCGGCGAGAGATGCCTCAAGACCGCAGGCCGTATCGATCGTCACGTCATTGCCGGTCGCAAGGGCCGCCGTCATCTGGCGATACAGGCCGACTTCTGTGCGTGGCACGAGCAGGATGCGGCCGCGCGGATGAAGCGCGTACAGGTTCCTTTCGCCGACCGGGCCCGGCAGTTCCGTCATCAGGCCAAGCGCCGACACGGCCCCAGTCTCGCGCGCGTCCTGCGCCAGACGGTTGCGACCGCGGCCGCCGAGCCAACGGGCGAAATCCGTCAGCGCCGGATCGGTATGGACCGAGCTGTGGCGCGGGGGCACCGGCGCCTTGTCGACGAGGCGGCCGAGATAAAGCGGGCCACCCGCCTTAGGACCGGTTCCCGACAGCCCGCGCCCGCCAAAAGGCTGGACGCCGACAACGGCGCCGATGACGTTGCGGTTCACGTAAATATTGCCGACGCGGATAAGATCCGTCACCTGCGCGATCGTCTCGTCAAGGCGCGTGTGAAGACCGAAGGTCAGGCCGTAGCCGGTGCCGTTGATATCTTCGATCAGACGTTCGAGATCATCGCGCTTGTATCGCACGACGTGCAGAACCGGGCCAAACACCTCGCGTTCGAGATCCTTGAGCGAGGCGATCTCGATGATCGTCGGGGCGACGAATGTGCCATCGCCTGTGGCCGTACCAAGCGGCAATTGCTCGACCTTGCGGCCTCGTCCGCGCATCGCCTCGATATGCCTATCGATCGAATTTTTTGCTTCCTCGGTAATGACCGGGCCGATATCGATACTCAGCGTATCCGTGCGGCCGATCGTCAGTTCCTTCAGCGCGCCCTTCAGCATGGCAAGAATGCGATCTGCCACGTCTTCCTGCAGGCAAAGCACGCGCAATGCCGAGCAGCGCTGGCCCGCGCTGTCGAAGGCGGACGCGATCACGTCGAACACGACCTGTTCCGCCAACGCCGAGGAATCGACGATCATGGCGTTCTGGCCACCGGTTTCGGCAATCAGCGGGATCGGCTTGCCATTTTGCCGAAGACGCGAAGCAAGCTGCGCCTGGATAAGGCGGGCGACGTCCGTCGAGCCGGTGAACATCACACCGCAGGTGCCTGCCGATCCGACAAGCGCCGCACCAATGCGTCCGTCACCCGGCAAAAACTGAAGGACATGCGGCGGAATGCCGGCCTCGTGCAGGAGGCGAATGCCTTGGGCCGCGATCAACGGCGTCTCCTCGGCCGGCTTGGCGAGAACCGGATTGCCGGCGACCAGCGCTGCGGCGATCTGGCCGAGGAAGATGGCGAGCGGGAAGTTCCAGGGGCTGATGCAGACGATCGGACCAAGCGGATGGTGGCCGGGGCCAAGCGTACGACGCGCCTGTTCGGCATAGTAACGCAGGAAGTCGATTGCCTCGCGCACTTCGGCAATGGCGTTCGGCATGGATTTCCCCGCCTCGCGCATGATCAGGCCGAGAAGCGCCGGCATGTCGGCTTGCATGAGGTCGGCGGCCCGTTCGAGGCAGGCGGCACGCTCTGCTGGTGGCCGCGCCGCCCAGTCTGAGGTCGCATCCGAGGCGGTCGACATGGCCTGGGCGACGGCAGCCTCGGAGGCTTCCGTCACCGTACCGACGACGTCCCTGTTGTCGCCGGGGTTGAGAACAGGCCGGCTCGTGCCCGACACCTCGGCGCCCGCCACCAAAAGGCGGGACGACCAGTCGCGGGTGGCGGATGTCTTTAAACTTGCCGACAGAGCGGCGAGCACCGTTTCGTTCGAGAGGTCGAGGCCATCGGAATTGCGGCGGGCGCCGTAAAGATCCCTGGGCAGGGCGATCTGGTCGTGATGCGCTCCGACCTCCGCCATGCCGCGCACGATCTCGGCCGGATCGGCGACCAGTTCGGCAATCGAGACGTTCTTGTCGCCAATACGGTTCACGAAGGAAGAGTTCGCGCCATTCTCCAGAAGACGGCGCACAAGGTATGCAAGCAGCGTTTCATGCGTGCCGACGGGCGCGTAGATGCGGGCGGGACGGCCGAGCTTGCCGGCACCGACGACCTCGTCATAAAGCGGTTCGCCCATGCCGTGCAGGCACTGGAACTCGTATTTTCCGGCTTTGAAATCCGTTCCTGCCAGATGATAGATCGTTGCCAGCGTCTGGGCGTTATGGGTAGCGAATTGCGGGAACACTGCATCGGTCGCCGCCAGAAGCTTGCGGGCACAGGCGATGTAAGAGACGTCGGTATGCACCTTGCGTGTATAGACCGGAAAATCCTCAAGTCCGTCGACCTGGGCACGCTTGATCTCCGCGTCCCAATAGGCGCCCTTCACCAGCCGAACCATGATGCGGCGGCTGTTGCGACGGGCGAGATCGATGATGAAATCAAGAACGAAGGGGCAGCGTTTGCCATAGGCCTGCACGACGAAGCCCATTCCCTCCCAGCCGGCAAGGTCGGGATCGGCACAGAGGCTTTCGAGAAGATCGAGCGACAGTTCCAGCCGGTCTGCTTCCTCGGCATCGATGTTGAGGCCGATATCGTAGGATTTCGCGATGACGGCAAGCGCCTTCACGCGCGGCAGCAGTTCACCCATGACCCTCGCCGCCTGCGCGCGCGCGTAGCGGGGATGAAGGGCCGAAAGCTTGATCGAGATGCCCGGCCCGTCATAGATGCCGCGGCCGGCGGACGCCTTGCCGATCGCGTGGATCGCCGCTTCGTAGTCCCTGTAGTAGCGATCGGCATCCGCAGCCGTGGTCGCGGCCTCGCCCAGCATGTCATAGGAATAGCGGAAGCCGCGCTCCTCCAGCGGCCGCGCCCGCTTCAACGCCTCGGCGATCGTTTCACCGGTGACGAACTGCTCGCCCATCATCCGCATCGCCATATCGACGCCACGGCGGATGACCGGCTCGCCGCAACGGGCGATCATTCTCGTCAGCGCGGCAGACAGGCTGCGGCCATCGACGGTATTGGTGAGACGGCCGGTGACGACGAGCCCCCAGGTCGCGGCATTGACGAAAAGCGAGCGACCGCCGCCGACATGCGATTTCCAGTCGCCATTGGCGATCTTGTCGCGGATCAGTGCATCGCGTGTCGCCATGTCGGGAATGCGCAGCAACGCTTCCGCAAGGCACATGAGCGCCACACCCTCCTGGCTGGAAAGCGAATATTCATGCACCAGGCCCTCGACACCGGTGCCCTTGTGCTTGGCGCGCAGCGCCTTGATCAACTGGCTGGCCGTAGCACGAATAGCGTTTTGATCCTGCGGCGAAAGCGTCGCCTGTTCCAGAAGCGCCAAGACGCTTTCAGTCTCCGGCTTGCGGTAGGCGGCGGTAATGGCCCGCCGAAGATCCGACGGAACCCGCACCGGCGGCGCAAAATCGTCGAAGGCAAGGAAAGGCGTCTCGCAATGAAATTCGGGAGCTGATGTCGTCATGGGTGCAATTGCTCTGAAAAGGGCGTTGGCGTTTGACGGAGCATAACATTGGGCGAAATTTGACGTTGCCTATAGTTTGCCATTTTCATATACGCTTTCTCCAATCTTCCGGCAGGAAATGCGAGATATGCCTACTCATGACGCCAGCAATGGTGAATTAGACCAATTCGATACGCGCATACTTCAGGAACTTTCGGCCAATGGCCGGCTTTCCATCACCGAATTGGCAAGCCGCATAGGGCTTTCGAAAACGCCTTGCCAGCTTCGCCTGCGCCGGCTGATCGACGAGGGCTATATAGAAAGCTTCCGTGCCATTCTGAGTTCCGAAAAACTTGGCCTCGACCATGTCGCCTTCGTCGAAGTCAAATTGAGCGACACGCGCGAAGAGGCCCTGAAGAGCTTCAACGAAGCGGCCCGGAAAATCAACGAGATTGAAGGCTGCCACATGATTGCTGGACGCTTCGACTATCTCCTGAAGGTCCGCACCAAGGATATCCGTCGCTACCGGATCGTACTGGGAGAGAAAATCTCCACCCTGCCCTTCGTCGCCAGCACCTCGACGAATGTCGTGATGCAGACCGTTAAAGAGAACCGGCAATACCTGCTCAATACGCCGGACTAGGATCGCCATGTCGGCAGCGTCTCTCGGCGGCCGACATCAGGTCGCCTCGAGCGAACCGACATAGTTGCGGGCCGCGGGGCCGGCATCGCTGCGCCACAGCACATGCATTTCCATCGGCGGCAATGCTTCTGCCAGCGGGCGGAAGACCACACCCGGAAAATTCATGATGCTCATGGATGCCGGCACGAAGGAAATGCCGAGACCGGAGGCGACATAGGCCATGAGGCCTGTCACATGGCTGGTGCGATGAATGTGACCAGGCGCCATGTCCGGTATGGAGCTCATGACGCCGACCGTGCTTGATCGCCCGTCTGCCTCTGCGTAGACCGCAAAGCTTTCCGTCAGGATCTGACCGACGCTGACGGCTTCCTGTCCTGCAAGAGGGTGATCGTCTGCGAGAGACAGCATCCACGGCCATTGGCCAATGCGTTTGGAATTCACGCCCTTGATGCGGATCTCGGTTGCGATCGCATAACCGATGTCGACCTCGCCGGCCGTCAGCGCATCCTGCACGCTGCTGCTCGGCATTTCCTTCAAGCTAAGGCTCACACCCGGCCATTCGGCCTTGAAGCGCCGGATCGCGGTGGAAATCATGCCGGTTATCGCGGCATTGGCGCCGTAGCCGATCCGGACCGAACCGGCGGCGCCGCGACCGATATCGACCGCCGTATCGACGGCTGCCTCCACCTGCGCGATCGCAGAATGGCTTTCGCGCAGAAATTCGCGGCCAGCCTCGGTCATTTCAACATGCCGCTTGGAGCGTTCGAGAAGCTCGACACCGAGAATGGCTTCAAGCGCCTTGATCTGGGCCGTCAGTGCCGGCTGAACGATATTGAGCCTTGCCGCAGCTCGACCGAAATGCAGCTCTTCCGCCACAGCCACGAAATAGCGCAGGTGCCGCAATTCGATATGCCGGCGGGCGCTGCGGGACGTCTGATGCACCTGACTGTCCTCACTTATCATCCATAGTGATCAATACGCATTCGAGACCTATTGGAAATGATAGCTAAAACTGTGCTTCATGTCGCGATAAAAAAGGAAAAGACAATGCTTCACAAGACGTCGCCCCAGCCAGCCGCCGCCAATGCCCCTGCAGCCCCGGAGGCAGCAGCGCAGCAACAGCGGCCACCGCGCGAATACGCCAAGTTCGTCGTGCCGCTGGTCGTGATCGGCGCCGTCTGCGTTCTCGTCGGCATCAGCACCCAGCGTTTCGATCAATGGACGATCGGTGCGGACGTCCAGACCACCGACAATGCCTATATCCGCGCCGATCTCAGCCATTTGAGCGCGCGCGCTGCCGGCAACGTTATCGCCATCAGGGTCAACGACTTCGACCGCGTGAAAAAGGGCGATGTGATCCTTCAGATCGACCCTTCCGACTATGAGGCCAAGCGGGATCAGGCCAAGGCCGCGCTGGATGCTGCACAGGCACAACTGGTCAATCTCGCAAACCAGGAAAACCTTGAAAAGGCCGCCGTTCAACAGGCGCAGGCGCAGGTGACGGTGGCGAAGGCCAATGCAGATCTGGCCAAGACGGCCGCTGCCCGTCAGGCAACGCTGATCGATCGGGGCGCAGGTATCCAGCAGAACAAGGACGAGGCCGAAGCAAAGGTGCAGACGACGGTCGCAAGCCTTGGCGCCGCCGAAGCCACCGTTTTGTCGGCACAGGCACAGCTTCAGTATATCGATGGCCAGCGGGCACAGCTTTCCGCCAACGTGCAGTCTGCCAACGCCACCCTCAAGTCCGCGCAACTGGCACTCTCCTACACGACGATCGTCGCACCATTCGACGGCGTGGTCAGCGAACGGCAGGTGCATGTCGGCGACTATGTCACGACAGGAACCAACGCCATCTCGATCGTGCCGCTGCCGAACGTCTTTCTGACGGCCAATTTCAAGGAAACGCAGTTGTCACGCATGCGCGAGGGCCAACCCGTGACCGTGACTGTCGATTCGCTTCCGGGCGAGACCTTCCATGGTAAAGTATCCCGATTGTCTCCCGCATCGGGATCGCAATTCGCGCTTCTGCCGGCAGACAATGCGACAGGCAACTTCACCAAGGTCGTCCAGCGCGTTCCGGTCCGTATCGACTTCGACCAGTCTCAGGCGCTTGGGCATCTTCGCGCCGGCATGTCGGCCGTCGTCTCGGTGTCGGTGACGTCCGCGGGGCTTTGAACCATGGCAGAGATCCTGCGGCTGCCGCTACGTTTTGTCGGCCGGCAAACGCACCACCCTATTCTTGCCGTCGCGGCGGTCCTCGTCGGTCCCTATATGGTGTCATTCCACAGCCGCCTGTTCGGGCTCGGCCTGACGGACCTGAAGGCCGCCTTCGGGCTGAGCTTCGATGAGGGCGCCTGGCTGAACACATTCGCCAACGCGCCGCAGCTTTTCGTGGCACCGGCGGTCGGCTGGCTTGTCGCAACCTTCGGCATCCGACGGGTCCTCGTTCCGGCGGCACTTCTTTATGCTCTCACGTCCGCCCTCATTCCGACGACGACAGGGTTTGCCGCGCTGGTGGCATTGCATGTCGTGAACGGCCTTCTGCTCGGCATCTTCGTGCCGGCAACGCTGATGATCATCCTGCGCAACCTGCCGATGAAATGGTGGATCACCGGGATCGCGCTCTACGCCTTCAGGACCGCCTTCACCGCCAATGCCGGAACGGCGCTCGTCGATATCTATGTGCAGCATGTCGGCTGGCAGTTCCTCTACTGGCAGGACGTCTTTCTGGCCCCGCTCCTGGCTCTTCTGGCGTGGCTCGGAGCTCCATCGGAAAAGGTCAATCGTGACATGCTTGAACGGGCCGATTGGGGCGGCATGCTACTTTTCGGCGCCGGCCTCACCATGCTGTTCGTCGCGATAGATCAGGGCAACCGGCTGGACTGGTTTGAAAACGGCCTTGTGACGACCACGTTCATTGGCGGCATCACCCTGATGCTGGCGTTTTTCATCAATGAAATGCTTGTCGAGGCGCCGTGGGCACATGTGCGCGCCATCAGCGCGCGCAACGTCATGCTGGTTCTCTCCGTCGCGCTATTTTACATGATGGCGTCAGCCTCCAATACGGCTCTCGTCCCGAATTATCTGTCGGCGGTCGCGCATCTGCGCCCGGAGCAGATCGGCACGGTTCTGCTGCAATGGGTGTGCATCCCGCTCGTTCTCCTGACGCCGATCGGCGTCTGGGCGATGCACCGCACCGATGGCCGGTTGATCCTTGCGATCGGGCTTTTCTGCTTCGGACTTGCCTCGTATCTCGGCACGGGCCTTACCCCGGAATGGAACGGCGACAGCTTCCGGACCATCCTCGTGCTGCAGGCGGCGGGCCATATCCTGACATTCTTGCCGATCGTCGTTCTGGCCGTCGCCAACGGAAATCCGAAAAACGCAATCGCAACGGGCGCTTATATCCAGGTTCTGCGGCTGCTCGCGGTTCAGGTCGCACAGTCTCTGGTGACGACCTATATCCGCAAGGGCGAGCAGACCCAGTCCTATCTGCTTGGCATCAATGTGGAGCGCGGGTCGCAAACGTCGACGACCACGCTTTCGGCGCTCTCGCACAAGGTCGCAGGTGCCGGGGAAGCGCTCGCGCAAAGCCGTGCTACGTCGCTGCTGTCGCAGCAGGTGCAGAACCAGGCGACAGTCCTTGCCTATATCGATGCGTTCTGGCTGACCTTGCTCTGCGCGGTGGGCGGCCTCATCATCCTCGCCTTCGTAAGCAAGGCACCGAAGGGTCCTCTGACATCCTGAGGGTGCCGACAACGGTCTTGAACGTCGATCCGCCGCTCCAGTAGCGCGACAGAGGTTCGGGCAAGGCTTGGCACGTGAATGCCGTCAGGCGTTCCCGACTGCGTAGCGCACATGCAGCAGGCCATGGCCGACATTTTCGCATCCGAGCAGCGAAAGCGTGCAGGCATGGGCAAGACCGGCCTCGCTGAACTCGACGACACGATCTGCGCCCTTGCGGGCATCCAGTGCCGGAGCGACGAGAAAGCTCAGTTCGTCAACGAGACCTGCAGCAAGCAGCGACCCATTGACGCCCGCGCCGCCTTCAAGCAGCAACCGCCTGATCCCGAACTCGCGGCCCAATGTCTCCAGCATGCCCGGCAGGTCCATATCTGAGGTCGAGGACAGGATGTATGACACGCCATCATTCTTCAATTCGGCCAGATGTTCGTCCGATACATCCTTGCCGAGAAGAACGACGACATGATCGCCATCGAGATCGCCGCTGTTGAAATGCACCTTGCCGTGCGGATCGAGCGCGATCGCGTAGCTTGCTGCATTTCGGTCCGCCACATGCAACGGGCGCGCCACGTCAACCGCTTCGGCCGGCGGGTGGGGCGCGGCCCTGGAGATTTCGGCCATCGTCACGCGTCCGACCATCCATGCCTCGGCAGCAAAAGTCTTGTGGATCGCCTCATACGTTTCGGACCACGTTGCCCGCTCGCCATCAGGGCTTTTTGTCCAGCGGCTCGGATGGAGCCCCCCGTCCAATGACGTAATCATGTGGCAGATGACATAGGGCCTCATGCTTCCGGTGCTCCGAGATAGTCGTCATCAGCGACCTTTTCCATCCACGTGACGGCCGAACCGTCCTGCATTTCAGCAATCGCGATGTGGCTCATCGCACATTCGGGTGCCGCGCCATGCCAGTGCCTCTCGCCCGGTTCGAACCAGACGATATCGCCCGGCCGTATCTCCTTCACAGGACCACCTTCGCGCTGGACGCGGCCGAGCCCCGAAACGACGAGCAGCGTCTGACCCAACGGATGAGTGTGCCATGCCGTGCGTGCGCCGGGCTCGAACGTCACCGTTACACCACTCAGCTTACCGCTGCCGTTGAACGGGCCATCCGTCCGTACCGTGCCGGTAAACCAATCGGCCGGCCCCTTGCTCGATGGCCGGGCACCGCTTTTCCTGATTTCCATCTCGTTTTCCTCGTCGTTTTCTCACCTGATGACGAACGAGATAGAGCAGCGCGGTGCCCACGACTAGGCAGGCGATCCTGCATGCGCCTATATGCGCCTTTCATGAATAGCCGATCGGAGGATTGCCGCAACCTTGTTTTTTTCGAGAACTCGAAGACGCGAGAGGCGGCAACCGGCACAAAGGGAAAAGCGGGCAAAAACATCCATTGCGTGTATTTTTCGATCAAAAACCATAGATTCAGAGGGATGCCGCAACCGGAGAAGGGTCTTATCTACAAGTAATCATATATAGTTTTCACCAGCGCCACCTTAAGGGACATTTATCCGGCCAAGTCTAGGTATCGGTTAGACTTGGCCCCGCAATGGGCCGGTATCGAACCTTGGGGGGCAGGTGAGAATGTCGATACGCAATATCCTTATTTCTTCCGTGATTGCTTTGAGCCTTGTTGCCATCGGGCTGACGTCCATGCTCGTGGTGGAGCACGGGCGCGAACTGCAGCGCGCGCGCCAGATGGCACGCCTTGCAGATCTCGATTCGGCGCTTTTCGACGCATTGCTGGGCATGCGTGGAGAGCGGGGCGGCATTGCCAGCGCGCTGAAGGCAGAACCCGCAGACATGGCCTCGACGCGCCAGAATATCGCAGATGGCCGTCGTGCCAGCGACCTGGCACTCGGACAGATACAAGCGGCGATGAAAGATCTCGCGTCGGAGCCAATTGTCGCGTCGATCGATCCCATCACCGCCGCTTACACGAGCTGGACGTCTGGCCGGGCCGGCCTCGACACGATGCTTTCCCAACCGGTCAAGGATCGCAGCCAGCAGACCGGTCAGGCATTGCTTGGGGAAGCCGACGCGATCATCCTCCAGCTGTCCAATGCGTCCCAGAAGGTCGAAAGCACCATCGACGCCCGTGGTCCTGCGATGATGGTCTACACGCAGCTACGGTCTCTTGCCTGGACGGCTCGAACCGAACTCGGCACGGCCAACAGCATCCTTATCAACGGCCTGATTACCGGCCGGCCGGCGACCGCAAGCGATCTTGCAGACGTCGCCGTTCGCGATGCGAAGGTCAAGCTCGCGTGGCAGGAGATCGGCCTGATCGTTTCGGGCGAAGCCATACCGGCCAGCATCACCGGTCTCTACGACGCGGCGCAGAAGACCTATTTCGGCGGCCCCTATGCCGAACAGCGTGCGGCGGCCATCCGCGCCTATCAGGCCGGACAGCCGTTCGATATGGCCGTGGACGACTGGCGCAAGCCCGCCGGGCCGGCTCAGGCATCGGTTGCCGATATCGCCTTGGGAGCGCTTGCCGAAATGAAGGCGCGCACCGCAGCCGAGGCAGCCTCCGCCACGACCGCAATCATCGTTTACGGCATCGCTGCCACACTGGCGCTGGCGCTTGCGGTGGCCGTGATCATCACTATCGTCTTCCGCATCGCCAACCCGATCACCAGTCTGACGCGTATCATGCGCAGGCTGTCGGACGGCGACCTTGCGGTTGCCGTTGACGGCATCGGCCGAAAAGACGAGATCGGCGATATTTCACGTGCCGTCGAAGTATTCCGCGAGGCGGCATTGCGCAACCGCGCGCTCGAATCGGAGGCCGAACGGGCCCGCCAGCATGCCGAGGGCCAGCGGATCGAAATCCAGGAGCGTGCCGAAGCCGATGCGGAACTGCGCCTGACGCGCGCCACATCAGGTCTCGCAGGCGCGCTGCGGCGGCTTGCCGATGGCGACATGCTCTGCGAGATCGATGAAACCTTCTCCGAGCAGTTCGAGGATCTGCGCCACGACTTCAACCTGTCGGTCCGCCAGTTGCGCTCGGCGATGGAAGGCGTCAGCCGCTCCGCCCGCAACGTCAATGGCGGCAGCGAAGAGATCTCGTCGGCTTCCGACCAGCTTGCCAAGCGGACGGAGCAACAGGCCGCCTCGCTTGAGGAGACCGCCGCTGCCCTGGAAGAAGTGACCACCAATGTGCGTCAGACGGCGGAGCGCGCCGGCGAGGCACGCGAAATGGTGCGCCATGCGAGCGAGAAGGCCGACAAGTCCGGCGAGATCGTGTCCAGCGCCGTCGATGCCATGGGCAGGATCGAAACCGCGTCGAAGCACATCAGCCAGATCATCGGCGTCATCGATGAAATCGCCTTCCAGACCAATCTTCTTGCGCTCAATGCCGGTGTGGAAGCCGCACGCGCCGGGGAAGCCGGCAAAGGCTTTGCCGTCGTCGCACAGGAAGTTCGTGAACTGGCCCAGCGGTCCGCCAATGCCGCAAAAGAGATCAAGGCCCTGATCGGCAATTCCGAGACGGCGGTCAGCCAGGGTGTGGTACTCGTCAACCAGACCGGTGGGGGCTTGCGCGAAATCGCCGACCTCGTCCGCTCCATCAACGCCCATATGGAATCGATCGCCGTTGCTGCGCGCGAGCAGTCGTCAGGATTGTCCGAGATCAATACGTCGGTCAACCATATGGACCAGATGACCCAGCAGAACGCGGCGATGGTCGAAGAGATGAATGCCGCCGGCTTGGGCCTTGCGGAGGAAAGCGGCCGGCTGGCGGAACTTCTCGCCCGCTTCCGTGTCGCGGCTACATCGATGGAGCAGAGGCGCGGCCGCGCTGCGTAATCCGCGCCAGTGATAACGGGCGGCCGGCGACAACCATCGCCGGCTGCGATCGTGCCGATGAGGCACCTGATCATAGATCCGCCGCGTAAAGATTGGATTCAGTATTTTCCGGTAATCTCCCGTTAGCAATTTCCCTGAATTTGCGTCGTCGGCGCCCATTGGCCGAAGACTGTGTGCTGCGTACGGGTTGTCATGCGTGTTTCGGCTGTCTTTTTTGTTGTCTCCACCTGTCTTGCCGCGGCCGGTTGCTCGTCGGGCGGTATAGAAACCGCTTCGATCACGCCGACACCTCCGGCCTCGGTGAAGACCGGGCGCATTGCGCCCTCACCCGCATCGCCCCAGATGGCGATGACTGGGTCTTCTCTGCCCCGGCAAGAGATCGCCATGCCTCCGGGACGATTGCCGGCCGCCGCGACGGCTGCAGATCGTCAGCAGCATCAGGACATCCTCGCCTGGCAGGGACCGGGGCCCGATGCGTCCGCGTTCGGGGCCATCGACCGGAACGTCGGGATGCCGGTCCCCTCCAACAGACCTGTCGCCTCGCTCGTTGCGCCACACCCGGAGCCCGCAGGCATTACGCCGGTGGCGCTGCCCTCGATGCGCCCATCGCTCGCGCCCGCGGAAAGTGAGCGCACCCGGATCTACAGCCACCGTTTCCGCGACGCCAAGCCGATCAATTTCGGCCATGCCTCGCCGCGCGCGCTCGCGGTTCACGGCGTGGATGTCTCGCGCTGGCAGGGTCAAATCGACTGGGCGACGCTGCGCCGCCAGGGCGCCAACTTTGCCTATATCAAGGCAACGGATGGTGGCGACCACACCGACCCGATGTTCATGGCGAACTGGCGAGGTGCAAAGGAAGCCGGCATGCGGCGCGGCGCCTATCACTTCTTCTACTGGTGCCGGACGGCCGGCGAACAGGCGGACTGGTTCATTCGCAACGTCCCGCGCGAACGCGATGCGCTGCCGCCGGTGATCGATGTCGAATGGAACAGCGATTCTGCCTGCAAGATCAAAATGTCACGCGCCCGCGTGCTTGAAAAAATGAAAGTGTTTCTCGACAAGGTCGAGCGCCACTACGGCAAGCGGCCGATCATCTATACGGCCCCTGATTTCTATCGCGACAACCTCGAAGGCGAGCTTCTGAACTATCCGTTCTGGCTGCGCTCCGTGGCAGCACATCCGACCAAGACCTATCCGGGCCGCAAATGGCTGTTCTGGCAGTATTCCGGCTCCGGCCTGTCGCAAGGCGTCGAGGGCAAGATCGACCTCAACGTATTCCACGGCAGCGCCGACGACTGGCATGACTGGATGGCAGAGCGCTGAACGGGGTCGCAACGCCCCGTCCATCGCACCTCTACAGGAGGCTCCGCAGCGTCGGAGCCGAATGGAAGGGCGCCTAGGCCCTCCCCTCATTTTCCAGCGGACGATGCCGCTGGACTTCCCTGCGCAAGATCAACTCTTGCAACGACCGACATGCCGGGTACGAGCTTTTCGATCAGCGGTTGATTGGGATCGATCGCGATGCGGACCGGAATGCGCTGGGCCACTTTGGTAAAGTTGCCGGTGGCATTGTCCGATTTGATGACCGAAAACTCGGAGCCGGTGGCCGGCGCAAAGCGCTCGATCGTACCGGTGTAGCGGCGGTGGCCAAGCGCATCGACGGTGAAGGCCACCGTCTGCCCTGTCGCCATGCCATCCAGCTGACCTTCCTTGAAATTTGCAACGACCCAGACGTCGTTCGGTACCAGCGACCCGATCTGCGTGCCGATCGAGAGATATTGACCGATGCGACCGGTAACCTCCCCGAGCGTGCCATCCTGCGGCGCCGTCACGCGGGTGTTTTGAAGATCGATATCGGCAAGAGCGACGGACGCCTTTGCACTTTCGACAGTCGCTTCAAGAGAGCGGCGGTTGACGACGATCGTATTCAGGTCCTGTTCCGAAACCAGTTCGGCAGCTTCCTGCTGATGAACGGTCGCCTGCGCCTGATCATAGGCGGCACGATCCTTTTCGAACTCGCTCTGCGTCGAGACATTGCTCTTCAGCAGCGATGTCGTCCGCTCGAATGTCGTGCGGGCGGATTCGAACGCCGCATTGGCGCTTTCGACCGCGGCTTTGGCGGAATTGATCTTGGCCTCGGCCGACTTGCGGCTCTGCTCCGAATTGTCGAGCGAAGCTTCGGCGGATTCCAGCGTTGCTTTCGCCTGTTCCAGCTTCTGCCTGTAGATCCGGTCGTCGATCTGGACGATCAGGTCGCCCTTCTTGACCCGCTGATAGTCCTGCACCGGTACATCGACGATGTAGCCCGCAAGCTGGGGTGCAAGCAGGGTCACCTTGCCTTTGACATAGGCATCGTTGGTTTCTTCGACCGATCCGTGGAACGGCGGAAGGTTCCAGGCATAGAGCACGACGAGAATGCCGCACACGCCGATGACGACTGCGGCATAGGTAGAAAGGGAGCGAAGAACAGAATTCATGACTGAGCGTCTATCTTATGGGGTTTGGGGCGAAGCAATCTAGGCCTGAGCGGCCTCAGGCGTTTTGCGTGTCGGAACGAAGCGGTGGCGATTGTCCCATGCGACATGAAGAAGAAGGAGCACGATGGCGCCGACCGCTGCGATGAACGTGGCAAAAAAGGCATCGTTATAGGCAAGGACATAGGCCTGCTGCTGCACCGCTTTGACCAGAGTATTGGTGCCCTGGATGGTGTTGTGCAGACTGTCGGCACCTGTCCTGGCATAGGCGGCGATATATTGCTGCAGGCGGCCTTCGACCAACGGATCCGTCGGCAGGAGCCGCGAGGTCAGGATCGAGGAATGATATTGCTCGCGCCATGTCACGAACGTGCCGAAGATGGCACTGCCGATAAATGCCCCGACCTTCTGGGTGAACAGAAACACCGCGATGAAGCTCATGAGATAGGGCAGGCCCTTCTTGAGCGCCGCGCCGAAGCCGACGGCCATGGCGGGTGGCAGGAAAAGACCGCTGCCGAAAGCAAGCATCGCCTGGCTTAAATACATCTGTTCCGGGCGGGTGAGAACGGTCGCCTGACTGTCCATATAGGTTCCGCCAGCAATCAGAAGCAGCGCGACGAGATGGATCTCCGCCTCTCGGCCCGGCTTGACCACCATGGCGCAGACAAGACCGGAGACCACGGTTGCCGCCAGGATGACCCAGTAGAGGCCGGCCATCTGGTCATTGAAAAGCCCGAGCTGCTTGAAGAAATTGATTACGCCGGTGGACTGCTCGGTCAACAACATGCGGAAGACAAGAAGAACGCCGGTGAAATGCAGCACCTCGCGCGAAAACAGCCACTCGACATCGATCAGCTTGTTGTTGCGGTTGATCTCGATCACCAGCATCACGGTGCCGGAGGCGATGGCTATCACCAGCAACCAGCCCAGCCAATCCACCTCGAACCACCAGTAGAGCCGCCCCATGGTGAAGACGATGGACAGGCAACCGAGGCAAACCGCCAGAAAGGCGTAGCTGACATAGTCCATCGGCGCGATCACCTGCGCGCGCGGCGGCGAGGCGAGCGGCAGCAGATAGATAAAACAGAGCGTTACAAGCGCAAGTCCGAGCTCGAAGATATAGAGGCCCTGCAGGTCGTGAAGATCAAGCAGCATCGGCGAAACGAGACCCGCCACAGGCGTAGACATGAAAAGCCCGATCAGCGCCAGCGAGATGCCGACGGTTAGCTTCTTTTCCGGCGGAAAGATCTCGATCATATAGAGAAGCGCCATCGAGGATATCGGCGCCGCAGCGGCACCGGCGCAAAAGCGCAGCACGATGGACATGCCGAGATCGTTGACCCAGAGATGGGCCAGACTGACGAGCACGTAGGGAATGATGGCGATCTCGCAGAAATTGCGGATGCCGTACTGCATGCGCACCTTGAACAGGATCAGCGCAAGACTAGCATTGGGAAACAGATAGGCCGCCATCAGCCATGACGCTTCGTTGGTTGTGGCCTCCAGCGGGCCTGCGATCTGCGCGATGTTGACCGATATCAGGCTGGTGCCGAGGCCCTGCATGATGCCTGCCGTCACAGATGCAACGATATAGGCAAGCGCCACCAGTGGCGGCTTGGGCACGAAGGCCGGTGGCGCGGCAGGTGGCGGCGCGGGTTTGTCATCAACCGACACAGCCTCGGCCGGCGAAGACGTGGCGGCCTCATCCTCCGACGAAGCGGAGCCATCGGCTGACTTGCCGGCATCACTGGCCATCGTCATCTCACGCCGGGACATGCCCCATCTCCACATTGGCCGTATTTTCCGACACGCGATCGAGAAGGGCTATGGCGACGCGCAGCTGCTCGACATCGATGCCCTGGAATATCTGGCTGCGCATTTCATCGGCCAGACGCCGCACCAAGGCTGCCTGCTCCGCCCCATGGGCCGTCAGCGAGATAAGCTTCGCACGACGGTCAGCCGGATCCTGCCGTCTTTCGATCAGGCCGTGCTCCTCCATGCGATCCAGAAGACGCACCATGGTAGCCTGCTCAAGTTCAAGCTCGAAGGCAAGCTCGCTCTGCGTCATGTTTTGCCTTGCGGCAAGCCGGAAGAGGGCGCGGGCACGCGGATAGGTCAGACCCTGCGCCGTCGCCTGCTGATTGAAAGTCGTTCTGATTTTTCTGCTGACCTTGGTCAGCGCCTCGATAAATTCGGAGGAAGCAGGATCGTGGCTCATGATATTTACTTAGTGCGCTAAGTTTGTTGAAGCCACTCATTAGCACACGAACTATTTCCCGGCAAGTGAGGGGAACACGGATTTTGCCGACAGTCGCATGACGGAATTTTTCGGCGATATCCGATGCTGCCTTGCAACGCTCCGTCGCCTTCCAGATGAGACGTCGAGACCTGGCCTCAAGTCCTGAGCCGATCAGGCATGTCCAATTCTGTGGTTGCCAAATCTGCGCAAAAAGCGTCGAGCCGTGGCAGGGCTCGACGCCTGTTCTATTCGCCCTTAACGGCAGACGCGGGTCGTCTTCATGACCACGCGATGATGCTGGTAGGTGCGAACTTTCTTCACGTAACAGTGACGCGGCGGGTGATGCGGGCGATGCGCTCGCGGCGGACCGCGATGATCGCTGGTGGTGACGACGACGGTCTCTGCCTGGGATTGCGGAGCAAAGGCGAGCACGGAAGCCACAGCCATAGCCGCGGCCAGAATTGCATTCTTCATTATCATAACCTCTTGGTTTGGCAGGCTGATAACGCGCTCGCCGTACTACGGTTCCAAAAATCCCGATGGCAAATATCTTGCGTTCGAAGGTGGCAGTTCCAGGGTAACGTCACCGCAGAGCAATCCGGTCAGCGCAGAAGTCCCTGTGCGCCATCGACATAGATCGGCACACCGGTGATATGCTTCGATCGCGCAGACGCCAGAAACAGAACGAGTTCGGCAACATCCTCGGAATGACCCGCCTTGCCGCCGGTAATCGGGATGTCGCCATCCGGAAAGACGGCGGGCACGACCGTCTCGTCCTTGCCTCGGATGGTCGTGTTGTCGTTGATGCTGGTCTCGATCGCGCCGGGGCAGACAGCATTGACACGAATGCGGTGCCGGCCAAGTTCGAGTGCAAGTTGCTGCACCATTGCCACCTGAGCGGCCTTGGTCGCACTATAGGCAGTCGCACCGGGCGTGGTGAAAGTCCTGTTGCCGTTGATGGATGAAATTACGACGACGGAGCCTCCGCGTTTCTTCAACTGCGGCACGCATGTGTGAAACGTGACATAGGTTCCGCGCAGATTGACCTCTATCGTGCGATCCCATTCCGCGGGCTTCAGGTCATCGATCGGCGCCCACACACCGTTGATGCCGGCATTGGCAACAACCACGTCGAGGCCGCCGAACGTCGTCACCAAGCGATCGACCGCGTTCTGCATGGCACGGGCATCCGCGACATCCGCCTCAAGCACGATCGCCGCGCCACCCGCTTCACGGATATCCGAAACGGTTTTCTCCAGCTCACTGCGGGTATGCCCGAGAACGCCGACGGCTGCGCCTTCAGCCGCAAGCCGCAATGCGGCTGCTCTGCCGATGCCGGACCCTGCCCCGGTGACCAGCGCTACGTTCGATTGCAACTCCATGCTCTTGCCTTCCGCGGATGGAACCGCTTTTCAAGATGGGCCATGGCGGCGAACGTAGCAGGGCAATCAAGGTTCCCGAGTCGCGGATGTCAGGCGGGATATTCGTTTTCGAGAATCCGCAAGCCTTCGGCGAATTTCGACCCGTCCCCTCCCATCTGGCGCATCTGCGCCAGATTGTCGGTGAGATCCGCACGCTTGACGGGCCGGGCGAGCGGGTCCCTGATCGAGCGGCGGACAAAATCGAAATAATCTTCGCCGTCACGCTTGCTCATCGCATCGACGGCTGCGATCACGCGGTCCGAAAAGCCCTCGGCCCGGAGCCGTTCGAAAGTCCAGCCGGGCCCCTTCTCCACCACGTCGTGAAGCCATCCGACAAGGATCTCGTCCTCGCCGGAAACAGCCTCTGCAACACGGCGGACATGATCGATGAAGGGACCGCCCGTTTTCGACGACTGTCCTTCATGGGCAGAAACGGCGATGGAAATCGCCTTCTGCAGCAGTGTCGAGAATTGCGCCATGACCCGAATCTCCTGTTGTCGGCCGGCACTTTATCGTGGCGGGCGAAGACGACAATGGTTCAAAGGCAGGCTTTGCGGGCCCGGTGTCTGCCAGTGCCCGCAAAGCCCGAACCCGTCGACAAAGATAATGAAGGCGGGCAAATGCGTCTAGCGAACTGCAAAGGCACGTGGCGAAGCGCTACAGGGAACAGAACCGGGGCATCTGCGTTCAACATCGACACACAAATTGGGGCTCTATCATGAGAACGTTTCGGTTCGGGCTGCCGGGTTTACTTGCCGCGGTTGCGCAGATCAGCTGTATTGCCATTCCGCTCGCCGCGTCGCCTGCGAAAGCCGATACTGACTTCCTCAGATCGCTGGACGGCCGGTGGAACGGTGGCGGCATGGTGCTGACCAAGATCAACGGCAAGCGCGTCAACATCGACTGCGATTTCGACATGGGTGGCCAGGGCGCGTCTCTGACCATGTCCGGCAGCTGCAAGACGCTGCTGGTCGTCCGTCGCAATATTGCGGCAAGCCTGAAAGCGTCAGGCAATCGGTACGATGGCACCTATGTCGGGCCATCCGGCCAGCCCTCGAACCTTTCCGGAAGCCAGAGAGGCAATGCGATCAATCTCGACGTGCATTGGGCCCATCTGACGAACGGCGATCGTTCGGCCGTGATGACCATCGAAAAGATGGGCGACAACCGGTTGCGGCTACAGACGATCGACAAGGATCTGACAAGCGGCAAGCAGATCGTGACCACACGCATCGAACTCACGCGCTGAACGACTCCCCTCGCCGCACGTAGAATTTCGCCACGAGCACAATCAGGAAAACACCCTTGGACATCATCCGCATCCTACTCGCCTTCATTCTGCCGCCGCTCGGCGTCTTCCTTCAGGTCGGGCTCGGCCTGCAATTCTGGCTCAACATTCTTCTGACCCTTTGCGGCTGGCTACCCGGCATCGTTCATGCGCTCTGGGTCATCTTGAAAAAATAGCCGACCGACGGCGCCAAGCGGCACGACCACCCAGAAAACCGGTTGTCAGAACAGGTGAGTGACGCTTACGTTGAGCGCAAGCGCCACCACTTTTTCATGTCTGAAACCGGAAACCATCAATGGATATACGTCTCTTCACGCCGAGCGACGCGGAAGATCTGGTTCCTCTCCTAGAGGAAATGCAGGATTATTACGGCGTCTTTTGCCCTCCACGCGACGAAATCGTGCAGACGCTCTCCAGCCTTCCGCCCGGCGCGGAAATCCTGATCGCACGCACGGACAAGATCGTCGCGATGGCGGGTTTCGGCGTCAATTTTCCCGGCCAGGGCCTCAAGCCCGGATTTTTCCTCAAAGATCTTTACGTCATGAAGTCGGAGCGCGGCGGCGGCATCGGCTCCCGACTGATGACGGCTCTGGCGGCTCTGGCCGTGGATCGAGGGCTGACCCGTATCGACTGGACGGCTTCAAGCACGAGCGAAACCTTGCAACGCTTCTACGGTGAACTCGGCGGCGACTTGAAGGACGACCGTGTTTTCTTTCGTCTGACGGGCGAAAAGCTTCATGCGCTTGCAGGTCGCAACTGACGTTGCCAGAATTCGGCGGCACGCCCTAATATTTGTCAGTCACAAGAACTTATATTCTTGATGATTTTCGTCAGTTCTACTGAAGAAATAAAGCAAAAAGGATTCACGAATCTCCAGCTTGGCGCTAGCTTCGTTGGCAACAGTTGATTCGTATGATTGAAGCTCACATTTAAACGGAGCCGCTCTGACGATGCAAAGTCATGCCGGTAAGGATAACTATGCGATCGAGCACTGGGCGATGAACCGGGCACATCAGATCGTCATCCACGAGGGGATGAGCCTTGTGGATGCGGCTCAGAGCCTGGATTACAAGCGCACCAACGCCAATACCTACGCCTTGCGCAAAGCCATCATGGAATGCCTTCTGGAAGCCGTACGGCAGGGGCATCTCCCGGCTGCAGCCGAGTAGGTCGTATCACCGAAATTTGACGTCGCCCTCGACGAGAAGGGCGACGGACCAGTCGCCTTGGTACGGTGCTGTGTTACAGTTCGTGGCATATCGCTGAACCAGTGACTGGATTTGCCGATGCTGACCACGCTTGCGATGATGATGAGCCTGACCGCCGCCGCAACCCCGGTGGCATCTCCTTCGCCCGGAGGCGAAGTCGATGTGCAACTCGTTCTGGCGGTCGACACTTCGCGTTCCATGGACCCGGAGGAAGTCCGCATCCAGCGCGAGGGCTATGTCGAGGCGCTGAAACACAAGGAATTCATAGACGCTGTGAAGGACGGGCTGACCGGACGGATCGCGATCAGTTATTTCGAGTGGGCAGGCGATGTGGTTCCCGGCTCTGTTTTGGGCTGGCAGGTGATCGAAACGCAGGCAGATGCCGATGCCTTTGCAGACAAGCTTGAAGCGCGGCCGATCGAAACCCAACGGCGGACCTCGATTTCGGCAGCCGTTGCACAAGGTGCGTCGATGATCGTTTCCAGCCCCTATCGCGGGATGCGGCAGGTCATCGACATTTCGGGCGACGGTCCCAACAATAGCGGCAATCCGGTCGCTCCGGCACGCGATAAGGCGGTCGCGGCAGGCATCGTCATCAATGGGCTCGCCATCCTGCTGCGACCCTCGGGAGCACCGGGAGGCCTCGACAAATACTATGCCGACTGCGTGATCGGCGGGCCCGGCGCATTTGTGCTTCCGGTTCACAACATCGAGGATTTCGCAGTGGCGGTGCGGCGCAAGCTGGTGATGGAGATCAGCGATCGCGGACCGGCTGCCGGCGTGCAAAAAATCGCCACGACGGAACCGCAGGCGGATTGCCTCGTGGGGGAGAAACAGTGGATGGATTATTACGACCGGTGATGTGCGTCAGAACCTGCCGGCAAGGTTAGCTCGACAGTCGCAGTCCAAAGGCGCTGACGGATGTGGCTACCGTTTTCATATGATCGGTGGCTGTAAAGCCTGACACGCTCTTGCGTGGCTTCAGATCGTGATCGCCATCCTCGAGCCAGAGAAGCTCGATTGCCGCCGATAGCCGATAGGCAGCCACGTCATCGCTGGTGCCGAAGGGATCCCGTGTGCCCTGACAGATCAAGGTCGGCGTTTTCAGTTCCTCAAGATGTGCGGTACGCAGTTGCTCCGGTTTTCCGGGGGGATGAAAGGGGTAGCCGAGGCAGACGAGGCCGGTAACACGCCCCTCGCCATGCAGCCGGTCTGCGACCATGCTCGCCACCCGGCCTCCCATCGATTTGCCACCGATCAGAAGCGGGCCGGTCGACGCCAGGCAATCGACTGCGGCGAGATATTCATCGATCAGACGTTCCGCCTTTGGCGGAGGCCTCCTGCTTCCATCCCGTCGCGCCGCCATATAGGCAAATTCGAAGCGCGCAATACGGATACCGGCATCGGCCAGGGCTTTGACGGCGGCGGTCATTGCGGCGCCATCCATCGGCGCACCGGCACCATGGGCCAGAAGCAGCGTAAACGGCGCTGTTGCCGGTCCGTCTATCAGAAAGTCCATATCGGCGCCTCCACTGAACGGGGGCCTTGCCGGCCTTTCAGCCCCGCAGCCACGCCAAGCCTTCTGCCGCAGCACATTCAATAAGGCAAGCCGACGTAATTTTCCGCAAGTGCCGTGGATGCCGCCGTCGAACTCACCAGATAATCGAGCTCTGCCTCCTGGATTTTCTGGCCGAATTCGCCGGTATCTGGGAAACGATGCAGCATCGTCGTCATCGACCACGAGAAGCGCACCGCACGCCATACCCGCTTCAACGCACGCTCGGAATAGGCGTCGATGCCCGCAACGGATCTTTCCGCGTAATATTCCCGCAGACCGGAGAAGAGGTAGTGAACGTCGCTGGCCGCAAGGTTCAGCCCCTTGGCGCCGGTGGGCGGCACGATATGGGCTGCGTCTCCGACGAGAAACATTCGGCCGAAACGCATCGGTTCGGCGACGAAGGAGCGAAGCGGCGCGATGGACTTTTCGAACGACGGGCCGGTGATCATCGCCTCGGCATGTTCGACCGGCAACCGTCGACGGAGTTCGTCATAGAAGCGGTCATCCGACCAGTCCGCGACATCCTCGTCGAGAGGACACTGGATATAATAGCGGCTACGGGTCGCCGAACGCTGCGAGCAGAGCGCGAAACCACGCGGGTGGTTGGCGTAAATGAGTTCATGGCTGACCGGCGGCACATCGGCAAGAATACCGAGCCAGCCGAAGGGATAGATACGTTCATAGGTCGTGAGCGCAGCTTCCGGCACCGCGCGGCGGCTGACACCGTGGAAGCCGTCGCATCCGGCAATGAAATTGCAATCGATACGATGCGAGACGCCATCCTTCGTATAGGTGACATAGGGGGCGTCGCCGTCGAAGTCATGCGGCGCCACATGCTCCGCTCCATGGATGGATAGCCCGCCAGTCTGCCGGCGGCGATCCATCAGGTCCTGCGTGACCTCCGTCTGTCCATAGACCATGACACGCTTGCCGGAGAGCCCGAAGAGATCGATGCGGTGATCACGCCCGTCAAAGGCAAGCGATACGCCGTCATGCGGCAGGCCCTCACGATGCATGCGTGCACCGGCATCGGCCTGATCGAGAAGACCGACAGTGCCCTCTTCCAGAACGCCGGCCCTGACGCGGCCGAGGATGTAATCCTGGCTGACGCGATCAAGGATGACATTGTCGATGCCGGCTTTGGTCAAAAGTTGTCCGAGCAAAAGCCCCGCAGGGCCAGAGCCGATAATGGCGACCTTGGTACGCATGTTCTCCTCCCGAATATGCAGCACCAATAAGCCGATCCGTCCCCCGATCCTCAATGGACTTTTCATGCAACCTATAGGACAAAACGAACATCCGGCTGGAGGGCCGGCGTGGAGGAGAAGAATGGCTGGAGAAATCCCGACCTATAGCCTTTATGGCGAATCGATCCGTGAAAACCCGGATTTCTGGCTGCATTGCGAGACGATCGCGTCACGCAGCGGCAGGTACCGGTGGGAGATCGGCGAACATCGGCACGAGAATTTTCAGCAATTTCTGTACATTCGGGATGGTTCGGGAGATGCCAGACTGGGGAGTGCCATGCGCGTGCTTTCGCCGCCCTGCGTTGTCGTGGTCCCGCCCGGTCTGCGCCACGGCTTTCGCTTCTCATCCGATGTCGATGGTCTTGTCTTGACCTTTCTGGCCAACAGGCTGTCTCGCATCGCGAAATCGCCGACGCAGCCGGCCGTCATCTCGCTGACGGGGGACGATGATGGTCGCTTTGTTGCAGAAATCTTCGACCGCCTGTCCAGCGAACTCAACGGCCACCGGCCCGGCCGACGCGATCTCGTGGAAGCCTGCTTGACGACAATCGTCGTCCTTCTCGGGCGGCTTGCAACCGATGGTGAAGACACGGCGGCAACACCGGGAGCGGATCGGGTGAAGGCGCTGATGGACCTTGTCGCCCAGCATTATCGCCGGCACCTGCCGGTCACGGCCTATGCGCGGATGTTGAACCTCTCGCCCACCCATCTCAATCGGCTCACACGCGAGGTTGCCGGCATGACGGTGCATGACCTGATCAATACCCGGTTGATAGATGAGGCCAGGCGCGATCTCGTTTTCGGCACGGCAAGCGTCAAGACCATCGCCGATGACCTGGGCTTTGCCGATGCGGCCTATTTTTCCCGGACATTCGCCAGGCACACAGGTATGACGCCTGGCCTCTATCGCAGGGCCGAGCGGCAGAAACTGGAGACAGCCGCCACCGGATAAAGCGGCCTCAGAAAAGCCGCCGTTCACGGCGCACGTAAGTTTGTGACAATTCGTGCAAGACTGCGCGGATCGATCCGCCCATATATGCGTTAGCCTCCGCACCCGCCATCGAGTCGATGCGTCAGGATCGGATGGCGATATAATAAAGGAGTACAGGGATGAATAAGTTTGTTGCCGTAGCTATTGCGGCTCTTCCGGTCTTTACGGCCGTCGGAACGGCTTCCGCGGCGGACATGATCCGCAACCGTGAAGCGGCCCCGAGCTATCAGGAGCCCGACCAGCGCGGTGGCGTGCGGATCGGCTACCTGGATTGCCGCATCGGCGGTGGTGTAGGCTACGTGCTGGGTTCGGCGAAGGAAGCGGATTGCGCTTTCACCTCGGCCATCGGCAGCGAACCGATCGATAGCTACACGGGCGCTGTGCGCAAGATGGGCATTGATCTTGGTTTTACCACCCGTTCGCGGATGATTTGGGCCGTTTTCGCGCCGACCGCAGGGTATCACCACGGCTCGCTGGCAGGCCTCTACCAGGGCGCCACGGCTGAAGCCACGCTTGGTGCCGGTATCGGCGCAAACATTCTCGTCGGCGGCACCAGCGGCTCGATCCATCTGCAGACCGTGAGCGTCAGTGGCCAGCTTGGCCTCAACGTTGCCGCAACCGGCACCTCGATGACGCTGACGCCGGCCAACTGATCGGCGTGAGAATGACGGTCTGCCCTTAACGGCAGCCTAACTCCGGTCCGCGGCACAGTCGCGGGCCGGGAGTGCCGACGGTGTTTCGGCAGCAAACGCGCTCTTGAAGCGGCCCCTCTGCGATCATACGTTGATGACAGACACGACGGGCAGGGCATTTTCCCGACCGTTACATTTTCGTCGATCGGGATTCGTATCATGGATATTCAAAAAACATTGCGATCGATCGTCGCTGTTCGCTCCTCCATACCCAAGGACGCGTTCACCGCCGACACGCTTGGTACGCGCCGCGAAGGCAGCGGCGTCGTGATCCGGGAAAATGGTCTCGTCCTGACGATCGGTTATCTGATAACCGAGGCGGACGACGTGTGGCTGACACGATATGACGGCAAGGTCGTGCCTGCTCATGCCCTTGCATTCGATCAGGCAACTGGCTTCGGCCTTGTACAGACATTGGCACCGCTCGACCTTCCGGCGCTCGATATCGGCGATTCCAGCGATGCGCAGGTGGGCGACGAGATCGTTCTGGCGGATGGTGACGGTGAACATGTGGACGGCAAGATCGTCGCCAAGCAGGAATTCGCCGGTTATTGGGAATATCTCCTCGACGAAGCGCTGTTCATTGCCCCGGCCCACCCCTCCTGGGGTGGCGCGGCTCTGGTGGATGGCGAGGGCAAGTTGATCGGCATCGGCTCGCTCAGGCTGCAGATGAGCAAGGGCGGCGAGATTGCCGATATCAACATGGCGGTACCGATCAACCTTTTGAAGCCGATCCTCGACGATCTTCTCTACAATGGCGAGATCAACCGGCAGGCACGCCCGTGGCTCGGGGCATTTTCGGCCGAGAGCAACGGCGAGGTCGTCGTCATGAGCGTCACCGAAAACGGGCCCGCAGCAAAGGGTGGCCTGAAACGCGGCGACGTCATCTCGGAAATCCGCGATGGCGAGGTCGATGGCCTTGCCGATTTCTACCGCAAGGTCTGGGAGAGCGGCCCTCCCGGCGCCGAGATACCGATGCGTGTCCTACGTGATGGCCGCGAAGCATGGCTGCGCATCAAATCGGAAGACCGCAACGACTATCTTCGCAAGCCGCAACTGCAATAATCAGCGGAGGCTGCGCCGGCCGTTTGATCTCAACCCGTGCCTGCCCTCGGTTGACGGGTGTCGCCAACAGGACGGCCTGTCCGGTCGAGCGCCAGATGGCGCCAGGCGATATAGACCGAATGGACCTTGGCAAACGGATCCGCAGTATTCTTGCCTGCGCTGCGGTAGTAACGCCCGTTGCGCTTTACCGGATGGTATTTCTGATACATTTGGCTCCGCTTGTCGTGTCGGACAGCGTCCTGAAGCATCTGCTCCAGTCGATGCGCCTCCTTCTGATCCAGACGATCGGCGAGCACGACAAGATGCTGATACCCCTGCTCGGTGCGATACTCGGCAAGACGCCGGGCGCTGGAGCGTGAGGTATATCCTATAATGAACTCTCGGACGTCAGGTGATCGGACAATAGATTTTACAGTATCCAAATATGCATCAGCCCGACGAGGTGCCAGCATCTGCATTCCCCACTTTAGAAACAACCGCTTACAACTTAAAATTCCGACACTATATCATAATTATCGGTAAAGATGCCGATGAAATATTCGCCGGTGAAATATCGTCTCCGAACGCTGTCGGTGACATTGCCATGTCCAGCCGCGCCGGAAGCGATCGGTCCGCCTATTGACGACGATCGCAATCGCCGCATAGTGGCAGGCTCGACATCCGTCGCCAGCAGAGCTTTTCATGACCGTTATCAGACCCGAGATCAGCGCCCGCGCGGCATCAGCACCGCGTAGCGGCATCGGCGAAATCGTTGCCTATGCCCGTGGACGGGACAATCTCATGCCCTTGTGGATCGGCGAAGGCGACCTGCCGACGCCAGCCTTCATCAGCGAAGCCGCAAGTGCAGCCCTGCATGCGGGCGAAACCTTCTACACGTGGACCCAGGGCATACCCGAGCTGCGCCAGGCGCTTGCCCGCTATTACCAGCGTCATTACGCCAAGGCGCTGTCCGTCGATAATCTTTACGTGACCGGCTCGGGCATGCAGGCGATCGTACTGGCGCTGCAGGCCGTCGCCTCGTCCGGCGACGAAGTCATTTACCTCACCCCGACCTGGCCGAATGTCGTCAACGCAATGGCGGTGGCGGAGGCCAAACCGGTCGGCGTCGAATTGCACTTCGAGGACGGCCGCTGGTCGCTCGATCTCGACCGTCTGGCAGCAGCGATTACCCCGCGTACCCGCGCGCTTTTCGTCAACACGCCATCGAACCCGACGGGCTGGACCGCGACCCGGCAGGATCTCGCCGCGCTGCTGCAACTGGCACGCCGGCACGGCCTCTGGATCATCGCCGACGAGATCTACGGGCTTTACTACTACCCCGGCCCGCGGGCGCCGTCCTTCTTCGACGTGATGGATGCGGAGGATCGCATCATCTTTGCCAATTCCTTTTCGAAGAACTGGTGCATGACGGGCTGGCGCGTCGGATGGCTCGTGGCGCCGGCCGATATCGGCCAGACGCTGACCAATCTCATCCAGTATTCGACATCGGGCGTCGCGCAGTTCATGCAGAAGGGCGCGATCGCGGCACTTGATCACGGCGACGATTTTATCCGCAGCAATATCGAACGGGCAAGACTGTCTCGCGATATCCTCTGCGATGCGCTCGTGGCAACCAATCGTGTCGAAACCCGTAAGCCTGACGGCGCTCTCTATGCGTTCCTGAAGATCGACGGGGTTACCGATAGCCGCGAGGAGGCCTTCCGCATCGTCGATGCCACGGGCGTCGGACTTGCCCCCGGTACGGCTTTCGGTGCCGGAGGAGCCTCGTTCATGCGGGGCTGTTTCCTACGAGACCCGAAGCAGATCGAGGATGCTGCGGAACGGCTCACACGGTATATTCGTAACCGCTGAGCCGCCTGCGCGCCGTCATGCGTCAAGCCGCTCGCGCGGTTTCATGGTGTGCAGAAGATTAAGAACATTGTCGACGGACTGCCTCCGGCCCGAACGGGCAGGCGGCTGTTCTGCCATGCGCTCGACCGGCAAGATATCGACAACATCGCTTAAATCGAAAGACTTGGTGGCGCCGGCAATCTCGGCGTGAAGAATGCGCCCGATGACTTTAATGCCGCTTGCAATGAAATTGCGCTCATTACCATCGTCGAAGACAGACACGACAAACATTTCATGCCCCTGAACTTGATTGATCTTTAGCAGCGTCATGCCGCGGCGCAGTAATTAAATTGAAAAGAGTTAATAAAGCTTCCTATTGGTGACCAGTTCGATAGCCGAAGGCAAGAAATTTATCATCCAGAACTGAAAAACGCCAAGCACTTTCGCAACCGAAGGTCGCACCGACGCCGCGAACCGAAAGACAAATGCCGGCATCCCATGTCAGAGATGCCGGCGCGCTCGATAGGGCTTGCGTGAAAAGCAAACTCGTCAGGATTTAAACAGTGTCTTGAACTGGGACGGCTGGCTGCGCAGATACTGATTGGCAGCCTTGACCTGGCCGCCCAGCGCTGCTGCCGCATGCCACGGCCAGCGCGGATCATAGAGCACGGTGCGTGCCAATCCGACAAGATCGGCGTCGCCGGTGGCGACGATCGCCTCGGCCTGTGCCGGCTCCGTGATCAGACCAACTGCGACAACAGGCACGCCGACCGCAGCCTTTACCGCCCGAGCCAGCGGCACCTGATAACTTGGTGACACAGGAATGCGCTGATCGGGATGCAGACCGCCGCTCGATACGTGGATAGCGTCACAGCCTCGCGCTTCCAGCGCCTTGGCAAACGCGATCGTCTGTTCAAGATCCAGTCCGTCGGCCATCCAGTCGGTCGCAGATACCCGAACGGTCACCGGCTTGCCCGCCGGAAAGGCTGCACGCACCGCATCAAAGACCTCGAGCGGGAAGCGCATGCGGTTCTCCACCGAGCCGCCATACTCGTCGGTGCGCCGGTTGGACAGAGGCGAGAGAAACTCGTGCAGAAGATAACCATGCGCGGCATGGATCTGCACCGCATCAATGCCGATCCGCGCAGCGCGCTTCGCCGCATCGACGAATGCGTCTCTAATGATACCGAGGCGGTCCTTGCCGAGTGCCGTTGGCGAAACATGCGACGCTGCGAACGGTATGGCGGAAGGAGCCTCTGCCTGCCAGCCATTGGCATCATCCGGTGCGATCTGGCCGCCGCCGAGCCAGGGGACATTGGAGGATGCCTTGCGCCCGGCATGGGCAAGCTGGATTGCAATCGGCATGTCCGACCAGCGGCGCACACTCTCCAGCACCCGGCCCATCGCCGTCTCGCAGGCATCGTCATAAAGGCCGACATCGGCATGGGTGATGCGGCCTTCCGGAACGACGGCAGCCGCCTCGATCGTCAGCAACGCAGCACCCGACAGGGCCAACTGGCCAAGGTGGATGAGGTGCCAATCCGTCATCTGGCCATGTTCGGCCGAATACTGGCACATGGGCGCGATGACGATGCGGTTATCGAGCTCCAATCCACCAACCTTTAAGGGTGTGAAGAGTACGGGCTGGGCCATGGGCAATATCCTTCGGTAATCGAAAACGGACAAGGGAACAGAGGTCGTCGATGCCATATAGGCAGGGCGATAGCGGACCTCAATTCGCCCGTTTACAAAAAACACCGTGTCGTGTGACAGCGGCCATATTAATCGATGCTCGCCGCATTGGGCGCCGCCATCTTTGCGAGCGCGACGTTGAGTTCCGCATCACCGTAAGGCTTTCTCAGGAGCACCGCACCGGTAATCTCGGTGTCATCGGGAACGCGGTCATTGCCCGTTGCAAAGATAACGCCGATCGAAGGCTCCATGGCGCGCACGCGCGTGGCGAGTTGTCCGCCACTCATACCGGGCAGGCCGACATCCGTGACCAGAATGTGGAAGGAGGCCCCGCCCGCCACCAACGACAGGGCTTCTTCGCCGCTGCCTGCCTCGGTGACCCTGTGGCCGAGATCGGAGAGAAGGTCAGCGGTATTCATGCGGATGAGGAAGTCGTCTTCCACCAGAAGGATATCCCATCCCGCACTGTCCGCCGGCAACCGGGCCTCAGCGGCCACCGGTGGTGTCGGCACGGCGTTGCGCTCCTGCTGAGCATTCAGAACCTGCCTGATCTTTCGTGCTAAGGCCTCGCGCGTATAAGGCTTGGAAAGAAGCTCGACGCCGGGGTCCAGCCGCCCTCCGTGCACGATCGCGTTTTCCGTATAGCCGGAGGTGAAGAGCACCGCGATACCGGGCAGGCGTTGGCGCGCATGACGCGCCAGTTCCGGGCTCTTCAACGGGCCGGGCATCACGACATCGGTGAAAAGAAGATCAATCGGGATACCACTTTCGACCACGCTGAGCGCACCGGCAGCATCTCTTGCCTTCAACACGGCATAGCCAAGATCGCCAAGCATCTCGACAACGGTAGCACGCACCTGCTCATCGTCTTCGGCCACGAGAATGGTTTCCGTTCCGCCGGTCACCGGCCCAAAACCTGGCTCGACCAAAAGGTCCTCACTGCCCTGAACGCGGGGGAAGTAGATCTTCACGCTCGTGCCCTGACCGACCTCGCTATAGATATTCACATGTCCGCCGGACTGCTTGACGAAGCCGTAGACCATGGAGAGACCGAGCCCGGTCCCCTTGCCGACCGGCTTGGTCGAAAAGAACGGCTCGAAGACCTGTTCCAGTATCTCGGGCGCCATGCCGGTGCCGGTATCGGTGACGGCCAGCATGACATACTGGCCCGCAGGCACGTCGACATTCCGGCGGATATAGGTCTCATCCAGAACCGCATTGCCGGCCTCGATCGTCAATTTGCCGCCGCCATCCATGGCATCGCGCGCATTGATCGCCAAGTTGAGCAGGGCGTTCTCGATCTGGGTCGGGTCGACCAGCACGTTCCACAGTCCGGCCGAGCGGATCGTTTCGACCTCGATATCGTCACCCAGCGTGCGACGAAGCAGATCCTCGATACCACCCAGGAAGCGTCCGATATTGACGATCTTGGGTTCCAGCGGCTGGCGGCGGCCGAATGCGAGAAGCTGACTCGCGAGCTTCGATCCCCGTTGCACGCCGGCAAGCGCGTTTTCTATTCGCCGGCCGGCGCGCTCATTGCCCTCTACGTCCTTCAGAAGCAGCTGCAGATTGCCGGAAATCACTTGCAGGAGATTGTTGAAGTCATGCGCCACGCCGCCGGTGAGCTGGCCGAGTGCCTCCATCTTCTGGGATTGGCGCAGAACGTCCTCGGTGCGCAGGCGCTCGGCGATTTCGGCCGCGACCTTCTGCTCCAGTCCGACGTTCAGCGTCTGCAATGCTTCCTCTGCCCGGCGCCTTTCGGCCAGTTCGTCGCCGGCCTCGCGGAAGAGCCGGGCATTGTCTATGGCGATCGCCACCTGGCTTGCAGCGCCGGCCACGAGGCGTTCATGCTCTTCGCGGAAGCGACCCGGCTCCGGATGGCCGAAAAACAGACAGCCGATCACCTCGGCCGATCGCGACACCACCGGCACCGCCATGTAGCTTCGAACGGGCAGGTGCCCGGGCGGCATGCCCCTATGCGGTTCGGAATGCCCGTAGCGCGGATCCCCGAGAATATCGTCGGAGCGGATAATCCCCTCACCGGAAAAGCTCGGACGGAATATGTCGGTGTTGCGCGGCATCGGGAAACCGGCAAAGGCGTCACGCGAGACGCCCGAGAGTGCGTAGAGCATATAGCTCTCACCCTTGGCATCCCAGACATTGTAGAAGAACGCGCCGAATTGCGCGCCGGTCAGCTCCACCCCCGCATCCGTCGTTCTCTGCACCACCTTTTCAAGATCCAGCTCGGCGGAAAGCTCGATGCCGAGGCGGTTAAGGACTTCAAGATGGCGCGTCTCGCGCAGCAGCGCCATCTCCGCCCGTTTTTCGTCGGTGACATCGTGCCCCTGGATGAAGACGCCGGTCGGGGTGCCGAGATCGCCGTAGATGGGTTGGAAGATGAAGTCGACATAGCGCTCTTCCCGCGGCTGCCCGACCTGGCGGGCCAGCAGCACGGGCGTTGCCTTGCCGATATAGGGCGCTCCTGTTCGACGCACGTCGTCCAACAGCGCGGTAAAGCCCTGTTCGACCACCTCCGGCAGCGCTTCGCCGACGGCCATGCCGATCAGATCCCGGCGCCCGACAAGCCGCATATAGGCGCCATTGGCCATCTCGAACACGTGATCGGGTCCGTAGACGGTCGCCATGAAACCCGGTGCCTGCTCGAACATCTGCTCCAGCTGTTGACGTTCACCCTGAAGGCGGCGCGCAGCATCGACACGTGCAGTATTCTCAACCACGATCGCCATGACGCCGGCCGGCTTGCCGGCCTCGTCGCAGATCGGAGAATAATAGAGGTTCATGAAAACGGATGCCGGCATTCCTGCCCGGTCGAGTAGCATTTCCTGATCGAAATAGCTGAGTGTCCCGCCCGCAAGGCCGACGTTCAGGACGTTGTCGTTGAAATCGGCGACTTCGGGCCAGGCTTCCAGCACATTCGCGCCCAGAATGCCCGGATGGCGAAGCCCGGCGAACTGCGCATAGGCATCGTTATAGATCATCACGCCTTCCGCATGCCATAGCGTCACGATCGGCACCGGCGATTGAAGCAGAAGCGACACGGATGTCTTGAGGCTTTGCGGCCAATGGCCGATGGCACCGAGCGAGGTGCGTTCCCAGGGGAAGGCCGCGATCAATCGCGCCATCTCACCGTTATGCGAAAGGAAAGCCGTTTCAGCAGTCGAATATATCATGATCGGCTTTCGGTGGTGACACTCTCACGTTTGCCGTCTTACATGAGCTCAAACACCTGCGACAGCTTCAACTGCGGTGAATTAGGACGCCGGGTAAAAAAGGCGAGACTGCGACAGATTTTTATCCGCCGCAGCCCCGGCCGCAATCTGGTTCGCTGGCCTCAGCGGCATTGCCCCGCCTGCTCCAGCGCGGCACTCACACCGGCAAGCGAGAACGTATAACTCGTCTGCGTGCCACGGGCCGACACCGCCTGCAGCGTCATGTCGCTGCCCGACTTCATCGCTGCGATCATCTGCGCATCGCTGCTGGCCTGCTGCGTCCAACCCGAATTGCCTTTCGGGACCATGGCAAAAGTCTGGTCGCCGATCGTAACCGTCATCTGCGATCCGGCACGAAGGTCATAGCCCATGATCGCCTGCGGATAATAGCCACCCCCCGAAGCGTTCGGTGCGACGAGGAAATAATTGTCGCCATGGGTGACGCTGGCCGGCAGCATTTTCGTGGGCGTCGTCAGGACATAGCAGACGGTCGAACTGCCGGACTTGTAGGAATACAGCCCCCAATCATTATACTTCCTCACCATATCCGGCGATGGCTGCGCATGGACTGTCGAGGCCAGCGCTGTCAGGGCGAACATGGTTGTGGCGAAAAGCTTGGTGGACATCTGGTCTCCGTAGTGAAAATAGTCTGTTGTGGTGAAGGTTGCGGCACACAAAAGCGGCCGGCGAGTGTTTCCCCATTGGAAAAGGGGCTGGTTAGCAAATAGTAAAAGGAAACGGGGGCCAGCAACCCGGCCGGACGATCAAGGCCGCGCAGCCGCAGTGGTGATGCCGACACGGCACAATCGCATAGCGTGTGCTTGACCGACGTCTCCAAATGGATCGCCGCTGGCGTTCGATGGGCAACCGATCTGCTTCGAGACAGGTTGGTTCACCAGAAAAGTCTCTTGATTGTAGATAGATGGGCCGGAGAGGACGGACGGTGCTTGCCGGCCGGAGACCAAGCATCAACGCCGGCCGCAACACAACCCTGACCTCGCGAACGGTAGCATCGACGGCCAATCATTCTACCATAGAGAGCAGGCGGCGTCCGGCATCAAACCTAACTCACGATCCTGTTATGCGGGCATATTGCCTGTGGATGCCTCTGCCTCTGCTTCATTTCCGGTCTTTTCGATATGAAGGCGGACGAATGCCGAGAACTCGGATGCAGCCATCGGCTTTGCGAGATAATAGCCCTGAAACGCATCGCAGCCCGCATCGCTGAGGAGGGCAAGCTGTTCCGGCGTTTCAATTCCCTCGGCAACCGCTTCCAGCCCCAAGGTCCTGCTGAGCGTCACGATCGCCTTGACGATGGCGACATCGCCCATGTCTGCGGGAATATCGGCGATGAACGAACGATCGATCTTGAGGCGCGTGATCGGGAACATCTTCAGCGTGCTCAGACTGGAATAGCCGGTCCCAAAGTCATCAATGGCGAGGCTGACCCCGAGCGCGGTGATCTCCTCCATCCGGGCGATCGCGCTCGCGACGTCTTCCATGATCATGCTCTCGGTGATTTCCAGCTCGAGCAGGGCGGCGTCGAGACCGACATCATCGAGGATGGCGGCGACCGTCTGACAAAGCGACGGCTCACGGAACTGCCTTGCCGAGACATTGACCGCCACACGCACGCCGGGCAACCCTGTGTCCTGCCATCGCCGCGCTTCGCGGCAAGCCTTGCGCAGCACGCATTCACCTATGGCCGAAATCAGCCCGACCTCTTCGGCGAGCGAAATGAAGGACGCGGGCGGCAGCAAGCCTTCGCGGGGGTGTTGCCAGCGCACGAGCGCCTCTGCCCCAACGATGGCTCCCGTGACGATATTTTTCTGCGGCTGGAAATGCAGGATGAATTCGTCCTGCTCGATCGCACGCCGCAACTCGGCCACTCGCTCGATCTTGCTGCGCGTTGCCTCCGCCATATCCTCGGAAAAGGCCCGAACGCCATTACGGCCATTCTTCTTCACGTCGAAGAGCGCGATATCGGCTCTTGCCAGGAGTTCGCCGGCCGAAGTCCCATGCTGGCCGGCAAACGCGACACCAATGCTGCAGGTTATGCCGATTTCGCGCCCTTCGAGGATCATCGGCTGCGACACTGCCTCTCCTATCCGTTGCAAGGCCAGATGGGCGTCTTCCGGCGCTGCCTGCAGCACGACGATGAACTCGTCGCCACCGATGCGCGACACGAGTGCGTCGGCCCCGGTCACGGACAGGATACGGCTGGCGATGACCTTCAGCAGATCATCTCCGGCAGCGTGGCCGAGGCTGTCGTTGACGAGCTTGAAATTGTCCACATCGATAAAGGCGACAGCCAGCGGCATCGGCTCGCCGGCCAGCAGCGCCGCAAGGCTGCGGTCGAAGAGACTGCGGTTCGCCAGCCCCGTCAAAGCGTCGTGTTCGGCGAGATAGGCAATGTAGCGGATGTCGCGATCACGAACCACGGCAATGCCAATCGCCTGTGCGACACCGGACAGAAACTCCCTGAGGCCGGCCTCCGACAGCAATGATCCGTCGACCGAGATGTTACCGAGCGGCTCGCCTTGCCGGCCGACGATCGGAAACAGGGTTTGCCCGGTCTCTCCGGGAGAGGGTTGGGGATCGAGCGTGATCCCGATATCCAAACCGCCGAGCGCTTGCTTCAGGGTTGTCTTTGCGGTCTCGATGAATGCGGAGACTGCAACACCCGTTGCCACATCCCGCAGAAGCCGCGCTTGCATCGACATGAGTTCTTCGGCCCGCTTTCGCGCCGTGATATCGCGCGAGGCACCCACCAGGCCGATGACCTGCCCCTGACGGTCACGCAGCGGCACGCGCGACATCATCAGCCAGCCCTCGCCTTTCATCCGCCGCTCTTCCACCCCCAGATCCGCCTCACCGGTCTGCATGACGCGTCGTTCGATGATATCGATGCCATCGGCCGTGGCATGCGCGTGGGGATGGATCTGGGCGTCGGTGAGGCCGATCAGTTCCTCGACATGCGAGAAGCCATTGTTTTCCACGACGGCACGGTTTGCGTAAAGAAAACGCCCGGCCGTGTCCTTGGCATAGATGTAGTCGGGCACATGGTTCAGCATGGCCTCGAGCCACTCGTAGCGACGCAGCAAGGCATCATAGCGCTCATCGACCATATCGGCGACGTCGCGGATCGTTGTCCCGTCCTGAAGAACTGCCACCGGCAATTCGACCTGTGAACCCTGTCGCGTCATGCTGCGCCCCGTACGTGTGGAGGCTGACCGTAATCGCAACCGGTTATTCAAACATGAAGGTTTGTCACAGGATTGCCCGTGTTGGCCATATACCGGTCGGTCGCGGAGCCAGCCGAGGACAGGCATGACGAAAAAGGCCGAAGGCGATATGCCTCCGGCCTTCATCTCTTGATCCGTATCGTCAGCAGCCCGCGAGAGCGGCTTGCCTCACTGCACGCGCTGCTGCAGATCGGCCTCGTCCGCCAAGATTGCCGCAGCCTCGCTCAAAAGCACGTCCTTGGCGTTCTTACGGGCATTTTCCAGCGCAAGGTCCGCGCTCAGGCTACGCTCATTTGCCTGCAGCCCGTCATCGGCACCAAGATCCACGCCATCATTGTCCTGCTTGCGCGACTTGAGGCGGGCGGTCAGATCCGCCTGTTCCTTCTGCCGAACGGCAAGGTTCAGCGAGATCGTCTTCTTGTCGCGCTGGGCCTTCAGATCAGCCACATCCTCGATGAACCGCTGATATTCCGCGTCGTTCTTCACCCGTGCTTCGTGCTTGCTCTGCAACTGCGGTACCAGCGAACGAATGTCGCCCGCCGGCATGTAGGCTGCGGGTTTGATCTGCGTCGATGGCAGGGCGTTGTCGTAGCTCGATTCACCGAATGTCTTGGGGTCGGAGAGACCCGGCAGACTGACATCGGGGGTCACGCCGAGCAGCTGGGTCGTGCTGCCGTTGATGCGGAAGAACTGGGCGATGGTCAGCTTCAGCTCGCCGAACTTCGGCTTGCTGTTATGCGCCACCTGATCGAGATCGACGACCGTCTGCACGGTTCCCTTGCCGAAGCTGGGTTCGCCGACGATCACGCCGCGTCCATAGTCCTGAATGGCGGCCGCGAAGATTTCCGACGCCGACGCCGAGCCGCGGTTGATCAGCACGCTCACCGGTCCCGTCCAGGCGGGCTTGGAGAGATCGTCGCTTGCGACTTCGACCTTGCCGTCGGCACCGCGCTGCTGGACAACAGGGCCTTTGCCAACGAACAGGCCGGTCAGGTCGATCGCCTCGCTGAGCGAGCCGCCACCGTTGTTGCGCAGGTCCATCAGAACGCCATCGACGTCATCCTGCTTCAATTCGGCAAGCAGTTTGGCCACATCGCGGCTGGCGCTCTTGTAATCCTTGTCGCCCTTGCGGCGCGCATCGAAATCTTCATAGAACGCCGGCAGCGTGATCACGCCGATCTTGCGGGTACCGTCGCCGTCCTTGACCGACAGGATGGTCTTCTTCGCCGCCTGCTTTTCAAGGCTGATCTTGTCGCGCGTCAGGCTGATGATGCGGTGTCCGCCCTCGGAACCTGCGTCTGCCGGCAGGATCTCGAGACGGACGACCGAGCCTTTCGAACCGCGGATCATCTGCACGACTTCATCGAGGCGTGTGCCGACGACTTCCTTGATCGCGCCATCCGCACCTTCGCCGACGCCGGTGATCCGGTCTCCGACGGAAAGCTTGCCGGACGCCTGTGCCGGGCCGCCGGCCACCAGTTCGCGGATGGTCGTGTAATCGTCACGCTCCTGCAGCACCGCGCCGATACCGACCAGGGAGAGCTTCATCGAGATATCGAAATCGGCCGACGCATTCGCACCGAAATAATCGGTGTGGGGGTCGACCGCATTGGCATAGACTTCCATGAACGACTGGAAGACGTCGTCGCTCTTGTACTTATAGACGCGTTCCAGCGAGTTCTGGTAGCGCTTGTCCAGCGTCTGGCGAATGTCGGCATCCGTCTTGCCCGCCAGTTTCAGCCGCAGCCAGTCGCCCTTGATGCGCTTGCGCCACAGATCATCGCTCTCGGCCACCGATTTCAGCCATGGGCTCTTTTCCCGTTCGAGAGGATAATCCTCCTGCGCGCTGAATTCGAAGCCGCTCTTCAGAAGGCTGCGCGCATACTGCATGCGATCAGCCATGCGCTGCTCGTAGGTGTTGAAGATCGAGAACGGAATGCTCAGATCTTCCTGCTTTATGGCGTCATCGAGCTTGGTCTTGCTGGCATCGAACTTGTCGATATCGGCCTGCAGGAAAAGCATGCGATCGGGATCGAGCGCCTTGACGAAGCGCGTCATGATCTCGGACGACAGTGCATCGTCGATCGGAACGGGCTTATAGGCATAGCGTCCCAAAAACTGTGCGCTCAGGTTCGCCGCCTGACCCTGCTGCTGCAATGGCGCAAGAACCGGTGGCGTTCCCGCCTCCAACGCAAATGCGGGCGGTGCGATAGCCAGGAACACACCAAGCAAGCCGTATTTGATACGCATTCTGCTCCAATCCAATTCTCGATATGTGGTCACTCGTGAGCAACCTTGGTGTAACAATTATGTCGTTTTGGCAACCGACACACGGTTCGCCACAATACAATTTGAGGTATCAACAGTGCAGAGCGCGTTCCTGACGATCAACTCAATATCCCGTGACGCCGGAGTTTGACTGTATAGTCGATCCCGTCCGGCGCCTATCAGACCGACCGATGCCGATTATGCAATATTTGCTTTTTCGGCCGATTGCATTTCCCGGACACCAGCACAGGCGGCATCAGCCCGCCTGCTGGGCCCTCTCGTCCGCAAGCGTGCCCATTGAAAACATGACGCGGTTCCGCCCCGCCGCTTTCGCCGCAAGAAGGGCGGTATCGGCGCGGTTGAGGAGGTCGTTGCCACGGCCGGCGGAGGGAGCAATCGCCATACCGACCGAGACCGTCACGGCGCCGATGATCCTGCCGCGCCGCTGAAGGGCACTGCCGGCAACTGCTGTGCGTATCCGCTCTGCGAGTTGCAGCCCCCGCGTCTCGTCAAGCCCCGGTGCAAGCACCGCAAACTCCTCTCCACCGTAGCGGAAAGCAGTCGCGGTCTCGCCGGCCGTTTCCGCAATGACTTGCGCCACATGACGCATCACCTCGTCGCCGGCATCGTGGCCGAACTCATCGTTAAAGCGCTTGAAGTGATCGATGTCGATCATCAGGCAGGCGAGCGTCGCATCCGATCGGCTGCGCTCGTCGCGTGACAGCGCCTCGTCGAGCGAGCGGCGGTTGAGAAGACCGGTCAGCGCGTCACGCAGCGCCAGCTTGGTCAGCCGGTCGCGCAGTTCCAGATTGGCGATCGCGAGCCCGATATTCTCCGCGATCAGTTCGAGATAAAGCCGCATGGCATTGCGCGCCGTCTCATCCGAGGGAACCTTTTCTTCGAAACACATGAGGCCGACCGTGTCTCCCTGCGCCGTCAAAGGCACGCAGATACAGGTCATATCGCCCGCCTCGATATGCTGGCACGAAATGTCGCTATGGTCAGCGCCGCTGACATGTGGACGTCCGCGCCGAATGGCCCAGCAGGACGAAGCGGCAAAGCTGCCCGGCCGCTGCTGTCGTTCCGCAGGCCAGATGCCGCTGCCCGACAGCATGGTTCGGCTGTCGTTCATCACATAGAGCTCGCCGGAGAGTTGTGGAAAAATCTGCGGTGCAAAGAGCGCCACGACGTCGGCAAGCTCGGTCTGTGTCTGGCAGGCCTGCAGTCGGTGCATCATCTGCAGGATCAGGTCCTTGGTCAGCTGGTCGCGACGCCGCTCTGCATCCAGCCGGTCCCGCTCCAGACCGTTCTCGCGAAAGATGCTGATCGCCTTGTTCATCTCGCCGATTTCGTCATTGCGACGATCGTCAGGCACCTCGACCCCGTAGTCCTGCCGCGCAAGCCGGCTGACGATACCGGTCATACGCACAAGCGGTATCGCGACGCGCCGCCAGAGCACGAAATAAAGCACGGCAAGAAACAACAGCGCCGTGAGGCCGAGCATGATCTTTGCGATCAGCGCCCAGGTATCGGCGCGTTCCCTTGCATCCTGAAGCGCATCGCCTGTTCTCGTCTGAACCAGCGCCAGGAAACGCGTGACGGTTTCAAGAACAGCAGCCTGAAGGCGGTCGTGGTCGGTGCCGAAAAGCGTCTGCCGGGCACCGTCGCGATCACCGGTCTGATAGGCCTTGACGGCATTCTCCTCCAGGACATCGAGATCGTCCGCATGGCGGACGATTTCCGCGATCGTGTCGCGCTCCAACGCGGAAAGACCGGCCTCCATGAGATCTGAAACGGCAGATTCCCGCCGCTTTTCCTCGCTCTCACGGCCGTTGAAGGCGTCGAGATGGCGCGTTTCCCCGGTGACGACATAAAGCCTTGCCTCATCCGTTCGCTCTTCGGCGGCGAGCTCCAGCTCGTCCCCGAGATCGTCCAGCTGCAAATGCTGCTCGACAGCCTGACGCTCCTTGTCTGCGCGGTCGGCGGACAGGAGAAAGGCAGCCGCCGACATGGCCGTCAGGACAACGGTCGCGCCATAGGCAAAATTGGTGATCGCGCTAATTCGCATCAAAGCACCCTAGCCTTCCGACTTTGAAAGACGATTAACAATATTCCGAGATCTTGACCTTTCAAGCATTTGCTAAAATTCATTATTTCACTCAACCCTGCATTGATCTCGAATTCGCGTTTTCAACGTTATTTCAACCTTACGGGGCGGCCGAACAGCCGCGACATTTTGCCAAAGCGCAAGTTTTTCAAGCCACTGCGCAATAGTGAGACAGTTTGACCAGTTGAGGCGCCTTCCTGCCGGCGCGATGACGCTGCAGCAACACGGCGAAATTGCAGCCGCGAGCCTCAAAGGATCGATGCCGTTCCTCAAGCGGCACGACACCACAAAACTGGAAATCCCATGGACGGCGAAGCCCTCACTAGCCTGATTACGCGCATCGATTTCGCGTTGATCTCATCACTGCATATCCTGTTCCCACCGCTCACGATCGGACTTGCGGCCCTGCTGCTGGTCTCGGAAGCCTTGTGGCTGAAGACGGGCAAGGAGAGCTGGTACCGTCTCTGTCGCTTTTTCGAAAAGCTGTTCATCGTCAATTTCGGCGCGGGCGTTGCGACCGGTGTGACGATGGAAATGGCCTTCGGCATTCTCTACGGCCGCTTTTCGCAGGCAGCCGGCCCGTTCTTCGGTCAGGTCCTCGGCTATGAAACGATCACGGCCTTCATGTATGAGGCTGGCTTCATCGGCCTGATGATCTTCGGCTGGGGAAAAATCAGCCGCGGCATGCATCTGTTCGCTACGTTCAATGTCGCTGTGTCCTCGACGCTTTCGGCCATGTGGATCCTGGTGGCCAACTCGTGGATGCAGACGCCGACCGGCGTCGAATATCGCAACGGCATCTTCTACGTGACGGATTGGCTGGCAGCCCTGTTCAACCCGAACGCCATCGCCGCCTTCCCGCATATGATGCTCGCGAGCTTCGAGCTTTCGCTGTGCTTCGTCATTGCGGTGTGCGCCTGGTTCGTGCTGCGCCGCCGGCATGTGGCACTGTTCCTGACGCCGCTTAAATATGCGCTGGCAGTGCTCGTGGTCGTTGCTGCGGCTCAGATCTGGCTGGGCGACGTTCTCGGCGAACAGACGCTTGAGAGCAAGCCGGCAGCCCTGGCCGCCATGGAAGGCCATTACAACACCAATCATCCCGACGGCAGCGTCGATACCGATTGGCAGATCATCGGCTGGCCGAATGCCAAGGGCGACGGTCTCGCCTGGTCGATCTCCGTTCCGCATCTCCTGAGCGTGATCGAGACGAAGACATGGAATGGTCCGGTCACGGGTCTGAACAGCTTCCCGGCCGATCAGCAGCCGCCGGTGGTCCTGCCCTTCTATTCGTTCCGCGTCATGGCGGCGGCCGGTGGCGCGATCCTGCTCCTCGCCCTCTGGGGTGTCTGGCTGCGCATGCGTGGCAAGTTCACCGTCGATCTCGCACCGACCCACAAGATCTTTCTCGCCGCCTGCGTTGGCGTCGTCGCACTCCCCTATCTTGCCGTCGTCGCCGGCTGGTGGACGCGCGAGATCGGCCGGCAGCCGTGGATCGTCTACGGCCTGATGCGCACGGAAGATGGCATGAGCGCCATGTCGCTCGGCCTTGCGATCTTCTGGCTCGTCGGCTTTGCCTTTTTCGAAATCTGCGTCATCGCCGGGACGTTCTGGTTCCTGCTGAAAGTCGTGCGCCTTGGGCCGGATCTGGAAACTCCGATTGCCGGCGAAGGACATGAACATCTCGGCGAATTGCACGTGCCGGCCAGCGGCCATGCCGAACAACCCGAATATCTGCGGCCCGTGTGAGCCCGAGGACAGAATAAAATGGACGTACTCACCCATACCCAGCAATTTCTGGCCATCGCCTGGTGGCTAGCCCTCGGTGTCAGTGTTCTTCTCTACATCGCGCTCGACGGTGCCGATCTCGGCGCCGGCATCTTCTCCCTGTTCGTTAAGGATCATGACGAGAAGGGCGCCATCATGGGCGCCATGGCAGGCACCTGGGATGCCAATGAAACCTGGCTCATCGTCGCCGGCGGCATCCTGTTCGGCACGTTCCCGTTCGTCTACGGGTCTGCCTTCAGCTACCTGATGATCCCGCTCGCGCTCGTTTTGTGGGGCATCATGTCGCGCGCCGTGGCGCTCGAATTTCATCATCTCGCATCGCCGAAATGGCAGCGGTTTTCCGAATGGGTTTTCGGACTGGCAAGCCTTGCCGTCACCTTCTTCGGTGGCATGAGCGTCGGCGCGGCACTGCAGGGCTTCGAGCTCGACAAGCCGGCGGTTGGCGTGCCGCACTATGTCGGCGGCGCGTTCAACTTCATGTCGGCCTTCTCCGTCTGGACCGGGATTGCCGCCTGTATCGCCATGACGCTGTCGGGTGTTCTTTTCGTGCGCGCCCGTTTCGAAAAGGCCGAACCGATCCGTCAGGACGCCGCCCGCTGGACGGCGGCGATCTTCTGGCTCGCCATCGCATCGGTTCTCGTCACCGTCGTGTGGAGCGCCGCCATCTTCGACTGGGCACGCGCAAAATGGTTCGGCTCGCATTTCTGGATCTGGGGCCTGTTCGGCATCGTCGCCCTGATCTGCATCGATCAGGTCCGCCGTGACACGTTGAAGGACAAGGACCTTGCCGCTATCCTCTGGTTCAATGCAGCAGCACTGATCCTTGGAGTTGGGATGCTCTTCACCATGTTCCCCTGGCTCGTTCCGAATACGTGGACGATCTGGGCCGGCGCCAGCCCGCAGGTCTCGATGATTACCTTCACGATGACGATGGGCGGCTTCCTGCCGGTGATGATCATGTACAACTGGTACCAGATCTGGGTATTCCGCGGACGCGTTTCCAAACTCGTCGCCTATGCCGGACACTGAACGACCGTGACCCAGAACGATACCCGCGCCAGAACCGGCCCTGCCAGCCCGGCAGAGCTTAAAGTCGCCAGCCGCTGGCTGTCGTCGCTGGCGCGCGGTGTCCGGGGTTCTTTCAACCTCACGCTGGTGATGGCGGGACTGGGGGCGGCGGCCACGATCTGGCAGTGCTGGCTCCTTGCCCGCCTCATCGACGGCGCCGCGCTTCGCGGTGAAGGGCTCGCGCCGCTCTCGCCTTATCTGTGGCTGCTGGGGCTCGCCATGCTTCTGCGCCTCGGCCTCGATGCCCTGCGACAGGGCTTCGGCTTCGAGGCGGCCGCCACCATCCGTCAAGACCTGCGTGCCCTCCTTCTTCTTCGCATCGAAGCGCTTGGCCCGGCCTGGGCGACAGGCCAGAGAAGCGGCGCGATCGCCTCGACCCTGAGCGACAGCGTCGAAGCGATCGAAGCGTATTTCTCCGCCTACCTGCCGCAGCGCATCATCGCCGCCCTCGTGCCGCTTGCCATTCTCGTCGTCCTCTACCCGTTCGACTGGGTCTCCGGCACCATTCTCCTCGTGACCGCTCCTGTCGTCCCTATTTTCATGATCGTCGTCGGAAAAGGCGCCGAGGCCCTGAACCGCCGGCAATGGCAGCGGCTGACCCTGATGGGCGCGCATTTCTTCGACGTCGTGGTCGGATTGACGACCTTGAGACAGGCCGGCGCCGCCAAGCGTCAGGCGCTGATCGTCGCCAATATCTCCGAGGGCTATCGGCAGGCGACGATGCAGGTGCTGCGCGTCGCCTTCTTGTCCTCGCTGGTCCTGGAATTCTTCGCCACGATTGCAACGGCCATGGTCGCCGTCTATGTCGGCTTCCGTCTCTTTTATGGCGACATGGCCTTTCTGCCGGGTCTTTTCGCCCTTTTGCTGGCACCGGAATTCTTCCGGCCCTTGCGCGATATGGGCGCTCACTATCACGCCCGCATGGAGGCAATCGGCGCGACCGAGCAACTGCTTGCGATCCTGGACGCCCCTCTGCCGCCGGAACGGCCGCGGCATCCGCTGCCGGCCGCTGCGATCGGCGAAATTCGCTTCGAGAATGTCGGCTTCGCTTTTGAGAATGGCGCGGCTCTTTCCGATATCTCGTTTACATTACACCAGGGCAAGACGCTCGCTCTCGTCGGCGTCAGCGGCGCCGGAAAGACGACGATCACCAAACTCCTGCTCGGGCTTCTTTCTCCGCAGGCCGGCCGTATTTTAATCGGCGGTACGGATCTCGCCGACATCGACCACGCCGACTGGCAGCGCCGGACCGGCTGGCTGCCGCAGCGTCCCACGATCTTTGCCGGTACGATCGCAGACAATGTCCGCCTTGCCTATCCTGATGCGACGGACATGGAGATGCGCGCGGCGGCCGATCATGCCAATGCCGCCGGCTTCATCGAAACCCTCGACGCCGGCTATCAGCATGCCGTCGGAGATGGCGGTCGCAGCCTCTCCGGCGGGCAGATCCGTCGGGTCGCCCTCGCTCGCGCTATTCTCGGCAAACCCTCTGTCCTGGTTCTGGACGAACCGACCGCAGCGCTCGACGACGAGAATGCCAGGCAGACGATCGGCTCCGTCCTTGCCTTCCTGCCGGAGGCCGCACGTCTGATCGTGACCCACGACATCGACCTTGCGATGCGAGCCGATGACGTGATCGTCATTGCGGACGGCCGGATCGTCGAGGCCGGTGAACCTCGGGCCTTGCTGGCTGCCGGCGGAGCATTGTCTCGCCTTGCAGATAACGGGATATAGGAGGCGGCCATGAGCAAGGGAAACAGCGACCTTCATCGCCTGATCAGCCTCTCGCGCCCGTGGCGCAAACAGATGGCGCTCGGCGTCCTTCTCTCGGTCATCGTCATCCTGTCCAATATCGCGCTGCTTGCCCTGTCGGGCTGGTTCATTACCGCGATGGCGCTGGCTGGCCTCGGGCTGATGCATCTCGAATTCTTCACACCGGCGGCTGCGATCCGTGGCCTTGCGGTTTTGAGAACGCTCGCGCGCTATCTGGAGCGGCTGGTGACGCATGATGCGACCTTCGGCCTGTTGTCGGAACTGCGCGTCTGGCTGTTTCGCAGGCTCGAACCTCTGGCCCCGGCCCGTCTGCAGGATTTCCGCGATGGCGACGTGCTGGCGCGGTTCAAGGCGGATATCGAGAGCCTCGGCAATTTCTATCTGAAAGTCATGGTGCCGGTCTGCGCAGCGGCCATCGCCTCGCTGGTTCTTCTGATCGCGCTTTCGATTTCTTCGCCGGTCGTTGCGGCGATCGAAATGGTGGCCCTGGTGCTCGCCGGGATTATCGTGCCTTTCGTCGCCCAGCGTATCGGCGCCGCGCACGGTGCCGTCGTGGCCCGCGAGCGGGCGCAGTTGCAGGCCGGCGCCGCCGATCTGACCCGCGGCCTGGGCGAGCTCCAGATCGCAGGGGCGATCAAAGACCGTTCCGATCGGCTGATGGCGATATCCGCAAATCTCGTTCGAGCGCAGCGCAAGCTGGTCTGGATCGCCGCCGGCGGCAATGCGCTGTCGGGATTGATCGGTCAGGCAGCGGTGATCGCGACGTTCGTCACCCTGTTTTGCGTATCGTCCGCAGCGGGCGCGCAGGCCCCCTATGCGGCCATGCTGCTGTTTGCGGTCATGGCCGGCGGCGAAATCGTCGCCGCACTGCCGGCCGCCTTCGCCGCACTCGGCGTCACACGGGCTGCGGCCTCCCGCATTTTTGCCGTGGCGAACCTCGAACCAGCGGTGCGCTTTCCGGAGCCGGCAAATGCTGTCGAACAGATCCCGACGCGGTTCGACATCGCCTTCCGCAACGTGACGATGCGCTATCGCCCGGACGCGCCCATCATCGTAGAGGATCTGAGTTTCGCGCTGCCGCAGGGAAGCTGTCTTGCGCTGACCGGCCCAAGCGGCGCCGGCAAGACCACGATCATCGATCTCCTTCAACGGTTCTGGGAGCCGCAATCCGGCGAAATCCTCGTCGGCGGGCGGCCCTTGCACACGTTGTCGGAGGAGACCCTGAGGCAGACGATCGCTGTCGTCGGGCAGCACACACATCTCTTCAATGCCACGATCCGCGATAACCTCCGGCTGGTGCGACCGCAGGCAAGCGACGAGGATCTGTGGATCGCACTGCGGGAGGCTGCCATCGACGATGAGGTCCAGGCGCTCCCCAAGGGACTGGATACCGTGGTCGGTGAACTCGGCGCACATCTGTCCGGCGGGCAGGCACGGCGCATCGTGATTGCCCGCGCTTTCCTGTCGGACGCGCCGATCATGCTTCTCGACGAACCGACCGAAGGTCTCGACCGAACCAACGCGGCGCGGGTCGTGGCGGCAATCCGCCGGCTGATCGCAAACAGGACCGCAATCGTCATTGCCCATCAGGCGGAAGCGAAGACCCTGGCCGACAGGGTTCTCGCCGCACCGTTCGGGGCAGCGCTATCCCGCGAACAAGCGGAACCGACGCCGATGCGGGCCCCATAGGCTGCATCCGTCCCATGCTTCAATGGGTGTAGTATGCCTCGCTTGCGACGCGCAGCGTATCCGGCTGAATGGCACGATCAGATGTCTTATGGGGCGGATTTGCCCAGATATAGGCCATGATCCCCATCAGGGACAGGCCGTAGAGACAGATTGAAATGGCCATTCGACCTTCATGTCTGCCGGGATGCCTTTCCTGACGGTGCATGACGCTCTCCTCAACCAGAACGGGCTGATATCAGCATGGCATCGTCGGGACGGCTTGTAAATTCGCCTTCAGGTTTTTTCAACGATTGGAAAAACGGCTCGCCACGCGGATCGGGAGAGAAACGGCGACCAGGCCATCAAGCATGTGTCAGATCGCGCTGTCCCTGAAGGGGGGTATCGGTGAGGCGACGGGCCTGATCCGCAAGGTCGTTCAGGCGACGTGCAATCTCGGCCAGTTGCTGCTGCGCAGACGGAGAAACGGTCCTGCCGGTGTCAGCGCCTGCCTCGATTTGGGCCGGGGCGTCGCTGTTCTCTATCTCATGCATATAAGGCTCCACTGATGTGGAGCCCGGAAATAGAGTTTTGTTAACCGTTTGCAAGGCTTTTCATAAGGCGCTGGCAGACGATGGTGTCCACCTCGGAAGTATTTTTTTCCGGCCTTGACCGCGGGATCGCCTGTACGACAAGGCAATCATGCAAAAATCGTCGGGGCGGCCGAAGCCGCCCCGACCTGAATGATCGGATCAGAATTCCTGCCAATCGGCGGTCTGGTTTGCGAGCGCCGTATTGCCGGAGAATGCCGTGGCAACCCTGCCGCCGAGCGCACGCGCCGGCGAAGCGACGGGCGCGTCACGGCCGGAGACTGGCCGCGCGCCACCGGCATGAGAGCCGCCGCCGAGCTTGAACTGGGAAAGAAGCGCGTTGAGCGAAGCGACTTCCTGCGACAGACCATGGCTTGCGGCAGTCGATTCTTCCACCATCGCGGCGTTCTTCTGCGTGTCCTGGTCCATCTGGTTGACGGCCGTGTTGATCTGCTGGAGACCCGACGACTGTTCCTGGGCGCTCTCGACGATCGCATTGACGTGCCGGTTGATTTCCTGCACCTCGACGACGATGGCTGCAAGCGCCTTGCCGGTCTCGCCAACCAGTTCGACACCGTCCTGAACCTGCGTGTTCGAGGCGTTGATCAGCGCCTTGATTTCCTTGGCTGCATTCGCCGAACGCTGTGCCAGTTCACGCACTTCCTGGGCAACGACGGCAAAGCCCTTGCCGGCTTCACCGGCGCGTGCGGCTTCCACACCGGCATTGAGTGCCAGAAGATTGGTCTGGAAGGCGATCTCGTCGATGACGCCGATAATGTTGCCGATCTCGCCCGAAGACTTTTCGATCTGCTCCATCGAACGGACGGCACGCTGGACGACTTCGCCCGAACGCTCTGCACCGGCGCGGGTGCGGGCAACCAGCGAACCAGCTTCCTGGGCGCGCTTGGTGGCATCCTTGACGGTCGTGGTGATTTCTTCCAGCGCAGCTGCGGTCTCTTCGACGGCTGCGGCCTGTTGTTCAGTGCGCTTGGCCAGATCGTCGGCGGCCGACTTGATCTCGTTGGCGCCGGAGTGGATGCCACGGGCATTTTCTGCGACCTGCTGAAGAGCAGACTGAAGCTTGCCAGCGGAATTGTTGAAGTCGCTGCGGACACCATCAAGGGAAGCGGTGAACGGCTTTTCGATACGGTAGGAGACGTCACCTTCCGACAGGCGGCTCAGAGCGTCGGCCAGGCTGTCGACAGCAAACTTGACGTCGGTCGCCTCGCGGTTCTTCTGCGCTTCGCGGTCGATCCGTTCGCGTTCAGACAGGCTGCGGTTCTGGTCGGCCTCATTTTCGAGGCGGATGCGTTCAAGCGCATTGTCGCGGAAGATGGCAACGGCTTCGGCCATCTGGCCGACTTCGTCCTTGCGCTCAAGGCCGGGGATTTCCTGTGTCGTCTCGCCATTGGCAAGCGAGGCCATGCGTTCGCGCAGGCGTGCCATCGGGGCGGTGATGCCCTTATGGGTAATGGTGATGGCAACGGCAACGGCGGCGGCAATGCCGATCAGAAGGCCGACGATCGCCGACAGGATGGTCTGCGAAACGGAATCCGAGAGCGCCTTTGCACCATTGTTGAGAATGTCGGCCATTGCGCCGTTATTGGCACCAAATTTCGGCGAAAGCGCTACGATCGACTGGTCGAGCTTGTCGGAGAGTGCATCAACCTTTGCCTGATCACCGGCAACATGCGCCTTGAGCAGGTCGTCGCCAACGCTCTTCAGCGCGTCTGCGCCGGCCACCAGATCGTCGATTGCCGCCTTGCGGCTCGGCACCAGACCGGGGATCTGCGTCAGACGATCGCGGGCGCCGGCAAATTCCTTGTCGAAGCGACCGGCGAGATCCTTGTAGGCGGCGCTCTTCGGATCCTGCGCCAAGGCGCGCGTCAGCCATGTCGTCGCCGTCCACAGGCCAGCAGCACCACGAGGGCCAAAGGTCGCCGCGTTGCTTTCACGCTGCAGGAAGCCGCTATAGGCTTCGTTTGCGGTGTCGAATTTGCTCGTGACGTAAAGCAATCCGGATAGTGAGATAATGGCAAGCACGGCGATAGCCGTCAGCACCTTGGTCTTGATCTTCCAATTCTTGAGCATGAATGCGCCTATATAAGGAAAGAGAAAAAGTACCTCTGGAAAGCACCGCTTCCCACCGAACATTCGCACATCATGCACATCAACCGATCCCAACTGATCGTCTGTCCTTGTGGGCCTGAGCAGACCACGCAGATTTAAATAAAGACTTAAGTGTCTGTCACTTTGTGTGCAATGCACGCTAAAAATGCTTTTGCTTCGTAAAAATCGAATTTTTTATCGTGAAATCAATATTTTACAATCTAGTGGTTGCAATAGCAGGTTCCAAAAACCGGTTGCATCCGCTAACAAGGCGCGGGCCATGATTGCGGCCCACTCGTTGCAACGAGCCGGTGATATGAGATCAGGCAATTTTCAGAGGATAATCCATTGAATTCCACACGCAGAACGATGATGGCAGGCTCGGCCGCCGCACTTGCGACCGCTATTCTGCCGAAGGTCGGCGCCGCGCAATCCTTCCCCTACACACCGAATGCGCGCTACCCTGATCCGGCGATCCGGATCCTCGACCCGAGCTTTGCGAAATACCGCATCAGCTCCTCGACGCTCGAACAGGTGGCCACCGGCGCCCGCTGGCTCGAAGGTCCCGTCTGGTTCGGTGACGGCCGTTATCTGCTTGTCAGCGACATCCCGAACAACCGCATCATGCGCTTTGATGAGGCGAACGGCACCTGGAGCGTTTACCGCGAGAACGCCAACTATACGAACGGTCACACCCGCGACCGACAGGGCCGCCTGATCTCCTGCGAACATCTGACCCGCCGCGTCACCCGTACGGAATATGATGGCAGCATCACGGTGCTTGCCGATAGCTACAAGGGCAAGAAACTCAACTCGCCGAACGACATCGTCTGCAAGTCCGATGGCTCCATCTGGTTCACCGATCCGCCCTTCGGCATCGGCGGGGAATGGGAAGGCGAGAAGGCAACGCCGGAACTGCCGCATTCCGTCTACCGCATCTCTCCCGAGGGCAAGCTCGACCTCGTGACCGACGAGTTGAAAGGCCCGAACGGCCTAGCCTTTTCGCCCGACGAAAAGAAGCTCTACATCGTCGAAGGCCGTGCCGCACCCTACCGCATTATCTGGAGCTATGATGTCGGCGCGGACGGCATCAAGCTGTCGAACAAGACGGCCCTTGTCACCGCCGACGACAATGGTGGCCTCGACGGCATCAAGGTCGATGTGGACGGCAATATCTGGTGCGGCTGGGGCAGCAATGGCGCGGCCGGCGCCAAGCCGGAAGATCTCGATGGCGTCAAGGTGTTCAATGCCGCCGGCAAGGCGATCGGCTTCATCAGCCTGCCGGAGCGTTGCCCCAACCTCGTCTTCGGCGGCGTCAAGAAGAACCGCCTCTACATGGCCAGCAGCCATTCGGTCTACGCGCTCTATGTGGAGACGCGCGGCGCTGTCTAAGCATTGCTGACGATATCCTCGCCGGTCGCCAACCGGCCGGCGAGGATGCAATTCTGGCGTTCCATGGGGCCTTTTGGTAAGACTTGTCGTGCTCTCTATCCGATGACGTCATCAACGGGGCACGGCGATCTTGCAGGCATCCTATCGGTTCATGGGGCTGGACCTCATTCTGGACGGCGATGTGCTGGCGCCACGCAGCGAGACCGAGCTGCTCGGCCGCACCGCCCTGTCGATCCTGAGCAAGGCGGATGAACCTTCTCCCCTCGTCATCGACATGTGCTGCGGCTCGGGCAATCTCGCCTGCGCATTGGCGACCGCATTGCCCAAAGCACGTGTCCTTGCGGCCGACCTGACGGATGGAGCGGTCCGGACGGCAAGGCTGAATGTCGAGCGTCTCGGCCTTCGCGACCGCGTCACCGTGCGACAGGGTGACCTTTTCTCCGCGCTCGAAGGAGATGAGGCGAGTGGCCGTGCGATGCTCGTCGTCTGCAATCCGCCCTATATTTCCACCGGCAAACTGGCCGGTGAAAGCGCCCATCTGCTCGAGGCCGAGCCGCGCGAGGCATTCGACGGAGGGCCCTACGGCATCTCTATCCTACAGCGGCTGGTCAGGGAGGCGCCTGCCTATCTGGCACCCGGCGGCCATCTCGCCTTCGAATTCGGCGTCGGGCAGGAGCGTCAGGCCGCATCGCTCGTCGCACGTGCGGGCTCTTTTGCGCCCCTCGACCTCATCAACGACGAACAGGGTGTGCCGCGCGTTGCGGTAGTGCGCTATCACGGGGCAAAGCCGTGAGCGTCGTTCGCCCCTTCGCCGTAGCCGACATCGACCAGGTGAGCGCGCTCTACAAGCGAACGCTTCTTCATCGCAAGGGCGACCCCTCGGTCGAGCTGCGGGACTGTTTCCGCTCCTTCTATCTCGACGGACCATTCCGCGATCCCGAGATCACCTCTCTCGTTCATCTTGACGACCGCGGCACCATCTCCGGCTTTGTCGGTGTCCACACGGTGCCCTATCTCGTTGGCGACAGGCCGGTGCGCGCAGCCTTCTGTGGCGCATTGATGAGCCGCGAAGAAGGACGCGACCCCATGGCGGGAGCCCGGCTCCTGAAAGCATTTCTGGCCGGCCCGCAGGACGTCTCCATGAGCGAGACGGCGATCGCCGTCACCCAGGCCATGTGGACGCGGTTGCGCGGCAGCGTGATCGCCGGGCACAGTCTCGACTGGTTCCGCGTGCTGCAACCGGCAGGCTTTGCCCATGCGCTCGCCAACCGCAAATGGCCGGCGCTTACCACGCTTTCCCCCATCACCCGCATCGCCGACCGGCTGCTCGCCCGTCGCCGCCATGCTTCGACGCTGGCAGCACTGCTGCCAGGGCCGGCCCCCGCGGGACTTATGACGAAAGACGCGAGCCTCGACGAATTTGCAGCTCTTATGCGCCGGACAAGCACCGGAATTTCGGCACGGCCCGATTGGGACAACGGCTATCTCGAACACGTACTCGATGTAGCAAGACGTAAACCCGCCTATGGCGAACCCGTGATCATGATTACCAGCACCAGATCGGGAGAGCCGTTAGGCGGGTTCTTCTACCATCTCAATGCGGGCGGCATCGGCCGGGTTCTCCAGATTGCCGCAATGCCGGGCCATGGCGGAACCGTGCTCGACCGGCTGTTCGCCGATGCCTACGAGCGGGGTGCCGTCGGCCTGCGCGGACGAAGCCAGCCATGGCTCCTCCAGGCATCGACGAGCCGACAGATGATTTTCGCCAGCAATGCCGCAAGCGTCATCCACACCAAGGACCAGACGATCAGCGCGCCATTCCTGTCCGGCGACTGCGTGCTGAACGGCCTTGCGGGCGAAAGCTGGAACGGCCTTTTCGGCGGCGGGCTCACCTGAGCGTGTGAACCACGCGGAAACGCGTGCCTCAGCCAAGGAAGGCCCATGGGGATGCCGTGGGCAATATCAGTAATTCGCGACTTCCATCGGGCCGAAGTCGGGTTTGACGCTGAGCATCGGAGCGACGCGCGAGACGATATCCTTCACCATCGGTGCCGCCGTGTTCGTCGCAAACGTGCTCGGCCCCTTATAGCCGGTCAGGGGCTCGTCGCAGAAGGACAGGATGACATATTGCGGATTGTTGATCGGGAAGGCAGCAAGGTACGAGTTGAAGCTCAGCTTGTGCGAATAGACGCCATGGATGACCTTGTTGGCCGTGCCGGTCTTGCCGCCGACATGGAAGCCGATCACGTCGGCGCTGACGCCCGAGCCCGTTTCGCCGTTGAGCTTGAAGAGCGCGCGGATCTTGTCGCTGGTTGCCGGCTTGACGATCCTCACGGCGGTCTTTTCGGCCTCTTCGGCGGTGCGCGGCAGGAAGGTCGGCTCGATCAGCTCACCGCCGTTGACGAGGCCGGCACCGGCGACCGCCGTCTGTAGCGGCGTCGTGGCAACGCCGTGACCGAAGGAGATCGTGATGGAGTTGATCTTCTTCCAGACCTTCGGCTGGCTCGGCGTCTTGACTTCGGGCAATTCGGTTTCGAGCCGTGTCAGCAGGCCGAATTTGGTAAGATAGGCCTTCTGCGCATCCATGCCGACCGTATCCATCATCTTAGCGGTACCGACGTTGGACGAATAGCGGAAGATTTCCGGCACAGTCAGGACGCGGCGCGGAACGTCGTTGTCGTCATGGATGGTGAAGCCGCCGTAATGGAGCGGCGTCGAGGCGTCGAACGTATCTGTCAGCTTCACGTCACCGCTGTCGAGGGCCATCGCCATCGAGAAGGTCTTGAACACCGAGCCCATTTCGAACGTGCCGTTCGACATGCGGTTGAGCCAGCCCTCGCCGCCGCCGGCCTGCGGATCGTTGGGGTCGAAATCGGGTGCCGACGCCATGGCAAGCACTTCGCCCGTATGAATGTCGAGGACGACCGCGCCGGCATCCTTGCTCTTCATCTGGGTAATCGCATTCAGCACGACATCGTGCACGACGTTCTGCACGCGGATATCGATCGACAGGCGGACCGGCTTCAGCGCGCTTTCGCTGGTCATACCGAGCGAGGCGAGGTCTGAAAGGCCCTGCATATCGAGATATTTTTCCATGCCCGCAACGCCATGGTTGTCGATATCGACATAGCCGAGGACATGGGCCGCAGTCGCGCCATCCGGATAGAACCGCTTCACCTCGGGACGGAAGCCGATAGCGGGAATGCCGAGCGTCAGCACTTCGCTCTGCTGCTTGGGTGTCAGCTGGCGGCGAAGCCAGACGAATTTCTGCCGCCGGTCGGCGAGCTTCTTGTAGAGCGCCTTGCGGTTCAGATCGGGAAAGAGGCCCGAAATCTTCTCGACTGCTTCATCGACATCGACGACGCGATAGGGTTCGGCAAACATCGAGACGGTATGGACATCGGTTGCCAGCAACTCGCCGTTGCGGTCGGTAATATCGGGGCGGGACGCGACGATGGGATTGGAGGGGATAGACGCCGTGATGTCTTCCTCATTGATCCCGTAATAGGTGAGTTTGCCCACGAGAGCACAGTAAGCGAGGCCGAAGACGCCCGAAAGGATGACGAGACGGGACTTGGTGCGCTTTGCCTTGCCCTGCATGCGCGCCTTCGATGGCGGCACACGGCTGCTCGATGCGATACGGATAAGCCGGCCGCTATTGCGAAGGGCGGAGTAAATAATTGACATTATTTGATCTTCTCAAGGATCATGGCGATGCACGAAACACCCTTCAATCCCGCCAATTTTTAGTCTTCTGCAGTTAATGAAAGCTTAATCGCCAGGCGGGAGAAAAGCATGGCGGCCGCCCGGATGCCAGATAACGCATCCGGTGTGACCTTTCTGGCGCAGGGTTCGACGGGATGTGCAGGATGACACTGCGACATTTTTTCGCTTCCGGGACAAAGCGGGACTTGCGCTGCGGCCGGACGCTGCACTACAAGACTGGCCGAACAGGGGTGCTCCGTATTGCCGGGGCTGAGATATGGTCGCCATGACCACGGACCCTCAAGCTGATCTGGATAATGCCAGCGGAGCGAGGTAGAACGATGTTTTCCGGCGCACAGATTTCCCTTTACCCGATGACCGACGATTTCGTCGGCGTCATCACCCGCGCTCTCGGCGCGCTCGATCCGTATCGTGAGCGGCTGCGGATCGAGACGGACGACGTTTCGACATTGATTGTCGGCACGCCGGATGTCGTATTTGCCGCGATGCAGGCGCTGTTCGTTGCCGCAGCCAGCACGGGCAAGCACTGCGTATTGCACGCGACCATCTCCCGTGGCTGCCCCGGCGAGCCGGATGATCCGATCTGCGCCGTGCCGGAAATGACCGGCCCGCTCGCGCCGCTTGCCGAGCGCAAGGCGCAGGCCCTCGCGGCTGTTTCGTCCATCGACGACAGCGGACAACCGGTCGCGGCGCAATTCTCGCTCTATACGCTCGGTATCGGCCAGCACATGGACGAGATCTATGGCTGCATCGATTTCATCAAATCGTCGGGCGTGTTCGATCGCTCGAAGAATTTCTGCACCAAGCTGCGCGGCGATGCCGCGCCCGTCTTTGCCACAATCGGCGAGGCCTTCGTGCGCTTCGGGCCACCACAGGGCCATGTGACCATCGACCTGACCGTATCGGCCAACAGCCCGTCGTCGATCTGACGTCCTTTCTCTGAAAGACCGCCCATGGCTTTCGATGCGCAATCACGGCGCGGCACGCCGCTGTCGCGGCACGTGTGCCGCCACCTGCCCGCGATCGGCGCGATCGCGGCGATCTTTGTTCTGTGGGAGGCCTATGTCCGGCTTTCGGGCATTTCCGCCACGGCCCTGCCCTCGCCGTCCGACGTGGTCGAGCAGGCATGGATCAATCGCGACGCGCTCTGGCGCAACACGCTGCCGACGCTTGCCGCGACACTTGCGGGCTTCGGCTGCTCGCTGATCGTCGCCTTTGCGCTGTCGATCGTGGTCGATTTCTCGCCGCTCCTGCGCCGCGCGCTGTTTCCGGTCTTCATCGCCAGCCAGACGCTGCCGCTCGTCGCCATCGCACCACTCGTCGTCTTGTGGTTCGGCTTCGGCCTGTTGCCAAAGATCCTGCTTGTCGCGCTTGTGACGTTCTTTCCGATGCTGGTGGCGCTCGTCGAAGGCTATGCCGCAACCGAGCGGGAGATCGAAGAATTGCTCGCCTCGATGGGTGCATCAGGAACGCGGCGCTTCGTCACCGCCCGCCTGCCCTCGGCACTGCCGTATTTCTTCGCCGGCCTGCGCATCTCGGTCACCTATGCCGTGGTCGGCGCGATCTTTGCCGAATATGCCGGCGCGGTCAGTGGTCTCGGCATCTATATTCTCACTGCCAAGAACAATTTCCGGCCAGATCTCGTGCTTGCGGCCGTGCTGGTCAGCTCGCTTCTGACGCTTGCCCTCTTTGGCGCAACCATTCTGCTTCAGCGGATCGTCATGCCATGGGCATCACCGGCGAAGGAGATACGGCCATGAGCGTGCTGCGTCTCGAACTCGACGCGATCGCGATCGCTTACGGCGCAATGCAGGTGCTTGAGGATATCTCGCTGACGGTACAATCGGGTGAGTTCGTCTCGATCCTCGGCCCGTCCGGAGCGGGAAAATCGACCCTGTTTCGCATCCTCACCGGTGCCGCGTCTTCACAGAGCGGCGAGATCCGTTTCGACGGGCGGCCGATCTCAACACAGGACAGACCTTTCGCCTTCATGCCCCAGCGCGACGCGCTGATGCCGTGGCGGCGGATCATCGACAATTGCACACTCGGCCTGGAGGTTCAGGGAATGTCGCGGCGCGACGCCCGCGCCAAGGTTGCCCCGCTCTTAGCCGAATTCGGCCTTGTCGGCTTCGAACGGCATTACCCGGCAGCGCTGTCGGGCGGGATGAGGCAGCGGGCCGCGCTCTTGCGCACCGTCGTGCAGGAACGGCCGATGCTTCTGCTCGACGAACCCTTCGGCGCACTCGACGCGCTCACGCGCAGCCGCATGCAGGCATGGCTTGAAACCATGTGGGAAAACCACAGCTGGACGGCGCTGCTCGTCACCCACGACGTGCGCGAGGCGGTGATGCTGTCGGACAGGATCTACATCCTGTCGCCGCGCCCGGCCCGGATCGTCCGGGAGATTTCCATCGACCTGCCACGCCCCAGACTTGCCGATCACGCCATCCGTGCAAAGGCCGCGGCTATCGAGGCCGACATTCTCGACACCTTGTTTTCGTTTCAGGAGGAACCCACCCCATGACCACGCTCTCCATCACCAGACGCCACACTCTGCTCTCGCTGGCGGCCTTGTCTCTTCCAGCGATACTCCCGTCCCGCGCCGTTTACGCCAGCGATGCCGAGAAGGTCAGCGTCGCCCTCGACTGGACGCCCAATACCAATCATATCGGGTTGTTCATCGCCCGCGACAAAGGCTTCTATCGTGACGCCGGTCTCGACGTTCAGATCCTGCCTTACACGGATACGTCCGCGTCGACGCTGGTTGCAAACCGCGTGGCGGATTTCGGCGTGATGGGCTCGATCGGCCTCCTCACCCAGCGTACGGCAGGTGCCGACCTCGTGGCCGCCTACGCCGTGGTACAGACCGAAACGGGCCGTGTCGTCTTCAAGGATGGACGGCAGGATATCCAGCGACCGAAAGACCTCGACAGCAAGACCTATGGCGGCTTCGGTTCTGCCTGGGAAAATGCACTCATCCGCTCGATCATCCGTCACGACGGCGGCAAGGGCGACTTCCAGACGGTGACGCTTGGCACTTCGGCCTATCAGGCGCTCGATGCCGGGCAGGTGGACTTCACCCTTGAAGTCTACACGTGGGAAGGGGTCCGGGCCGAGCTCGACGGCGTCAAGCAGCGTGCCTTCCGCTATGCCGATTACGGCGTTCCGGACGAACACACGACATTGCTCGGCACAAGCGGCGCTTATCTGGCAAAGAAGCCCGACGTCGCAAAGGCCTTTGCGGCGGCCACCCAGCGCGGTTATCGCTTTGCAGCCGAGCATCCAGACGAGGCAACGGACCTTCTGATGGCCGCCAACAAGGATGCCCTGACGGACAGGAAATTCGTCCGCGCCTCGCTTCAGTCGCTGATCGACGGGCATTATTTTATCGGCGCAAACGGCGCGGTCGGCAAAATCGACCCGGCGAAAATGACAGCGATCGGCGCCTATCTGTTCCAGTCCGGCATATTGAAGGACGGCAAGGGGGTTGCCGTGTCCGAGAGCCCGGATTTCAGCCGCTATTACAGCGATATCCTGTAGTGCGACGCCGCCGGCAACCGAATACGAGAGATTTGCCGGGCGATCATATGATCGCCCGGCCCCTGTTTTATCAGGCGATCTTCGGCAGGAGCTCGCCGATGCTGGCCTTCGCGTCACCGTAGAACATCCGCGTGTTGTCCTTGTAGAACAACGGGTTCTCGATGCCGGAATAGCCGGTGCCCTGGCCGCGCTTGGACACGAACACCTGCTTGGCCTTCCACACTTCCAGAACCGGCATGCCTGCGATCGGCGAGTTCGGATCATCCTGCGCTGCCGGATTGACGATGTCGTTGGAGCCGATGACGATCACGACATCCGTGCTGGGGAAGTCGTCGTTGATTTCGTCCATTTCCAGGACGATATCGTAAGGCACCTTGGCCTCGGCCAGAAGCACGTTCATGTGGCCCGGCAGGCGGCCAGCGACCGGATGGATGGCGAAGCGCACCTTCTTGCCGGCGGCCCGCAGCTTGCGGGTCAACTCCGCGACAGGCTGCTGCGCCTGGGCGACGGCCATGCCGTAACCCGGGACGATGACGACGCTGTCGGCATCGTTGAGCGCTGCGGCAACGCCATCGGCATCGATCGCGACCTGCTCGCCCGAAATCTCCATCGCCGGGCCCTTGGCTCCGCCGAAACCGCCGAGAATGACCGACACGAAGGAGCGGTTCATCGCCTTGCACATGATGTATGAGAGGATCGCGCCCGAGGAGCCGACCAGCGCGCCGACCACGATCAGCAGATCGTTGCCAAGGGTAAAGCCGATGGCCGCCGCCGCCCAGCCGGAATAGCTGTTCAGCATCGAGACCACGACCGGCATATCGGCGCCGCCGATGCCCATGATCAGGTGATAGCCGATGAAGAAGGCCAGCAGCGTCATCAGGATCAGCGTCCATGCACCACCGCCGTTGAAATAGCAGAGCAGCAGCATGAAGGAGAGGATGGCCGCGCCGGCATTGAGAAAATGCCCGCCCGGAAGCTTGTTTGCCTTGCCATCGACCTTGCCGGCAAGCTTGCCGAAGGCGACGATCGAACCCGTGAAGGTGACGGCGCCGATGAAGACGCCGAGGAAGATCTCGACTTTCATGATGGCGAGTTCGACCGGCTCCTTATGCGCGACGATGCCGGCAAAGCCTTCGAGTGCGGCGCGTGCCGCCTCATCCATGCCGCCGACGCGCCATGCCTCGATATGGGCGTTGTAGCCGATGAAGACGGCCGCGAGACCGACGAAGGAGTGCAGGGCCGCGACAAGCTGCGGCATCTCGGTCATCTGCACCCGGCTTGCGAGATAATGACCAAAGACGGCGCCGCCGGCGATCATCAGGACAATGATCAGCCAATGGCCGATACTGCCCCCCGATAAGCGGGCCGAAGATCGTGGCGAGGACGGCAAGCGCCATGCCGAGAATGCCGTACCAGACGGCGCGTTTGGCGCTTTCCTGACCGGAAAGGCCGCCAAGCGAAAGAATGAAGAGAACAGCCGCGGAAATATAGGCGGCCGAAACGATACCGATCGTCATTGATAAACCTCCGACCCGATCACGACTTTTGGAACATGGCGAGCATGCGCCGTGTGACGAGGAAGCCCCCGACGATGTTGATGGTGGCAACGAGTACCGACAGCGCCGACAGAATGACGACCAGCCAGTTGCCCGAGCCGCTCTGCAGAAGCGCGCCGAGAATGACGATGCCGGAAATGGCGTTCGTCACCGCCATCAGCGGCGTATGCAGCGAGTGGGAGACGTTCCAGATGACCTGGAAGCCGACGAAGCAGGCGAGAACGAAAACCACGAAATGGCTCATGAAGCTCGACGGGGCATAGGCACCGACAATCAGCAGGAGCACGGTCGCGACAGCCAGCAGGATGGCCTGCGCCCTGGTCTGTTTCTTGAAGGCAGCCGTTTCGGCCGCACGCTTTTCCTCAGGCGTCGGCTCCTTGACCTTCTCCTTGGGTTTCTGGGCGGCGATCGCCTGGATTTTCGGCGGCGGCGGCGGGAAGGTTATCTCGCCCTGATAAGTGACCGTCGCACCACGGATGACGTCGTCTTCCATGTTGTGAACGAGTACGCCGTCTTTCGCCGGCGTCAGATCCGTCACCATGTGTCGGATGTTGGTCGCATAGAGCGTCGAGGCCTGGGTTGCCATGCGGCTCGGAAAATCCGTGTAGCCGACGACGATCACGCCATTGTCGGAAACGATCCGCTGGTCGGCGACAGTGAGGTCGCAATTGCCGCCGCGCTCGGCTGCAAGGTCGATGATGACCGAACCCGGCTTCATCATCGCCACCATGTCGGCGAGCCAGAGTTTTGGCGCATCGCGGCCGGGAATGAGCGCGGTGGTGATGACGATATCGATCTCGGGCGCGAGTTCGCGGAATTTTTCCAGCTGTTTCTCGCGGAATTCCGGCGAAGACGGAGACGCGTAGCCGCCGGTCGCCGCACCATCCTGACCCTGGCCCTGCTGGGTCTCGTTAAAATCGAGGAAGACGAACTCGGCGCCCATGGACTCGATCTGCTCGGCGACCTCCGGGCGAACGTCGAAGGCATAGGTGATCGCGCCGAGCGAGGTTGCCGTGCCGATCGCGGCCAGACCTGCCACGCCGGCGCCGATGACCAGAACCTTGGCCGGCGGCACCTTGCCGGCGGCGGTCACCTGACCGGTGAAGAAGCGGCCGAAATTGCTGCCTGCCTCGATGACGGCACGATAGCCGGCGATATTGGCCATAGACGACAGGGCGTCCATCTTCTGGGCGCGCGAGATGCGCGGCACCATGTCCATGGCGATCACATTGGCGCTTTTCGCCTTGGCGGCTTCGAGCAGTTCCTTGTTCTGACCCGGATAGAAGAAGGAGATCAGCGTCTGGCCCTGGCGCAGCCGGTCGATCTCAGCCGATTCCGGCGGGCGCACCTTCGCGACCACATCGGCTGCGGCATAAAGCTCCGCTTCGCCATCGACGACCGTAACCCCATACTTACGGTATGCGTCGTCGGTGAAACCGGCCTTCACGCCGGCACCCGTCTCTATCAAACAGTCGTAGCCGAGCTTCTGGAGCTGCGATGCGCTCTCCGGCGTCATGGCCACGCGTGATTCCCCAGGAGAACGCTCCTTGGGGGATCCGATTTTCAATCCCATTGTTCGTTCCGGCTGTGCCGGTCCCCTGTTCACCCTTGTCCTCATCCCGAAGCGCGTGCGCAACGGGTGGTCGGAGAAACCAGCAAACCTTGCGGCAGCTGTCCAGTGAAGATCTGATGCTTCCCATGGACGTATAGTCGCAGGTAGGTGTGGCAATATCCTCTGGACGACGCGAGCCGGATCAATGATTGCGGTACAGGAGCCATTTCTATAGGTCTGCGAAACCCGCGCGGCACTGTTCCGCAAAGGCTTATCAAGGTGACGATTTGCAAACTCAACACAGGTTATCCGTCGATTTTCCAGCATCTGCGATCACCAATGCCATTCAATTCGATCTGGCAGGTGGTCAGTGCATCGTCATTCGCGGGCCGTCCGGCGTCGGAAAGACGACGTTACTGCGCAAGATCGCCGATCTCGATACGCACGATGGCCGGATCGCCTTCGATGGCAAGCCGCAGCAATCCTTTGCCGCGCCGGAATGGCGAAGCGACGTGATGTTCGTCGCATCGGACGCCGGCTGGTGGGCTCCGACCGTTGCGGACCATTTCGGCAATATCGATGACGCGCTGCCCCTGATGGCGCGTATGCGACTGGACACCGAGAAACTCGGCCTCATGCCGCATCAACTGTCGTCCGGCGAGCGTCAGCGGATGGCCCTCATCCGCGCCCTGACAAAGAAACCCTCCTTCCTGCTGCTCGATGAGCCGACATCGGCGCTCGACCAGGAGACGACTACGCTGGTCGAGGATGTGCTGATGGATTTCAAGCAGCAAAATATCGGACTGCTGGTGGTGACCCATAACGACGCGCAGGCCGAACGCCTCGCCGATGCGCAGATCACGATCGTAAAACGGGACCAGCCATGATCGCCCTGTCACCGCTCGAACTCGCCATCGCTGTTCTGCTTGCCCTGGCGGCAAGTTCGCTGTCCATCCTGCTCTCGCTCGGTTTCCACCGGGCCCTGGTGTGGTCGATCATCCGCATGATCGTCCAGCTGCTTCTGGTGGGCACCCTGCTGCGCTTCGTGTTCTCGCAGAACCTTCCGTGGCTGACCGTCCTGATTTTCATCGCCATGCTGGCGGCCGCCAGCCACGAAGTCGGCGCTCGTCAGGGCGGCAGGCTTCGCGGCCCATGGCAGATCCTCGTCAGCAGCGCGTCCATTTCGCTGTCGACGACATTCGTGTCGATCTTCGCGCTGATCACGGTGCTCGGCACGAAAGACTGGCTACAGCCATCGCATGCCATACCGATCGCCGGCATTATCCTCGGCACGGCGATGAACTCGGCCAGCGTCTCGCTGAACGGGCTTCTTTCCAACATCATTGGCGAGCGGAGCGCGGTTGAGGCGCAACTGGCGCTTGGCGCGACCCGATGGCAAGCGTTTTCACCACTCATCAAGCGCGCGGTGCGGGCCGGCACCCTGCCGGTGATGAACCAGATGGTGGGCGCCGGCATCATCACCATGCCGGGCATCATGAGCGGCCAGATCCTGGCAGGCCAGGACCCGTTCGAAGCTGCGAAATACCAGATCTTCCTGATGCTTCTCCTCTCGGCAAGCGGCGTTGCCAGCAGCGTTGCTGCCGTCTACCTCACCGTGTCACGCCTGACCGACGAGTGCCACAGGCTGCGGCTCGACCGTCTGACATCATGAGGCAACAGATCGTCAGCATCGGAAAGTGCCGCGGATCGCTATTTAATAGGTGAAGATTGGCGTCTTTTCGCTTGCAGCAAACGGACGCCCGTATGAAATGACGTTCACATAAAGTGGAGGCTTGAATGACGCACATTGAAAAGAACGGCCTGTCGATCGACACACGGCTTTACGATTTCCTGGCATCCGAGGCACTGCCGGGTACCGGCGTGGATGCTGAGGCCTTCTTTGCGGCGTTTTCGGCAATCGTGCATGACCTCGCGCCGAAGAACCGCGCGCTTCTTGCCAAGCGGGATGCGTTTCAGGAACAGCTCGACGACTGGTATCGCAGACACGGCGCGCCGATCGACGGCGAGGCCTATCAGGCCTTCCTGCGCGAGATCGGCTACCTTCTGACCGAAGGGCCCGACTTCAAGGTCTCTACCGACCGCGTCGATGCCGAGATCGCGTCGATCGCCGGACCGCAGCTCGTCGTTCCCGTCATGAACGCCCGTTATGCGCTGAATGCCGCAAACGCCCGCTGGGGCTCGCTCTACGATGCGCTCTACGGAACCGATGCGATTGCTGAAGACGATGGCGCGGAGAGGCTCAAGGGCTACAATCCCGTACGCGGCGCCAAGGTCATCGCCTGGGTGCGCGATTTTCTTGATCGGTCCGCGCCGCTGTCAGGCGCAAGCTGGGCCGATATCGCTTCGCTGCGCATCGATCAGGGATCGCTCTTTGCGACGCTTTCCGAGGGAACCGTGACCGGCCTTTCCGACCCTTCGCAGTTTGCCGGCCATGTCGGCAGCGCCGATGCGCCAGAGCGTGTCGTACTGGTCAAGAACAACCTGCATGTCGAGATCGTCATCGACGCGACGACTGCGATCGGCAAGGCCGATCCCGCCCATATTTCCGACGTCCTGATGGAATCGGCGATCACCACGATCATGGATTGCGAGGATTCGGTCGCGGCCGTCGATGCCGAGGACAAGGTCGTCGTCTATCGCAACTGGCTCGGTCTCATGAAGGGCGACCTGACGGAAGAGATCCGGAAGGGCACCACCACCTTCACCCGCGCGCTGAACCCCGACACGACCTACACGGCCGCAAACGGTGCGGCGGCCACGCTTCGCCGCCGCTCGCTGATGCTGGTGCGCAATGTCGGCCACCTGATGACCAATCCGGCCATCCTCGACCGCGATGGCCACGAAGTGCCGGAAGGCATCATGGATGCGATGGTCACGGCGCTGATCGCCATCAACGATGTCGGCCGCCCCGGCGGTCCGCAAGGCCGCCGGCAGAATTCGGTCGAGGGCTCGATCTATGTGGTCAAACCGAAGATGCATGGTCCGGAAGAGGTGGCTTTCGCCTGCGAGATCTTTTCGCGGGTCGAAGCCGCGCTTGGTCTTGCCGAAAACACGATAAAGATGGGGATCATGGACGAGGAGCGCCGCACGACGGTGAACCTCAAGGAATGTATCCGCGTCGCCAGGAACCGGGTCGTGTTCATCAACACCGGCTTCCTCGATCGCACCGGCGACGAGATCCATACCTCGATGGAAGCCGGCCCGATGATCCGCAAGGGCGACATGAAACAGGCTGCATGGATCGCAGCCTACGAGAACTGGAACGTCGATATCGGGCTCGAATGCGGGCTTTCCGGCCACGCGCAGATCGGCAAGGGCATGTGGGCCATGCCGGACCTGATGGCGGCGATGCTGGAACAGAAGATCGGGCACCCAAAGGCCGGCGCCAACACCGCCTGGGTTCCCTCGCCGACCGCCGCCACGCTGCACGCCACGCATTATCACAAGGTGGATGTCGCCGAGGTCCAGAAGGGCCTGACGACCCGCCCGCGCGCAAAACTGTCCGACATTCTCTCCGTGCCGGTCGCACCTCGGCCGAACTGGACGCCGGAAGAGATCCAGCGCGAGCTCGACAACAATGCACAGGGCATTCTCGGTTACGTCGTACGCTGGATCGATCAGGGCGTCGGCTGCTCCAAGGTGCCGGACATCAACAATGTCGGCCTGATGGAAGACCGTGCGACCCTGCGCATCTCGGCCCAGCACATGGCCAACTGGCTGCACCACAAGCTCGTCAGCCAGGAGCAGATTCTCGAGACGATGAAGCGCATGGCCAAAGTCGTCGACGGCCAGAATGCCGGCGATCCGCTCTATCATCCGATGGCTGGAAATTTCGACGGGTCGATCGCGTTTCACGCCGCTCTCGATCTCGTGCTCAAGGGCCGCCAGCAGCCGAACGGCTACACCGAGCCGGTGCTGCATCGCCGCCGGCTGGAGCTGAAGACGAAGGCGAGCGCCTGACAGGTATCGCCTGAGAGGCCCTGCCGGTTCTTTCAGCAGGCCGATTACTTCAATATTCCGCATACAAACAACGCTACCTAACAAGGGAAGCGTTGTTTGTATGTGCGGATTTTTCTCGCCCGCCGCAGCCGGACACAGACCAAAACTGCAGGATGAGAACGCTGCAATGCAGCATGCCACCGATTGCAAAAAAGTATCATCCATTTCCATTCGGTGAGGTAGAATTCCCTGTAAAATAGGGACTATGATCGTTTCCAAGATGAGATCTGCGAAGTCGGAGGTTTGCAGATTTTGTCGAGACGTATGCGCTCGTTGGGAGGAGCGACCATGCAACCCGATCTGGAACTGGTGCATATTCGCAAGGGTGAATCCTTTGCAGCGTGGATGCACGGCTATCCGTTCCGCACGGTTCGCTGGCACTATCACCCTGAATACGAGATCCACCTCGTCGTCGCGACCTCCGGCCGCTTCTACATTGGCGATCATATCGGCCGCTTCGAGCCGGGCCAATTGGTCGTTACCGGCCCCAACCTCCCGCAGAACTGGATATCCGAGATCGAGCCCGGCGAAGTCGTGCCGACGCGCTCTCTTGTCATCCAGTTCCCCGAGAGCTTCATCGAAAGCTGCATTGCCGGCATGGCTGAAATGGATGCGGTCGCGCCGCTTCTGAAGCGCAGCCATCGCGGCCTGCTTTTCGACAAGGCAACGAGCGATGTGGTGCGGCCGCTGATGGAACGGGCGATCGAGGCGCGCGGGCTCGCACGGCTGTCGCTCTTCTACCAGATCCTCGATGTGGTCGCCAACGCGCGGGAGCCGGAAGTGCTGGCGAGCCTGAGCTACGAACTTGATCTCTCGAATATCAACGAGAGCGGCATCAACAGGGCTATCGCCTATCTGCGCGAGAACCTGACGGACGATATCGATGAAGGCGCGCTGGCGGAGATGGTCGGCCAGAGCACCAGTACATTTTCGCGCGCCTTCAAACGCCACACCGGCACGACGCTGGTGCGCTACAAGAACCAGTTGCGGATCGATCTTGCCTGCCTGACGCTCCTGACCCGTCCGGAGATCAAGGTTGCGGAGATCTGCTACGAGACCGGGTTTTCGAACCTGTCGAATTTCAACCGGCATTTCCAAAAGCTGAAGGGAATGTCGCCATCGCAATTTCGCGCGACCTTTGCTGCCAACGGAGTGTTCAAGGCCGCGGAATAGACGACATGCCGCATAACGCCCTGAAGTGGGCGCACTTCAATTCGGAAGGCAATCGCGCTTTCCGGAAACGGGCAGGCTTTGCCTGCAGGGATCTTCGGGAGGAAGACTGAAATGAGGATGATCGGGATGAGGAAGAACGGAATGAAGAAATTGCTCGCGCTTTCGGCCGCGGCGATCGCGCTTTCGGCGGCCGCACCGGCATTTGCGCAGGATGGCAAGCTGAAGATCGGCATGACGTTCCAGGAAATGAACAACCCATATTTCGTGTCGATGAAGGAAGCGCTCGACGAGGCGGCAAAGTCGCTCGGCGCCCAGGTGATCGTCACGGATGCGGGCCATGACGTTGCCAAGCAGATCTCCGACGTCGAGGACATGCTGCAGCAGAAGATCGATATCCTGCTTTTGAACCCGACCGACAGCGCCGGCGTGGAATCGGCCGTGAAGATGGCGAAGGATCAAGGCGTCATCGTCGTTGCCGTCGACGCCAATGCCAAGGGGCCGGTCGATACGTTCGTCGGGTCCAAAAACAAGGATGCCGGCTATCAGGCATGCCAGTACCTGGCAAAGTCGCTCAATGGCCAGGGCGAGGTCGCGATCCTCGACGGCATTCCGGTCATCCCGATCCTGCAGCGCGTCGAGGGGTGCAAGGAAGCGCTTGCCGAAGCCAAGGGCATCAAGCTCGTCGATACGCAGAACGGTCGGCAGGACCGCTCTGTGGCGCTGGGCGTCGTGGAAAACATGATCCAGTCGCATCCGAACCTGAAGGGTATCTTCTCGGTCAATGACGGCGGTGCCATGGGCGCGCTCGCCGCCATCCAGGGCTCCGGCAAGGATATCAAGCTCACCTCGGTCGATGGCGCACCGGAAGCGGTAGAAGCGATCGCCGACGGCACGCCCTTCATCGAAACGACGGCACAGTTCCCGCGCGACCAGATCCGTGTCGGCCTCGCAATGGCGCTGGCCCACAAATGGGGTGCCCGCGTCGTGCCGAAGGAAGTGCCGATCGATGTGAAGCCGGTCACCAAGGACAATGCCAAGGGCTTCAGCTGGTAACGCCTCCCAAGCGTGCCCCTGCCTTCGGGCGGGGGCAATTTGGAGCAAGACAAAAGCGGGAGGAAACAATGCTCGAACTGAGCGGGATCAAGAAGAGCTTCGGCAAGATTGCCGTCCTGCACGGCGTCGATCTTGAGGTGCGCGCCGGTGAGGTGCATGCGCTTCTGGGCGAAAACGGCGCCGGCAAATCGACATTGATGAAGATCCTGTGCGGGATCCTGCAGCCGAGCGAGGGCGAGATCAGGCTGAACGGCCAACCACGCCGCTTTTCGGATTACAACGAGGCGATCGACAGCGGCATCGGCGTCGTCTTCCAGGAATTCTCGCTGGTGCCTTATCTCAGCGCCGTCGAGAACATGTTTCTCGCGCGCGAGATGAAGAACGCCTTCGGGCTGACCAAGCGTGCGGCGATGCGCGAACGCGCGGCCGAGATCATGGCACTGCTCGGTATCGATATTCCGCTCACCGTCCCGGTGCGCTCGCTGTCCATCGCCGAGCAGCAATTTGTCGAGATTGCCAAGGCGCTGGCGCTTGAAGCGCGCATTCTCGTGCTCGACGAACCAACGGCGACGCTGACGCCGGCCGAGGTGGAACATCTCTTCAAGGTCATGCGCGGTCTGCGCAGCCAAGGCGTCGCGATCATCTTCATCTCCCACCATCTGGAAGAGATCTTCGAGATCTGCGACCATATCACCGTGCTGCGCGATGGCGAGCTCGTCGGCTCCTGCGCTGTCAGCGACGTCGATCAGGCGCGGCTCGTCGAAATGATGGTCGGCCGGAGGATCGAGAACAGCTTTCCGCCAAAACCGACCATCGATACGGCAGCTCCTATCGTTCTCGACGTCGAGGAAGTGCAGATCGCCAAGGGCAAGCCTGTCTCGAGCTTCACGCTGCGATCGGGCGAAATCCTCGGCTTTGCCGGCCTCGTCGGTTCCGGCCGCACGGAGACCGCGCTTTCCATGCTCGGCGCCTATCACGGCGGCCGCTGCAAACTGAAGCTCAACGGCATCGAGACCCGCTTTGCCGATCCGTCCGAGGCGCTGGCGCAGGGCATCGGTCTTTTGCCCGAAAGCCGCAAGGACGAGGGGCTGATCACCAGTTTCTCGATCCTGCAGAACGTCTCGCTCAACAACTACGGAAAATACCTGTTCGGCCATTTCTTCATCAACCAGCGCAAGGAACTGGAGGATACCCAGACGGCCATGGACCAGGTGCGGGTGAAGGCGCCGGGGCCGCAGGTAAGAGTCGATACGCTCTCGGGCGGCAACCAGCAGAAGGTCGTCATCGCCCGCTGGATCAATCACCAGATGAAGGTGCTGATCTTCGACGAGCCGACACGCGGCATCGATGTCGGCGCCAAGACCGAAATCTACCAGCTCATGCGCGAATTCACCGCCAGGGGCTACTCGATCATCATGATTTCCTCGGAACTGCCGGAAGTGATCGGCATGTCCGACCGGGTCTGCGTCTTCAGGTCCGGCGGTATCGTCGCGACGATCGAGGGCGACGCCATCACTTCGGAGGAAATCATGACCCACGCAACGACGGGGAGGACCAGACATGTCGCATGATGCGGGAATTGCTACCGAAGTCCGGGCAAAAAGCGCCGGCATACCTTTTTGGAAATCGGCGATCCGCTCGCCCCTCGCCCTGCCGCTCGCCGGCCTGATCGTCGTCTCGATCCTGATGGGCTTTGCGTCCGACAATTTCTTCTCGGTATCGAACATTTTGAACGTGCTGCGGCAGGTCTCGATCGTCGCAGTGCTCGCCGTCGGCATGACCTTCGTCATCCTGACCGGCGGCATCGACCTCTCGGTCGGCGCCGTCATGGCGCTGGCCGGCACGATGGCGGCCGGGCTGATGGTGAATTTCGGCGTACCGGGCTGGCTCGGAATTCTGGCCGGCGTCGGCATCGGTATCGGGCTCGGCCTGTTCAATGGCCTTCTCGTCGCCTGGGGGCGGATGCCGGCGATCATCGTGACGCTCGCGACGATGGGCATCGCCCGCGGTGCCGGCCTCATCTACTCCGGCGGATATCCAATTTCCGGCCTGCCATCGTGGATCTCGTGGTTCGGCGTTGGACGTATCGGCATCATCCCGGTTCCGGTGATCCTCATGGTCGTCGTCTATGCAGTCGCCTGGGTTCTCCTCGAAAGGACCCCGTTCGGCCGGCACGTCTACGCGATCGGCGGCAACGAGACGGCAGCAAAGCTTTCCGGCGTCAAGACTGGCCGGATCAAGCTTGCGGTCTACGTGATCTCCGGCATTACCGCCAGCATCGCCGCGATCATCCTCACCGGACGCCTGATGTCGGGCCAGCCGAATGCCGGCGTCGGCTTCGAACTCGACGCAATCGCGGCCGTCGTTCTCGGCGGCACGGCGATTGCCGGCGGTCGCGGGCTGATCCTCGGAACCCTGATCGGCGCCGTGCTTCTCGGCATCCTCAACAACGGCCTCAACCTTATGGGGATCAACCCCTACCTGCAGGACATCATCCGCGGCTTCATCATCCTTCTCGCCATCTACATCGCCCGTGAATGGCGCTGAACACGTCAACCATTTCCAAAGAGAGACATCAAAGGAGAACACCCATGTCGCAATCGCTGGAAGGCAAGATTGCAGTCATCACTGGCGCCGCCTCGGGCATCGGTCTTGCCACCACGGAAAAACTGCTCTCCATCGGAGCGACCGTGGTCATGGTCGACTGGAACGAGAAGAGCCTCGACGAGCTGGTGGCAAAATTCGGCGACAAGGCAATCGCCCAGGTGACCAACCTTCTCGATCCGGAAAGCTGCGCCGCCATGGTGCCGGAGATCCTGAAAAAGGTCGATCACATCGACATTCTCTACTGCAATGCCGGCACCTATATCGGCGGCGACCTCACAGAAACGACGGCTGAAGCCATCGACAAGATGCTGAACCTCAACGTCAACGCCGTGATGAAGAACGTCCATGCCGTGGTTCCCCATATGAGCGCCCGCAAGACCGGCGATATCGTCGTGACCTGCTCGATCGCCGGCCATTTCCCGACCTATTGGGAACCGGTCTATGCCGGCTCGAAATGGGCGATCAACTGCTTCGTGCAGACGATGCGCCGGCAGATGATCCCGCATGGCGTGCGCGTCTCGCAGGTTTCACCGGGCCCGGTGGTTTCGGCCCTTCTCGCGGACTGGCCGGAAGAGAACCTGCGCAAGGCCAAGGAATCCGGCAGTCTGATCGACCCAAGCGAAGTGGCGGACGCTGTGGAATACATCCTCACCCGCAATCGCAACGTCACCATCCGCGACATGCTGGTGCTGCCGACCAATTTTCGACCGCGTCTGATCGCAGACGGTATCACGCCGGGCCAAGGCACAATTCTTTCGGCCCGGCGCAACGATGGCAGGCAAGGTGGACGATCCCATGGCAGAATATCTCATCGGCATCGATGTCGGCACCGGCTCGGCACGCGCAGGCGTCTTCGATCGCGCCGGCACGCTTATCGCATCGGCCAAGCACGACATCACGCTTTTCCGCAACGACCATGGCCATGTGGAGCAGTCGAGCGCCGAAATCTGGGCCGCTGTCTGCGACAGCGTCCGCAATGCGATGACCAAAGCGTCCGCGACGCCGGAAGAGATCGTCGGCCTCGGATTCGATGCCACCTGCTCGCTGGTCGTGTATGGCGCCGATGGCGGCGTCGGAGACCCCGGCCATCCCGAGCGTGACGTCATTGTCTGGATGGATCATCGCGCCATCGGGCAGGCGGAGCGTATCAATTCCGGCGGCCATCGCGTGCTCGATTATGTCGGCGGCGTCATCTCGCCGGAGATGGAGACGCCGAAGCTTCTCTGGCTGAAGGAGAACCTGCCGGAGATCTACGCGTCTGCAAGCGACTTCTTCGACCTGACCGATTTCCTGACATTTCGCGCGACGGGCGCGCGGGATCGCTCCTCCTGCACGCTCACCTGCAAATGGACCTATCTCGCCCATGAGGAGAGCTGGGATGCCAGCTATTTTCGTCAGATCGGCCTTGGCGACCTCGCCGATGACGCCTTCGCGCGGATCGGCCAAAGCGTCGTCCACCCCGGCACGCCGCTCGGCGGCGGATTGACGGCAGACGCCGCCGCCGCCCTGGGATTGCGACCGGGAACCGCTGTGGCCGCGGGCCTCATCGACGCCCATGCAGGCGGTCTCGGCACAGTGGCGGCGAGCGGCGGCGGCGAAGATGCCACGGCCTGCCTCGGCTATGTCTTTGGCACGTCCTCCTGCACGATGACGAGCACGAGGGAGAAGAGCTTTGTGCCGGGCGTCTGGGGTCCCTATTATTCGGCCATGGTGCCGGGTCTTTGGTTGAACGAAGGCGGCCAATCGGCGGCAGGCGCCGCGATCGATCAGCTCATTGCCCATCATCCGGCAAGCGACAAGGCGAGACAGGCTGCGGCGGCATCGGGCATGGGGCTGGCGCAATGGCTGGCCGATCGTGCCTTGCAGGAGGTGCCGGCGCCATCTGATGCCGTGCTCATCGCCGGACAGATCAATGTCATTCCGGAATTTCTCGGCAACCGCGCGCCATTTGCCGATCCCTCGGCGCGGGCACTGATCGGCGGTCTTGGCATGGAGACCGGGACGGAAAGCCTCGTTGCACTCTATGTCGCCGGGCTTTGCGGGCTTGGCTACGGACTTCGCCAGATCATCGATACGCAAAGCGCAAACGGCGTGCCGATCTCGACCATTTCGGTCTCGGGTGGCGCCGGCACGCATCCGCTGACCCAACAGATTCTCGCCGATGCTACCGGCCTGCCGGTCGAGATAACCACGAGCCCAGAGCCTGTTCTGCTCGGCTCGGCCATGCTCGCCGCCGTCGCATCCGGCCTCTACGGCGACCTTCAGGCCGCCATGCCCGCGATGTCTGCGGTGGCCGGGCGCGCAACACCGGCCGACGGGCCGATCAGGGCTCTGCATGAAGCGCGCTATCAGGCATTTCTCAAACTGCAGGCACTGGCGCGAGAACTGCGCCACGAGCTTGCGCCGCTCATTGCCGCGACAAAACACTGATCATCGGAAATACGCGTCACGGGCCGTAAAGCCTGACGCCTGGGAGGAGACGGACATGCAGTTTTCGGGGAAATCGGTCATCATCACCGGTGCCGGCAAGGGGATCGGCCGGGCCTGTGCCAAGATCATGGCCGAACGGGGCGCAGACGTGATCGCGCTCAGCCGCACGGCAAGCGATCTGGAGAGCCTGCAGGCTGAAATCGGCGGCCGCTCGATCACCGTCGATCTCGGCGACGCCAAGGCGGCGCGGGCTGCAATGGCACAAGCGGGAACGGCGGATTTTCTCATCAACAGCGCCGGGATCAACGTTCTGGAAAGCAGCTTCGACATGACCGATGCCGGCTATGAGGCCGTCATGGGGATCAACCTGCGCGCCGCGCTGATCGCCTGCCAGGAATTCGGCCTTGCACGAAGGGCGGCCGGCGGCGGCGGCGCGATCGTCAACATCACCTCGATTGCGGGCCATCGCGGTTTTACCGAGCATCTTTGCTATGCCGCCTCGAAGGCCGGCCTTGAGGGCGCGACGCGCGTGCTTGCCAAGGAATTCGGCCCCCATGGCATCCGCGTCAACGCGGTCGCGCCGACGATCACGCTCACGGAACTTGCGTTGGCGGCCTGGAGCGATCCGCAAAAGTCCGCGCCGATGATGGTGCGTCACCCGATCGGCCGCTTCGCCGAGGTGGACGATGTGGCAAGAACGATTGCCATGCTGCTCTCCGATGATACGGCGATGGTGAATGGCGCCGTTCTTGCGGTCGACGGCGGCTTCCTCGCCGTTTAGCTGTCAGAGCCGTCGGCAGCTTCGGCAGCTTCGGCAGCTTCGGCAGCTTCGGCAGCTTCGGCAGCTTCGGCAGCTTCGGCAGCTTCGGCAGCTTCGGCAGCTTCGGCAGCTTCGGCAGCTTCGGCAGCTTCGGCAGCTTCGGCAGCTTCGGCAGCTTCGGCAGCTTCGGCAGCTTCGGCAGCTTCGGCAGCTTCGGCAGCTTCGGCAGCTTCGGCAGCTTCGGCAGCTTCGGCAGCTTCGGCAGCTTCGGCAGCTTCGGCAGCTTCGGCAGCTTCGGCAGCTTCGGACAGGTGGCCGGCGGATATCTTCTTGTCGAGATAAAAATCCGGCTCGGCATGCAATTTCTGCCGGTCATGCTTCGATTGTCTGCTGACAACGGCCATATATTCGGGCGTCCGCTGCGCCTGTGCGGCGGACAGTGTGAGGGCCGGCGCACTGATTGACACAATGATGCATTAGTGCGTTATTGCTCCTCGGCGCGCGAGGAGGCGCGCCTGCAGGGGGGGGCTCGGCACTCGACGCCGGCAAACAAGCTCTTGCAAGTCCACCACTAAAACATTAGTACACAAGAAGCCCTTTGCATCGTGATTGGCGACATTCGCCAACGGCTCGGCCGAGCCTTTCGATGCAAATGAAACCCGCCGTTCCCGCAACGGCCGGGACAGGCTTGTGAGGAGGAGCGACAATGAAGAAGACACCTGAAACCCTGCGCTCGGCCCGGTGGTACGCCCCCGACGACCTGCGCAGTTTCGGACATCGGTCCCGCATGATGCAGCTCGGCTATTCCGACGAGGAATACCAGGGCAAGCCGGTGATCGGCATTCTCAACACCTGGTCCGAAATCAACACCTGTCATTCGCATTTCAAAGAGCGTGTCCAGGATGTGAAGCGCGGCGTCCTGCAGGCCGGCGGTTTCCCGGTCGAGATGCCGTCGCTTTCCGTGGACGAGAGCTTCACCAAGCCGACCTCGATGCTCTACCGCAACATGCTGGCGATGGAGACGGAAGAGATGATCCGGTCGCACCCGCTCGATGGCGTGGTGCTGATGGGCGGCTGCGACAAGACCACGCCCGGCCTCGTCATGGGCGCGATCTCGGCCGGCATGCCGATGATCTACCTGCCGGCCGGCCCGATGCTGCGTGGGAATTATGCCGGAAAAATCCTTGGCTCCGGTTCCGACGCCTGGAAATACTGGGACGAACGCCGCGCCGGCAATATTTCGGATGAGGAATGGATCGGCGTTCAGGGCGGCATCGCGCGTTCGGCCGGCACTTGCATGACGATGGGCACGGCATCGACCATGACCGCGATCGCCGACGCCATGGGCCTGACCCTTCCGGGCGCCTCTTCCATCCCGGCGGTCGATTCCAATCACCAGCGGATGGGCGCCGATTGCGGCCGGCGCATCGTCGATATGGTCTGGGAAGACCTGACGCCGAACAAGATCATCACCGATGGCGCATGCCGCAATGCCGCGATCGTTGCCATGGCGACCGGCTGTTCCACCAATGCCGTCGTCCACCTGATCGCCATGGCGCGCCGCGCGGATGTCGCGCTCACCCTCGACGATCTCGACGAACTCGGCCGCGTCACGCCGCTGATCGCCAATGTTCGCCCCTCGGGAAAAGATTACCTGATGGAGGATTTCTACTACGCCGGCGGCCTGCGCGCGCTGATGAAGCAGATCGAGGATCGCCTCGACCTGACCGTCATGACCGTGACCGGCCGGACCATGGGCGACAACCTCCAAGGCGCCAAGGTCTACAATGACGATGTGATCAGGCCGCTCTCCAACCCGGTCTACCACCAAGGCTCGCTTGCCGTCGTTCGCGGCAATCTGTGTCCCGATGGTGCCGTCATCAAGCCGGCGGCCTGCGATCCGAAATACCATGTCCACGAGGGCCCGGCGCTCGTCTTCGACAGCTACCCGGAGATGAAGAAGGCGATCGACGACGAATATCTCGACGTCACGCCCGATCATGTTCTGGTTCTGCGCAATGCCGGGCCGCAGGGCGGACCCGGCTTTCCCGAATGGGGCATGCTGCCGATCCCAAAGGCGCTGATCAAACAGGGCCACCGTGACATGCTGCGGATCTCGGATGCGCGCATGTCCGGCACGTCCTACGGTGCCTGCGTGCTGCATGTCTCGCCGGAGAGCTATGTCGGCGGCCCGCTGGCGCTTCTGAAGACTGGCGATATCGTCCGGCTCGACCTTCCGGCACGCCGCCTCGACATGCTCGTCGACAAGGAAGAGATCGAGCGCCGTCGCGCGTCCTGGACGCCCCCGGAACCGCGCTTCCAGCGCGGCTATGGCTGGATGTTCTCCCGTCATGTGACGCAGGCCGATCAGGGCTGCGATTTCGACTTCCTGCAAACCGATTTCGGCCGCAACGCGGGCGAACCCGATATTTTCTGAGGTGAGTGATGACTGACTACGTTCTCTCCGACGCCACGCGCGCCAAGTTCAAGAAGATCTCGACGGCCTCGATTGCCACTGCGCTTTTCAAGCGCGGCCTGCGCAATCAGTTCATCCAGGGCGTCGTGCCGGTCTCTCCCAAGCCGGAAACCATGGTCGGGCAAGCCTTTACGCTCCGCTATATCGTGGCGCGCGAAGACCGCAATCCGATCACCGTCTTTCGCAATGCCGACCATCCGCAGCGGGTGGCGATGGAAACCTGCCCGCCCGGTCATGTGCTGGTGATGGATGCCCGAAAGGATGCCCGCGCCGCCTCGGCCGGCTCGATCCTCATTACCCGGCTTGCACTGCGCGGGGCAGCCGGTGTCGTCTCCGACGGCGGTTTCCGCGATGCGGCAGGCATCGGCGCGCTCGATATGCCCTCCTATCACGCCCGCCCTTCGGCCCCGACCAATCTGACGCTGCATGAGGCGATGGATATCAATGTGCCGATCTCCTGCGGCGACGTGGCCGTCTTTCCCGGCGACGTGATGGTGGGCGACCGTGACGGCGTTATGGTGGTTCCGGCGCATCTGGCCGACGAAATCGCCGAGGAATGCCAGGGAATGGAGAGCTACGAGGATTTTGTGCTTGAACAGGTCAAGGCAGGCGAGGCTATTATCGGCCTCTATCCGCAGACCAAGGACGAGTACAAGGAGAAGTACGAAGCCTGGCGCCTGAAAAACGGGCGCTGACCGGTTTGCGGCGCGGGCTCTTCAGCCCGCAAAGCCTTATCGAAATGGGAAAAGGAGTTTTCGATGACTTTCAAACCGCACGGACGCCACCTGATCGCGGGCGAGTGGACCGAGACCAAGGACAGGTTCGACAATGAACCGGCGCATGGCGAGGTCTTCTCGTTTTCCGTCGGCAATGTCGATCTCGTCAACCGTGCCTGCGAGGCGGCGGAGGAGGCATTCTGGACCTACGGTTATTCCACCCGCGCAGAGCGGGCCGCCTTTCTGAATGCCATCGCCGACGAGATCGAGGCGCGCGGCGAGGCGATCACCGAGATCGGCAGCGCCGAGACGGGACTGCCTCACGCACGCCTTCAGGGTGAACGCGGCCGCACCACGGGCCAGCTGCGCCTTTTTGCCGATCATATCGCCAAGGGCGAGTATCTCGACCGTCGTCACGATGCCGAGCAGCCGGATCGCAAGCCGGCTCCCCGCCCGGAACTGCGCCTGATGCAGCGGCCGATCGGCCCGGTTGCCGTCTTCGGCGCCTCGAACTTCCCGCTCGCGTTTTCGACGGCCGGTGGCGACACAGCCGCAGCCCTTGCGGCCGGTTGCCCCGTCGTCGTCAAGGCGCATTCAGCCCATCCCGGCACCAGCGAGATCGTCGCCGAAGCGATAGATGCCGCGATCAAGAAGACCGGTATTCATCCCGGCGTCTTTTCGCTGATCCAGGGTGGTCGCCGCGATGTCGGTCATGCGCTGGTGCAGCATCCATTCATCAAGGCGGTCGGCTTCACCGGTTCTCTCGGCGGTGGCCGGGCTCTGTTCGACCTTTGCGCCCAGCGGCCGGAGCCGATCCCGTTCTTCGGCGAACTCGGCTCGGTCAATCCAATGTTCGTACTGCCGGAGGCGCTCAACGAGAAGGCGGCCGATCTGGGCGCCGGCTGGGCGGGCTCGCTTACGATGGGCGCGGGCCAGTTCTGCACCAATCCTGGCATCGCCGTCGTGCCGAAGGGCGATGCCGGCGATCGGTTCATCTCGGCCACGGCCGAGGGGCTGAAGAAGGTCGGCCCGCAGGTGATGTTGACCAACGGCATGGCATCCGCCTATCGCGACGGCAAGGCCCGGTTCGACGAGCGCAACTCGGTGCGCGCCGTCTACACGACGGAGAGTAATGGCCGCGAATGCTCACCCAACCTCTACGAGGTCGATGCGGAAGCCTTCATGGAAGATCATGCGCTTTCGGAAGAGGTGTTCGGTCCGCTCGGTCTCGTCGTGCGGGTTTCGGCGGGCGACGACATGGTCAAACTTGCCAAGGGTTTCGAAGGCCAGTTGACGGCGACCATGCAGATGGTCGATGGCGACACCGCGCTTGCCCGCAAGCTCCTACCGGTTCTGGAGCGCAAGGCCGGCCGCGTTCTCGTCAACGGCTTTCCGACCGGCGTCGAAGTGGTGGATTCCATGGTTCATGGCGGCCCCTACCCGGCCAGCACCAATTTCGGCGCAACCTCCGTCGGCACCATGTCGATCCGCCGCTTTCTGCGCCCGGTGAGCTATCAGAACATTCCGGCCGCCGTCCTGCCGGACGATCTCGGCTGATCGCAGACGTTCGTTCGATCAGACAAAAAAAGCACGGCACCATCGGTGCCGTGCTTTTTCCAATACCCGCTGAAACGCAGGCTCAGCGCAACTGAAGATAATCGGGAAATTGCGTGGCGATCTCCTCGATTGCGGACAATGTGCCCGAGAGATGCCGCTTCATCGCCATTTCCGCTGTTTCCGGTTTGCCGGAGCGCACGGCATCGACGATTTCGGCATGGGCATCGATGATGCGCTGCTTGCCATGAGCCGAAAGATCCAGACGCCGCAGACGATCGATATGGCCGCTGTGACGCCGGATGATCGGCCATAGATGTTCGATCCGCGCCGCCTCGAAAATGATCCAGTGGAAAGCGCGGTCAGCATCGGAGAATGCACCCTGCTGCGTCGTCTCGGAAAGTTTGGCCAATGTCTCGGTGGCAAGCGCCAGACGGTCGCCGACGGCCTTGGCCTCGGACGACGAGGCGATGGTGAAAACCGCTTCCTGCTCGACTGCCCTGCGCATGAAATGCGCCTGGCGGGCGAGATCGACGTCGATCTTCGATACCAGCGTCGCATATTGCGGGTAGACCGTGACCAGCCCCTCTTCCTCGAGCTTCATCAGCGCATCGCGCACCGGCGTCTGGCTGGAGCCGAATTGCTGCTGCAACTCGGCCCGCGACAGCGGAGTGCCAGGCCTGAGGTCGAGCGAGAGAATCCGTTCGCGCAGATGCTCGAGGATTTGCGGCGCGATCTGGCGCGTCCGATCGAGATCGGACCGGATCATCTTGACTGTCGGCGCTTCCCGCGGCAATTCACTCCACCTTCACATTCAATTCGCACGTGTCGAAGTAGTAATGCTTCAGCGGTGATTTGCCAATGGCAGCGCTGGCTCGGGTATATCAGGCCTGCAGCCGGGCCTCGTCACCGCGCTCTGAAAAGAACGCGACGAGCGCTTGGATCATCTGTTCGCCCATCTGGTTGCGTGTCTCGGTCGTGCCGCTGCCCATATGCGGCGAAAGCACCACTCTCGCATCGGAACGCAGGGCCGCAGGCACCTGCGGTTCGGCCTCAAAAACGTCGAGAGCCGCGCCGGCAATGCCATCTGCCGCAAGCGTTGCAATCAGTGCCGTCTCGTCGACCACGGTGCCACGCGAGACATTGACGAGAAAGCCGCCGGGGCCAAGTTTCTGAAGGACGGCAGCATTGATCATCCGGTAGGTCTCATCCGTTGCCGGGCAGGTGACGATCAAGAGATCGGCCCACTCGGCCAGATCCTCGACCTTGTCGAAATAGCGATAATCGGCCGGTTTCTTGCGTGGGCCGTAATAGGCAAGCGGCGCACCCATCGCGGCGAAGCGACGGGCGACCGAAGCGCCGATATGGCCAAGGCCGACGACACCGGTATTGAGCGAGCGGATCGAGCGTCCGAGCGGAAAGGTCGAACGTTCCCATTCGCCGGTCCGGACGAAATCATGGCCGCGGATCGTGCCGCGCGTGACCGAGAGCGCCAGCACCAGGGCGAGATCGGCCACGTCCTCGGCGAGGATTTCGGACGTATTGTATATCGCGATGCCTCTTGCCCTGGCCGCATCGATATCGATGCCGTCGAGCCCGGCGCTGTAGCTGGAGATCACCTCCAGATTGGGCATGAGATCGAGCATCGCGGCATCGATATGCGCATGGCGGACACAGATGCCGCGAAACTGGCTGCCATATTCGCCAAGGAATGCCATATGTTCGGCTTCGCTTTCGGGCATCCGCGTGACATCGAAAAGCCCGTCCAGACCGGCCTGGATGGGCTCCGGCAAATGTGCATATTGAAGGATCTTTATCCGGCCGGTCATATCGCTCATCGTCTCAATCCTTGGTTCGGGTCTTGAGCCGCCGTTTCCGGCGGCTCATGGTCGGTTTTGTAAGGTCGGCTTGTAAGACGACACTTCATCCGGCGGCATTCATATCGCGGCCTTGTCCTCGACGCGGACGATCGGCCCCATGACGAAAGCGTAGAGAAGTGCGGCGATCAGACAATGGCCGCCGACGAAGAAAAGTCCGATCTCATAGCTTCCGGTCCCTGCAACGATGTAGCCGAAGATGATCGGCGTGACGATGCCTGCGATATTGCCGACGCAGTTGAAGATCGAGCCGGCAAAGCCGACGGCCTCGCGCGGCGCGGTGTCGCTGACCAGTGTCCAGGTGCCGGCACCGGCCGCGATCCCCTTGCCGAAAAAGGCGAAGGTCATGATGGCGATGATCATCGTATTGCTATCGGTGAGGGCGGCACAGACGAGCGTCGTTGCAAGCAGCATTCCGCCGACAAACGGGATCTTGCGGGCAAGCGAGAGACTGAAGCCCCGCTTGACGAGAAGGTCGGAGAGGTAGCCGCCGAGGATACCGCCGGCAAATCCGAACAGCGACGGCGCCACGGCGGCAAAGCCGGCATTCAGGATATCCATCCCGCGATCCTTCACCAGATAGATGGGGAACCACGTGATGAAGAAATAGCTGAGCGCGACGGCACAGTATTGGCCAAGATAGGCGCACCACAGCATCCGCCGGCTGAGCAAGGACTTGATGAGGGCGCCGGACGGAAGGCCGGCTTCGGAACGGGTTTTGGACGCATCGATATCGATGAGACCGCCACCCTTCATGATGTGATCCAGCTCGCTGTTGCTGACATTGGGATGCTGGCGCGGCTCCCGCATGAAAGCGAACCACAGGACGGCAGCGACGGCGCCGGCCACACCCAACAGGAAGAACGGCGCCGGCCAGCCGAGTTTGGAAACAAGATACCCCGACAGCGGCGAGAAGATCGCGACGGCGAAATACGATGCCGAGGAGAAAGTTGCCGAGGGAAATCCGCGCTCCTCCTTCGGAAACCACATCAGCGTCAGACGCGCATTGGCTGGAAATCCGGGAGCCTCGATGAAGCCCAGAGCGAACCGCAGCGCAAAAAGAAGGACGACGGCAGCTGTTACATCGGCCGTCAGTTCGCCGACGAAGCCGACGGCAAATGTCGCGATCGACCATAAGATCGCGGTCGTTCCATAGACGGCGCGGGTTCCGAAACGGTCGAGCAAAAGCCCGCCGGGGATCTGGCCGAGAACATAGGCCCAGCTGAAAGCCGAGAGAATGTAACCGAGCTGGATCGGCGTCAGGCCGAATTCGTCGCGGATGCCCGATCCGGCGATCGATAGAACGGAGCGGTCGGCATAGGCAATCGTCGAGAGCAGCATGATCAGCGCAAGCATCCAGTAGCGGACGTGACTGCTCGAAGACGAGGTCGTCGCGCCACCGGCCTTGCTGTCTGTTGACGAATTTATTCGGTAATCCATGGCTCTTCCTCCTCGAGACAGTGAAACCAGTCGTAGGGCGCCCGCGAGGGCGCAGAAAAATGAACAGGAGGGCCGGTTCTCAGAACGGCCGCCGGCACGTGCGGTGACGTGTCCGGCCTTCATCTCAATGTCGGGAACGCTCCTCCCAGGAATGTCCTGTCATCTCGATAGCATTCATTTCGGCATGCCGCAATCCACTAATGCATTACTCTTTTAGTGGAAAAGGCGGGCCCGATTGTCGACAGCACCTCAACCGGTGCGGGACCGGCCTTCGCCCCACCTCTTGGGCCGGCGCGAGCCTCGCTGAAAATCTTCTTAAGGTTGAATTTTTAACCGGTGTGACGAAGTCAAGTTCACAAGTTTCTGCTAAAAGTTGCTTGTTGGCCGCCGGGTGGCGGACTAAAAGGTGAGCAGATCAGGAAGGCTTTAGCTCTCGGCTTGCCCGATCTGGAGGGGGCCGCGGCCCGGGAACAGGATTGCCATGCTCGTACCTTTTCTCATCATGTTCCGCGAAGGGGTCGAGGCGGCGCTGATCGTCGGCATCATCGCCAGCTATCTGACGCAGAGCGGACGCAGCCAGTGGATGCCGGTCGTCTGGATCGGGATCTTCCTTGCGATCGCGCTCTCGCTTGCCGTCGGCGCCGGCCTGCAATTCGTCCGGGCCGAGTTTCCGCAGAAAATGCAGGAACTGTTCGAAGCGGTGATCGGCATCGTCGCCGTCTGCGTGCTGACGTCCATGGTGTTCTGGATGCGGAAGGCCGCCCGTTCGATCAAGGCTGAACTGCACCACTCCGTCGATGCGGCGCTCGCATCCCATGGCAGCGGTCTGGGGCTCGCGGCTATGGCTTTCCTTGCGGTCGTGCGCGAAGGACTCGAATCGGTTTTCTTTCTTCTCGCCACCTTTCAGCAATCGGATACGGCACTGGCACCCCTGGGTGCGCTTCTTGGCACGCTGCTTGCCGCTGCGGTCGGCTACGGCATCTATATTGGCGGCCTGAAGCTCGATCTGCGGCGCTTTTTCCGCTGGACCAGCATGTTCATCCTCGTCGTCGCGGCAGGTATTCTCGCCAATGCGGTAAAGGCGCTGCACGAGGCCGGGCTGTGGAACCATTTCCAGCAGGTCGTCTTCGATTTCAGCGACCGACTGCCGCTCGACAGCCCCCTCGGCTCGGCGCTTGGCGGTATTTTCGGTTACATCGACGCACCGACGGTGAGCGAACTCGTCGCCTACCTCGTCTATCTCGCGGCCGCGATCATTTTCTACCTGTCGCCGCCCTCGCAGGACGCCGCTCGCACGGCCCAGTCCACCTCGAACCGTTGAAGAGCGATCGTCCCTGATGTCCGGCAAGCAATCGACACCTCTTCCCCTGTCTCCGGCGCTGATGAAGGCGGGCATCGGCATTTCGCTGGTTCTCGTCATCGCAGCCGGCGGCGCTTTCTATTACGCGTCGCGCGCGGCTCATCGCGATGGGCAGGCCAATGTGCAGAACGCCACGACTGTAACAATTGCCGGGCGTGCCTGCGATCCGCAGGAGCTGACGGTGCCGGCGGGGCGCCGCACCTTCAACATCGTCAACAAATCCGATCGCGCAGTCGAATGGGAAATTCTCGACGGCGTCATGGTCATCGAAGAGCGCGAAAATATCGCGCCCGGCTTTACCCAAACGCTTTCGGCGCGGCTGGAGCCCGGCGATTACGAAATCACCTGCGGGCTTCTGTCCAATCCGCGCGGCAAGCTGCATGTCACGCCCTCGGCAGAGGCCGACGCGGCCACTGCCACGCCGACATTGACCGCCTTCATCGGTGGACTGGCTGAATATAAGGTCTACCTTGCCGGCGAGACGCGCTCGTTTACCGCGGCCGCATCGGCGCTGGTCGATGCGATCAAGGCCGGCAAGCTGGACGAGGCACGGGCGCTCTATCAGCCGGCCCGTACAGCTTATGCCCATCTCGGCCCCGTTGCCGGCCCGCTGTCCGACCTCGACACCGCCCTTGCCGCGCGCGCCAACGACTACGAAAAGAAGGAGAGCGATCCGGCATTCAGCGGTCTGCACCGCATCGAATACGGCCTCTTTGCGCAAAACAGCCTTGATGGCCTTGCCCCCATTGCCGACAAGCTCAACACGGATGCATCTGCGCTTTCCCAGCGTATCCATGATCTTCGCGTCTCTCCCGAGCATATGCTGTCTGGCGCCGCAAGCGTTCTGCAGCGTTTTGCCAGCACCGGCCCCGATACGGAAGAAGAGCGCTATGCGCATACCGACCTTGCTACCTTCGCGGCCACGCTCGTCGGCGTGCGACGAGTGACCGACCTGATCCGTCCGGGTGCGATCAAGACCAATGGCGCGATCTATCAATCGATCGACAAGGATTTTGCCGATCTGACGGCAGCAATTGACACACATCGAAGCGGTAACGGCTTTGCCGGCTACGATACGGTTTCGAGTGCAGGCAAGGCGGAACTGAAGGCGAAGGCTTCGGCCTTGGCGACCGACATCGGCAAGCTTTTGGACGGGCTTGGAGTAAACGGATGAGCGACGACAAGACAGTGCATGATGACGAGACCCCGGCCTCACCCGGCAGACGGCGATGGTTGATCGGCGCCGGTGTCAGCACCGCCGGGCTTGTCGCGGGTACCGCCGCCTGCCCCGTCCACGCCTACGCAAATGCCGGCGGCAGCGGTCCGCAGGTTGCCAATGCGCCCGAGAGCGATACGCTGGACCAGTCCATTCCGTTCTACGGTCAATATCAGCCCGGCATCGTGACGCCCAGACCGGCGGCAGGCCTCGTGGTCGCCTTCGATATTCTGGCACGCACGACATCCGATCTCGAACGCCTTTTCAGGCTTTTGACCGAACGCACCGCTTTTCTGATGAAGGGTGGTACGCCGCCGGATCTCGATCCGCGTTTTCCGCCGTCCGACAGCGGCATTCTGGGCCCTGTCGTGCCGCCCGATAACCTGACGATCACAACCTCCGTCGGGGCGTCGCTTTTCGACGACAGGTTCGGACTTGCCCGCTCGCGGCCGAAGCGGCTGCAACGGATGGTGAAATTTCCAAACGATGCGCTGGAGCGCGATCTCTGCCACGGCGACCTCGTTATGCAGTTCTGCTCCAACACGCCGGACACCAATATCCACGCGCTGCGCGACATCGTCCGCAACACCCCGGATCTCCTGATGGTGCGCTGGAAACAGGAAGGCTCGGTGCCGGTGCGTGCGCCCAATCCGCATATGCCAAAGGAAAGTGCCCGCAATTATCTGGGTTTTCGCGATGGTTCAGCCAATCCGGACTCCTCCGATACCCCGCTGATGGACCGGATCGTCTGGGTGCAGCCCGACGGCGACGAGCCGGAATGGGCCGCCCATGGCAGCTATCAGGCCGTGCGTATCATCCGCAATTTCGTCGAACGCTGGGATCGCACGCCGCTGCAGGAGCAGGAAACGATCATCGGCCGGATGAAGGCGACGGGCGCACCTTTCGACGGAAAGATCGAGGCGGACGTTCCCGCCTATGATCAGGACCCTGCCGGCAAGGTGACGCCGATGACGGCGCATATCCGGCTCGCAAATCCGCGAACCTCGGCATCAGATGCCAATCTCATCCTGCGGCGCCCGTTCAACTATTCGAACGGCGTGACCAAATCCGGCCAGCTCGACATGGGGCTGCTCTTCATCGCCTATCAGGCGGATCTGGAGAAGGGTTTCATCCATGTCCAGACCCTGCTCAACGGCGAGCCGCTGGAAGAATATATCAAGCCCGTCGGCGGCGGCTATTTCTTCGCCCTGCCCGGCGTCAAGGACGAGAGCGACTATCTCGCCAGAACACTTCTAATGACTGCGGAGCCGAAAAATGCACGTGGCTGACGACGAGACACACTGTCCCATCTCCAACCGAACAGAGAGATCGCCATGACAAAAATGCGTTCCATTCTCCTTGCTGCGGCCTCGACTGCAGCCCTTCTCGGCGGCGCGAACCTTGCCAGCGCAGCCGTTTCGCCAATCGACCTCGTGCAGCCGATCGCCGACTACAAGATCTACGTCCAGGAAAACCTCGACAAGCTTGCCAAGGACACCAAGGCGTTCACCGATGCCGTCAAGGCCGGCGATCTGGCAAAGGCGAAGGCCCTCTACGCCCCGACCCGCGTGACCTATGAAAAGATCGAACCGATCGCCGAACTCTTCTCCGATCTCGATGGCTCGATTGACAGCCGCGCCGACGATCACGAACAGGCGGAAAAGTCGGAAGACTTCACCGGCTTCCACCGTATCGAATACGGCCTGTTTGCGGAAAACTCGACCAAGGGCCTCGATAAGCTGGCCGACAAGCTCTATGCCGATGTCATCGAGCTTCAGGGCCGCGTCAAGGACCTGACCGTACCGCCGGAAAAAGTCGTCGGTGGCGCGGCCGCCCTGATGGAAGAAGTGGCCGCCACGAAGATCTCCGGTGAGGAAGATCGCTACAGCCACACCGACCTTTGGGACTTCCAGGCCAATGTCGATGGTGCCAAGAAGATCGTCGATCTTCTCCAGCCGCTGGTGAAGAAGGAAAATCCGGATCTCGTCGCCAAGATCGACACCAACTTCAAGACCGTCGACGGCATTCTTGCCAAGTACAAGACCAAGGACGGCTACGAGACCTACGACAAGCTGAGCGAAGACGACCGCAAGGCGCTGGCCGGCCCGGTCAACACGCTGGCCGAAGATCTGTCCACGCTGCGCGGCACGCTCGGCCTGAACTGATCCTGCCATAACGGATCAAAGACGATAGGAAAGCCGCGGGTCATGCCCGCGGCTTTTTTCATGCGGGTCGTCGCGGCCGTCGCCGGCACGCCCTTGCGCGGATCTTTGGCAGCCGCAACCGGCGGATGAGATTCATTCTAATTTAAATGATCACCGACATTGTTCCGCGAATTGCCGGTAATCGTCACGACCGGCCGCCAAAATCTGCCATCGCCCCATGATCGGGCGGTTTTCCGATGCAAGCGAAGGATGCTCTTCGGTGCATTCCTATTTGGGGGGAATATGCCGTGCCCGTTCTTCGCATGAAATCACTTGCCGCCAAGCTTATTCTCATCACCGGTGCTGCCATCGCGGTGGTGATGGTCGCATCCAACGTTTTCCTCATCGACCAGACCCGTGATCGCGTTCAGACGCTGACGATGGATCAGGCCAATCTGGAAGCCAAATCCATTGCCAACGAGATCGCCGGCAGCATCGGTGAACTGGCGGGCGCTGCGCGCTCGATGTCCGGCGTCGTCGGCCGGGCTCATCAGGCAGGCACGCTCGACCGCAAGGGTATCGTCGACATTCTGAAGGCCAATCTCGAACAGAACGCCTATGCGTTCGGCAGCTGGTTCTGCGAGCAGATCGGCCTGTTCGACGGCAAGACCACGGAGATTGCCGACAATCTCGAACTCGGCACCAACAAGAAGGGCGCATTCGCACCCTATTGGTCCAAGGACAGAAACGGCGCCATCCAGTTCTCCACCTTCGACAACGACTACACGGCCGCCTGGTGGAAGCTTGCCGCAGAAAGCGGCAAGGGTGCGATCACCGCGCCTTATCTCGCCGAAGGCACCGACGTGCCGACACTCCTGACCTCGATCGCCTACCCGGTGGTCTCGCATGGCAAGATGATCGGCGTCGAGGGCGTGGATATCTCGTTGAAGTCGCTTACCGACACACTGCAGGCTCTGCATCCGTTCGGATCCGGCCGCGTTTCGCTGGTTGCCCAGAACGGCAACTGGATCGTTGCACCGATCCCCTCGCTGATGGCCAAGCCCTATGACGGCGCCGGGTCGGCCGAGGTGAAGGCCGCACTCTCCTCCATGAAGCCCGGCCTCGTGCGCAACCTGACCCTCGACGGCCAGGACACCTTCGATCGCGTCGTCTATCCCTTCGCGGTTCCGGGCGTCAACGCCACCTGGGTCGTGCTGGTCGACGTGCCGCATGCAGCGGTCAGCGCCCCGGTCAACGCCCAGACGATGGTGATGGTCATCACCGGCCTTGCAGTCCTTGGTGCCGTCCTTCTGGCGCTCTACTTTGCCGTTCGTTCTCTCGTTCAGCGGCCTCTTCGTGGCCTCGTTTCGGACGTGAAGACCTTGAGCGACGGCCGTTACGATATACCCGTCGCGGCGCAGGACCGCAGCGACGAAATCGGCTCCGTGGCCAAGGCGCTGGACGGTTTCCGCTTCAAGCTCGCCGACAGCAGAAGGCTGGAACACGAAGCGGACACCCAGCGCGACGCTGCCGAAAGCGAAAGAAACAAATCCGAAAGCGAGAGGCAGGGCGCGGCCCGGCTCCAGCGCCATATCGTGTCGATCGTCGGTGCGAGCCTTGCCGAACTGTCGCGCGGCAACCTCACCCATCGCATCGACGACGAATTCCCCGGCGAATACGCCAAGCTGAAGCATGATTTCAACGCCGCGCTCGACAGTCTCGAACTGACGATCGAAACGATGAATACCAGCATCGCCAATATCGGTTCCGGCACCGGCGAGATCAGCAACAGCGCAGCCGACCTTGCCAAGCGCACGGAACAGCAGGCTGCAAGCCTCGAAGAGACCGCTGCTGCGCTGAACGAGATCACCGAACAGGTCAATTCGAGCGCCGACAACGCTCGCTCGGCCGCCACCAGCGTCAACGCCGCCTGCGAGGATGCGGAGAAATCCGGCGAGGTCGTGCGCAAGGCGATGAGCTCGATGCAGGGCATCGCGCAATCATCGACGGAAGTGTCGCGCATTATCGGCGTGATCGACGAGATCGCCTTCCAGACCAACCTTCTGGCGCTGAATGCCGGCGTCGAGGCTGCCCGCGCCGGCGAGGCCGGCAAGGGCTTTGCTGTCGTTGCCCAGGAGGTGCGCGAGCTTGCACAGCGTTCGGCTGGCGCCGCCAAGGAGATCAAGTCGTTGATCAACGGGTCTGCGGTTCAAGTGCAGGAAGGTGTCCAGCTCGTCGGCCGTGCCGGCGAGGCGCTGCAAAAGATCGCGGCGCAGGTCATGGGTATCAACGGCCTGATCCGCCAGATTTCCGCATCCGCCAGCGAACAGGCCGTCGGCCTCAAGGAAGTCAATCAGGCTGTCAACCAGATGGACCAGGTGACGCAGCAGAATGCGGCGATGGTCGAGGAGACCACTGCCGCCAGCATGACGCTCAATGACGAGGCGCAGCGGCTTCGCGAACTCGTGACGCGGTTCAATGTGTCGGGAGCTGCCGCTTACAATCGGCCAGGCGGCGCGGATATCGCCTCCGGCTACCGATCGGCCCCCCGCGCGACATACGCGGAACCGAAGCGGGTCGTGGCACACACGGCACGACGGTTCTCATCCGGCAATGCGGCAATTGCCGCAAAGGACGACTGGCAGGAGTTCTGATCGGAGGCCACGGGCCTTTCTGAAGAGGCGTGCCTTATCGTGTCATTCGGGGCGGTGTTTTTCCGGCACCGCTCCGTTTCCCTCAGCCCGGTCGCGGTGCAGGGCTGCACGGGCCAGGAGCATGAACGTCACCGGCGTCGTCACCGTCACCAGAAGCCCGATCAGGATTTCGTGGATGGCAAGCCGCGACGACGAGACGGAGAAATAGACGATGGATGCCAGCATGATACCGCCGACACCCCAGCTGGTGCCAAGGGCCGGCGCATGGATACGCTCGTAGAAGGTCGGCAACTTGAGAAAGCCGATCGCGCCGATCAGCGCAAGCACGGCGCCGACCAGCACGAAGAATGCCACGATGATTGCCGCCCACAGCGGCAGGTCGGAAGCAGACTGGATCATTCGATCACCTCCCCGCGCATCAGGAATTTTGCGAGCGCCACGCTTGCGACGAAGCCGAGCATGCCGATCACCAGCGCCGCCTCGAAATAGACCGCCCGCCCTGTGCCGATGCCGAAGGTGACGATGAGCAGCATGGCGTTGATATAGACGGTGTCGAGCGCGATGATCCGGTCCTGCGCCCGCGGACCACGGAACATCCTGACGGATGCAACGGCAATCGCGACGACCAACAGGACCTGCGCCAGTGACACGGCGGTGAAGAGAATGATGGTGCTCATGTGAAGATCTCCATCAAAAGCCTCTCGTAGCGGTTCTTGATCGTATCGCGCCAGACTGTCTCATTGTCGATATCGAGCACGTGGAGGAGGACGCTGTTATCGTTGCTGTCATATTCCAGCCAGACGGAGCCGGGCGTGCTGGTGAGCACCACCGCAAGCACCGCCAGCGCGAATTCATTGCGGATATCGAGATAGACGGTGAGAAAACCCGGATTGTGGCGTTTCGCACCACTTCGGAGGATGACACCCGCCACATGAATGTTCGACTTGATGATGTCGATCATCACGATCACGAACAGTTTCGGCAGCAGGTGGATATTGCGGATGCGCGGCTTTTCCGGTCTGAGAGATGCCATCGCCCAGGAAGCAAAGACCGCAACGATGACGCCGAGCACCAGCTGGCCGGGCGTGAAGCCGCCGAGCAACAGCCACATCAGAACCAGCGAGACGAACAGAATGGGATAGGGAAACATCAGCCGCCCTTCCCTTCACCCAGTTGCGCATGGTCTGGCCCTGGAACGATCGTCGCCCCACGGACGGTCTCGATATAGGCCTTCGGATTTGAAAGCGTGCGGATCGTCGTGTCCATATACTGCATGGCCGGCCCTGCCTGCAGGGTGAGCCCCAGCGTGATGAAAAGCAGGAAAAGCACCGGCACGATCTCGATCACCAACACCCGCGGCACGGTTCCCTCGATCGAGGTCCAGAAGGTGCGGATACCGACGCGGGTCATGGCGATCAGCGCCGCGACGCCCGAGACGATGACAAGAACGCTCAGCGCCCAGACGGCGGCAGTCGGTGGCACACCGATCGATCCGGTTCCCAGCATCGCCGACAGCATGGCGAACTTGGCGATGAAGCCGGAGAGCGGCGGCAGGCCGGAGAGAAGAATGCCGCAGGCTGCAAAGCATGTCCCGAGGATCGCCATCGTGCCGGGCATGGCAACGCCATCGCCGTCTTCGATCTCGTCATCCTCCCCGTCGCCATAGGCTTCCATGGTGACGGCCAGAACGTTTGCCCCGGCATCCTGGCCGCGCTCGACCAGTTCGATGAGCAGGAAAAAGGCGCTGATCGTCAGTGTCGAGCTGACGAGATAGAGAAGCGCGCCTGCCGATACGGCTCCGTCATTGACGCCGAGTACCATGAGCAGCGTGCCCGAGGAGACGAGAACCGAAAAACCTGCAAGCCGGCCGAGCGCCTGGGAGGCGAGAACGCCGATCGTGCCGAAGACGAGCGTGGCGATGCCGCCATAGAGGAGCACAGTCGAACCGAAACCAGAGGCCGGGCCTTCGCCGAACAACAGCATCGTCAACCGCAGGATGACATAGATGCCGAGCTTGCTCAAAATGGCGAAAATGCCGGCGACCGGTGCCGAAGCCGCACTATAGGCCGTCGGCAGCCAGAAGCAGAGCGGCCACATACCGGCCTTGATCAGGAAGGCGATGCCGAGCACGCCGGCACCGGCTTCCATCAGCATCAGCCGGCGTGGCTCCAGGCTCGGAATGCGCGCCGCCAGATCCGCCATATTGAGCGTGCCGGCCGTGCCGTAGATCAAGCTGACGCCGATCAGGAAGAGGAGGGCGGCAGCCAGATTGATGGCGATATAATGCATGCCCGCCTTGACGCGAAGCGCGCCCGAACCGTGCAGGAGAAGCCCGTAGGATGCCGCCAGCATGACTTCGAAGAAGACGAAGAGATTGAAGAGATCGCCGGTCAGGAAGGCGCCGTTCGCCCCCATGAGCAGGAGCTGGAACATCGTATGGAAATGCGCGCCGACCGCATGCCAGCGAGCGAGCGAATAGACGAGGCAGGCAAGCGCCAGAATGGCGGTCAGCAACACCATCATCGCCGACAGCCCGTCGACCACCAGCACGATGCCGAAAGGCGAGGCCCAGTTGCCCAGCAGATAGGCGCCCTCGAAGGCGTTCGGCCCGCTCTCTATACCGAAGAGTATGAGCGCGGCGGCGCCGAGGAGCAGCACGGCTGCGAGGCTGACGAAGGCCTTGGCAACCCTCTGGCGCTCATCGATGAACAGCAGCACCGCCGCTGCCACGAGCGGAATGAGGATCGGCGCGATGATCAGGTGATGGGTCCAGTCGATCATTTGCGGTCGCTCCTTCCATCCACATGGTCGGTACCCGTCAGGCCGCGAGACGCGAGCAGGACGACGAGGAAGAGCGCCGTCGTCGCAAAACCGATGACGATCGCGGTCAGCACCAGTGCCTGCGGCACCGGATCGGCGAGATGGGCAGCGCTGCCAACCTCGTCGAGGATCGGCGGCACATTGGTCTTCACACCGCCGACGCCGAAGATGAAGAGATTGACCGCGTAGGAGAGAAGCGAAAGCCCGATGATCACCTGATAGGTGCGCGGGCGCAGAAGCAGCCACACACCGCATGTGGTCATCACACCGATCGCAATGGAGAGAATGATTTCCATCAGCTTTCCTTCGCCTTCTCCGCCTCGACGACGCGCAGGCGGTTGATGCGGATCGACTGGTGCGCAAGGGCAACGAGGATCAGGACCGTCGAGCCGACGACGAGCATGAAGACACCGAGATCGAAGAGCAGCGCAGACGCCATCGGGATCTTGCCGAGCAGCGGTATCTCGGCATACTGAAAATGCGAGGTGAGGAACGGGTAGCCGAGGAACCAGGCACCCATCCCCGTCAACGTGGAGATGACAAGCCCCGCCCCCATCCAGCGAACCGGCAGGATACGGATGCGATCCTCCGCCCAGCGGGTGCCGCCGGCCAGATATTGCAGCAGGAATGCGATAGACAGGGTCAGGCCGGCCGAGAACCCGCCGCCTGGAAGATCATGCCCGCGCATGAAGATATAGACGGCGAAGGTGATGATGATCGGGAACAGCCACTGCATGATGACCGATGGCACCAGCATGTAGTCACGCACCGTATCGCCCGCAGACCGTTCCGGCCGCTCTTCGTCGAAGCGGTTCTGGATCCGCTGCTGTTCCGGCATGGCCATGGCTTCGGCAGCCGGGCGGAAGCGGCGCAAAAGAGCAAAGACGGTGAGCGCGACGACGCCGAGAACGGTGATTTCGCCCAGCGTGTCGAAACCACGAAAATCGACCAGAATGACATTGACGACGTTGCGTCCGCCGCCCTGGACATAGGCGTTCTGCAGGAAATAGCTGGCAATCGCATCCGGCACGGGCGTCGTCATCACCGCATAGGAGATGAAAGTCATCCCGATGCCGCAGGCAACGGCGAGCGCCAGATCGCGAAATCGGCGGAAACGGGCTCTGAAGGTGATCTGCTCATCCACCAGTTCGCTGCGCTTCGGCAGCCAGCGCAGGCCAAGCAGAATGAGGACGGTGGTGATGATCTCGACCAGAAGCTGGGTCATCGCCAGATCCGGCGCCGACAGCCACAGGAAGGAAATGCAGACGATCAGGCCGACGCCGCCAAGCATGATCAGCGATGCCAGACGATGATACTTCGCCAGATAGGCGGTACCGATTGCAAGGCATATGCCGATCAGCCAGAGCCCGGCAAAGACCGGATCGACGCCGGACAGCACAAAGGGACGGGTCTCGAAACCCGAAAGATAGAGCGGCAGGAGGCCGGCGAGGAAACCCGTCGCCACGACCCAGCGCAGCTGCGGCTGCAGCTTGCGGGTGCCGAGCCGCCTTTCGGCCAGTCGCGCCCAGTGCCAGGATACCTCGACGAGAATACGCTCGAAGATACGCTGGCCCCTCAAGCGCCGGAAGACCGGCGGACCGTCGTCGCAGCGCGACAGATATTTGCCGAGAACCACGTAGAGGGCGGAACCGCCGACAAGCGCAATCACGCTCATGATCAGCGGCGTATTGACCCCGTGCCAGATCGCCAGACTGTAGTCCGGCGTCGCATCGCCGAGAACGCTGACGACGGCCGTGTGCAGAAAAGGGCCGATCGAGAGTGAGGGAACGATGCCGACGATCAGGCAGACGACAACCAGGAACTCGATCGGGAACCGCATCCAGCGCGGCGGCTCGTGCGGCGACGGCTTGGGCAGATCGTTGGACTTCGGGCCGAAGAACACCGTGTGGATGAACCGCAGCGAATAGGCCACGCTGAAGGCGCCGGCCAGTGTTGCCACATAAGGCAGGATCCGATCGAGAATGCTGTCCGCGTGGGTTTCGACCGCCTCCGCGAAGAACATTTCCTTCGACAGAAAGCCGTTCAACAGCGGCACGCCGGCCATCGCGGCACTTGCCACCATGGCAAGCGTGCCGGTGACGGGCAGATAGCGATAGAGCCCGCTCAGTCGCCGCATGTCACGCGTGCCGGTCTCGTGGTCGATAATCCCCGCCGCCATGAACAGCGAGGCCTTGAACGTGGCGTGGTTGACCATGTGGAAGATGGCCGCCACCGTTGCAAGCGGGCTTCCAAGGCTCAAGAGCGTGGTGATCAGCCCGAGATGGCTGATTGTCGAATAGGCCAGCAGGCCCTTCAGATCCTGCTGGAACATGGCGAAATAGGCGCCGAGCAGCAGCGTGATGATGCCCGCGGCTCCCAGCAGCACGAACCATTCGTATGAACCGGACAGCGCCGGCGACAGGCGCGCCAGAAGAAACACACCGGCCTTCACCATGGTCGCCGAATGCAGGAAGGCGGAAACCGGCGTCGGCGCCGCCATCGCATTCGGCAGCCAGAAGTGGAACGGGAACTGGGCACTCTTCGTAAGTGCGCCGAGCAGGATGAAGACGAGCGCTGGAACATAGAGGGTGTGCGCGCGGATTGCTTCACCGGAGACGAGGATCTTGTCGAGATCGTAGCTGCCGACGATGTTGCCCAGAATAAGCAGGCCGATCAGCAGGCAGAAACCGCCGATCCCGGTAACAGTCAGCGCCATGCGGGCGCCGTCGCGCGCACCGGCATTGCCGTGCCAATAGCTGATCAGCAGGAAGGAGAAGATGCTCGTCATCTCCCAGAATACCGAGAGAAGGATAACATTGCCCGACAGGACAATGCCGAGCATGGCGCCCATGAAGGCAAGGAAAAACGAGAAGAAGCGCGGGACGGGGTCGTCCTCGGACATGTAATAACGTGCATAGAGCACGACGAGAAAGCCGATTCCGAAGATCAAGACCGCAAACAGCCAGGCGAAACCATCAAGGCGCAGCGTGAAATTGAGCCCGAGCTGCGGCACCCAGGCGACGTCGAGTTTCAGCACATCGCCTCCGGCGATTGCCGGGTAGAGCGATACGGTCAGGACAACGCCGATGAAGGCAACGACACCAGCCAGTGCGGAGGGTACCGCGCGCGACTTGGTCGCCAGCATGAAAACGGATGCAAGGCTGCCGACGAAAGGCAGCATCAGGACGATGAGAAGAATATATGGTCCTGACGTTATCCCAATGCTCCGGTCCTCTCCCGTGCTCCCGATTCAAGCAGCATTGCCAACAATCTCTGGCATTTTGATCGGTAATGACATATATGGCTGTTATTGACCAATATGGGCAGTATTTGACGATGGGTCAAGCAGCACAGCCTAAGATTTTAACGCCCGCGATCTGTCGCGCCGCACGCGGCCTGCTCGATTGGACGCAGACCGATCTGGCCGACCGTTCGGGCGTGTCGCGTAGCACGATCCGTGATTATGAAGGCAGCCGCCACGATGCGCATCGGGCAACGGAAGCACAGCTGCGGCTTGCCTTCGAACGCGGCGGCATCGCATTTCTAGACGTGGACGAGGATAATATCGCCGTTTGCGCCAAACGCGCAACGGATTGCAGCCCCGACGTCTGACAGCCGGCGCCTCTCTGAAACTGGCGATTGCCGTGCCGCCGCGACATGTCGCGCCGATGGCGACGCACCTGCGGCCGACGCGTGATTTTTCGGCATTTTCTTTGCCGCCGCAAAGCTTTATCCTCCTATGGGATACCGGGGAGGAATGCGTGAGATGCGGCTGTTGATCGTCGAGGACAATCATGAGCTGGCCGATTGGCTGGCCAAGGCGCTGCATCAGGCAGGTTATGCCGTCGATACGGCTCATGATGGCGAAGAGGGCGAGCATCTGATTGCGATGGCCGACTATGCGGCCGTCATCCTCGATCTCTCCATTCCCAAGATCGACGGAATGACCCTGCTGAAACGGCTTCGGCGCAGTGGCAGCCGGGCACCGGTCATCATTCTCACCGCCAATGCCTCGCTCGACGGCCGCGTCGCCGGGCTCGATTCCGGTGCCGACGACTATCTGGCAAAGCCCTTCGAACTGGCGGAGCTCGAGGCCCGGCTGCGGGCCGTCATCCGGCGCGGCCACGATCTGGCAAGTCCGCAAATCGCGGTCGGGGACCTCATTCTCAACAGCACGACGCGACAGTTCGAGCTGAAGGGCAATCTTCTGTCTCTGACGCCGCGTGAGCATTCCGTGCTCGAATACCTGATCCTGAAGGCCGGGACGACCGTGACCAAATCCGCGCTGTCCGACAGTGTCTTCGGCTTCGATGCCGACACCGATCCGAGCGCCATCGAGATCTATGTCCACCGCGTCCGCAAGAAGCTGGAAGGCGCCTCCGTGCAGATCGCCACATTGCGTGGCCTCGGCTATATGCTGCGGGCAACCTGACGTGAGCGCGCTCAAGCCCCTCAAAGCCTTATGGTCGGGCCTCAGGCACAGCCTGCGCGCGCAACTGCTGGCCTGGGTGACGGCAACGCTCGTCTGCGTTTTGTGCCTCAACCTCTATTTCAGCACGTCGCGGGCGCGCGAGGCAGCCAATATCGTCACCGACAACATGCTGCTCGGCTCGGCCCGGATGATTGCAGAAGCCGTTCGCGTGGATGACGGCGGCAACGTGGAAGTCGATATCCCGCCGGCCGCACTCGAAATGTTCGACACGGGGCAAGGCGACAACGTCTATTACCGCGTCATCACCGCCTGGGGCACACTGATATCAGGCTATCCCGACCTGCCCTCGCCGAGCAGGGAGCAGGAGGGCCAGGGCCTTTCGTTTCACGATCATAACGTCCGGGCGCTGATGCTCAACCATCCGCTGGTCGGACTGGAAAACGATGGCGGCATCAATGTCACGGTGGCGGTGACCAACAATGGTGCCCGCGCCATGCGGCACCGGCTGCTGCTGGCGGATTTCGAAAGCCAGCTGATCCTCGTCGTCATGGCCGGCATCGTCACGGTCGTCGGCCTGCGCGCCGGCCTTGCGCCGGTGATGAAGCTGCGAGGTGCCGTGCTTGCCAGCCGGCGGGAGCGGTTGGAACCCTTCGATCCCGACATGGTGCAGACCGAAATCAAGCCGCTGGTTCTGGCGCTCAACGATTACATGCAGCGGATCGAGCGGCAGATGGCCTCGCAGCGCCGCTTTGTCTCCAACGCCGCCCATCAGCTGCGTACGCCGTTGACGCTTCTCGCAACGCAAGCCAGCTTCGCCGCCCGCGAGACCGATGCCGAGCGGCGCACCGAAGCATTGCAGGCTTTGACACGCAGCACGCGCCAGCTCTCGCGACTGGCCGAACAGCTCCTGACGCTGACGCGGGCCGAGCCGGGCAGCCGGGCGCCACGGGCCGAACATATCGACATGGCGGCGACCGCTCGCAAGGTTCTGGAGGCGCATGCGGAGGACGCCTTGCGCCGTGGCATCGACCTTGGTCTCGAAGCAGATACAGGCGCCGTCGTCGTCGGGGACGGGACGATGCTGCGCGAGATGGTCGTCAACCTCGTCGATAATGCGCTGCGGTATACGCCGGCGCCGGGCGAAGTGACGGTCTCGGTCGCAACTGTCTACGGACAGGTGACGGTGACGGTGCGCGACACCGGGCCGGGCATTCCCGAAAGCGAGCGAGACCATGTCTTCGAACGGTTCTACCGGGTGATCGGCACGCAACAGGAAGGCAGCGGTCTCGGGCTTGCGATCGTTCGCGAGGTCGTTGTCGGTGCCGGCGGATCGGTAACCCTGGAGGATGCCGAAGGCGGCGGGCTGGTGGTGACGGTGACGCTGCCGGCAGCGACCGATTGATCGTCCCGCGACCCTTCGGACAGGAACCCTGGGGCGAAAAAACAGGAAAGGGGGCAGTTTGCCCCCTTTCGGATTTTCAAAGTGATGCAGGACCCGATTTCAGTGGGTATCGAGGCCCTGCTGCGGGCGCCACTTGGCAAGCCGGTTTTCGACCATCGTCATGATATATTCGGCAACCAGGGTGACGATCATGACCAGCACGATGGCGGCAAACATGCCGGCCGCATCGAACGTGCCCTTGGCGATCGAAATCAGCTGGCCGATGCCGAAACGGGCACCGACGAACTCGCCGACGATGGCGCCGATGATGGCAAAGCCGAAGGAGACGTGCAGGCTGGCAAAGATCCAGCTCATCGCCGAGGGAACGATGACTGTACGCGTCACCTGCCAGTCGGAGGCGCCGAGGATGCGGGCATTGGCGATCATGTCGCGGTCTGCTTCACGCACCCCCTGGAAGGCGTTGGCGAAGACGACGAAGAATACCATGATGAAGGCAAGCGCCACCTTGGAGGCAAGGCCAAGCCCCATGATCATGATGAAGATCGGTGCGAGGACGACGCGCGGGATCGAGTTGATCGCCTTGATATAGACGGACAGGATATCCGACAGCATCTGATTGCGGCCAAGGCCGATGCCGACGACGACCCCGGCAATCGAGCCGGTAAAGAAGCCGATCAGCGCCTCTTCCATGGTGATGCCGAGATTGTACCAGAGCGAGCCTTCGGTCGTGCCGTTGAGGGCCCAATCATAGAGGCGCTCGGCAACGAGGCTGGGGCTTGCATAGAAGAACGGGTCGATCCAGTTCATCTGCGAGGAGATTTCCCACAGACCGAGCGCGATCACCAGAATGGCGATCTGCCAGAACAGCACGAGCTGCTTGCGCCGCTTGATCGTCCTCAGCGCGGCAGCTTCGATTTCCGTGTCACTGGTGCCGGGGCGGAATGTCGCTGCGGCGGGTTCCATTGCGATGTTTGCCATTGGATATCCTCCTCCTTGTCACGCAGCTTCGCTGGCGCGGCGGTAGCTGGTCTCGACTTCCTGACGGAGGTCTTCCCAGATGGTCTTGCAGTAATCGATGAATTGCTGGTCGTAGCGGATTTCCGAGACGACGCGCGGCCGTGGCAGATCCACCTTGTAGACGGATTTGACGGTCGCGGGGCCGGCCGTCAGCACATAGACCTTGTCGGCCAGGGCGACTGCTTCTTCCAGATCATGGGTGACGAAGACGACGGAGGCCTGACGTTCTGCCCAGAGCTTCAGAAGCTCCTCATGCATGACGGTGCGGGTCTGCACGTCGAGCGCCGAGAAGGGCTCGTCCATCAGCAGGATTTCCGGCTCGTTGATGAAGGTCTGCGCCAGCGAGACGCGCTTGCGCATACCGCCGGAAAGCTGGTGCGGATAGTGATGCAGGAACTTCGACAGGCCGACGCGGGCCAGCCAGTCCTTGGCCATGCGCTCGGCTTCGGCCTTCGACTTGCCGCGAAAGAGCGGGCCGGCCATGACGTTGTCGATGACGTTCTTCCACGGGAAGAGCGCATCCTTCTGGAAGGCGAAGCCGACGCGCGGGTCGATGCCGGAGACCGGGCCGCCCATCAGGCGCACTTCACCGGCGCTCGGCCGGGCAAGCCCGGTGACAAGGTTGAGCGTCGTCGACTTGCCGCAGCCCGTCGGGCCGACGACGGCGACGAATTCGCCGCGTTCGACGGTCATGTTGAAATCGCGCAAGGCCGTCAGGGTCTTGCCGGTGGGGGACACGAAACGGCGCGTCACGTTGATGAGTTCGATGGCCGGGGACCGGCCCTGATCCATGGGCATGGTTCGTCCTTTCGGCGTCATTCGGGTGACGCGTCCAAAATCGATCGGGAGGGAATGGGTGCGGCCGGCGGGTGTTGGCCGGCCGCGATTGTGTTTACATGGCCTGCTTGACGAAGTCCGACGTGTAGGTCTTCGACAGGTCGATCTGTTTGCCCTTGACGTTCTTGGAGAACTCCGCAAGCACGGCGAGCACCGTCTTCGGGCCGTCTTCCGGCATCACACCATCCTTGGTGAACATGCCCTTGCCGGCTTCGAGCGCCTTCACATAGCCTTCCTTGTCACCGACGTAGAAGTCTTTCGGCATCTTGTCGGCGATGTCTGCTGCCGAATGCGTGTCGATGAACTTCAGCGTCTTGACGAAGGCATTGGCCAGTTTCTGCACATCCGCCTTGTGAGCATCGACCCACGCGGTTTCCATGTAGAGCGATGCCGCAGGATAAGTGCCGCCGAGCGCTGCACGGGTTGCATCGACCGTGCGCAGATCGACGAGAACCGACGCTTCGCCGGTCTTGACCATGCGCGAGATCGTCGGCTCCGTCGTCATGCCGGCCTGGATCTGATCCTGCTGCATGGCGGCGATGAACGTGCCGCCGGCACCGACCGGAATGGTGACGACATCGCCACCTTTGAGACCGGCCTTGGAGGCCATGTAGAGGGACAGGAAGTTGGTCGACGAACCAAGACCCGTCACGCCGAGGTTCTTGCCCTTCAGATCGGCGAAGGACTTGATTTCGGGATGCTTGGTCGAAACCAGTTCGACTTCGCCCGGCGCCTGGCTGAACTGGACGACGGATTCGATGAACTTGCCCTTGGCCTGCAGGTCCACGCAGTGATCGTAGAAGCCGACGACGCCCTGGACGGCACCGGCCAGAAGCTGGTTTTCGGCATCGACGCCGGCTGCTTCATTGAGCAATTCGACGTTGAGACCTTCATCCTTGAAGTAGCCGAGCGCTTCGGCAAGCTTGGCAGGCAGGTAGATCTGCTTTTCATAACCGCCGACCATGATGGTGATCTTGTCGGCAGCATGCGACATGGCGGTGGTCGAGAGCATGCCCGCGAGAGCAAGCGCGGAAACGGACAGGGCGCGCGCGAGGCGGCGTTTGGATTGCATTGGAAGTCCTCCTTGACTTCGCACTATCGCTGACACGCCCTCCAGCGCGTCTCCCCAACGATATGCACGGGACTGGATTAGCAGAGCAAGCTTTCAGCCAGCTTTCAAAGCTGAAAGGAAATATCAAGGCGTGCAGGAATTATGGAATGGCGATGGACCGTCAAGACGAGCTGAGCCGGGCATCCTTCAGGGATTGTAAAAAGGAAAATGCCTTGGGCGTTATGCTCTCCTTTACAATCCCTGTCCTAATCTGACCCCATGTCCGACAATGTCATCAAATTCCAGCGCCCGAAGAAGCCCAAGCCGCCCCGCCAGGTTCCACCATGGCTGCGGAAGCTGATCGTCATCGGCGTGATCGTTCTCGCCTTCGTGGCAGCCTATGGCTATTTCGCATTGTCCGGCCGGGGTTCTCCTGCTGGTTTATGACGATGATTCCTCGGATTTGATAACCCGAATGTAACGTCTGTCGCCGATCATCCGGCGCAAAGCCCGCCAGCCGACTGTCGTCATCCTCAACTTTCGTTCGACCGATCATGCGATTTGCTCATTTCCGACTTGTCGGTCCCATCATCGCCGGCCTGACGCTGCTGGTTGCCGGCATGGCGACCTTCGCGTTTTTTGGCATTAGCCGGATCGACACCGAAGCCCGGCAGTCGCAGGAGACCATGGTCAGCCACAACGTGGCGCTCTGGATCTCCGATATCGAGTTCTCGCTGACCTCCTGGACGATCTGGGACGAGGCGATCGACAAGATCGACAATACGTTCGATTTCGAATGGACGGATCGCAATATCGGCGCCTCTTTGATCGGAACCTCGCGCACGCGCTTCACCGCCGTTCTCGACCACGCCGACAAGACGATCTATTCCCGCACGGCAGACGAGGTGAAGGACCGCGAATTCTTCAAACGTGGCACAGATGCAATCGTGCAGGAGTCCGCATCGCTCGTGGCCCAGGTCCGGGCGCGCGAGGCAGAGGCGCGCAGGAACCCGAAGCCCGGCATTCCCGACCAGATCGCGACAAGCCGCATCGACGTGCTCGGCCAGGATGCCGTGCTTTTATCGGCAGTGCTGTTCCAGCCGGATTTTTCCACATTCAAGCCGAAGCACGACCTGTCTCCGATCCTGATCACCGCCATGCCGATTGCCGGCAGCCTCCCCGGCTTCTTCGGGACGCGCTTCATGCTGGATGACGCCCGTATCGGCACCGAGACTTCCGTCGACCCGGATCGGGCGCGCGTGGAAGTGGCCGTCGGCCTTGCCGGAGAAACCGAGGTTCTCTCCTGGCGTCCGCCGCAGCCCGCAACCGATGCGCTCTATCGGTCCCTGCCGCTGATCGTCACCGTCGCCGTCATTCTTCTGGCCGGTGCCATCTTCCTTCTAAGGATGTCGCAGACGACGGCCGGCGCTCTGGTTGCCAAGGAACGGCAGATGCGGCATGCCGCAACCCATGACTTCCTGACCGGGCTTTCCAATCGCGCCCTGTTGCTTGAGGAATACGATGGTCTGGCGGCCAAGGGGCCGCTTGCCGTGGTCTGCCTCGATCTCGATGGCTTCAAGGCCGTCAACGATACACACGGACATGCGATGGGGGACGCACTTCTGAAAGTGGTGGCCGAACGTCTGCAGCAATCCACGCGCGGCGACGACAGGCTTTTCCGCCTTGGCGGCGACGAATTCGCCATTCTCATGCCAGGCCTCGGCGCACCGGAAGCAGCAGCGGCCTGCCAGCGTCTTTCCGTTGCCCTTGCTCTACCCGTCGAACTGGCCTGCGGACCGGTCACGATCGGCGCGTCCTTTGGTATCCGGCTCGTCGACGATGGCCGCACGAGTTGCGATGCTGCGCTGGGCGCAGCCGACGGCGCACTTTACGATGCGAAGGCTGAGCGTTACGCCAGCGCGCTTCAGGCAGCATCGCCCCGACGCGGCGGCAGACCGGACACTCCCCCGCAATCGGCGGTCGCCTGAGGTCTGCATCCCAGGGGTGCAGGATGGGACGACACCCTTGCTCATCCTTGCATTGTCGCAAAATTTTGCGTCAAACCCGCCTGCCGCAACATAGCCGTTCTCTTCAGCATCCAAACAAAGGATAGGTTTGCTCGTGGCAATCCATCTACTGCTCTAGGTTCCACTCAAACAAGGAACCCCATGATGCTGCGTAAAAAGCTTGCCCTTTCCGTCCTCGGCCTCGCCATCTCGATTTCGGGCATGACCGCCACCAGTGCGTTCGCGGACGCCACGCTCGATCGCATCAAGGGCCGCGGCGCGCTGACCGTCGGCGTGATCCTGTCCGGTGCTCCCTTCGGCTATATCGATCCGAAGAGCCAGTCCGAGAAGGGCTACAATCTCGACATTGCCAAGGCTCTGGCCGACAATCTCGGCGTCAAGCTGGAGACCGTTACCGTCACCCCGCCGAACCGCGTCCAGTTTTTGCAGCAGGGCAAGGTCGATATCCTGATCGCCAACATGCAGTATACCGATGAGCGCGCCAAGATCCTCGATTACGTGCCGACCCCTTACGACCGCAGCGGTGGTGCCGCCGTCGTTCGCAAGGACAGCGGCCTGAAGGACTGGTCGGATCTGAAGGGCAAGCCCGTCTGCGTATCGCAGGGCTCGAACTTCACCCAGCCGCTGATCGAACAGTATGGCGCCGTCGTCAAGGCGCTGCCGAGCCAGCCGGAATCGCTGCTCGCGCTCCAGGGCGGCAACTGTGTCGCGGCCGTGCATGTCGGTGCGACCGTCGGCCTGCTGATGCAGGATCGTGCCGACGAGTGGAAGGACTACGCCATTCCGTTCCCGACCGAACTCGTTCCGTCCGACAGCGTCATCTGGCTGCGCAAGGGCGAGAAGGACACGCAAACGGCACTCGACAACGCCGTGAAGACACTTCACGCTGACGGCAAGCTTCTGGAATTTGCCAAGGCAAACCGGCTTTTGAACACCACCTATCTGGAGGAGGAGCACAAGGCCCTTTCTGCCAGCAAATAAGGCAGGGGCCTATCGCTCACCGACATGCAGGACAGCAGCATACTCAATACGTTCATCGCCATGATGGACAGGATCGGCCTGAACTACGAGTTTCTGGCAACGGGTTACGAAGCGACGATCTGGCGTGATGGCTTCATCACCACGCTCTATCTGATTGCGCTTCTGATCCCCGTCAGTCTCGTGGCAGGGCTGGTCTTTGCCGCCTGCCTGACCTCGGGCAGGCCTTTCCTGTCTGCGCCGGTCAGGGGTTTCGTGGAAATCACCCGCAACACCCCGACGCTCGTACAGCTGATGTTCAGCTTTCTGGTGCTGAATACGTTCGTTTCCAATCTCGTCGGCGGCGCACAGAACAATCCGCTGACGCCGTTCTTCTGGGTTGTCGCGGTCGTCGGTCTGCATATCGCAGCGCTTCATGCAGAAGCCATGCGCGCCGGCATCGAGGCCGTACCGTCGTCGATGGTGGAAGCGGCGCGCGGCATGGGCTTCAGCCAGTGGCAGATTCTCCGCCATGTGGAACTGCCGCTGGCCTTTCGGGCGTCGCTACCAGCCATCGTCAACAATCTGATCAATCTCGTGAAACTGACGACCGTCGGCAATGCGATCGCGGTCAGCGAGATCACCTATGCCTCGATCATGGTCTGGACCCAGCGCGACAATGTGGTTTCGCTGATGATCGTCATCCTCGTCTTCTTCAGCGCGATCAACATCGTCGTCGCGCGGCTTGGAATATGGGTCGAGCGCAAGTTGGCCGTGCCGGGGTATGGACTATGACGGCAACCACCATGACCTCAGGACCGAAGAAGCAGCATCTGACGCGCAGTCTTGCCTTCGTCGCGCTGCCGCTCGTCATCCTCATCTGGGCACTGACCGATCTTTCGCTTGGCCGCACGCTTGTCGAATGGATCCCGTATCTCGCCTCCGGCTTCATGATGAACATCCTCATCAGCTTGTTGGCGATGACGTTCGGCACGGTGATCGGCGCAATCTTCGGCATTCTCGAACTCGCGCCCTATCGACTGGTGCGCTACCCGGTGGTCGCCTATGTGCAGATCTTCCGCAATGCGCCGCATCTCGTGTTGATCTTCGCAACGACCTACATCTTCCCGTTCGAGATCGTGATCGCCGGCAATTACTTGCCGTTTCCGGACTGGGTGAAAGCCGTGATCGGCCTTGCCATTCCCGCCAGCGCCTATGTGGCCGAAATCACCCGCGGCGCCATCCAGTCGATCCCGACCACCCAGTGGGAGGCAGCGCAAGGCCTCGGGTTCTCACGGTGGCAGGCGCTTCGCTACATCATTCTGCCGCAATGCGTGCGCCGCTCGCTGCCGCCATGGATGAACCTGTTTTCCTCGATCACCATGGCGACGGCGCTTGCCTCGCTCGTCGGTGTGCACGAACTCCTGCATGCGGCAACCGACGCCAGCACGGCCGTGCGCCGGATCGATTTCACCATTATCGCCTATATCGTGGTGATGGCTGCCTTCTTTGCGCTTTGCTACCCTATCTCCCGCCTGACCCGCCGCCTGGAACGGCGCTTCAACGCGGCCTGAGGACATGACCGATGACCGTATCTCCGGATAACGCAATGACCACGACTGACGGCAAGGCCCAGGATCACATCGTCAAGCTGGAGGACATCCATCTGTCCTTCGGCCAGACGCAGGTGCTGAAAGGCGTGAACCTCACCGTCAACAAGGGTGATGCCGTCTCCATCATTGGGCCGTCCGGCTCGGGCAAATCGACGCTTCTTCGCTGCATCAACGCGCTCGCCATGCCGCAGCGCGGCCGCATCACCGTCAATGGAACGCGTGTGGACCAGTTGACGAAGGAAAGCGAGCGGATCGAACTGCGCAAGCGGGTCGGCATCGTCTTCCAGCAGTATAATCTCTTCCCGCATCTGACGGTGCTCGACAATATCGTGTTGCCGCCGACGAAAATCCTCGGCGTCAATCGTGCCGCGGCAGAGAAATTGGCGCGCGAACTTCTCGACAAGGTACGCCTCTCCGACAAGGCCAATTCCTATCCCGGCCAATTGTCCGGCGGCCAGCAGCAGCGCGTTGCGATTGCGCGTGCGCTTGCCATGAAGCCGGAACTGGTGCTCTTCGACGAAGTGACGTCGGCGCTCGATCCGGAGACCGTCGGCGAAGTTCTGCAGGTGATCCGCGACCTCGTGCGCGACGGTATGACGAGCATTCTCGTCACCCATGAAATGCGCTTTGCCGAGGAAATCAGCGACACTGTCGTCTTCACCGAAAACGGTCTGATCGTCGATCACGGCTCGCCGGAACAGATTTTCCACACCTCCACCAATCCGCGTATCCGCCAATTCGTCGGCGGGCTCGGCGCGCGCGGCACCGTGCGTGACGGCGAAGGCATCTGAACAAGGAACAAGGGGCATATCATGACAAGCTCGTCCGCTCCGCTGACCACTGCATTCGCAGCCGCGATCGTCAAAGCCGACCCGTCTCGCGATAGCGACGCAATGGCTGCTGCCCGCACCGCCATTATCGACTTTCTCGCCTGCACGATTGCCGGTTCGAAAGACAGGACGACGGCTGTTGTGGCAAAGAGCCTCGGTGCCGACCTGCCCGGAGACGCCATTATCGTCGGCACCGGCCGTCGCACCGATCCTCTCGTGGCCGCAGCGGTGAACGGTTATGCCGGCCATGTGCTGGATTACGACGATGTGCATGCCAGCGTTCGCGGTCATCCGACCACCGTCATCGTGCCTGCGCTTCTGGCTTTGGCCGCCGAGAGATCGTTCACCGCCGAGGCGTTCGTCGCAGCCTATATCGTTGGCCTTGAAGCCATGGCCCGGCTCGGCCTTTCGCTCGGCTCCAAGCACTACGAAAACGGTTTCCACGCCACAGCAACGCTCGGCCCCATCGGGGCCGCTGCCGCGATAGCCCATCTGACCGGCGCTTCCATCGAAGAGACAGCAGTCGCCCTCGGGCTTGCGGCCACGCAAGCATCCGGCCTCCGGCTGCAGTTCGGCTATGATGCCAAGCCCTATCATGCCGGCATGGCGGCGCGATCCGGCCTTCTCGCCGCACGGCTGGCGGCGGCAGGCTTTGGCGGCGCACCCGATTTTCTCGACAATACGGTCGGGTTTCATTCTGCCTACGCCTTCGGCGCGGGCAATCCGTCCGCCGCCGTCGATCACTGGGGCGAGCCCTGGCAGATCGTCTCGCCCGGCCTGACGCTGAAGGCCTATCCCTGCTGCACGGCCGCCCATGCGGTCGCTTCGCTCGGCGAGGACCTGCATCGGGAAGGGCTTTTGCCCGACACGATCGAAAGCATCACCTTCACCTACCCGCCGGGCGCCGATGCCGCGTTGGTCGTCACTGTGCCGACAAACGGCATCGAGGCGCGTTTCAGCCCGGAATACATCTTTGCCGCAGCATTGATCGACGGCGCGCTCCGGCTCGACCATTTCGACGAGCGACCCGTCGAGCCGCGGCTGATGGCGCTTGCCGAACGCGCCGGTCGCCGGCACGACGAAACGGCGCCGCGCATGTCGAGCGACCCGAAGACGCGCTTCGTCATCCTCGACGTCGCGCGCAAGGACGGGACCACCATCACGCGCCGATTCGACGGCCTGCCGGGCGTTACCGATCCGACCGAAAAGTTCTTCAACGCAACCGACGACAGCGCAGCCTTTGCAGACATTCCCGCACTGGTGCGCCGCATGCAAAGCGAGGCCGATCTCGGCCGGCTGATCGCGCTTCTCGGCCAGGATTTTCTGCAGGCATGACGGCCTCGATACTCATCTGACGAAAGACATTGCCATGACCGATACCACGAAACGACAAATCCATCTCGGCCTCTTCCTTCAAGGCGCCGGCCATCACGTCTCCGGCTGGCGCCACCCGAATGCCGAGGCCGGCAGCGAGAATTTCGATCTTCTGATGCGCGTCTCGAAGATCGCCGAACAGGCGAAGTTCGACATGGTGTTCCTGGCGGACGGCCTCACCAGCGGCGTCGATGCGCATCCCTCGACGATCGCCCGTTTCGAACCGCTGACGCTGCTTGCCGCACTTTCGATGGTGACAAGCAGGATCGGCCTCGCCGCCACGGCATCCACCACTTACAGCGAACCCTATCACCTCGCCCGCGCCTTTTCCTCGATCGACCATCTGAGCCACGGGCGCGCGGCCTGGAACATCGTCACCACGTCCTATGCCCGTACCGCCAACAATTTTTCCAAGTCCCATCCGGGACATGACGAACGCTATGTCGTCGCCGAAGAATTCGTCGATGTCGTGCGTGGCCTCTGGGACAGCTGGGATGACGACGCCTTCGTCAAGAATAAGGAAAGCGGCGTCTATGCCGATCCGGCGAAGGTCCACATCCTCGACCACGCCGGCAAGTATTTCTCCGTCAAGGGCCCGCTCAACATTCCGCGCTCGCCGCAGGGCCACCCCATCCTCATCCAGGCCGGCTCTTCGGGACCGGGGCAGGATCTGGCCGCGCGCACGGCCGATGTCGTGTTCACCGCGCAGCAGAGCGTGGCCGAGGCCCAGGCCTTCTACAAGAGCCTGAAGGAGCGCGTCGTCGGCTTCGGTCGCCGGGCCGATGAGGTTGCAGTGATGCCGGGCTTCCTGCCGGTGATCGGACGCACCGCGAAAGAGGCCGCCGACAAGCTTGCCGAACTCGACCAGTGGACCGATATCAAGAGCGCCATGCCGCTGCTCGAAGAGCGTATCGGCCACAGCCTTGCCGATTACGATCTTGACGGCCCGCTGCCCGACCTGCCGATCTCCGATCAGTTGCGCAGCCGCGCCGAACTCCTGACCGCGCTTGCCCGCCGCGAAAATCTGACGATCCGCCAGCTGGCGCTGCGCGTGGCTGCCGGTCGCGGCCATCATATCGTGCTCGGCACGCCGGTGGAGATCGCCGACCGGATGCAGCAATGGTTCGAGGGCTACGCCGCCGACGGTTTCAACGTCATGCCGCCCTTCTTTCCGGAAGGTCTCGAAGACTTCACGAAGCTCGTCGTGCCGATCCTTCAGGAGCGTGGCCTGTTCCGCACCGACTATACCGGGCAGACGCTGCGCGATCATCTCGGCATCGAGCGGCCGGCGCTCATCTCGGCCTGATCGTTCCAACAGCCCGTTCGCCGGTATGCCCGGCGGACGGTTTGCGGCCGAGCGATGGCGCTCTTATTCGCCGTGACGTTCCAGGGATTTCAGGACGGTACGCTCGGAAAGGTTGAGATAGATCTCCATCTCGCGGGCAGCATCATCCGCCCTGCCCTCCTCGACGAGTCTGACGATATTGTCGTTGAGCTCGACGAAGGGCGCGTGCAACTGCTCGGGATTGGCAAGCAAGCCGAAGCCGAGGCGCAATTCGGCTGCGATCCGCTCATAGAAATCGCTGAGCCGCGTGCTATCGGCAATGTCGATGACTGCCTTGTGGAAGAGCATGTTGGCGCTGCCGACGCCCACCCAGTCGAGAGCATCGCGCCTGATCTTGGCGGCCTCGACCGCCTCGCGCATTGCGGCGACCGCCGAATGCCGCGGCCAGGACTGGCGCAACGCACCGCATTCCACCATCCGCCGCACCCTGTAGATATCGATGATCGTCGCCATGTTCGGCACGGCAACGAAGACACCGCGATTGGCCTCGTGCCTCAGAAGGCCATCCTTGGTCAGGAGACGAAAAGCTTCACGCAGGGAATTGCGCGATACGTCGAAGCGATCGCTGAAGGCTGCCTCCGACAGACGCTGGCCGGGGGTCAGCTCTCCCGATATCAACAGGCTGCGGATTTCCCGCGCCAGCCGGTCCGAGAGAGGCAGGCCATCCAAATTTTCCGTCATGACCCCAGATCCCCTCAAGGCATACCGCCGCATTTCAGTGGTTTCGTATCGACGGTGGCGCTGCTCTTAGCATAGCTGGTGAGCAAATCACGCGAAATCGTGGTGAAAGCTTCGCCACAAAGGCTAACAATTGAACAATATGATGGAACGATCTAACATAATTGTTCAACAATATTGACAATCTCACGGAACAAGACAAGATCCGGCAAGCATCCGCGAGGGGCGGATAGCAAATAACGGAGAAACGCCATGCAGCAGAACGAGCTTGCACCAAGCGCCTCGCAGCCGGCTGACAAGAGCGGCAAGAGCCAGCGCTATGCCTTGCTTTCCGCCATGTTCCTCATGTCCATGTCGGCCGTCGGGCCCGGCTTCATCACCCAGACCGCCACGTTCACCGTCAAGCTCGGCGCTGCCTTCGCCTTTGCCATCCTGATCTCGGTCATCGTCGATTTCGTCGTGCAGGCCAATATCTGGCGCATGGTTGCGGTTACCAAGATGCGCGCACCGGCAATTGCCAACGCCGCCATTCCCGGCGCCGGCTTCCTGCTTGCCATCATCGTCATCATCGGCGGCCTGTTCTTCAACGTCGGCAATATCGGCGGCGCCGGTCTCGGCTTCAACGCCATGATCGATCTCGATCCGAAGATCGGCGGCGCGATCGGCGCAATTGCTGCGATCGGCATCTTCCTGTCGCGCCGGGCCGGTGTGGCCATGGACCGCGTCGTCTTCGTCGCGGCCTTCATCAAGGCCGCGCTGATCCTCTATGCAACCTTCGCGTCCGGCCCGCCGGTTGCCGAAGCCTTCCACCAGACCTTCTTCCCGAGCAGCATCGATTTTGCCACGATCACCACGATTGTCGGCGGCACCGTCGGCGGCTACATCACCTATGCCGGCGCCCATCGTCTGCTCGACAAGGGCACCGTCGGCGTCGAGAACCTGCAGGCAGTCAACCGTGCGGCGCTGAGCGGGATCGCGATCACCGGCGTGCTGCGCTATGTCCTGTTCCTCGCCATCCTCGGCGTGGTCGCAAGCGGCGTCGTCATCGACCTGTCCGGCAAGGCTGCCAACCCGGCCGGCCAGGCCTTCCATTCGGCTGCCGGCGATGTCGGTTTCCGTCTCTTCGGTGCAGTCTTCCTGGCATCCGCCATGACCAGCATCATCGGCGCGGCCTACACGTCGGTTTCGTTCCTGACGGCCTTCAAGCCGGACATGACCGAGCGCCAGCGCAATATCGCGACCGTCGGCTTCATCGCCATCTCGCTGATCGCCTATATCCTGATCACGACACCGCCGGCCGCCATGCTGGTCTTCGTCGGCGGCCTCAACGGTCTCGTCCTGCCGATCGGCCTGTCGATCTTCATGTACGCGGCCTGGAAGCGCTCCGATCTGATGCACGGCTACCACTATCCGCGCTGGCTGCTGATCCTCGGCGTGCTGACCTGCATTCTGACCTGGTACATGGCCTATAATTCGGTCGGCGCTATCTTCGCCATGCTGAAGGCCTGATGCAGGCCACCGGCCGAGAATGAATACAAACTGAGGAGACACGACATGACCGCTATCGACCTCAACAGCGACCTTGGCGAAAGCTACGGCGCCTGGACCATGGGCGACGACGCCGCGATGCTGGCGATCGTTTCCAGTGCTAATATCGCCTGCGGCTTCCATGCCGGCGATCCGGCCGGGCTCTATCGCAGCGTCAAGGCTGCAGCGACCGGCGGCGTCGTGGTCGGCGCACATGTCTCCTACCCGGATCGCGTCGGCTTCGGCCGCCGCGATCTGGATGCCACCTATGACGAACTGAAAGCCGATGTGATCTACCAGATCGGCGCGCTCAAGGGCATTGCGGCAGCGGCCGGCACCTCCGTCCGCTACGTCAAACCGCATGGCGCCCTTTACAACCGGATCGCCACCGATGCAAAACAGGGGCAGGCCGTCATCGATGCGATCAAGGCGATAGATCCGTCGCTCGTGCTGATGGGGCTTGCCAATGCTCCAATCCTCGAACTTGCCGAAAAAGCAGGGCTGACCACCGTCGCAGAAGCCTTTGCCGATCGCGCCTACACGCCGCAAGGCCATCTCGTCTCTCGCCGAGAGGCCGGCGCCGTCCTTCACGATGCAGCAGCGATCGCCGACCGGATGGTGCAACTTGCCCGCAACGGAACGCTGGAAGCGATCGACGGCAGCACGATCCGTATCGAGGCACAGTCGATCTGCGTGCATGGCGACAGCCCCGGCGCCGTCGCCATCGCCAAGGAAATCCGCCGCCGTTTCGAGGCGGATGGTATTTCCATCCGTTCCTTTCTGGCCGATGCGTGAGGTGAGACCGATGACCATCCCGACCGCCCTTCTCGACCATGTCGATACCCGCGCTGCGCAAGACGCGCGCGCGACCTACCGCAACGGCCTCGTCGCCCCGACCTCGGGCATCGCGCCCGGCTTCACGCAGGCGAACATGATCGTTTTGCCGCGCGACTGGGCTTTCGACTTTCTTCTTTATGCGCAGCGCAACCCCAAGCCCTGCCCCGTTCTCGATGTCTCCGATCCCGGCTCGCCGACCACCTTGCTCGCACCGGGCGCCGATCTTCGCACCGATCTGCCGCTCTACCGTATCTGGCGCGACGGCAAGCTTGTCGAAGAGACCGCCGACGCGACGGCGGCCTGGGCAGAGCGCGACGATCTTGTCTCCTTCCTGATCGGTTGCAGCTTCACCTTCGAGACGCCGATGGTGGAAGCCGGGATCGAGATCCGTCACATGACGGACAAGTCGAACGTGCCGATGTATCTCACCAACCGCCCCTGCCGCCCGGCGGGCCGGCTGAAGGGCAACATGGTCGTCTCCATGCGGCCGATCCCGGCTTCGCGCGTGGCCGATGCCGCCACCATTTCCGGCCGTTTCCCGGCCGTGCATGGCGCACCCGTGCATGTCGGCGCTCCGGAAGAACTCGGGATCATGGACCTGTCCAAGCCGGAATTCGGCGATGCCGTGCGCATCGAACCGGGTGAGATCCCGGTCTTCTGGGCCTGCGGCGTCACGCCCCAGGCAGCCGTCATGGCCTCCGGCGTGCCGTTTGCGATCACCCATGCGCCGGGACACATGTTCATCACCGATATTCCCGACACCGCCTACCATGCGTGACGACATGATCCGTTTTCTCCCCGTCAGCCTCACCACCATCCTCGTCGAGCTTGCCGATCTCGACGAGACGCTTGCCCTCTTCGCCTCGCTTGCCGCCGATCCGATCGACGGTATCGAGGAAGCGGTACCGGCCGCGCGCACCGTGATGATCCGCTTCCGGCCAGACGTGGTCAGCGCCGTGCAACTGGCGACCGCCATCAGCAAGCGCGATCTTTCGGTCAAGCCTGAACCATCCGACAAGCTCGTCGAGATCGCCGTCCGTTACGACGGCGAGGATCTTGCCGATGTGGCCGGCCATACCGGCCTTTCCGTCGAGGAAGTCATCCGCCGCCATACCGAAAGCGAATTCACCGTTGCCTTCTGCGGCTTCGCGCCGGGCTTCGGCTATCTCGCCGGCGGCGATCCGGCTTTGCATGTGCCGCGCCGGCAGAGCCCGCGCACCCGCATTCCGGCCGGTTCCGTAGCGCTCGCAGGCCCGTTCAGCGGCGTCTACCCACAGGCGAGCCCCGGCGGCTGGCAGATCATCGGCACCACGCCGGAAAGAATGTGGGATATCGACCGCGAACCCGGCGCCCTCCTTCAGCCCGGCTACCGTGTCCGCTTCTACGACATCGCCAGACGCCAGCCACCGATCGCCATGGAGACCGCGAAATCGGTCTCACCCGCCAACGACCACGCCCTTGAGGCCGGCCCCCATTTCAAGGTTCTGGCGTCGCCGCTTCCGGCGACATTCCAGGATCTCGGGCGCTTCGGCCAGACGGGCCAGGGCGTTTCGGCGTCCGGCGCGCTCGACCAGGCGTCCTTCAACGCAGCGAACCGCCTGACCGGCAATCCGGCCGGCACGCCCTGTCTCGAACTGGTCCTCGGTGGTTTCTCCTTCGAAAGCAGCGCGCGTACGGTGATTGGCCTCACCGGCGCACCCTGCCCCGTGATGATTACCGCCAAGGGGCAATCGATCACGCGGCCGGCCTATGAGCCGATCTCCATCGAGCCCGGCGATATCGTGACCATCGGCAATCCCGAGCGTGGCATGCGGAGCTATCTGTCGGTGCGCGGCGGCTTTGCCGTCACACCGATCCTCGGCAGCGCGGCAACAGATACGCTCGCCGTCGTCGGGCCAGCGCTGGTCAAGGCCGGCACGGTTCTCGGCCTCAAGACGGACATGCACGATCTCGCCAGCGTTTCGATCTTCGAAGCCCCGGCTTTCGACTTCCCGACTGTCAAAGACGTCGTGACACTCGACGTCGTGCTTGGGCCCCGCACCGACTGGTGCACGCAAAAGGGTCTTGAAACACTCGCCGGCCAGATCTGGCAGGTCACGCCGCAGTCGAACCGGATCGGCATCCGGCTCGCAGGCGAAACGCCCGTAGAGCGCACCAACAATGCCGAATTGCCGAGCGAAGGTACGGCGACGGGCGCAATCCAGATCCCCCCCAACGGCCAGCCCGTGTTGTTTCTGGCCGACCACCCGCTGACGGGGGGCTATCCGGTCATCGGCGCCGTTGCCGAATATCATCTCGATATTGCCGGCCAGCTGCCCATCAATGCAAAAATCCGTTTCCGCCCGATCGCGCCCTTTGCCGAGATCGTGCCGGACAAGAACGCCTGAACGTCGAGGAGACACCCATGAAGAAGGTGCTGATTGCCAACCGCGGCGAGATCGCCGTGCGCATCATCCGCGCTTGCCGCGATTACGGCCTGATCTCGGTTGCCGTTTATGCCGACCCTGATCAGAGTGCTCCCTTCGTCCAGATGGCCGATGAAGCCTACGGGCTTGCCGGCATACGGCCAGCGGAGACCTATCTCGATATCGGCAAGCTGATCGACATCGCGAAACGCTCGGGCGCGGATGCCGTCCATCCCGGCTACGGCTTCCTGTCGGAGCGCGCCGAATTTGCCAAGGCGGTGATCGATGCGGGTCTGACCTGGATCGGCCCGGATCCCTCGGTCATCGAGGCACTGGGCGACAAGGTGGAGGCACGCCGTATCGCGCGCTCCGTCGGCGCGCCGCTCGTTGCCGGCAGCGACGGGCCGGTGTCTTCGGCCGAAGAGGTCATCGCCTTTGCCAAGGAGAACGGCCTTCCGATTGCCATCAAGGCTGCCCATGGCGGCGGCGGGCGCGGCCTCAAGGTTGCCTGGAAGATGGAAGAGATCACCGATCTCTATGCATCCGCCGTGCGCGAAGCGACGGCGGCCTTCGGTCGGGGCGAATGTTTCCTCGAACGGTTTCTCGATCGTCCCCGCCATATCGAGGCGCAGGTGATCGCAGACAAGCATGGCAACGTTCTCGTCGTCGGCACCCGCGACTGCTCGCTGCAACGCCGCAACCAGAAACTGGTCGAGGAGGCGCCCGCCCCCTTCCTGTCGGACGAGCAGCGCCGCAAGGTGCATGAGGCGTCGAAGGCGATCTGTGCGGCAGCCGGTTATTCAGGTGCCGGCACGGTCGAGTTCCTGCTCGGCATCGACGGCACGATCTCGTTCCTCGAAGTCAATACCCGGTTGCAAGTCGAGCATCCCGTCACCGAGGAGACGACCGGCATCGATCTCGTCATCGAGCAGTTCCGGATTGCCGAAGGCCTGCCGCTCACCGTGCTCGAAACGCCCGTGCCGCGTGGCCACTCTATGGAGTTCCGCATCAATGCAGAAGATCCGGGCCGCGGCTTCCTGCCGACGCCTGGCGCAATCACCGCTTTCGACCCTCCGGCCGGCCCCGGCATCAGGCTCGACAGCGGTGTGGCGGCGGGCTTTGCCGTTCCCGGCGTCTTCGACAGCCTCGTCGCCAAGCTGATCGTCACGGGCGCCACACGCGAACAGGTGATCCACCGGGCCCGCCGGGCGCTGAAGGAATTCAGGATCGAGGGTATCGCGACCGTCCTGCCGTTCCATCGCGCGGTTCTCGAAGCCGAGGATTTCGTCAGTCCGGATGAGCTCAAGGTTCACACCCGCTGGATCGAGACGACGTTTGCCGCAACGCTCGAGGCCATGGAACGTCCCGAGCCGGCGCAAGATACGACGCTCGTCCGCACCTATCTGGAAATCGACGGCAAGCGTGTCTCCGTCGGCCTGCCATCCGTGCTTCTCGCCGGCCTTGCTTCATCGGGCGGCGGCGCTGCAACGGCATCTGCGCAGGCGCAGGCCGCCGAAGCCGGTGTCACAGCACCGGTATCCGGCACGGTACAGTCGCTGAATGTCGCAGACGGCGATCTGGTGGAAGAAGGCACGCTTTTGGCGGTGCTGGAGGCCATGAAGATGGAAACGCAGGTGATTGCCACCCAGACGGGCAAGGCAAAGCTGCGCACCAAGCTCGGTGACTACGTTCAGGCCGGTGATATCCTGATCACGTTCGAAACCTGACGATCGGCCTTGCGCAAGCCGGTACAGGTTTCCGCCCAAAGGTTCCACAGGAAGGATTTCGGGCCGTAGCGCATAACCGCGCTACGGCCCTTTCCGTTTCTCCTTACGGTTTTGCCGCAGGCGTGAAATCAACCAACGATCGGGGCAAAACTACAGTTTCGGGCAAGTTGGCATCCCTACAACTCCATGGTGGCGGGGTGTGGGGTCATTGCGTGTGGCCGTTATTCCCTGTCGCGCATGCGCAAGACTGGCCAGGGACCGGACCCCTTTCCGGCCTGTCGGTGGCGAATACTCGAAACGGACAATGACCAGGGAAATTCAGCAAGAATGACCAGCTCCATCTCTTCGTTGACGAACACCCAGATCAGGTCGCTTTCGACCGCCACGATCGCAGCGTGGTCCACCGACGACGTCGCATCGCTGACCACCCAGCAGATGAGCGCGTTTTCATCGAGCCAGATCGCGGCGTTCGATACGGAAGACATCGACGTGCTGGATTCTGAGCAGCTCGGCGCCATTTCGAAATCCGCGATCAGCGGCCTCACCTTCGATCAGCTCGCCGTGCTCGACCAGTACGATATCCAGAGTTTCAAATCGACGCAGATCTCCGGCCTGACCAGCGCCCAGATCGCATCGCTGTCGGCAGACCAGGCCGAAGCGCTGACGCCGACGCAGATCAAGGCGATGACATCGGCGCAGATGGCGGGGCTCAGCGCCGAAGATCTCGCGACGTTCTCGCTCGATGATATCGCAGCCATCAACACCGGCGCGATCTGGGGCATGTCGACGGACGTGCTTGCTTCGCTCTCCACGGATCAGATCGCTTCCCTCAATACCGGCGTCATGAAGGTATTGACCACCGCACAGATCGGCGCCCTGTCGCCAGACCAGCTCGCGGCGCTGACGACAGCGCAGATCGGTGCTTTGCGCGGCACGCAGATCGCGGCCTTGACGACCGATGCGATCACCCTCCTTTCCAGTACGCAGATTGCCGCGCTCAGCACCAGCGCCTTCACCAGCCTGACAACATTGCAGATCGATGCGTTATCGACCGACCAGGTTGCAGCCCTCGGATCGACGCAGATCAAGGCAATGACCTCGACGCAGATGTCGGCGCTCGGCGCGGACGACATCGCCACGTTCACGACCGCCGAAATGGCCGTCATCACCAGCAAGACGATTGCCGGCATGACGACCGATGCCGCCGCCGCCCTGTCCACGGACCAGCTTGCCGCGCTATCCACAGGCGCCATCTCAAACCTGTCCACCAAGCAGATCGCAAGCCTTTCCGCCGAACAGATCTCCGCACTATCGACGAGCCAGATCGGTGCATTGCGCTCGGTACAGATCGCCGTATTCGATACCGACGACTTCGAAGCGCTGACGACAGATCAGATCGCAGCGCTCAATACGGCAGCGATTGCCTCGCTGAAGACGGCCCAGATCTCGGCCCTCTCGACTGATCAGGTCGAGGCCTTGACGAGCGCACAGGTCAAGGCGCTGACTTCGGCGCAGATAGCGGTGCTAGAGCCGGATGAAATTGCGACCTTTTCGACTGCCGATATAGCGGCGATCAGCAAGACAGCGATGAAGGGTCTCGCCGCAGACCAGATATCGGCCTTCTCGACCGATCAGGTCGCCGCACTCAGCACGGCAGCGATCACCGCCCTCACGACAGCCCAGATCACCGCCCTTTCGGCGGAACAGGCGGAGGCCCTGACCAGCACGCAGGTCAAGGCGCTGACATCCACCCAGCTCGCCGCCTTCGATGCCGAAGACATCGCCATGTTCTCCACCGCCGACATGGCGGCGATGAGCAAGGCTATCGCCGGCCTGTCGACGATGGCGATCACCTATCTTACAACCGACCAGATCGCAGCCATGGGGACCGTTGCGGTCGCCAGCCTGACGACGTCGCAGATCGATGTCCTCTCCATCGACCAGGTCTCCGTCCTGTCGACGGCGCAGATCGCGGTACTGTCATCGAAGCAGATCGGCGCGCTCGCGACCGAGAACGTCGCGGCGATGTCCACCGCGCAGGTGGCGGCCCTCAGTGTTGCCGCGGTCAAGAAGCTGACAGCCGACCAGATCTCTGCACTCAATTCCGCACAGGTCGAAGCTTTCAGCTCCACCCAGGTGGCAGCGCTCACCTCCACCCAGATTGCCGCACTCGACCCGGAGGACATCGCGACATTCTCCACCGCCGACATGGCGATGCTGAGCACCAATGCCGCACTCGGTCTCGACGACGACCTGATCGCCGCGCTTTCGACACGGCAGATCGCCGCATTGACCTCCAAGGCGCTGCAGGCGATGAAAACCGATCAGGTAAGCGCGCTCTCGGCCACCCAGATCGGCGCACTGACGACGGCGCAGATCGCAGTTCTCAGTTCTGCACAAATCAGCGTTCTCAATACCAATGGCCTTGCCGCCATGTCGACCGCCGACATCAGCGCCATCGCGGCGGCAAGCATCGCCGGCCTGCCGACGGAAGTTGTCGCCGCATTGTCATCCGCCCAGCTTCTGGCGTTGAAGACGACCCAGATCGTCCGTCTGACGACCGATCAGATCGACACTCTTTCCAGCGCCCAGATCGCCTCTCTTTCGACAAATCAGATCGGCTCGCTGAGCTCCAAGCAGGTCTCCGCGATCGAGATCGACGACCTTTCTGCAATTTCGACGGCGCAGATGGCCGCGCTCAGCACATTGGGCGTGACCGGCCTGACAGCCGAGCAGATGGAAGCGCTGACGTCGAGCCAGATTGGCGCCCTTTCGACCGGTCAGATTGCAGCCCTGACGTCGACCCAGATCGCCGGCCTTACCACCGCCAACGTCGCATCGCTTTCCACCCGCGATATCGCCGCGTTGAGCGCAAGCGCCGTTTCCGGTCTGTCGTCCTCTGCAATCGCCGTCTTGTCAACGGCGCAGCTTGCCGTCTTGAGCTCGACCGGCCTTGCCGGGCTGACCGCAGACCAGATCGGCTCGCTGACCACGGGTCAGGTCGCAGCGCTCAGCACGAAGCAGATCGCCGCCTTGAGCTCCACCCAGGTCGCCGCCCTCGAAACGGGCGACATCGCGGTATTGTCGAGCGCTCAGATCGCAGCGCTCAGCACCAGCGCCATTCCGGGGCTCGGCGACGAACAACTGGCGGCACTTTCCACCGGCCAGATCTCGGCCATGAGCACCAAGCAGATTGCCGTGCTGAAATCGACGCAGATCTCCGCACTCGACACCGGCGAGATCGCCGCATTCTCGACGGCACAGATTGCCGCTCTCAGCTCCGGTGCCGTTACCGGGCTCTCGACCAAGCAGATCGCGGCGCTGAGCACCAGCCAGACGGAAGCCTTGTCATCCACGCAGGTTGCCGCTCTCAACTCGACGCAGATCTCGGCGCTGGGTGCCGACGATCTGGCGACGTTCGCCACCAAGGATATTGCCGCCATTTCGTCGGCGGCCGTATCAGGACTGGCGACAGATACAGTCGCAAGCCTGTCGACGGCGCAGATTGCCGCCCTCAGCACCTCGGCCGTCACCGGCCTCACGACGAAACAGATCGCCGCCCTCGGCACGGCTCAGGCCGCCGCCCTGTCATCCACCCAGATCGCGGCATTGTCCTCGACCCAGCTTTCCGCATTCGGCGCCGACGATCTCGCGACATTCTCGACGCAGGATATCGCCGCGATCACGTCCTCGGCGATTTCCGGCATCTCCACGGCGACGATCGCCAGCCTGTCCGCAAGCCAGATTGCTGCGCTTTCGAGCCACGGCATCAGCGGCCTGACAACGGGGCAGGTCGTCGCTCTCAGCACCGACCAGATCGCAGCGCTGACGACGAAGCAGATCTCCGCACTGAATTCGACGCAGATCTCCGCACTCGAAACGGATGACCTGGCGCTGTTCTCGACCGCACAGATCAGTGCGATCAGCGCCTCCGGCATGGCCGGCCTTTCGACAAAGCAGGTCATCACGCTCACGACGGCCCAGGCGGAAGCCCTGACGTCCTTGCAGGTTGCCGCCCTGAGCTCGGCGCAGCTCTCTGCCTTCGGCACCGACGACATCGCGACCTTCTCGACAAAGGACATCTCGGCCATCACATCGGACGCGATCACCGGCCTGTCGTCCGACACGATCGCATCGCTGACGACGGCCCAGATCGCAGCGCTCAACACCGCCAGCATCGCGGCGCTGACGACCAAGCAGATCAGTGCCTTGAGCTCTGACCAGATCGCGGCTCTGTCGTCCGCCCAGATCAAGAATACGACGAGCGACCAGCTGACGGTGATCGACGCGGATGATATCGCCGCCATGTCCACCGCAGATATTGCCGCCATCACCAGCGCCGTCATACCCGGACTGTCGACGGCGGCTATCGCCGCCATGTCTACCGATCAGATCGACGCGCTGACGACATCGGCAATCTCGGGCCTGACGACCAAACAGGTGGCCGCGCTGACAACTGCCCAAATGGGCGCGCTCAGCGCCGAACAGATGGCAGCGCTCGGTTCATCGCAAATCGCAGCCTTGAGCACTGGCGACATTGCGGTCCTCACCGACGAACAGATCACGGCGATCAGTACGGCGGGAGCCGCCGGCCTGACCACCGGCCAGATTTCCACCATGACGACGGAGCAAGTCGAAGCGCTCAGCTCCAGCCAGATCGCCGTCCTGACCTCCAAGCAGATTGCCGCGCTCGGTGCAGACGATCTCGCAACACTGTCGACCTCGGATGTCGCGGCGATCCAGAGTGCAGCCATTCCGGGCCTGTCGACAGCCGCGCTTGCGGGCCTGTCAGCCGACCAGATCGCGGCGATCAGCACGGCGGCAGTGATCGGCCTGTCGAGTACGCAGATCGCGGCTCTGACCACGCTTCAGGCACAAGCGCTCTCGACCGGCCAGATTTCCGCCCTCACCTCGCAACAGGTGAAGGCGCTGACCACCGCCGATCTCGCCACCTTCACGACGGCGCAGGTCGCGGCGATCGGAACGGCCGGCATTGCCGGCCTGACGACGGCGCAGATCTCCACGATGACGACCGAGCAGACCGAAGCCTTGAGCAGCACGCAGATTGCCGCCTTGACCTCGACACAGATTTCCGCGCTCGGCACCGATGATCTCGCGACCTTCTCGACCAAGGAAATTGCAGCGATCGGCTCGACGGCGATCGCCGGGCTTTCCACGACGACGATCGCGTCCCTGACGACAGCGCAGGTCGCGGCTTTCAGCACTGCCGGCATCACCGGCCTCACCACGACACAGGTCGCGACACTGAGCGCGGCGCAAGCCGCCGCGCTGACGACGGCGCAGGTCGCAGCCCTTGCATCCAAGCAGGTAGCGGCGCTGTCGACCGCCGATATCGCAGCACTGTCGACCAACCAGATTGCCGCGCTCAGCACCGGCGGCGTCGCCGGGCTCTCGGCAACGCAGATCACCAGCCTCAGCACCGATCAGGCCGAGGCACTCGGCTCGACGCAGATCGCTGTCCTCACATCGACCCAGATCGCGGCGCTCGGCCTCGATGATCTCGACACGTTCTCGACGGCCGACATCGCAGCGATTACCTCGACGGCCATGTCCGGGCTTTCGAGCGCGACGATCGCCTCCCTGTCCATCGATCAGGTCGCGGCGCTGAGCATCACCGGCATACCGGGCCTGACGAGCGTGCAGATGGGCGCGCTCACCACAGACCAGATCGCCGCCATGACGACCGCACAGATCGCGGCCCTGACCTCCAAACAGGTCTCGGCACTCGGGACGGCAAGCATCGCTGCGCTCTCGACTGCACAGATCGTCGCCATGACGACGAGCGGAATTGCCGGCCTGACTTCCACGCAGATCACCACGATGACGACCGAGCAGGTGGAAGCCCTCAGCTCCACCCAGGTGGCAGCCCTGAGCTCCACCCAGATCGGTGCGCTCGGCATGGATGATTTCGAGGTATTCTCGACGGAGGATATCGCCGCGATCAGCTCGACCGGCGTCTGGGGCCTTTCGACCACGACGCTTGCGGCGCTGACGACAGACCAGATCGCTGCCCTCGGAACTGCTGGCGTTGCAGGGCTTTCCACAAGCCAGATCGGTGCCTTGAGCACCGCCCAGGTCGAGGCGCTCACCTCATCGCAAGTCGGCGCGCTGACCTCCAAGCAGATCGCGGTGCTGAGCAGCGATGCCTTCGCGACATTCTCGACGGCCGATATCGCTGCCATCACGGCCAGCGCGATGGCCGGGCTTTCGACCAGCATCCTGTCGACACTGACGACCGACAAGATCGCTCTCCTCAGCACGTCGGCCATTTCGGGCCTGACGACGGGCCAGGTCGCGGCCCTGACGACGGAACAGATCGACACCCTTTCGACCGGCCAGATCAGCGTTTTCGGCTCGAAGCAGGCTGCGGCCCTTTCGACCGATGATATTGCCGCGCTGTCTACCGCCCAGATTGCGGCCCTCAGCACAGCGGCGGTGGCCGGTCTGACGAGCGGACAGACGGATGCGCTCTCCAACGAGCAGATTGCGGCCCTCTCCTCCGGCCAGATTGCAGCGCTCAGCTCTTCGGGCCTTGCGGGCCTGACGGCGGAAGATCTGGAACATCTCTCCGTCGGCGGCCTTTCTGCGATCAGCTCCAGCGCCATTGCCGGCCTTTCCCCGGATTTCATCGCGGCTCTCTCGCCCACCGAGATCTCGGAGATGAGCACGACCTTCATCGCCGGCCTGACGAGCACGCAGATCGGTGCCCTCAGCCCCGAACAGGTGGATGCAATGTCCACCGACCAGATCGCGGCACTCAGCCATTCCGGCCTTGCCGGTCTGACGGTGGATGATCTGGCCCGCTTCTCCACGACGGACCTTGCAGCCATCAACCCATCGTCGATCGGCGGCCTCTCCACGGCCGTCATCGCATCGCTGACGAGCGGCGAAATCGCGGTCCTCTCCGCCTCCCAGGTGGCCGCTCTCAACTACAACCAGATCCTGGCCATGAGCACGAGCCAGATCGATTCCTTGTCCAGCACCCAGCTTGCGGCATTGACGGCGGTGCAGACGGCGGCACTCGGCACCGACGACATCGCCCTGCTTTCGACCAGCGAAATCGCCGGTCTGAGCACCAGCGCCATCTCCGGTCTCACCACGTTCGTCATCAGTTCGCTGACGACTGCGCAGGCAGAAGCACTGACGCCCGCGCAGGTAACAGCCCTGACCTCAACCCAGGTGGCGGCGCTCAGCACGTCCGAGCTTGCTACATTCTCGCTCGAAGACATCGCCGCCTTCAGCGCAACAGGAATTGCCGGCCTGTCCACCAACGACATTTCGCATCTCTCCAATGCGCAGCTCGATACGCTGATGGCCTCGCAGATGGGCTCGCTCAATTCCGACCAGGTTGCCGCCGTTATCAACGCCTATCTGGCAACGGGCTGATCAGACCCGGAGCCGTCGCCTCAGGGCGGCTCCGGCCTTAAGCGTTGCAGATCCGCCGCCCGATGGCGGCAGGACCGACCGATGAAGCGTGCTCGAACGTTTACATTGGCCGCCCCATCGCCTAGTGACGGGCCACAACAGGGCGTTCGAGCGGAAAACCATGCTGATCAAGCAAAGCGACTATCACCGGATCTACAAGGTCATCAACAGCCTGCTGGTGGCCGAGAATGCCGATCCCTCGACAGCGTCGATGTATTTCGCCTCCTTCGGGGCTTTCGTCCTCAAACAGCATTACAAGGTGAATGCGACGCCCAAGGGTGGCCTTGCCGCCTACAATCTCGGCGGTGCGGTACTGCTTTTTGCCGATCACCGCGACGACGGTTATGTCACCGGCGCGGGCGAGAATTTTCATTGCTGGGTCGAGGCGGACGGCTGGGCGATCGATTTCATGGCGCCGGCACTTTCGCAGAGCGCGAGCGGCCTGTCCGTCGCCTCGAAAATGTTCCAGCGCCCGCTGGCCGCCATGGCCGCAGATGTCAACGCACTCGGCCAGTCCGGCGACTTCTTCTATCAACATGAACCGGATGCGATGGCGCGCCGGTTTGCCGACTGGCACCAGCATGGTGGGATCGGCGATCTGGCAGCCATTGCCGCCCGCTGGTTCCGTCGCTCGCCGAAGCAGATGCCGGCCTCGATATCCGTCGAGAATCAGGATGGAAAGCAACGCGCCGTGCCGTTGACCGGTGAGCCGCTCTCCGGCGCCTGGTAAGACCGAATCAAAAATCCTCTCCGGTCGAAGACGTCTATGACGCAGACTTGTAGCGGCCTTTTATGAAGGCGGCGAAGCGCCCGCGTCATGGACCTGTCTTCATATTGTGGCATTACAGCCGCAGCGTGTCGAAGACTGCCGCGTGAAGATGCCGGCAGCGATCGGCCGTTCAGTTTCGTGTCAGACAACTGGAAAATTCATGGCGCGCACGCTCGCGCAAAGGACGCCGACATGACTTTCGTTACCCGCAGCCTGATGGCCGCGCTCACGTTTTCCGCTGCATTGACGATGGCCGGGATCGCTTCGGCCGAGACCCAGTTTTCCGCCTATGGCGGCATCCAGGGGGCAACCGGCAGCAACGTCAAGACCTCGGACGGTGCCGATTTCGACCCGGACTGGAAAGGCAAGTCTTTCGCCAGTCCGCCCTATTACGGATTCCGTGCCACCTATTGGTTGGATGATTTCTCCGCATCCAACTGGGGTATCAGCCTCGATTACACCCACGACAAGGTCTACGGAAATCTCGCCAACACGCCGGGATGGAGCCATTTCGAATTTACCGATGGCTTGAACCTTTTGACCGTCAACGGCCTCTACCGTTTCCAGGATCCGACGCGCCGCTGGACGCCCTATCTTGGCCTCGGCGCCGGCATCAACGTGCCGCATGTGGAAGTCACCCGCCCCTCCGGCCGCACGTTCGACTACCAGTTTGGCGGCCTGACATTGCAGGCGCAGGCCGGCGTGAGCTACCAGATCAGCAAGCACTGGTCGACCTTCGTCGAGTACAAGGGCAATTACAGCTTCGTCAACGACGTCTCCATCGACAGCGGCGATACGCTGAAGACGCGGATCTTCACCAACGCCATCAACGTCGGCGTTTCGCTGCATTTCTGAGCCAACCGAGAAAAGTGCGACCCGCCGTGGCCTCAGGCTCCGGCGGGCGTTGCGCCTACCTTTTGCGCGCGATCCTCAAGCATCGTTTCGAATGCCGAGAACAACCGCGCCATCGGCGCCTTCTTGTAGGGAAAGACCGCTTCCGGATCCATCGAGTGGACGATCATGGCATTGTCCGCCTCGAAGAGCAGAAGACGGCCATCCGGCAATTCGGCACAATCGATCGCGAAATAATCCAGCTGCATCTCCCGCTGAAGCGCGGCAAAAGCCACGGCGTAGCGGAGAGCGAAATCCTCGTCGAACGTTGCCATCCAACGGGCTTCCTCGTCGCGCCGTTCGGCATATTCCAGCATGCCGGCGCTCAGATAATGCACCATCCAGTGTTCTGACACGGCAAAATGGCTGACATAGGCACGGCCATCGATGAAGGCGATGCGCTGCTTGCGGAACTTGCCGTCGGCATCGGAATAATCGATGAACGGGCAGAGGAAGAACCGCTCCCCCTCCGTCTTGTCCATGTAGGCCAAAAGCTGGGCGGCATCGGCGATCTTCGCCATATCCTCGCCCGCATGGGTATCCGTTGGACGCACGATGATCGGAAACGTACTCCCTTCGAGAAGCGAGGCCACATCGGCATCGCCTCTGGCGAGTTCGATCACCTGCTGGCGCACGACATTGACTGTCTTTGGCGCAAGGATGGACGGCTCGTTTTCGAATTTTCCTGCAACGCCGTCGCGCGACAGGGCCTTGATCGCACCCGGCACGCTGTTGACGACCGGGCGCGGCCAGGTCTTCAACAATTGATCCATGCGATCGAGAACGGCGAAATTGGCCTTCGAGTGGCCGATCGCCAGAAAGGCAACGTCGTGCTCCGGCACGTCGTCGAGCTTCGTCGTTTCACCATCGACGAAATAGAGATGGATGACGGTGTTCGAGGCTTCGAGCAGAAATTCCACCGGCGTATTGGCCATGAAATCGCCCGTGGTGACGAATACGAGCACGCGGGCGCCTTCGCCGTTTCCGTTTTTGATCCGGTATTGCCGGCTCACACCGAGCGCCGCTTTCAAGGTCTCGACCGAGGCCGGCTTGTTGCCAAGCGTCTCGAGGATCAGGGACAGATCATAAAATGCAGCCGCATCATTGGGGTCGGTCGTGACGCGCGTGTAGAGCGTAGACCATGTCGGGGCGATATCGAGCCCGCCGAAAAGCTCTCCGACGATACGGGCCTTTCCCGTGACCGAGAACTGCTGGTCGAGGGGTGTGGAGATATCCATGCGAAGCCTGCCTGATGATCAACGGGGATAGACCGGCCCACAGCGCGGTCCGAATCGCACGTCCAATGCGCCTCGCCAAGATCTAGCCTATCGGCGGCCAAATCGGAATCGCTTTTCCGTCACCGCAGGGCCTGCGCCTCTCTCTGCTCCCAGCCCGCGAGCAGGCGAACCTATCTGGGGAAAATCCGACGGGTCAGCGCGTGACCGGCCATGGCTGCGACAGCCGAAAGCAACGTACCCCATATCAGGTCGGACAGCGTCAGGACCGTCGACCAGTTTCTCAGCGTCGCCTGATTGGTGAGATCATAGGTCGCATAGGCAGTGAAACCGAGAACCGCGCCATGGATGCCGCTTACCCCGACCGAACCCGACACGAGGCCGGGCCGAACGGCAAGATAGGTGAGCCCGATCGCATAGACGATATAAAAGACGATCGCCGGCACGGGCCTGAACTCTGTTGCCAGCATGTCGCCCAGCGCCGGCCGGTAGAGACGGTCGGCCATGGTGGTGAGCCACACCGCGTCGATCGCGACGAAGATGACCAGCGTTATCGCTGCCGCGGCAACGAACCTCGTGACTGACATGCGCCTCTCCTTTGCGTTTTCGTCTTTTGATCCGGTCAGTTTATCCGCGTCCAGTCGATCCCCTTGCACAGGAGGCCTGCCACGATGCAGCCTCGTGTGGTCATCCTGTCACCCGCAATGGTGATCGTCAGCTTGTATGTCATGTCGCGTTGCGGATCGAAGGCCGTGCCGGAATAACCGCCATCCGACGCGGGCATGACCGACATCACCAGTTTGTCGCCCGCCTTTTCCCGAGGTGTGCCGGGCTTGATCCAGGTATTGATGGCGCAGATATCCGCACCGCAGGGCGCTATCCTGACGCGTGCATTGCCGTCTCCGCGCTGCCACTCACCTTCGAGACTGGCGGCGTTGACCTGCCCTGCAAGGCAAAAGACCGCGACCGCAAGACTGCCGAGCAACCGCCACCGGCGGATCGGCCGGCCGCCCGCACGGGGCTGATCTGGTGCTGACGATAAAAAATCCGGCATCGATGGCGCCTCCTCCAGGAAATCCTCATTGCCTAAAGCGCGCTCCCGATGCGCTCTCTGTGCTTGCAGGTTACGCACGTCGCCCCCGATCGGTTTCATCGCATCGGTAGAAATCATCCATCCGTTTTTATTCCCGACCACAAAACCGAAGGCCTGCAAGGCCCGTAATGGGATCTGAAGCACCAACAGGGACAGCGCGATAAGGTCGCGGTTCGGCAAGCGGGAGCCACAAGGGAAGCGAAATGGATACGGTTCTGATCATCGCCATCGCCTTCTGGCTGTCGCTCTGCATGGCAGGCGCATGGGCGGTCCAGCGCCTGACAGGCCAAAGCGGCTGGATCGACACGATCTGGTCCTTCGCGGTCGGGTCCGGCGGGATCATCGCCGCGCTCGCCGCCGATGGCGATTTTGCCAGACGGATGATCGCGCTCATTTTCATCTGCGCATGGGCATTGAGGCTTGGCGCCCATATCGGCTCGCGCACCCATGGCGGCGGCGAAGACCCCCGCTATGCCAAACTCGTCGAGGACTGGGGCAAAACGGCAAGCCTCCGCCTCTTCCTGTTTCTGCAGATCCAGGCACTCGCCGCGTTCATCCTCGTTATCGCAGTCTATCTCGCAGCCGCCAACGACCTTGCCTTCCCTCGTCTATCTGATTTGGCGGGCATCGGCGTCGCCGTCATCGCCCTTTCTGGCGAGGCTATTTCCGATCTGCAGCTCGCCCGTTTCCGCAAGACGCCGACTGCCAGAACCGAGATCTGCGAGACCGGGCTCTGGAAGTATTCCCGGCATCCCAACTACTTTTTCGAATGGCTCTTCTGGTGCAGCTGGCCGCTGATGGCGCTTTCCATGCCGGTGTGGAGCTGGCTGTCGCTGCTCGCGCCACTCCTGATGTACTGGCTGCTGGTGCATGTCTCGGGCATTCCGCCGCTCGAAGAACACATGCTGCGCTCGCGCGGCGACAAATTCCGCAGCTTGCAGAACCGGGTCAACGCCTTTTTCCCCGGTCCGCGCAAATCGTCACCAAAATCCGGCTTCGGCTCTCGGGGCCCCCAAGGAGATGTGCAATGAACATGCTCGCCTTCGCCATCAACACTGCCGAGCGGGCGCCGCTCACCGACGGCATGACGCTCGCCGGTATCGATTTTCTCTGTAGCCGAACGAAGCGCAGACTTGCCGCAACGCCTACCGAGCGAGAGCGCGCCTTCCTCGAGACGATGGGGCAATTTCCTGTCGCCACCCACACGGACGAGGCAAACCGGCAGCATTACGAAGTGCCGGCGGAGTTCTTTTCACTGGTTCTCGGCCCGCAGCGCAAATACTCCTGCTGTCTCTATCCGAACGAGGCGACGACGCTTGGCGAGGCGGAAGCCCATGCGCTGGCCGACACCGTCAGACACGCCGCCATCGAAGACGGGATGAGTGTTCTCGAACTTGGATGCGGCTGGGGTTCGCTGTCTCTTTATCTGGCCGAGAAATTTCCCAACTCATCGATCACGTCGGTGTCGAATTCGGCGTCGCAACGCGCCCATATCCTCGACCTTGCCGGCCGTCGCGGCCTCGCCAACCTGACGGTCATCACCGCCGACATGAACGACTTTTCCACCACCATGCGCCATGACCGGGTCGTCTCGGTGGAGATGTTCGAGCACATGTCGAACTGGCAGGCGCTCCTTGAACGGGTCCGCACTTGGCTGAAGCCCGATGGCAGGCTTTTCCTGCATGTGTTCACCCACAAGAATCGGTCATACCGCTTCGACCACGACGATCCGGCCGACTGGATCGCGCATCATTTCTTCACCGGCGGCATCATGCCGGCTCAGGATCTGCCGCATCGTTTTCGCGACCTGTTTCAGGTGGAGACGGAATGGCACTGGTCCGGCACGCACTACCGGCGCACCGCCCTCGACTGGCTTGCAAATTTCGACACGGAAATCGACCGTATCCAGCCAATCTTGGCAAAGGTCTATGGCAGGGACGCCTCGCTATGGCAAAGGCGCTGGCGCCTCTTCTTTCTCGCGACGGCCGGCCTCTTCGGCCACGACGAGGGAAAGGTCTGGGGCGTCGGCCATTATCTCATGGCGCCGGCCAAGTGATGGCCAGGATCGCGCGCAGGACCGGAGCCGGTCCTGCGCGCGATTGACGGGGGTCGCCTGGCGGTGGCGACGCCCGATCACTCACATCGGCGGAACGACGCCATTCGTGCCGACGACGACGCGGGCGCTCGACATGGAGCCGTCCGCAGCCTTTTCAGACGGGACGAAGACGGTCGCCCCGGCCTTCATGTCGCTCATTTCAGCGGACGCGAAGGTGACGACGGGCGTTCCGTCCGGAATGGCGATCTTCTTTTCCTTGCCCTTGTAGGTAACGGTCACTGTCCGGCCATTCACCGATTTCACCGCATCGGCGACCGTTGCGTTGGTCATCGAGCTGTTCGGCTTCAGATCCCAGGCATAGCTGCCTTCGCCGGTGCCCTTCATGGCTGCCGGGAAGATCAGGACTTCCAGCGCGCCATCACCGCCATCGGTCGTCGGCATCGATGCGATGCCAACGAAGTCGCCGGGCTTGATATCATCGAGCGACGCCTTGGCGACGCTCGAGACCTTCCAGCCGTCCTTGAGCATGATCTTGGCATTGGTACCCTCGCGCGTCTTGACCGAGAGCGTGTTGCCATCGAGGCTTTCGATCGTGCCACGCACGCGCAGCTGATCGGCCGCGTGAGCCGAAAGGCTGCCGGTGACGGCAATCAGCGCGCCCGCGAGCAGGGAGAAACCGGTTCGTGAAATGCTGGTCATCTGCTTTTCCTTCTGAAATACCCCGGATGCACAAAGGTTCGTCAAAGCTATCGGCGCCCGGGGACGAGACTGCCGGCTTTCTCTCAGGCGGATGTGACCGCCCGAAATTCGTCAGATCCCTGCGTACCACTCGTATCCGCGGTCTTCCCAGAAGCCGCCATTGCCGCCATAGAGACCGGACAGGTCGGCAACGGCTTCGATACGCATGAGATATTTCGCCTGCTTGTAACCGAGCTGCCGTTCGACCCTGAGCCGCAAGGGAGCACCATGCGGCACTTCGAGATCGCGACCGTTCATGGCATAGGCGAGGATCGTCTGCGGATGAAAGGCATCGACGAGATCGATGCTCTCGTAATACCAGCCGCTGCCGTCGAGGGTCTTTTCAAACTCGTCGGCACAGTGGAACACGATATAGCGCGCCTGCGGCTTCAACCCGACCTGATTGAGGAGCGCTGCCAGCGGCACGCCGCTCCATTGCCCGATCGCACTCCATCCCTCGACGCAGTCGTGCCGGGTGATCTGTGTTCTCGCCGGCATGGCCTTCAATGCGGGAAGCGAAAACTGCGCCGGGCGCTCGACCAATCCCCCGACATCGAGCTGCCAGGTGGTGAACTTGCGGCTGAGGAGATCCTGGTACTGGCCACCATCCGGCATGCTGGTGCCGTTTGCTCGGAAGGTGGGCGATATGTCGGCCGCGCTGAATTCGCGCGCCAAGGCATCGTCGCCGAGAAGGAAGCGCTGGGTCTTCATCGTAAACCCCTCGGCAATCTTCAGGACCGACTGGACCTTGGGGCTTTCCACCACGGCATCGCAGCCCGAAAGGCCAAGGGCAGAGGCGGTGAGCGTCGAACCGATCAGAAACCGGCGGCGGGTGATGAGGCGGCTCATGACGCGAAATCCTTCTTCACTGCAGGTTCCGGCCGGCTGTCGATCGCATAGCCACCGGTGATCATCGAGCGCATGTTGTTGAACAGGCCCGAGACCAGCACCATCGCGACATGGATGACGACGAAGGCGATCAGCCCACTCGCGGCGATGAAATGAATGGTGCGCGCCGACTGGCGCCCGCCGAAGACATCGATCAGCCACGGGGCGAATGCATCAAAGCCCGGAGACATGGTGAGGCCCGTCGCGATCATCAGAGGCAGGGCAACGAAGATCACCGTGAGATAGGCAAGCTTTTGCAGCGTATTGTAATTCCGCGCCTTCTCGCCCTTGGGAAACCGCAGGCGAGCGTGGTCGGCAATCTCATGACCGAGATTGGTCGGTGTCAGTTCCGCAGCCTTCGGCAGAAGATCGCGCCGGAAATGCCGGCTGATAAGACCATAGGCAAGATAGGCAACGCCGTTGATCACGAACAGCCAGGCAAAGAAGAAATGCCAGCGTCGCCCGGTGGCAAGATCCTGATAGCTCGGAAGTGTGATCCATGCGGGAAAGCCGCGCTCCGTCGGCTGGCCATCGACGTCGGATACGCCCAACACGCCGGTCGTATCGAAGGACAGGCTGCCTATCCGGGTTATGCCCCTGGTGGTATCGCCGCCCTCGACGGCGCGCATCGACAGGACGGACGGGTCGTTATCAGCGCCATACGGCCCCCAATAAAGAGCCGGATGCGCATTGAAGATCTGCAGGCCGCTGAACAACAGTATCGTCATGCACAGGACATTGAGCCAGTGCGAGAGGCGCACGGCAATGCTGTGTCGATGTACGATCAGGCGCTTGCTGCCCGGTGGCGTCGGCATGGTCTCAGACGTGTCCATGGACGATGATCCTCATGGAGTGTTTTCCTTCCATACGGATGCGCCCCCGTCGCGGTTACACACGGCAGGGGCGCAGGCCGAATTATTTCATTGCCTCGCAATGCTTCATCATCTCGGATTTCTTCATGCTGTCCTTCTGCATGCCGGCCTTGTGCATGCAGTCGGATTTGGTGGTCGCCATCTTCATGCTATTCGTCGTCATGGCATCGGACTTCATCGTATCCGTCTTCATCGTGTCGGACTTCTTCATCGTATCCATGCTGGTCTGGGCGCTGGCGCTACCCGCGACGAGACAGAGGCCGAGAACGGCGGCAGCGGCTGTGAAAGTGCGAATGGTCATGATGGTTCTCCCGAGTTCGATGGCGGCCGCCTCATGCGGCAACGCTCACACCGGATCATTCGCGCCGGGTCGCAGACGGTTACGGTCATCACCGGCATGTGATAATCGTCACATCGTTCGCAGCGGTCTTCTCGCCTTTCTTGCGTTTGGCCTGTAACCGTTTCGTCGCGCAGCCGTATGAGCGATCAAAGACATGAAGCAATTGACCGAGCCTGAGCTGAAAGCCCTGATGCTCTTGTCGCTTGACGGCGACGAGAAGGCCTATCGCTGTCTGCTCAACATGCTGCGCCATCTGCTTGCGAGCTACTATACGAGGCGGATCGGCCAGCGGGGATCCGCCGATATCGAGGATCTCGTACAGGACACGTTGATGGCGCTGCATCAGCGCCGGATCACCTATGACCGCGAGCGGCCGTTCACGGCATGGTTTTTTACCATCGCCCGCCACAAGCTGGTGGATCATCACCGGCGATCGGGCGGACGCAGCTATCTCGATCTCGAAGCGATCGCAGATGTTGCCGACGACTATAGCGAGGATGCGGTTTCCGCGAGCATGGATGTGAACCGGCTTCTGGAAAGCCTGCCGGCATGGCAGGTCGAAATGATCCGCAACGTGCGGCTGGAAGGTCGCTCGGTGGCCGAGACCGCAGCCAGCAGCGGACGCACGGAGGCGGTTGTGAAGATAAGCGTCTTCCGCGGCATAAAGACGATGGCCGCGAGAATGAGAGGCGAACGTGGCGAAGACTGATGACATGATCGAAAGGCTAGTCGGCGAGTTGAAGCCGGTGCCGGCGACGGCGCTGCAGCGGCTCCTTGTCTGCGCCATGCTGCCGGGTCTCGTTCTCTCTGCGGCCTTCATCTTTTTTCTTCACGGACCGCGGCCGGATCTGACTGCCGCCATGGCGACACCCGCCTTCTGGGTGAAATCCGTCTATCCCCTGATCCTGGCCTTGGTCGGCATATCCGGCCTGATGGTCGTCGCCCGCCCCGGAGGCCTGCCACGCGGAACCTGCATCGGCTGGCTTGCCATCTATCTGGCCCTCGTCACGTCCGGTCTATGGCAATTGGGCACGGCATCGGATGCGCGATATCCGCTTCTGATTTTCGGTCGCTCCTGGTGGATATGCCCGATCATCATCATGGCCTCTGCGCTGCCGGTGTTCGTCGCCAATTTCTGGTTTCTGCGCCGGGCGGCCCCGACGCATATCCGCCTGGCGGGTTTCGTTGCCGGCCTTACCGCCGGCGCCGTCGGCGCCTGGACCTACTCGTGGGGCTGCATGGAAACCGGTCTGCCCTTCGTGGCGATATGGTACACGCTCGGGATCGTCCTGTGCGGTGTCGCCGGCGCCTTGTGCGCTCGACCGCTTCTGCGCTGGTAGGCCGGCGCCCGTCAACGTCTACGACTGCACGAACCGTGACGCGCGACAGAGAAGCGTGACGCGATGCCATGAGCGTTGCCGATCTCGAAACGGACATTGGCACGGGCCGACACGGCAGCAACGACATCGCGCCCGCGGCGCGCTACGGCATGAACGCATACCCACCGCGGAAGCCTATCTCGCCGGCCATGGCATCACGCCGAGGCCGAGCCGGCGCAGGCAGACTGCGCCTCTGCCGCGTGGAATCCGGGTGGAATCCGATTGCGACCTGCTGCACAGGCCGAAGTCGGCGTCTCTCCCGTCATTCATGAACGAGCGATATAGCGGCATGCGGATCTGCGCCTCTAATCTTGTCCGCGCCAGGGAATATCTAGGAGGATGGGAGAAAACGGACCTCGTTTCGTTCCGTCAATCACCTCTGACATGCAGGCCAGACATCAGGGCCGGACAAGAAGGACAATCCGATGAAGAATATTGTCGCAGGCATCGCCGCCTCTGCCATGGCCGCCACCGGAGGCGCCGCAGTTGCCGAGGCCGAGAAGCGCCGCAATCCCCGCGTTGCTCCGTCGGCCGTCTACGACGTCGCTCCGGGCCTTGGACATTTCACCGACGACGTTCTCTTCGGCGATGTCTGGAAGCGCGCCGAACTCGCTCCGCGCGACCGCAGCCTGGTGACAGTTTCCGCCATTATCTCCACAGGTAAGACGGCACAGATCGGCGGCCATGCACGCCGGGCGCTCGATAACGGCGTCACGCCTTCAGAACTTGGCGAGTTGATCACCCAGCTTGCCTTCTATTCGGGCTGGCCGAATGCAATGTCCGCCGTCATGGAAGTCAAGACAGTCTTCGAGGAGCGCAATATCGGTCCCGTCGCAGACAGCGATGCCGCGCGCATCGAACTCGAGGTGGCCGCCGAGGCCGCCAGGACGAATACCGTCAACACCAATGTCGGCCCGACAGCGCCGGCGCTTGCGGACCTGACCAACCGTGTCCTCTTCGGCAACCTGTGGCAGCGCCCGGATCTGTCGGCCCGCGACCGCAGCCTCGTCACCATGTCCGCACTGGTTGCCATCGGCCAGCCGGAACAGCTTCCTTTCCATGCCAATCGCGCAATGGACAACGGCCTGACGAAGCAGGAAGCCTCCGAAGTCCTATCGCATGTGGCATTCTATGCCGGCTGGCCGCGCGCCATGTCCGCCGTTCCGGTTCTGCAGCGCGTCTTCGATGCCCGCGAAAAGGCCGAGGTGCCGGTATCGCAGCCCGCCGCTGCAGCCGATATCAAGGTCACGCGTGCCGGTTCGGGCAAGGCAACGGCGCCGGAAGAGTATTTCACCGGCAAGGTCGAGACTTCCGGCTTCTACAAGAGCGATGCACCGGCGCGGATCGGTGGCGCGACCGTCTCGTTCACTGCGGGGGCGCGTACCGCCTGGCATACACACCCGCTCGGCCAGACCCTGTTCATCATCTCCGGCACCGGCTGGGTGCAAAAGGAAGGCGATGCGGTCCAGACGGTTTCGAGCGGCGATGTCGTCTGGATCCCGGCACATGTCCGCCACTGGCACGGCGCCTCCAGGGACGAGGCCATGTCGCATTTCGCTGTCGCAGAAGCGCTCGACGGCAGCGTCGTGACGTGGATGGAGAAAGTGTCCGACGCAGATTACGACAAAGGTTTCAAGACCGAGTAGGGTTAAGGGATCGGAGATGAACTCCGAGGGAGAGCACGAATGCCGATACGGATGGGAAGGCGAAACCTGTTGACCGTGTTGCCTGTGATTGCCGCAGGCCTGACTGCAAGCGCCACGCGCGTGGCAGCACAAGAGGCCGCAAGCCCTCCCGGCAAGAGATCCGACCAGACAGCCACCAGCAAGACGCTGGTGGCTTTTTTCTCCCGTACCGGAAACACGCGGGTCATCGCCGGGCAGATCCGCCGGGCGCGTGATGCGGCCCTGTTCGAGATCAAAGCAGCCAAGCCCTATCCCGAGGATTACGAGGAAACGGTGGCTCAGGCGGCACGTGAGACGAGTGCCGGATATCTGCCGCCGCTCGGCCATTTCGTCGCCGATCTGCGCCAGTACGACACCCTCTATCTGGGCTTTCCGATCTGGGGCATGACCGCGCCGCCCGTCATTCGCTCCTTCCTTCGCGGACACGATCTCTCGGGAAAGCACGTCCTGCCTTTCATCACCCATGGCGGATACGGGCTCGGCGACAGCATGGAGGTCATTCGCGCCCTGGCGCCCGCCGCGCGTGTGGCCGATCCCTTCTCAATGGAGGCGGATCAGGAAAAGCGCACGTTGCAGCAGGTGAGCGGCTGGTTGAGCGCCTAATCATTTTACACTCAAGCATGGATCGGCGCCTTGCCGCTTCTATATCAATTTCACGACAGCAACCTGAGGAACAACCATGAAACTCGAAATCAATGGTCAGCCCTACGAGGTCGAGTCCGACGGAGATACGCCCCTGCTCTGGGTCATCCGTGACGAACTCGGCATGACAGGCACGAAATATGGCTGCGGCCTGGCGCAATGCGGCGCCTGTTCGGTGATGGTCGACGGCGAAATCGTCCGCTCCTGCGTGACGCCTCTCGACAGCGTCGCCAACCGATCGATCACCACGATCGAGGCCATTCAGAACGATGCGATCGGCCGGAAGGTTGTCGCAGCCTGGGTCCAGCATCAGGTGCCGCAATGCGGCTATTGCCAATCCGGCCAGGTGATGGCGGCAACGGCGCTTCTGAAACAGAACGATAAGCCGACGGAAGACGATATCGCTGCGGCGATGGTCAACCTCTGTCGTTGCGGAACCTATAACGCCATCAAGGCAGCCGTCCAGGATCTCTCCGGGCAAAAGGTGTAAGCGCCATGAACGACATCATCCGTGATCTTCAGGTCGACAATCTTCAAGTCGATAAGGATCTGCCGACGGGTGCTCCCGTCAACCTGTCCAGACGAGGGTTGCTCGTCGGCTCGATGGGGGCTGCCGCCGGTGCGCTGGTGCTCGGCTTCGGCCTTCCGGTACGCGGCGCCCGCGCGCAGGATGCCGCAAAGGCCGTCGCACCCGGCACCCGCGTTCCCGCCTTCCTCGAAATCCGACCGGACAACACCGCACGTTTCCTCAGCCCCTTCGTCGAAGGTGGCCAGGGCGTCTTTACCGCCATGGTCCAGATCGTCGGCGAAGAACTCGACATGGATCCGAAGTCCTTCATCGTCGAAAACGCGCCCACCGGATCGGACTATCTCGTCGTCTTCGGCAAGATGCGCATCACCGGCGGCAGCATGTCCGTCCGCACTAGCTACGATACGATGCGCAAACTCGGTGCGTCGGCCCGTGCGATGTTGCTCGAGGCCGCCGCCACCCGCCTCGGTGTTGCCGCCGACAAGCTGGCGACCGAGCCGGGATACGTGGTGCATGCGGCCTCCGGGCAGAGAATCGCCTATGGCGATCTGGCCGGCGATGCCATGTCGCTACCGGTGCCTGCGGCCGATAGCGTGACACTGCGCGATCCCAAGCAGTTCCGCTGGATCGGCAAGCCGGTCGAGCGTCTCGACGTGCTGGACAAGTCCATCGGCAAGGCCGTCTATGCCATCGACCTCAAAGTCGATGGCATGCTGCACGCTGCCGTCCAGCATGCACCCCGGCTCGGCATGTCGGTCGGCGCGGTCCGCAACGAGGCCTCCGTCAGAGCGATGAAGGGGGTCATTTCCGTTCATCACCTTCCCGGCGCCGTTGCCGTCGTTTCCGAACGGTGGTGGCATGCCAAACGTGCCGTGGAAGCGCTTCAGGTCGATTGGGCGGAAGCCGGTGCCAAGCCGGTCATGGACGGTATCCGCGTGATGCCTGCGAATTTCTCGACGGCAGATTTTGCCGAACGGCTTGCAAACGAGCCGGGTGACGGCAAGGACGCGGAGAAGGAGGGCGATGCGGCGGCGGCTTTCGCAAGCGCAAAGACGGTGGTGACTGCCACCTATCACAGCCAGTATCTCCACCACGCACAACTCGAACCACCCTCGACGATCGCCCGGTTCAATGCCGACGGAACGCTGGATGTGTGGATGCCGAACCAGGCACCTGAACAATTCCAGGCCGATATCGCCAAGCGCACCGGTCTCGACGCATCGAAGGTCAATGTGCACAGCCCCATGCTCGGTGGCTTCTTCGGCCGCCATTTCCTCTATCAGGCAGCCAACCCCTACCCGCAGGCGATCCAGCTTGCCAAGGAAACCGGACGGCCGGTCAAGGTCATCTGGACCCGCGAGGAAGAGTTCCTTCGCGATCCGATGCGCCCGATGGCAGCCGTGCGCTTCAAGGGCGGGCTCGATGCCAACGGCATGCCGGTGGCGCTTGAAGCCATCAGCATCTGCGAAGGGCCGACGGAAGGCATTGCCGGCCATAACAAGGACAAGCTGGACGAGACGGCGGTCGAAGGGCTGACCGGGAAGTCCTATGCCATCCCGAACCGCCGCATCGCGCAGATCTATGTCGAGAACCCGACCATGCTCGCCTATTGGCGCTCTGTCGGCAATTCGATGAACGACTTTCTCTATGAAAGCTTCCTCGACGAGCTGGCCGACAAGGGTGGCAAGGACCCGTATGAACTGCGCATGCAGCTTCTGAAGGACAATCCGCGGCTCTCGACATTGCTCAAGACCGTCGGCGAGATGTCCGGCGGCTGGAAGCGCGGACCGTTCACGGCCGAAGACGGGACCCGGCGGGCCCGCGGCATCGCCATGGCCTCGCCCTTCGGCAGCCATACGGCGGCGATCGCGGAAGTTTCGATCAAGGCCGGAGAAGTCGTGGTGCACGATGTCTGGGAAGCGATCGATCCGGGCAGTATCGTCAATCCGGCGATTATCGAAGCGCAGATCAACTCGGCAAGCGCGCTCGGCGTTTCACAGGTGCTGATCGAGGAAGCGGTCTACAAGAACGGCATGCCGGTTGCCCGCAATTACGATCTCTACCCCATCCTTCCGCCCTCCCGCATGCCGCGCGTTCATGCGCGGATCATCGAGAGCGGCGAGAAAATGGGCGGGATCGGCGAGCCGGGCTTGCCCGCCGTGCCGCCGGCCGTGGCCAACGCGGTATCGACCCTGACGGGTGAACGCGTCCGGCGCATGCCGTTGTCGCAATATACGTTCAACAGCTGACGCGACCGCCGCCGGACGGGCGGTCGACGTGTCCCGCAGCGATACGCGCGGAGCACATGATCGCCCGACCGCTTTCCTTCGAATTATCACCGAGGGCGCATCGCTTTTCGTCGACAACCGACGACGCGGGCCTTCATCGTGAAGCCACTTTAAGAGGATGGACCGTCCTTGAAGAAACTCCTTCTCGTTCTTCTCCTGATCATCGTTGTCGTCGGGGGTGGACTGCTCTGGTTTGTCAACCACAAGCCGGGCTCGCCATTCGAGACGGCCGGCACTTTGCCTCTGCCTTCGACGGAGGTGCTTGCCCGCGGCGAGGCCGTCGCACGGCAGGCCGATTGTGTCGCCTGTCACAGCCTGCCCGACGGCAAGCCCTATGCCGGCGGCCTTGAAATGGGCACGCCGCTGGGTGCGATCTTCGCCACCAATATTACCCCCGACAAGGAAAACGGCATCGGCAACTATTCGCTCGCCGATTTCGATCGTGCCGTGCGCCACGGCGTGACGCCCGACGGTGAGCGCCTGTACCCGGCCATGCCCTACCCGTCCTATGTCAAGATGTCGGATGAGGACATCCGCGACCTCTATGCCTATTTCATGCATCAGGTTCAGCCGGCAGCCGTGGCAAACCGCGCCTCCGGCATCGAATGGCCGATGAACATGCGTTGGCCGCTGGCACTGTGGAACGCCGTCTTCGTACCGTCAGGCACCTATGCACAAAAACCGCAGCAGGATGCACAGTGGAACCGTGGAGCCTATCTCGTTCAGGCCGCGGGCCACTGTGGCGCCTGCCATACGCCGCGCAGTGTCACCATGAACGAGAAGGCGCTGGACGAGGGTGGTTCTGCCTTCCTCTCAGGCGCGCTTCTCGACGGGTGGTATGCACCGAGCCTGCGTCAGGACGTCAACACGGGTCTTGGCCGCTGGAGCGAGGAGGATATCTTCCAGTTCCTGAAGAACGGCCGCAACCAGCATGCGGTCGTCTTCGGCTCGATGGCGGAGGCCTATAACAACTCCACCCAGTTCATGAGCGACGACGACCTGAAGGCGATCGGCCATTACCTGAAATCGCTGCCGGGCGATGCCAGCCGCGACGGCACGCCGTGGGTCTATGCCGCCGCCGCTCCCGCTCAGGGACAGGCCGGCACCCGCGGCACGCCCGGATCGGCCACCTATGCGGCGAAATGCGGCTTTTGCCATGGAACCGACGGCCGCGGCAGAAGCCCGTGGATCCCGCCGCTGGCAGGCTCGCCCGCCTCTTTGATCGAACACGCGGATTCGCAGATCAACGTGACGCTCAACGGCTCGGCCCGTGTCGTCACGGCCGGCGTTCCCGATGCCTACCGGATGCCATCCTTCCGCCAGCAGCTGTCGGATCGCGAGATCGCAGACGTGCTCACCTATGTGCGTTCCACATGGGGCAATCACGGCGATCATGTCACCCAGCAGGAGGTCAATGCGCTTCGTCAGCATACCGATCCCGCCAGCAGCACCCCGATCATCCTGCAGATGCGGTGATAGGGCTGGTTACAAAGGAAAGAGCCGGCGGAAAACCGCCGGCTCTTTTGTCTTATCGATTGCCGATCCGACGGCTGGCAATCACGCCGTCAGGATTTGCCGTGGCGTCTCGGTCAGGCGAACGCCGCCATCGGGACCGACGGCAACGGTTTCGCTGAAGCCGAGACCCTGCGCCGTCGCGTAGAGATGGAAAACCATTCCCTCCTCCAGAGGCCAGTCGGCATCGGGCAGGAAGACGCGGGAAAAATCGCTCGTCCGTGGCGTGCGGGTGTAAAGTCCAAGCGTGTAAGCGGTGACATTCTCATAGGCCGGCCGCAGCCCCGCATCGAGCACACCCTGCCGCAGGATGGCATCGACGTCGCGTGCAAGGGTCCCCGGCTTCATGGCAGCGATCTGCCTGTCCTGAAGCGCGACAAGCTGGCGAGCAGCGTTTTCGAGATCTGCCGATGGCGTGCCGACCATGACCGGCCGCATCATCCGCGCACCATAATTGCCGACCCGCGGGATCAGCTCCACATGCAGGATATCGCCGTCCTCGATCGCCTCGGTCTTGAACACGCCATGCAGGAATTCGTGGCTGCCTGAGGCCTTGACCACCGGGCCGACTTCGCCCGTATCGGCACCTTCGCGCAGGAAGACGCCGGATGCGATCGCTGCGGCATCACGCGTGGTCATGCCGGGCCGGGCATTGCTTGCAATGGCGGCCATTGCCTTGTCGGCGATCTGCGAGGCCTGTCGCAGAACAGCGATTTCTTCCGAGGACTTCACCCAGCGCAGGCTGTCGCTCAGGCCGGGGATGGCAACCAATCTCGCCTCCGGCAGAAGCTGCGTCAGCCGCAGATAGGTGGCAGCGCTCATGCTGTAGGAATTGCTGTCGAAACCGATAGCGGCGCCGGCAAAACCGTGGTCGCGGATGCTGTCGGCCACCGCGACCCGTGCCTCCTTTGTATCGGCAAAGCCGACGACATCGGTAATCCAGCTCTTTTCCCGGCAGGGCGCCTCGTCCAGCGCCCGCAGGCAAAACCAGGCGTTGCCATCGCGCGGCAAAAAAGCCGCGCGATACATGGTTTCAGATACGGTATAGCCCGTCAGCCATGCCAGAAGCTCGCCGCTATCGACGAGAAGGAGATCCACCCCCGCAGACGCCATGGCGTTCCGGGCGAGAGCGATACGTCGATCATAGTCCGCCCGGGAAAACATCTCAGGCGGTCTCGCAGATATCGAGGATGGTCAGCATGTAGACGCGGATCATGTCCAGATAGTCGATGATATCGACGCGCTCGTCGGGCATGGTGTTGTAACGGCCGCCCGGACCGCAGACGATGCCTTCCATGCCGAGTTCCTGATAGAGGTGGCCGGCATCGGTGCCGTAGAAGCGGGTCGGCGTGATCGCACCCGTCGGCTGCTTTTCGCCGCGCACGGCCTCGTAAGCGGCATTGATCGACTTGACGATGCGCGAATCCTCGGAAACCTCGAAGGGTGGCATCAGCGGGCGGCCTTCGATCATCGCCGGCACCAGCTTGGCCTTCAGGCCCGGGAAGCGGCCTTCAAGGGCGCGCAATTCACGGTCCAGATCGGCGAGCACGCCTTCCTGCGTCTGGCCCGGCGCATAACGGCAGGCCCCACGCAGACGGACGAAATCGGCCACCTGCGGCGGACGCCATTCCTCAAGATCGCGGCCAAGCGCGCCGTGAACGACACCCACATGACCGCGGTTGATCGAGCGATGGATTTCGCTCCTGGCGCCGCTGAAGGTCATGGCATTGATGCGCGGAATGATATCGCAGGCGGCCGCGATCGCATCGACCGATTCCTCGCGCTTCGACAGATGGCGTGTATCGCCCGTCAGCTCGATCACGTAGCTCAGTGCTGCCGCATGCATGGTGACGGCGACGAGATCGCTCGGCTCGCTGTTGATGAAATAATCGGCCTTCACGCCGCTCTTGATTGCGGCAACCGTGCCGACGCCGCCCTGCAATTCGCCGACAACGAAGGTGAGGATGACATCGCCCTTCAGCTTGACGCCGGCATCGAGCAGCGTCTTCACTGCACAGAAATAGGCGGCATCGCCGGCCTTCATGTTGGAGACGCCGATGCCGTAGATGAACTTGTCATCGACAAGACCCGCATAGGGATCGACCGTCCAGCCTTCGGTCACCGGGTTAGTGTCGAGATGGCCGTTGAACAGCAGGCTCTTGGCCCCGCCCTCGCCCTTCAGGCGGCCGATGGCGTTGAAACGGCGACCTTCATCGAAAGGTTGAAGCTCAGCTTCCACGCCGATCTTTTCCAGTTCGCCGACCATGTAGCGCGCCAATTCGCGCTCGCCCTCGGTTTCCGAATGGCTCTTGTGCTGAACCATTTTCGACAGGAAATCGAGGCAGGCCTTTTCGTCGATCCGGTCCAGAAGGGACTTCGGGTCCATTGTCATGCTCCTTCAGATGCAATTGTGGCAGATGCAATTGGGGATGCGCCGGCCGGAAGCGGCACGGCGGCGATGAGGCGGCGCGTATAATCGGCGCGGTCGGCGCTTTCGATCTCTTCAGCCGGGGCAATTTCCACCAGATCGCCGCGATACATGACGGCGATACGGTGCGCGATCTGGCGGATCAGGTTGAGATCATGGGTGATGAAGAGGTAGGCGGTGTTGTTGGCCTTCTGCAGCTCGAGCAGAAGCTCGACCACGGACGCCTGCACCGATACGTCGAGAGCGGAGGTGATCTCGTCGCAGATGACCAGCCGCGGCTTCGAGGCGAAGGCACGGGCGATGGCAACACGCTGCTTCTCCCCGCCCGAGAGCTGGTGCGGATAGCGATCGGCATGGGTGCGCGGCAGACGTACCTTTTCCAGCATGTCGCCCACCTGCTGGCGCAGGTTGGAGCCGTCGCCATAGAGCTTCAGCGGTCGCGACAGGATTTCGGAAATCTTGTGGCGCGGATTGAGCGAGGCGTCCGGGTGCTGGAAGATGATCTGCACGTCCTTGCGATAGGCCGTCGTCATATCCTTCAGGCCGCGGATCTCGCGGCCGTCGAACCAGATCTTGCCCTCGAACGGATTGAGCCCGGTCATCGCCTTGGCAAGCGTCGACTTGCCTGAACCGGATTCACCCACCACACCGAGGATTTCGCCGGGATTGACGGTCAGCGACACAGCGTTGTTGCCCTTGAAGCGCGTGAAGCTCCTGCCCGTCAAGGAAGCGAGAAACGGCTTGCGACCGTAATGGACGCTGACATTCTCCACCCGCACCAGCGGCTCGGCCCCCGTTTCGACCGACGGGCTGGACAGGCGGCGGGTCGGATCGGGAACGGCGGCGATCAATTCCCGCGTATAAGTCTCGCACGGCGCGTGGAAGATCGAGGCCACAGGGCCCTGTTCGACGATATCGCCGTGTTTGATGACGGCGACGCGACCGGCGGTGCGCGAGACAAGCGCCAGATCGTGCGAGATATAGAGGGAGGCGACGCCGGTCTCTTCCTGCAACTCGACGAAAAGATCGAGGATCTGACGCGAGGTGATCACGTCGAGTGCCGTCGTCGGCTCGTCGAAGATGATGCATTCCGGGCTGCAGGCGAAGGCGGACGCGATGACGACCCGCTGCTTTTCGCCGCCGGATGCCTCATGCGGCATGCGCTTCATCATCTCGGCTGGGGTCTTCAGCCCGACACGGGCAAGCATCGCCTCGCCTTCCCTCCATGCCTGCTGCTTCGTCAACTTGCGGTGGCGCATCAGCACCTCGGAAAGCTGATGGCCAAGCGAGAGCGTGGGATTGAGCGAGGTGCTCGGATCCTGAAAGACCATGCTGATGCGGCGACCGCGCATCGCCTCGATCTCTGCATTCGACTTCTTCAGGAGGCTCTCGCCGCTCAAGAGAATATCGCCGGAGGTTTCGCGGGCATTCTTCGACAGGTAGCGCATGATCGACCATGCGAGCGAGGTCTTGCCGGAACCCGATTCTCCGACCAGACCGAGGATTTCGCCGCGGCCGATCGAAAGATCGATGTTCTTCAGCGCGTGGAACGTGCCGTTGGCGGTCTCGTAATCGAGCGAATAATCGCGGATGGCGAGAACCGGCGTTTCGATCGTATTCGTCATGACCACCTCACGTGCGGGGGTTGAGCGCATCGCGCAGCCCGTCACCGAGCAGGTTGAAACCGATGGCGGTGATGGCGATCGCCACGCTCGGCCAGATCAGGATATAGGCGCTCAGATGCATGTACTGGCGCGCCTCGGACACCATCAGCCCCCATTCGGCTGCCGGCGGCTGTGCACCAAGACCGAGGAAGCTCAGGGTCGCAAACAGCATGACCGCAAAGGCGACGCGGATGGTCATCTCGACGATGATCGGCGCAATGACGTTCGGCAGCATTTCGCGGCGGATGATGAAGGCCGAGCTTTCGCCACGGGCGATCGCCGCATTCACATAATCCTGCTTGCGCACCGACAAGGCCACGCTGCGGGTAATGCGCGCCATGCCCGGTGCGAAGGCGATCGCAACGGCCACCAGCGCGTTGACCGTGCTGGAACCGAGAAGATTGACGACAAGCAGCGCGAACAGAAGGCTCGGGATCGACATGACCGCATCGACGGTGCGCATGATGAACTCGTCGGCCCGGCCACCGAGAAAGGCCGAGGTCGTGCCGATCAGGGCCCCGATCAGAGTACCGGCAATGGTTGCCAGAACGGCCATGACGACAGTTGCCCGCGCGCCGATCATCAGCCGCGAGAAGATATCGCGGCCATACTGGTCCGTGCCCAGCCAGAAGCTGGCGCTCGGCGCCTTGTAACGCGAGAGGATCGACATCTGTTCGGGATCGTGCGTGGCAATGACAGGGCCGAAGACGACGACGGCCACAATCAGGAGCACGATAAAGAGGCCAAGGGCGCCCTGCGGCGTGCCGAGAAGGCGTTTCAAAAACTCAATCATACTGGATTCTCTTGTCGAGCCACGCGTAGAGGATGTCCGCCACGAAATTGACGATCGAATAAGTGGCGGCCATGATCAGCACCCCCGCCTGGATGGCCGGCAGGTCGCGCGCCTGGATGGCGACGATCAGTTCTCGGCCGATACCGGGAATGGCGAAGATCTCCTCGACCACGATGACGCCGCCGAGCAGATAGCCGACATCGAGAGCGACGATGGTGATCGTCGGCAGAAGCGCGTTGCGCAGTGCATGGCGCCACAGAACGGTGCGGCCTGAGACGCCCTTCAGGCGTGCGGCGCGGATGTAGTCCGTATGAAGGACATCGACCAGTTCCGAGCGGACCATGCGGGAGACATGTGCGATCAGGATCACCGAGATGACGCAGACCGGCAGGACCAGATGGGCGATGGCGCCGAAGAAATCCTCCGTCAACGGCACATAGCCGGTGGGCGGCAACCATTTCAGCCAGTCGGCAAGCACGAGAACCGCAACCGTCGCGGTGACAAATTCCGGCAGTGCGACGCCGAGATAGGAGACGAGGCTCACCAGCATGTCGGCGACCTTGCCACGGCGGACGGCGGCGATGATGCCGAGCGGAATGGCGATCACCAGCATCAGCCCGATCGACAGGAGCGCAAGCAGGAGCGAGCGGCCAAGTGCTGCGAACATGGCAGGCCCGACCGGCTGATTGGTGCGCAGCGAATGACCGAAATCGCCCTGCAACAGGTGGCCGAGCCAATGGACATATTGCATGTAGATCGGCGCATCGAGGCCCATCGTCTGGCGAAGCGCGCTCAGCGCTTCCGGCGTGGCGTTTTCGCCGAGCATCATGGTCGCCGCATCGGCAGGCAGAACCTGGGTGATGGCAAAGACGATCAGCGACACGACGAACAACGTGTAGACGATCATCAGCAGGCGTTTGAGCAGGTAATTCGGGGACACGAACCTGTTCCTTGGGGAATTGAAGAGGTCGGACGCGGCTTTTGCCGCGCCCGATCGGATCGGTTTATCAGCCGCGCTTGGGCGCCTTTGCCGTCAGCGAAGCATAATCGAGACGGAAGACAGATGCGCGCGGATGGGCCTGGAAGCCTTCGACCCAGCTGCGCTTGGCGGCCAGAACATCGAAGAAGGCCGGGATGATCGACGGCACTTCGTCGTTCATCAGCACCTGCGCCTTGGTGTAGAGATCGGTGCGCTTGGCGGCATCGTCGGTGGCGCGGGCCTCGGCGATCAGGGCGTCGAATGCCTTGTTGTTCCAGCGCGTCTCGTTCCAGGCGGCATCAGACGTGTAGAGCAGCTTGAAGATACCGTCCGGCGTCGGCTGCATGTTGTAGAAGCCGACGTAAAAGGCACCCTTCTTCCAGACCTGATCCAGATAGGTGGCGTGCGGCATGGTCTGGACATTGATGGTGATGCCGGCTTCCTTGGCCATTTCGCGCAGGGCGACGGCAAGCTGGGTGCGGACCGACGGCTTGTCGGAAGCGATCAGCGTCGCTTCGAGGCCGTTCGGATGACCGGCTTCGGCAAGCAGCTTCTTGGCCTCGGCGATGTTCTTCTCGCGGTTCGGGATCGCCTTGAAGAACTGGTAGGAGGCATTGAGCGGCGTATCGTTGCCGGGCGTGCCGAAACCTTCGGTGACGAAATCGACCATGGCCTGGCGATCGACGGTGAGCGCGATGGCGCGGCGCACGCGGGCATCGTTGAACGGAGCCGTGTCGCAGCCGAAGTTGATGTTGCAGAACTGGCCCGAGGGAACGCGCAACACATTGACGCCGTCCGAATCCTTCATACGCAGGAATTCGGTCGGCTGGACGCTCGACATGATGTCCACATCACCGGAAATCATTGCTGACCCTTCGGCCGACAGATCCGGGAAGACCTGGACTTCGATACGATCGACGTAAGGACGCGCGGGATCATAGTAGTTCGGGTTGCGCTCGACGACGACAAGACGATCCGGCTCATAGGAAACGAGCTTGAACGGGCCGGTGCCGACGGCCTTGGACGACAGGCTCTTGAAATCGCCGGTCGCGATCGCTGCCGGAATGATGCGGGCATTGGTATAGGCGAGCGCAACAGGGAAGTCGGCATAGGCGCCGGAGAGCTTGAAGGTGACTGTCTGCGCATCGGCAGCGGCCACGGATGCGATCGGGCCGACATTGTTGCGGCCGGGCGAAGCGTTCTTGGGATCGAGGATCGCCTTGAAGGTCTCGACCACGTCTGCGGATGTGAAGGCCGAACCATCATGGAACTTGACGTTCGAACGCAGCTTGAAGGTCCATTCCGTCATATCGGCATTGGGCTTCCAACTCTCGGCCAGATCCGGCTCGATCGACATGTCGACCTTGAGGCGGGTCAGGTTGCTGTAGAGAAGCTCGCTCACCAGGTATTCCGGATTGACGCGGGTCAGGAGCGGATGAAGAACGCTGACCGCCTGGTCGATCGAGACCTTGAGCGTACCGCCCTTGACGGGCTCAGCGGCAAAAGCCGGGCTGATGACCGGGGCAATCGCTGCGGCAGCGGAGACTGCGGCCGTACCGGCGAGGAAAAAGCGTCGTTTCATTTCAAGCATGGATAGTCCCCTTCAGGTTGTCGATGCCCGCTCTTGGAAGCGGTGTTCTGGATTAAGATCGGCGGAAAAGTCGGCGGCGAGATAGGCAAGGATGCTCCTGGCAAGCGCGATAATATCCTGCCGCGTCGTATGCTCTTCCGGCGAGTGGATGCAGCTGGCCGGTCGACCGAGGCCGCCGAGCAGGACTTCCGGCCCGAAGCCGGCCTTCTGCACGTAGCCGAAATCGGAACACGAGGCCGCGCCCCATTTGTGAAAATCGTCGGGCTGATAACCGAAACCCGCCGAAAGCGCCTTTTGCCAGCGCGGCCAGTGCGGCCCGTCCGGGTCGCCGGTCGGGATCAGATGACCGACGAGATCGATGGAAAGGCCGAGACCGGTCGTCTGCGCGACTGCCTGTGCAATGGCGGCCTCGATTTCGGCACGCGCCTCCTCATAGCTCTCTTCCGGCGCGTAGCGGCGCGACACGAGGATCTTCAATTCGGCCGGCACCTGCCCGCCCGCCGTCCCGCCTTCGATGGCAGAGATGGTGAGCGACGGACGCAATGGGCCGGTCGCGTGCGGCGGCGGTGTCAACGCCGAGGCGCGGCTTGCAATATCAGGCTTCAGCGCCATCAGCGCGTTCATCACCGGCAGCGCGCCCTCGATGGCATTGATGCCGGTGCCGGTACGGTTGCCCTCGCCGGCATGGACCGCATGGCCGCGAACGGTCAGTTGCAGATTGAAAATGCCGAAACATCCGGCCCAGACACGCGGCGCGGCCGAACCGTTGAAATTGAGGATATGGCCTTTCAGTATCTTCTGTTCGGCGAGGTAGCGGATGCCCGGATAAAGCCCTCCCTCCTCGTCGGTGCAGAGCAGAAGCATCGGATCATAGGCCAGTTCGACACCGGCTTCGGCTGCCGACCGCAGCGCAAGCAGCGTGGCGGCGATCGTGCCCTTCATGTCGGCGGCGCCGAGGCCGTAAAGCGCGTCGCCTTCGATGGTCAGGCTCAGCGGATCACGCTGCCAGCCGGGTGCGACCGGTACGGTATCCACGTGATAATAGAGCCCGCAAACGGGTTTTCCGGTGTCGCGCTCTGCAACGAGATTTGTGCGAGCGCCGCTCGCCGGGCCGCCTTCTACCCGCCACAGCGCCTCGGGTACCGTCACACGGGTAAAGCCGAAACCCATCGGGGCGAGAAGATCCTCCATCACGTCGGCAAAGGCATCGTAACCTTCGCCCGGCGGAAAGGAGGTATCGACCGCAATCATTCGCCCCAGATCCGCAACAGCTGCCTCGACATTGCGTTCGATCGCTGCCATGGCACTATCGAGCGGGCCGGGTGGCGGGGCGATTTGCGACCGGGTCATGGGCAGGTTCCTCGGCATCGGCGAGCAAGCCTGTCTGCCTTGCTCTTTAATATAAACTATATAGTAATAGTGATCAGAACGGCGATATGAGTCAACTCCAAAGAAGAGGCAAATAATTGTCGAAGTTGCCTAATATTTCATCGGAATCGCAGAGACTGAGCGACGTCACCTTGCCGCTCTACGAAGTGGTGAAGCGGCAGATTACGGAAGCCATCATGCTGGGAAAGCTTGAGCCCGGTTCCGTCCTGCCAAGCGAGGTGGCTCTATCGCAAACCTATGGCGTTGCTGTCGGCACGATCCGTCGTGCGCTGATGGATCTTACCAATGACGGACTGCTCAGCCGCCGCCGCAAGACAGGCACGGTCGTCACCGGCCGCAAGCCACAGCATTCGCTGCGGCTGTTCTTCCAGTATTTTCGCCTGCACGGGCTCGACGGCTCTCTCAGCAAATCCGTCACCCGCGTCACCTCGCTTGCTAAACGGTCGGCCAGTGCCGTAGAGGCGCAAAAACTTCACATCGAGGAAGGCTCGCCGGTCGTCACCTTTCACCGTATCCGTATCGTCGACGACCGACCGATCATGCATGAAATCCTGACGCTGCCTGCCGAGCGGGTGCCGGGCTTTTCCGACCGGATCGAGGATATTCCGCAGCTCTTCTATCTGCATCTGCTCGAACATTACGGCATTCGCATTTCGGCGATCCGCGAACAGATCGGCGCCGATCTCGCAACGGAAGACGATGCGCTTTGGCTCGCCCTGACGCGCCCTTCTGCCGTGCTGACGATCGACGAGGTCTGCTACGACCAGATGGCCGTGCCGGTTCTCATCTGCGCCCACCGGGCAACGACCGCCAACCACCGTTACGTCAACGAGGTGCAGTAAACACGGCCTGATGTCCCACGTCGGCGTCGGATTTCAGATCCAGCCGAGCGCGGTCGCCGCGCGGATCGCTTCTGAGCGCCGGTTGCAGCCGAGCTTGCGGAAGAGATTGCCGACGTGGAACTTCACCGTCACCTCGGAAATATTGAGCGACTGGCCGATCTTCTTGTTCGGCATGCCGGCTGCGATCAGTTGCAGCATCTGTGCCTCGCGTTGTGACAGCCCGCCATGCAGCGCGCGCGCCTGAGGAGAGTTGACCGAGGCAGCAAAGATCGAAAGCGCGGTGCGCACATCCGACGAGGTTTCGAGAAAGGCGCGGGTGCGCTGATCGTTCAACAGCGGCGATACGAACAGCCGCTCTTCCGACAAGACGCCATTGCAGCCGAGCCGCGTTGCGGACATGAGGGCCGAGAGGAGAAGCGGGCGGGCGGCGGCATGGTCGCGCCGCTGGTGCGCCACATAGGCCTGCCACAGCTGCAACGCCACTTTTTCGCGATTGGTGACCTTGGGATTGGCGATCAGCGCATCGATCTGGCGCGACAGGTAGGATCGCGGCGTCGAGACATGGACGGCATCGCGCAGCCATGCCATCGCATAGGCGATATCGTCCCGGCGTGACAGGCGCGTCAGTTCCTCGACGGCACTATCCACCCAGTTGCGACCGATCGGCATGCGGATCGCGGTCAGCGTCGCCTGTGCGTCCGTCCAGCGATTGGCGTTCTGGTAGGCAATCGCGGTCCTGATCTCCATCATCGTATGGAATTGCAGGCCTTCCGAGAGGTGGATCCACAGCCCGTCCAGAAACCCCGGCCGGATGGTCATCGAGAAATGGTCGGACAGAACCTGCGAGGCATAGGAAAGCGCGAACTGCATCAGCGTCGGCCAGATTTCGGCCGCCGCGAAGGCCTCGAACTCGTCCTGAACGAAATCGACGAGGTCTCTATGACGGCCGGCCTCGTAGGCGAGGCAGGCTTCCGTCAGCCGCAGCATGCGAAACTCCTGCTCGGCCCGGTGCGGCACAGCTTCTAGCCGGCCTCGGGCATCCTTGGCCGCACGCCGCGCCAGAAGCACGTCGCCGCTCATCAGCCGCAGCACCGTCTGATGCAGGTGAATGAAGAATTCCAGAAGCGGCTGGCCCCCCATCTGACGCAGGTAGATGAGCGCGCGGGCGGCGGCGGCTTCCGCCTCGCGAAAATTGCGCCGCCGGATCTCGAATTCCAGAAGCGCGTTGTAATAGGCGGCCCATTTGCCGTAATCGCCGAGCGGGTAATCGGCCATGAATTCGCCGAGCCGGGTGATCATCGCGTCGGTCGGCGTCAGATCTTCGGCCATCATCAGGTTGAGACGAAACGTGCGGGCGGCAAAGGAAAAGCGCGACGTGCGGGTCAAAACCTTCAAGGGATCGAGATAATCATAGCCGAGGTGGCGAGCGACGAGATGGCGCACACGCGGCAGTTCTCCGTGTTTCAGGAGCGCCCGGCCAACAGCAAAGAGCACGATCTCGTTGGTGGCGATCATCTCCTGCGAGAAACGCATGACGATCTTATGAAAGGCGCCGACATTGTTGCGATAGAGCAGTTCGAGCCCTTGCGCGCGTTGCAGGATCTGCGCCGCATGCGCCTCGTAACCATGCTCCAGAAGCAGTTCCATGGCCGCAAGAGCGCGGCCTGATTTTTCGAGTGCCGCAGCAATCTCGACGGTCGCACCACCCGACTTCAACGTCGCCAATCGTTCGTCGATCGCCTTGCCGAAAAGGTCGAGAAGATGGCCGTGCCTCTCTGGCGTGCGAGACAGAGCGGGCGGAACGAACCCGGTCCAGCCGTCGGGTGTCGCCTCGATCGGCATCGGCGCCTCAAGCCAGAGCGACAGATGCAGGGTCTGTGCCGGCGTCAGGCTCGCGAGCAAGACGTCCCGCAGATATTCGATGCAGCCTTGATCGTCCGGACGCGACACCAGCGGCAGGAAGCCCGGCCAGCCGGCATAGTCCATCATCAGCCGGGAGCGATCGCCAGCTGCAAGCTCCGCCAGTTCCTCGTCTTCGAACATCAGATCCGCATCCGTCAGCACCGTCGATCCCTGATGCAGGATGCGCCGGGCCAGACCGCTGATGCGCTGTTCCGGCCGGCAGGCAATCACGACCGTTTCAGCCGCATCGAGAACCTGCGCGGAAATGCGCGCGGACCGTGCCGTCGTCGGCAGGTCCCAGATCAGCCAGCCGCCTTCTACGTCGCTGATACGGGGCTGGGGGCCGGCGCAGACAGGGCAGCCGACATGCTTGGCGACCAGATCGAGCAAAATCGACTTTCCGGCACCGGCCGGTGCGCGAACGAAGATGGTGGCAGCCGAGCTTTCGGCAATGCGGCGCTCCAGCTTTCTGCGCGGCAGGCGAAAGGGTGCGGTCACGGAATATGGTGAGGCGATCGGGTCGGGCATGACCACGCCTATAGCATGGACAGGGTACGAACCTATACCTTGGTATATAAAAACTATACCTCGGTATAATTGCGGCAGGGGTCTCCTTCATGAATGCTGAGGATCAAGTCAGCGATCCACGAGGACCCTGCCACTCATGCAGCAACACCCGTTCGTCGCGATCCTCACCCGGCTCGGCACCTTCGTGCTGGTGATGATCGCACTCTCGATCATGATCTTCATTCTGGCGCGCATCGTGCCCGGAGACCCGGCGCGCATGGCGCTCGGCCCGGCCGCGACACAGGATCAGGTCGACGCGCTTCGCGGCCAGATGGGCCTCGATCAGCCGCTCGTCCTCCAATATCTCGACTATGCCGGCAAGGCTTTGCGGGGCGATCTGGGCATGTCGCTGGTCTCCCAGCGTCCGGTAACGACGGATCTCTCCCAGACCGTTCCGGCAACGCTGGAACTTGTGCTTGTCTCGGTCGTCTTCATGTTCGCCGTGGCGATCCCGCTCGGCGTTCTGATCGCCCATTACCGTGATCGCGCCGTCGATCATCTGGGACGGCTTCTGTCGCTGACCGGCGTGACGATCCCGAGCTTTCTCTTTGCCATCACGCTACAGCTTCTTGCAGCGCGCTATCTGTCCGGCTGGCCAATCATCGGGCGCCTCGACCACGACCTGAACTGGACGGGCGGTCCGACCGGCTTCCTTCTGCTCGACGGGCTTCTGACAGGCCGGCCCGATGTCTCGCTCAACGCGCTTCAGCATCTCATCCTGCCTGCCTTCGCGCTTTCCATGGCCGGTATCGGCCAGATCACCCGCATCACCCGGTCGGCGATGATTGAGAACCAGCGCAAGGACCACGTTCTGACGCTGAAAAGCTTCGGCGTGCCGGAGCGGGTCATCATCTTCCGCTATCTTCTGAAGCTCTCCTCGATCGCGCCGCTCACCATCATGGGGCTCGAATTCGCCTCGCTGATCGGCAATGCCTTCGTCATTGAGATGATCTTCGCCTGGGGCGGCTTCGCCTCCTACGGCCTCAATGCAATCCTGCAAAAGGATCTGAACGCCGTCACCGCCGTCGTCCTCGTCGCCGGCCTGTTCTTCATCGTCGCGAACCTGATCGTCGATGTCCTGATCACGATGATTGACCCGCGGCTGCGCCGCAAGGAGGCACGCTGATGGCCGAAATCAAAATGCTCGATGCCTCCGACCGCGGGCTCTCCGGCGGCTACATGATGTGGTATCGCTTCAGCCGCAATCCGTCGGCCGTCATCGGTACGCTCATTCTTCTGTCCGTCGTCATCCTGGCCGTCTTCGCACCGTTTCTGACGCCCTTCCCGAAGCATGTCGGGGCCGTCGTGGATTTTCGCGCGCGGCATCTGCCGCCCGACTGGACGCACTGGTTCGGCACCGACAAGGTTGGCCGCGACATCTTTTCGCGCACGGTCTTTGGTCTGCGGATCTCGCTTCTTCTCGTGATCGGCGTCTTGGGGATTTCCGTGCCGGTCGGCGCAATCCTTGGCCTGATCGCAGGCTATTTCGGCGGCTGGAGCGAAAAACTGATCAGCGGCCTGACCAATGTCATGCTGGCCATGCCGCCGCTCGTCATGGCGCTTGCCGTCTCGAACCTGCTCGAACCGAACCTGATGAACGCGATGATCGCCATCACGCTCCTGTGGTGGACCTGGCACGCAAGGCTGATCTACGCGGTCTCCAAGTCGATCGCGTCGGAAGATTATATCGAGGCCGCCCGGCTTGCCGGCGCCGGCCCGATCCACATCCTCTTCCGCGAGATCCTGCCGAACTGCATTCCGGTCCTCTCGGTCAAGACGACGCTCGATGCTGCCTTCGTCATTCTCTTCGGTGCGACCCTGAGCTTCCTCGGTTTCGGCGTGAAGCCGCCTATCCCGGATCTGGGCTCGATGGTGGCCGACGGCCGCCAGTTCATGCCCGACTATTGGTGGGAAGTGCTCTGCCCCGGTGCCGCCGTTCTTTATACCACGCTCGGCTTCAACCTTCTGGGTGACGGCCTGCGCGACATGTTCGACGTGGAGAGCTGATTGATGACCGAACCGCTTCTCAAGGTCGAAGGCCTCAATGTTTCCTTCACCACCTATGGCCGCACCCGCAAGGTTCTCAACGATGTGAGCTTCACGGTCGGCGCCGGCGAGCGCGTGGCACTGATCGGCGAAACCGGCTCGGGGAAATCCGTGACGGCCAAGGCGATCATCGGCACGCTGCCGAAGAATGCCGTCGTCTCGTCCGGTTCGATCGCATTCGCTGGCCGCGAGGTTCTTGCCATGCCGCGCGGCGAGCGCGAGGCGCTGAAGGGCACCGCCTTCTCGCTGATCATGCAGGACCCCCTGGCCTCCTTCAATCCGGTCTTCAAGATCGGCACCCATCTCGACGACGTCATGCGCTTCGCCGACAAGCGCGAGGGCAAGAGCTTCTCCAAGGCCGAACGCCGCAATCGGATCGCAGCCGTTCTGCGCCGCGTGCAGCTGGCCGATACCGAGCGCGTGATGAACGCCTATCCGTCGGAGCTTTCCGGCGGCATGCGCCAGCGCGTGCTGATCGGCCTGGCGCTTCTGCACCAGCCGAAGCTCCTGATCGCCGATGAACCCGGCACTGCACTCGACGTCACAACACAGGACGAAATCCTCAACCTCATCAATCAGTTGGTTGTCGAGGAGAAGATGTCTCTTTTGATGATCACCCACAATCTCGGCGTCGTCCGCAAGGTTGCCGACCGCGTCGTGGTCATGCATCACGGCGATATCGTCGAGACCGGCCCGTGTGCCGAGATATTAAAGCATCCGAGCCAGGCCTACACGAAAGCGCTGCTCGACGCGGTGCCGCCGCTCTACGGCCCGCGCGTGCTCGATCTGCCGGCAAGCGACAAGCCGCCGATCGTTACCATCGACGGGCTCAACAAGATCTATGGTCGCCGCAACGGCTATCATGCCGTCCGCGACGTCAATCTTGTCCTGAAGGAGGGCGAGGTCTTCGGGCTGGCCGGTGAATCCGGCTCCGGCAAGACCTCGGTCGCCCGTATCATCATGGGTCTGTCCAGCGCGACCTCCGGCACGATTTCGATCGATGCTCCGGCACCCGCCAAGGGCCGCCGCCTTACCCAGATCGTCTATCAGAACCCCGGCACGTCGCTTAATCCCAAGCGGACGGTAAGGCAGACGCTGACGCTGCCCCTGAAGGCGATCGGCCTCGATGGCGCAGCCCGCCTGGCGCGGATGAACGAGTTGATGGACCTCGTTCGCCTGCCGCAATCTTATCTGAGCAAATACCCGCACGAGCTTTCGGGCGGCCAGAAGCAGCGCGTGGCGATTGCCCGTGCGCTTGCCGCCGAACCGAAGATCCTCATTCTCGACGAGCCGACGGCGGCGCTGGACGTCTCCGTGCAGAAGACGGTGATCGAGCTTCTCCTGCAACTGCGTGAAGAGCTTGGCCTCACCTACCTGATGATCAGCCACGACCTGTCGCTGATGCGCAATTTCTGCTCGCGGATCGCCATCATGCTGCGCGGCGAGATCGTCGAGGACGGCGCCACGACGCAGGTTTTCGCCAACCCCACCCATCCCTATACGCGAGCGCTGATTGCCGCGATCCCCGTCGTCACCGACGAGGAAGAGCGCCTGAAGCCAAGCGTGAGCGAGGAAGAGCGCACGCGCTTTCTCGTCAAGACGACAGACTGAAGAGGAGGCTGACGTGTATCGCGTTGGAATTGACGTTGGCGGCACCAATACGGACGCCGTGGTTCTGAAAGACAAGACGGTTCTGGCCGGGGTCAAGGCCTCGACCACCGAAGACGTGACATCCGGCGTCATCGAGGCGCTGGAAAAGGTAATCGAGGCGTCCGGCATCGATCGCGCCCGCATCGGCGCGGTGATGATCGGAACGACGCATTTCACCAATGCCGTCATCGAGCGGCGGCACATGGACGAGGTCGCGGCGATCCGGCTCGGTCTTCCCTCCGGCGCCGGACTGCCGCCGATGGTGGACTGGCCGGATGACCTGCGCGAGATCGTCGGCAATCACGGCTATCAGGTGAAGGGCGGCTACGAGTTCGACGGGCGCGAGCTTTCGGCGCTCGACGAGGACGAGATCGTCCGCATTGCCGGCGAGATCCGCGGCAAGGGCCTGAAGGCAGCCGCCGTCACCTGCGTCTTCTCCGGCATCAACGACCATATGGAATTGCGCACGAAGGAAATCCTTCAGGCGCAGTGCCCCGGCCTGCCGGTCGTCATGTCGAAGGATATCGGCCGCCACGGTCTTCTGGCGCGCGAAAGCGCTGCCATCATGAATGCCAGCCTTCTGTCGCTGGCCGACCGCACGGTCGCGGCCTTCGGCAAGGCGCTTGAAGCAGCCGGCATCACCTGCCCCTTCTACATAACCCAGAACGACGGGACGCTGATGGCGGCCGATGTGGTGCGCGCCTTCCCGGTGCTCACCTTCGCGTCCGGCCCGACCAATTCAATGCGCGGCGCCGCCTTCCTGACCGGCATCAAGGATGCCGTCGTTGTTGACGTCGGTGGCACCACGTCCGACGTCGGCTCGCTGTCGCACGGTTTTCCGCGTCAGGCTTCGACAACGGTCGATATCGGCGGCGTTCGCACCAATTTTCGCATGCCCGACGTCTTTTCGATCGGCCTCGGCGGCGGCTCGCTCGTCGTCGAGAAGGAGAGCGGCGTGGTCGTCGGTCCGAAATCGGTCGGCTACCGGGTTCGCCAGGATGCTCTCTGCTTCGGCGGCACAACGCTGACGGCCACCGATATCGCCGTTGCCTCCGGCAAGGCAGACGTCGGTGACAAGGCGCTGGTTGCCGGTCTCGACAAGGGCCTCGTCTCGGCTGCCGCGGCCAAGATCGATGCCATGCTGGAAGCCTGCGTCGAGCGCAGCCGTATTTCCTCGACCCCGGTTCCGGTGATCGCAGTCGGCGGCGGCTCGATCCTGATGCCCGACCGGATCGGCGATCTGACGGTCATCCGCCCCGAAAATTTCGCTGTCGCCAACGCTGTCGGTGCCGCGATCGCCCAGATCAGCGGCGAGACGGACCGCGTCTTCTCGCTGATCGATGGCCGCACCCGCGAAAGCGCGCTGGCCGAGGCAGAGGCGGAAGCCCGCGACAAGGCGATTGCCGCCGGCGCGCTTGCCGAAACGCTCGAAGTGATCGAGCGCGAAGACACGCCGCTGGCCTATCTGCCCGGCAATGCCACCCGCATCCATGTGAAAGTCGTCGGCGAAATGGGAGGCCACGATGCCTGATACGCGCAAGCTCAAATATGACGAATCCGCGCTGCGCACGCTGACTGCGGAAGATCTCGATGCGCTCGAAATCGGCGCCGGCATTCTCGGCACCGGCGGCGGCGGCAATCCCTATATGGGCAAGCTTCTGGCGCTCGAGGCACTGAAGGCCGGCTACAAGATGCAGATCCTTGCCACAGACGCGATCGAAAGCGATGCGCTCTGCATGTCGATCGGCGGCATCGGCGCCCCCGTCGTCGGCGTCGAACGCCTGCGCGAGGGCCGTGAAGGCCTGCGCTGCCTGCGGGCAATGGAAGACCTGATCCGCACCCCGATCGATGCGATCGTCTGCGAGGAGATCGGCGGCGCCAACTCGATGAACCCGCTCGTGACGGGCGCGCTCGGCGGCCTTCCGGTTCTCGATTGCGACGGCATGGGTCGCGCCTTCCCCGAGATGCAGATGACGACCTTCTCCATCTACGGGCACTCGTCCACCCCATCGGTCATGTGCGACCTGCATGGCAATGCCGTGATCTTCAGCCATGCCGTTTCGGAAGTCGGCCACGAACGCATGGCGCGTGCCTGCGTCGTCGCCCAGGGCGGCGCCGCCATGCTCGCAACCGCGCCGATGCAGGCCCACTATGTGCACCAGTACGGCATCCCGAAGAGCTATACGAAGGCCATTGCGCTCGGCGAAGCCGTCATCAAGGCCCGCAGGCAACAGGAAGACCCGATTGCGGCGGTCTGCGATCTGGAAGGCGGCCGCCGGATCTTCACCGGCAAGATCACCGATCTGAAGCGCCATCTGCGCGGCGGCTTTGCCGTGGGCGATCTTGAACTGGCAGGCTTCGACGATTGCTCGGGCCAGACCGCAGGCGTCGCCATTCAGAACGAGTTCCTGATCTTCAAGCGCAACGGCAAGGTGGAGGTCACCGTGCCTGACCTGATCGTGCTGCTCGATGTCGATACCGGCTACCCGATCACCACGGAAATGCTGCGCTACGGCCAGCGTGTGGCGGTGGTCGCCATCCCGGCGCCCGAGCTTTTGCGTTCGAGCCGGGCCCTCGAAGTCGTCGGCCCATCGGCCTTCGGCTATCCGGACATTCCCTTTTCGCCTTTGCCGACTGCGAGCCGGAAGGCGGCCTGACGAGCAGACTGACAGCCAACCATAAACGGAGCAAAGGCTCCAAAGAGAGGAACTTCGCATGAAATCCATGTCTACCAAGTCGCGTCTGGCAGCGCTTGCCCTCGGCACCGCGCTCGCGCTGACGGCTAATGCCACTGCCTCGCGGGCCGAAGACAAGGTCTCGATCGCCGTCAACACGATGCAGATCTTCTCGTCGCTCGACCCGGCCAAGGTCACCGACTACACCGGCTATATGGCGATCGTGAACATGTATGACGGTCTCACCACCGTCAGCCCGGCAGGTCAGATCATCCCGCATGTGGCCAAGTCCTGGGATATTTCCGGCGACAACCTCACCTACACGTTCCACCTGCGCGACGACGTGAAGTTCCAGGACGGAACGCTGCTCAAGGCTTCCGACTATGTCTGGTCGATCCAGCGCCTGATCGGCATCAACAAGGGGCCGTCCAACCTGATCGTCGGCCTGATCAAGCCGGAAAACGTCACCGCGACCGATGACAAGACGCTTACGATCAAGCTTGAGCGCCCGTTCGCGCCCTTCATGTCGGTCACGCCGATCCTGATGGCGCTGAACAAGACCCTGGTCGAGAAGAACAGCAAGCCTGAAGACAAATGGGGCGAAAGCTATGTCGGCGAGCATTCTGCCGGCTCGGGCCCGTACAAGCTCGTCAGCTACAACCGTTCGGCCGACATGGTCATCGACCGCAATGCGGACTATTTCGGTGGCTGGACCAAGGGCAAGCCGATCGATCAGGTCCGTTTCGTCCAGACCAGCGACGATGCCACGGTGAAGGCACTCGCCGAAAAGGGCGAGCTCGGCCTCTCCTCGCACGGTCTCGGCAACGACACCTATGAAGCGCTTGGCAAGATGAAGGGCTACAAGCTCATCCAGACACGCACTGCCGGCGGCTTCGTCATCAAGCTCAACACCAAGGTCTACCCGACGGACGACATCCATGTTCGCCGCGCGATCGCCTATGCGACCGATTACAAGACGATCCATGACGTGATCTATCCGGGCGACGACATGCCCGGCCCGCTGTCGACCGCCTTCAAGGATGCGCATAACGACGACATCAAGGCCGGCGTGTTCGATCTGGAGAAGGCCAAGGAAGAACTGGCGAAGTCGAAATATGCCGGCCAGAAGATCACTCTGGTCAACAGCTATGTCGCATCGCTCGCATTCGAAGCCGAAGTGGCACTGATGATGCAGGCCAATCTCGAGCAGATCGGCATTACGCTCGACATCAAGCCGGAGCCGTGGAACCGCATCGTTGAACTGTCGTCCAAGCCGGAAACCACGCCCGCTTCGACGCAGGTCAACGTCTCGCCGAGCTACCCTTCGCCGGACTCGATGTTCTACAACCAGTACCATTCCAAGGCGGCCGGCACCTGGTGGTCGATGGAATGGCTGCAGAATGCGGAAGTCGATGCCCTCATCGACAAATCGCGCGCCACGACCGACGTCAAGGCACAGAACGACATCTACAAGGAACTGCAGACCAAGATCAACGATCTGCAGCCCGACGTCTTTGCTGTTTCGCCCAATCGTCGCTACGCCGCGAACAAGTGCCTTCAGGGCTACGAGTTCATTCCGATGCAGAGCTGGGATCTGAACTTCTCGAACTTCCATTGGGACTGCAAGGCGAACTGAGCCTCTACCTCCCTTCGATAGCCGGTCCGTAGCCAGTCTGCGGGCCGGGACGACAAACGACGTGCCACAGGCACAGGGAGCCTAAAGGCCCCTTGGTGGCACGTTCCTCAAGACAAGAACAGAAGACGCCGGCTCCGCGCCTGTCCGGACCTGCCGCGCTTTTCACGCCCAAGGTGACCCATGCTTCAGGACTTTCCGGAAGAAAATATCGAACCGCTCGCAACCGGGGCCTGGATCCTCGGCACCGGCGGTGGCGGCAATCCCTATATCTCGACGCTCAACCTGCGCCGCCTTTATGCCGAAGGCCGTCGCGTGCAGGTGATGGATCCGATGGCGCTCGAAGACGATGACATGGTTGCCGTCGTTTCCAAGATGGGTGCGCCGCTGGTCGGCCAGGAGCGCCTGAGCGATCCGGTCCATCTGGCCCGCGCCGTCGAGGTGATGGAAGATTATCTCGGCAAGCCGTTCCGCGCCATCATGAGCGTCGAAATCGGCGGCTCGAACGCGCTTTCATCCTTCCTTGCCGCGGCCATGCTCGACCGCCCGGTCGTCAACGCCGATGCGATGGGCCGTGCCTACCCGGAAGCCCAGATGACCTCCTTTGCGATCGGCAATCTGCCGATGTTCCCGCTGTCGCTCGTCGATATCAGGGATAACGAGGTGATCGTCACCCGTGCGGCTTCGTGGAAATGGATGGAGCGCATCTCGCGCAAGGTCTGCACCGAGGTCGGCTCGACGGCCGCCACCTGCAAGGCGCCGCGTACCGGCCGCGAGGTCAAGGACTGGGGCATCCACTATACCGTGACGAAGGCGACCGAACTTGGCCGCGTCGTGATCGAAGCCCGTGCCCGCCACGACGATCCGGTCAAGGCGGTTCTCGACCACGAGGGCGGCAAGCAGATCTTCCGCGGCAAGGTGATCGACGTGGTGCGCGAGACGACGGGCGGCTTCCTGCGCGGCAAGACTGTGATCGAAGGTATCGATTCCGATCGCGGTTCGCGCATCGAGCTTGCCTTCCAGAACGAATGGGCCGTCGCATTCCGTGACGGCGAGCCGGTTGCGATGACGCCGGACCTGATCTGCCTCCTCGATACGGTTTCGGGCAGCGCGATCGGGACGGAATCCGTCCGCTACGGGCAGCGCGTCACCGTGATCGCCCTCCCCGCCCCCGAACTTCTGACGACACCGGCCGGGATCGACGCCGTCGGGCCCCGCGCCTTTGGTTACAACATTGATTTCAAATCGGTATTCGCATGAAACGCATCGGTATTGACGTTGGCGGCACCAATACGGATGCCGTGCTGATCGACGGAGACACGATCCTCTCGTCCATTAAGGTTCCGACCACGCAGGACGTGATGTCGGGGGTGAAGGCAGCACTGGCGCATGTCGGCGGGGCTATCCGCCCCGGCGACCGGCCGATCGACGCGGTGATGATCGGCACCACGCATTTCACCAATGCGGTGGTCGAACGCGCCCGCCTGGAACGCGTCGCGGCTATCCGTATCGCGCTGCCGAGCGGCTCGTCGCTGCCGCCCATGTGCGACTGGCCGGATGACCTGCGCCAGGCGGTCGATCCGATGATCTTCATGGTCCATGGCGGTCACGAATATGACGGCAGCCCGCTGGTGCCGATGATCCCGGACGAGATCCGCGAAGCCGCGATGAAGATACGCGATGCAGGGATCACCTCCATCGCGATCTCGGCCACCTTCTCGCCGCTCACCACCGAATGCGAGGTCAAGGCCGCCGAGATCGTCCGTTCGGTCATTCCGGATGCGCGCATCACGCTGTCCCATACGCTCGGCCGCATCGGCCTGCTCGAACGGGAAAACGTCGCACTCCTCAATGCTGCGCTGCAATCGCTCGGCAAGACGACCGTGCAGGCGTTTTCGGACGCATTGCGAGAAGCCAGCATCACCGCGCCCTTCTTCCTGACCCAGAACGATGGCACCGTGGCGCTGGCGGATGTCGCTGCCGCCAATCCGGTACATAGCTTCGCCTCCGGTCCGACCAACTCCATGCGTGGCGCGGCCTTCCTGACAGGCCTCAACGACGCCATGGTCGTCGATGTCGGCGGCACGACCTCGGATATCGGCTGCCTGATCGGCGGCTTTCCCCGCGAGGCCAACAATATTGTCCATGTCGGCGGTGTACGCACCCTCTTCCGCATGCCGGATCTTCTGCCGATCGCCCTTGGCGGGGGCACGATCATCAACCCGGAAACCGGGACGATCGGCCCGCGCTCGGTCGGCTACCGGATCCTCTCCGAAGCGCTCGTCTTCGGCGGAAATACGCTCACGACCTCGGACGTGGCCGTTGCTGCCGGACTGATTGAGATGGGCGACAAGGACCGCGTCAAACATCTCGATCCGGCCTTCGTGAAAGCAACGCTTGCGCGCATCAAGGACATGGTGGCCGACAGTTTCGACCAGATGAAGACCTCGGCCGAGGATGTGCCGCTGATCGCGGTCGGCGGTGGCGCTTTCCTGATCCCGGAAAAAGTTGCCGGTGCCTCCGAGGTTCTGCGTGTCGAGAATGCCGGCGTCGCCAATGCACTCGGCGCTGCGATGGCGCAGGTTTCCGGCGAAGTCGATCAGGTTTTCTCCGGCGTCAGCCGCGAAGAAGCGTTGGAAACGGCCGAGCGTGACGCGCAGAACGCAGCCGTAGCCTCCGGTGCCGGCCGCGACAGCCTGAAGACGCTCGAAGTCGAAGATATCCCGATTGCCTACCTGCCCGGCGGCGCTCGCCGCGTGCGGGTGCGTGTCATCGGCGATATCGCTTTCGGCTGATATTTTTCGCATTCTACCTGCGGCAGATGCTGGCTTAAGGCCGCTGCCGCAGGCACATCCCATATCCGCGGCTCAACGGCAGGCGAACACGTTTGCGACACACTTTTCGCGACCCTGTGCTCGCAGATTTGTGTCGGCGCATAAAATCCAGCAATATTCAGAGACGAAGATTGCCTTGACCCGAGTATCATGTCGCAAATAGGGTACTTGCTCGTTCTGTAATCACTGACGGCAATACATGAAAACCCGCTATCGGCTCCTCGCCGCAGCCGCGATCGTTATCGGCGGCGGCGTTTATCTTTATCACGCTGCTTTCTCCGCGGAACCGGCCAATCAATATCTGACGGCACCGGTGACGCGCGGCAACCTGCAGGAAACGGTGCTTGCGACCGGGACGCTCAAACCGTCCAAGCTGGTGGCAGTCGGCTCGCAGGCGACCGGACGGATCACCGCGCTGAAGGTGAAGCTCGGCGACACCGTGAAGCAGGGCGACCTGATCGCTGAAATCGACTCCACCACCCAGGACAATGCGCTGAGAACGGCGCAGGCTTCGCTCGGGAACGTCCAGGCGCAACGCACCGAAAAGCTGGCGGATCTCGAAAATGCCGAGCTGACGCTGAAGCGCCAGGAGGCCATCGTCGCCAAGCAGGCCGGCTCGCAGGCCGATCTGCAAGCGGCGCAGGCGGAGGTGAAAGTCGTCAATGCCCAGATCGCAGCACTCGATGCGCAGATCGTCGAGGCTCAGGTCGCGGTCGAGACCGCCAAGGCCGATGTCGGTTATACCCGGATCAGGGCACCGATGGATGGCACGGTTCTGGCCGTCGTCAATCAGGAAGGCCGCACCGTCAATGCCACGCAGTCGGCGCCGACAATCGTCATTCTGGGTGATCTCAAGACGATGACGGTGCGGGCGGAAATTTCCGAAGCGGATATTACCAAGGTGAAGCCCGGCCAGACGGTGCATTTCAATCTGATCGGAGATCGGTCGAAAAGCTATGATGCAAAGCTTGCCGCCATCGAGCCGGCGCCGGAATCGATCACCAGCGACAGCAGCGTTTCGACGTCGACGACCACGACCTCCTCAAGCTCGTCATCGTCTTCCTCCTCGGCCATCTACTATATCGGCGTTTTCGATGTGCCCAATCCTGACGGTTTTTTCCGCACCTACATGTCGGCAGAGGTCAATATCGTCCTTGGCTCCGTCGATAATGTGCTGACCGTGCCCGCCACCGCGCTCGAGGGACTGGGCGCCGACGGGCATTATACGGTGAGGGTTGTTCAGCCAAACGGTTCGGCCAACGCAGCTGCAGTGACGGTGGGGCTCAACAACAGGATTTCCGCAGAGATCAGGTCCGGCCTTTCGGAAGGCGACCGGGTGGTCATCGGAGAAGGCTCAGGGACGGCCACCACATCCAAACGTGGTCCCGGCGGCCCGCCGCCGATGGGGTTCTGATCCATGACGTCTCCCCTGCTCTCTCTGCAAAAGCTGCGGCGGGAATATCCGTCCGGCGATGGCAGCACTGTGGTGCTGCATGATATCGACCTCACCATCAACGAGGGCGAGTTCGTGGCGATCGTTGGGGCATCCGGCTCCGGCAAGTCGACACTGATGAATATTCTTGGTTTGCTGGACCGGCCAAACGCGGGAACCTACCGAATTTCCGGACGCGAAACGTCGTCGCTGGATAATGATGCGCTTTCTGCCCTGCGGCGCGAGCATTTCGGGTTCATCTTCCAGCGCTATCATCTGCTCGGTGAGCTCTCGGCCGCCGGCAATGTCGAAATGCCGGCAATCTATGCCGGTCGTTCGCGCCACGAGCGGCAGGAACGGGCTGGAAAGCTTCTCGACAGGCTCGGGCTTTCGGACCGTAAACATCACCGGCCGGGCCAGCTCTCCGGTGGCCAGCAGCAGCGTGTATCGATCGCGCGCGCCTTGATGAACGATCCGGACGTCATTCTGGCCGACGAGCCGACCGGCGCACTCGACAAGTCGAGCGGTGACGAGGTGATGCGGATCCTCGACGAGTTGCACCGCGAGGGTCGGACAATCATCGTGGTGACGCATGATGCCAATGTTGCCGCGCGCGCTGCCCGCATCGTCGAGATTTCCGACGGCAGGATCATTTCCGACAGCGGCACTGCCGGATCGTCTGAAGAGCCCAAAGGCCGTGCGACGGCCGTGCATGTTTCCGGCCGGTTCCGCGCCGGGTTGGACCGGCTTGGCGAAGCCTTCTCCATGGCGATGAGAGCGCTTGGTGCGCACCGGATGCGCAGCTTTTTGACCATGCTCGGCATCATTATCGGTATTGCCTCGGTGATTTCGGTCGTTGCACTCGGCACCGGCACGCAGAAACAGGTTCTGGAGAATATCAGCAGTCTTGGGACAAACACGCTTGAAATTTTCCCCGGTAGCGGTTTTGGCGATGTCCGTTCCGAGAAGGTGAAGACGCTCGTGGTGGGTGATGCGGACGCGCTTCGCAGCCTTTCCTATGTTGCCGGCGTGACGCCGACGGTTTCCACCAGCACGACCGCAAGGTTTGGCGCGATAGAGGCCAATGCGTTGGTCAACGGCGTCGGCCGGGACTATTTCGAGGTGAAGGGGTCCAAGCTCGTTGCGGGTCGCGTCTTCGATGAAAGTGGTGTCTCCACCCTGTCGCAGGATGCCGTCATCGACGAGAACACGGCTAAGGCCCTGTTCGGCCAGTCCGGCGTTGATCCGGTTGGACAGGTCATTCTTGCAGGGTCCGTTCCCTGCCGTGTGATCGGCGTGATCGCCTCCCAGCAGGGTGGCTTCGGTTCCAACGACAACCTTTCCATCTATTTGCCCTATACGAGCGTCCAGACCCGGTTCATCGGCAGCACATCCCTGCGCAGCGTGACCGTGCGGGTGAATGACAGTGTCGATAGCCAGCTTGCCGAAACCGCCGTTACCGATTTTCTGACCAAGCGGCACGGATCGCGAGATTTCTTCATCCTCAATACCGACGATATCCGCAAGACCATCACCAGCACGACCCAGACGCTGACGCTGCTGGTTGCTGCCATTGCCCTTATTTCTCTCATCGTGGGCGGCATCGGTGTGATGAACATCATGCTTGTTTCGGTGTCGGAGCGCGTGGGTGAGATCGGCGTGCGGATGGCGGTCGGTGCACGTCGACAGGATATCCTGCGCCAGTTTCTGATCGAAGCCGGATTGGTCTGCCTGATCGGCGGCGTTCTCGGCATTCTCCTCGCTTTCGGCTTCGGTCTCGCGTTCAGCGCGCTTGGATCGGGTTTCAGCCTTGTCTTTTCGATGACGCCGATTGTCGTTGCTGTGGTGTCTTCCTGTGCCATCGGCCTGATCTTCGGCTATCTTCCCGCCCGCAATGCATCGCAGCTCGATCCGGTCGTGGCGCTCTCCTGACGGGGAGACGTCTCGCTCAGGCTTGATGCTGGTGTCGCTGAGGGACGACATGGTCTTCAATGCGCCTTATCCATCCCATCAAAAGCCTTGGCTCTGATGAGTGCCATCAGCATCGGCTCGATGGAGAAGGGTGCTTGGATGGCTCTGCGTGTCAGGTTTGTCAGGTAAGCGCCAGGTGAGCGGATACTGTCGTGACGCTCCAGAATGCAGGCGATCGCAATGGCGGTGTGATGAACGCCGAGCACATGCTTTGCCTCGCCCAGGGCATTGGCATTGATGCCGAGCATTGTCGCTATGACCTGCGTCGCCGTTTCAAGATCCTTCCAGCACGTCACACGTCCCTGGGGGCCGTAATCCGATACTTGGGGGCAGGCGTTTAGAACGAGAGATAGGGTGATCCGGTTCTGATCTTGCTGCAGCGGACGCTTTTGGTCGTGATCGTGGACCAGAGACGATGTGGTTGAGGTGAGCGTGCGGTTCTGGGTTAGGCTTGCGTTGCTTGTTGGCTGATGTTGGGCTGTGTCTTCGAATTGGTTTTCAGATTCAGTAGGAAGTTTGATGTTTGAATCCTGTATGTGCCGCTCATGCTGAGATGCATTGGCGCTTACATTCAGCGAATTTACGTGGTTTTCCAGAAGGTTGATGACGTTCACGCTGATGTCTTGAAGGTCCGAATGGATGGCGCGTAGAATGTCGGCCGAAGCGACGCGCGGAAGACGCCCGACAGCGGCATGAAACTGATCGGACAGGACCTCCCAATTTCCCGGAATGTTTTCGTTCATCGACGCCGCGATCAGTTTGGCGAGGTGCCGGCGGGAAAGCGTGACGCGCTCGCGAAGCAGGCGAAGTTCTGTCCGTTCGGCGATCGCTTGGTCGGCATGGGCTTCGATCTCGGCGGCGCGGCAAAGCAGCGGTGCGAGACTGAAACCAAAAGCATCATCGATATCGCCCTGCTTGCCACGCCGGGCATAGCGTTTGCCGTTCGGACTATCCTTGCGCAGGATGAGGCCGGTCTCCACGAGAACAGCCAGATGCCGCCTGAGCGTTGCAGGCGCCATGCCGCGCGCACGGATCGACAATTGTGCGTTGGAGGGAAAGACCACCAGCTTGTGTTCGTCCGTGAGTTCGTCATGCGGATAGAAGCTCAAGAGCGCATCCAGCACGGTCAAGGCACGGTCGTTCACGCCGAGAGCATGACGGCCTTCGCAAATGGAGCGGAAAAGCTTCCATTTGTTGCGTGCCGTACCGGGCGTGATCTGACTGGCCTGCTGTTGCCTCGCCAATAAGGCAAGCGACATTGGCCGCCGCCCAAAAGGCGTCGTTACATATCCACTTTCCATAGGTCGTTCGTCCTTTTGCCTAGGCAAAAGAAATCTGCTCACCAAAACGGTGCCAAAGACGCTTGACTGTGATTCGTGGAAATGCGATTCTCGATTTGCTTAAGATCTGAGAGAGGCTTCCACGACTTCGGTCGCTTGGGGGCCTTTTTCTTTTGCGGTCTAGTCTCCTGTTGTCATCGATTGTCAGCTGACAATCATGGAATGGTTATGAGGTCTCGCGGCCAGAGGCTTCGAAGCGCGCCACAAGCGTGGGCATCTCATCGGCCAGAAACTCCGCAAAATTCTTTGACGTGATCGTCAGCTTGGCTCCGCGACGTCCGCGCACCAGCGAGCCGACTTCCCTGCCCTTCGAGGTCGCAATCGATTCCGTCGGTGCGGCAATCTTCTCGACGGCATTGAGCGTCTTCCAGGCATGTTCGAAGCGCTTGTTGCTGTCGAAGGCCAGAAACTCCGGCAAGGTAACGACCGCATTCGCCTTGGTAAGGACCGCTCTATCGCGCAGGCGTTCGGCAAAGGCGAGCCAGCGGGGACGACCGATCTTGGGTGCGGGACCGATTGCGAGAATAATGTCAGCCGGAACGCCCTCTGCGACCTGAAGAAGCCGCGAGGTTTCCGGCTTGTCGACAGATAGCGCCCTGGAGATCGTTTCGCGATCAAGGCCATGTTCGTCCATACGGCGGGCAAACAACGCCCGTTCGATAAAGCTCAGATCGACGCGAGGCCCGTTTTCCTGGGCCTGTGCGAGGATCAGCTCTTCATCGGACAGATTACGCACGATGGCGCGAACCGGCTTGCCGAGTTCGGACATGGCACGCAGACGGCGGTGGCCGTAAGCGACCTGATAGGCCTTGGGCTTTTCAGGATGCGGACGGACGAGGATCGGGATCTGCTGACCGTTCTCCGCGATGGAATTCTTGAGTTCTTCGAACGCGGCGTCGCGATCGACGGGAATACGGTCCTGAATGAAGGACAGTTCCACCATTGCCGTATCAAGCTCGATGACCTTGTCGCCGGAGGCGATGGTTTCGCGCAACGCCTTGGCGGCAGCGGCTTCATCATTGAGGCGACCGAGCGAAAGGTTCATGGCGCGCACGGCACCGGCCGGGCGATGGGGCAGGGGAGCGGTGGCGCCCTCCGACTTTGCAGGCTCGGGCGTGCCGACCATGCTTTTCAATATGTCACGACCCTTCATGCCTTGCTCCATACGCTGCGAATGAGTTGCTCCAGCTCCGAATTGACGGCATCCATGGATTCCACCGCACGGTCATACGTCTGGCGATGCATGGTTTCCCGGCCGGCTTCGTAAATGGTCTGCTTGGAAAGACCGGCGTCGGACACCGCTGTCGATTTCACCATCATCGAGGTCAAAACACGCTCGCCGAACAGGCTGCGCAGGAAGGCGACGATCTGCGCCTGCGGCCCGTCATTGGCTTCGTGACGCGTCACCAGATAGCGCATCCAGTCGTAATCCAGATTGCCGCCGGCTTCCTTCACGACGGAGAGGAGGTCCGAAGTCATTGCAAGAAACTGGTTCATCGATGCGATGTCGAGCATCTGCGGATGGACGGTGATCAACACCGAGGTCGCCGCGCAGAGTGCCGAGAGCGTCAGGAACCCGAGCGTCGGCGGGCAATCGATGACGACAACGTCGTAATCGGCCTCCAATTGCGCGATGGCATTGCCGACGCGCATGAAGAACAAACCATTGTCGGTTCGCTCGCTATCTGCCAGTGCCCGCGGTGTATCATGCTCGAATTCGTGGAGTTCGAGATTGCCGGGAATGAGATCGAGGCCCGGAAAATAGGTCTTGCGGACGATTTCGCGAACATCACGGGCTTCGTCGTCATAGCGGATCGCGCCATAAAGGGTCTGGTTGTCGCCGACGTCGAATTCCGGCTGGAATCCGAGCATGGCCGACATCGACGCCTGCGGGTCGAGATCGAGTGCCAGAACGCGGTATCCACGAAGGGCGAGATATTGCGCCATGTGAATGGCCGAGGTCGTCTTGCCCGAACCGCCTTTGAAATTGGTGACGGCAATGACCTGCAGGTGATCGCCCTCGCGGCGACCGGGCAGGTAGGCCGGTTTGGTCCGGCCCAGATGCTGCCGGATCCCGTTGATCTCCTCCAGCGAGAACGTGCGCCTGCCGTTTGCCGTCTTTTCCGACGTCACAGCGTCCTCTTGCGTCGCAAGGTGGCGCACGTAACTGTCGGTGACGCCGAGCAGCTTGGCGACTTCGCTGCTGGTAAAACGGCGCAGCGATTTTTTGGCATGAGGAGAAAACAGCCGTTCGAACAACACCTGCAGCTGAGCGCTGAGGATGCTGGCGTCGTGGCCGATGGTTTCGTCTATCGATGCCGTGCGGCTTTTTGGGCCTTCACCGGCAATTGCGCCTTTGGTCACCATTCACGCTTTGTCCGAACAATTGATCATTTAAGCGAAAATGATCGTGAGTCTGGGGTCTCCGTCAAGGGGTTTTTGGTTAACGGAACCTTAACTCCCTGCGTGAAGGCATTGCATTGGCGTGATTATTTGCTTTCGGTGCGAAATTGTCAGCTGACAATGCCAGGCTGTATCCGATCCCCGCATTGGTCGCCCGAGTCGCAAATTTTGCAACCCCCTATTTCAAGTCTCCCGATTCGATCACCTTTGACAAGGCTCGCGGACGGGTCGCGATGCCGGGCAGAGACGTGCCGGCTCACGCCTTCGTATCCGCTCGACACCGACCATGCGACGCGGAGATGTTGGAAATTACCGATGGGTCCGTGGCGCTGACTGCCGGTGAGAGTGGCAGGGCTGACGTGGCTCGCTCCGGCTCGTCCTTCAGCGTAAGCGAATGAATGGCCGGGTTGGCGGCGCCTGATATCCGTGGCCTCGCCGCTGCCGGGCCGCCGGTCGGGCGATGCGAGCGGTCATGACGGGCCTCGACATCATGGCTGTCAAACCACCGCTGCAATACGTGGTCGGTACAGGCCTCGGTACAGGCCCGCCGGCGATCGCATTCCGGCCGGCTCTCCGGGCCGGTCTTCCGGAAAGGCTCTGGCGTCGGGGTCGGACAGGTCGTTCGGCGCTGCCGGCAAGGAGCTGGTCTGCCTGTTGAAAAGGTCGAGATTGAGCCCTGATATGAGAATCCGCTGTACAAGGAGCATGGTCCACGCTACTCTACAAGGCATCGGCAGGCGCAGGATATCTGCATCCACGCAGGCAAATAAGCCGATGTCCCTCCCATCGTTAAGATAACGAAACCGCGTAGGCGGTGGTGAAACCTAACGGCTATATCGCTTTCACAAGGCGAATCTGTTAATTATAATTCAATGCGTTACCAACTCGCGAATTTGCCCATACAGTCTCTGTTCGAACCGGTCTCTGCTGCCACTGCGGCGATGACGCGGCTCGATGAGAGGATCGCCCAGTCGGAGCTTCGTGACGGCTGGGTTTCCCGCTGCCATTTTGCCGATGCCTGCGCATCCCTATGGGTTGATGGCGAACTGGTGCATCTCGAGGATCTCGTGTTGCATGATGCAACGATGGGAGTACGGGCCCCATCCCACGAGGTGACGATTGCCAGCGACATATTACGCACCCGCCGCCGGATCGCCTCGCATGAGGCCGCCTGGGCGATCAGTCCCGAAGGACTGCGCAATCTGCGCCGGCAAGCGGGTGATATGGGCTTCGAAGAGTTTGGCGTTGCGCCTGAATTGAAGTCCGTCGCCTTTGGAGCGACAACCGGCACCCTCGACAGTGACGACGATGAAGGGACGGCTGCCGACGACCTCTTCGCAAGGCAGCTGGCGGAAATGGATCGGGTTCTCGCCCGAAGCTCCGCATTGCTTTCCGGTGCATCCGCCAATCCTTCGCTAAGGGCGGGGCGGGGCGGAGACGTTCGCGACCCGCTGCTCTACGAAGACGACTGGGATGAGGACGAGCGTCTGGCCGAATGGCAGACCGTCGTTGCAGAGACGGAAGGGTTGCCGGGAGTGCTGCGGGCGGCATTGTGTCTCGATGCCTGGGAAGAGCTGCGGGTGTTGCAGCACGCGCCATGGCTTGGCCGGCTGCTCGCATCATCATTGTTGCGCCAGAACGGCCTGACGACCGTGCACCTTGCTGCCTTCAGCGTCGGCCTGAAGCAGATTGGTCGAGAGCGCAGGACAAGCCGCAAACGGGATGTCCGGCTGCTGGCTTTCGTCGAAGCATTGCGATTGACCGCCGAAACAGGTCTCAAGGAGCATGACCGGCTGGTGCTGGCAAACAGGCAGTTGCAGTTGCGGCTCGAAGGGCGGCGGTCGTCCTCGAAACTGCCGCAGCTTGTCGAGCTCGTCCTTGCCCGTCCGATGGTGTCTTCGGGCATGATCGCCGAGGAGCTCGGGGTCACGGCTCAAGGGGCATTGAAGATTGCAGCCGAACTGCATCTGCGGGAACTGACGGGGCGGGGCCGTTTTCGCGCCTGGGGTATCGTTTAACGCAGTCGCCCGACCAAATTTGCTGGCGTTCGCACCGTGAAGAGCGCTGTTGAAGCAGGCAGACGATGCTCATATGTCCACTTCCGTGGGTGAAATTTATGCATCGGCCCATCGCATCTGTCGGGTGCATTTCACCGCATGATTGCCGTCATCTTTCTGACATATAACATGAAACTGTAGTTTCATGCGAACTGGCATGAACCCTGCTTCTCCTTATCCGACCGGGCGCCAAGGCCGGCGGTAAAGACAAGAGGGAACTTTGATGACGTTTTTTTCAAGAAGGATATTGCATGGCCAGCCGGTCATGCAGCGCCTGAAAGGTGCTGCCATCGGCGTGGCCGCTCTGACCATGCTCGCCGCCGCACAGCCGGCATCGGCGGCCGGCACCTTGCGCATCGGCATGACCGCCTCCGATATTCCGCTGACGACCGGCCAGACGGACCAGGGCGGCGAAGGTCAGCGCTTCATGGGCTATACGCTCTACAACTCGCTGATCGAATGGGACCTGACCAGCGCCGACAAGCCCTCTGGCCTGATCCCGAGCCTTGCCACATCCTGGTCCGTCGACGACACGGACAAGAAGAAATGGATCTTCAAGCTGCGTGACGGTGTGAAATTCCACGACGGCAGCGCGTTCAACGCGCAATCGGTCGTCTGGAACCTCGACAAGATCATGAAGCCGGATGCGCCTCAGTTCGACAAGCGCCAGTCTGCCCAGGGCAAGTCGCGCATCCCGGCCGTCGCCTCCTACAAGGTCATCGATCCGCTGACTGTCGAGATCGACACCACGACGCCGGACGCAACGCTGCCCTACCAGATCAGCTGGATCCTGATGTCCTCGCAGGCAAACTGGGAAGCGCAGGGGAAAAACTGGGATAATGTCGCACAGCATCCATCGGGCACCGGGCCTTGGAAGCTGGAGAGCGGTTTTACGCCGCGTGAGCGTGCCGAGTTGACGCCGAACAAGGAGTATTGGGACAAGGCCCGTATCCCAAAGCTCGACAAGCTTGTGCTGATCCCGCTGCCTGAGCCGAACACCCGCGTCGCTGCCCTGCGCTCCGGCCAGGTGGACTGGATCGAGGCCCCGGCACCGGACAGCGTCAAGTCGCTGAAGGATGCGGGCTTCAAGATCGTCACCAATTCCTACCCGCACAATTGGACCTGGCATCTGTCGCGCGTCGAAGGTTCGCCGTGGAACGATATCCGCGTGCGAAAGGCCGCAAACCTTGCCGTCGACCGCGATGGCATCAACGAACTCCTGCAGGGCCTGTCGGTTCCAGCGCAGGGCTTCATGCCGCCCGGCCACCAGTGGTTCGGTCACCCGAAGTTCAAGCTGGAATACAATGTCGAGGCAGCCAAGAAGCTGATGGCCGAGGCCGGCTACGGTCCGGACAAGCGGATCAAGACAAAGGTGATCATCTCGTCCTCCGGCTCCGGTCAGATGCTGCCGCTGGCGATGAACGAATACATCCAGCAGACACTGGCGGAAATCGGCATCGACGTCGAATATGAAGTCATGGACTGGAACACCGTCATCAACGTCTGGCGTGCCGGTGCCAAGGACCCGTCCGCCAAGGGTGCGACCGCCATCAACTACAGCTACTTCATCCAGGATCCCTTCACGGCGATGATCCGTCAGTCGCAGTGCAATCTCGCTCCGCCGAACGGCACGAACTGGGGTTACTATTGCGACAAGGACATGGATGCCCTGTTCGACAAGGTGCGCAACACCTTCGACGCCAAGGAACAGGACAAGGTTCTGCAGCAGATCCACGAGAAGTATGTCGACGACGCGCTTTTCCTGATGGTGACGCATGACGTCAACCCGCGTGCCATGACCGCAAAGGTCAAGGGCTTCGTGCAGGCCCAGAACTGGTTCCAGGATTTCTCGCCGATCTCCATGGACCCGTGATCGATGATGCGACGCGCCGGCCACCGGCGCGTCGTTTTCTTTAAAAGCGGACCATCACGATCATTCCTCCAAGATCAATCAAGGCGAGGTATTCATGCTGCTTTATGCGCTGAAGCGACTGTTGCATGTCATTCCGGTGACGATCGGGGTCAGCATCGTCTGCTTCATGCTGATCCATATCGCGCCGGGCGATCCGCTTGCCGCGATCCTGCCCACCGACGCCTCGGCTGAAATGCAGGCGCAGATGCGTTCGTTCTACGGGCTCGATCAGCCTTTGCCCGTTCAATATGCCGTTTGGGTCTGGCATGCGTTTCATGGCGATCTCGGCACGTCGATTGCGACCGGACGCCCTGTCATGGACGAGATCCTCGGCGCATCGCTCAATTCCATCATTCTGGCCGTTGCCGCCGCCGTCATCGGCTTCATCGGAGGCTCGTTCCTGGGGTTTGTCGCCGGGGTTTTTCGTGGCGGCTGGATTGATCGCATCGCGTCGGGCATTTCCATGCTCGGGGTCAGCGTGCCGCACTACTGGCTCGGCATGGTGCTGGTCATCGCGTTTTCCGTGACGCTCGGCTGGCTGCCGGCCATGGGCGGCGGGCCGGAAGGGTCTGCGGGGCGCAGCTTCAGCTGGGCCTATTTCCAATATCTCGTTCTGCCGGCCGTCACCATGTCGGTCATCCCGATGGGCATCATCGCCCGCACCATACGGTCACTGGTGGCCGATATCCTGTCGCAGGATTTCACCCAGGCGCTGGCTGCAAAAGGGCTGATGCGCGGCCGGATCATGCGCCATGTCGTGCGCAATGCAGCGCCGACCGCGCTCTCGGTCATGGGGCTGCAACTGGGCTACCTGCTGGGCGGCTCGATCCTCATCGAGACCGTGTTCTCATGGCCCGGCACCGGCTTTCTCCTGAATGGCGCCATCTTCACCCGTGATCTGCCGATCCTGCAGGGCACGATCCTGGTGCTGGCGATGTTCTTCGTTTTCCTCAACCTCGTGGTCGATGTGCTGCAGAGCGCCATCGATCCCCGTATCCAGAGGAGCTGATCACATGGCAGTCGCATCCGTTGATCTTCCCGTTTCGCCCGCGCCGGCCGTCAAGTCTCCCGGCTTCTGGTCGGGCGTCGTCCGCAGGCTCTGTCGTGATCCTGTCGCGCTCGTGGCACTGGGGCTCATCGTTGCAATCGTCCTCATTGCGATCTTTGCCCCCTATATCGCGCCGAACGATCCATCGCGCGGCAGCATGGTCCGGCGCCTGCGCCCGATCGGAACTGCGGGCTATCCGCTCGGCACCGACGACCTTGGCCGCGACATGCTCTCCCGCCTCATCTATGGCGCCCGGCTGTCGCTCATCATGGGTGTCGTGCCGGTGCCGATCGCGTTTCTCATCGGCTCGACGATCGGTATCATCGCCGGCTATGCCGGCGGCGTCGTCAACACGCTGATCATGCGTACCGTCGATGTCTTCTATGCCTTCCCGTCCGTGCTCCTGGCCGTTGCCCTTTCCGGTGCACTCGGTTCGGGTCTCACCAACGCGCTCGTGTCGCTGACGGTGGTCTTCATTCCCCAGATCGCCCGTGTCGCCGAAAGCGTGACGACCCAGGTGCGCAAGCTCGATTATGTCGATGCCGCGCGCGCCTCGGGCGCTCCTGCGCTCACCATCATCCGCGTCCACATTCTTGGAAACGTGCTGGGGCCGATCTTCGTTTTCGCCACCAGCCTGATCTCGGTCTCGATGATCCTTGCCTCTGGCCTCTCCTTCCTCGGGCTCGGCGTACGACCACCGGATGCGGAATGGGGGCTGATGCTCAATACGCTGCGTACGGCGATCTACAACAGTCCCTTCGTGGCAGCACTTCCCGGCGTGATGATCTTCATCACCTCGATCTGCTTCAATCTTTTCTCTGACGGGCTGCGCTCAGCCATGGACGTGAAATCATGATCAGTGTCGTGGAACAACCCTCGAGCGATCTGGCCGTCGGCGAACGCGGCGGTCCGGCCCAGCCGCTGATCTCGGTGCGAGGATTGGTGAAGCACTTCCCCGTCAAGGGAACCGGCTTCCTCAAGCCCAAAAAGGTCGTGCGCGCCGTCGATGGCGTGGATTTCGATATCCTGAAAGGCGAGACCCTCGGCGTCGTCGGCGAGAGCGGCTGCGGCAAGTCAACGACGGCACGGCTTCTGATGCAGCTGATGTCGGCGAACGAGGGCGATATCCTGTTCGACGGCGAGAAGGTAGGCGGCGCCCTACCGCTTGCCGATTATCGCCGTCAGGTGCAGATGGTGTTTCAGGACAGCTACGCCTCGCTCAATCCGCGCCTGACGATCGAGGAGACGATCGCCTTTGCGCCGAAGGTGCATGGCGTGCCGGCACAGACCGCTATGGCCCGCGCCCATGATCTCCTCCACCGCGTCGGTCTCGAACCATCGCGCTTTGCCGGCCGTTATCCGCATGAATTGTCCGGCGGCCAGCGGCAGCGCGTCAATATCGCCCGCGCGCTGGCGCTCGAACCGCGCCTCGTCATCCTCGACGAAGCCGTCTCGGCGCTCGACAAGTCGGTCGAGGCACAGGTGCTCAACCTGCTGCTCGATCTGAAGCGGGATTTCGGCCTCACATACCTGTTCATCTCCCATGATCTCAATGTCGTGCGCTTCATGTGCGAGCGGGTGATGGTGATGTATCTCGGCAAGGTCGCGGAAATCGGCAGCCGCTATGCGATTTTCGAGGAGACACGGCATCCCTATTCGTCGGCGCTTCTTGCCTCGATGCCGAAGATGGACCCTTCCGAACGCACGCTGGAACCACCGCTGTCCGGCGATCCGCCAAACCCGATCGACCCGCCGCCCGGCTGTCGGTTCCACACCCGCTGCGCCTTTGCCGAACCGGTCTGCAGCGAAAAGACGCCGGGGCTTGCGACCGTCTCCGCGGCCCACTCCGCGGCCTGTCTCATGTCGGTGCCGGGCTCGGGCCACAGCCGTGCACCTGTGATGGCGGAGGCTTGAGATGACGGAGGAAACGATGATCGATATCCGCAATCTTTCCGTCACCTTCCGGCCGGGCCGAAAGCCCGTCAAAGCCGTCAACGGCGTCAGCCTTTCGGTGAAGGCGGGCGAGGTCGTGGCGCTGCTCGGTGAATCCGGCTCCGGCAAGAGCGTCACCATGCGGTCGCTTCTGAAACTGCATCCCAAGGGAACGCTCATCGAAGGGGCGATCGATGTCGCCGGCCACGATGTGATGCAGCTCTCGGGGCGCGCACTGTCCGACATGCGCGGTGCAACCGTCTCCATGGTCTTTCAGGAACCGCGACTGGCGCTCGATCCGGTCTACACGCTCGGCCAGCAGATCGAGGAAACGATCATGCGGCACGAAAAGATATCGCGCAGCGCGGCCGCGGCCCGTGCTCTGGCGCTTTTCGAGAAAGTCCGCATCCCATCGCCCGAAAGGCGCCTGAAGAACTATCCGCACGAAATGTCGGGCGGCATGCTGCAGCGGTCGATGATCGCCATGGCGCTCGCCTGCAATCCCAAGGTCCTGCTGGCCGATGAGCCGACGACCGCACTCGATGCGACGGTGCAGATCCAGATCCTGCTTCTGATCCGCGAGTTGCAGAAGGAATACGGCCTTTCGGTCATCTTCGTGACCCACGATATCGGTGTGGCCGCCGAAGTCGCCGACCGGATCGCCGTCATGTATGCGGGACGTATCGTGGAAGAGGGGCCGGCGGTGGAGATCATCCGCAACCCGAAACATCCCTATACAAAGGGACTTCTCGGCGCGCGCGTCGAACTTGCCCATGGCCGCGACCGGCTGATCACCATTCCCGGCGCACCGCCGGATCTGACAGCGATGCCACCCGGCTGCGCCTTTGCTCCACGCTGTCCGCAGGCGACCGATATCTGCCGGGTAGATGTGCCGGCACTGACAGCGGCGTCCGTCGATCACAGCGTCGGTTGCGTGCATTACGGCTGATCGCAGCCACGAAGATAAGGGGAGGGCGGTCGAAACGCTGCCCGGAGGAATAGAAGCGCAATGACACATATCACCCTGATCAACCCGAATTCATCGCGGTCGACCACCGCGATGATGGCGCAGATCGCAACCAAATATCTGCCGGCCGAGATGAGCATCGACGGGATGACTGCAACGCGCAGCCCGGCGATGATTATCGATGACGTCGCGCTTGCGGCAGCGGCCGATGAAGTCGTCGAAATGGCCATGACGGTACGCGAGCGAAGCGCAGGCATCATTGTCGGCGCTTTCGGGGATCCTGGCCTCGATCGTATTCGCGATGAGGCAGGTCTTCTTGCCGTCGGCATCTGCGAGGCAAGCATGCTGGTTGGGGGAGAAGGCGGCCGGCGCTTCGGTATCGCCACGGTGACGCCGGGATTGCTCGCGAGCTTTGCCGCCAAAGCCGACGTCTATGGCGTGGGCAATCTGTTTACCGGCACGCGATTGACGGATGGAGATCCGCTTGTCATCGCAGCCGATCCCGAAAAGCTTCGGTGTGAACTTGCCAATGCGGTTCGATCCTGTATCGAGGAAGACGGAGCAGAGGCGGTGATCATCGGCGGCGGCCCCCTGGGGCAGGCGGCAGAGGCGCTGCAAGGGCAGTTTTCCGTGCCGATCATCGCACCGATCAGGGCTGCTGCCGAATTGCTGGTGAGACGGATTGCAGGGCGGTCCTGAATGGTGGTGAAACGCATCCGACGTTCGCTCAGCCGGGGCAATGTGCGGTGTAGGGCGACACGCGTTTATGGCTGACGATACCTGGATTGGAGATCGCATCATCAGGCCCAGTGGACTTGCTCATGCCAAAGGATAGATCGTTCTTGTCGCGGGTCCGGCAGGTTTTGCCGGATCTCCACCCCGCCGAAAGGCGTCTGGCTGAATTTCTCTGCGATTTTCCGGGCGAGCTTGCGAGTTATTCGGCGCAGGAGCTCGCAGCGCTGGCGCAGGTCTCGAAGGCAACCGTCAGCCGATTCGTGCAACGCCTCGGCTATGACAATTACGAGGAAGCCCGGCGACATGCACGCGAGGAGCGGCAGACGGGCTCGCGGCTTTTCCTCACCGCCGCTGCCGACGCCTCGGAAATCCAGTCGGTCAAGGCACAGGTCGCCCAAGGGATCGCCAATCTCGAAGCCACCTTTCTCTCCATTCCCGACCAGCGCATCCAGGCTGCAGCCGAAGCACTTTTGGCGGCGCGCAAGGTCTGGGTCATCGGTTTTCGCGCCAGCCAGCCTTTCGCCGCCTATCTTCAATGGCAACTGACGCAGGTGATCGAGGAGATCGTTGCCATACCGGGTGCCGGTGAGACGCTGGGCGAGCATCTCGTCAGCCTGCATAAGAACGATGTGGTCATCTTCTTTGGGTTGCGCCGACGCATTTCACAGGCGGACGCGATCATCGAGGCACTGCAAAAGTCCGGGTCGCGCTTCATCTACGTCACCGACGAAGGGGCAGCTTTCGAAAAGTCGGCGGATTGGCATTTCCAGTGCCAGACGCTGGCGCCTGGACCATTGTTCAATCACACGGCCGTCATGGCGCTCTGCCATGTGCTGATCACCCGCTGCCTTGAATTGGCCGGGGCGGACGGTCGCCGACGATTGCGTGCGATCGAGGCTTTGAACGAAACGCTGGACGAGCTTTAGAATAAGGCTCTCTCAGAGAGCCGGATTGGCCTGTAAGGGGCCGCTTGAGCGCCGCAGTCTGAGATCGACGCTGAGGATCTGTCTTTCTGGCTCGGTCTTGCGGTCCTTGAGGCGCTCGATCATTCGCTCCCCCGCAGAGCGGCCGATCACGGTCGGATAGGTCGCGACCGATGTCAGCGCCGGGCGGATGACCTCGCCATCATGGACGTCGTCAAATCCTATCAGGGAGTGATCCCTGCCGATCTGCAGACCAAGATCCTGAAGGCCAGCCGTCAGGCCGATGGCGATGACATCGTTGAAGCAGAGCGTTGCGGTGCATCCCGGCCGCTGTTGAAAGATCCTGCGGGCCGCTACCGGAATGTCGGCGATCCTTTCCGGCATCTGCACGAGTGACTGACTGTCCAGTCCATGGCGGGACATGGACGTGACGAAGCCTTCCACCCTTTCGGTATAGGCAGAGTGAACGCGGCCATGGACGGCAAAGCTGATCTGCGTGTGGCCAAGGCCGACAAGATGGTCAACAGCGTCCTGAACGCCGGTTTTGTAATCGACGCCGATATAATCGAGGCTGTCCGTCACATGGCGCAGAACCTGCACCGTCGGCATCGATTTGAAGGTTGGATGCTCGTGCCAATCGCCAGGCGTTCCGGTCGCGGGGCAGATGATCACGCCATTGACGCCATGTTCGCGCATGCGTTGCAGGACGTCCCTCTGCCGCTCTGGGTCGTCGTGGCTATTGGCCAGAAAGACCGCCAGGTTCGCCTCGTCGAGCGCTTCCTCGATACCGGCCAGCAATCGCGCGAAGAACGGGTTGGAGAGGTTGGGTACGACCAGCCCGACGATCTGGTTCTGCTCTGCGCGCAGGCGGGCCGCCGTCAGGTTTTTCACGTAACCCAGCTTGTCGATGGCCAGCTCCACCTTTTCTCGGGTCGCGGCGGCAACGAGCGGGCTGTTGCGAATGACGAGAGAGGCCGTTGCGCGTGAGACGCCTGCCTCTCGGGCCACGTCCACAAGGGTCGCCGACTGCTGCCTTTGATCCGTCACGCTCTAACTCCCCGCCCAATCTGTGCTTTCTGTCTACAGAACCCCGCCGGAAGGTTCCACCCATGGGTTGCGCGGCATACCGTCCCGATGTGGACGCCCAGTCACGCCATTTCGCAGATGCAACATTTTTAGCGATTTAGACCGATCTATTGTTGACTTAGAACGATCTAAATGGAAGAAAACGGCGTCATTTCGACCCTCGCCCCCACGGACGTCGCGCCGGAATTCATTTTTCGTTGAAGACACGAGGCTGCGGGCGGGCACCGTTCGCGGCACATGCGAACTATTGGATGGTCCAATGAGATACGAGAACGCTGAAAGCGATCTTGCTTCACCACACACGAACGACAATCTATCCAGCCTGAACATCAGCCGCCGTGCACTTCTCGGCGGCACGGCGTTTGCGCTGGGCAGCCTTGCCTTGCATGCGCCCGCGATGGCGCAGACGGCTTCGGCTTCGGCCCCCACGCCGGAGCAGTTTCTCGCCCTGTCGAAGCGCGCAACCGATCGCGCCGAGCTGTCAGAAGTCACCTCGAAGCGCATTCTCGATGCACTTGGCGAGGATGCATCGACTGCCGGCGGCCTTGCGGCGCTTGTCGGGATGATGAACGGCGCCAAGTCTGCGGCCGACCTCAAGGCCGCCGCGGTTGCAGGCGGTCAGGACAAGACGCTGACGGCGGTCATCTCTGCCTGGTACACGGGCACGATCACCACGGCCAAGGGCCCGGTCGTCGTCGCCTACAAGGATGCACTGATGTACCAGTCGACCGCCGATGGTCTGGTGGTTCCGACCTATTGCAACAAGGGGCCGATGTGGTGGCGCAATACGCTGCCGCCCGACGTGACCCGCACGCCCATCAATAAGCCGGAGGTTCTGTAATGGCCGCACCTGTGTTTAACAATGGCGATGCCCATGCAGATGTCATCATCGCCGGTTCGGGCGTCGTCGGCGCACTTATTGCCGAACAGCTGGCGGCCGAAGGTCGTTCCGTGCTGGTTCTGGATGCCGGACTGCGTATCAGCCGTGCCCAGGCAGTCGAAAACTGGCGCAACATGCCGTTCCCGAACCGCGTTGGCTCCGATTATCAAGGGCTTTATCCGCAGTCGCCGAAGGCTCCTGCACCGCTGTACTGGCCGAAGAACAACTACGTCTCCTTGTCCGGGCCTGACGGCAACGGCTTCCAGCAGGGCTATCTGAAAGTGGTCGGCGGCACGACCTGGCATTGGGCCGCCTCCAGCTGGCGCCATCTGCCGGTCGATCTGAAGATGCGCTCCACTTATGGCGTCGGCCGCGACTGGCCGATCTCCTACGATGAGCTCGAACCCTATTACTGCCGTGCCGAAGAGGCGATGGGCGTTGCCGGGCCGAACGATCCTGCCATGCAATCGCCGCCTGAGCGCTCGCGTCCCTATCCGATGGACATGGTGCCGTGGGGATATGGCGACAAGCGTGTCGCAGAGGTGGTGAACCCCCATGGCTGGAACCTTGTGCCGATCCCGCAGGGCCGCTCGACCCGCCCCTGGAAGGGCCGCCCGACCTGCTGCGGCAACAACAACTGTCAGCCGATCTGTCCGATCGGCGCCATGTATAACGGCATCCATACCGTGGAAGCCGCCGAAGCCCACGGTGCCGTGGTGCTGTCGGAATCGGTCGTCTACAAGATCGACACCGACGAGAACAACCGCGTCACGGCCGTTCACTGGTACGACAGCGAGCATCGCTCGCACAAGGCGACCGGCAGTGCCTTCGTGATCGCCGCCAATTCGATGGAAACGCCGCGCATCCTTCTGGCCGCGGCCAACGAGCGCAACCCGAACGGCATCGCGAATTCTTCCGATCATGTCGGCCGCAACATGATGGACCATTCTGGTTTTCACGCCAGGTTCACCGCCAACGAACCGCTCTGGATCGGCCGCGGGCCGGCACAGTCCAGCTGCATGGTCGGGCCGCGCGACGGCTCGTTCCGCTCGGAATACTCGGCAACCAAGGTCATCCTCTACAATATCAACCAGGCGCCGCAGATGGCAGCAGCCGCCATCAAGGACGGCTTTGTCGGCGAGGCGCTCGACGCCGAGATCCGTCGCCGCACCACGCATGGGGTGGATCTGTCGATCAGCCTTGAGCCGCTGCCCGATCCGAAAAACCGTGTCACGCTGTCGAAGACACGCGTCGATCCGCACGGTATCCCATGCCCGGACATGTATTACGATGTGGGCGATTATGTCCGCAAAGGCTACGAGGAATCCGTTCGCCAGCTGCGCGGCATCGGCGACCTGTTCGGTGCGGCCGACTTCGTGGCAACGACATCCCTCAATGCCAACAACCACATCATGGGCGGCACGATCATGGGCTCCGATCGCTCGGATTCGGTCACCAACGGCAATTGCCGGGCGCATGACCACGCCAATCTGTGGCTTCCGGGCGGCGGACCGATCCCGTCTGCCAGCGTCGTCAACAGCACGCTCACCATGGCTGCCCTCGGCATCAAGGCTGCCGATGACATTTCCAAATCGCTGAGGGGCTGATCATGGCTGCAAGAAACTGGATATCGTCAGCTTTTGCGGCGGCCACCCTGTCGCTGGCGGCGCTTGCCGCTGCCGGTGCGAACGCGCAGGACGCCAATGATCCGGCGCTCAAGGCGTTGATCGAAAAAGGCCGTATGGTTGCCGTCGGCGCCGACTGCATGGCCTGCCATACCGTGCCGGAAAAGGGCAAGCCGTTTGCCGGTGGATATGGCATCGTCTCGCCGCTCGGAACGATCTATTCGACGAACATCACGCCGTCGAAAGCGGATGGCATCGGCAATTATTCGGAAGAGGACTTTTCGCAGGCCGTGCGGCATGGCGTGCGAAAGGATGGCGCGCATCTCTACCCGGCAATGCCTTATGACAGCTATGCAGAGATCACCGATGGCGATCTGCACGCGCTTTACGCCTATTTCATGCATGGCGTAGATCCCGTCGACGACACGCCGAAGGATTACACGTCTCTGCCGTTCCCCTTCAATCTGCGCTTCTCGATGGCGTTCTGGAACATGCTCTATGCCGGGCAGCATCCGTTCACCGATGATCCGAAAAAGAGTGCCGAACTCAATCGCGGCGCCTATGTCGCCGATGCGCTCGGCCACTGCGGATCGTGCCATACGCCGCGTGGCATGCTGATGGGAGCGGTTGCCAGCGCCTATCTCTCGGGTGGCCCGGTCGGCCCGTGGTATGCGCCCAACATCACCTCCGACAAGGTGAGCGGCATCGGCGACTGGTCTACGGACGATCTCGTCGCCTATTTCGGCACAGGCCGGGTTGCCGGCAAGGCACAGGCGGCCGGCGGCATGGCGGAAGCCGTGCATAACAGCCTCCAGAACCTGCCGCAGAGCGATCTTCGCGATCTTGCCCTCTACCTGAAGTCGGTACCGGCGATCCGCGATCCGCTTGATACGAAGGCTGCCCATACATTCGGTGGGAAGACCGAGGACGAAACGGCCATTCGCGGCCTGTTTCCTTCCAACGCGCATGACAGCCTGCATACCGGCGCCGAGCTCTACAGCGGCTATTGTGCCAGCTGCCACCAGCCGGATGGCGCCGGCAGCGAAAACCAGGCCTATCCGTCGCTGTTCCACAACACCGCGACGGGCTCCAGCCAGCCAGCCAATCTCGTCGCGGCCATTCTTTACGGCGTCGATCGTGAGGCAGATGGCCATCAGGTGCTGATGCCGAGCTTCAGCAAGGGCTCCTACGTGGCGGAACTCAACGACAAGGAGGTCGCGGATATCTCGAATTACGTCTTGACGAAATTCGGAAATCCCGACGCTCACGTCAGCCTCGAGGATGTCGCGACGGCTCGCAAGGGCGGTCCTGTACCGCTGATCGCAAGGCTTCAGCCGCAGATGATGCCGGCGATGATCGTCGGAGCGGGTATCGCACTGATCGTGCTGATCACCCTCTGCTACGGTCTTGTTCGATACAGACGACGGGCGAGCGCCTGATCGAAAAAAAGACGGCCGCTTTAGGCGGCCGTCTTTGCATTCGTCTCCATGTCGGCGCCGGACATCAAATTCCAGGCGCGGTTCGGTGTCACTTCAGCGTCACCACACCGGCTGCGACGTCCGGCAGAGCCGGAATGATGCCGCTCTTGGCGTACCATTCGGCCACCTGACCGATCTGCGCGATATCGGCCTTGGTGACGGCGCGGGTCGGTACGGCATTGTTTTCGCCGATCTTGGTCGCGAGGTCTGCTGGAACGTTCATCTCCTTGGCCCAGATTGCCCCGGCCTCGGTCTTGTGTTCGATCGACCAGGCATTGTCCGCCTTGAGCACGTCGAAAATCGCCTGCAACTGATCCGCCTTGCCGGTCGCGAACGCTTTGGATGCGACGAGCACCACCGCATTGTCCGACTTGATCGCGCCGCCATCGGCGACGACCTTGCCGTCATAGGCCTTTTCGGCGATGGTGAGGAAAGGGTCCCAGGTCGCCCAGGCATCCACATGGCCCTGTACGAAGCTCGGGCCGCTGTCGCTGGGGCTCAGATAGATGCGTTCCACGCTTTTCGGATCGACGCCGTTGGTTTCCAGCCCGCGCATCAGCAGATATTCCCCGGTGCCGCCGCGGTTGACCGCCACTTTCTTGCCTGCGAGATCCTTGATCGAGGCGATCTTGCTGTCGGTCTTCACGACGATGCCTTCCGACCCTGCGGCCATCTTCTGATAGCCGAAGACCACCAGCGGGATTTTTGCCGCAAGCGCTGCGATCGCCGAGGTCGAGCTGCCGGCAGTGATATCGATGCTGCCGGCATTCAGCGCCTCGAAGGCGGGAGCGGCAGCCGGGAAGGGGCCGGCCCATTCGACCTTGATGCCCTTGTCGGCCAAGGCCTTCTCGAGCGTGCCGCGCGATTTGGCGAGTGTGATGTCGTTCGGGCCGCGCAGCCAGCCGATGCGAACCACCTGATCGGCGGCATTGGCCACGGGCGCCATGGCCATGCCCCAGATCGCGGTTGTCGCGAGTGTGGCTGATACGAGGAATTGACGTTTGCTGATCATATCGGTTCCAATCTGCCAATTCGGCGTGAAGTTCAGGCGTGGGAGAGTTCGACGCCGAGCTCTTTGAGCAGCTCGGTCTCGATGTGTGCCGTTTGCGGGTCGCTGCGGTGCCTTGGATGAGGGAGATCGACGCGGATTTCCCTGGAAAAACGTCCGTTATCGAGCACGAGGATGCGGTCAGCGAGCGCGACGGCTTCCCAGACATCGTGGGTAACAAGAAGAACAGCGCAATTGTGCTTGCGCCACAGATCGAAAACCAGATCGTGCATGCGAAGACGTGTCAGCGCGTCGAGGGCTGCAAAAGGCTCGTCGAGCAGCAGAAGTTCCGGTTCGCGCACCAATGCCCGTGCCAACGCCGCCCGTTGTGCCTCGCCGCCCGAAAGTGTCAGTGGCCATGCCTGCGTCCGGTGGGACAGGCCGACATCGGTGAGCGCCTGCTGCGCCCGCGCCTTTGCATTTGAATGATCGACGCCGAGGACGGCGTTCTGGATCACGCTTTTCCACGGCAGAAGGCGCGGCTCCTGAAAGACGACGGAGCGGCGTTTGGGAATTTCCAGCCTCTCGGCCGGTGCCGTATCGAGCCCTGACAGGACACGCAGCAACGTCGATTTCCCCGAACCGCTGCGCCCGAGAAGAGCGACGAACTCACCGGGTGCGATCGACAGATCGATGCCATCGAGCACGGCCGGGCCGCCGAAGGAACGGGTGAGTTTGCGAATATCGACAAGCGTGCTCATGCGATGGCCTCCGGGCGCCAGCGCAGCGCATAGGCTTCGATCAGGCGGACCAGACCATCGGTCAGAAGTCCCATCATTGCGTAGACCAGAAGGCAGACGACGATGATATCGGTCTGCAGGAAGTCGCGGGCATAGGTGATGATGTAGCCGATACCGCTCGACGCGTTGATCTGCTCGCCGACGACGAGGCTGAGCCACGCGACGGAGAGGCCGTAACGGATGCCGACCAGAAGCGAGGGCAGGGCGCCGGGAATGACGATATGGCGAATGATGCTTGCCGTACCGAGGCCGAGCGTCTGTCCCGCCTCGATCAATTTGCGATCGATACCGCGGATGCCGCCATGCAGCGTCAGATAGATCGGAAAGACCGCACCGAAGGCGACAAGCCCGATCTTGGGTGTCTCACCGATGCCGAACCACAGGATGAACAGCGGCAACAGGCCGAGAAACGGCATTGCCTTCAACATCTGGATCGGCGGATCGATGATCGCCTCACCGGTCTTCGACAGGCCGGAGGCGAGTGCAAGGGATACGCCGACGACCAGCGCGATCAAAAAGCCGATAAGGACACGCAGGAAGGAAACCGTAAGCCCGGTGACGAGTTCGCCCGATGCAACGAGCTTTTCTCCCGCAGCAATGATCTCTGTCGGTGCCGCGAGGGTGCGCGCCGACAGGAGCCCGGTCGAGCTTGCGACCTGCCACAGGACGATGATCGCCACCGGCGAGGCGATCCGTGTTGCGAACCGGGCAAGCCGGCTGCGATCGCGCTCGCTGCGGATCTGTTCTGGACGGGTCGGTTGCGCCTGGCCGGTTGCGATGGTGTCAGCCATTGGCCGGCTTTCCGCTGAGATCACGGTCGAACAGCGTCGACCAGGTGAAGTGCTTGCGCTCCGGCGTGAGGCGCTCCACCGGAAGGCGCGGCAGGACCAGTTCTCCGAAGCGATAGGCTTCTTCCAGCAGAGGCATGCCCGACAGGATGAACGTGTCGACGCCAACCTTCTGATAGGCTTCGAGCGTGCGGATGACCGTATCCGGCGAGCCGACGATCGCCGTGCCTGGGCCCGGACGCACGAGGCCGATACCGGCCCACAGGTTCGGTGAAATCTCCAGATCGCGCATGTTGGCCGGCTTGATGCCGCCATGCATGGCGCTCATCCGCTGCTGGCCGACGGAATCGGTGTTGGAGACGAAGCGCTGGTTGGCGGCGATCGCGGTCTCGTCCATATGGTCATAGAGGTCGGCTGCGGCCTGCCACGCTTTCTCGTCGGTCTCGCGCACGATCACATAGAGCCGGATGCCATAGGTGAGTTTGCGGCCATAGGCTTCGGCACGTGCCTTCACCTTGGCAACCTTTTCGCCCATCTGTTCCGGCGTTTCGCCCCAGGAGAGATAGGTTTCGACATGCTTGGCCGCGACTTCGATGGCGCCGTCGGACGAGCCGCCGAACCAGAGTGGCGGTGGCGCGATCGACTGGCCGGCCGGAAGTGCAAGTTTTGCACCCTCCGTCTGGAAATACTGGCCCTTGTGCGTCACGCTTTCGCCCGCCATCAGCCGGTGCCAGATGGTCAGATATTCGTCGGCCATGACATAGCGCTCGTCATGCGGCAGCATCATGCCATAGGCGCCGAGCATCTTGGCATCGCCGGAGACGACGTTCAGCATCAGCCGGCCGTTGGAGAATTCCTGGAAGGTCGCAGCCATCTTGGCAAGCAGCGTCGGTGCGATAAGGCCCGGATGGAATGCGACGAGAAACTTCATCCGCTCGGTATAGGGAAGCAGTGCGCCGGCCAGAGGCCAGACATCGTGGGCGCCTGTCGCAAAGAGCGCGCCCGTATAGCCCAGATGGTCATAGGCCTGGGCAAGCTGCTTGTAATAGCCGTAATCGATGGTGCGGGAGCCTTCCGGCTTCCAGGGATAGGCGCCATCGGGCGCGCACATATACCAGAGTACGTTCATCTCAAATCTCTTTGCTTGACGCTTTAATTGATTGTCAGTTCGCGGCTGATGTCGCCGTGCTTGAACAGTGTGTCGGCTTCGGCCTGTTGTTCGCCAAGCACCGTCTTGGTCGCCGGAATGACCTGCCAGTTGCGCTCGGCCACGACCCGTGTCCAGGCGCGCCGCTCGCTCTCGCTTCCATCCTCTGTCAAAAGTGCCGAGGCCTTTTCCGGATCGCTCGCGATCTCGGTGCCCAGCCGGTGCAGTTCGCCGGCGAAATCGGTGAGCGTCTGCTGCGACAGGCCGCGCTCGTCTATGGTCCAGAACACCGACCGGTTGGGGATCAGGTCGCCGCAATGGGCGAGAACCCGAAACTCGCCGCTGCCGAGCGACTGTTCCAGATGCGGCGCCATCGCCACCCAGGCGGAGACATCTCCTGCCCGCAGCGCATCGCGGGATCGAACCGGCAGAATGTCTTGCCTTTCCACGTCGACAAGCGAAAGACCTGCCTCTTCCAGGCGCTTTGCAAGGAAGTAGGTGAGGAAGGACCCGTCCACCAGCGCGACGGATTTGCCCTTGAGATCGGCCATGCTCTTTGCATCGGAACCCTTGGTGACGAGGATCGCCCCGTTCGCGGGCCGGGGTGCTGATGCGGCTGCGTAGCTCACCGACATTCCGGCCGCCGCGGCAAGTATCGGCGGGGTCGAGCCGGTGCCGCCGATATCGAATTCATCGCTCTTGAGTTTTGCAGCGGTATCGCGTCCCTCTGGATAGGCAACGAAGTCGGGTCGCATGGATGCAAATGCACCAGGCCATAACGCAGCGAGCCTGAGATGCAGATTATTCGGATGATAGCCAATCCGGAACGTCACGAAGTCCACCTCATTGATTATTGTTATATAAATTTATATAATGACTTTAGCATAGGTATCGAGGAATGCGATGCCTAATGTTGCGGCACAGCAAGAAAAATAATCTCGCTTTCGGAGGAGCGTTGAAACAATGGCAGACAAGGCAGAGCAGAGCCCCAATAAGGCCAAGCCGCATGTGCCGAAGGTCAAGTGCCAGGCTATCGGCGCCGCGTCGGATTTTCTGAAGGCGATCTCCAACCCGGTTAGACTTTCGATCCTCTGCGTCCTGATGGAAGGGGCGAGAACGGTAGGCGAGCTCGAGGACATCCTCGACGTCCATCAACCGACATTGTCGCAGCAGATCGGTGAGTTAAGGGAGGCCGGCATCATCACCGGCACGCGTCAGGCCAAGGCCGTCGTTTACCGGCTGGCGGATCCGCGCGCGGGCCAGTTGATCGGCCATCTGCGCATCCTGTTTCCAAATGAAAACGCCTCCGCCATGTGGCGCGGTGCACAATTCGAGCCCGATTCGCGCGGTGGAATGGGTTAGGACGGCGACGGAGGCAGCGCGTCAGGCGCTGTCTCTGACCATGAGCTTGCCGGAAAACAGACGGTCGAAATCGCGGTCTTCCGCACTGCCGAGGACCTCGACCAGATATTCCGCCATGTCCGTCAGCGGCTGGCGATAGGTCGTCAGCCGGTAATTGGCGCTCTCGGCCTCCGGCACGTCGTCAAAGCCGGTAATGGCAATATCTTCCGGGATGCGCAGCTTCAGTTTATGCCGGATGACATCGGTCGCGCCGATCGCCAGCGCATCGTTTTCGCAGACGACAATGTCGGGCAATTCCGAAACCGCGCGCCCGGACAGCGTCTCTTCGACAATGGCTGCCGCCAGTGCCGGATCGTAGGCGGCGACTGCGACCGTTTCCGGTTCGCTGCCGAAATGCTCGCGCCAGTAATCGACGAAGGTTTCCTTGCGCAGCAGATGCGCGGACGACGTGCGCGGTCCGGCCAGAAACAATGGCCGCCGGTAGCCGCGCTCATGCACGTAGTTTGCGATCTCCTTCATCGCGCGCACATCATCCACGGCAATCGAGATCGTGTTCGGATTGCGTGAGGTGCGCGCAAAGATGATTAGCTTGCGGAACCGGCGCGCGTGAAGTGCCGCATCGAGCACGTCATCGTCGAACTGGATGCCGATCAGGATGACCGCATCGACGCGACGCTGGCTGGCATTCGTCAGCGCATGGCCCGCATCGTCGCGGTCGAGCGTGTTGACGAGCAGAATGTCCCAGCCTTCGCGTCGCAGGATGCGTGTCAGCCGCTCCATCATCACCAGCTTATGGGGATTGGCGAAGTCATCGATGAGCAAGGCCACGAGATTTGTGCGATCGGAAGAGAGGCTGGCGGCCCGCAGATCCGGCACGTAGCCGAGGCGTTCTGCGGCAACCCGAACCTTTTCCAGGCTTTTGGGGGAGATGGATGCTTCCTTGCGAAACGCCCGGTTGACCGTCCAGCGCGATACGCCGGCTTCTGCGGCCACATCGTCTGCTGTGATGTTTCCTGCGAAGGAAGGTCTCTTTTCATCCGGCATTCTATTCTCCTGAACCTGTTTTGGACCGGTCCTCTTACAATTCATAGCGGATTTTCAACGGGCTTGAAATTTATTTTGCTCACGTGAGCAAAACGCGCTTGCTCCCGTGAGCAAAAATTGCAATCTTCCGGATGAGGGCGGTCGGGAGCTGCCCGATGGGAGGAAGAAAGTGTTGAAAGTCGGATTGCTCGGCGCCGGCCGGATCGGTCGCGTGCATGCCATCAATATTGCCGCTCACGCCCGCAGTGAGCTGGTTGCCGTCTCGGATGTCAACGAAGATGCCGCGCAGATGCTGGCCAGCGCCCATGGCGCAAAAGCCTCGACATCAGAGGCAATCCTGAACGATGCCTCAATCGATGCCGTGCTGATCGCCACTTCGACGGACACCCATTCCGACCTGATCGAAAGAGCCACGGCCGCCGGTAAGCGCGTTCTTTGCGAAAAACCGGTCGATCTGTCGCTGGAGCGCGCGCAGCGTTGCCTTTCCGCCGTTTCGAACACCGGCATTCCGGTGATGATCGGCTTCAACCGCCGCTTCGATCCGAATTTCGCGGCCATCAAGGCGTCGCTGAAAGCCGGTGAGATCGGCAAGCCAGAGCTTTTGTCGATCACGTCTTTCGATCCGTCGCCGCCGCCGGTCTCCTATGTCAAAGTGTCGGGCGGCCTGTTTCGCGACATGATGATCCATGATTTCGACATGGCGAATTTCCTGATGGGCGCCGTGCCACAGAAGGTTCATGCTGCCGGTACTTCGATCGTCGATCCCGAAATCGGCAAGGTCGGCGATGTTGATACCGCAGTAGTGACGCTCACTTATGACGACGGCCGCATCGCCGTGATTAAGAACAGCCGCCGCGCCGTTTACGGCTATGACCAGCGTGTCGAGCTGCTCGGGTCGGAAGGTCTGCTGTCGGCCGGCAACGTTCTGGAAAACACGGTCTCCAAATCCACGAGTTCCGGTGTCGTCAGCGCCAAGCCCGAACTGTTCTTCCTCGAACGCTACATGCGTGCCTATGCGGCGGAATGGGATGCGTTCGTGTCGTCGGCGCTCGATGGTGCCGCAGTGCCTGTGACGCTGGAGGATGGCGTCGCGGCACTCGCACTTGCGGAAGCCGCGACGGAATCGGCGCGATCCGGCCAGGTGGTCACGCTGGCGCATTAAGAGTTTCCGGCGGCGGCTTCGGCCGCTGTCCGAAAGCATGGCCGCAGCGCAGGGGAGTGTGCTGCAGGTTTTCGGTGCCGGCCCCGGCAGACCGGCTCGACAGGCGTCTGGGAGTGACGCCTTGAAATTCACTTGGGAGGAAGTCATGAAGAAATTGCTTGCAGCAGTTGCAACGGTCGCGCTCGTCGCGGCCGCCAGCCCGGTGTTTGCCACCGATATCATCGTTGTGGCGCACGGGCAGGCGAACGACCCATTCTGGTCGGTCGTCAAGAATGGCGCCGAAAAGGCCGGCAAGGATACCGGCGTCAAGGTCGAGTTCCGTTCGCCGGAGACGTTCGACATGGTGCAGATGGGTCAGCTGATCGACGCCGCCGTCAATCAGAACCCGGATGGGCTCGTCGTGTCGATCCCGGATGCCGATGCGCTCGGACCGGCAATCAAGCGCGCCGTCGATGCCGGCATCCCGGTCATTTCGATGAATTCCGGCTCGGATGTGTCCCACAAGCTCGGCGCGCGCCTGCATGTGGGTCAGTCTGAATTCGATGCCGGCAAGGTTGCCGGTGAAAAGCTCGCCTCGATGGGTGGCAAGAAGGCGATCTGCGTCAACCAGGAAGTCGGCAATGTCTCGCTCGATCAGCGCTGCGCCGGTTTCGCCAAGGGCTTCGGCAAGGAAGTCAAAGTCCTGCCGACCACCAACGATCCGACGGAAGTCGAATCCAAGGTTCGTGCGGCGCTGCAATCCGACAAGGACGTCAATGTCGTCCTGTCGCTCAATGCCTCGCTCGTCGGCGAGCCTGCGGTCAAGGCCGCCCAGGCGCTCGGCCGTACGGATGTTCTGATCTCCACTTTCGACCTTTCGGCGGGCTTCCTGAAGGATATCGCGGCCGGCAAGGCGGCGTTCTCGATCGACCAGCAGCAATATCTCCAGGGCTATCTGCCGGTCGCCTTCCTGGCGCTCAATGCGCAATACGGCCTGATGCCGGGCGGTGACGTTCCCTCCGGCCCCAACCTCGTGACCAAGGACACCGCGTCCAAGGTCATCGAGCTGTCTGCCAAGGGCATCCGCTAATCCCACAGCGCACCGAGCCGCCCGCCGATCGTGCGGCGGCTCGGACACCGATCAGGAGATAGGTCAATGTCGATAGACACGCTGGCGCGTGCGGATGAGCGCGTCAAATCCGAATCCGTATTCGCGAAACTCATGAAACGGCCGGAGCTCGGCGCAATCGGAGGCGTGGTGCTCGTCACCGTCTTCTTCATGATCACCGCCGACCACACCATGTTCACCCTGTCGGGGATCATGAATTTCATGACGCCGGCAGCTCAGCTCGGCATTCTCGGCATCGCCGCCGCCATGCTGATGATCGGCGGCGAGTTCGACCTGTCGATCGGCTCCATGGTCGCCTTTGCCGGCATGCTTTTCGGCGTCTTCGTCGTCAATATCGGCATGCCGCTGATCGTTGCCATCCCGCTGACGCTCGCCATTGCTGCGGCGCTCGGCGCGACGAATGGCATGATCGTTCTGCGCACCGGCCTGCCGTCCTTCATCGTCACGCTCGCCGGTCTTTTCGTGCTGCGCGGAGCAGCGCTTGTCGGGCTGAAACTGTTCACCGGTGGTTCCACCCAGCTGCGCGGCGTCCGCGAAGCCGTGGAAGGCGATTTCCTCGCACCGATCTTTTCAGGCGATGCGTTCGGCTTCGTCATGCGCTGGCTTGCCGAAGCCGGCATCGTCGACAGTTTCAAATCCGGCGTTCCCAAGGTTCCAGGCATTCCTGTGGAAATTCTCTGGTTCGTCGCCTTCGCGTTGATCGCAACCTATATCCTTCTGCGCACGCCGGTCGGCAACTGGATCTTCGCAACGGGTGGGGATTCCCTGGCTGCCAAGAATTCCGGTGTCCCGGTGCGCCGGGTAAAAATCTCGCTCTTCATGCTGACGGCGATGGCCGCAGCTCTGATCGCCATCATCACCGTCATCGATGCCGGCTCGACGGATGCCCGTCGCGGCTTCATGAAGGAGTTCGAAGCCATCATCGCAGCCGTGATCGGCGGATGCCTGCTGACCGGCGGCTACGGCTCGGCGATCGGCGCCTTCTTCGGCGCGATCATCTTCGGCATGGTCACGATCGGCCTCACCTATACGCATTTCGATCAGGACTGGTTCCAGGTCTTCCTCGGCGCCATGCTGCTGCTCGCCGTCATCTTCAACAACGTCATCCGCCGACGCGTGACCGGGGAGCGCTGATCATGACTGCACCCATCATCCATATGGAAAACATCAAGAAGCATTATGGCAATGTCATTGCGCTCAATGGTGTGACCTTCGACGTAAGGGCCGGCGAATGCCATTGCCTTCTCGGCGATAACGGCGCCGGAAAGTCGACCTTCATCAAGACCATGTCGGGCGTGCACAAGCCGACCGAAGGCTCGATCACCTTCGAGGGCAAGCCGCTCTCCTTCCAGAGCCCGCGCGATGCGATGGAAGCAGGCATTGCCACGGTGTTTCAGGATCTGGCGATGATCCCGCTGATGTCGGTGACGCGCAACTTCTTCATGGGGCGCGAGCCGACCAAGGGCAAAGGGATCTTCAAGCGCTTCGACATCGATACCGCCAACGAGATCACCATGACCGAGATGCGCAAGATGGGCATCAACCTGCGTGGTCCCGACCAGGCCGTCGGTACGCTGTCCGGCGGCGAGCGGCAGACGGTTGCGATCGCCCGTGCCGTTTATTTCGGCGCCAAGGTACTGATCCTCGACGAGCCGACGTCTGCGCTCGGCGTGCGCCAGACCGCAAACGTACTCGCCACCATCAACCGCGTCCGCGGGCAGGGGATCGGTGTCGTGTTCATCTCCCATAACGTCCGTCACGCGATGGCGGTGGGCGACCGTTTCACGGTGCTCAATCGTGGCCAGACACTCGGGACCGCGTCGCGGGGCGAGATCACCGCTGCCAAGCTGCAGGACATGATGGCTGGCGGGCAGGAAATGGCCGAGCTCGAAGGCTCGCTCGGCGGAACGATCTGAAGGCAAATCGCATGACCAAATCCTCTCGACTGCCCGACCGGCCGCTTGGCATTGCCCTTATCGGCACCGGCTTCATGGGCAAATGCCACGCTATGGCTTGGCGCAACGTCTCGGCCGTCTTCGGCGGTGCGCATCACCGGCTGGAAATCCTCTCGGATGTCACCACGGAAAGCGCCGAGGCCTTTGCCCGGCAATTCGGCTTTGCCCGCGCGACGGCGCGCTGGGAGGAGGCCGTCAACGATCCGCGCGTAGATATCGTCTCGATCACGGCCCCGAACGGCATGCACCGGCCGATGGCCGAGGCGGCGCTGAAGGCCGGCAAGCATGTCTGGCTGGAAAAGCCGATGGCGCTGACGCTTGCCGATGCCGAAGCGATGACCGCAAGTGCCGTGGCACATCCCGGTCAGGCGACAATGCTGGGCTACAACTATCTTCGGAGCCCGGCCTTTCAGGCCGCCCGCAACATGGTTCACGGCGGTGCGATCGGCACGCCGCTCGCCTTTCGCGGTGTCTATGACGAGGATTATTCCGCCGACCCGCTCCTCCCCTGGTCCTGGCGGATGACCCATGAAGGTGGGGGGCTGGGTGCGCTTGGTGATCTCGGCTGCCATCTCGTCAGCCATATGCTGGGGTTGATGGGGCCGGTCAGCGAACTCGTGGCGCAGACGCAGGTCGCCATCCCCATGCGCCCGTCTCCCGATGGACCGAAGGCTGTCGAAAACGAGGATAGCGCGATGGCGATGCTGAGATTTGCCTCCGGCGCGCAAGGATCCTTTGCCACGTCGCGCGTGGCGCGCGGCCGCAAGTGCCGGCTGCAATGGGAGATCCATGGCAGCGAAGGCACCATCGTCTTCGATCAGGAGAACATGAACGAGCTTTGGGTCCACAAAAAAGGCGAGGCTGGCCTCGTGCGGCATCTGACCGGGCCAGACCAACCGGATTTCGCCGCCTTTTGCCCGGCGCCGGGACATAATTTCGGGTTCAACGAGCAGAAGGTGGTCGAGGCGCGCGATCTTCTGGCCGCCATCGCCGGCGGGCCGAATGTCGGTCCTGATTTTGCGCAAGGGCTCGAGATCGAAAAGATCATCCACGCCATGGCGGCCTCCAACGGCGCCACCATCCGTATCGAAAGGGATGAGACGTGACGAAGAAACTCGATGTCATCACCATCGGCCGGGCCGGTGTGGATCTTTACGGCGCGCAGGTGGGCGGGCGTCTGGAAGACATGGGCTCGTTCGAAAAATATATCGGCGGATCTCCGACGAATATTGCCTGCGGCAGCGCCCGGCTTGGCCTCAAGACCGGGCTGATCAGCCGTGTCGGCAACGAGCATATGGGTCGCTTCATCCTCGAACAGCTGAAGCGCGAGGGTGTCTCGACCGAGGGTGTGAAGACCGATCCGGAGCGCCTGACGGCGCTCGTCATCCTCGGCATACGCGACGACACACAGTTTCCATTGATCTTCTACCGCGAAAACTGCGCCGATATGGCGCTTTGCGAGGATGATATCGATGAGGCGTTCATCGCGTCCGCCCGCGCCGTCGTCGTCACCGGCACACATCTGAGCAATAGCAAAACCGAGGCCGCCGTTCTCAAGGCCCTGACACTTGCCCGCAAGCATGGGCTTCGCACCGCGCTCGACGTCGATTACCGCCCGAACCTCTGGGGCGTCGCCGGCCATGGCGACGGCGAGAGCCGGTTTGTCGAAAGCGCAAAGGTAACGGCCAAGCTCAAGGCTACGCTCCATCTGTTCGACCTGATCGTCGGCACGGAGGAAGAGTTTCACATTGCCGGCGGCTCGACCGATACGCTGGAGGCGCTCCGCGCAGTGCGGACAGTCAGTGCCGCGACGCTGGTCTGCAAGCGTGGGCCGATGGGCGCGACCGCTTTCGAAGGCGAGATCCCCGACAGTCTCGACAAGGGGCAGGCCGGACAGGGATTTCCGATCGAGGTGTTCAACGTGCTCGGCGCCGGTGACGGCTTCTTCTCCGGCCTTCTGCGGGGATGGATGACTGGTGAGGACTGGCCGACATCGCTGAAATACGCCAATGCCTGCGGCGCCTTCGCCGTCAGCCGCCATGGCTGCACGCCTGCCTATCCGACATTCGAGGAACTGCAATTCTTCCTGAAGCGCGGCATCGTGCGCCCGGACCTGCGCAACGACCCCGATCTGGAGCAGTTCCATTGGTCGACGACGCGCCGCACCCGCGTCGATGGCGACTGGTCGACGATCCGGGTCTTTGCCTTCGATCACCGGGCGCAACTCGAAACCATGCCCGGCTATTCGCTGAAGAAGGGGGCGGCGTTCAAGGAACTGTGCCTTCAGGCGGCCCTTCGCGTGCAGGCCGGGCAATCCGGCTACGGTATTCTCTGCGACAACCGTATCGGCCGCTCCGCCCTTCACCGGGCTTCCGGTTCTGGCCTGTGGATCGGCCGTCCGGCGGAATGGCCGGGGTCTCGGCCTTTGGAACTGGAACCGGAACTCGGCAGCGATTGCGGACCGCTCAGTGAATGGGCGCGCGAGGATGTCGTCAAGGTTCTCTGCTTCTGCCACCCGGATGATGACGCGGCGACGCGGGCCGGGCAGGAGGCCACCGTCAAGCGGCTTTTCGAGGCTGCGCGGCGCAACCGGCTGGAATTCCTGCTTGAGATCATTCCCTCCAAGGTCGCATCCACCGACGACCGGACGGTGGCGACCCTGATCGAGCAATTCTATGCAGCCGGCATCTATCCCGACTGGTGGAAGCTGGAGCCGATGAAGACGCAAGCAGCGTGGGCCAATGCGATTGCCGCGATCGAGGCCCGTGACCGGCACACGCGCGGCATCGTCGTGCTTGGGCTCGACGCACCGGAGGCAGAGCTTTCGGCCAGTTTCGAGGTCGCCGCCGGGTTCGGTCTGGTCAAGGGTTTCGCGGTCGGGCGCACGATCTTCGGCGATGCCGCAAGGCGCTGGCTTGCCGGAGAGATCACGGATGCGGATGCAGTCGAGGACATGGCGGCGCGCTACCGGCGTCTTTGCCAGATCTGGGACGCGGCACGCGACAAGGCAGGGGAGCAGGCAGCATGACTTCGATAAGACTGACGGCCGCACAGGCCATGGTGAAATGGCTCTCGGCGCAGATGACCGAAGAGGGCGAGCGCTTCGTCGATGGCGTCTGGGCGATCTTCGGCCATGGCAATGTGGCAGGTCTTGGCGAGGCCCTGCAGAAGGCGGGCAACAGCCTGCCGACATGGCGCGGCCAGAACGAACAGACGATGGCCCATGCGGCAATCGCCTATGCCAAGGCGATGAAGCGTCGGCGGGTACAGGCGGTCACGTCGTCGATCGGGCCGGGCGCCACCAATATGGTAACGGCGGCAGCGCTTGCGCATGTCAATCGTCTGCCGGTGCTTCTCATCCCCGGTGATGTCTTCGCCAACAGAAGGCCGGATCCCGTCCTCCAGCAGATCGAGGATTTCGACGATGGCACGGTCTCGGCCAATGATTGCTTCCGCCCGGTCAGCCGCTATTTCGACCGCATCACGCGGCCGGAACAGCTTTTGACGGCACTGCCGCGGGCACTGCGCGTCATGACCGATCCGGCCAGTTGCGGGCCGGTGACGCTATCGTTCTGCCAGGATGTGCAGGCTGAGGCCTATGATTGGCCGGACGCCTTCTTCGAACCGAAAGTCTGGCGCACCCGCCGGGCAGAACCGGATGCCCGCGATCTGGAAGAGGTAGCAGATCTCATCCGTGCGGCGAAAAACCCGGTCATCGTCGCCGGTGGAGGAGTGATCTACAGCGGTGCCGAGACGGAACTTGGCGAATTTGCCACCCGGCATGCCATCCCGGTGATCGAGACGCAGGCCGGTAAATCCGCGCTGGCGCAGAGCCATAAGATGAATTTTGGTGCGGCCGGTGTGGATGGATCGGCGGCAGCCAATGCGCTTGCCCGCAAGGCCGATCTGGTCATCGGTATCGGCACCCGCTTTCAGGATTTCACCACCGGTTCGTGGTCGCTGTTCGAGGCGAAGGGGCGCCGGCTCGTATCGATCAATGTGCAGGCCTATGATGCCGACAAGCATGGCGCGACCGGTATCGTCGCCGATGCCAGGGTAGCGCTTGCGGCGCTTGGCGAAAGGCTCGGCACCTTTCGCGCGCCAGCGCCCGATTCGAGCCTACGCAGCGCATGGCTTGATGCGGTGGACCGGCATTGTGCGGCGCCTAAGACGGCCGGTCTGCCGAGCGATGCGCAGATCATCGGTGCCGTGCAGCGGGCAACCGGTGAAAACGCCATCGCCATGTGTGCGGCAGGCACCATGCCGGGAGCGCTGAAGCTTCTGTGGCAACCGAGCCAGGGCGGCTATCACATGGAATACGGCTTTTCCTGTATGGGCTACGAGATTGCCGGTGCGATGGGCCTGAAGCTGGCGCGGCCCGAGAGGGAGATCATCTGCTTCGTCGGCGACGGCTCCTACATGATGGCGAATTCCGAGCTTGCGACCGCCGTCATGCGCAAGGTGCCCTTCACCGTCGTTCTGACCGACAACCGCGGCTATGGCTGCATCAACCGCCTGCAGCGCGGCACGGGTGGAGAGGCGTTCAACAATCTCTATCAGGACTGCAATATCGAACAGCAGCCGCAGATCGATTTCGTCGCGCATGCCGCAGCACTCGGCGCCGCCTCGGTGAAGGCAAGCGATATCGCCGATCTCGAACGGCAGATCGAAAAGGCCCGTTCGCGCGATATCCCGACCGTCATCGTCATCGATACCGATCCGACGGATGGTCCCGGCTTCGGCGATGCCGGCCACTGGTGGGACGTTGCCGTGCCGGAAGTCGGCAATACCGAAAAGCTGAAACAGGCTTACGCGCGCTATCTCGAAGGCGCCGCCAAGCAGAACACCGTGAATTGAGGGCAAAAGATGATCCGCTACGGTACCAACCCCATCGCCTGGGCCAATGACGACGACCAGAGCCTCGGCGCCAATATCCCCACGGACCAGATCCTTCGCGAGGCAAGCGAGATCGGTTTCGATGGCATCGAGAACGGCCACCGCTGGCCTGATGACCCTCAGGCGCTCAAGGAACTGCTCGGAGGGTATGGCCTCGCCTTCGTTTCCGGCTGGTACTCGCTCAATCTTCTGTCGCAGTCTGTCGAGGAGGAGAAGAAGGCGATCCAGCCGCATCTCGACAAGCTCAAGTACAATGGCTGCACGGTCTGCATCGCCTGCGAGACCTCGAATAGCGTGCAGGGGCAGCTGGTGCCGCTTTCGCACAGCCCTGTTCTGTCATCGGAAGAGATGAAGGCGTTCGGCGCCAAGGTGGAGGCGCTTGCAGCCTTCACCGCAAGCCAGGGCATCAAGCTCGTCTATCATCACCATATGGGTACGGTGGTGGAAACGCCGGAGGAAATCGACGCTTTCATGGCGGCGACCGGCCCTGAAACCCGACTGCTCTTCGATGCCGGTCATTGCTATTTCGGCGGGGATGGCCGTGACCCGACGCCGGTGCTCTTCCGCCATATCGGCCGGGTCAGCCATTTCCATGCCAAAAATGTCCGCCCCGCCGTCATGCGGCAGGTCCGCGAGGAGGGTCTTTCCTTCATGGATGGCGTGCGAGCCGGCGTGTTCACCGTTCCGGGGGACGAAGAGGGCGGGGTCGATTTCGCACCGCTTCTCAGCATTCTCAAGCAGGCCGGTTATGACGGCTGGATCGTTATCGAGGCTGAGCAGGACCCGGATGTTCGCAATCCGTTGCACTACCAGTCGCTTGGCCTGAAGACGCTGAAGGCCGAGGCCGCGCGCATCAACCTTGTCTGAAAAGAGAGCAGGAGTTCGTCATGTCCCATCTTCTCCATCGACCCTTCGGCACACATGGCAAGGTTCACGAGATCACCCCGGCAATGGCCGGCTGGCGCTATGTCGGTTTCTCGCTCTATCGCCTGCGGGCCGGCGAGACTGCCTTCGGAGCAACCGGCGATCGCGAAATTATTCTTGTGATGGTCGAGGGCAAGGCTGCGGTCGAAGGGGCAGGGCGTGACTGGGGCGTGCTCGGCGAACGGATGAGCGTCTTTGAGAAGTCGCCGCCGCATTGCCTCTACCTGCCGGATGGCAGCGACTGGAAGGCGACTGCCGAGACCGATTGCGTCGTCGCTGTCTGCTCGGCACCCGGTAAGGGTGGGCACGAGGCGCGGCGTATCGGCCCGGACGGGATAAGCCTGACGCAGCGCGGCGAGGGGACCAACACGCGCTACATCAACAATATTGCCATGGAGAACGAGGATTATTGCGATGCGCTTCTGGTGACGGAGGTCTTCACGCCTGCCGGACATTGGTCAAGCTATCCCAGCCATCGTCACGACGAAGACGATTTCCCCCGCATCACCTATCTGGAAGAGACCTATTACCACCGGATCAATCCGGCCGACGGGTTCGGCATCCAGCGGGTCTATACCGATGACCTTCAGCTCAACGAGACCATGGCCGTGCATAATGGCGATGTCGTCTGCGTGCCGCGCGGGCATCACCCCTGCGGCGCGCCGCACGGTTTTGAAATGTATTATCTCAACGTCATGGCCGGCCCCTTGCGGAAATGGCGTTTTGTCGCCGCACCGCCGGTCGAGCACCTGATGCGCTGACCCCCTTCTCAATCTGGATGACCACAATGGACCAACCGTTTACGCTGGCCGCCTGCGCGGAAATGCTGTGGCGCGACAGGCCGATCGAATGGCGCTGCGCGCAATTGAAGGAATTGGGTTTCGAGGTCGGCCTGTGGAACTGGCCGGAGCATGATCTTTCAGCGCTCGAGCGGTCGGGCGCGACATTCTCGATCATGAACGGCTATCTGACCGGCCGTCTGGCCGATGATGACGGCGCTGGCGAACTGCTGCGTTCGGCACGCGAAACGGCGCAGGTCGGCAAGCGGCTGGGCGTCGCGCGGCTCAACCTGCACGGTACCGGCCTTGGCGAGAGGGGACTTCCGGCACGGCCGAGCGAGGTGGTCACGGGGCGCATGTGGCTGAAGGCGCGCGATACGCTTTCCCGCATCGCCGACATGGCGGAGGAGGAAGGGGTGGTGTTCACGCTCGAAAACCTCAACCTGCCCGTCGATCATCCGGGTACACCCTTTGGGCGCGCGGAGGACACGCTGGCGCTGGTCGAGAGCGTCGATCATCCGCGCCTTCGGCTGAACCTCGACCTCTATCATGTACAGATCGGCGAGGGGAACCTGATCGAGACCTGCAAGGCCTGCCTGCCCTATATCGGCGAAGTGCAGGTGGCCGATGTTCCGGGACGGTGCGAGCCGGGCACGGGCGAGATCAACTATCCGGCGATCGCAAGGGCGCTCGACGGCATGGGCTATAGGGGACCTGTCGGGATGGAAGCCTTTTCCAAGGGCGATCCGTTGGACGCACTGGAAGCGTTCCGCACGGCCTTCACGATCTGAGAGCCTGTCATGGTGGAGCCGGGACGTCTGCCTCGGCAGAGGCCTCGCCCTCGTTTTTTAAAGGGGCGGGGGCGTACCACTGAGCGGTGCCTTCGCCTCCGGTTCGATCGGCTGTTGTCGGCGCACTCGGAACGGGTGCGCCGATCTTCGTCTTATCAAATTGAAAAAGCTGTTTTTTCGAAATGTCGCGTCCTATCCGTTTCGTAAGGGATGGACCCATTCGCGCGGTGATCGATGCGCACCTTGAAGACATAGCGCAAGCGTAAAGCTTCCAATCCCGTCAGCACCCCGATCGGCCCTCATCGCGACCTCAAAACTCTCACCGGCCTCGCCCTGCGATGACGGATGCACCGCGTTCCTTATCTCACATCGAGCACACGCGGCCTCGTCGGCGTGTGTGCAATGCAATAACTTTTTTACTTTACAAATATTCGATAATTTGTGAAGTTCAGCCGTGCCGCTCAAAAATGATAAGGTCAGAACATTGTCCAGCCCCCGTTTCGCCACGCGCCTGAACTCCTTTGCTTCCAACGCCCAGGCCGAATGGCCTGACCTGAAGGGCAAGCCGACGGTCATGCAGATGGCGGCCCGCGCCGCCAAGGTTGATGGGCTGACCGATCTCGACCTCAACTATCCCGATCACGTCTCGGAAAACCCGGCCGAAATCGCCAGGAAGCTTGGCGATCTTGGTTTGTCGATCAATGGTTTCGCAATGCGTTACTATACCAACCCGGCCTTCAAGCTGGGCGCCTTCACGCATCCGGACGAAGCAGTGCGTCGCGAAGCGATCGATCTTACCAAGGCCGGTATCGACGCGGCCCGCGAAGCCGGAAGCAAGCTGATGACGATCTGGCTCGGCCAGGATGGCTTCGACTACGCCTTCCAGGCAAATTACGATCGGATGTGGCAACACGAAATCGACGGCATCCGTGAAGTTTGCGAACATGACCCGGAATGCCTCATCAGCATCGAATACAAGCCGAACGAACCACGCTCCTACAGCCTTATGCCGGACTGCGCGACGACGCTTCTCGCCATCAAGGAAGTCGGTGCCAAGAACCTCGGCGTCACTCTCGATTTCGCCCACGTTCTCTATGCCGACGAGCAGCCGGCCTTCGCCGCTGCCATGATCGCCCGCCACAGCCGCGTTCTGGGCGTTCATCTGAACGACGGTTACGCCAAGCGTGACGACGGCTTGATGGTTGGCGCCGTGCACTCGATCCAGACGATCGAGCTGCTGCGCCAGATCAAGCACGACGGTTACGACGGCGCCATCTATTTCGATACGTTCCCGGACATGACCGGCCTCGATCCGGTTCATGAATGCGACGTCAACATCAAGACCGTCAAGCGCATGCTGAATGTCGTCGATCGTCTCGATCGCGACAACCGGCTGTCGGGCGCGATCGATCGCCAGGATGCAGTCTCGGCTCAGGCCATTCTCCAGGAAATCATGCTTGGGGAAGCCGCTTGACCGCCGCTTCATAAACAGGTTCCACATATCAATCTTCGGGAGGAAGAACATGCAGACGTTTATCAAGGCAGCCATCGCTGCCGGTGTTGTTGCGAGCCTTTGGGCAGGAACCAGCTTCGCCCAGAGCCTTGCTCCGCTCAACTCGGACACGGAAAAAGACCGTATCGACTGGTCGCAGCTTGAGGCGAAGTTCGGCGCGCTGCCGAAAATGCCGTCCGGCACGCGTGTCGGCGGCGTCTCGAAGACGCTCACCAACGAATACTGGCGCTCGCTTGGCGACGGCTACAAGTCGTTTGCCGATAAGGTCGGCGTCTCCGTCGCCTATCAGGCGGCCCAGAGCGAGGGTGACCAGCTCGGCCAGCTGACCATCGCCGAAGGCATGGTGACGACCGGCGTCAATGCGCTCCTCGTCTCGCCGCAGACCGATGCCAACCTCGAGCCGGTCATGGAACAGGCGCAGGAAGCAAAAATCCCGGTCGTCAACGTCAACGATGCCGTGATCCCTTCCGTCGAGCATTATGTCGGCAACGTCCAGCGCGACAACGGCGTGCGCGTCGCCAAGTGGTTCATCGAAAAGTACCCCAACGGCGGCAAGGTTGCGATCATCGAAGGACAGGCCGGCGTCTATGCCGCAGTTCAGCGGACCACCGGCTTCAAGGCCACGATTTCCGAGGACAAGAAGTTCCAGGTCGTCGCCAGCGTTCCGGGCAACTGGGATCGCCAGCAATCCTATGACGCCGCCACCAACATTCTGCAGCAGCATCCCGATCTGATCGGCTTCTACTGCAACAATGACGGCATGGCGCTCGGCGTCGTCGAAGCCGTCAAGTCGGCCAATCTTCTGGGCAAGGTCGCGGTCTTCGGCACCGACGGCATTTCCGACGCCTACAAGTCGATCGCCGCCGGCGAACTCACCGGCACGGTCGACAGCTTCCCGGTCCTGACCGGCGAGGTGGCGATGGAAACGGCACTTCGTCTGGTTGCCGGCGAAAAGCTGCCGCGTGTCGTCGCCACGCCGCAGGCCCTCATCACCAAGGACAATCTGTCCAAGTACAAGGGTGATGGCGTCGATATCCGCGCCGTGCTGATGAAAGACGCTGCCGCCGCGCAGTAAGAAACAGTGGCAAGACGAGGGGGCTGGTCAGCGGCCAGCTCCCTCGTTCCCGGCTCCCTCGCGAAGCCCAGGTTTCGCAAAAGCATCGGAAATCCCCATGACCGCCCGCCTCAGATTCGACGGCATCACCAAGACGTTCCCCGGCGTGAAGGCGCTGACCGACGTCTCGTTCGAGATCGCCCCCGGCGAGATCCACGCCCTGCTCGGCGAAAATGGCGCGGGCAAATCCACGCTCCTGCGTATCCTGTCGGGCGTCGGCAAGCCGACCAGCGGCGAGTTTTATGTCGATGGCGAGCTTGCATCCTTCAAGAAGCCGGAAAGCGCGCGTCTTGCCGGCATCGCCATGATCCATCAGGAACTGCAGCAGGTTCCGAACCTCACCGTGGCGCAGAACATGTTCCTCGGGCACCAGATCAAGACCGCCGGTGGCGTGCTGGTCAATCGCCGCGAGCAGGAAAAGCGCGCTGCAGAAGCGCTTGCGATGATCGATCCCTCGATCGATCCGTCGGCGCCGATCAAGACGCTGAAGGTCGCGCAGCGACAGATCGTCGAGATCGCCCGCGCGCTTCTCGACAAGGCGAAGATCATCGCCATGGACGAGCCGACGTCGAGCCTGACGCCGGCCGAGTTCGAACGGCTCGCCACCATCATCGAGAAACTCTCGGGCCTCGGGGTTGCGATCATCTATGTCTCGCACAAGATGGACGAGGTCTTCCGCATCTGCCACCGCGGCACGGTCATGCGCGACGGCAAGGTCGTCGGCAGCGTCGATCTGAAGGATACCGCCGAAGCCGATGTGATTGCCATGATGGTTGGTCGCGAGTTGCAACATGAAGAACACAATTCCTTCGTGAAGGAGGACGTTCGCGTCGAGGTGCGGGACCTTTCCTCCGCGGTCACGCATGTCCGCGGCGTCTCCTTCACCGTCCGACGTGGCGAGGTCCTCGGTATCGCCGGCCTTGTCGGCTCCGGCAGAACCGAGCTTTTGCGGCTTCTGGCCGGCGTCGATACCATTGCGTCGGGCACCGTCCATATCGATGGCAGTGTGTTGAAGCTCACGACGCCCCGCTCGGCGATCGCCGCCGGCATCGGCCTTTTGCCCGAAGAGCGCAAGCGCGAGGGCATCATTCCGGGACGTTCGGTGTCGGTCAACATGGCCCTGCCGTCTTTCGGCAAGTTCAGCAAGGGCGGGCTTGTACGCCATCGCGCCGTCAGCACCAGCGCCAACGAGCTTCTGAAACGGGTCAATCTGCGGCCGTTCCAGATCGACCGCGCCATCCGTCTGTTTTCCGGCGGTAACCAGCAGAAGGCGATCATCGCCCGCTGGCTTGCGGCCGGCTCTGAAATCCTTCTGTTCGACGAGCCGACCCGCGGTATCGATGTCGGCGCCAAGTCGGAAATCTACCATCTGATCGAGCAGCTTGCCGCCGAGGGTAAGTCGATCATCGTCGTGTCGTCCGAACTTCCGGAAGTCATCCGCCTGTCCGATCGCGTTCTCGTGATGCGCAACGGCCGGATCGCCGCTGAGCTCGACCGCGATCAGCTTTCCGAACAGACGATCGTTGCCCATGCCGTCGGCGACGCCGGTCTCAAAACAAAATCTCCCCAGCAGGAGCCAAGCCATGTCTGATATCACGTCCAGCGCCCCCACCCGTCCGTCGAAGAAGCTGTTTGCGTCCCTTTCGCTTCGCGATGCGGGCACGCTGATCGGTCTCATCATCATCATGGCGGTCTTTGCCATGTTGGTGCCGGGCTTCCTGTCGGAGCGTAACCTGATCAACATTCTTCAGCAGTCGAGCATCAATGCCTGCATCGCGCTTGGCATGACGCTCGTCATCATTTCCGGCGGTATCGACCTGTCCGTCGGGCCGACGGCCGCGATTGCCGCGGTTCTGACGGCCGCGTTGCTGGTGGCCGGCTATCCGGTGCCGCTCGCGATTGCCGCAGGCCTCGGGATCGGTATGGTCTGCGGTCTCGTCAATGGTGTTCTCGTCGCCTATGTCGGCCTGCAACCCTTCATCGTGACGCTTGGCACATTGTCGACCTACCGCGCCATTGCACTCATCTATACGGGAGGTAATCCGGTTCTCGGTGTGCCCGCATCGTTCCGGTCGTTGTTCAACGGTTCGGTGGCCGGCATCCCGAATTCCGTGGTCATCGTTGCGGTCGTTGCCGTCATCGCCTGGATCGTCCTGAAGAAGACGCCGATCGGCGAATATCTTCTGGCCGTCGGCGGCAATGAAGAAGCGTCCTATGTCGCCGGTGTTCCGATCGCGCTCACCAAGATCACCGCCTATGTCATTTCCGGCCTGCTTGCAGCTCTCGCATCGCTGATCCTGATCGGTCGTCTCGGTGCCGCAGAGCCGATCCTCGGCAATCTGTGGGAACTCGATGCGATTGCCGCAGCTGCGATCGGTGGGGCATCTCTGATGGGTGGCAAGGGCTCGATCGTCGGTACCATCCTTGGCGCCATCATCCTGGGCGCGATGCGCAACGGTTTGACGTTGATGAATGTTCAGGCTTTCTACCAACTTCTCGCCACCGGCCTTATTATCCTCGTCGCAATGATGATCGACCGCCTGACTCGCGGTCGCGGATAAGGGGAATATGCATGAACTCCGGCCACCTGGATCTCAAGGCTGTTGGACCGCGGATCAGGATGCGCATGCCGCTCCTGACGCCGCTGGAGGCCCGGGTGGTCGAGACGGTCTTCGCGCTGAGGACATTCGATGACGATACGTCCCTGAAAGAGATCGCGACCGAGGCAGGCGTCTCGGAAGCGATGGTGGTGAAGATCACCAAGAAGCTCGGATTTGGCGGTTATCGCGAATTTCGAACGGCACTCGCCCAGTATAACCAGCTGCCGACTGCCGAAATGCACCAGGAACTGTCGCCCGACGACACGTCTCAGGAAATCATCCAGAAGGTTTTTCGAACCTCTATCCAGGCGCTCGAGGAAACCCAGTCCATTCTGGATGTCGCCGCCTTCGACAGGGCCGCAGACATGCTGCATTCCGCACGCCAGCGCGATTTCTACGGCGTTGGCGGATCGGCGCAGATCGCCCGGGATGTGGCGCACAAGTTCCTGCGCGTCGGTGTCCGGGCCAGTGTGTTCGACGATTCCCATATGATGCTGATGTCGGCATCTCTCTTGCGAGGCGATGACGTCGCCATCGGCTTTTCCCATTCGGGCAACACGGTTGCGGTCATCGAGTCGATCCAGCTCGCCAGAAAAAATGGCGCTCGAACGATCGCCATCACCAATTACAACGGCTCGCCATTGGCGCAGCAGGCAGACGTGGTTCTCTGTTCGACGGCGCAAGGCTCACCCTTGATGGGTGAGAACGCGGCGGCCCGGATAGCCCAGCTCAACATTCTCGACGCTCTCTTCGTCGCCGTCGCCCAGCGCGATTATCAGGCAGCCGAGCGAAATCTCGAAAAGACGATGACGGCCGTCGCCTCCAAACGGAAAGACAAGTTTCTATGACTTCGCAAGATCCAGCCGTCGTCGTCTTCGGTAGCCTGCATTACGATATCGTCGTCCATGGGCCGGGACGGCCGAAGAAGGGTGAAACCGTCACCGGGACGGCCTGGCATCCGGATTGTGGTGGCAAGGGCGGCAATCAGGCCGTGTCCGCAGCTAAGCATGGCGTGGCCTCGGCCATGATCGGTGCGGTGGCAGACGACCAGTTCGGCGTAGCCCTTCTCGCCAATCTCGACCGGAACGGTGTGGATCGCGCCTTTGTCCGCACGATCGAGGGGGCCGGATCCGGCATGAGCGTCGCCATCTTCGATGCGGAGGGTGATTACGGTGCCGTGATCGTCTCCGGCAGCAATCTTCAGCTCGGCGCTCGGGATGTCGAAGCCTCGAAGGATCTGTTTCGGCCGGGCGCGATCCTCGTCCTGCAGAATGAAGTTCCGGATGCGGCCAACGTCCTCGCCGCGTCTGCGATGAAGAGGGCAGGCGGTCGCGTCATCCTCAATGCTGCCCCGGCGCGAAAGCCGTCCCTTGAACTCGAAGCGCTGGTCGACATCGTCGTCGTCAACGCGGTCGAGGCGGAGGTGCTGTCTGATGTGGCGGAGGTCAATTCGCTCGATAGCGCGCTTGCTGCCGCAAGAACACTATCGAAGACATATCCCGTCGCCGTGGTGACGGCCGGCGGTGATGGCGTCGCCTGCGTGGAACGTGACAGCGGTAATGAAACGGCCATCCCCGCGATCAAGATCAAGCTTATCAGCACGCATGGTGCCGGTGACGAGTTCATCGGCGTACTGGCTGCCCAGCTTATTCAGAATGCGCCGATGGCAACGGCCCTGTCAAAAGCCAACGAGGCTGCGGCCATTCTGGTGAGCACGCCACGGGGCTGAGGGGCGAACAACGGCCGGACGGATGCCCCTCGATCGGCGGGGCGCCGATATCTTGCGCGCCCACGCTCCCCTGAGATCACGGTTCGCATCGTGTCAGCCGAGCGTAACACCCATCGACAGACTGGATGCAGCGCCACGTGGTGATGAGGCCTCGGTCGTCGGGATGCTGACGTGCATATCCTGTGGAATTGGGAGCGAAGGGGAAAAGTCACAGAGCATTGCGGCCTTTCGGCGAACCGCGAAGATGCTCAATCTCTTTGTTCCCCCGCATTTGCGGGAGCAAAAACGGTCCCCGCTTTTACTGCAACTGTTCTAGATGGCCATCCCATCCGAGCGCGGGTCGCTCGCTCCCTCGCACAATCCATCGGGATGCAGAACGACTGCGCCGGCATGGCCGCAGAGATCGGAGAAACCGGGAATTTGCTCGATGTCGTGGCCTCTATCCCTGAGCTGCGAAATCAATTGCGGATCGAAGCGGTTTTCGAGCTTGAGGTTCGTGCTCGATGCGCCCCATGTGCGGCCCAGGAGCCATCTCGGCGCGGTGATCGCCTGCTGCAACGGCGTGCCGAAACGGGCATATCGGGTGAATATGGCGGCCTGCGTCTGTGGCTGGCCTTCGCCTCCCATCGTACCATAGGCCATGATGCGGCCATCCGCGAGATAGGCCATGGCCGGGTTCAGCGTGTGGAACGGACGTTTTCCCGGCTGCAACTGGTTGGGGCCGGGTTGCAGCGAAAAGCCTGCTCCGCGGTTCTGGAAGAACACGCCGGTCTGCGGGCAGGTGAGGCCCGAGCCGAATTCCCAGTAGACGCTCTGGATGAAGCTGACGACATTGCCGTAGCGGTCTGCTGCCCCCATCCAGATCGTATCTCCGTCTGCCGGCACGTGCGGCCAGGGTAGGGCGCGCGCCATGTCGATCTTGGCGGCGAGCGTATCGAGTGCGTCGCCGTCCAGCCAATCCTGCGCCGGCACAGGCATCGTGCGCGGATCGCCGAGCTCGCGGTTGCGCCTGATGAACGCCTGCTTGGTCGCCTCGACGATGGCATGGACATGCTCGACGCTCTCGCCCGTGGTGATGCCCAGCCGGTCGAACAATGCGAGGATCATCAGCGACGACACCCCTTGCGTCGGCGCTATCATGTTGAAAAGCGTATCGCCGCCCGTCGCGACAGTCAGCGGCCGGACCGTTTCGGCTTGGTAGGCCTTGAAGTCTGAGAGATTGAGCGGGCTGCCGTTCTCTTCAAGGAATGCCGCGTTATCCTGCGCCAGCCGGCCATCATAAAAGCTCGCCAGCCCATCGCGCCCAAGTGTTTCGAGCGTTTCGGCAAGCCTTACCTGTTTCAAGCGACTGCCTGTCGCGGGCACTGCGCCGTCGATCAGGAACGTCTCGGCAAAACCCGGAACGTCTTTGAGTTCGGCAAGCTTTTCGGCGGTGCAGACCGACTGGTTGCCGGTCACGGCAATGCCGGCGCGTGCCTTGTCGGCGGCCGGTTGCAGGAGTTCGGCCACGGATAGCCTGTCGGGCCGAGTGACTGTGCCGAGCGCCAGATCCCATCCGCCGATCGTGCCCGGCACCGTCAGTGCCGCAGCCCCGCCGCGGGTCGGCAGCGACTGCCTATGCCCCCGCGCGGCATACCATTCGGGCGTCGCAAGCCCCGCGGCCTGGCCGCAGGCCGAAATGCCGAGAAGATCCTCGCCCGGTCGGTGGATCAGCCAGAAACCGTCGCCGCCGATGCCGTTCATATGCGGATAGACGACCGCGATCATCGCTGCGGCTGCAACCATCGCTTCCATCGCGGACGCCCCCTGATCCAGCATCTTGCGGCCGATATAGGCGGCTTCGCGATGCGGCGCGGTGAAAACGCCACCGTGATTAAGGGCCGAGACGAGCATCTTGTTATCCTTGAGGCATATGATGGCAAGGGGAAAAGGCGGGAGGACTGGATCGGGAGACTATGAAGTCTCTTTTAGCGTGCTGCAACGATCGATCTCGCCTGCTGCAAACATCCCGGCACCGAAAGAGATCGCCGCCTCATCGAACGCGGCGCAGTGACTGCGGAGATCCGCCTTGTGGCTGCGGTCGATCATGGGCACCCAGCGTGTCAGCTCGTCGGGCCATTCACGATCTGCCAGGCGTCATAGGCGGCGAGAACCGTTTCCATTTGTGCAGTATGCCCGGTGATGAAGCCGCCGCCATAGATGGTTTCGTCCGGATACTCGGCGATGAGGGTCATCGGAACGGCATGCCGGTCATCGGCGGATGAAAGGCAGGGGAAGCCGTTGATCATCTCGAAGCCGGTCTTTCCCGCATGGATCTCGTAAAGCCCGATCTGCCTGTTGTTCGTGGCGATCAGGCCGGGGATTGCCGAAAGATGACGGGTGACATGGTCGAGCAAGGTCATGGCCTTCTCCTCCCAGCCTGTCCGATGGCGCATGATCAGGAAAAAGCCTTTCGGCAGTGTCCACATGGCAAAATTGCGCGGTACATAGCCGGATAGCGGTCGTGTCCACTCATGCGACGGGTAGCCGTGCAGGTTTATATGCAGATCGGCGCCGCTCAGTGCCTGTGCCTGCAGGCGGATCTCCTTCTCATACAGGCCGCCACCGCCATTCTCCTGCGTCCGGTATTCGAGATCGTCGCCAAGCGCGGTGTAGCGGGCCGCATGATGCATGTGACGCGGATTGTCCACACGCAGCCTCTGATGCAGTGCGTAACCATCCGGATTTTCCAGCGGCGAGATGGTGAAATGGGCATTGGCGCGCGTCCTCAACAGGCGCGCTGCCCTCAGGGCACCGACGATGCCGGTGGTCTCGTTGGCATGCTGCCCCGCGCTGATCATCACCGCCGCATCCGTGCCGCTGACATAGCGGGCTTCGACGTGCCGCCCGGAGCGGGACGCAGCATCGAATGCCTGGCCGCCGATCCCGGCCAGAAGCGTCGAGATCTGGTCGGCGGCGAGCGGTGCGCCTGCGGTCTCGACGGCCTGCCCGCCGCTATCCGTAAAGCCCGTCGTCAGCGGTCTCGTCTCGATACGAAGCGAGACCGAACCGGCGCTTTCGACAATTTCCGGCACGATCTGGCCGGGCTTCAACCCACGATCGCCAAGCGGCCGGCCAGACTTCTTCTGGAAAAATTCCAAAAGCGAGAAATAGAGGTCCTCATGCAGCGCTTCGCGCAGGCTGATCGCCTCGTCTCCAAAGGGCAGTCGGATATCTTCAGCGGGATAATCGACGCGGATGTTCAGTTCCTCGAAATAGGGTTCGCGATCGCCCCAATCGTGGCCCGTCACGGCGCTCATGGCCGCTTCGAAAAGCGCCTCATATTCGGTCTCAAACCGCGTGCCTGTCTCCTCATCTCCATACCGGATCCAACCGGTCGGCGACAGATTGGTCTCGCCGATGCTGTCGACATGCAGGCGATTGGGGGCAAAGACCCTGATGGTTTCGACGGCTCCGCGCCGCGTCAACGCCACGTCGTAGAAGAGCGTCTTGTCCTCGCGCTCCGTAAACCGGATGTCGATATCGCCGACAAGGGCTGCAAGCGGATAGGCTTCCAGGCGGAAGCGACTGGCGGGTGCATCGGCGTGCCTGGGAAAACCGATGGTGATGGCATCGACGCCAGCAAGATCGATTTCCTCGATGAAGGCGAAGACAAGCGGCTTGTAGGCGCTGCGGATACGGGCATGGACGCCCTTTGCCCGCAACACTGTTTCCGCCGCCCGTCTGCTCTCAAGGTCATCGAAGGTCCAGGCTTCGAATGGCCGTCCGGGCACTGCCTCGTCGATCAGCCGGTCGAGGCTGCGGGTGAAACTCTGTGCGAATATCGTCATGGCGCTACCATGATGCAGGGGTTGGCGAGGTCAAGGCGAAATTGTGCAGGTCCTACCGTCCCGAGGATGAGGTTCATGACAGAGCCGAACCGGGAAGGCCTGCCGGGGCCTTTACCAATGCATCACGAAAATCAGCAAGCCGGCCATTGCCGGCCGGCTTGCGATGGCGTCAGTAGACGTCGCGGAGATAGCGCTTTTCACGCTTCAGATTGGCGAGATAATCCGCAGCTTTTTCCGGGGTGAACCCGCCATGGTCTGCGATGATGTCGCTGAGCGCCATGTCGACATCGCGCGCCATGCGGCTTGCATCGCCGCAGACATAAAAGGATGCGCCGTCCTCAAGCCAGGAAAACAATGCCTTGCCGTTTTCCTTCATCCGGGTCTGAACATAGATCTTGGCCTGCTGATCGCGTGAGAAGGCGAGATCGAGACGGGTGAGCAGGCCGTCACGGCTCATCACCGATAGCTCTTGCTCATAGATGAAATCCGTCTCGCGGCGCTGGTCGCCGAAAAACAGCCAGTTGCGGCCTGTGGCGCCCCGTGCGCGTCGCTCCTGCAGAAAAGCGCGAAAGGGTGCGATGCCTGTGCCGGGACCGACCATGATCATGGGCGCATCGTCATTGCCCGGCACGCGAAAGGCCTTGTTCTGCGAGACGAAAATGCCGGCGCTCATACCTTCTGCCACGCGGTCTGCCATATAGGTCGAGCAGACGCCGCCGCGGTTGCGCCCACCCGCATGATAGCGGACGCTGGCAACGGTCAGATGCACATGACCGTTCGCCTCCTTCGGGCTCGAGGAAATCGAATAGGCGCGGTGCTGCAACGGCTTCAACAGGCCGACAAACTCGGTCGGGTTCAAGGCCCTTTGCGGCAGGAGCGAGAGGAGATCGAGAGCGTCCCTGCTCCACAGGAAGCCGTCGAGGGCTTCCCTGTCTCCATTGCGAAGGACATGGCTCAGTTCCTCGTGAGCCGCACGGCGCTCGACTTCGGCAATCAGGTCCCGCGAAGGTGTCGAGATCTCGTATCGGGTCGAGAGAAGGGCGGCAAGCGGTGAGCCATTGATCTCCGTTTCGGCCGATGCACCCAGCGCCTGGATGATGAGATCGACGAGAACAGGATCGTTGACCGGCATGACACCGAGCGCATCGCCCGCCTCATAGGCGAGGCCACTATCGCCGAGATCGAATTCGAAATGGCGGATTTCTTTCGTCGATGCGGCGCCGGACAGGCGGCGATTGACGGCAAGCGTCGACGCGTAAGGGTTCTTGCGGCTCCAGCCGGAGGTCTTGCGCGACGCGGCGGATTTTGGTGGACTGTCGGTTGCCGTCGCGATCGCCGGCGCGTCTGCGGCAAGCGGCAGGGTGTCGCCGAGCCAGTGTGCAGCGGCATCCTCGTAATCGACGTCGCAGTCGAGCCGGGCGGCCATGCGAGTTGCTCCAAGCTGTTCCAGCCGCGTATCGATCAGCTTGCCCGCCTGGCAAAAGCCATCATAGCCGGTATCGCCGAGCGCCAGCACGGCGAATTTCAGGCTTTCGAGACGCGGCGCCGTATCGGCAGAAAGCGCCTCCCAGAAAAGCTGGGCGTTATCGGGCATCTCGCCCTCGCCATAGGTGGAGGTGACGATCACCAGATGGCGCATCTCGGCGAGAGCCGCCATGTCGATATCGTCGAGGCCGCGCACCTGTGGAGCCATGCCAAGCGCCTTCGCCGCCTCAGCCGCATCCATCGCCACCAGTTCGGCATTGCCGGTCTGGGTACCGTAGAGAATATGGATCGGCTGCGCCGCACCGGCCGCAGGTGTGGTCGCGACGTGGTCACCGGCGATCAGGCGCGAGTTGAGACCGGCCATGAAGCCGGCGAGCCAGGCGCGCTGGTCGCTGTTGAAGGGAGCGTCCTCAGGAATATGCGGTATCATCATTATCGCTGTCTCACGATCGTATCGCTTATCTTGCAGTCGCAAGGCCGCCGACGGCCTTGCGCGCAAACAGTTCTTCGAAGCTCGGGATGCGGCCGATCCGCCCCCGGTTGCTGTCCGTCTGCCGGATGATCCAGCCATAGGTGCCGGGGCAATCGATCGACAGCGTGTTGCGGCCGGCAAGCGCCTGGCGATAATCGGAAAGACGCTTTTCCGAGACAAGGATGGCAAGCCCCTCGTCGTCGTAATCGGCAACCGCTTCTCGCGCATAGCGGGAGAGTTTCTGCATCAGCGCGAAATCCTCCGTCAGGATCAGATTGCGTACGGCCTTTTCCACCGCCGGCTCCGATGGGCCGAGCGCGTTCGGAACCCGCGCCATGGCAAGCGATTGCGCCATGGAGAGCACCGTGTAGTTGTTGAGCAGCGCGAACATCTGGTCCGTATCCGTCTCGCCATGGCCAGGAGCCTTGCCATTCAGGATCGGCTTTCGGTCGCGATAGGCGAGCTTGAACTTGCGCACCTGATGGCCGGCCAGCGCCGTGGCGAGTTCCTCGATCAGGTCCTTGCGGCTCTTGGCCTTCAGGATCGCGTCCGTATCCTGATAAAGCAGCAGCGCCCGCGGCAGGCCGTAGACGAAGTTCGACTTTTCGCTGTCGAAATTATCGAGAAGCCAGCGGGCTTTTTCTGAGCCTGTCGCTTCCACATGCCATGCCAGCATCATGCGGATCGCGTCGGCATGGAAAGCGGCGTGCGGATCATCCTGATTGCCGATCGAACCGATCAGGATGGAATCGTGGCTCACCTTCTTCGGCAGATCGCCGTAGGGATCGTACTGATAGAAGAACCCGCCGCTCATGCCGTTGCCGACACCCTTGCCGAAGGCGCCGAGATTGAGCACCGCGCCGTTCGTCATGTATTCGCAGCAGAAATCGCCCACGCCTTCGACGACGGCCGTGGAGCCGGAATTGCGCACCGCGAACCGGTCGCCGGCCTGACCCTCGACGAACAGACGTCCGCCGGTCGCGCCGAACAGGGCGAAATTGCCGATCAGCACATTGCCGCCGGCCTCTGCCGAGCCACCGCCGGGAGCACGCACCGTGATCGTGCCGCCATTGGCGCTCTTGCCGACGCCGTCATTGCAGGTGCCGGTGTGGGCGAGCATCATGCCGTCATTGCAGAATGCGCCATAGGACTGGCCGGCTGAACCGGAGGTCGCGATCTTCACCGAACCTGCATCAAGGAAACGGCGGCCGCGCCCGTCCTGCCTCACGGCGGGCAGGTGACGTGCCTTTCCGGCATCGAGCTCATAGTTCAGCATCCGCTCGATATCGACCGCAAGCTGGCCGCCGACGCTCTTGTTGCAATTGTTGAGATGGCGGTTGCCGCCAAGCTCGACCGTCGGCTGGCCGCCGTCGATCAGGGCCGAACGCACCATGTCGATAAAGGCGTCGTCGAGGGCGTAATCCTTCTCCATATAAACGGGGTCTGCGATCCTCACCTCATCGACGACCTGCAGCATGGCGCGCAGATCGAGCTGGCCGACGCTGGAGGGGTGATCGAGGAGATGCAGGAGATCGCTCCTGCCGCGTGCCTCACGCAGCGACCTGAAGCCGAGCGAGGCCAGGATCTCGCGGGTCTCGTGGGCGATGTTGAGCAGATACTGCGCCAGCGCCCGCGGATCGCCGTCGAAGACTTCGGCATTGGTGGTGAGGCCCGCCGGGCACTTGATGTTGCAGTTCTTCGCCATGACGCATTTCAGCATCATCAGCGCCGTCGTGCCGAATTCAAAGCTGTCACCGCCGAGAAGCGCAGACTTCACCACGTCGCTGGCCGTCTGATGTGCGCCCGAGCAGCGCAGCGTCACCTTCTGCCGCAAGCCGTTGGCGCAGAGCGCCTGATGGACTTCGGCAATGCCGATCTCGGCTGCGCGGCCGGTATATTTGAGGCTGGTGACGGCGGCCGCACCGGTGCCACCGGTATTGCCGGCGACATTGATGACATCGGCGCCGGCCTTGGCGACACCGACCGCGATCGTGCCAATGCCTTCCGACGAGACGAGCTTGACGACGACGCGGACGCGCGCCGCCTTGCAGTCATGGATCAGCTGCGCCAGATCCTCGATCGAATAGGTATCGTGATGCGGGGGCGGCGAGACCAGCTCGACTCCCGGCGTGCCGCCGCGGGCGGCTGCGATCTCGACCGTCACTTTCGCGGCAGGAAGCTGGCCGCCTTCGCCGGGCTTGGCGCCCTGGCCGATCTTGATCTCCAGCTCTTCCAGCATCGGATCTGCCAGATAGCCGGCCCAGATGCCGAAACGGCCAGACGCGAACTGCTTGATGCGCGAGGCGCGGATCGTGCCGTAGCGGGAGATATGCTCGCCGCCTTCGCCCGAGTTCGACATGCCGCCGACCATGTTGGTGCCGTGTGCCACTGCCTCATGGGCATTGGAAACCAGCGCGCCGTGGCTCATGGCGCCCGATGCGAGCAGCGGCGTAATTTCGCTTGCCGGCTGAACGTCATCGAGCGAGAGGCCTGCAGGCGCGGTACCGAGAAGGCGCAGATAGTCGAGCGCCTGGCCGGCCGCCTGGACTGCGAGCGCGCCGCCCTCCAGCCAATGGCCGAGAACGTCTGCACCGAAGCGTGCGACCAATGACTGGCCAAGCGCCGCGAGCCGCGCAAGATTGCCGCCCTGCGGCCCCGTCAGCGTCAGCCGGAACATATCGTCGGACGTGGCTTCGCATGTCAGGCCGCGCACGAGAAAACTGTTATTGCCCTTGCGGGAAAAGCGCTTCATCTCCTTGCGGAAATCATCCGGGGAGTTGGCATAAGTGACATCCGCCGGGAAGGCGAGGACATCGCGGAGCGCGGCCGGCCTGCGGGCGCGCTCTTCCGTCATCATCCGCGCAAACGATCGGTAGCCGGGGGTGATGGTGAAACGGTCGATGGCTTCGGCAGAAAGGCGATCGTAGCTGTTATTCGCATAGGCCGCATCATCGATGCCGAATGCATCGCCCAGGCGATTGAGCGTCAGCAGGCGCAGGAACGGATCCTCCTCTCCGTCCGGCTCCGCAAAGCTCGGCTTTTCCTCGGTCATATCGACGAAGCCGCGCACGGCCGTGGTGCCGAAAGAATGGCCGGCGCCTTCGGCGCGCTCCTTGAAGAGGCCGAGCAGCGGAATGTCGTCCTCGCCTTTCACCGTCAGCGCCTTGGCGTGCCAGTCGGCAACGGCCTGGGCGATGACCTTGAAGTCCACGCCTCCGACGGGCGTCTTGACGTTGGGGAAGTAGCGGTTGAGCACCGGATCGCTGGTATCGAGGAAATTCGGCTCGAAGAACTCGCCGCCGACATAGCTTTCTGCGGTGCACAGCCCGACCTTGCCCATCGTCTTCATCAGCGACTTTTCCGCTGCCTTGGCGAAGCGCTTGAAAGCCTTGTCGGCATCGGCGCCGAACTTCTCTTCAGCGCGGAACTGCACGCCAAGCGGATAAATGGCCGACGCGCCGAAGCCGAGCGCTGCCGCGATATGATGCGACGAGGAGATCTGGCCGCTTTCGATGACCAGCGAAACGCGCAGGCGCGCGCCTTCCTCGATAAGCTTCTGGTTGATCGCCGAGACGACGAGGATCATCGGCAGCGCCGCCCGATCGCGCGCCACATGCCGGTCGGTGACGATGGCGATGCCGCCTTCGTCACGGGCGAAACCTGCAATCGCATGGCAAAGCCTGTCGATACCGTCTTCCAGCGCGCTGATATTGGCGGCGGCATCGTCGAGGTCAGGTGTGTAGAGCATATCGAAGCGGCGAACCGGCGTTTCCGTCTGCTCGCGCAGCTTGAGCATATCGAGATGGCTCAGAACCGGCGAAGGGACGACGATCTGCCTTGCGGCCCGGGCGCCGATATTCGGCTTGGCGCCGAGGGCGATCCGGAGCGTCATGCCGTCGGCCTCGCGAATGCTGTCGAGCGGCGGATTGGTGACCTGGGCGAAACGCTGGGAGAAATATTTGGCGACGCCGCCTTCCTGGTCGGACAGCGCGTTGATGGCATTGCCATAACCCATGGCGGAGATCTTTTCCGCGCCGGTGGCCAGCATCGGGTCCATCAGGAACTTGAAGCTCTCCTGATTGTGCGAGTAGGCGACATAGCGCTGGTGGCGCTCAAGATCGCCATTGTAGCGCAGCGGCGAGCCTTGCGCTTCGGCCGGAATCTCCGGCAGGTCGGACAGGCGCACCCGCGCCTCGACCAGAAGATCGCGGTAGGGTTTGCGGGCGGCAAGCATTTCCAGCGCCTCGACCGTGCCGTAGGCGCGCTGTTCCAAGTGATCGTAGACCAGCATGCCGCCGGCCTCGATACGGCCGCGGCTCAAGACGGTTTCCGGCGGAAAGGCGATCTGTCCCGCCTCCGACATGACGCAGAGATAGTCGTCGGTCTCGACCGTGCGTAAAGGACGAAGGCCAAGACGGTCGAGCCGTGCCCCGATCACATCGCCATTGCCGAAGATGAGTGCTGCCGGGCCGTCGTTCTTTTCCTCGTAGAGCGAGAAATATTCGAGCATGGCGACGACGTCGGCCGACAGCGTATCGTCATTCTCCCAGGCCGGCGGCATCATCGAGACGACGGCAGTCACGAGGTCGAGGCCATCTTCGAGCACCCGCGACTGCAGGGTCTGATCGAGCCGGCAGCTGTCGGATTGGCCCTTCGGGCGGATGATCGAGGCGTTCTTCGCGGCAGCGATCGCCGCTTCCGACAGGCGGTTCTTGCGGTCGGTATTCAGCTCGCCATTATGCGCCATCTGGCGGAACGGTTGCGCCATCGATGGATGGGGGTCGGTATTGGTCGAAAACCGGGTGTGGAAATACATGGTGTGGATTGCGTGGTCCGTGTCCACCAGATCGCGGAAATAGGGGATGACCTCGTTGGAGTTCAGCCTGCCCTTCAGCACCTGCGTGCGGGCACTGAGCGAGATCGGATAGAGACCCAGAAGGTCAGCGCTGGTATAGGCATCGGCCTCGATCGCCAGCAGCGCCTTGTGTATGCGGAAATCGAACTCGCCCTCGGATGCGGTTGCGCTGTGACAGCCGAAAATCCACTGGCGGATCGTCAGCTGATGGCGAACGGCCGCGGGGCGGATTGCATCATTGTCCACCGGCACGTCGCGCTTGAGGAGGATCGGGAAGCCCTGTTCGGCCAGGGCGGCCTCAATCACGGCCTCGGGGTGAAATGCAGGGTTTGCCGGGAGAAAGAAATTGCCGACGCCGAAGCGGCGCAGCTGAAGGTCGGCCTGGCCGGTCAGTTTGCGGAAGAAGCCGAGCGACAGGTCGACAGAGATCCCGGCGCCATCGCCGACACCCTCTGCCGATATCCCGCCGCGATGCGGTACGGCACAGAGAGCCTCATGGCCCTTGGTCAGGACATCATGCGACTGCGTGCCGTCTTTTCGGGTAATGAAGCCGACGCCGCAACTGCTCTTGTCAAGGGATGGGTCGTAAAGACCTGTGTTTGCCGGCATCGTGTTCACAATCGTGACCTCCCAGAAAATGTCAGTAATGTTGACATATTTAATAAGAGTATCAGAGTCAACTTTGGGAGTCGAGTGGCCCGGGGACGGGAGAGAGAAGGGCCGAATGCGGGGATGTTCAGCCGACAAACATCGACAAAACCAGCGTTACCAGCGAGATATCATTGACCTGCGGTGACCGTGTCCGCTGACGCACCGTTCGGATTCGTATCGATCTGATGACTTTTTTCCAGTGCGAAGGCCCAGCCTGGTGCCAAAAATCCTCGGCACTGGTCAAGGGCGTGTCAAGCGGCGGTCGCGACCGGGGCGGGTTCGGCTTCGGCAATTCGAACCGAACACGCCAGTTCACGCCAGGATTGCGAGCCGCTTTCTGAGGCGAACGGCGCGGCCGCGGCTTCTGTTGACGGCATCGCTCGTCTGGAAGACGTCGAGATAGTTGTTGCGCGTATGCGCTATGTGGGTGCCAAGCAGCGCGGTCAGCTCTCCCCTCTGCTCGCTGCCGAGCAGTGCGACCATCCGGCGGTGGTCCGCCATGGAGCGATCCGGTTCGCCGGGCGCGTGGATGGCAAGATGCGTGCGCAGCGAGGCGACGCGGCCGAGAATGAGATTATAGGCATTCTGCAGGTAGCGATTGCCGCAGTGGCGGAAAAAAGCCAGGTGGAATTCGGTGTCGGCGCGGCCATAGGCCTGCATGTCGCTTCCGCTGACCGCGTCCTCCATTGCATCCACCTGTTTCTGCAATTCGGCAACGGCCTTGCCGATCGAGCCTTGCGGCGTCAACGTCACGGCGTGTTGCTCAAGCCCGATGCGATAGTCGCAAAGTTCGGTAATGTCCTCGACCGTCGGCGTGAAAACATAGGTGCCGGATTTCGGCACGATCGTCACCAGTCCTTCGATCTGGAGAATATTGAGCGCCTCGCGCACGGGGGTCCGGCTGACTTCGAAGGCGGATGCCAGCGTATCTTCCGAAAGGCTCTCGCCGAATTCCAGCTCCGCATCGACGATCGCCGTACGGATCTTGTCCGCAATGACGATGGCAAGGCCTTTCGGCGGCTTGATGGAGGCGGCAGGCATAATGGTTGATCCGATCGGCGTCAGCAGTTTCCGGCGGCGCATCGCATTGTCTGCGCCGCCGGAAACTTTGGGCTAGTCGCGGTTGGCTTTCAAGCTCATGCAGAGAAAGAAGCCGAGGATGGGAAAGACCGCAAGCGTGATGAGGGACAATGAGAAGCTGTCGGTGGAGGTTTTCACCCAGCCGACGAGATAGGGGCCGGTGAAGCCGCCGATCTGGGCAAAGCCGTTGATGGCGGCAAGACCGCCCGCCGCCGCCGCACCCGAGAGGAACTGCGTCGGCAGCGTCCAGAACACGCCGAGATAGGACCACAGGAAGAAGGCGCAGATGCACAGGAGCGCCAGCGCCAGATAGGGATTGGCCACCAGCGCGCTGGCGATCAGGAAGATGCCGCCGACAAGGCCGGACATGGCCGTGTGGATCTTGCGCTCGCCGGTGCGGTCGGAGCTCTTGGCGATGACCACGAGGCCGATCGCGGCGAAGATGAACGGGATGGCGGAAACGAAGCCGGCCTGGGCCGTGGTCAGGCCGAAGGTCTTGACGATCTGCGGCAGCCACATGATGACGCCGTAGATGGCGACGCCGTTGAACATGTAAACCAGCGTCAGCAGCCAGACGCGGATATCGGAAAAGATCTCGCGCAGGCTGTGGCGGGTGTCGGCCCCGGCGTTGCGACGGTCGGCCTCGAGCTGTTCGAGCAGCCAGGCGCGCTCGTCGGGCGCCAGCCACTTGGTGTCCTTCGCCGGAGAATCGACCAGATAGAAGAAGGTGAAGATACCGAGCACGACCGACGGCAGGCCTTCGAGCAGGAACATCGCCTGCCAGCCATGCATGCCGAAAAGGCCTTCGCCGGCATCGATCAGCCAGCCGGAAATCGGAGCGCCGATGACGATCGACAGCACGGTCGCCGCCATGAAAGAGGCCGTCGCGCGGCCGCGTTCCTTGGCCGGGAACCAGTAGGTCAGGTAGAGAAGCACGCCCGGCGCAAAGCCGGCTTCCGCCACGCCGAGCAGGAAGCGCAGGATATAGAAGGAAGTCGGGCCCTGCACCCATGCCATGGCGCAGGAGACGATGCCCCAGGTCAGCATGATGCGGGCGATCCAGATGCGCGGCCCCACCTTGTGAAGGATCATGTTGCTCGGGATCTCGAAGGCGAGATAGCCGATGAAGAAAATACCGGCACCCAACCCGAACATATAGGGCGTCAGTCCGATATCGTCGTTCATGTGAAGCGCCGCGAAACCGATGTTGACGCGATCGAGATAGTTCACAATGAAGCAGATGAAACAGAACAGAACGATGCGGATGTTGAGCTTGCGGATCGTCCGGTCGCGCAAACTCGAATCGGAATAGGCGCCACCGGCGCGTATGGCCTCTGCCATGGTTATCCTCCTGTCGGGTCCGCCCTCCGCGAACCCCTCCCAGCGTTTTCTATAGATGACGAAACGCAAATCGACAAGTAGGGTACATAAACTAGAACCCTAGTTGACAAGAGATCGGGAAGTGGTCTTTCTTGGCCGCGACAGATATTGCGCCGCCAGGCGGCAGGGAGAGAAGCATGCATCAGTCGCAACCCTCTGGGCAGGTTTACGAATGTTTCCGTGATCGCGTCGTCCTCGTGACCGGCGGGGCCTCCGGCATCGGCCGCGCCGTGGTCGACAAGGCCATCGCCTATGGGGCAAAGGCAGCCGTGTGGGACGTCAATGCCGAGCGACTGGCGGAATGCCGGGCACAGTATGGCGACCGGGTGCATACGGAAATCGTCAACGTTTCCGACAAGGCGGCCGTCGATGCGGCGATGGCCGGAACGATCGCGGCCTTCGGCGGCGTCGATCATCTCCTCAACAATGCCGGGATCATCGGCCAGCGGATGACTGTCGAGGACATGGACGAGCTGGAGCTCGACCGCGTCCTGTCGGTCAATCTGAAGAGTGTCTTCTACGTTTCGAACGCCTTCATTCGCGCGCCGGCGACGGGAGACAGTCGCTCGGTCGTCAACCTGTCCTCGATTGCGGCGCGCACCGGCGGCATGGTCGGCAATATCGCCTACGCGACGACGAAAGGTGCGATCGCCTCGTTCACGGTCGCGCTGGCCAAGGAGCTTGCCCCCAAGGCACGCGTCAATGCGCTGGCGCCCGGCGTCATCAATACCGAGATCCAGAAGGACGTCTTTGCCGATCCTGCCAATATCGAGGCCATGGCAAACCTCATTCCGCTGAAGCGGCTCGGCACGGCCGATGAAGTTGCGGACGCGGCCATCTGGCTGTTGTCCGACCACGCGTCCTACGTCACCGGCATCGTCGTCGACGTGTCGGGCGGCCGCTGATCGGTTTTCGTCCGGCAGGCATCCGCAAGACCAGGGACAAAGACAGGGAGGATCATTCATGACCAATGCAGCAGAAAGACTGAAAGCGTCGCTTGCCTCGGGCAAGCTTCTGCAGGCGCCCGGCGCACCCGACGCGCTGACGGCACGTCTCGTCGAAATGGCGGGTTTTCCGGCGATCTACATGACAGGTTTCGGCGCCACCGCTTCGCGGCTCGGCCTGCCGGATATCGGTCTTCTCACCCAGACGGAAATGACCACCCATGCCCGCGACATGGTGCGCGCCGTCGATATTCCCGTGATTGCGGATGCCGATACAGGCTATGGCGGTCCGGCCAATATTCGCCGTACGATCGAGGAATATGTGCAGGCCGGCGTTGCCGCCATCCATCTGGAAGACCAGCAATTGCCGAAGCGTTGCGGCCAGCGAAGTGGTGTCAAGGTCATTCCTGCAGACGAGAACGTCCGCCGCCTGAAGGCCGCGGTCGCCGCGCGCGACAAAGCCCCGCTCGTTCTGATCGCCCGCACCGATGCCATCCAGAGCGAGGGTGTCGATGAAGCGATCCGCCGCGCCAATCTCTACCGGGATGCGGGCGTCGATCTGGTCTTCGTCGACGGGATCAAGAAGATCGCCGATGTCGAAGCGGTTTCCAAGGGCGTGCCGGGGCCGAAGGTGGTCAGCATCGTCGATGGCAACGAGACGGTCGCTCTGACTGCCAACGATCTTCAGGATCTCGGCTTCAATGTCGCCTTCTATGCACTGTCGGCGCTTTTCTCCGCCACCAAGGCGGTGCGCGACACGCTTGCCGTCATCAAGTCCGAGGGTACGCCGAAAAGCCGTGCCGATGCCATGGTGACCTACGGCGAGTTCAGCGAGATTACCCGGCTGGCCGAATATGACGATCTGGACGACCGCTACGGCTGGCCGGAGCATAGCTGAGCGCATCGGTAGACCGTCCACTCCGTTTTGGGTTTTAAGAGGCAGGCTTATGAAAACCTCGATTGCGACGGTCTCGATCAGCGGTGAATTGCCGGAAAAGCTGGAAGCCATCGCGCGCGCCGGCTTTCAGGGTGTCGAAATCTTCGAGAACGACTTTCTCGCCTTCGACGGCAGTCCGCGCGATGTCGGGCGCATCGCGCGCGACCTTGGGCTGGAGATCACGCTTTTCCAGCCGTTCCGCGATTTCGAAGGCATGCCGGAACCTTACCGGAGCAGAACCTTCGACCGCGCCGAACGCAAATTCGACATCATGCAGGAACTCGGTACCGATCTGGTGCTCGTCTGCTCCAACGTCTCGCCGGTCGCGCTTGGCGGGATCGACCGGGCGGCGGCCGATTTTCGCGAGCTTGGCGAGCGGGCCGCAAAGCGCGGCCTGAAAGTCGGCTACGAGGCGCTCGCCTGGGGCCGGCATATTTTTGACCACCGTGACGCGTGGGAAATCGTGCGCCGCGCCGATCACGACAATGTCGGCCTCATCCTCGACAGCTTTCACAGCCTGTCGCGCAAGATCGATATCAATTCGATCCGCTCGATCCCGAAGGACAAGATCTTCATCGTGCAACTGGCCGATGCGCCGCTGATCGACATGGACCTGCTCTACTGGTCCCGGCACTTCCGCAACATGCCGGGCGAGGGGGATCTGCCCGTGACCGACTTTACCGCCGCCGTCGCGGCAACCGGCTATGACGGCTATTATGTCGCTCGAGATCTTCAACGATCAGTTCCGTGGTGGCTCAACGCGGGCGATTGCCGCAGACGGTCATCGCTCGCTCGTCTATCTGGGCGATCAGGTGCGTCGCAGGCTTGCCGGCGCCAATTCGGCCGGAAGCGACATGACGATGCGTCCGTCGATGCCGGAGCGCGCCAAGGTCGAGGGTATCGGCTTCGTCGAATTCGCCACGGACGAAAAGGACGCCGCCGAGCTTGTCGCGCTTTTGCACACGCTCGGCTTCCGCAAGACTGCAAGGCATCGGACGAAGGAAGTGACGATCTACGAACAGGGTGCGATTCGCATCCTGATCAATGTCGATCCGGCCGGTTTTTCCAAGGCGGCCTATGCCGTGCACGGAACGTTTGCCTATGCGCTTGCGCTGGTTGTCGAGGATGCGGCGGCAGCGCATGCCCGCGCGCTTGCGCTGGATGCCGAACCGTTTCGCCAGGATGTCGCCGAAGGCGAACTCGAACTTCCTGCCATCCGCGGCGTCGGGGGCGGGTTGATCTATTTCATCGACGACAGCAGCCCGCTTGGACGCTTCGCCGAGATCGATTTCGAACCTGCAATCGATGCGGCCGGGGTTCTGCCGGCCGGCCTGCGGCGCGTCGATCACGTCGCGCAGACGGTCGCCTATGACGAGATGCTGACATGGCTTCTGTTCTATACCTCGATCCTCGATACGCAGAAGACGCCGATGGTCGATATCATCGATCCTAGCGGCGTCGTGCGCAGCCAGGTCTTGGAGAACCAATCCGGGTCTCTCAGGATCACCATGAACGGGGCGGAGAACAGACGCACGCTGGCGGGGCATTTCATCGCCCAGAAATTCGGCTCCGGCATACAGCATCTGGCCTTTGCCACCGACGATATCTTTGCCACGGCGGCTGCACTTGTGGAGAACGGTTTTACGTCGCTGAAAATCTCGCCCAACTATTACGGCGACGTCGAAGCGCGGTTCGGACTTGACCCCGAACTGACGGAGCGGTTGAAGGCGGGCAATATCCTCTATGACCGTGACGAGCACGGCGAATATTTCCAGCTTTACAGCCGTACCTATGGTGAAGGCTTCTTCTTCGAGGTCGTGGAGCGCCGTGGCTACCATGGCTATGGCGCGCCAAACGCGATTTTCCGCATTGCGGCGCTGAAGAAGCAGATGCGGCCCGAAGGGATGCCGAGCAGGTAGGGCTTGCCTAATCGGCGAGTGGAGAAGCATCTGCCGTCTGCGGCCATTTTTGCAGGGCGTCGCGGCCGGCATCCGTCAGGCCGTAGACGCCACGTTCGAGCCGCTCGAACCAGCCATAGACATTCCCCTGAAGGATCTTTGACGCATCTGCCGTTGCCTGGCGGGCGTCGCGCACCCGCAATGGACCTCCTGCCAGTGCCGATGCACAGAGCAGGGCCTGCTGGCGATAGGCCGTCATCAGCGGCGTGCGGGTGCTGCCGCCCACGGCCGGATCGCCCTGCCGCTTTTTGTGTTCGCGCATCAGCCGCGATCGTCGCTTGGGGTTGGTGCGGGGCATCGGTGAGACGGACCCGACAATGACATCGACATCACCGCGATCGGAGACACCGAGCATGCCGATACCCAGACGACGGCAGAGATCGCGGTAGCGCCTGTCGCCCTCCCGCCCCCGGCCCTTGGCCGAAACACGGGCGGCAATCCACACCTCGTCGGAGATCGCGGCACGGTCCACCGCCTGAAGGATGAGTTCCAGGTTGAAGCTCAATTTCAGTTCGCAGATCACGACGACGGGTGGGTCCCCATCGCTGATACCGACGAGATCGCAGCCGCCGATCTCGCCCTTGACGACATAGCCGGCCTTTTCGAGGAAGGATTTGACGGGCAGGTAGAGGGTAGTTTCCATGAAGACGGCATGACCACTGCGAATCGTTGCCCGACCCTACCGCGTTTGGAAGCGCCGTTCACGATATCCTGCGCCATCGCGGAGTGGGCCGTCTAGCGCGATAGGCGATCGAGGCTGAGATCCGTTCGCATCTGGTCCAGCAGCACGGCGATCTTTTCCTTCAGTTCGGGCGTTCCAAGGCTCGCGGGATAGGAGATCGCCACGCCGAAAATTTCCATCGTATCAGGATCCCGCAGTGCCACGCCTTGCGATGACACCCCTTCGACGATCTCGTTCGAGGCGAAGGAGCGCCCGGTCGCGCGGATCCTGCCGATCCGCTCCATCAGGTCGGCATGATCCCTCGGTGAATTGCCCGAAACAAAGGGCAGAGGCTCCGGCACTCTCTGTTTCCACGCGGTATCTTCAAGAAGCGCCAGCATGGCGCGCCCGTTCGAAGTCGCGTAGGCGGATGACTTGTAGCCGGGCGTCGAGGCGATCGCCAACGGATTGGAGCCTCTGACGACGCGCAGGACCATCAGGTCGGCGCCGTCGAATACCGTGATGTAGCCGGTATGCCCGCCGATATCGCAGATCTGTTTCACATGCTTGTAGAGCAGGTCGAGGAAATGGTGGCGCGAGCGAAAAATCTGACCGAGCTCGAAAAGCCGGATCCCCGGTGAGTAGAGCCGGGTGGAGTGCTCGTATTCCAGAAGACCGGCGGCCACGAGGCTTTTCAGCGCCCGATGCACTGTCGCCTTGGGTCGGTCGAGGCGGCGTGCGAGATCCGCCTGGCCGATCGCGGGCTCCTCCAGGGAGAAACATTCGAAAATGGAAACGGCATCTTCCAGAACACCCATCGCACTCACCTCATGACGGCTGACAGATGCCACTTGTTTCACTATTGAAATTCGGTGTCAATTTTGAAACTCTGTCTGGACTCTCCAAAAAACGCCGCCTACAAATATCGCAACGACATGAGAAGCTGAATTTTGCGGCATCTACCGGCTAGGCCGGCATGCCCGAAACAGACAGCTCGGGAACCTGACCTTGCGGCCGGTTTGATGGCCGGCTGATTTGCCTGATCTAGGATTGACCAATGCAAGCTACTGGCCAGACGACCGGTAAGCGCCTGCGCGCGGGCGTTGATATCGGCGGCACCTTCACCGACTTCATTCTCTTCGATGAAAGCCAGACGGCGATCCGTCTGCACAAGTGCCTGACGACGCCGAAAGATCCGTCACAGGGCGCGCTTGGCGGCTTGCAGGAACTGGTCAAGGCCGCCGATATCGGCTTTTCCGACCTCTCCGAAATCGTCCACGGCACGACGCTTGTGACCAACGCCGTCATCGAGCGCAAGGGTGCGGCCGTCGGCCTGATCACCACCGAAGGTTTTCGCGATATTCTCGAGATCGGCACCGAACAGCGTTACGATATCTACGACCTGACGCTCTCCTTCCCCGCGCCGCTGGTCGAGCGCTCACGTCGGCTTGAAGTGGCCGAACGCGTCGATGCCGACGGCGCCGTCATTGTCGCACTCGACGAAGTTGCAGTTCTGCGGGCAGCTGAAGCGCTGAAAAAGGATGGCTGCGAGGCGATTGCCATTTGCTTCATGCATTCCTACCGCAACCCGGACCATGAGCGCAGGGCGCGCGATATCATCGCCAAGGCGATGCCGGATCTTTCCATCTCGATCTCCTCGGAAGTCGTCGCCGAAATCTCCGAATACCAGCGGTTTGTCACCACGTGCGCCAACGCCTATGTGCAGCCGTTGATGGACCGCTATCTGCATCGGTTCGAGGGCGAACTGGAGACGCTCGGCTTTGCCGGCGAATTCCGTCTGATGCATTCGGCCGGCGGCCTCGTCTCGCTGGAAACGGCCCGCGCGTTTCCGATCCGCCTGCTTGAATCCGGTCCTGCCGGTGGTGCGCTTGCGACTGCCTGGTTCGGCCAGAACGCAGGCCATGACAACGTCATCGCTTTCGACATGGGCGGTACGACCGCCAAGGCCTGCCTGATCGAAGACGGCAAGATCGATATCGCCTCCTATCTGGAAGCCGGCCGTGTTCAACGCTTCAAGAACGGATCGGGCCTGCCGATCAAGTCGCCCGTCGTCGACATGATCGAGATCGGCGCAGGCGGCGGCTCGATTGCCTCCATCGATGGCGTTGGCCTGCTTCAGGTCGGCCCTCATTCGGCAGGCTCCGAGCCCGGCCCTGCCTGCTACGGTCGTGGCGGCCTGAAGCCGACGGTGACCGATGCGTCGGTGGCGCTCGGCTATTACGATCCGTCCTTCTTCCTCGGCGGCCGGATGACGCTCGATCTCGATGCCGCCGAAAAGGCGCTCGGCACGATCGCCAAGCCGCTCGACATCTCCTCGGTCGAGGCCGCCTGGGGCATCCATCAGGTCGTCAGCGAAAGCATGGCGAGCGCTGCCCGCATCCATCTGGTCGAGAAGGGCAAGGATCCGCGCGGCTATTCGATGATCGGCTTCGGTGGCGCAGGCCCGGCCTTCGCTGCCAAGGTTGCCCGTATTCTCGGCGTCTCGGAAGTCATCATCCCGCCGGCAAGCGGCGCCGCATCCGCCTTCGGCTTCCTCACGGCGCCCCTGTCCTTCGATATCGTCCGCTCGCATCCGATCGCGCTTTCGAAGGATGTCGATGCGGTGACGCTGAACGGCATTGTTGATGAGATCTCGGAAGAAGGCCGCGTCCAGCTGCGCAGCGCCGGTGTCGCCGATGCCGACATTCTGGTCGAACGCTCCGCCGACATGCGCCTTGTGGGTCAGTTGCACGAGATCAACGTACCGCTTCCGGCCGGCCGGCTCGATGCCGGCGCCTATGACGATATCCGCAAGGCCTTCGACGCGGTCTACAGCGCCCGCTACACCCGCGTTCCCCCCGAGGCCAGGCTCGAAATCCTCTCCTTCCGCATCCGCGCGTCCGGTGCCGTGCCGCAGCTCACTGTCCGTCAGGCGGGTATCGAGGGCGGCAATGCCGAGGCACGCAAGGGAACCCGCAAGACTTATTTCGGCAACGGCTTCGTCGATGCCGGCGTCTACGACCGTTACGCCATGCGCGCCGGCATTCTCGTCGAAGGTCCTGCCATCATCGAGGAGCGGGAATCGACCACGATCATCCCGCCGGGCGACAGGGTGACGGTCGACGAGACCGGCAATCTGCGCATCGAGATTTCGGCCACGACCAGGGGCGCCACAATCGTCGACGAGACGATGACGCTCGAAGAGGCAAGCGCCCGCATCCAGGGCGATCCGATCGCGCTTGAAGTCATGTGGAGCCGCCTCGTCAACGTGGCGGAAGAAATGTGGTCGACGGTCTGCCGCACGGCCTTCTCGCTGATTATTTCCGAAAGCCAGGATTTCGGCTGCGCCATCCTCGATCCGCTCGGTGAGACGCTTGCCCATTCCGCCCGCGTCATGCCGGTGTTCAACCTGACGCTGCCGATGGCGGTGAAGGCGATCATCGAGCGTTACCCGGTCGAGACGATGAAGCCGGGCGATGTCTACATCACCAACGACCCGTGGCTCTGCGCCGGCCATCTGTTCGATCTTGCGATCGTCACGCCCGTCTTCCACCGTGACCGCGTCGTGGCGCTGATGGGCACGGTCGGCCATGTCGGTGATATCGGCGGCAGCCGCGACGGTCTGTCGGTCAGCGAGCTCTACGAGGAAGGCCTGCAGATCCCGGCGATGAAGCTGGTGCGCCAGGGCGAGGAGAACGAAGACCTGTTCCGCCTGATGGCGGACAATATCCGCGACAGCGATCAGGTTCTCGGCGATATCCGCTCCTTCATCTCCGCCAACGAGACGGGCGCTGCCCGCATGCGCTCCTTCATGGAAGAGTATGGCATGCACGATCTGAAGGCGCTGTCGCATGTCGTCCAGTCGCTTTCGGAAAAGGCGATGCGCGATGCGGTCAGCCGTCTGAAGGACGGCGTCTATCAGTCGGAGATCTCCAACAATCCGATGGGCACCGAGATGACCTTCCCACTGAAAGTCACGGTCAGGGGCGACGAGATCGAACTCGATTTCGAAGGCGCTCCGCCGCAGACGGTCAAGGGCGGCATCAACTGCACGCTCTCCTATACAACGGCGCACGCGACCTATCCGATCAAGTGCATGCTGACGCCGGGTATCCGTGGCAATGCCGGTTGCTACCGTCCGTTCAGCGTCAAGGCGCCGAAGGGCTCGATCCTCAACTGCGAAAAACCGGCACCGGTGTCGCTGCGCACCCGAACCGGGTGGTATCTGGCGCCGAACGTGTTCAAGGCGCTCTCCGAGGCGGCCCCTGAAACGACCCAGTCCTTCTCCGGCCTGCCGAGCCTGATGAGCTTCTACGGCAAGTCGATGGATACGGGCGCGCTGTTCTACGAACTGCTGCTGCTGGGCGGCGGTCAGGGCGCCTCGCAAGCCAAAGACGGCAAGTCCTCGCTCCTGTGGCCGACTTCGGCTGCGACCTCGTCGCTCGAAATGTTCGAGACACGGTCGCCGATCGTCATCTGGGAAAAGAGCCTGATGACCGATAGCGGCGGTGCGGGCGAAAACCGTGGCGGCCTCGGTGTGCGGGTGCGCATTTCGCGCCGCAACGCGGAAGGCCATCCGATCAAGGCGATCGTCTCGCCGGAAGGCGTCGATCTGCCGGTGGAGGGGCTGTTCGGCGGCAAGCCGGGCAAGACCGCGACGGGCATCATCCGTTCGAAGGCAACGGGCGAGATGACCAGGGACTGCGGCACCGGCGCAATCGTCGATCTCGTCGATACCGACGCCGTGGTGGAGCTGACGCTTGCCGGTGGTTCGGGCTTTGGCGATCCGATGAAGCGCGATCTCGACAAGCTCGATAGCGACGTCCGGCAGGGCTATGTCAGCGCCGACGCGGCAGAGCGCCTCTATGGCCGAACCGCAAGAGCCGGCGAGCGCAAGGCGACCGCCTGACCCCATTCGCCCGCCTTAAGGGGAGGCGGGTGCCAAAAGAACGCAAGGAGATCATTCGCATGAAAATGACCCGCCGTACCTTCATGGGTTCTGCCGTTTCGGCAGCCGCCATAGCTTCGATGCCGCTCGAGACCTTCGCCGCCGGCCGCAAGATCCTCGTCATGGCCAGCAGCGTCGACATTCCGAATTTCGACCCGCATGTGGCAACCGGCTATGCGCCCGCCATGCTTTTCCGCAACACCTATGATGCGCTGGTGCGCGTCGTCGGCACGCCGCCGAAGGTCGCGGCCGGGCTTGCTGCGAGCTGGACCGTTTCGGACGACCAGAAGCATTACGAATTCAAGCTCGATCCGACCGCGAAGTTTCAGGATGGCTCGCCGGTGACGGCCGATGCGGTCGTCTATTCCTTCAAGCGCATCATCAAACTGAAGCGCGGTCCGTCATGGATGATTGCCGGCATCGTCGATGCCGATGGCATCAAGGCCGTCGACAAGGAAACGGTCGCCTTCGATCTCAAGGCGCCGTTCGCGCCGTTCCTGCAGGTTCTTCCCTGGATGTTTGTCGTCAATCCGGCGCTCGTCGAAGCCAATATCGGTTCCGACGACGGCCAGGCCTATCTGATGAAGAACACGGCCGGCTCCGGTCCGTTCAAGATGGGCCGCGTCGCGCCCGGCAATCTCTATGAATTCCTCCGCGTCCAGAACGACTGGCACAAGGGTGGCGGCAATCTCGAAGGCGCGATCTGGAAGATCGTCCGCGAGGCCTCGACCGAGCGCATGATGCTCACCCGCAACGAGGCGCATATCGCCATCGAACTCTATGCGGAAGACATGGAGGCGCTGAAGGAAGCGCCGGGCGTGGTCCGCGTCATCGAGCCGGAATACCGCACCTTCTCGATCAAGATGAACACCGTAAAGGGACCGCTTGCCGACAAGAACCTGCGCAAGGCGATCTCCTATGCCTATAATTATCAGGGCATGCTCGACGCCGCAGGTCCCGCCGACCTGATGATCGGCCCGCTGCCGACCGGCATTTTCGGCCACGACCCGAAGCTTTCAGTCTACCGTCAGGACATGGCCAAGGCGAAGGAATATCTGGCGAAGTCGCAGTACAAGGATGGCGGCTTCAAGCTGACGGCACTCTATGCCACCGGCTATGAGAACCAGCGCCGCTGGTGCCTGCTTCTGCTCGAAGCACTGAAATCGCTCAATATCGAGCTCGATATCCGTCCGGCCACCTGGCCCGATACTGTCGCCTCTGCCCAGTCGCCGGACACGATGCCGAACTTCTTCTGTATCTTCCAGACGGCGAACTATGCCGACCCGGACAATATCGCTTTCGCCGCCTACCATTCGTCGCGCAATGGCCAGTGGCAGAACCCGGTCTACAAGAACCCGGAGGTCGACAGGCTGATCGAGGCCGCCCGGATCGAGACCGACCAGACGAAGCGTGCCGAACTTTACAAGACGTTTCAGGAACTCGTCATCGACGATGCGCCGGATCTCTTCGGCGTGCTCGAAAAGCGCAAGCTCGGCATGCGCGACAGCGTCAAGAACTACGTGTTCACGCCGGTTGCCGCCAACTCGATCGAGCTTCTGCCGCTGTCGCTCACCTGATTGTGCTTGGGACGCCCCGATTGCGGGCGTCCCTCCTCTGATCGGAACCATCCATGCTTTTCTACGCCGTCAGACGTCTCGTCCTGCTCGTCCCGATGCTGATCGGCCTGACGATGCTCGTCTTCGTCATCGCCCGGCTTCTGCCCGGCGATCCCGTGGCGCTTGCCGCAGGGCCGAATGCCACGCCGGACGTGATTGAAAGCGTGCGCCACGAATTCGGCCTCGATCGCTCGCTGCCGATGCAATACTGGACCTATCTGACCGGCCTTCTGCATGGTGATTGGGGTGTCTCGATCTTCACACGGCGCCCGGTCTTCGAAGACATCATGACCTTTCTGCCGGCGACGCTGGAACTGGTGGCAGCGGCGATGCTGATCGCCATCGTCGTCGGCATTCCGCTCGGTCTTGCGGCCGCCGTCTACCGCAATGGCTTCATCGACTACCTGACGCGCACCGTGGCGCTGGGCGGGATCGCCATGCCGCGCTTCTTTCTCGGCCTTATCCTCCAGCTGCTTTTCGTCTCCTGGCTGGATATCCTGCCGCTCTCTGGCCGGTTTCCGCTGATCGAGATCCCGCCGGAAGGGCCGACGGGCTTCTACACGATCGATTCCATCCTTGCCGGCGACTGGTATTCCCTGTCGCTGGCGCTGCAGCACCTCGCTCTCCCCGCCTTCGCCATGTCGCTGTCCCCTCTGGCAACAATCATGCGAATGATGCGCGCGTCGACGATCGAGGTGCTGCAGCAGGATTTCGTCATGACCGAGCGGGCGCTCGGCATTTCGAACGGCAAGATCCTGTTCAAATACGTGCTGAAAAACGCCATGACCTCGACGCTCACCGTGATCGGGCTCTATGTCTCCTGGCTGCTGGGCGGCACGGTTCTGGTCGAGACCGTCTTCGACTGGCCGGGCCTTGGGCTTTACGCCACGCAGGCCATCCTCTCGCAGGATTTCATGCCGGTGATCGGTGTGACGCTGGTCATCGCAGTCATTTACCTCCTCTCCATGCTCGTCGTTGATCTGCTCTACGGCGTCTTCAATCCGAGGGTGCGCTACGCATGACGACGACACCTTCTACCCTTCCGAAGCGCGATCAGTCCGCTCGGCTAGAAAACTGGTCGCGGGCTTTCTACCGCTTTCGCCAGAGCTGGCTCTCTGTGATCGGACTTGCGATCGTCGTTGCACTGATCCTGATTGCCATTTTCGCGCCGGTCATCGTTCCCTTTCCCGATCATGTCGCCGGCGGCACGAATACGGCTGCGCGTTTCACCCCGCCCGGCAGCCAATACTGGTTCGGCACCAATGCGCTCGGGCAGGATGTGTTCTCGCTCGTGCTGGTCGGTTCGCAGGTCTCGCTGTTTTCCGGTCTGGCTGTCGTCTTGAGCGCCATCGTCGTCGGTGGTCTCGTTGGCGCGATCGCCGGTTATTTCGGCGGCTGGATCGACGAGATCCTGATGCGCATCACCGATCTCCTCCTCACCATCCCGAGCCTCATCCTTGCGATGGCGGTCGCAGCCGCTCTCGGCACCGGTGTCTTCAACATGATCGTCGCCATCTCGATTACCTGGTGGCCGGCCTATGCGCGTCTCGTGCGCGGTGAGGTGATCGGCAAGAAGGAAGAGCAGTTCATCGTTGCGGCCCGTGCGCTCGGCGCCGGCTGGCCACGCATCCTTGGCCGGCATATCCTCCCGAACATCATGTCGCCGATCATCGTCAAAGCCTCGCTCGACATGGGGTTTGCCGTTTTAACCGTCGCCTCGCTCGGTTTTGTCGGCATCGGCGTCAAGCCGCCGACCCCTGAATGGGGCACGCTTCTGTCGGTCGCCCGTGCCGACATGCCGGATTACTGGTGGACGGCGGTTTGCCCCGGCTGCGCGATTTTTCTGGCGGTGCTCGGTTTCAACCTCCTCGGCGACGGTCTGCGCGACGTCATGGACCCGAAAGCAAGGCGGTGAGGTGATCCGATGACATTGCTCGATATCAAAAACCTCAACCTTGCCATGCGCAGCTTCGAAGGCGAGACGCAGATCCTTCATGGCATCGATCTTGTCATCGAACGCGGCGAGATCTGGGGCATGGTCGGCGAAACCGGCTCTGGAAAATCGCTGACCGGTCTTTCGGTATCGCGGCTTATCCCCGCGGCGACCGGCCGCTATCTGGCCGGCAGCATTCACTTCGAAGGAAGGGACCTCCTGACCACCGATGAGAGGGCCATGCGATCGCTGCGCGGGCGCAGGATCGGTATGATATTCCAGGATCCGACGACCAACCTCAACCCGGTCTTCACCATCGGTACGCAGCTCGTCGATGTCGCTCTGCATGCCGGCCATGCCGATCCCTCGATCCTGAGGCTTTCCAGCAATGCCTCCGGCCGGGAGCGGAAGAAGGCAGCCCGACGTGTCGCCATCGAAATGCTGGACAAGGTCGGCATTCCCAACGCGGCGGCACGGATCGACGACTACCCTCACCAGTTTTCCGGCGGCATGCGCCAGCGCGTTCTGATCGCCATGGCGATGATCGGCAAGCCCGATCTCCTGATTGCCGACGAGCCGACCACGGCGCTTGATGTTTCCGTTCAGGCGCAGATCCTGAAACTCATCCATGATCTCGTCGCAGAGCGAAACATTGGCGTGCTGATGATCACCCATAATCTCGGCGTCGTCGCGCAGATCTGCAGCCATGTGGCGGTGATGTATAGGGGCCGCATTCTGGAGCGCGGCCCGGTCGGCGATGTGCTGAAACGTCCGGCTCACGCCTATACACAGGCACTGCTCAACGCCATCCCGACAGTCCACACCAAGCGCGGCGAACTGCGCGGCATTGGCGACATCATGCAGGAGATCAGCCGATGAGCCTCGATATCCGCAATGTCTCCAAGGTCTTTCCGGGCCAGAGGACAGGCATGTTCGGCCGTGGCGAAGGATTTCATGCCCTCGACGATATCACCTTGAGCGTTCGCAAAGGATCGAGCTTCGGGCTCGTCGGCGAATCCGGCTCGGGAAAGACCACGCTGACGCGCTGCATCCTGCGTCTCGACACGCTGAGCGCCGGCCAGATCCTCTATGACGGCACCGACATGTCGTCTTTGTCGTCGACCGAGATCCGGCGGTTGCGTGCCCGGTTGCAGATCGTATTTCAGGATCCCTACGCTTCCCTCGATCCTCGGATGACGATCCACGATATCGTTGCCGAGCCGCTGGTGATCCACCGCGACATCCTGCCGATGACGGCCCGCCAGCGGACGGACCGCGTCATGGAACTGCTGTTGCAGGTCGGGTTGCAGGCTGAACATCTCTTTCGCTACCCGCACGAGTTTTCCGGCGGGCAACGCCAGCGGATCGGCATTGCGCGCGCACTTGCCGTGAAACCGGAATTCCTGATCCTCGACGAACCGACCTCCGCGCTCGACGTCTCCGTTCAGGCTGATGTCCTAAACCTCCTGCATCGGCTGCAGCAGGATCTGGGACTGACCTATTTCTTCATCAGCCACGACCTCGGTGTCATTCGTTATATCTGCGACGACGTGGCGGTCATCTATCGTGGCAAGCTGGTCGAGCAGGGGCCGGTCGAAAGCATTTTCGACAATCCGCAGAGCGATTATACCCGCATGCTGCTGGCGGCCATGCCGGACCCGGACCCGGATCGCTCGCCGTTCCGCAAGGTTTTATCCGCCGATTAGGCAGGCCGAACGGGTCAAGGCCGTGCCGTTGCGTGACCGCCCGGCAGTGCCCGCAACGCCGGGAGCTGGATCAGCCAGAGGCTCCGGTTCTTTCGGATCGCCGCCGAAATTCTCTGCCGAGCCGCCAAATTCCGGCGTTCGGGACCTGAACTTTCAGGCCAAGCCGGCGCCGCCAACCAAGGGCGCCGCCAGGGCGGGAAACATTCGTTAAATTTCCGTTGAATTCTACAAAAGTCGGAAAACCTACAATACCGGATTACTTCACTCAAGTTAGTGCGGTAGTGGGGACATTCAATCCGTGGGCGTTGGAGCTGGCGACATCGAGACGCGATGCTCGGGTTTACGGCCAACTTTGAATGAAGGCCGTTCCTCTCCCCGCAAGATATCCGGTCGCACCGCGCTGCTTCTCAAGTGTGTGGGTGCCAGGCAAACGTTGGAAGATGGACATGAAGTTAGTAAGCACGCGTAACAATTCTGGCAGAGCGCTGAACCATTGCAGAAAGACTGTGCTGCTCGGTTGTACCGCTCTTGTCGTTCTTGCGCCCGTCATTGCGTCTGCGCAGGATGCTGCAACCTCCAGCACGGGCACCAGCGACACCAGTCTTGCGCCCATCGTTCTGAAAGGGTCGCGCACCGTGCTCGACACGAGCAGCGATTCCAAATCGATCATTGCGACCGACACGACGGGCACCGGCAAGATGCCGACCGACATTCTGGTCGCTCCCGCATCGGTCTCCGTCATCACCGCCAAGGAACTCGAAGAGCGGCGTGCGACCAGCGTCGTCGAGGCCGTGCGCTATTCGGCGGGTGTAGCGACCGGCTATTACGGTGGTGACGACCGTTATGACTACATCAATATCCGCGGCTTCGAGCCCTATACCTATCGCGACGGGCTGGAGATCGGCCGTACCGCGGGCGGCACCCGCGAGGAACCCTACGCCTTCGAGCGCCTCGAGGTCCTGAAGGGTACCAGCTCCGCCGGCTTCGGCGCCGCGGAACCGGGCGGTTCCGTCAACTATGTGACGAAGCTGCCGAAGACCGAACGTTTCGGCGAGGCTTACGTCACCGGCGGCTCTTACGGTCACAAGGAAACCGGCCTGGATTTCGGCGATAACCTCACGAAGGACGGAACGCTCTCCTATCGTCTGACGACCAAGCTGCAGAATTCCAACGCAGAGTACGATTATTCCAAGGACAACGAGAAGTTCTTCATGGGCGGGCTGACCTGGCGTCCGACCGACGACACGAACGTCTCCATCGTCTTCGATCATCTGGACAAGGACGGTGTTCCGGGCAGCGGCGGCCAGCCGATCGGCACCGATTTCGACCGGAGCGACTTCTTCGGCGAGCCGGCCTATTATTTCATGAACACCAACCGCAACACGGTAAGCCTGCTGGCCGACCACGATTTCGGCGATGGTTTGAGCTTCGGCTCCAACGCCCGTTATTCGAAGACCCGAAACGCCTTCGGCAGCGCCTATCTGTCGAATACCCGCACCGACGGTTCCAACCTTGCCGACCGTTACTGGTTCGGCAGCGATACCGATACCGAGCAGTTCATCGTCGATGCGCATCTGATGTATGATACGAGCTTCGACAATGTCGAAAGCAAGACGCTCGCAGGCGTCGAGTACAATCATTTCGAATCACAGAACTACGGCTTCTACGACACGTCCACGCCGCCCATCAGCTGGGTGGATCCGGTCTATTCGGGCGGCCCGGCCTCGGCGGACCCGAACTATGGTACGCGCGACACGCAGAAGACCAAGTCCATCTATCTGCAGCAGGACCTGACGTTCGACGACCGTCTGACGGTCAGCGTCGGCGCGCGCAACAGCTGGTTCGACCTGAGCGAGACGGATCTCTTCGGCGCGGGAACGACGTCTGACAGCAGCAGCAAGTTCACCAAGCGTATCGGCGCGAGCTACAAGATCACCGACGAGGTCGCGGCCTATGCGAGCTACGCGGAATCTGCCGCACCTCCCGGCGTCGGCACCGATCCGACCACGGGCAAGCAGTATGAAGTGGGCGTCAAATACAGGCCTGATGCCTTCCCGGCCCTGTTCACGGCATCCCTGTATGACCTGACGAAGGGCAATATCACCGTCTACGACGGCGTTACCTACCTGCCGTCTACGGTCGACAAGGTACGTCATCGCGGCCTCGAACTTGAGGCGAAAGCGGAGATCAGCAACAATATCAACCTGATCGCGGCCTATAGCTACACCGAATCCAAAATCGACGAGCCCGGCGGTTCGGACGATGGCAATCGCCTGATGCGCGTTCCCAAGAACATGGCATCCGTCTGGGGAACCTATACCTGGGCAGGTGAAGGCAAGCGTGGCGACATGACGTTCGGACTGGGTGCCCGCTATATCGGCTCCTATTATTACGATCTGGCCAATACCGGCAAGTCGGATGCCGCCGTCGTGTTCGATGCCGCCTTCACCTACAAGGTCATGAAGAACACGAGCTTCCAGTTGAACGTCAACAACGTGTTCGACGAAAAGCATGTGACCAACCAGGATAGCGGCGGTGTTTATTACAACACGGGCCGGACGATCTACGCGACGCTGCGTCAGACCTGGTAAATCGACATAGAGGCATCCGGCCGGCATTTCGCCGGGCGGATGCAACCTTCTGTGTCGCGGCTTTTGCCGGGCTCCGGCTCTTTGCGGCCGTACCAGCCCTTTGGATGATGGCGTAAAGTCCAGCGTCCGGCAGAACGGAAGCCTCAGCCGCCATTCTGCTCCCGCAGCCGCCGCCACGCGGCGGGTGTGTCGCCGACCACCTGCTTGAAGGCCTTGGTCAGATGCGCCTGATCGGTGAAACCGAGATGCGCGGCAATCTCTGCGAGCGCCAGATCCCTCTGGATCAGCAGCGATTTCGCAAGCTCTATGCGCTTTGCGAGTTGCCATTGCAGCGGGGTCTTTCCCGTCGTCTGTTTGAAGACATTGGCGAACCAGCTTTCCGAAAGCCCGACCGTCTCTGCCATTTCCGCGATCGTGAGGCGTGCATCCCGGCAGCTGTCGACGCGTGCGGTCAGCCTGTTCAGCTGCGCCTTGGTGAGCCGGCCATTGGCCACGCGATCCTTTTCATGCGGGATATCGAGAAGCGCCGTGACGATGCCACCCACCAGGCTCTCGGCATAGACCGGGTGCCGTGATGGCTTGGCGATCTCTTCGATCAAAAGACCGGCCAGGGTTTCGATCGGGCCGATATCCTGGATTTCGACAGGTCTCCGCAAGGCCGCCATCGCCGCCGATCGCCCGATCGATGGTGACAGGAACCGCATCATTCGGTCCTTGTGCAGATGCAGATTGAGATGCGAAAAACGATGGAAGGCGCTGCTCGTCGTCCACATCGGCACGCCGGCGGGAATATAGATGGCCTTGGTCATCGGCCGGCAATTGCGGGAAAAGTCGCCGCTCTCGTTCGAGATCCTCACACGGGAGGACACGTCGCTGTTGAAGATCATGATGCGCGGGTCTTCGGCGAGGTAGTAGCCGCTCGCTCCCGCATGGCTCTCGGCTTCCCACACGACGCTGACAAGGCCATCGAGGCATCGCCACTTCACCGGTTCGACGACCTGTATTCCATCAGTTTTCCAGACCATGGAATGCCAGAAATTCAAATTGCCAATCCACTTCGCAGAAACTCGTCAGCGATGGGCGTGTTGCACCGCCCAGCACCCCAACCGATCCGGAAAGACAGGCAGGGTTAAGTTGACGATGAATATCTACTTTGTCGTCATTCGGCAAGATGCTGGAAAGCCGATGCATACTCATCTTGTGGTCGGCGGTGCTGCGGGAGGCAGCCCCGCCGACAGAGCAGTGCGATTGCGGCGTCCGCCTTGTTGTCTGACGCTGCCGCATCGAAACCAGCCACAAACCGGAAATCTTTATAGGATTCCTATTTTTCCGCCTTCGCCGCGGTCTCGAATTCCTATGGCAAAAAGCGGCACATAACCCTGCCGATACACGATATCGGCGGTGTTACCTGAAGGGTGCAGCATGGCATTCGACTATATCTTCAGCGGGATCGTCACGATCGTCGTGACCGTCTATCTGGCCTATGCGCTCTGGCGGCCCGAACGGTTCTAGGGGGCGAGATGCAAGCTTTCTTCCTCCATGTCCGAGCACGCATGCAAGCATGCCCGCAGGCAAGAGACCTGTGCCAGGGCTCCACGATCATTCTGGGCCTATGTGCGCTCATCGGGGTGACGAGCGCGATCGTCCTGATGGTTGAGCACCTGGCCTCGTCCGCATGATTTTCTTTCATATTTAACCTGATGGGATCTCCTATGAGCCGACCCAAAGCCTCGAGCATGCTCGATGCTCGCATTCTCGTGCCCGCCATCGGCGGCGCATTCACCAAGCTCGATCCGCGCACGCTGGCCAAGAACCCGGTGATGTTCGTGGTTGCCGTCGTCTCGCTGTTGACGACGATCCTCTTCGTCAAGGATCTCGCGACCGGCGCCGATGGCCTCGGCTTCTCGTTCCAGATCATTCTCTGGCTGTGGTTCACGGTGCTGTTTGCCAATTTCGCCGAAGCCGTTGCCGAAGGCCGGGGCAAGGCGCAGGCGGACAGCTTGCGCAAGAGCCGCAGCGAGACGCAGGCAAAGCTCCTGAAATCGCCCGACGGGCGGGACTGGAAGGAAGTCGTCGGCACATCGCTGAAGGTCAATGACGTGGTGCTGGTCGAGGCCGGCGACATCATTCCGTCCGATGGCGAGATCATCGAAGGGATCGCGTCCGTCAACGAGGCGGCGATCACAGGTGAATCCGCGCCCGTCATTCGTGAGTCCGGCGGCGACCGCTCCGCGGTGACGGGTGGCACGCAGGTTCTGTCCGATTGGATCAAGGTGCGCATCACCGCTGCTGCGGGCTCGACCTTCATCGACCGGATGATCGCACTCGTCGAAGGCGCCGAACGGCAAAAGACGCCGAACGAGATTGCTCTCAACATCCTTCTCGCGGCCATGACACTGATCTTCGTCATGGCCGTGGCCACCATTCCCGCTTTCGCCAGCTATGCCGGCGGTGCGATCCCGATCGTCGTTCTCGTCGCGCTGTTCGTGACGCTGATCCCGACCACGATCGGTGCGCTTCTGTCGGCAATCGGCATTGCCGGGATGGATCGTCTCGTGCGCTTCAACGTGCTCGCCATGTCCGGCCGCGCCGTGGAAGCGGCGGGCGACGTCGATACGCTGCTTCTCGACAAGACTGGCACGATCACGCTCGGCAACCGGCAGGCCACCGAGTTTCGTCCGGTGAGCGGCGTCACGGCACCGGATCTGGCGGATGCGGCCCAGCTCGCTTCGCTCGCCGACGAGACGCCGGAGGGCCGGTCCATCGTCGTTCTCGCCAAGGAAAAATACGGAATTCGCGCCCGCGACATGACGGAGCTGAAGGCGAGTTTCGTTCCGTTCACCGCACAGAGCCGCATGAGCGGCGTCGATCTCGAGGGAGCATCGATCCGCAAGGGCGCGGTGGAGTCCGTTCTCAAATATCTGCAGCTGCAGGCCGTTTCGGGCGGCGGAGCGACCCTCGATCCAGTGGCACGGGAAGGGCAGGCGATCGCCGAAGAGATTGCAAGGGCCGGTGGTACGCCGCTTGCGGTCGCTCGGGATGGCCGGCTTCTCGGCATCATCCACCTGAAGGACATCGTCAAGGGTGGCATCCGCGAGCGTTTTGCCGAACTGCGCAAGATGGGCATCCGCACGGTGATGATCACCGGCGATAACCCGATGACGGCAGCCGCGATCGCTGCAGAGGCCGGCGTCGACGATTTTCTCGCTCAGGCGACACCGGAAAACAAGCTTCAGCTCATCCGCGACGAGCAGGCGAAGGGCAAGCTCGTCGCCATGTGCGGCGACGGCACGAACGACGCGCCAGCACTTGCCCAGGCCGATGTCGGCGTGGCGATGAACACCGGCACGGTCGCGGCGCGCGAGGCCGGCAACATGGTCGATCTCGACAGCGATCCGACCAAGCTCATCGAGATCGTGGAGATCGGCAAGCAGCTGTTGATGACGCGCGGTTCGCTGACGACGTTTTCGATCGCCAATGACGTCGCCAAATATTTCGCCATCATCCCGGCAATGTTCGTCACGCTTTATCCGGGTCTCGATGCACTCAACATCATGCGGCTTTCCTCACCGCAAAGTGCCATCCTGTCGGCGATCATCTTCAACGCGCTGATCATCATCGCGCTCATTCCGCTCGCACTGCGCGGCGTCGCCTACAGGGCGATCGGCGCCGGGCCGCTCCTGCGCCGAAACCTTTTGATCTACGGTCTCGGCGGTCTCGTCGTGCCTTTCGTCGGCATCAAGCTCATCGACATGGTCGTGGCAGCGCTCAACCTCGCCTGATCGGAGACATCCATGATCCTTCCTCTATTTCGCCCTCGGCCTGATCATCTTCGGACTGCTCTTCGCCCTGGCCTCTTCGCTCGACAGATCCTGATCCGGGCCTGATCTGGACTTGATGTTGGAGACATCACAATGACGCAAGCAATTCTCTTCGTATTCTTCATCCTCGGCGCAACGGCACTTCTGTCGTGGCCGCTCGGCCGCTATATGACATGGGCGATGGATCCCGCCGCAGGCAGAGGCAGGCCGAACGGTTTCACCGCTCTCTTCTGTGCGATTGGCGGCCCGGTGGCGCGCCGGGAGCAGGACTGGAAGCGCTATGTCGCTTCGCTCCTCGGTTTCAACCTCGCCCTGTTCACCGTCGCCTTCGCGCTTCTCGCGTTGCAGCAGTATCTGCCGCTGAACCCGGATGCCAAGGGCGTGCTGGAAGCGAGCCTGGTGTTCAACACCACCGCCTCGTTCACCGCCAATACAGACCTGCAGCATTATTCCGGCGAAGTCTCGATGAGCTATCTGTCGCAGCTCGCGGCGCTGATGTGGCTACAATTCGTCTCGGCCGCCGTCGGTCTTGCCGCACTGGCAGCACTGGCCCGAGGTCTTGCCGGCCGCACGCTCGGCAATTTCTTCGTCGACATACAGCGGGCCACCTTCCTCGTGCTCCTTCCGATCGCTTTCGTCGTTGCCGTCCTTCTGCTTCTGACAGGCGTACCGATGACGTTTCAGGGCGCGGCGGTCGCCACCACGCTTGAAGGCGTGCAGCAGACGATCGCCCGCGGTCCGGTCGCAGCCTTCGTCTCCATCAAGCAGATCGGCACGAATGGCGGCGGGTTCTTCGGCCCCAACAGCGCGCATCCCCTGGAAAACCCGAGTTTCTGGTCGAACGTCCTGCAGACCGTCGCCATCATCATCGTCCCGATGGCCTGTGTCTGGATGTTCGGTCGCGTCATCGGCCGGGTAAAGCATGCCGCCGTCCTCTTTACCGTCATGCTGGTGCTGATGGGCGCACGCATTACCTGTGCCGTCAGCTTCGAAAATGTGCCGACCCATGCTTTCGCGGCACTGCCGATCACGCAGGATGTCGGCAATCTCGAAGGCAAGGAACTTCGCTTCGGGGCTGCGGCCGGGCCTGTCTGGTCCGTGCTGACGACCTCCACCAGCAACGGGTCGGTCAACGCCATGCATGACAGCCTCAATCCGCTGACCGGCCTGATGCCGATGATCGGCATGTGGCTCAACGAGGATTTCGGCGGCGTCGGCGTCGGAATGGTCAACATGTTCCTCTATATCGTCGTCGGTGTCTTCCTCGCCGGCATGATGATCGGCCGCACGCCGGAATATCTCGGCTGGCGTGTCGAGGCCAAGGAGGTGAAGTTCGCGATGATGGGCCTGCTGTCGCACGGCTTCTTCATTCTGGTCGGAACGGCGATCTTTGCCGTGACGCCATGGGGTGTGGCGACGCTCAACAATGTCGGCCCGCACGGCTTCAGCGAAATCCTCTACGAATTCTCGTCCTCTGCCGCCAATAACGGCTCGGGCTTCGAGGGCCTGGGGGACGCGACTGTTCCGTGGAATATCGCAACCGGCATCGTCATGCTCCTTGCCCGCTTCATCCCGATCATCCTTCCGCTTGCCATCGTCGGCTCACTGTCGGCCAAGCGTCGCGCGACGGAATCCAGCGGCACGCTTTCGGTCGAGGACGGAACGTTCGCAGGCATGCTGACGGCAACCGTCATCATCGTCGGCGCACTCACCTTCTTCCCCGCCGCCACGCTCGGCCCGATTGCCGAACACTTCATGTTCATGAACTGAAAGACCTCGATCATGGAAACCATCATCGCCATCCTTCGCATCACCGTTGCCACCATGGCCATCTGCGTCGGGGGGTATACCACTGCCGTCTGGGCCATAGGTCAGTCGATCACGCCAGACACCGCCAACGGGTCGCTGATCACGAGAGCCGACGGAACGATCCTCGGTAGTAAGCAGGAGGCGCAGGCCTTCACAAGGCCCCAGTATTTCTGGCCGCGTCCCTCCGCGGTCGATTTCAAGGCCGATGCTGCCGGCGGTTCCAACAAGTCGCCGACCAGCACAGACCTTACGGACCGGGCGGCAAAGACCGTCGAGGCCTATGGCGCAACGGCAGAAAACCCGCTCCCGGCGGAGCTGGCGGCGGCGTCTGGCGGCGGCCTCGACCCGCACATTACCGAGCGTGCCGCCCGCTATCAGGTCGAGCGGATTGCCAGGGCGCGCAATATTGCCGCCCCCGACATCGAAAAGGTGATCGACGAGAACGCCTTTTCGCCGGGCGGTATATTCACCACCGACCGGCTGGTGAATGTGCTGGACATGAATCTGGCAATGGACAAGGTTCCGGTTCGATAACTAGAAAGCGACACCGGCAGTGCGCGAAGCATTGCCGGTGTCGAGGGAAAAGGGCAAATGGCCAACGACATGCAGTCCATGCAAGAGCGGCGCCCATCGCCCGAAGCCCTGCTGGAGCGCGCCGATCGCGAGAACCGCGGCAAGCTGAAGATTTTTCTCGGCGCTGCCCCCGGCGTCGGCAAGACCTATGAAATGCTCATGTCCGCCCGCGCCAGACAGGCCGAGGGGGCCGACGTCGTCATCGGCGTCGTCGAGAGCCATGGCCGGAAGGAAACCGAGGCGCTGGTCCAAGGCCTTGAGATCGTCCCGCACAGGTTCGTCGATTACCGGGGACAGACGCTTGAGGAAATGGATCTCGACGCAATCATCGAGCGCCGCCCGGCTCTCGTTCTGGTCGATGAACTCGCCCATACCAACGCGCCCGGCAGCCGTCACCCGAAGCGCTATCTCGATGTGCTCGAACTCCTGGCGCAGGGCATAGACGTCTATTCGACGCTGAATATCCAGCATGTCGAGAGCCTCAACGATGTCGTCGCCCAGATCACCCGTATCCGGGTGCGCGAAACGGTGCCGGACCTCGTGATCGATCGTGCCGACGATATCGAGATCATCGACATTACCCCGCAGGACCTGATCAAGCGGCTTCACGACGGCAAGGTCTATGTGCCGAAGACAGCGCGTCGCGCCATCGAGAATTACTTTTCCCCCGGCAACCTGACGGCGCTGCGCGAACTGGCGTTGCGCCGTACCGCCCAGCGCGTCGACGAGCAGCTGCTGAACCACATGCAGGCGCATGCGATCTCCGGCCCATGGGCGGCGGGCGAGCGGATCCTCGTCTGCATCGACCATGGCCGCAATGGCGCGGCACTCGTCCGCTACGCCCGCCGGCAGGCAGATCGGCTGCGGGCGCCCTGGACGGCGATCCATCTGGAAACGCCGAAATCGGCAGGCCTCTCCGATGTCGACAAGGACCGCCTGGCTGCCTGTATGCGGCTTGCCGAGCAACTCGGCGCCGAGACAGTGACCTTGCCGGCTTCGTCTGTCTCGCGCGAGATTATCGCTTATGCAAATACCAACAATTTCAATCATCTGATCGTCGGTAAATCCGACAAGCCGCGCTGGCGCGAGCTCCTGGAGGGCTCGATCACCCATGATCTCATCCGTCATGCGGGGCGCATCAGCGTGCATGTCATGTCGAGCGATCTGGAGGCCGAGCCCGCAACTCCGGGTGTGAGAGCGGCGCTGCCGGCCCGTCTATTCAAGCCGAAATATTATGCGCTGGGCGTCGTCTTCACCACCACTGCCGTCGTCATCGGCATCCTGCTCGACCGGGCGCTGGATGTGCGCAATCTGGCGCTGGTCTTCCTCATGGCGGTTCTGGCATCGGCAGTCCGTGGCGGGCTTGGGCCGGGCCTGTTCGCTTCGGTGCTCGGCGCCTTGTCCTTCAACTTCTTCTTTCTCGAACCGCGCTACACGTTCACGGTTCGCGATCCGGAAAGCGTCGTGGCACTGGTCTTCTTCTTCGGCACGGCCTTCGTGGCAAGCAACCTGACCGCTGCAGTCCAGCGCCAGGCGGCCGCTGCCCGCGGCCGCGCGCGGACAACCGAGGATCTCTATCTCTTTTCCAGGAAGCTCGCCGGTACCGGCACGCTGGACGATGTTCTGTGGGTTTCGGCCTATCAGATCGCCTCGATGCTGAAGGTGCGGGTGGTCATTCTTCTGCCAGAAGACGGCTCGATCGTCGTAAAGGCCGGTTATCCGCCAGATGATACCCTGGTCGATGCGGATATTGCCGCCGCCCGCTGGGCCTGGGAGCACAACCGCCCGGCGGGCCGTGCTGCCGATACGCTGCCCGGCGCAAAGCGGCTTTACCTGCCGCTCAAGACCGGACGCGGCGCAATTGGCGTCGTCGGGCTGGACAACGACAGGAACGGCCCCCTGCTGACGCCGGAACAGCAGCGCCTTTTCGACGCGCTCGCGGATCAGGCGGCGCTCGCGATCGAGCGGATCCATCTTGTCGCCGATGTCGACAAGGCGCGACTTGCGGCCGAAACGGATCGGTTACGCACAGCTTTGCTGACCTCGATCTCCCATGACCTGAAGACGCCGCTTGCCGGCATCATGGGCGCGGCCGGCACGATCAAGGACTTTGGCATGGGTCTTTCGGACGAGGCCAAGGACGATCTGTTGCAGACGGTGATCGACGAATCCGAACGGCTTAACCGCTTCATCGTCAACCTCCTTGACATGACCCGCATCGGCTCGGGCGCGATGGAGCCCAACTTCGCCATGCATTTCGTCGGCGATGTCGTCGGCTCGGCGCTGACGCGCGCATCGAAAATCGTTGCAGGGCACAGGATCGAGACCTCCATTCCGGCCGATCTGCCGATGGTGCGCATAGACCCGGTTCTGTTCGAGCAGGTCCTGTTAAACCTTATCGATAACGCGGCGAAATATTCGCCCGATGGTGCGACGATCGCGGTGACGGGTTGGATAAGCGAAACGGGCATCCACCTGCGTGTCCTCGACGAAGGGATCGGCATCCCGCCCGCCGATCTCGATCGGGTCTTCGACAGCTTCTATCGCGTCAGAAAGACCGACCATGTGACGGCCGGGACAGGACTTGGCCTTTCCATCTGCCGCGGCTTTGTCGAGGCGATGGGCGGGACTATCATTGCAGCCAATCGCCCGGACCGGCAGGGCGCGATGTTTACCCTGACATTGCCGAGACAGTCTGATGTGCAAGTCGATCCGCAGGAGCCAGCATGACCAACCAATCGGTGAAAATCCTTGTCGTCGATGACGAGCCGCCGATCCGCAAGCTTCTGGATGTCGGTCTGTCGTCGCAAGGTTTTGCGGTACAAGGCGCGCCGAATGCGAGAACGGCCATCCAGATGGCGTTTGCTCAGGCGCCGGATCTCGTCATTCTCGATCTCGGCCTGCCTGATATGAGCGGGCACGACCTGCTGGCCAAGTGGCGAGCGGAGGACGTGCCGTTCCCGATCGTCATCCTGTCGAGCCGCACCGATGAGGAAGGTATCGTAAAGGCGCTGGAAATCGGCGCCGACGACTATGTGACAAAGCCCTTCGGCATGAATGAACTGGTGGCGCGCATCCGCGTGGCGCTCCGGCATCGGTTGCAGACACAAGGGGAAAGCCCGGTCTTCCAGCTTGGCGAGCTATCGATGGACCTCGTCAAGCGGATCGTTACCGTCAGGGGCGAGGAGGTCAAGCTGACGCCGAAGGAATACGAGATCCTGAGGCTTCTCGTGCAATACCATGGCCGGGTGCTGACGCACCGCTTCATCCTCGACAAGGTGTGGGGGGAGATCACCGATGTGCAGTATCTGCGCGTCTATGTCCGGCAACTGCGCCAGAAGATTGAGGAGAGCCCGGATCAGCCGCGCTATATCCTCACCGAAACCGGCGTCGGCTATCGGCTGGCGGGAAGCGCCTGACAGGTTGACGTCATCCGCGACCGGATCTGGGAGTTAAGGATCATCGGCGCCAGAACGAGGCTTTCCGCAGATAGCCTCTGGACCTGGCCAGGGAGAAAGAGAAATGGCCTAACGGCCATTTCCCGGCAGATGCCCCGGTTATCCGATCGGCGCCGCGGAAGAAAAAGATCAGCATTTGCTGACGGCTGCGTTCTGTCGTCAGGTTTTGCGCCGAGCGCACTCCGCAGGCGATCACTGCCTGCGGAGTGGGCGTTTTGGACAGGCGTCAGGACGCTGTCAGCTTGTCCTTCAGATAGGCATTGCCCCTCGTCAGAACGTCTTCGGCATTGAGCGGCATGTCATGCTCGAGAATGTACCATTTTGCTCCGGCCTTCTTTGCGGCGGGCAGAATGGTTGCCCAGTCGAGAACACCGGTGCCAATGATCGCAAAGCCTTTTTCCTTCTCGGCCGTACCGACGGGCGCATTGTCCTTGGCATGGATGGCAAAGAGGCGGCCGTCGAGATGGCCGAGGAATTTTGCCGGATCGTGGCCACTGCGGGCAACCCAGGCAACGTCGAGTTCGCTCATCAGATTGGGGCCGGCTGCGGCCATGATCAGTTCGAGCGCGGTTTTGCCGTCGAACTCGGCCATTTCGAAATCGTGGTTGTGATAGGCCATGCTCATGCCATTGGCCTTCAGCTTGTCGGCATAGCCGCCAAGCTCCTTGCCGAACGCTTCCCAGCCCTTGGCATCGGTCGGCCTCTGTTCAGGCAGAAGATACGGCATGACGATGACGGAATTGCCGACCGTCTTCTGCTCGGCAATCACGGTGTCGAGTTCGCCACGAAGCCGCGCCAGCGGCACATGCGAGGAGATGACCTTGATATCGTGCTTCGCCAGAAGCGCCTTGAGGTCATCTGCCGTCGTCTTCTGCATGTCGACGGTCTCGATGTTCGAGACACCGGCCCGGTTCAGGATGGACAATTGTTCGTCCAGCGTGCCGGCGTCACGCAGCGTGTACATCTGCGCGCCGATCGGCAGGGCATTGGCCTTGTCGGCGGCAAATGCCGGGGTGATGAGGCTGAAGGCCAGGGCTGCAACGCTCAGCGACTGGCATGTCATCGATAGAATGGAATTCAACGGTCTACTCCTCTCAACAATTGAATGGTCGATCGCGGCCGAGGCGCATGGCGGCGGCCGCAATCTCTGACGTGCTCTAACCCGTCATCAAGACGGACAGGGTACGAGGTCGACCCAGGCCGATGTCCTGCTGGACTGGACGGCGGCCTCGATGAAGGCGAGGCCCGCAATGCCGTCTTCTATGCCCGGATACATGACATCACCGGCGGGCTTTCCTCCGTCCCGTGCGGCGATGATCGCATCTGCCGCTTCGCGGTAGATGTTGGCAAACCCCTCCAGATAGCCTTCCGGATGGCCCGCGGGCACGCGGCTTACCCGGTTGGCAGCCGTGCCGGCGCCAGCGCCATTGCGGGTGACGAGGCGTTTCTGTTCGCCATAGGGCGTAAACCAGAGCTGGTCCGGGCTCACATGCTGCCATTCGAGCCCGCCCTTGTCGCCATAGATGCGCAGCGACAGCGAATTCTCGTTGCCAACGGCGATCTGGCTTGCCCAGAGCATGCCCTTGGCGCCGCTTCGATAGCGCAGAAGGATATTGGCACTGTCATCCAGCGTCCGGCCGGGCACGAAGGAGGTGAGGTCGGCATAGAGCCGCTCGGGCGTCTCACCGGTTACAAAGGCGGCGAGATTATAGGCATGCGTGCCGATATCGCCGATCGCGCCGCCGGCGCCCGAACGGGCCGGATCGGTACGCCACTCGGCGCCCTTCGCACCCTTGGTTTCCGCCGCTTCCGTCAGCCAGTCCTGCGCATATTCCGCCTGCACATGACGTAACGTGCCGATGGCGCCCGAGGCGATCATCTCGCGCATCTGCCGGATCATCGCGTAACCCGTGTAATTGTGGGTGAGAACGAAGATTTTTCCAGTCGTCGCCACGATCTCCGCCAGCGTCCTGGCTTCGGCCAGCGTGGTGGTAACGGGCTTGTCGCAGATGACGTGGATGCCCGCTTCGAGAAACGCCTTGGCGGCTGCAAAATGCAGATGATTGGGAGTGACGATCGACACCGCCTCGATCCCGTCCGCACGGGCCGCCTCGGCTTTCGCCATCGCTTCGAAATCCGGGTAGGAACGGCCGTCTTCGATGCCGAGTTCGACAGCCGATGCGGCGGCGCGATCAGGGTTCGAGGACAACGCTCCGGCTACCAGCTCGTAACGGTCGTCGAGCCGTGCCGCGATCCGGTGAACGCCGCCGATGAAGGCGCCCTGTCCACCGCCGACCATGCCGTACCTGATCCGGCGTCCATAGCTTTTCTGGGTCATCGTCATCTCCTTTAAAGCCCCCGTGTCAAAGCCCAAGCAGGCGGCGGTTGGTGGCCGCATCGGCGCCGCTCTGGGCAAAGTCGTCAAAGGCGCGCTCGGTGACACGGATGATATGGTCTGTGATGAACGGCACGCCTTCGCGGGCGCCGTCTTGCGGATGTTTGAGCGCGCATTCCCATTCGAGCACCGCCCAGCCGTCGAAGTCATGCTGGGTTAGCTTCGAAAAGACGGCGCGGAAATCCACCTGGCCGTCGCCGAGCGAACGGAACCGTCCGGGCCTGTCCACCCAGCCCTGATAGCCGCCATAGACGCCGGATCTGCCGGTCGGGTTGAACTCCGCGTCCTTCACATGGAAAGCGCGGATTCGCTCATGGTAGATGTCGATGAAATCGAGGTAATCCATCGCCTGCAGCACGAAATGCGAGGGATCGTAGAGAATGTTGGCGCGGCTGTGATTGCCGACGGCCTCGAGGAAACGCTCGAATGTCGCGCCGTCATGCAGGTCCTCGCCGGGATGCAGTTCGTAACAGATGTCGACGCCGCTCTCTTCGAACGCATCGAGAATTGGGTGCCAGCGGCGTGCCAGTTCGCCGAATGCTTCTTCGACAAGCCCTGCCGGCCGCTGCGGCCAGGGATAGATGAACGGCCAGGCGAGCGCACCGGAAAACGAGGCATGGCTCTTGAGGCCGAGATGTTCGGAGGCCTTGGCGGCGTATTTGAGCTGGTTGACCGCCCAGGCCTGCCTGTCCTTCGGCTTGCCGCGCAGATCGGCCGGCGCAAAGCCGTCGAACATTTCGTCATAAGCCGGATGAACGGCGACGAGCTGGCCCTGGATATGGGTGGAAAGTTCGGTGATCTCGACGCCGGCCTCTAAAAGCCTGCCCTTTACGTCGTCGCAATAGGTTTTCGAGGCGGCCGCTTTCTCAAGGTCGAACAGGCTCGGATCTGTGGGGATCTGGATGCCCTTGTAGCCGAGCGATGCGGCCCAGCCGGCAAGATTGTCCAGCGTGTCGAAGGGTTTTTCCGCGCCCACGAACTGCGCGAGGAAAATCGCAGGGCCCTTGATCGTCTTCATATGTCCACCTTTCCGGCAGGTTTGCGTCTATTCGGCTTTGGTCCTGTGGATCTGCGTGGTGCCACCGAGCCCCGCACGATCAGTTCCGTCTCCAGTTGGATGATGTCGTGAGATTTCGTGCCATCGAGGCGCTGGATCATCAGTTCCATGGCGCGCCTGCCCATATCGCGGCGCGGCTGGCGCACCGTCGTCAACGGCGGGTCGAAGGCGTTGGCGAAGATGATGTCGTCGAAACCGACGACAGAAATGTCGGCCGGAACGGAAAGACCATTCTGCTTGAGTTCGCTGATCGCACCGATCGCCATCTGGTCGCTGGCGGCGAAGATCGCGGTAAACACGGTCTTCTGCGCCACAAGCCGGCGCACCGCCTCGCGGCCGGCCTCGATACTGTAATCGCCGCAGACAATCCGGTTTTCGTCATCGGCTATGCCTGCATCCGAGAGTGCCTGCCGATACCCCGAAAGGCGTTCTTCGGCGAGGCTTTCCGGTCTCGGTCCCGCGATATGGACGATCTCATGGTGGCCGGCATCGATCAGGTAGCGAACGGCTTCCGTCGAGGCTGCGACGTTGTCGACCTTGGCGGTCGGCAGGTCGAGACCGGGAATGGTCTCCGAAGCGATGACGATCGGCGGCAGGAGATCGGGGCGCTCCGCAAGCTCTGCCGGAAAATTGCCGGTCATCAGGATCAATCCGTCGGCATGTTTCTGGCGCACAAGATCGATATAGTTGGCAACGCGGGCCTCGTCGTCGCGGGCATCGCCCATCAGCACCTTGTAGCCCGCTTCGCTCGCGGTCTCCTCGACGCCCTTGTAGATCTCCAGATAGAACGGGTTGCCGATATCGCGCACCAGAAGGATCACCGTGCGGTTCGACTGCTGGCGGAAGTTGCGGGCATTGGCGTTCGGGACGAAATTGACCTTTTGGACCGCCTCGAAGACCTTTCTGCGGGTTTCCTCGCGCACCTTGTCGGGATGTTGCAAGGCGCGCGACACGGTTGCGATGGAGACCCCCGCAAGCGCTGCAACATTCCTGATATTCGAGATCCGCTGATTGGTCATGGCTCACACACGCAGTTTCTTCTGCCGTCCATAGAGCAGCATCAGCGCCAGCAGCGTTAGCCCGAAAATCACCTGTCGCGCCCAGACGTCGAGGTTGAGCGTGATGAGAACGCTTTGCAGGATCGTCAAGGCGACGGCACCCGCCATCGTGCCGAGATATCCTCCCGCACCGCCGGCAAGCGACGTTCCGCCGATGACGACGGCGATGACGGAGGGCAGCACATACTGGTCGCCGACGGAAATGAACGACGTGCCCGTGTAGCCGATGACGCAGACCCCGGCAAGGCCGGCAAACAGGCCCGAAAACCCGTAGATCAGCGTGCGGATCAGCTGCACCGGCAGGCCGACCAGCGTCGCCGCGCGCTCGTTCGAACCGATGGCGTAGATGGCAAAGCCGAAGGATGTGCGACGCAGCACGAAAAGCATGATCGCGGCAATCGCCACCCAGACGAACAGGATGCCGGGAATGCCGAAAACGAGCGGCTGGTTGATGAAGCCGGACAATAGCGGGGCGGCAGCACCCGAGGGCACGCCTTGCGAATAGACCACCAATCCACCCTGGATGACGGCGGTCATGCCGAGCGTCATGACCAGCGGCGGAATCCGCACGAAGGTAATGCCGATGCCGTTGATGAGCCCGATCAGGAAGGGAATGCCGCCGGCGACGATGACAGCCAGCGGAATGCCGCTGTTCTGCCCGTTCATCATATTGCCGGCGAGTACCGCGCCGAGCGAGATCAGCGAGCCGACCGACAGGTCTATGCCTTCGCGGCCGCCGAGAATGACGATGTTCTGACCGGCTGCGACGATGCCGAGAATGGCGGCAACGGTCAAAAGACGGACGATCTGGGTGCCCTGTGCAAAGCCGGGCGAGAGGATCTCGCCGATCAGCAGCAGCGCGACGGAGGCCGCGATCGCGATGGTCAGGGGATCGGCGATAAGAGCGGTGATGCGGGATTGATTGCTGTTCATCTCAGCGCCTCGTCACGAATACGCCGCCGGCAAGCGCGGCAAGCACGATAAGCCCCTGCACCAGGGTCTGGTACTCGAAAGGCAGGCCGGCAAAGAAGATCACGTTGCCGATCATGCCGAGGACGAGCGCCCCGACGATCGAGCCCGTGGCATTGCCGAAGCCGCCGGCCAGTGCGGTGCCGCCCAGAACGACGGCGGAGATCGACGACAGCGCCAGGCTTGCACCCAGAAGCGGGTCGCCGGAGGCCGTTTCGCCGGTGAGGCAAAGAGCGGCAAAGCTCGCGAAGGCACCCGAGATCATATAGGCGCCGATGCGCAGGCCGCCGAGTTGCAGGCCACTCTGGAAGGCGCCTGTGCGATTGCCGCCGACCGCGATCAGCCGGGTATGGAATGGCAGGCGGGAAACGACGAGCGTGAAGATCGCACCGAAGATCAGGACGAGGAGGACCACCGGCAGTCCGAGAAGGCTTTCGGTATAGGTCTGCCAGTAGGCATCCGGAACGGGTAGTCCCGCTTGCGGCAGGACCCAGATTGCAAGGCCGGCGAAGATGATGCCGGTCGCAAACGTGGTGACGATCGGCTGGAAGCGCAGGCCGGAAATGAAGAAGCCGTTGATCAGGCCGCAGAGAAGGCCGACGCAAAAGCCGGCTGCCAGCCCGCCGAAGACGGCACCCAAAGTGCCGCCGAGCAGGGTGATGACCGTGACCGTGACGACGTTGACCAAAGCCACGATGCTGCCGACCGAGAGATCGATATCGCCGGCCAGAATGACATAGGTCTGACCGATCGCCACGAGGATCAGCGGCAGGAATGTCGAGAGATTGGAGCGCATCACCGTCGGATCGACGAAGGATGGCTGCAATATCGTGTTGACGATCGCCAGAATGACGAACACCAGAACGGTGATCAGCCAGGGCTGCCGGCGTGCCAGGTGAAACATGGTCATGCGGCATCTCCATAGGCGGCGCGGGTGATGTTGACCGACGTCATGTCCGTGCCCTTCAGTTCGGCCGAAATGCGTCCGCCGTTGAATACGAGAACCCGGTCGGCGTAATCGATGATCTCGGAATCCTCCGAGGAGTAGAAGATGATGGTTGCCCCGGCATCCGCCTGTTGGCGCATCAGGGCAAAAAGGTCGGCTTTGGCGCCGAGGTCGATGCCCTTCGTCGGATCGTCGAGAAGAAGAAGTTTGGGTGCCGTTGCAAGCCAGCGGGCGATGAAGATCTTCTGCTGGTTGCCGCCCGAAAGGGTGCCGATCGGCATGTCGAGCCCGGCGAATTTCGTCTTCAGGTCTTCGGCCACCTTGTTGACCTGCGGCTTCAACTGGCTCGGCCAGATGATCTTCAGCCGCTTCTGGACCATAAGCGCCGCGACGATGTTTTCGAAGATCGAGCGGCCTTGAAAGGCGGAATCGCGGCCGCGATCACCCGAGACATAGGCAAAGCCGTTCATTACCGCGTCGGACGGCCTGCGGATCTGGACTGCGCCGTTTGCAAAGCCGATGCTGCCGGCGGTGAATGGATCGGAGCCGAAAAGGCCTTTCAGAAGGGCGGATTGGCCCTGTCCCTGAAGCCCTGCAAGCCCGAGGATCTCGCCGGGATAGGCGACGAGGCTGACGCCTCTGATGCTTGCACTGAATGCGTTCTCGACAGTCAGGCTCGGTGCGCGACCGGCAATGAAATCGACTTTTTCCGCTGCCGCGCGGACATCGCCGACCATATCGTGCACGACAGTCTCGCGGGTGGTCGAGGCCGTGTCCATTTCGGTGATCGTCACGCCGTTTCGCATGACGGTGATGCGGTCACAGACCGCGAAGACTTCATCGAGCCGGTGGGAGATCATGATGGTCGAGACGCCCTCGGCCTTCTTCGCCTTGAGGATCTCGAAAAAGCGTTGCGACTGGCGGCCATCGAGCGCCGCCGTCGCCTCGTCCATGATCATCACCTTGGCGTCCTGGGCAAAGACCTTCAGGATCTCGACGATCTGGCGCTGGTCCGGCGGCAGGTCGCCGACAACGGCATCTGCATTGAGGCCCGTGCCGCACACGCCGTCGAACAGTGCGATCAGATCGTTGGCCCGGTGCTTCATCGCCTTGCGATCGGCAAAAGGTCCGTTCTTCAGTTCCCGGCCGAGAAAGATGTTCTCGCAGACCGAAAGCTGCGGGATGAGGCTGAGCTCCTGATAGAACAGCGCGACACCGGCGCGCTCCGCGTCGCGCGGGCTGCGAAACCTGACATCGGCGCCTGCCATCCGGACGGTGCCGCCGGTCGGGGCAACGGCGCCGGCAACGATCTTGCAAAGCGTGCTCTTGCCGCAGCCATTGGCGCCGAGCAGGGCATGGATCTCGCCGCGCGCAACGGTGAGCCGGCCATCCGTCAAGGCGCGCACGGCGCCGAACGTCTTCGTAATGCCGACTGCTTCCAGAGCATTCGTCATGGCATGTCTCCGAGAATGCTGATGTTTTTGCGCGTATCCTACGCGCTCGATGTGAGACGAAAGGCCCGGCGGCGTGAGCCGCCGCCGGGATCGCACAGCGCTACTTGAAGAACTGTGCCGCCTGATCCGGCGACACGGTGGCCGTTACCGACCAGTAACCCGGCTTGCCTTCGGCAGCCTTCAGATTGTCGGCAAGGTTATTGGCATCGACAAACGGGATCGGAATGTAGATCGCATTACCGTAAGTCCCGGCGAACACACTATCCTTGAATTCCTTACCCATCAGCTTCAAGACGGCGACGTTGAGGGCGCTTGCCATGACGCCGGGCGGGTTGACGGATGCGCCGGAATTGAATTTCTTCTCCGACCAGCGGGTCATGAAGTCCTTGCGGATTTCGCCGGTCGCGGCAATGTCCTTGACCTTGCCGGCGGCTTCGATCGCGCGCCAGGCGCCGTCTGCCATGCCGTCCTGAACCCAGACGCCGTTGATGGTCGGATAGGTGGCAAGCAGGTTCTGCATCGTCTGCTGTCCCTGCGCCTGATCCCAGCTGGCATTCGCCTCGTTGAGGATCTTGATGCCGGGATATTTGGCGAAGACTTCGCGGTAGCCCGCAACGCGCGCCTCGTTGGCGGGATTGCCGGCAATGCCGTTGATCGCCGCGACATTGCCCTTGCCGTTCAGGGTCTTTGACAGCCACTCCGCCGACTGCATCGCCCATGCCTTCTGGTCGATACCGACATAGATGGCGTCCTTCGAAGAGACTTCGGCATCGGTTGCAACGATCAGCACGTTGCGCGCCTTCGCCTGGGCGAAGATCGGGTTGAAGGCCGTCGGGCTGCCGGGATTGATCAGGATGGCGTTGACGCCCTGATTCATGAAATTGCGGATATGGCCAATCTGGCCCTGCACGTCGACATTGCCGCTCTGCACGACGACCTCGACCTTGACGCCTTTGTCTGCCCAAGCTTTCGCAGCGGCCTGCGCTTCCTCGATCATCTGGGTGCGCCACTCGCTGCCGACGAAGCTGTTCGACAGACCGATCTTGAAGCTCTTCTCCTGAGCCGAAGCGGGCGCAATGATGCTGACGCTGGCCAATACGGCCATGACCAATTTCTTAAACACTGGGAATCTCCTCCTCCAAGGCAACCGATGTAACCGGTTGCAGATAAATGTAACCGGTTTCATTTGGCTGTCAAGCCGGTCTGTGCTGCGACACTGGCCGGTGGACAGTAACGCCCGGAAACGGTCTGGACGTGAGGTTTTCCATTTGTCACGAGAGAGATACCAACCGATCCCACCGAAGAAGCGTCCGCTTTTTGGTCGATCCGCCTTGTCCCAGAAGGCCAAGAGACATGCGCCAAACAGCGATCCGGCTCCGAATGTGTCGAGGCCGGATCCAAGAGCTGCCGTTACCGGATAACCTGCTGGATATGCATGTTTGAGCAATCGGGGAAGCGGTGAGGGCGTGTTTCAGTTTCGCTGGCTGTGAAGTCTCAAGTGCGGTCCGCACCCCGCTGGGACTTGCGCGACCACGGCCATTGGCCGTCGATCTCGGCTTCCAGGGAGAAACTGAGGAAGGTGCGGATCAGCACGATCAATCCCAGCAGCCCGACGCTTTCCCAGGTGAGCGGGGATATGATCGTGGCGATGATGTCCGCGCCGATCAGGATTTCAAGCCCGAGCAGGATCCCGCGCCCCAGATTGGCGCGGTAGCGGTCGTAAGCGCCCTGTCGTGCCGGGGAGGTGAGGTCGCGTGCATATCCGATAGTGGCGACAGCGACGCCGATCAGGATAACGCCGACACCGAAGAATTCCAGTCCCGTCGCCAGGGGTCTGAGAATGGGTGCGATGAGACTTGCCAATCCACCCGCTTCGCTACCGATGTCCATTGCATAATTCCTTCTCATTGGTGGGGCCGGAAAGCTTCAATCTGCTCAGCTTGCTTCTGCGCCGGCCGTGCTGGCGAAAAGAGCGAACGCGGCGAGGATAGCGGGGAGGCTGAAGGCTGCCGCGGGAGCATAGATGTAACCGGCGGCGCCGAACCCGCAGCCGGCGGCAAAGGTCACGACCGCAACCGCCATCTTTCTGATGCGCGCCTTGGCGGCGGCAACTTCCTCGACCTTCGGGTCGGCGAGAAGGTCTGCGAGGTCGAGCATGATCTGCGTCGTGGTGCCGGTCATCAATGTCGACGGAGGCGCCTTTGGCAGGTGCGCCCTGTGCAAGCCGTTCTGGATGGCCATGGCCGACACCAGAGTTAAGCCAACCACGAGGCTCACGACCGTTTCATCGGCGTGGAATGGCCCGTGATAGAGCGCATAGATCGCCACGCCCGCAAAGAGCATGAGCTTGACCACCAGCAACGGCCGGATGGGCGAGCGGCCTGTCGTTTGAAGCTTGAGGCATACGAGACGCGACACAAATACAACGATGCAGAACATCGGCAGCGCCAGAAGCTTGGAAAGCGCGCCGCCGAGGCCAAGCGCCGCGGTGGCGCCCAATGTGACGAAATTTCCCGTGACATGGGCGGTGAACAGGCCTGACAGAGCCAGGAAGCCGAGCGTATCGACGTAACCACCGTTGAAACTCAGGAGCGTGGGGAGAGAGGGAAATTTCATGGCGCAGTCTCGACTTTCCGGGTGACTGAGATTGGATTGTCGGGCGGTCTGTCTCAGACAACGACCGCCTTCTCCGTTTGATGCGGAGATCCTGACGCAATTGCTCCCTCTCAACAATTGCATCAATTATTTCGATTTAATTGCAAAATAAGCAATAATAAGCGGACGTATCACGCCCTCTGTCAATCCGCGCCGGGCTTGCTAGGTTTCACCGGGTTTCAGATGTGAAGATGCAGGAATTCGATGAGCGCATCGACCCTGCGCGAAGCCGGGCGGCCCTTCGCGCTGATGGCGTAAAGATTGACCTCCGAGGAGGTGAATTCGTCGAGAGCCGGCTCCAGTGCCCCGCTCTCGATATCGTCGACGACATCGAAGCTCGAGTTCAGGATGACCCCGGCGCCGGCGGTTGCCCAGGCGCGTATCGCACTTCCGTCGCTGGCCGTCCGGTCTCCCTGGACGCGAATATAGAGAGGTTTGCCCTTCTCCTTGAACGCCCAGGTGGATTCGGAAAAATCCGGGCGGGCGAGAACCATGCAGTTGTGCCTTGCAAGGTCGCGGGGGTGGTCTGGCCGGCCGGCGCGATCCCAGTAGGCGGGCGCAGCGCACACGCGTCGCGTGCCCTGGCGCAGCAGGCGCGCATCGGGGTCGTCCACCAGTTTCTGGCCGCTGATGCGGATTGCCAGATCGAACCCGGCCCCGGCGAGATCGACCACACCGTCCGACAGGATCACCGATACGGATATGCCGGTATTCTCTCTCATGAATGTATCGATGAGCGGTATGAGCCTGCGGCGACCGAAATCATGCGTCGCGGTCAGTTTGATCGGTCCGCTCAACGGTCCCGATTCGGTAATGGCGTCGAATGCATCCGCCACATGGCCGACGATGCTGCGTGCTTCCGCGACGAAGCGCTCTCCCTCGGGGGAAAGAGAAAGTCTGCGCGTCGACCGCAGCACAAGCTTTCTACGTGCCTGGTCTTCGAGGCGCTGGAGGCCGAGCGTGGCGGAGGATGGTGAGATGGACAGCGCCTTCGCCGCCGCCGACAGGCTTCCCCGATCAGCGATCTCGATCATCAATTTCAGAAGATTGAACTGGTCCATTATTATCCAAAATCGAATTGTGGCTTCTCTTCGCCACTAATTATTTTTGCGGTGCAGCAAAGTAAAGTCGCGTCAACTTGCCTCGCGACGATTTGAAGCTGACCGCAATGCGGACGGTTCCGGACGTCAAACAATATTGCAGAAATAGCTTCCGACTGGGGCGCCGCCCAAGCGCTCCCCTGCCTTTGCGCGCCTTGCGCAAAAAGGCACTGAAACCAGCCGCCTCCTATTCCTTCGTATCAGACAAGTTCGCACTCCGGTCACACGGAGCGCGCGTTGCGTCATTCAAATCCCGAATAAATTCCGGGACTAAATTGGGAGGTGGCTATGGCTACTCAGAAAGTCGGAGCCGAAGATCGTTCGGCGATCAGCAGGAGGGCGTTTCTATCTGTGGCGATGGCAGCGTCGTTCCTTGCAGGAACGCAAAATCTTTTCGCGCAGCAACAAACGGGTTCAGAGACGCCGGTCAGTGCCGACGATCTACATGCTTTGTCGATCGCCGTCATCGGAAAAACGGCGGACGACCGTCCATTGTCGGATGCCTTTCACAAGGCATTCGGCGAAGCCAATCCGAGCTTCCTGTTGCGGGCGTCCGCGCTGTCGGCGCAGATGAAAGCGGCCGGGCTTACGACACCAGCGGCCTTCTCCGCGTCGCCGCTCGCAAAGGATCCGGTGCTGCATGCCACGGCGATCGGCCTGACGGCGGCCTGGTATCTCGGTCATGTTGCGCATGACGACCATGACGATCACGGCGGTGGACAGGTCGTGGCCTACGAGAAGGCGCTGATGTGGGCGCCGACGGCGGATGTGACGGTGATCCCCAGCTATTCGCGCGGCGCACCCAACTACTGGGCCGAGCAGACTGCGCAGATCGAGGCGCATTCGAAGGCGCCCTGACACGTTCAAGGCGCTCGCGCCTGCCGCCATCGCCAATAGCGAAAACAATCCTGCAATCATGGAGTATCAACATGGCCGAGTATGATGCCGACGTCATCGTCGTCGGGTCGGGCGTAATCGGGGGGCTTGCTGCCTATACCCTCGCCAAGGCTGGAAAATCCGTCATCATCCTGGAAGCGGGCCCTCGCGTGCCGCGTTGGAAGACGGTGGAGCGCTTCCGCAATCTCTACGACATTTCCGATTATAACGCTCCTTATCCCGATCTCGACTATGCCCCGCGTCAGGGCTCTAACGATTATCTCCAGCATACCGGCCCCATCCGCTATGGCGCAGGTTTCCTGAAGCTCGTCGGCGGCACGACATGGCATTGGGGCGGTGCGACCTGGCGCCTGCTGCCGTCCGATATGAAGCTCAAGTCCTCGTTCGGCGTCGGGCGGGATTTCCCCCTGAGCTATGAGGATCTCGAGCGATTTTACATCGAGGCCGAGAAAGAGATCGGCGTGAACGGCAATTCGCAGATGGATGAGAGCGGCGCCAACGGCAAGCCCTTTCCGCCACGCTCAGAGCCCTATCCGATGGAGGCGCAGAACTTCAACTATATGAATGCGAAGATGAAGGAGATGCTCGACGCGAATGGCTACTGGACGATCCAGGAACCAAACTGTCGCGCCTCCCGGCCCTACGCGGAACGGCCTACCTGCGTCGGCAACAATAACTGCATGCCCATCTGTCCGATCGGTTCGCAATATTCCGGCGATCGTCACGTTACGCGGGCGGAAAAACTGGGTGCGAAGCTCATTCCCGAAGCCGTCGTCTACAAGCTGGACAAGGGCGCAGGCGGCAAGATCACGGCGGTCCACTATATGACGCCGACGGGCGAGAGCCATCAGTTGACCGCCAAGATCTTCGTCATGGCGGCGCATGCGCTGGAGACCCCGAAGATCCTTTTGATGTCCGAGGTCGCCAATTCCTCCGATCAGGTCGGCCGCAACCTCATGGATCACCTCGGCTTCAACCTCGTCATGACCTCCAAGGACGAATTGTGGCCGGGCAGCGGGCCGGTACAGCAGAATGCGATCCTCAACGACCGCGACGGCGCGCACCGCAGCCATTTTGCATCGCTGAAGCATCAGGTGGGCAATGAAGCCGCCAATCTGGCGGCGACCCAGTACCTGCTTGGCCAGGGCGTTCTGCAGCCCGAGCTCGACGATCGCATCCGCTCCATGTCGGCACGCTGGATGAACTTCAATACCAACCTCGAACAGCTGCCCGATCCGGTGAACCGCATCAAGTTGAGCGCCAAGAAGGACAAGCTCGGGCTGCCGAAGCCGGACGTCTATTATTCCGTTACCGATTACGAGACGCGCACCCGCGACAAGGTGATCAACGAGACCTACCCGACCTTCCAGAAGATATTCGGCGGCGAGATCATCAAGATCGTCTCGGACTGGCAGCCGCAGGATCATCAGATCGGCACCTGCATCATGGGAGACAACGCGAAGGATTCGGTGGTCGACAAGGACTGCCGCAGCTGGGATCACTCCAATCTCTTCATCATGGGCACCCAGACGATGCCGGCATCCGCTGCCGTCAACCCGACACTGACGGGCGCGGCTTTGACGCTGCGCGCGACACACGGCATGGCTTCGGAGGTGTGAGATGGTGTTCCCGATGAAGACGATGATCGGCGGTTTCGCCGCGGGCCTGCTTTTCGCCCTGCCCGCCATGTCGCAGGATCAGGACCAGGTCGCGCGAGGCAAGTATGTGGCAACCGCAGCCGACTGTGTTGCCTGCCATACCGCCCCCGGCGGAAAGCCATTTGCCGGCGGCCTGCCATTCAAGACGCCGATGGGCACGATCTATGCCCCCAATATCACGCCTGATCCGGCGACGGGGATCGGAAACTGGACGGACGCACAGTTTCTGCGCGCTCTCCATGATGGGATCGGCGCCAACGGAGAGCGCCTTTATCCGGCCTTTCCCTATACCGCGTTTGCCGGCATCAGCGACGAGGATGCCTTGGCGGTCAAAGCCTATCTTTTCTCGCTGCCGCCCAGCGTCCAGAAGAACCATGAAAACGAGATGCAGTTTCCCTACAATATCCGTTTCCTGATGAGCTTCTGGAATATCCTCAATTTCAAGAATTCGGGTAGCCAGAGCGTCGCGCAGCAGGCCGACCTGGCACGGGGCGCCTATCTCGCCGATGCGCTTGGCCATTGCGCCGAGTGCCATTCCCCGAGAAACCTGACGATGGGCGTCGACAGTTCCAAATATCTCGGCGGTGGTGCCGTCGACGGATGGACGGCGTTCAATCTTTCGTCCTCCAAGGGTGAGGGGCTCGGCGGCTGGACGACAGCGGAACTGGCGCAGTATCTGAAAACCGGCAATGTCGCCGGCAAGGCACAGGCTGCCGGCCCGATGGCGGAGGTCGTCGAAAACAGCACGTCCCACCTGTCCGACGATGACCTCAATGCGCTTGCAACCTTCATCAAGGCGGTACCGGAGCAGGCGGCCAGCGGCCCGGATCGTTTCTCATTCGGGGGGCATCCGACGGATATCACCGGCTACCGTGCCGATGCGGGACAGCACGCATCCGAAGGCGAACAGCTCTTCGTCGCCGCCTGCGCCACCTGCCATATGCTGTCGGGCAGCGGGGTCAAGGACGGCGCCTATCCGAGCCTGTTCCACAACTCCGTCACGGGCGCATCGAACCCCGACAATCTCGTCATGGCCGTTTTGCATGGTGTCGAGCGGCGTGGCAGTATCAACGATGCCTCCATGCCTGCCTTCGAAGACGAGTTCGATGATCGCCAGGTCGCCAGCCTCGTAAACTATGTCAAGGACATGTTCGGCAATCCGCAGGGCAAAGTGGATGCCGCAGAGGTCCACCGGCTTCGGCTCAACCAGCTTGCCCCTTCGCCCATCGATACACTGATGAAGGTGGGTGGCGGCATTGCCGCAGCGGTTGTCATCATCGCTCTTGCGGCTTTCTTCTGGTTTCGCCGCAGATCGACATCCGCCTCCCCGCAGCCGCTCTAAGCACCCGAAAATCGCCTTGCGCGATCCAGTCCGGCGATCCCGTCGGACTGGATCGCGCCGGACAGGCGCCAAACGCCAATACTTGATCCCGGAGCGCCGCCTGCCCACGGCATTCCGGCTTGGCGCCGATCACGACGACCAAACGGGCCAGGAACCAAAGCAGTTAAGGAATTATCATGACCTATTATCCAATCAGAGCCACGTTTGCCGCATCCATCGTGTTCGCCGCACTTCTGTCTGCTCCGGCCTATGCCGTGACCACGCAGGTCGTTCTCGACGACGCGGATGTCGGCAAGGTCGTGGCCGCGGCGGAAAAAGCCATGGCCGAACGCAAGGTGAAGGGCTGTATCGCGGTAGCGAACGCGGAAGGCGTGACCATTTATTTTCATCGGCAGGCCGGCTCCTACACGAATTGCAATGGTTCGGCACTCGTGAAGGCGAAGGCCGCGGCCGAATTCCAGATGAAGACGCAGGATGCGATGGCCGAACTCGACAAGAACGGCCAGACCCATCTCCTTAAAGTTCCGGATATGGCACCCCTTCCCGGTGGCTCTCCCCTGACGGTCAGGGGCACCGTTGTCGGAGGCGTGGGCGTCAGCACGCCGGACGGCAATATAGACATTCCGATCGCTGAGGCCGCTGCCGCGGCCTTGGTCGAGTAACCCGTGCCGGTTGCTGATCCTGTTTGACACCGTAGCGGCGGCCGACATCGGCCGCCGCCAACCGACCAGCGGCTGGCGATCCGTGTCGTTGCGTTCTCGAATGCACCCTTCGACCAGCCGAGGAAACACTTCCGGACAGCGTCCCCCGATCCGTACGCCGCTTGCACGTCGTCGTGACCGCCCAAAGCGCCCCACCGCAGACAATTTGACAAGCGAGAACTATGCTGATTACATCAAGTCATCGGATGACTTTGTGATTTAGCCTATGTTGATCCTTAGCAAGACCAATCTCGCCGACGAGGCGGTTGCCGCGATCAGGCAGGAAATCATCGCCGGGCGCTGGGATGTCGGTGCCAAACTGCCGAATGAGGCCGGACTTTCCGCAATGCTGTCCGTCAGCAGAGGTACGGTGCGGGAGGCCGTTCGTGTACTTGCGGCACAGGGTTTCGTCGAGGCGCGACAGGGGTCAGGCACCTATGTTCTGTCGCGCACGGATGCCGCACCGATGCTGTCGGCCGCGCGCCGCACCAGCCTGCGCGACCGGTTCGAGGCGCGCTGCGCCCTCGATGTCGAGGCCGCACGCCTTGCGGCACTGCGCCGGACGCCTGATGTCATCGCCAATCTGCGGCAGTTGCTCGCCGCACGCGGCAATTTCGATAGCGGCGAACGCGACCTCTTTATCGCCCGCGATCTTGCCTTCCACCGGGCGGTGATCGCGGCCTCCGGCAACCGGGCGATGATGGAACTCTACGATTTCTTCTCCGCATCGATCAGTGAAACGATTGCCGCCACCATCGATCGCGACGTGCCGGAGCCGGACATGCTGGCGCATGCCGATATCATCGATGCCATCGACACGGGTCGGCCGGATGCGGCGGATGCGGCCGTGCGGCGCTTCATGGCGCCGGTTCTTGCAGCACTGGAGGACATGCTCGCATGACAGTCATCAAGGGAGGGGATGCCGCTGCCGCATTGGCCGACAGCGAGCAATTGATCGATGCCGAGGCCGATAGCCTGCCGGCACCTGCGCCGCCGGTCTTCCAGACGACAGGTGGCAGGCTGCTCCTCGCCATCAGTCTCGTGCTGATTGCCTTCAATCTTCGCCCGCTTTTTTCCAGCGCCTCGACGCTATTGCCGGAAATCCGCACCGGTCTTGGCCTCGGATCGTTTGGCACCAGCCTGCTGACCACGCTTCCGGTCATCTGCCTTGGAGCCTTTTCGCCGCTTGCACCGCGCCTTGCGCAGCGGTTCGGCGCAGAACGGACGCTGCTCGGCGTCATCTTCCTTCTCGCCATCGGCACGGCAATGCGCGGTCTGTCGTCCGCTCCGCTTCTGTTTGTCGGCACGGCAGTGGCGGGCGCCTGCATCGCCGTCGGCAATGTGCTCCTGCCGGGCCTCGTCAAACGGGATTTCGCCGACAAGGCGGCTCTGATGACCGGCTGGTACACGATGGCGCTGTGCGCCGGCGCGGCTTGCGCCGCCGGGTTCACGCTGCCGATGGACGCGCTCTTCGGCGGCTCCTTTGACAAGGCTCTCGCCGTCTGGGCGCTGCCGGCCGTCGTCGTCGGCCTGATCTTCCTTCCGCAAGTGCTTGGCATGCCGAAGCAGACCAGACGCACCGGCTTTCGGGTCATCGGCCTGTGGCGTGATCGCCTTGCATGGCATGTGACGCTGTTCATGGGTCTTCAGTCGGCGCTCGCCTATTGCGTCTTCGGCTGGCTGGTGCCGATCCTGCGCGAACGGGGGATCGACGGCGTCACCGCCGGTGCGATCGTCTCAGTCTCTGTCATGGTACAGGCAGGTGCATGCCTTGTTGCGCCGCATCTGGCGGTGCGCGGCCGCGATCAGCGGGTCATCAACGTCGTGCTGTGCGGCCTGGCAGTGGTCGCGCTGCTCGGGCTTCTCTTTGCGCCGCTCTGGTCCGTCTGGTTCTGGGCGGTGCTGCAGGGCGTCGGGCAGGGCGGGTTGATTGCCGTGGCGCTCACCGTCATCGTGCTGCGCTCGCCCGATCCGCATGTCGCAGTGCATCTGTCCGGTATGGCCCAATGCGTCGGCTATCTGCTTGCCGCCGTCGGCCCGCTCGTAGTCGGCATGATTCATGGCTGGACGGGCGGCTTTGGATCGACGGCGATCGTCTTCGTCGCGATCGGGTTTGGCGCTGCCGTCAACGGCTGGTTTGCCGGCCAGGCCGCGCATGTGGCTACCCAGACGGTCGAGGTCTGACCGCCTGCGATGGCCGGGTCTGGCATGCCGGAGTTCAGCCGATCTCGGCCACCCGTTCGACGAGCAGCGGCGCCTCGTGCAGGTATCGGGTCGCGCGGCGCTTTGCACCGATATCGGTCAGCACATGCGTCACCTCGTCGGCCGAGAGGCCGATGGCGGCACCGATCGTTTCTGCCGGCACCGCGTGATTGAGGCCGTAGAGGCACAGATCCATCCTGTCCCATGGCAGCGAGAAGTAGAACTCCTCCTGGCTCTGGGCCAGCGAATAGGTGTCGGTGGTCGGCTGCCGGGCCTGGATCTCTTCCGGCACGCCGAGATGGGCTGCAAGCGCATAGACCTGGCTCTTGTAGAGATGCGCAATGGGCTTCACGTCGGCTGCGCCATCGCCGTTCTTGACGAAGAAGCCCTGATCGTATTCCAGCCGGTTCGGCGTGCCGAGTACGGCAAAGTTCAGCCGGTCGGCGTGGTAATATTCGAGCTGCTTGCGGGTGCGCTGCTTCATGTTCGTGGCCGCCACGATGCCGAGATAGGCCCCATGCGGCATGCGATGGCGCGACTGATTTCCATCCGGATCGGCGACCACGAGATAGGAGAGGCTGAACCCACCTTCCGTGGCATTGGCGATCGCCACTTTCGAGGCCCAGCCCGCACCATAGTCCGGGACGATCGAACGGATGAAATCGTCGCGGCGGCTGTAGCAGCCCATCGCCGAAAGCGTCGGACCGATATCTTCGACCACGCTTTCTATGCCAAAAGCATCCGCAACCGCCCGCCCTAAACGCAGGCTGTCCGGATCGGAATCGTTTTCCGGCATGAATATGGCAAAGACGTTCTTGGCACCGACGGCCTTGACCGCGAGTGCCGCGCAGACGCTTGAATCGATGCCGCCCGAAAGGCCGAGCACGAGGCCACGCTTGCGCTGGCCGCGCAATTGCTGGCGCAGGGCCTGAACGATGCGCTGGGTTTCCGCTTCGAGATCGATCTTGAGCATGTCAGGCCCGAATATCTGGCCGTCGGATGCAGAACGCGGGCTCGAGGTCATCGCTTTTACCTGCGTCATGGCTCTGCCTTTTCCATCTGCGCCGCTGCGAGACGGCGGCTAACCTTGCCTGTGTCGGTTCGCGGCAACTCGTCCTGAAAGACGATCGTTTTCGGAACCATGAAATCCTCGAGATGTCGGGCACAGTGCGAAAGCACCTCGCGTTCGGTAAGGTCCGGGCTGGAGCGTACCACCATGGCGGCGACGGCCTGGCCTAAAACCGGATCGGAAAGCCCTGCGACCACCGCTTCGGCAATGCCGGGCAGCGCGTGCAGCACCGCTTCCACCTCTTTCGGGGCAACTTTTTCGCCGCGTGTCTTGATGATATCGTCCTTGCGGCCGACGAAATAGAGAAAGCCGGCCTCATCTTCACGAAAGAGATCGCCGGTATGAAGCCGCTTTTCCCACGGGTTCGCGCCAGGCTTCAGCATGCGGGCCGTGGCTTCCTCGTTGCGCCAATAGCCCTGCATCACATGTGGTCCGCGGATCACCAGTTCGCCTGTCTCGCCGGCTACGACAGGCTCACCGGCATCATCGACGACGAAGGCCTCCGTGTTGGGAATGGCGATGCCGACCGAACCCGGCCGATTGTCCAGCTCCTCCGGCGGCAGCCATGTGCAGCGCTTGCATTCGGTAAGCCCATACATGGAATAGAGCCGGGCACCGGCAAACAGCGCCCGCAATCGTTCGATATGTTCGGCGGGTAGAGCCGCGGCGGTGTTGGTGAGGTAGCGCAGGTCGGGCAGGAAGCCGGGTTGCAGGTCCTGCATGCGCAGAATGAGCGCTGCCATGGTCGGCACCAAAGGCAGGCCTGTGACGCGCTCGCGCCGCATGGTGTCGAAGATCGCGCTCGGGAAAGCGAAGGATTTTTCGAGCACCAGCGTCGCACCCAGCCGGACGCTCATCAGCAGCTGGTAGAGCCCGTAATCGAAGGCGAGCGGCAGGACGTTGAGAATGATGTCGTCGCTGCGGCCTTGCAGATAGGTGATGATCGAGTCCGATGCCGCATCGATATTGCGATGCGTCATCATCACGCCCTTGGGCTGCCCGGTGGAGCCGGACGTGTAGATCAGCATTGCGAGATCGCTGTCGATGCCGCCATGTGGCACGGCGGTCGCTTCGGCGTCGAGTGCTGCCGGCAGGGAGAGGGCACCTTCCGGCGTGCCGTCCTTGCCATCGGTGGAGAAGACGGCGATCGGGCGCCCGCCGCGCCCGGCCAGTGCCTCGCGGACCACCGGCATCAGGCGGGCCTGGGTCAGGATCGCCGCCGGCTCGCAATTGTCGATGATATAGGCCAGCTTGCCGGCCTTGGTGGAGGCGTTGATCGGGCTGAAGGTGCAGCCCGCCTTCAGCGTCGCGAAAATGCCGACCGCAGATTCCCAGCAATTATCCATAAAGACGAGAACGCGGTCGTCGCGCATCACGCCCTGCCCGGTCAGTGTCCGCGCAAGGCTGCCGGTCATCCGGTCGAGTTCGCCATACGTAAGGCGTCGCTCACGCGTCACGATCGCGGTCTTTGCCGCGTCGCGACCGGCACTGTCGCTCAGGAAACGCTCTATCCGCATGGATCTTCTCCGGATCAGGCGACGGCCGTCTGCTTTGCACTGCGGCCGACGAAAGAAACGATATTGTCCACGGAATCGAGATTGTCCGGCACGATGTCGGCATCGCTCATGGTGATCGAAAACGTGTCCTCGATGAAGGCGACGAGTTCCAGCACGCCGGTGGAATCGATGATGTCGCCGGCAATCAAAGAACCCTCGTCCGACGGCAGGCTGCTGGCATCGCCAAAGAGGAAACTGTCGGTGATGAAAGAGCGCACGGCGCTGCGGATCGTGTCTGTCATGGTTGTCTTCTCGGTTCAGGCGGCCCGGCCGGCCTCGTTTTCTGGTTTCGGGATGGCGTTTCCGCCGGTTTTGGCAAATGTTTCGAGCCAGAGCCCGGTCGACAGGATCCCGACGAAGGCCGTATCTGCCCGAAAGCCCGGCGAGGGATTGCCGGCGCATTTCTCGACGAGCTTTGTCACGGCTGCGGGATTGAAAAGGCCCTGTGCGGCCAGCCGCTCGGGTGCCATCATCTCGCGCGTGTAGTCGAAAGCGCCGGCACCGAAGAAGGCGCGGCTGTCGGGCGCCCGATAGGGCTGCTTGACGCGGTGGGTGATCTCGGCCGGCAACCGGTCGGCCGCGGCGCGGCGCAGGATGTGTTTCTCTTCCAGTCCCTTGAGCTTCAGGCCGGGCGCAAGCCTTGCGCCGAACTCGACAATGCGGTGATCGAGAAAGGGAAAACGCCCTTCGACGCCATTGCCCATGGCCATCCGGTCCCCTTGAGAGGACAGGATATAGCCGGGCAGCAGAAAACGGGTTTCGAGATATTGCGCCTGATGCAGAGGGTGCCAGCGCGAGAAGCGCTCGGGCAGCAGGGCCACCATGTCCTCGGCCGCGTCATAGCCTCCCAGCGCGGATTTCAGGTCGCCGGAGAAGAAAAGTTTGGCGCCCGCCGTGTTGCGTAACCGCGGCCGGTGCGAAAACAGCGGGTCGTCGAGCGGGGCCGCATCGGCACCGAAGAAGGCCGCAAGCGTGGCGGGCGACTGTTTTTGCAGATTGGGCAGATAGGGGTAGAGCTTGCGGAAGAGGCTGGGGCGTATCTGCGATCCCGGCTGGCGGGCGCAGAAGCGACGGATGCGCGCTTCCTTGAAAATGTCGTAGCCGGCAAACACCTCGTCTGCGCCTTCGCCGGTCAGGACAACCTTGATGCCGTTGTCGCGAACGAGGCCGGAGAGTTTCAGCATCGGCGCCGGTGCGGTGCGGATCAGCGGCTTTTCGGCAAGCCTGACGACCTCTGGGAAGAGGCGCGAAATATCGGCTTCGCTGCAATGGGCCGTTTCGTTGTCAACGCCGAGATGGCGGGCCATGGCGCGCTGGTAGCCGCTTTCGTCATGCTCTTCAGACTGGAATGCAATCGAGAAAGTCTTCATCCCGCGCGGCGCTTCCTGTGCCGCAAGCGCGGCGATGATCGAGGAATCGAGGCCGCCGGACAGGCAGGCGCCGACGGGCACGTCCGCTCGCAAGCGAATGCGCGTGGCATCCAGAAGAAGCGCCTTGAGAGCCTCCACCGCCACGTCTTCGTCGGTTTCGACGCCGGCCAACTCATCCGCATCGGGAAAATCGAGGTGCCAGTAGCGCGAAATCCGCTCGCCATCCGCATCGGCAATCAGGAAGGTACCCGGCTCCAGCTCGTTCACATCCGCAAATGCAGTGCGCGATCCCATCGGCGACCAGAGCGTAAAGATCTGGTCGAGTGCCAGAAGGTCGAGCTTTGCATCGAAACCGGGGATGGCGATCAGCGCCTTCACCTCGGAGGCGAAGTGAAGCGTTCCGTCATGATGGGTATAGAAGAGCGGGCGCACACCCATCCTGTCACGCGCCAGCATCACCCGCTTGCATCTGCCATCCCAGATGGCAAAGGCAAAATCGCCGTTGAGGCGCGACAGGCAGGCCTCGCCCATCTCCTCGTAAAGTCTGACGATGACTTCCGTGTCGCCGGTGGTGCGGAAGATGTGGCCGCGTGCGATCAGTTCCTCGCGGAGCTCCACATAGTTGAAGATTTCGCCGTTGAACGCGATGGCAAGGTCGCCATCGGCGGATAGCATCGGCTGGGCGCTGTCATCGAGCCCGACGATCGACAGGCGGACATGCGAGAGACCGAGGCCCGGAGCGCGGCCATCGGCAGGGCGCAGGAACGTTCCGCGCCCGTCCGGCCCGCGATGGCCGATACGGGTCGCCATCTCCGACAGAAGTCTTTCCGGCTCGCTGACGCTGCCCAGATAGCCTGCAAATCCGCACATGGTGGAACGCCGATGACAATGAACTCTCGTCCTTATAACGGCGGGAAACTTGGAACGGCTTAACGGACGCGCTCAACTTCACACATGGTGAACCATCGGTAAAACAGATGGACGCTCTGCGCCCGAGGCGGGTGGTTCCATCAGTTGTAGTTCATCGTCGGCAGATGGGTTTCCACCTCGCGGCGGTTTTCCTCTGTGAGGGAGGCTATCTGCGTCTCCCAGAATTGCTTGGCATCCTCGGGTTCATCCTGCCAGAGCCTGGTGCTGACGATGTTGTCGTCAAGCTTCGAGCGGCGGCGACCGCCGAGTTCGACATAGCGCCGGGCCAGCTTCAGCGCATTGGTTTCAAGCTCTGTCATGTTTCTTATCCTTTTCGGATTTGGGAGAGGCTTTGAAGAAGATAACCATGTGTGGGGTTTTGTGTTCCCGACAAATCGATCCGTTGCTGATGCGGAACATCACCCGTGCCCGTGTGTTCCTCTCCTGTGATCAATGAGGAAAGACAGAATTTCATGGCCCAGGATCCGATACAGCCCGTACCGGCACCGATTCCGCCCGTGCCGATGCCGCCGGTGCCGCCGATTACCGAACCGGAACCGGACCGCCTGCCGGATGAGGCGCCATTGCCAAACCCCGATGAGAATAACGAGCCGCCGTTGCAGGTAGACAGCCATGGTTGCGCGATATCCCGGTGCCACAGGGTTCAATGATCCTTTGGCTTCAAACTTTCCAATTTGTAACGCGCAACCTGCGCGATCCTGCTTCCTTCTGTAATGCAACACGGGTAATCCCTTATGCCAGCGGAAGTTCAGGGAGTTGAGAGAGCATGGCGGTGAGGCGTTGGATCTGGGTGCCGGTTGTAGCCGTGGTGGTGATTGCCGGCAGTGCCTATGCAACGCGCGATCGGTGGTTGCCCGACGTCGAGGTCATGCTCGGACTGGCCGATAAGAGCGCCTCGCCCTCGACGGCGACAGTCGAGCCGACGGCCGGGCGCCGTGGCAATGGGCGGCGCGGCCAGCGGCAGGGCGCGGGCCAGATCCCGACGCCGGTTCTCGTCGCAGAGGTGAAAACGGAGAACGTCCCGGTCTATATCGACGGTGTCGGTTCGGTGAAGCCGCTGAATTCTGTCACGGTCAGACCCGAAGTCAGCGGCAAGCTGGTGGCTATCAATTTCACCGAGGGGCAGGACGTCAGAAAGGGCGACGTTCTCGCCCGTATCGATGATGCCGTCTATCGCGCCACGCTCGAACAGGCGCTCGGCAAGATCGCGCAGGACCAGGCGCTGCTGCACAATGCCGAACTCGATCTCGATCGCTATCAGAAATTGCTGCAATCCAGTTCCGGCACGCAGCAACAGGTCGATACCGCGCGTTCCCAGGTGGCGCAGTATCGTGCGACGATCCAGTCCGATCAGGCGGCGATCGACAGCGCCCGCGCCTCCCTCGACTATACGACCATCAAGGCGCCGATCGACGGGCGTACCGGCATCCGCAATGTCGATGTCGGCAATATCGTCGGGCCGTCGGATAGTACCGGTATCGTCACGCTGTCGCAGATCCGGCCGATCTCGGTTCTTTTCTCCATTCCCCAGCAGCAGCTCGGCCGCATCAACGCGGCCATGGGCCTCGGCGTCCTGTCGGTTCAGGCAATCACCGGTGCCGATAACGTGGTCATCGATGACGGCCATCTCGCCGTCGTGGACAACCAGGTGGATGCGACGACTGGTACCGTGAAGCTGAAGGCGGATTTCCCCAATGAGAAACTGGCGCTCTGGCCGGGCGCCTTCGTCAATGCGCGGCTGCTCGTCGAAACGCTGAAGGATGTGCTCGTCATCCCCACGGCGGCTGTCCAGCGTGGTCCGGACGGGACATTCGTCTACGTCGTGACGGCAGACAGCACGGTTGCGATGCGCAAGGTGAAAGTGGCGCAGCAGGATGACGTGAGGGCGATCATCGATGATGGTGCTGCGGCCGGCGACAAGGTTGTCACCACAGGTTTTGCCCGTTTGCAGGACGGTGCAAAGGTCACGGTCTCCTCTCCGGCGCAGCCGCAGGGAGCGGCAGCCGCGGCAGATGCAAGCCCGAATGCCGCTCATAACGGCAGCCACCGGCGCCCGCAGAATGGCGATGGCGGTACCGGCTCCGGCCAGCCTCAGGGCGGCTCTTCTCCCGCCACAAGCAATGCCCCTGCGGCGGCGGGAGGCGCGTCGCCGTGAACACGTCGTCGCTCTTCATCCGCCGGCCGATCGCGACCTCGCTTCTGGGGATCGCCATCCTGCTCGGCGGCATTCTCGGCTATCTCAATCTGCCCGTCGCGCCGTTGCCGCAGGTGGATTTTCCGACAATCCGGGTGACGACGCAATTGCCGGGGGCCGATCCGGATACGATGGCGGCTCTGGTGACGGCACCGCTGGAAAGGCCGCTTGGCCAGATCCCGTCACTGGCCTCGATGACGTCGTCGAGCGCCTTCGGCATCAGCCAGATCACCCTGCAATTCGAGCTTGGCCGCGATATCGATGGCGCCGCACAGGATGTGCAGGCGGCAATCAATGCCGCGGGTTCCACCCTGCCGCGCACGCTGCCTTATCCGCCCACCTACGCCAAGGTGAACCCGGCCGATACGCCGGTCGTGACGCTGGCCTTGCGCTCCGGTACCCATACGATCCGCGAGCTCAGCGATTTTGCCGATACGCTGATGGCGCAGCGGCTGAGCCAGGTGAGCGGCGTCGGCAATGTCACGATCCAGGGCGGCGTGAAACCGGCGATCCGCATCCAGGCGGATATTTCGCGCCTTGCCTCTTATGGGCTCGGTCTCGAAGACCTGCGCACGGCGATCACCAATGCCAGCGTCGCCGGAGCCAAGGGCGCCATCGATGGTACGCATCAGTCCTTCACGCTTGCCGCAAACGACCAGATCATCGACCCGCAGGCCTATAAGTCTATCGTGATCGCCTATCGCAACAGCGCGCCCGTCTATCTGCGCGATGTGGCAGAGGTTGTGGAGGGGCTGGAGAATGACCGCGTCGGTGCCTGGTATCAGGGCGAGCCCGCCGTCATTCTCGACGTCATGCGCCAGCCCGGCGCCAATGTCATCACCACCGTCGCCGATGTTCTGGCGCAGCTGCCGCGTCTCAAGCAGGGCCTGCCGGCCGGCGTGTCGCTCGATATCGTCAACGACCGCACGGACAGTATCCGCGCCTCGATCCACGATGTGCAATGGACGCTGGCGATCTCGATCGCGCTCGTCATCCTCGTCGTCTTCATTTTCCTCAGGACAATTTCGGCGACGATCATCGCAGCCGTCGCATTGCCCCTGTCGCTTGTCGCCACGTTCGGCGTCATGTGGTTCTGCGGCTTCAGCCTCGATAACCTGTCGCTGATGGCGCTGACGATAGGCACCGGTTTCGTCGTCGACGATGCGATCGTGATGATCGAGAATATCGCCCGCCATATCGAGGAGGGCGAAAGCCCGATGGCGGCCGCCTATAAGGGCGCCGGCGAGATCGGCTTTACCATTATTTCGCTCACCGTCTCGCTGGTGGCGGTGTTCATCCCGCTTCTGTTCATGTCGGGCATTGTCGGGCGCATGTTCCGCGAGTTTGCGCTGACGCTGACGATCGCCGTCGTCGTTTCCGCCATCATTTCGCTGACGCTGACGCCGATGATGGCGGCGCGCATCCTGCGCCAGCCGCGCCACGCCCGTCGCGGGCCGATGGCCTTTGCCGACCGGGCGATGGATCGGGTGATCGAAGCCTATCGCCGCAGCCTCGTCTGGGTGGTGGATCGCGTGGTGCTGATGCTCGGCGTCACGGTCGTGACGCTCGCAGCCACGATCGCCCTTTATATCGTCATTCCCAAAGGCTTTTTGCCGGCGCAGGATAGCGGGCTGATCACCGCCGTCTTCGAGACGGAGCCGACGACCTCCTTCGATGCCATGCGCAGGACGCAAAGCATCGTCACCGGCCGCCTGCGGCAGGATGTGGATGTGGCGGGCGTCGTGACCGTGGTCGGCGCGAGCGCCAGCAACCTGACGCTCAATACCGGGACCTTGACGCTCGTCCTGAAGCCGCGCGACGACCGGGCCTCGTCGGCGGACGAGATCATAGAAAGGCTGCGCGGCGAGGTCGCGGATATTCCCGGGGTCCGCATGACCTTCCAGAGCGTGCGCGACATCAATATCAGTACCCGTGCCAGCCGCGCCGCCTATCAATACACGCTGACGGGGACCGATAGCGCCAATGTGACCAGATGGGCGCAGACGCTTGTGGGCGAGCTGCGCGGCGATCCCGCGCTGATCGACGTTTCGTCGGAGGCGGAAACCGGGGGTGGGCGGATCTTCATCGATGTCGACCGCGATACGGCGTCACGCCTCGGCGTCTCGATGCAGGCCGTCAGCGACATGCTGAACGACGCCTTCGGCCAGCGCCAGATCGCTACCATCTACGCCCAGTCGAACCAGTACCGGGTGATCGTCGAGGCCGCACCGCGCTATCAGTCCGATCCGCGCTCGCTCGACAAGCTCTATGTCGCCGGCACATCCGGCACGCAGATCCCGCTCTCGGCATTTTCCAAGGTGCGGTTCACCACCGCGCCGCTGGTCATCGGTCACGACCGGCAGTTCCCCGCGGTCACGATCAGTTTCGACCTTTCGGCCGGTTATTCGCTGAGCGACGCAGTCAAGTCGATTACGGCGGCGGAAGATGCGATCGGCATGCCGTCGTCGATCCAGCGCGCCTATTCCGGCGACGCGGAAGAGTTTGCATCCTCGCTTGCCGGCGAGCCCTGGCTCATTCTCGCTGCGATCATCACCATCTATATCGTGCTTGGCCTTCTCTATGAGAGCGCCATCCATCCCGTCACGATCCTTTCGACCCTGCCTTCGGCCGGTGTCGGCGCGCTTCTGGCGCTGATGCTCTTCGGTCAGGATCTGTCGCTGATCGCGCTGATCGGCATCGTCCTTCTGATGGGCATCGTGAAGAAGAACGCCATCATGATGATCGATTTCGCGCTGGAAGCGGAGCGCGTGGAGGGCCTTTCGCCGCGTGAATCGATCCTCAAGGCCTCCGTCCTGCGCTTCCGGCCGATCCTGATGACGACGCTTGCAGCACTCTTCGGCGCCTTGCCTCTGGCGCTTGCCTCCGGCACGGGGTCCGAACTGCGCATCCCGCTTGGCATCACCATCATCGGCGGCCTCATCGTCAGCCAGCTCCTGACGCTTTACACGACGCCGGTGATCTATCTCGGCTTCGAGCGCCTGCGTGCCCGTCTTTCGCGCGGTGAAAGCAAGGCCGAGGGCGAGCCGGAGGTCGGCGCATGAACCCTTCCGGGCCGTTCATCAACAGGCCCATCGGCACGACGCTTCTGGCGATCGGCCTGATGCTGATCGGCCTTGTCGCCTATCGCTTTCTGCCGGTCTCCAGCCTGCCGAGCGTCGATCTGCCGACGATCCGCGTCTCTGCAAGCCGGCCGGGTGCGGATCCCCAGAGCATGGCGGCAAGCGTTGCCGCACCGCTCGAGCGCCACCTTGGCACGATTGCGGGCGTGACCGAGATGACGTCGACGAGTTCGCTCGGCTCCACGAATATCGCATTGCAATTCGACCTTTCCCGCACCATCGATGGCGCCGCCCAGGATGTGCAGGCCGCGCTCAATGCGGCTGCGACCGACCTTCCGGGCGACCTGCCCACCCTTCCGTCCTTCCGCAAGGTCAATCCCGCCGCAGCCCCGGTCCTTGTTCTGGCGCTGACCTCGGACAATGTTTCGGCAAGTGCCATCTACGATGCCGCCGATACGGTCGTCGTCCAGCGTATCTCGCAGGTGGATGGCGTGGGCGAAGTGACGGCGAGCGGTGCCGATCAGCCGGCCGTCCGCGTCCGGCTCGATCCCGATCGGCTCGCGGCCATGGGCCTGTCGCTCGATACGGTGCGTACCGCCATCGTCAATGCCGCACCGCTCGGCCCCGTAGGCTCGTTCGACGGCAGCGATTTTTCCTATGCGATCGGCGTCAACGGCCAATTGCGGACGCCGGAGGATTATGGCCGGATCATCGTCCACACGGCAAATGGCGTTGCCGTCCGTCTTTCCGATATCGCAACGGTCGAACCCGGCGTGCGCAACAGCCGGTCGGATGCCTGGTATAACGGCAAGCCTGCCGTGCTGCTCAATATCACCAAGGAAGCCAATGCCAATGTCATCGCGACCGTCGATGGCGTGAAGCAGCTGATCCCGGAGCTGAAACAACTCATCCCGTCCGGCATCGAGGTCTCGATACTGACCGACCGGACGACGACGATCCATGCGAGCGTCGATGACATGCAATGGACGCTGGTGGCGACGGCCTTCCTCGTCATGGCGGTCGTCTTCGTCTTTTTACGCCGCATGGCCCCGACGGTTGCTGCCGGCATCACGGTGCCGCTGTCGCTTGCCGGCACATTTGCGGCCATGTGGGTCTATGGGCTTTCCATCGACAATCTATCGCTGATGGCGCTTGCCGTCTCCGTCGGCTTCGTCGTCGACGATGCCATCGTGATGATCGAGAATATCTATGCCAATCTTGAGGCAGGCATGAAGCCGATGAAGGCGGCGCTGGAGGGCGCGCGCCAGATCGGCTTTACGGTGCTGGCCATCGGCATATCGCTTCTGGCCGCCTTCATCCCGCTGTTCTTCATGGGCGGCATCATCGGCCGGTTCTTCCAGGCATTTTCGTTGACGCTCGCCTTCACCATCATCGTCTCGACTATCGTCTCGCTGACGGTGACGCCGATGATCTGCGGCCACCGGCTGCGCGCGCATGACCTGCATGGCAGGCCGGGATGGTTCGGGAAGAGCGTTGAGGGCGTGCTTGAGGCGACAACCGGTTTTTACGGTCGCACGCTGCGGGCGGTTCTGCATCACCGGGTGGCGGCGGTCATCGTCATCTTCGCCTGTGTCGGCCTGACGGCCTATCTTTTCGTCAAGGTGCCGAAGGGTTTCATTCCGCAGGATGACACCGGCTTCATCATGGGCGGGACGGAGGCTTCCACGGATATTTCCTACCCCGCCATGGTCGTCCTGCAGCGGCGCGCCAGCGATATCGTCATGCGCGATCCGGCCGTTTCAGGTGTCGGCTCCTCGGTCGGCGGCGGCGGTTTTTCCAGTTCCGTCAATCGAGGCCAGTTGCAGGTGGGGCTGAAGCCTGCTTCCGAGCGCCCGCCGACAGATCAGGTTATCGAGCGGCTTCGCAAGGAACTGTCTGCTATTCCTGGCCTCAACAGCTTCCTGTTTTCGCCGGGCGATATCCGTATCGGTGCCCGTTCGTCGCAATCGCAGTATCAGTTCACGCTTTACGACGACAATTACGAGGAACTCGTCACCTGGGCACCGAAAGTGCTGGCCGAGTTGCGAAAACTTGCCGTGCTGACGGATGTGGCGACCGATCGCCAGCCAAACGGGTTGCAGGCGACGGTCAAGATCGACCGCCAGGCCGCGTCGCGGCTCGGGGTGTCGATTAGCGCCATCGACAATGCGCTCAATGACGCATTCGCGCAGCGGCAGGTCTCGACCATCTATACCCAGCGCAACCAGTACCGCGTCGTTCTGGAAGCGGAAAAGGACTTTGCCCGCGACCCGGCCGAGATTGCAAAGCTGCATGTGCCGGGGACGGACGGCGTGATGGTGCCGCTTTCGGCCGTCACCTCGATCGAGCGGACGCTGGCGCCGCTGACGGTCAACCATCAGGGCCAGTTCCCGGCCGTGACGATTTCCTATGACACGGTTCTGGACGGTTCGCTCGAAGAGGCCAATGTGGCCATCCAGCAGGCGGTTGCCGCCATGCATCTACCCGATACGCTGCATGCGGAATTTGCCGGCGACGCGGCCAATCTCGGCACGTCCACCAGCAGTCAGCCGCTTCTTCTTCTGGCGGCGCTGGTCGCCGTCTATATCGTGCTCGGCATTCTCTACGAGAGCCTTGCACACCCGCTGACGATCATCTCGACCCTGCCATCGGCGGGCCTCGGCGCGCTTCTGGCGCTGTGGGTGAGTGGCACGGAACTGACGGTGATCGCCTTTATCGGCATCGTGCTCTTGATCGGCATCGTCAAGAAGAACGGTATCATGATGGTTGATTTCGCCCTGCAAGGCGAACGCGATCGGGGGCTTACGTCAGAAGACGCCATCTATGACGCCTGCCTGAAGCGCTTCCGTCCGATCCTGATGACGACGCTTGCCGCTCTGATGGGCGCGATCCCGCTGATCATCGCCACGGGGCCGGGTTCGGAACTGCGCCGGCCACTCGGCATCACGATTGCCGGCGGGCTCGTCGTGTCGCAGCTTCTGACGCTCTATACGACGCCGATCATCTACCTGATCCTTGCCAGGCTGCATCGACGGCGTGATGTGACCGCCCCGTCCTGGCGGCCGGCAGCAACTGAGTAAGTTGTTGCTTACGCGTGCAGGAAGGCGCGCATGGCGCTGCCATCGGCTTTGGTCGCGAGATAGAGACGCGCGGTATCGAGCGCCTCGCGGATGGTCACGTCCATGTCGAGATAGCGATAGGTGCCAAGCCGCCCGACAAAGGTGACGGCCGCCTCGTTGCGGGCGCGCGCGACATATTGCTCCAGCAATGCCTGCTCTTCGACGAGGCGGATCGGATAATAGGGAATATCGTCGGGACCGCACGCGCGGGACGTCTCACGGTAGAGAACGGAGCCCTGATGCTTCTCCCAGGGCGAAAAATGCTTGTGCTCGGTGATGCGTGTCTGCGGCTCTGCGAGATCCCCGTAGTTCATCACAGCGCAGCCCTGATAATCGCCATCGTGCGAAAAGCGCTCGAAATCCAGCGTGCGGTAGCCGAGACGGCCGAACTCGTAATCGTAATAACCATCCAGCGGGCCGGAATAGAAGACATGGTCGAAGCCTTCGGCCATGGCGCGTTCGAACCGGGTGTCGAGATGCACGGTCACGCCGTCGCAATCGAGGATCCTGGCCACCATTTCCGTATAGCCGGTTTCCGGCATGCCCTGATATTTGTGGAAGAAATAGTTGTCGTCGTAATTGAAGCGCAGCGGCAGGCGCTTCAGGATCGAGGCGGGCAGGGCAGAGGAGGGGCAACCCCATTGCTTCTGGGTGTAGCCGTCGAAGAAGGCCTTGAAGAGTGCCTCGCCGACGAAACTCAGCGCCTGTTCCTCGAAGGTCGCCGGTTCCGAGATCGACCTGTCGGCCAGGGTCTCGACGAAAGTGCGGGCCTCATCCGGCCGCATGGTCTTGCCGAAGAACTGGTTGATCGTGTGCAGGTTGACCGGCATCGAATAGACCTGGCCGCCGCTCGTCGTCTTGACCCGGTGGGTATAGGGCATGAAGCGCTGGAAGCGATTGACGTAATCCCACACCTCGCCGTCATCGGTATGAAAGATGTGCGGGCCGTAGATATGCACCATCACGCCGGTCTCGGCATCGCGCTCGGTATAGCAATTGCCGGCGACATGGCTGCGGGTGTCGAAGATCTCGACCTGATGTCCCGCAAGCGCCAGTTCGCGGCCGATGACGGCGCCGGAAAGGCCTGCGCCGACGATGGCGATCCTGTGTTTGTCGGTCATGTTGTCAGTCACTTCGCTGCCGCCGCTTCGGCGGTCCAGAGGCGGTTGTCGAGGGCAATCGGCGCGAAATCGTGAAGCGCCTTCAGCTTGTCGAGATAGCGCGACCGGTAGGTGGCGTTATCGGCATATTCGACATGCTGCTGCACCAGTTCGGCGCCGATCTCATAGTAGACGTCGAGATTGCGAAGGTCGGGTACCGGCGTTTCGCCGCGCTCGGCTTCGCCCTGCATCTGCCAGAACAGCGCTTCGAGACGACGGGCGAGCGCCGGAATGTCGCGCAGCACGCTCTTTTCGCGATGTGCTTTCAAATGCTGGCGAACATCGGCGAGGCTCTTTCGATCGCGGGCAAAACCGATCGCCTTTGCCATATAGTCATCCGGATCCGAGCTGACGAGGCCGGGCGTGCCGGCAGCGATCGCGATGCTGTGGCAGAAACGCGCGGCAAAGCTCTTGCCGGCGAAGGTCAGGACCGGAAGGCCCATGGTCAGCGCGTCCGCGGCCGTCGAATGGGCGCCGTAGGGGAAGGTGTCGAGGAAAAGATCTGCCAGCGCGATACGCGCGAGGTGATGGGCATTGGCCGCCTTCGGCGCGAAGATCAGCCGTTCCGGTTCCACGCCTGCCTTTTCGGCGAGGGTGCGCAGACGCTGGTTGACGGTGTCGTTGGCGCCGAGAAGCCAGAGAACGCTGCCCGGTGTTTCCTTCAGGATCGTCATCCAGCGGGCAAAGGTGCTTTCGCCGGTCTTCTGCATGCCGTTGAAGCAGGCGAAAACGAAGGCATCGTCCGGCAGGCCGGCCTCTTTGCGCGTCGGGGTGGCGGCAATCGTGCGCTTGCGGTCAATCGGCTGGGTGCAGGGGATATGCAGCACCTTTTCCGAATAGTAGATCTCGTGATCGGCCGGAATGACGTGCTCGTCTGCAATGATATACTGGTGGAAAGGGCTCGCCATCGAACCCGGATAGCCGCAGAAGTTGACGATGACAGGCGCCGGGCGATAGGCGAAGATCTTCGTGCGGGCATGCTTCGTGTAACCGTTGACGTCGACCAGGATATCGATCTCGTCATTGGCGATCAGGATCGCCGCGTCCTCGTCGGTGAGGCCTGCAAGATCGCGCCAGCAATCGGCGACCGCGCGCATGCGCGTCTGGGTCTCGTCGATCTTCACCGGCTCGCCGCAGTAATAGAGATAGATCTCGACGGATGCCTTGTCATGCTGTTCGAAGACTTCACGCAGGGCAAAGCCCACCGCATGGTCGCGCAGGTCGGACGAGACATAGCCGACACGGACCCGCTGGCCGGTGCCGGTCTTCTGTGTCACCGGCTTCGTCAGGCGCCGGATGGCGTCGGGGCGTCCGACCAGCGTGCGGTTGTAACGATGCGCCTTGGCGAGCTGGAAAATCGGGTCGTCGGAATAGCAGGCGAGCGTCAGTGCCGACATGGCGTCATTCATCTGGCGCAGCGTGACATGTTCCGAAGGTGTCAGTATCGGCCACTTGCACTGGCGCTGGCGAAGAGCGCTCCAGTGATGGCAGGCATCCGGCTTGTCGGGGCGCATCTCGACCGCCAGCCAGAGCGTGGTCTCTGCTTCTTCCAGAAGATCGGCATTTTCCATCACCCGGCCGGTATGCTGGATCGCCATCAGCCTCAGTGACAGGCGATCGGCGGTGCTGTCTGCCGTCTGTTCGGTAAACTGGCGCCATTGCTGGATCGCCTGTGCGGCAAGGCCGCTGTCTTCCAGCGCCCGGCCGAGGTTGATATGCGCCTGACCGAATTTCGGTTCAAGCGCAAGGCAGGCCCTGAAAGCGTGGATCGCACCGGTGATATCGCCGAGATCGCGCAGCATGACGGCATAGTTGAAGTAGACCATATGCAGGTAGGGATGGCCGTCATTATAGGCCGTCCATTGCTTGTAGACATTCGCCGCATCTGCCTTGCGGCCAGCCTGGCCGAGACCTTCGCAAACCTTGAAGAGGTCGGCAAAGTTCAGACGCTGCGTGCGCGCGAGGTCAAGAACCGTTTCGAGGCTGAGCGCTGCGTCCTGACCGGGCGGTGTGTTCATCAACATTGCTATTCCATGGCTGACTGATCGAACCGATGCCTTTCAAGGTGCGTCAACGGCTCGCTGCTGGCGATTCTTCGGCCCATAATGCCATTTCTGGATGTTGCGAGGCTGGATTCCTGCCGTTTCCTTGCAGGTTTTCCCCACCCTGCGTGGCAGGGTCGTGTGCCTGTAGCGACTTTTTTAGCGATCGGTCAGGGCACGATCCGCGGCCAGGTGTCGGAAAGGCGGTAGCCGCCCGGCCAGGGGTCCGAAGGGTCAAGCATCAACTGATGCGTGCCGGTGATCCAGGCACGGCCTGAAATCAGAGGATAGATCGCGTCGAGAGCGCCGACCCGCGTGGTTGCATCGATGCTGCAGTGGAATTCCGAGCCGATGATAGACCTTGCAATATAGCGGTCTTCATCACTCATCTCTCCGCGCGCATGCAACACGGCCATGCGTGCCGAGCAGCCGGTGCCGGTCGGGGAGCGGTCGATCTTGCCGGGGCGGATGACGACGGCATTGGCGCCGCTCAGCAGCTTACCGTCGCGTTCCAGCGGTCCGGCCATCTGGCAAAAGGAGATATGGTCCCATTCGGGATTTTCCGGATGGCTGAAACCGAGCTGGGCATTTGCCGCCGCCGTGATCTTTACCCCCATTTCGGCAATCTCGCGCGCCTCATCCGGGCGGATGGCGAAGCCGAGTTTGGCAGCATCGACGATGACGAAACTGTCGCCGCCATAGGCGGTATCGACCGTGATCGTTCCGAGACCTTCCACTTCAAGCGCGGCATCGCGCTTGTCGGCGAAGGACGGTACGTTGCGCACGGTGATACGCTCCGCCTTGCCATTGCTGCAATCTGCAACGACGTCCACCAGCCCGCCCGGCGCCTCGAGCGTCATCTTCGTCACCGGTTCGGTCATCGGAATGATGCAGCTGTCCAATAGCACGGTCGACACGCAGATCGAGTTGGAGCCGGACATCGGCGGCGTATCGGCCGGCTCCATGATGATCCAGCCCATCTGGGCGCGCTTGTCCTTCGGCGGGACGAGCAGGTTGACGTGGCGGAAGACGCCGCCACGCGGTTCGTTGAGGACGAAATTGCGCAGGGTCTCGTCCGAGGCGATGAAACGCGACTGTTCCCAGAGCGTGTCGCCGGGCGGAGGAAGGACGCCGCTGACGATGACGTCACCGACCTCGCCTTCGGCATGGCAGCTGACGACGTGGATGATCCTGGATGTCCGCATGCCCGTTCTCGTCCCTGTCTTGTCCGCTCGCCGTTGTTGATATCAGCCGTCGGCAAGAGCCAGCAGCATCTCGTGGTTCTTGGCCGACAAGGGGATGCCGGCCTCGGCGGCCTTGGCGCGGGTTGCGTGCCGTCGCTCGCCCGGCAGCCGGTCCTGCCCGGCTTCCAGCACCAGGTCGCAGATCTGGCTGACGCGATGGGCAAACGAGCCGTCGCCGCCCCTGTCGGGGTCGATGACGATGAAGAACTGGCCCGTATAGGGGGTCTGCGCGCCCTTGTGGCCGCTCCAGTCGAACTCGCCGGAGAAATAGCCGCCGGTCAGTGCTGCACTGAGGATCTCGACCATCAGCGCGATGGAATTGCCCTTATGCCCCCCGAAGGGTAAAAGCGCGCCGCCATTCAGAATGGCTTTCGGATCCGTCGTCGGCTGACCGTTGCTGTCGACGCCCATGCCGGGTTTCAGGTCATGGTCTTCACGGGCGGCAATCTGCACGTCGCCATGGGCGATCGCGCTCGACGCCTGATCGAAGACGAAGGGGAAGGTCCCGTCGCGCGGCGAGGCGAAGGCGATCGGGTTGGTGCCGAAAACGGCGGTCTTGCCGCCATGCGGCACGACGCAGGCCATGCTGTTGACGACGGTGAGCGCCACGAAACCCTCGTCCGCAAAGGGTTCGACATCCGGCCAGAGCGCGCTGAAATGATGCGAGCGGCGGATGGCGAGCACGCAGACACCGGTTTCCCTGACCTTCTCCATCACCCTTTTGCGCGCGGCAAAGAATGCCGGCTGGGTGAAGCCGCCATTCGCATGGACGCGCACGAAGGCCGGGCCGACATCTTCGACCTCGGGCACGGCTTGACCATCCACCCAGCCGCTCTTCAGCGACGACACATAGCCGGGCATGCGGAAAATACCATGCGAGAGCGAACCGTCGCGCTCGCAGCCGGCGCAATTTTCAGCCAGGATCCTGGCGTTGGCAGAGGAGACGCCGTTTCTAGTGAAGATGCGCTCCAGCAGGGACACGAGATCGTCGTAACCGATGTGAATGGTGTCGGTCGTCATCGTCATGCTCCTGCCTTTTCGGTCAGACGTCGATCAAAGGCCGAAGGTCTGCAACGCGAGCCGTGATCGATCGCAACCATCGCCCGCCGCCATGTCCTTGCCTTGCCGGTCAGTGCGCTCGGCGCGGGATTTCTGAAGAATGCGTCAAGGGGGGCGTCGAAGGTCATGCGGGCTCCAGATCTGTCATGCGGATTTCAGCACCGGCGATAAAGACGGGACGGTTGCGTCCATCTTTGGGGCAGGCCGACGATTTGCGGTCTTTGCGTCGGCTAAAGGAAGATATCCGCTACGACGCTGCATTCAACCGACTTTCTTTCCCTGCCGGCATTGTCGCTGTCAGCAGCGGTTTGCGAGCGCAAATCCATGTCATCTGCGCAAAAATGGGGCAGTACGGGCTGGAACTTTTTGCATCCACACAGGAGAACGGTCCCGCTTGCTTACTTTATTTTAGTGAAAGTGCATATTAATGGGGGCAGCACTTCAACACCAACGTCAAGTCGGCAGGCATGTTTACAGTCTTGGAATGCGTCACTCAGCAACACGACCACCTCACGGTTCTGCTTGCTGCCGGTATATCCCTCACGGGCATGTTCGCGTTTTTCTTCCTGCTGTCGCGGGCGCATGAATGCGACATCCGCCGACGACGGATGTGGACGATCGCGGCGTCGATCGTGGGCGGCCTGTCCGTATGGGCAACGCATTTCGTCGCCATGCTCGCCTACGAGGGTGCCGTTCCGATCGGTTTCGGCGTGCCGCTGACGGTTCTTTCCGCCATCATCATCGTGGCCGGTTTCGCTGCGGCGCTGTCGAACCTGTCCCTCCGTTCGGTTCCGGCAGATCTCGGAAGAGGCGCGTTGCTGATGGTCGCGGTTGCGGTGATGCATTTCGTCGGCATGGCCGCCATCGAAGTGGCGGCGGATGTCGCCTATATCATCCCGCCGATCATCGTCGGCGCGATCGTCGCCTTTGCGCTCTATTCGGCGGCCTTTTATTCCTTCCAGCGTCTGGGCGGCTGGAAACGCGTCGCCGTTCCGGCTCTGATTGCGATCCTCGGCACCTGTACGCTGCACTTTACGGCCATGTCCGCGACGCGGCTCGTTCCCAACCCGCTCCTGGCCTCGGCTGCCGATGCCGCAATCGGCAAGGCATGGCTGATCGGCGCCATCTCCGTGATCGCCTATTCGATGGTGATCCTGACCGTGATTGCCGTCACGATCGACCGCTATCTCACCGACCTCAAGGGTTTCGTCAATTCGACGCTGGACGGCCTTGCGGTCGTGCGCGACGGACGCATTGTCGAAGTGAATGCCAAGCTTGCCCGGCTGATGAACATGGCCGAGACCGACATGATCGGCCAGCGGCCGAGCATGATGTTTGCGACGGCAGACAGAACCAGCGTCGAAGACGTACGCGAGGCGCCCGTCGAAGCAACGCCGCTGATCGGCGACCGGGACCGCGTATTCGAACTGGCCGTACAGCCGGTGGAATTCCGCGGCCGGCCGAGCCAGGTCCTTGCCGTCCGTGACCTGACGGAAAAGAAGCTGGCGCAGCGCAAGATTGAGCACATGGCCCGCCATGATGCCTTGACCGGGCTGCCCAACCGCACGCTCTTTCGCGAACGGCTGGATATCGCCGTCGAACTGGCCGCCAAGGCGCGGGGCCAGATCGCGCTTCTGGCGCTCGATCTCGATCGGTTCAAAGCGGTCAACGATCTCTTCGGCCATGCGGAGGGCGACCGGGTTTTGAAGACTGTGGCGGATATCCTCAAGCGTTGTGCGGCAAACGGCGATACCGTGGCACGACTGGGCGGCGACGAATTCGTCATTTTACAGGCCGGGCTGGAGCAGCCGGCGGGAGCGCGCCAGCTTGCCGATTCCATTCTCACGGCCTTCGCCGAAGAAATGAATTATGCACTTGATCCGACGGCTGTGGGCGTCAGCGTCGGCGCCGCGATCTACCCGACCGACGGCGAGGATGGCGAGACCGTGCAGCATGCGGCAGACATGGCGCTCTACCGCGCCAAGACCTCCGGCCGCGGCGTTGCCGCCTTCTTCAATCCCGAGATCGATCGGGAAACGCGCGAGCGGCGGCAGATGGAGAGCGATCTGCGCCACGCCATCGCGCTCGACCAGATCACGCTTGCCTTCCAGCCGCTGCTATCCGTCGATGGCGAGACCGTGGTCGGCTACGAGGCCTTGCCGCGATGGCATCACCCGGAACACGGCCTGCTTCTGCCCGATGCCTTCATTCCGATTGCGGAAGAGACCGGCATCATCATCAAGCTCGGCGAATGGGTTCTGTCTGAAGCCTGCAAGGCCGCATCTGGCTGGGACAGCCATATCGCGGTTGCGGTGAATGTCTCGCCGGTTCAGTTCCGGCTTGCCAATCTCGCGTCGTCGGTCGCCCGCATCCTGAAGGAGACCGGCGTGGACCCGACCCGAGTGGAACTCGAAATTACCGAGGCGGCCCTTCTCAAGGATCGCACCACGACGCTTTCGACGCTGCAGCAGTTGAAGGGTATGGGGGTCCGGGTCGTCATGGATGATTTCGGTACCGGCTATTCGTCGCTCAGCAACCTCAGCAGCTTCGCCTTCGACAAGATCAAGATCGACCGGTCCTTCATTGCGGCAATGAGCAATGACGACGGCGCCCGCGCCATCGTGCGCGCCATCGTCGGCCTTGGCCGCAGCCTCGGCTTCCCCGTCAGCGCCGAGGGGATCGAGACGGTCGAGCAGTACCGGATGATCATGGACGAGGGCTGTGCGCAGGTGCAGGGCCTGCTGTTCGGCGGACCCGGCGCACTGGAGGCCGCATCCGGCAAGGTGCCGACGCAGGTGATGTTGAAGCCGCAGCGCGTCAAGCGTTCGGTCGGTTGATTGTGGAGGCCGCGCGGCCCTCAAAACGGGTTGCCGGGCCAAAAACAACGGTGCTTGCCGGGTTTTCTCGCCGCGTTGCCGAGAAACCCCTTGAAAAACTGGGATTTTGTCCCTTATCACCGGCTCGAACTTGCCCTCATGTCGGTGATCACAGATGACGCAGCAGCCCGTGTCCTTCCAATGGCCAATTGGTGGGGGCGAAACCGGCGAACGTATTCGCCAATTTGATTGGGCCGCAACGTCGCTTGGCCCGATTGACCAATGGCCGCAGCATCTGCGCATCAAGGTCAACTCCATAGTCAACTCGCCCATTCCCCAGGTGTTGATGTGGGGCGCCGACCATGTGATGCTCTACAACGACGGTTACGTCGATATCGCCGGCAATTACCATCCGCGAGCGCTGGGCGCGACGGTTCCCGGCATCTGGCCGGAAATCTGGGACTGGAACAGCCGCATCCTGGCCGCCGGTTTTCGCGGCGAGGTTCAATCCTTCCGCGATCAGACCATGACGCTGCGTCGCAATGGCGAGCCGGAAGATGTTGTCTTCGATCTCTTCTACACGCCGATCTACAGTCACGAGGGCCGGATAGACGGCGTCCTCTGCACCGTTCTGGAAAATACCGAGAAGGTGAGGGCGGTTGCGGATCTGGCAAGGAGCCGTGAGGAGCTTTCCCGCAGCAACGACCGCTTCCGTGCCGCCGTCGATGCCATCCATGGGGTCTTGTGGACCAACAGCGCCGATGGCCGCATGGTCGGCGAACAGACCGGCTGGGCCAAGCTCACAGGCCAGAGCCAGGACGAGTATCAGGCGTATGGCTGGTCGAACGCGGTTCATCCCGACGACCGCGGGGCCTCCGTCCTGTCATGGCAGGATTCCGTCGCGGCAAAATCGACCTATGTTCACGAACATCGCGTCCGCCGTCACGACGATGAATATCGCACATTCGCCATCCGGGCCGTGCCGATCCTGACGGCTGGCGGCGAGATCGATGAATGGGTCGGCGTTCACACCGACATCACCGAGCAGCGCGCCGCCGAGGCAGCGCTTCAGGATCATGCCGCCAATCTCGAGCGGCAGGTTCGCCATCGCCTGAGAGCCGAAGAACAGTTGCGACAGCTCAATGAAGGCCTTGAGGCAAGGGTTGAGACCGAGATCGCCGAGCGCCGGCATGCCGAACGCGCGCTTCAGCAGGCACAGAAGATGGAATCCATCGGCCAGCTGACCGGTGGCGTCGCGCATGATTTCAACAACCTGCTTCAGGTGGTTTCCGGCAATCTGCAATTGCTGTCCAAACACGTCGCCGGAAACGAACGGGCCGAGCAGCATGTGGCGAACGCTCTGGCTGGCGTCAATCGCGGCGCCAAACTGGCAAGCCAGCTTCTCGCCTTCGGTCGGCGCCAGGCCCTGGAGCCGCGCGTCATCAATATCGGCCGTCTCATCGCCGGGATGGACGATCTCCTGCGCCGCTCGCTCGGCGAGGCCGTCGAGGTCGAGACGATCGCAGGCGGCGGCCTATGGAACACCTATGCCGACCCGACGCAGGTCGAAAACGTGCTTCTCAACCTTTCGATCAACGCACGCGATGCGATGGAAGGGTCTGGAAGGCTGACGATCGAGGTCGGCAATGCGTTTCTCGATCAGGATTACGCCCGTTCTCATGCCGAAGTCGAGCCGGGGCAGTATGTCATGCTCGCCGTCACCGATACCGGTAGCGGCATGACCCCGCAGGTTCTGGAAAAGGTCTTCGAGCCGTTCTTTTCGACCAAGCCGGAAGGCAAGGGCACGGGTCTTGGCCTGTCCATGGTTTACGGCTTCGTCAAACAGTCCGGCGGCCACGTGAAGCTCTACAGCGAGATCGGTCAGGGAACGACCGTCAAGATCTATCTGCCGCGCTCGGCAGCGGACGAGGATCGCGAAGTGACGATCCAGTCCGGGCCCGTCGTCGGCGGCACGGAAACGGTGCTCGTGGTCGAGGATGATGAGCAGGTTCGCAGCACTGTCGTCGAAACCCTGGCGGATCTCGGTTATCGCGTCCTGACCGCCAAGGATGCCCAGGCGGGCCTCAACGTCGTTGAAAGCGGTCTGCCGATCGATGTGATCTTCACCGATGTCGTCATGCCGGGGCCGCTCAAAAGCCGGGAGATGGCACGTCGCGCCAAGGAGCGGCTGCCGAACCTCGCCGTTCTCTTCACGTCCGGTTACACGGAAAACTCGATCGTCCATGGCGGAAAGCTCGATGCCGGTGTCGAGCTTTTGTCCAAACCCTACACGCGCGAGGCGCTGGCGCGCCGGTTGCGCCATGTCATCGCCAATCAGAAGCAGATCGAGCAGGCTGTCGCGGTGGTGAAGCCCGCGCCGCTGCGCATGCCCGTCACGCCCGCGCCGGCAGACACCCGACTGACGGTCCTGCTCGTCGAGGACGATGCGCTGATCCGCAGCAATACCGCCGAAATGCTGTGCGAACTCGGTCACGACGTGATCGAGGCCGGCAGCGCCGGCGAGGCGCTTGCGGTGATCGAGGCGGAAGCCGTGACGGTGCTTGTCACCGATCTTGGACTGCCGGACATGAACGGCGGCGAGCTGGCCCGGCACGCGCTGGCGTTGCAGCCCTCTCTCGCGCTTGTCTTTGCCACCGGGGAGACGCATCTGCCGTCGGGAAGTCCCGATGTAGCCGTGCTTTTGCGAAAGCCCTATGACGAAGTGGCTCTGAAAGGCGCCGTCGATACGGCCATCCATCGCCGATCGCTGGATTGATCGGCCCAGATCGCCGGCATCTGATGCGTGGCACGAGTGGCGGCGGCGTTCCGCACGGCGCCCTTGCGTGGCGTCCAGGTGTCTGGCGGCGATTCTGCCCGCAGATAGCACACCTGATGGTGCGGGCAATTATCCCGCCGTTAAGCACGAATCGGTCGCCACTTTGACGTGTGTCAAAAACAGCCTAAATTAGACATAGCTTATATTGAGCTTTGGGAAGGGCGCCAACATGGGTTATGCTTTCGTCGGAGAGCCGTTGCATCCGGAAGAACTCGATCGTCTCGGCCGTGTCTATGAAGTTGCACGGTGGATGGCGGGCACATCGCGGCACGATCCCTCCGCCGAACGCCTGGCCGCCATGGTGATTCGCTTCTATCAGCTCGGCGTCAAGGACGACGAGGTTCTTCTGGCTTCGATCTTGAAGACGCATGGCGAGCTGAGGGGTGACGCTGCAAACGGGACCGGCCTTTCGACCGATCCCGTTTAACCGCAAAGCCTCAAAAGGCAGAGCGCCGGAGAGTTGAAACCTCCAACTTATGCAGCGATCAGCGCCAGCCAAGCGCGGGCGCGACGTGTTTCAAGATCGATTCAATGACATGGACGTTATAATCGACGCCGAGCTGGTTGGGCACGGTGAGCAGAAGCGTATCGGCTTCGGCAACGGCTTCGTCTTCCGCCAGCTGCTTGATCAGGGCTTCCGGTTCTGCGGCGTAGCCGCGACCGAAGATGGCACGGGTATTCTCGTCGATGAAACCGACGGAATCCTCTTCCTTGCCGCCACGGCCGAAATAGGCGCGGTCGCGGGCGTCCATCAGGGCAAACACGCTGCGGCTGACAGAGACACGCGGCGTACGCTCATGGCCGGCGGCCTTCCAGGCCTCGCGATAGGCGCGGATCTGCTTTGCCTGCTGAATATGGAATGGCTCGCCTGTTTCATCGTCCTTCAGCGTGGAGCTCTGCAGGTTCATGCCCTTCTCGGCGGCCCAGACTGCCGTCGCGTTCGAGCCTGCCCCCCACCAGATGCGTTCGCGAAGACCTTCGGAGAAGGGTTCGAGGCGCAAAAGGCCGGGAGGATTGGGGAACATCGGACGTGGATTGGGCTTGGCAAAGCCCTGACCGCGCAGGACGTCGAGGAACACTTCCGCATGGCGGCGGCCCATATCCGCATCGGTGCCACCTTCGGGCGGCTGGTAGCCGAAATGGCGCCAACCGTCGATCACCTGTTCCGGCGACCCACGGCTGATGCCGAGCTGCAGACGGCCCTTCGAGATGAGGTCGGCAGAGCCGGCATCTTCCGCCATGTAGAGCGGGTTCTCGTAGCGCATGTCGATGACGCCGGTGCCGATCTCGATCTTGCTCGTCCGCGCGCCGACTGCTGCCAGAAGCGGAAAGGGCGAAGCAAGCTGCCGTGCAAAGTGATGCACGCGAAAGTAGGCACCGTCGGCCCCGAGTTCTTCGGCGGCCACGGCCAGATCGATCGATTGCAGGAGCGTGTCGCCGGCCGAGCGGGTTTCCGACTGCGGAGAAGGTGTCCAGTGCCCGAAGGAGAGAAAGCCGATTTTTTTCATCGTCGTTTGCCTCATGCCTGTCGCGGAGCCTCTGTCCGCAAACTTGTTGGCTCCGAGATAGAGGCTCGCCGGGCCAGTTGCAACGATGCGTTTGTTGACGATCTGTCACCTTTTGTCATTGCCACAGCCGAAGTTGAGAATCATCGGGCGCATGCGCCAGACCGGCAGTGACTTGCGCAAATACGTCATTGCCGTGGAATTGCACGCATAGGTGACATGTCAATCATATTAATATCACTTATGGGGGAAATAATTTACACATGTGCAAAAAATGAGCATGCTTTTGCCTCGCCGAACCATTTTTTGCACTTTTCATCTTGCACTTGCCTTCCAATGCGCCTTTAGACGGGATGGCCATTATGTCGCAGGCCGAAATGTCGCGCCCGGGGGCGGGCGTGCATGCGCAAAACGCGGTTCCCTATCCCGCGTCCAAAGGAGAACATCATGAGAGACCTACCGGGCCTACCGTCCCGTCGAACCTTTCTGAAGGCGTCGGCGGCGAGTGCGGCTGTTGTCGGCATCGTTGCGCCAGCCACGGCGGATGCGGCACCTGCGCCGGCGCCGCTTGCCGATTACAAGCCAGACTGTCTTAAGCCCACTGAGTGGGCCTTCCTCATGGCAGCGGTTGCACGTTTGATCCCGTCGGAAGGCGATGGCCCCGGCGCGATCGAGACCCGCGTTCCCGTATTCATCGACAAGCAGCTTGCCGGCGATTACGGCAAGGCGGCAGACTGGTACATGGCCGGTCCCTGGGATGCCTCAGCCGACCCTCTGCGCGGCTGGCAGACACCGCTCGCGCCTCTTGAAATCTACCAGCAGGCGATCCCGCTCTTCGACGACTGGTGCAAGGCGACCCACGGCAAGATCTTTGCCGAGCTCGACCCGGCCACGCAGGACAAGGCGCTGACGTCGCTCCAGAAGAACGAGATGAAGATCAAGCCGGAACTGCGCGAGTTCTTCACCATCCTGCTCGGCAATACCAAGGAAGGCTATTTCGCCGATCCGATGTATGGCGGCAATCATGGCATGGCGGCCTGGAAATATATCGGATTTCCGGGCGCCCGCGGCTCCTACAAGGAATGGGTTGGCAAGCATAACGTCAAGTATCCGCTCGGCCCCGTCTCCATCTCCGGCGAAAGAGGCTAAGCACCATGGCACGCACAGAAAAGAAGAAGAACGTCGTTCTCGTCGGTTTCGGCTGGACAGGCGCGATCCTGGGTATGGAACTCGCCAACGAAGGTCTCGAAATCCTGGCGCTCGAGCGCGGCCACGATCAGGCGACGGTACCGGACTTCCAGTACCCGAACATGATCGACGAGCTGAAATACGGCATCCGCTACGGCATGATGGAAAAGCCGCGCAACACGACGGTCTCCATCCGTCGCTCGCTGGATGAGACGGCGCTGCCCTATCGCAGCCTCGGCACCTTCCTGCTCGGCACCGGCGTCGGCGGCGCAGGCACGCACTGGAACGGCCTCAACTGGCGCCCGATGCTGTCCGAATATCGTCTGAAGTCCTATGCGACCGAAAAGTTCGGCGCTGGTATCATTCCGGAAGGGATGCAGATCCAGGACTATCCGATGAGCTACGAGGAACTCGAGCCGCATTTTACCCGCTTCGAGAAGGTCGCCGGCATTTCCGGTCAGGCCGGCAATGTTGGTGGCAAGATCGTCGAAGGCGGCAACCCGTTCGAGGCACCGCGTTCGGAAAACTACCCGATGCCGCCGATGCCCTCGACCTGGGACGGCGTAAAATTCCGCGACGCGGCCAAGGCCAATGGCTGTCATCCGTTCCCGTCCCCCGGCGGCATTGCCTCCAAGGACTATGTGAACGAATACAACATGCAGATGGGCCCTTGTAACCACTGTGGTTTCTGCGAACGCTACGGCTGCTACAACTATTCGAAGTCTTCGCCGCAGACGGCGATCATCGATGCGCTGAAGCGCAAGAAGAACTTCGAGTACCGCGTTCAGGCTGAAGTGATGCGCGTCGAGATGGCGCCCGATGGCAAGACCGCGACCGGCGTCACCTATATCGACCTCACCACCGGCGAAGAAGTCTTCCAGCCGGCCGATATGGTCATCCTGACGGCATTTGCGCTGAACAACGTTCACCTGATGCTGCTTTCGGGCATCGGCAAGCCTTACGACCCGAACACCGGCGAAGGTGTGGTTGGCCGTAACTATGCCTACCAGATGCTTGGCGGCTATACGATGTTCTTCAAGGACGAGAACTTCAACCCGTTCATCGGTACCGGCGCCAACGGCTACTGCATCGACGATTACGGCATCGACAATATCGACTTCGGCAAGGAAGGCTTCATCGGCGGCGCCTATTGGCGTGCCGGTCAGACCAACGGCCAGCCGGGTCACTCGATGCCGCTTCCGGGCGATGTCCCAAGCTGGGGTGCCGGCTGGAAGAAGGGGATCGGCGAATGGTACGGCCACGCCATGTCGATCGGCGCGCATGGGTCGCTGATGTCCTACCGCGACAACTATCTCGACCTCGATCCGACCTACAAGGATCGTCACGGCCGCCCGTTGATGCGCATGACGTTCAACTGGAAGCAGAACGACCTGAAGATGATCAACTTCATGCAGACCAAGATGAAGCCGATCGTCGATTCGATGAAGCCCACCAGCGCGCAGGCCGGCTTCAAGAAGGAAGGCGCCATGTTCGACGTGCGTCCCTACCAGACGACGCACAATACCGGCGGCACCGTTACCGGCGAGGATCCCAAGACTTCGGTTCTCAACCGTTACCTTCAGTCCTGGGATGCTCATAACGTCTTCGTCATGGGGGCAAACACGTTCCCGCAGAACACCCAGTACAATCCGACCGGCATGGTCGGCGCGCTCGCTTACTGGGCCGCCCATCATATCCGCAAGGATTACCTGCCCAACCCGCGTCCGCTGGTGTGAGGAGAGAAACGATGAAAACCTTTCTCCGTATCATTGGAACGCTCGTCGTTCTCGGCGTCGTGGCGCTTGTCGCCTTCATCTTCGTGCCGGTCCAGCGCACTGGCCCAGTCACCAAGCTTGCGGCCGATTATCAGCCGCCGAAGGGCGCCGGCGAATATGTCATGCGGGCGTCCGACTGTATGGCCTGTCATACGGCAGAGGGCGGTAAGCCCTTTGCCGGCGGCCGTGCCATCGCAAGCCCGATGGGCGTGATCTACACGACCAACATCACCCCCGACAAGGAAACCGGCATCGGCAACTGGACGCTGGGTGATTTCCGCGCGGCGCTCTATGACGGCGTCGACAAGGAAGGCCATCACCTCTATCCGGCGATGCCCTACGACAGCTATCGCAAGCTTTCGGAAGAAGATGTCGTGGCGCTCTACGACTACTTCATGAAGGAGGTCCAGCCGGTCTCGGCCCAGGTGCCGGAAACCAAATTGTCCTTCCCGTTCAACCTGCGCTTTGGTCTGAGAGCCTGGAACTGGCTCGCGCTCGGCGATGCCGGCTACAAGCCGGTCCAGGGTGAAGACGCCGTGTTCAATCGCGGTGCCTATCTGGTCGAAGGTGCAGGTCACTGCGCTGCCTGCCACAGCCCGCGCAACCTGATGATGATGTCGTCGGGCTCGAGCGAGAAGGATGCCGCCTTCCTCTCCGGCGGCGAGATCGATGGCTTTACCGCCCCCGATCTGCGTGGCCCGGCAAGCGGTCCGCAGCAGTGGACGACCGAACAGGTTGCCGCCTACCTGCTGACAGCCCGCAACGCGCACTCGACCGCGACCGGCGAAATGGCGCTCGCGATCCGTGACTCGCTGCAATATCTGACCAAGGACGATGCGATGGCGATCGCCACCTACCTGCGCAAGATCGGCGCCGGCAAGGGTGCGGCTCCCACCGCCGAAAAGGTGGAGGTCACGCCGACCGAAACCCTGCTGTCGGATGCGAAGCCGGATATGCAGCTCGGCCCGCGTCTCTATCTCGACAACTGCGCGGCCTGCCATATCGTCAACGGCCGTGGCGCCGGCGAGACCTTCCCGGCTCTCGATGGCAACTCGCTCGTCGATGCCAAGTCGCCGAAGGGCCTGATCAGCGTCATCCTTCACGGTGCCGAACTGCCGTCCACCGCTGACCGTCCGATGAAGCTCAGGATGCAGGGTTACGACAACCGGCTCTCCGACGAGGAAGTCGCAGCCCTTGCCACCTTCCTGCGTCAGGGCTGGCACAACAAGGCTCCGGCTGTTTCGGCCGCCGAGGTCAAGACCGTTCGTGACGAGAAGCACTAACGCTTCGGTCTAAGATCGAAAACAGAAGCCCCGGCATTGCAACAGGCAGTGCCGGGGCTTTTTCATTATCGGTGATCGGCCGGCGGAAAAACCTGCGTCGGGTCCGGGTCCACGTCAGGCGCTTGCGGCGCGTTGCCTCCCGCCGCTTCTGATGGAGAGACGCGCTTCGATGAAGCGAAGGCTGTCATAGAGAAGAACGGCGAGCGCGCCCACGATCAGGCCCCCTTGCAGGGTAAAGGCCAGATTGTTCGATTGCAGGCCGGCGATAATGACCTCGCCAAGCGTCTTTGCCGCAACGGTCGAGCCGATCGTCGCCGTTGCCAGATTGATGACCAATGACAGCCGGATGCCGCCGACGATCATCGGCATGGCAAGCGGAAATTCGATGCGGACAAGCCGCTGAAAATCGGTCATGCCCGATCCGCGCGCCGCCTCCATCACATTGCGCGGCAGGATGGTCAGCGCCGTCAGCGTGTTTTCGAAAATCGGCAGAAGCCCGTAAAGAAAGAGCGCAATCAGCGTCGGCGTTTCGCCGAAGCCGACGGCCGGCACAGCGAGCGCAAGGACGGCCACGGGCGGGAAAGTCTGGCCGATATTCACCAGACTGCGCGAGAGCGGCAGAAACTCCCGGCCGAAAGGCCGCGTCACGAGGATGGCAAGCGATATCGCAACCACCATCGAGGCAAGGGTAGAGACGAAGACCGTGGCAAGATGCTGAAGCGTCAGGTCGAGCAGGCTGCCCTGATTGTAGATTGCCGGTGCGCCGGGCTGAACGAGAGGCGCGAGCAGCGGTTCGAAACTCTGCGGCGAGAGCAGAAAGAAGACGAGGATCACGAAGAGCGCGAAGCGCAGGAGGGCGGGGAGCCCGAAAGACAATCCGCTCATGCAGGCCTCGCTGCGCGGTCAATCAGGGCATCGAGCGTGATCCTGCCGAGAAGTTTGCCGTCTTTCGACATGACGGGCAGGGCCTTGTGGCCGGACCAGATCATCGCCGAAAGCGCATCCTGCTGGCTGATATCGGGCAAAAGAGGATCGCCATCCGCCGTACCCGGCTCGACGGCGTCGCCGACGCTGGCGATGGCCAGCAACCGGAAGGGGCGTTCCGCATCGCCGATCAGGGTTTCGACAAAGGGTGCCGCCGGCCTTTTGACGAGGTCGGCGGGCGGCGCATATTGCAGCACTCTGCCCTTGTCCATCACCGCGATCCGGTCGGCGAGGTGGAAGGCCTCGTCCATGTCGTGCGTAACGAGCACGATCGTCGTCTTCAGCATTTTCTGGATCGCCAGAAGGTCCTGCTGCGCCTTGGTGCGGATGACCGGATCGAGGGCACCGAAAGGTTCGTCCATCAGCAGGATCTTCGGTTCTGCTGCAAGCGCCCGCGCGACACCGACGCGCTGCTGCTGGCCGCCCGAGAGCTCGTGCGGATAGCGGCCGGCAAAGGTTGCCGGATCAAGCTGGAAAAGCTCGAGAAGCTCGCTCACCTTCGCGTCGATCTTTTCCTTGCTCCAGCCGACGAGGCCGGGCACGGTCGCAATGTTTTCGCCTACCGTCCTGTGCGGGAAAAGGCCGTGTCCCTGGATCGCGTAGCCGATCCGCCGACGCAGTTCGTGGCCAGGAATAGCGCTCGCATCCTCGCCATCGATGCGGATCGTGCCGGAGGTCGGCTCCACCAGCCGGTTGATCATCCGCAGCAGCGTCGTCTTTCCCGACCCCGACGTGCCGACGATGACTGTAATGCTGCCTGCCTCCATCCACAGGGAGACGGCGTCGACGACGGTTGTCTCGCCATAGCGCTTGGTGATGCCGTCGATCTCGATCATGCCGGTTCCACCCTGCTGTTGGTTGTCGTATTCATGTCGATGAGCGCGTCCAGAATGACGGCGGAGGCGAAGGCGAGTGCCACCGTCGGCACGGCGCCGAGGAGCACGAGATCCATCGCCGTCTGGCCGATGCCTTGAAAGACGAAGACACCGAAGCCGCCGCCGCCGATCAGCGCGGCGATCGTCGCAAGACCGATATTCTGCACCAGGACAATGCGGATACCGGTGAGGATGACGGGAAGCGCCAGCGGCAATTCCACCTGAAAGAGCCGCTGCCGGTCCGTCATGCCGATGCCGCGGGCCGCGTCATTGGCATCGCGCGGCACACCGGCAAGGCCGACGACGGTATTCGAGACGACCGGCAGGAGCGAATAGAGAAAGAGGGCGACGAAGGCGGGGGCAAGGCCGATGCCGCGGATGCCGATTGCCGCTGCTCCCGGCACTGTTGCCGCGATCCAAGCAAGAGGGGCGATCAGGATGCCGAACAGCGCGATGGACGGAATGGTCTGCACGAGGTTCAGCGTGTTGAGGACGGCATCCCGCATGGCCGGTACGCGGTGGCAGACGATGCCGAGCGGGAGGCCGACAATGGTTGCCGCAACCAGCGAGCCGAGCGCCAGCATGACATGCTTGGTCGCCTCGGCCCAGAACACATCGGCCCTGCCGGAAAACTCCTTCATGATCGACAATCCGCTCCAGAGCCCCGACATCAGAAAGACCGCGAGCACGACGCCGGCGACGGCGAGAAACACGAGGCGAAGCCATGGCGGTGGCGACAGGCGGGCAATGGCGTCTGCCGCAAGAAGCGCGAAGGAAAAAAGCAACAGCCAGAAGCCGGAGGCGGGCGAGACGCGGGCATAGGTGTTGCCCGCAGGTGTCAGGAATGTCGCCGACAGGCCGATGGCGGTCAATATGGCGATCAGGACGATCGCGGCGGCGATCAACCGAACCGACGGTTTCGTTCGCAGGAGCGCGATCACGACCGCAGCGAGGATCAGTGCTGCAAGTGCCCATCCGCTCCAGGGCGGCAGCGCTTCGAGAATTGATTTCGCCTGGCCCTGAAGGATCCGGTTCGGCTTCAGCACGGCGAATGGCGCAAGCGGAAGCGTTGCGCCTGCGATGAATGCGATCACCACGCCAAGCTTGTCGACTTCTGGTCTCAAGCGGTCCTCGTCTGGTCCTGCGTTTCGTTCAATGGACAGGTGCGGCCGCCGGAGGCAGCCGCATGGTATGGCGATGACGAACGGAGGGTGATGTTATTTCAGAAAGCCGTTCTTCTTCAAGAAGTCTTCCGCCACGGTCTTCGGCGGCTCGCCGCCAACCTGCACGCGGCCGTTCAGGTCCTGCAATGTCTTGAGATCGAGCTTTTCGAAGACCGGCTTCAGCAGGCTCTCGATCTGCGGGTTCTTCTTCAACACGTCCTCGCGGACGATCGGCGCGGGTTGGTAGACGGGCTGCACGCCCTTGTCGTCGTCGAGAACGACGAGACCGGAAGGCGCAATGCCGCCATCGGTGCCATAGACCATCGCGGCATTGGCATTGTTGGTCTGGTTGGCGGCGGCTGCAATCGTTGCAGCCGTGTCACCGCCCGACAACGTGATCAGCTGGTCCGGCTTGAGCTTGAAGCCATAGGTCGTCTGGAAGGCCGGGAGAGCCGCCGGCGAATTGACGAATTCCGACGACGCGGCCAGCACGATCTTGCCGCCGCCTGCCACGTACTTGCCAAGGTCGGTCAGCGATTTCAGCTTGTTGGTATCGGCAACGTCCTGGCGCACGGCGATCGCCCATGTGTTGTTGGCCGGCGAAGGCGTGAGCCAGACGATCTTGTTGGCATCGTAATCGAGCTTCTTCACCGTCTCATAGGCCTTGGCGGCATTCTTCCAGGCCGGATCATCGGCCTTCTGGAAGAAGAAGGCGCCGTTGCCGGTATATTCCGGATAGATATCGATTTCTCCGGCGGTGATCGCCTTGCGTACCACGGGCGTGGCGCCCAGCTGCAGGCGATCCGTGGTCTTGATGCCGTTGGCATTCAGCACCGACAGTATGATATTGCCAAGCACGCCGCCTTCGGTGTCGATCTTGGACGAGACGACGACCTGGGCATTGGCACCGGTCGCGGCGACCGTGGCCGAGACGCCAAGGGCAAACGCGAATGCCAGAAGCTTCTTCTGAATGAACATGAGCTGGTTTCCTCCGGAAGTGCGGCCGTCAAAATTGGCCTGCTGTATAGAGATGATCAGGCAATGCAGTCGAGTTGAGCGGTTTAGATAGAGCGTTGCAAGCAAAGGGCGAGATGTCTTCTGCCTGTTCCGGAGAATAGCTTTCCATCATGGGCCGGAGTGCCGCGCAAGCCAAGCAAGAAGCACGCGAGGCTTTTGCGCCGGCAAGGTTTTGCCGGGCCGGCAACGGCGTCGTGACGGTGTTGAATTTTGCGCAACCGAGAGGCTATCTTCCGTGGCTCATCCCGCAAGCGATCTCAATCCCGTTCTCATGAAAGTCATTCATGCCCACGATCTATCTCGCCGGCCCCGAAGTCTTCCTGCCTGATGCCCTTGCCGTGATGGCCGAAAAGCGCCGTCTCGCGCGCCAGTACGGCTTCGAGCCGACCGGTCCCGGCAGCGACGAGAACCAGACGCCCGTCAAGCGCACGGCGGCCGAAATCTACGCCCGGAACGACGATGCAATGCGCCGTGCCGATGTCTGTCTGGCCAATATCACGCCGTTCCGCGGCGTCAGCGCCGATGCCGGAACCGTCTACGAGATCGGCTTCATGATCGCTTTGGCAAAGGTGGTCTTTGCCTATACGAACCACCCGGACGACTACGGCCTTCGGGTGCGGGCCGAATGGTATGCGGGACAGGCGATCGACGAGACATCCGGCCGTCCACGCGGCCCCGACGGCGTGGCGATCGAAAATCATGGCATGGCCGATAACCTGATGATCGACGGCGGCATCGAAGCGACCGGCGGCCGCGTTTTTCGCGCGGCGACCCTCCCGGCCGACCCGTCACGCGATCTGTCGATCTTCACCCAGGCGCTTGAGGCCATCGCTTCGACCACTGCCGTTTGATGGGTCGATAAAAATCGCCCTGCGCTGTTTTTCAAAAGAGCTGTGCAGGGCGTTGTCGGCGGACTTCGGGGCTCACTCCGCCAGTTCGCGCATCACGCTGATGAGGTCCGACTTGCCCTCGAAGCCGATGCCCGGCAGGTCCGGCATGGTGATATGGCCATCCTCCACCTTCACGCCATCCGGGAAGCCGCCATAAGGCTGGAACAGGTCGGGATAGCTCTCGTTGCCGCCGAGCCCAAGCCCGGCTGCGATATTGAGCGACATCTGGTGGCCGCCATGCGGGATGCAGCGTGACGGCGACCAGCCGAACTGACGCAATACATCGAGCGTGCGCAGATATTCGACCAAGCCGTAAGACAGGGCGCAGTCGAATTGCAGATAATCGCGATCGGGCCGCATGCCGCCATAGCGCAGGAGGTTGCGGGCATCCTGGTGAGAGAAGAGGTTCTCGCCGGTTGCCATCGGCGCATCGTAGAATTCGGAGATCGCCGCCTGCAATGCGTAATCCAGGGGATCGCCGATCTCCTCGTACCAGAAGAGCGGATAATCCCGCAGCATCTTGGCATAGGCAATGCCGGTCTCCAGATCGAACCGGCCATTGGCATCGACGGCGAGCCTTGCTTGCGAGCCGATTTCGGCGAGGACGGATTCGATCCGGCCGCGGTCCTCGTCGATCGAGGCGCCGCCGATTTTCATCTTGACGACATTATAACCGCGGTTGAGATAGCCGCGCATCTCGTTTCGCAGCGCGCTGTTGTCCTTGCCCGGATAATAATAGCCACCCGCGGCATAGACGAAGACCCTCGGTTTGGCCTCAACGCCCTTCATTTCGGCCAGAAGCCGGAAGAGCGGCTTGCCCTCGATCTTGGCAACGGCATCCCAGATCGCCATGTCGATCGTGCCCACGGCGACCGAGCGCTCGCCATGGCCGCCGGGCTTCTCGTTCTTCATCATCGTCGCCCAGATCTTGTGCGGATCGAGATTGGTGCCGGCATCGTTGATCAGACTCGACGGCTCTGCTTCGAGGATGCGATCCTTGAAACGCTCGCGGATGAGCCCGCCCTGGCCATAGCGACCATTGGAATTGAAGCCGTAACCAACGACGCGGCGGCCGTCCTTGACGACATCCGTCACGACGGCGACGAGGCTCGCCGTCATCTTGGAAAAGTCGATATAGGCGTTGCGGATAGGCGATGAGATCGGCTTGGTGACTTCGCGAACGTCGATGATACGCATGTGTTTCTCCCGGCTGCTGTTCCTTCCTGATAGAAGGCACAGTCTTCAGCGTCCAATGCCGATGGGAGCCAGTTTAATGCTGATATGGCATGAAAATCGGGATATAGATTGATGTAATGCATTGATATATTGGAGAATGGAGCGCGATGATGCGTTCCTGTTGGTGCTCATGGTGCACTGCGAAAGAGGTTGTCGAATGGAAACCGCCTGGCTTGCCGATCTTCAATCTCTGGCCGAGACCCTGAATTTTTCGCGGGCGGCGGAGAGGCGCAACGTCACCCAGCCTGCCTTCGGTCGGCGTATCCGGGCGTTGGAAGAGTGGTGCGGTGCACAGCTCGTCGATCGCTCGACCCATCGTCTCAGGCTGACGCCAGAGGGCGAGATCATGCTCGGTGCCGCAAGCGAGATCACCGACAGGCTCGATCGGGCGCGCCATCAGATCGAGCAGGCGCGCGCGGCGACGTCCGCCGTGACGTTTGCCGCCACGCATGCGCTCTCCTTCATCTTCTTTCCCCATTGGGTACAAAGCCTCGGGCAGATCGCGGCGACGACGCCGATGCGGCTTCTGTCCGACGACATGAACGAATGCGAGCGCATCATGGCAGACGGCAGGGCGCAGTTCCTGCTGTGTCATCATCATGAGGCGAGCCGCATCCGGCTCGACGAGCAGACCTATCGCTACCTGCAACTGTCGACCGATCGTCTCGTTCCGGTCAGCAGTGTTGCGCCGGGAACGGGCGATGCGCTTCATCGTCTTCCCGGTACGGCCCGCAGTCCGGTGCCTTACCTCGCGTTTGCCGAAACATCCGGCATGGGCCGCATCCTTGCGTCAAGCCTGGGGCCGCGCATGGACGGCCTCCATCTGTCGACCGTTTTTACCTCCCACCTTGCGATGGCCCTGAAAGGGCTCGCTATCGAGGGGAAGGGCGTGGCGTGGATACCGCAAAGCCTTGCCGCAGAAGAGATCCGCAACGGCCGGCTGGCGGTTGCCGGGGAGGCCGGTTGGTCGATCGATGTGAAGATCGTGCTGATCCGCCCGCGGGCCCGGATGGCCGATCTTGCCGAAACATTCTGGAGCCTTGCCCAGACGCGGCACGGCGCAATCTGATCGAAGACAGGGCGGTTTCGGTCGTGGTCGCGCGAAACGGCGTGCCGCGGCATGAATTTCTGAACCGTTTGCAAAGATGATCCGTAATAGGCTCCAGGGAGAGCGGTCAGACGGCCGGTCACGGGTTTGGAGAGGAATGCATGGGCTTTCACGATCGTAGCGGTGCCGGGCGCAGGCGCGCCATCGCCGTCATCGGCACCGGCATTTCGGGCCTCTCTGCTGCATGGCTTCTTTCCAAGCGCCACGACGTTACCGTCTTCGAGGCGGCAGACAGGATCGGCGGCCACAGCAATACGGTCGATTTCCAGCATTCAGGGCTGAACGGGCCGCGGACGGTGTCCGTCGATACCGGTTTCATCGTTTATAATCAGGTGACCTATCCGAACCTGACGGCGCTTTTCGATAACCTCCGCGTTCCGACCGTCGCCTCCAGCATGTCTTTTGCCGTATCGCTCGATGAGGGCGCATTCGAATATTCCGGCGGCACCGGGTTTGGTCTTTTCGCCCAGAAATCCAATCTCGTCAGTGCGCGTTTCTGGTCGATGATGGGGCACCTGTTGCGGTTCTACCGCATGGCACCACGCGACCTGCCGCTGATGGAGGGCATGTCGCTCGGCGACTACCTGAAGCGCAAAGGCTATAGCCGGGCTTTCTGCGAGGACCATCTGTTTCCGATGGCTGCCGCCATCTGGTCGACGCCGGCCATGGATATCGGTGCCTATCCGGCCGCCAACTTCGTCCGCTTTTGCAGCAACCACGGTCTGCTTGAACTGTGGAACCGGCCGGTCTGGCGCACGGTCGAAGGCGGCAGCCGGCAATATGTGCGAAGAATGACCGAAAGCTTCGCCGATCGCATCGAACTGTCCAACCCCGTCCGGTCGCTACGCCGCATCGGGGGGCGGGTGGAGGTCATCGATGGCCGCGGCCAGGCGCGTCTCTTCGACGATGTCGTGATCGCCACGCATGCGGATCAGGCGCTGTCGCTGCTTCAGGATGCCGATGGCGAAGAGCGTCGCATCCTCGGTGCGTTCCATTACGCCCGCAACGAGGCGGTGCTGCATACCGATATCGACCTCATGCCGAAGCGGCGGGGCGCCTGGTCGAGCTGGAACTATATTGCCGAAGGCGCGGACGGGCCGTCCCAGCCATCGATCACCTACTGGATGAACCGGCTGCAGCCTCTGGGAGATGCGCCGCCGGTCTTCGTCACGCTCAATCCGCGCCGTGCGCCGCGCGAAGACCTTGTTATAAAGCGCGAAAGCTATGAGCACCCGGTCTTCGATCTTGCGACCGATCGTGCCCAACGGGAGATCTGGGGGTTGCAGGGCCTGCGAAATACATGGTTCTGCGGCGCCCATTTCGGTGCCGGTTTCCATGAGGACGGGCTGCAGTCGGGGCTGGCCGTGGCGGAAGATCTTGGTGGCCTGCGGCGGCCCTGGATCGTGGCTGATGACAGCGGCCGCATTGTCCGTACGAGGCCGGCTGCGGCTCCTCCGCACATTCACGAGGTCGAGGTCGCATGAGCACCTTCCGCTCCGGTCTGTTTCCGGGTCACGTGACCCATGCGCGGATGAAGCCGAAGTCTCATAAACTCGCCTACCGGATCTATTCCCTTCTGCTCGATCTCGATGAGCTCGATGCGCTCGATAAAGGTCTGCGGCTGTTTTCGATCGATCGCTTCAATCTCTTTTCCTTCTACCGGAGAGACAGAGGCGATCGCTCCGGCTCGGATCTGCGCCAGCAGGTGGAGGCGGCAATGCGCAAGGTCGGGCTGAAACCGGATGGCGGGCCGATCATGCTTCTGGCCATGCCGCGGCTGCTCGGCTGGGCCTTCAATCCGCTCAGCATCTATTTCTGCCACGACCGACATGGCGCGCCCGTCGCCATCCTCTGGGAGGTCGACAATACGTTCGGCGAACGCCATTCCTACATGATCCCGGTCGAGACCCGCCTGGCCGGTGGCGAGATCGTGCAGCATTGCGACAAGCGATTCTACGTGTCGCCCTTCATGGATATGGACCTGCGCTACCGTTTCCGTGTGACGCCGCCCGGCGACACGTTTTCGATCAAGATAGACACGCTGGATCGTGACGGGGAACTCGTCCTGACAGCCCGCCATCTCGGGCGGCGTCAGCCGCTCACCGACGCCACGCTTCTGAAGGCGTTCTTTGCGATCCCTTTCCTGACGCTGCGGGTCGTCGGCGGCATCCATTGGGAAGCGCTGAAGATCTGGCTGAAGGGCGTGCGCCTGCGCCGTCGCCCGCCGCCGCCGCAAGAACCGGTGACGGCGGTGCATGCTGCAAACGATACGGACGGTCCCCTGCGTCGCCAGGGCTGACCCTGGACAGCTGGGTCGCGGGACAGCAACTATTCTTCAAGCTATATTACGATATGCGCACTTTCATCGCGTCACATCTTGTCAATTTCCATGCCCGGTCATTATAGATGAAGGGGGAGAAGTTCTCGGCACAGGGGTGAAGGCGGGCAAGGCGGCAGGAAAATCCGCGGCCCGGATGGTTGACTCCACAGGCTTGCCGTAAAGTTGCGGCAGATCCGATGTGGAGCCTGCATTACCCGTCACGCTTTTTGCGAGGCCACAAGAGAGCTCTTTGATCGCAGCCGGCTTTCGAGAAAGAGTGCGCAGGGCCATGACATCAGGGGACCAGAGCCAGGGCGGTCGAGCTCAGGATGAAATTCTGGCAGGCGAGTATGTCCTGGGCGTGCTGCCGCAGGAGGCCCGCCGCCGGGTAGAGCAGCGCATGGCCCGCGACAAGGCATTTGCGCGGATCGTGCATCGCTGGCGCAGCGAGTTGGCGTCGTTCAAGGATGACGAGGACGTGTTCGTCAACGCACCGCTCGCGCTCGGTTCGATCGAGCGGCGGTTGATGGGCATGGCCTATGATGTGCCCCCCACCCGCACCCTCAATCCCGGTTTGTGGCATTCGGTCCGCGCATGGCGTTGGACGAGCCTCGGCGCGGGTGTGATTGCGGTCGTGGCTGTAATCTATGCCGTGCGCGCAGTGGCGCCGGCGAAGCCACCAGTTCCTGCTCTGGTCGCCGAACTGGCGGCCGTCGATCAACGTGTCGATCTGCTGGCCTCCTACGATGCCGGAAGCGGCCGTCTGAAAGTGGTGCCTGTCGCCGCACAGCGGCCGGACGCCAAGGTTCTTCAACTGTGGCTGATGCCGAAAACCGGCGCTGCGCGTTCGCTCGGTATTTTCCGGCCTGAAAGCGGCGGAGAGATCGTCGTTCCGATCGAACTGCGCGGCGGGCTTGCGGAAGGTGCCACATTGGCCGTCAGCGTGGAGCCAGCCGGTGGCTCGCCCACCGGATTGCCAACCGGGCAAGTGGTGGCAAGCGGCGCCGCGCGCCGCCTTTGACAGTATCGATTGATAGTCTCGATGAGGCGATTGGCATCGCCTCATCGAGTACAGGGCTTTCGTTCGTTCCAGCCGCGGCCGGGACAAGATAGCTTAGAGCAATTCCAGCAAACGTGGGAACCGGTTTTGCGTCCGGAATTGCGTGGAAACAAAGAGATAGAGCAGTTTTGCGTTTCGAAGAAAGGCGAAAATGCTCTAACGGCCGCTATCGGCGCCTTCGACGATGCTCACGCTTGCCGTGCGTCCGGCCACCAGCGCCGTTCCGGCCGGCACGTCGTCCAGTTCGATGCGCACGGGAACGCGCTGCGCCAACCGGACCCATGTGAAGGTCGGGGTGACATTGGCAAGCGCGCCGGTCGTGTCCGAACGCTCACGGTCCTGGATGCCGGCGGCGATGCCGACGACATGGCCCTTCAGCACTTCGGACGTTCCCATCAGGCCGATGCGGGCACTGTCGCCCACCTTGATCCGGTCGAGTTTGTTCTCTTCGAAATATCCGTCGACATAGTAGGAATCGCTGTCGACCAGGGCCGAAACCGCCGTGCCGGCAGAGATGTAGTCGCCCGGCTGAAGCGAGAAGTTTGTCAGCACGCCGTTGACTGGCGCACGAACCTGCGAGCGCTCCAGATTGAGGGCGGCGATATCGCGGTTGACGAGTGCCGTCTGGTAGGTCGCCTGATCCTGGTCGACGCTGGTCTGGGCCTGATCGATCTTCTGGCGAGTGACCGAGCCATCGCCGATGCGCTGGTAAAGGGCCAGATCGGCCTGAGCCTGATGCAAGGAAGCAAGCGCGCTTGCGACCTCGGCGTCTGTCTGGCGCTTGGCAAGCTCGAAGCGCGCACTGTCGATGGTGAAGATCACATCGCCTGCCTTGACCTTCTGGTTGTCACGCGCCTTGACGTCGCTGACGATCCCGGACACGTCGGTGGTCAGGCGGACGATATCGGCCTGAACCTTGCCGTCCCGTGTCCAGGGGCGGTTCATGTAGTAGTCCCAGATGTGGGAGCCAAGCACGGCGGCGATGCCGACGAAGACGCAGGTGAGAAGCACGCGGCCTGAAGTTGCAGCAAGAGATTTCATTGGAGTGTTACCTTGTCGGCCGCAAACACCGCGCCCGCCAGAATGCAGACGAGCATGGCAATATCGAATAGCGGCCGATGCCAGACGAGGGAATAAAAGCCGATACGGTCAAGTACCTTGCGCATCATGTTATTGATGAGAAAGGCAACCAGAGCCAGACCGGCAAGGGTTGGAACGAATACACCATAGATATCGAGTTCGGGCTTCATGCCGCGCGCTCCTGAAGTTGCTGCGTCGGCGTCGGCTGAAAGTCGTCGGCGGTGGGAAACATGCTGTAGCGAATGGCCGCACAGGCGCGCGAAAGACCATTCGTTTCGGCCGAGCGGTGATGGATCAGTTCATCGAGGCACGCGTCGAGGGCCTCCTGAAGGTGTTTGGGCGGCGCCACCGGTCCGGTGTGACGCAGTTTCTCATCATAGTAGCCGGCCATGCCATCCAGGACGGCGCGAACGACGTTTTTTTCACGCGGCGCGAGCCCTTCCAGGCCACGTTGCAGCTCGATCACGTTGAAGCCCATCCGCATGTCCTTGATCATGTCCTCGCCGGCGATCATGGCGCCCTTGGGCAGAGCATTGATCCGCGGCGCCAGCAGCGCCAGGCGGTCCAGCATCTTGTGCAGGAGCGGCGTGAAATCGCTGGCGGCATCGGCCCGCGCCACGGCGCGGATATCGGCCCATCCCGCATGCAGAAGCCGTCGGGCGCTCCATTCGGTGCTGAGCGTCTTGATCAGGATCGTGACGACGAGCGCGAGCGCCATGCCGGAGACCATGGCTGCGCTGGAATTGATCGTGTTTGCCGCATCATAGGTGGGGCGAGCCGGCAAGCCGAGCATGTTGGGCAGGCTGGTGCCGATCGACATGCCGAGCAGAAAGGTCTGGGGCCGTGCGGCCAGAAGCCCGACCGGGATACAGACGATCGCAAGCACGGCCATCATCACGGCGAAACTGTCGGTCATCGGCATGATCGCATACTGGATCACGAAGGCGATCACCGCGGTAAACGTGCTGGCCATCATGAACGTCCAGATGACCGGCTTTGCGTTATCCATGGCGGCGAAGAAGCACATCATGATAGCGCCCATCAGCACCATGCCGGCGCCTGAAGCCCAGCCGGTGACGATCCAGATGAAGCAGCCGAGGGCAGTCGTCAAAGCGGCGATGACACCCGAAAACAGGATCATCGTGTAGTCGCGGTGGGAAGGGCGTTGGACGGCTGACGTCAGGCCGAGGCGGGTAAGCAGGCGCGAGCGGGTGCGCCGTGGCTCGACGCCGTTTTTGAGGTCTATGCAGTCGCTCCAGGTCTGGATCAGATCCTGCAGGCGCGTGGCGAGATTGCGGGACAGGATGCCAACCCACGTCCCGTCTTCGCTGCCGTGCTGGGCAATGCCGTCCAGCCGCCGCCACATGATGTCGCGATCCTCTTCTGAAAGCGCCGTACGGGTATTCATCCAGGCCGTGACGTCGTTGAGGATCGTGCGGATTTCGTCCGGAATGCCGCCCCGGCTGTTGCGGAAGGCCGCAAGGACGTCTTCGAGCCCCGAGACGACGGGCAGCAGGGCCACCATCATGCGCTGCAGTTCACGCGACAGGACGGCGGTGCGGCGCGCCTCTGCCGTATCGTAGAAGGCATGGGTGGTAAACAGGCGGATATCGGCCGCCTCTGCCGCAAGTTTGCGCGACAGTGAGGTGACTGTTCCTTGCGCCCCATCGGCGCGCAGCACGTCGCCCGCCAGCTTGCAAATGTCCGAAAGCCAGCCTTCGACGCGCTTGCCGAGAACGGCATTGGCCGATTTGGGGAAGAAGGCGGTATTGAACAGAAGCGTGCAGACGATTGCGACACCAATCTCCAGCGTGCGGGCGGTGGCGTATTCAAAGGCCGTGGACGGCGCATCGACGACCGGAAAGCTGGTGAGCGCTGCCGTATAGCCGGCCAGCATGAAGGCGTAGCTGCGCGGCGAGCGATCAAGCAGGCTGAGCGACAGGCAGGTGCCGATCCACAGCGCGATTGCCGCCGACAGAATCTCGGGCGAATTGACGAGGTTGGGCACGAAGGTGACGGTCGCAGCGCCGCCGACGGCTGTGCCGATCAATCGGTAGAGCGCCTTCGATCCGCTCGCGCCGGCCAGTGGATTGGCAATGATATAGACGCTGGTAAAGGCCCATTGCGGGCCTTCCAGATCGAAGGTGTAACAGATCAAGAGAGCCAGGACAGCCGCCGCGAAGGTCTTCACCGAGAAGATCACGTCGTCCTTGCTGGGGTTCAGAATTTGCGAAATCATTGCCATGGTTCTTACACAATACCACCAGATTTCTGGTGACCCTGTCTTCGTGTCCGCATGATGGCAAAGGCGAGGTCGAAAACGCATCTGCGTGTCGGCGAGGATCTGCATCAGGCCGAGCCTGGAACGTGACCGTCCTTCACCTCGGCGTCAGGAGGCGTGTGCGGCGCAGTCATCGTGGCTTGCTCTATCGCAATCATATAGTTCGTATGCGTACTATCCACAAGTCATCAAATGCCCTATAAGGCGGCTGCACGGACTGGTGATCGTGGGCAGATTGTCGCAACGGCCGATTGACGGAGGTGCCTGATGAGCGAGCAGCGGGCGCGAAAACGCAAGGTGACGGCAAGTCTGTTGCAGGCCGCGGGTCTCTGGCGCCGTCTGGCCGAACGGGCGATGATGGCCGAAGGCATTTCTGCCGCGCGCGCCGATGTGCTGATCTGGGTCGGCCGGCTTGGTGGCGGCGTACGGCAGGTTCAGCTGGCCGATGCGATCGGCCACACCAGTAACGCACTCGTGCGGCTTCTGGACGAATTGAGTGCCGCCGATCTTATCGAGCGCCGGCCCGACGAAAGCGACCGCCGTGCCAATACGGTCTGGTTGACGGACGCGGGTGAGGAAATGGGTGCACGCGCCGAGCGAATTCTGGAGCGACTGCGCGACGAGGTTCTCGGCGATATCGGAAGCGACCAGCTGGACGCGATCTGCCAGTTGCACGAGGCGCTTTCGGTTGCGGCGCGATCCCATGACAGTCGCGCGCCGATCGCCGTCCCTGCATAGTTATGACCGCTAACCATCCCCGCATGGACTGCCTGCCGGTCGATCATATCAGGTCTGTTATCATGTCTGGTACCCTTCCCGACGATGAGGGTCGGGAAGGGCCCCTGGATTGCCCGGACGCCGCATGACGCCCGCGCGCACCTCAGCCATTACTTCTTGGCGTCGGCCCAGCTCTTGACCAGATCGTCGTAATTGACGGTCACGGGCTTTTCCTTCTCGTTTGCGACCTTCAGCTGCGGGGCGAGATGCCCCTTGGAGACGGCGTCCTTGTTCCAGTAGGCAAGGTCATGCTCCTCGGCCAGCTTCGGCCCGATATCGCCCTGAACCTTGGCGCGTTCGAGACGCTGCATCACCTTCTCCTGCTCGGCACAAAGCGAATCCATCGCCGCCTGGGCGGTCTTGGCACCGGACGAGGCGTCACCCACGGCCTGCCACCAGAGCTGTGCCAGCTTCGGATAGTCAGGCACGTTGGTGCCGGTCGGCGACCACTGGATGCGGGCCGGCGAGCGATAGAACTCGACGAGACCGCCAAGCTTCGGTGCGCGTTCTGTGAAGCTCTTGTCGCGGATGGTCGATTCGCGGATGAAGGTGAGGCCCACATGGCTCTTCTTCACGTCCACCGTTTTCGAGGTGACGAACTGCGCGTAAAGCCATGCGGCCTTGGCGCGTTTTTCCGGGGTCGATTTCATCAGCGTCCAGGAGCCGACATCCTGATAGCCGAGCTTCATGCCGTCCTTCCAGTAGACGCCGTGCGGGGAAGGCGCCATGCGCCATTTCGGCGTGCCATCCTCGTTGACGACGGGCAGACCCTTCTTGACCGCATCGGCGGTAAACGCCGTGTACCAGAAGATCTGCTGCGCGACTTCGCCCTGCGCCGGTACTGGGCCGGATTCGGAAAAGTTCATGCCCTGGGCTGCCGGCGGCGCATAGGCCTTGATCCAGTCGAGATATTTCTGGATCGCATAGACCGAGGCCGGGCCGTTTGTATCGCCGCCACGGGCAACGCAGGAGCCGACCGGCCGCGACTTCTCGTCGACCTTGATGCCCCATTCATCGACCGGCAAGCCGTTCGGCAGGCCCTTGTCGCCGTTGCCAGCCATGGAAAGCCACGCATCGGTGAAGCGCCAGCCGAGCGACGGGTCCTTCTTGCCATAGTCCATATGGCCGAACACCTTCTTGCCGCCGATCTCGCGGCCGGTGAAGAATTCGGCGATATCCTCATAGGCCGACCAGTTGACCGGCACGCCGAGATCGTAGCCGTATTTGGCCTTGAAATCGGCCTTGTTCTTGGCGTCATTGAACCAGTCGTAACGGAACCAGTAGAGGTTCGCGAATTGCTGGTCGGGCAGCTGGTAGAGTTTCTTGTCCGGCGCGGTGGTGAAGGAGGTCCCGATGAAATCCTTCAGGTCGAGACCGGGATTGGTCACGTCCTTGCCGTCCTTCTCCATCCAGTCGGTCAACGGGCGGGCCTGCTGGTAGCGCCAATGGGTGCCGATCAGGTCCGAATCGTTGACATAGGCGTCGTAGATGTTTTCGCCGGACTGCATCTGCGTCTGCAGTTTTTCCACCACGTCACCTTCGCCGATCAGGTCGTGGGTGATCTTGATGCCGGTAATGGCCGTGAAGGCAGGTGCGAGAACCTTCGATTCATATTCATGGGTGGTCAGGGTTTCGGAGACCACCTTGATATCCATGCCGGCAAAGGGCTTTGCCGCATCGACGAACCATTGCATTTCCTTTTCCTGATCGGCGCGCGGAAGCGTCGAAAGCTCGCCGATCTCCTTGTCGAGAAAGGTCTTTGCATCGTCCATGCCGGCGGTGGCGGTTCCCGCCAGGGCCAGCAGCATGCCTGCCGTCGTTGTCAAAAGATGCCGTCGCATAATGTCCTCCCAGAGTTGCGATTGCAAATGTCACTACGGCGCCCCTCCCGAGGCTCCGGTCTGCTCGCCTCACACGAAGCGGAAAACGCCGATAGCGTAGACCACTGCAAGGCCAAGAGCCCACCACAGGTTGGGTCCGATCAGCCCCAGCCATGCGAGATGAATGAAGGCTGCGCCGAGAAGCGAGATGAACAGCCGGTCCCCCCGTGTCGTCTCGAAGCGCAGGATGCCGGTGCGCGGCGCGCCGCCCGGCGAAAAATATTCCCAGATGCTCATGCCGACGAGAAGCGTCAGGATCGTCAGGAAGAAGAGCGCCGTCGGCAGCGTCCATGCCATCCATGAAAAGGTCATGATTTCTCTCCCTTCCTCAGACGCGGCCAAGGGCAAAGCCCTTGGCGATGTAGTTGCGGACGAAATAGATGACGAGCGCGCCGGGCACGATGGTGAGCACGCCGGCTGCCGCAAGCACGCCCCAATCCATGCCGGCGGCCGATACGGTGCGTGTCATGATCGCCGAGATCGGCTTGGCGTCGGTCGTCGTCAGCGTGCGGGCCAGAAGCAGTTCCACCCATGAGAACATGAAGCAGAAGAAGGCCGCGACGCCGATGCCGGATGCGATCAGCGGCATGAAGATTTTGACGAAGAAGCGCGGGAAGGAATAGCCGTCGATATAGGCGGTCTCGTCGATTTCCTTCGGCACGCCGGAGATGAAGCCTTCAAGGATCCAGACGGCGAGCGGCACGTTGAACAGGCAATGGGCAAGTGCCACGGCGATATGCGTGTCGATGAGGCCGAAAGCCGAATAGAGCTGGAAGAAGGGGAGCGCGAAAACCGCAGGTGGCGCCATGCGGTTGGTGAGCAGCCAGAAGAACAGATGCTTGTCGCCCAAGAACCGGTAGCGCGAGAAGGCATAGGCGGCCGGCAGTGCGGCGGCGACCGAGATCACCGTGTTCATCGCCACGTAGATGATCGAGTTGATATAGCCCGAATACCAGGACGGATCGCTGAAAATGGTGCCGTAATTGCGCAGCGTCGGGTTGTGCGGGTAGAGCGAGAAGGTGCCGGTGATCTCGGCATTCTCCTTGAAGCTCATGTTGATCAGCCAGTAGATGGGTAGCAGCAGGAAAAGAATGTAGAGCGCCGAAACGAGCCAGGAGAAGCGGCCGGCAGGCTTGAATTTCCGAGGTGTGGCCATGGTTTTCTCCTTTCTCAGTTGTCGGCGTCGCTGCTGGTCATGACCGTGTAGAAGATCCACGACAGGAGCAGGATGATCAGGAAGTAGATGATCGACATGGCAGCCGCCGGCCCGAGATCGAACTGGCCGACCGCCATCTTGACGAGGTCGATCGACAGGAAGGTGGTGGAATTGCCGGGGCCGCCGCCGGTGACGACGAAGGGTTCGGTATAGATCATGAAACTGTCCATGAAGCGCAGGAGGACCGCGATCAGCAGCACTCGCTTCATCTTCGGCAGCTGGATGTAGCGGAACACCGCCCAGCGCGAGGCGCCATCGATCTTTGCGGCCTGATAATAGGCGTCCGGAATGGAAACGAGGCCGGCATAGCATAACAGCACGACAAGGCTCGTCCAGTGCCAGACATCCATGACGATGACCGTGATCCAGGCATCGACGGGGTCGCGGACATAGTTATAGTCGAGGCCGAGCGCCTCCAGCGCGTGGCCGAGAAGCCCGATATCGACGCGTCCGAAGACCTGCCAGATCGTGCCGACGACATTCCACGGAATGAGCAGCGGCAGCGACATCAAAACGAGGCAGACCGGCACGCCGAGCCCCTTGCGCGGCATGTTGAGCGCGATGAAGATGCCGAGCGGGATCTCGAGCGCGAGAATGATCAGCGAGAAGATGAGATTGCGCTGAAGCGCATCCCAGAAACGGTCGGAATGCAGGATCTGGTCGAACCAGTCGGTGCCGGCCCAGAAAAATGCATTATTGCCGAATGTATCCTGTACCGAGTAGTTGACGACGGTCATCAGTGGAATGGCGGCCGAGAAGGCGACGAGCACCAGCACCGGCAGGACCAGAAACCAGGCCTTGTTGTTCCATGTCTTTTCCATGATCAGGCCCCCGCTCTTTTCTGTTCGGAACCGACGCGCCAGGAATTGGCATAGATATGGACGCCATCCGGATCGAAGGTGACGCGCGGTTCGGCCGGGATTTCCGTGTCTTCCGGCACGACGATTGCGGTCGGGCGTCCCTCGAACTGCGCCCGCACGATCCGGTGGCGGCCGATATCCTCGATACGGTTGATGGTGATCGGCAGGCCCTGCCGCCTCAGGCGCAGAAATTCCGGTCGGATACCCAGCTCGATACGGTCCCCGGCCGCGACATCAGGCGCGACACCAAGAGCAATGCTCTGGCTTCCGACGAGCGCATGATTGCCGTCGATCTTCGCCGGCATCACGTTCATGCCCGGCGATCCGATGAAATAGCCGACGAATATATGGCGCGGGCGCTCGAAGAGTTCGGCCGGCGTGCCGATCTGGACGATCTGGCCGTCATACATGACGACCACCTTGTCGGCGAAGGTGAGCGCTTCGGTCTGGTCGTGGGTGACATAGACCATGGTGAAGCCGAGCTGCTTGTGAAGCCGCTTCAATTGCGAGCGCAGCACCCATTTCATATGCGGGTCGATGACCGTGAGCGGCTCGTCGAAGAGGATGGCGCTGACATCGTTGCGCACCAGCCCGCGACCGAGCGAGATCTTCTGTTTCTGGTCGGCGGTCAGGCCGCGCGCCTTGCGCCTGGCCCAGTCGGAGAGGCCGATGATCTCCAGCATCTCGCGCACGCGCCGGTCGATATCCGGCTCGCCGATACCGCGGTTGCGCAAAGGAAAGGCGAGATTGTCGTAGACGCTCATCGTGTCGTAGATGACCGGAAACTGGAACACCTGGGCGATGTTGCGGGCCTGTGTCGTGAGGTCCGTCACATCCTTTCCATCGAAGAGGATGCGCCCGTGCGAGGGCTGTAGCAGGCCGGAAATGATGTTCAGAAGTGTGGTCTTGCCGCAGCCGGAAGGTCCAAGCAGCGCAAAGGCGCCGCCGTCGGCCCATTCATGATCGACTTCGCGCAGGGCGTAATCCGCGTCGGATTGCGGGTTGGCGCCGTAGGCGTGGCGGATATGGTCAAGGGTAATGCGCGCCATGGTTTTCTCCCCTCACGCCGGACCGGCCGCAATTGCGCGGCCATCGGCATCGAATGCCATCAGGTGCCTTGTATCGAGATAGACGTCGACATCCGTATCGGGATCGAGGTCATGGATGCCGGCCGCCAGCATCACCCAGCGCGCACCGGCGCAATCGAGATACAGAAAGCTTTCCGAGCCGGTGATCTCGGAAATCTGGGTGCGGGCCGGCAGCCGCGCCGCGGCCGGCGTCTGTGCGCCAAAACCGAGATGATGCGGATGAAAGGCAAGCGCGACCGGTCCATCCGGTATGCTGCGAAGGTGCGCGGGCACGGCCATGGCGGGAACTGCGCCATTCGTCAGCGTGTCGCCGGTCTTGATCATGGCGAGCGTGTTGAGCGGCGGATCCGCAAAGGTTTTCGCCGTCACCATATCGCGTGGATGGCGGTAAACGTCGATCGTCGGGCCGAACTGGGTGATACGACCCTGCGAAAGCGTCGCAGTATTGCCGCCGAGAAGCAGGGCTTCGGAGGGTTCGGTGGTCGCATAGACGAAGATCGCGCCGGATTGCGCAAAGATTTTCGGCAGTTCCTCGCGCAGTTCCTCTCTCAGCTTATAGTCGAGATTGGCAAGTGGCTCGTCCATCAGGACGAGGCTGGCATTCTTGACGAGTGCCCGCGCCAGCGCCGTACGCTGTTGCTGGCCACCGGAGAGATTGAGCGGGGTCCGGGCGAGATAGGGTGTCAGCCGCATCAGTTCGGCGGCCTTTCTCACTTCGCGGTCGATCGTGGCCCTGTCGCGCCCGGCGATGCGCATCGGCGAGGCGATGTTTTCGTAGACGGTGAGAAGCGGGTAGTTGATGAACTGCTGGTAGACCATTGCGACATTGCGCTTCTGCACCGCAAGCCCGGTCACATCGGCGCCGTCGAAATACACGGATCCTTCTGTCGGCCGGTCAAGGCCGGCCATCAGCCGCATCAGCGACGTCTTGCCCGACAGGGTCGGGCCGAGCAGCACGTTGAGAGAGCCGCGTTCAAACGCAAGATCGACGGGGCGAATATGGTATTCGCCCGCGACCATTTTTGCGGCTTTTCGCAATTCCAGCATCCGGTTCCCCTGCCTCCTCACAGCGGGAACACATGCCGTTTAGCCGGCCATTATCCTGGCAGGTATCGCGGCAATGTACTCCTCCAATTGCCTTTTTTCCTCGTCGGTAAGCCTCAGCCCGTCCTTCGTTCTTCTCCAGAGAACGTCGTCGTGGGTCATGGCCCATTCGTGATCGATCAGATAACGGACCTCGGCCTCGTAGAGGTCTGCGCCGAAATGCTGGCCGAGATCGGCCTGCGTCTTGGCCGCACCGAGCAGCGTCCAGGTCTTCGTGCCATAGCGGCGCACCAGCCTGCGCGCGTGCCGGTCGGACATGAAGTCGTAGCGGCCCTTCAGCCGTGCGACTTCGGCCTCGTAGCCCGTCACGGCAAAGTCGCCGCCGGGCAGATGGCTCTTCGCCGTCCAGGGCGCACCCTTGGCACCGATCGCCTCGGCAATCTTTTCAAGCGCATGCTCGGAAAGCCGGCGATAGGTGGTGAGCTTGCCGCCGAAAACGTTGAGAAGCGGTGCGTCACCGGCGCTGTCCTTGTCGCCCAGGCCCTCAAGCTTCAGCACATAGTCGCGCGTCGCCTCCTGCGCTTTCGAAGCGCCGTCATCGAAGAGCGGGCGCACGGCCGAATAGGTCCAGACGATATCGCTGCGCGTCACGGGCTCACGGAAATATTCGGACGCCGCCTTGCAGAGATAATCGGTCTCTTCCTCGGAGATGCGGATTGCGCCCGGATCCTCCTTGAAGTCGCGGTCGGTCGTGCCGATCAGCGTATAATCGCCCTCGTAGGGAATGGCGAAAATGATGCGGTTGTCGGGGTTCTGGAAGAAATAGGCGCGCGGGCCGTCGAATTTCTTCTTCACCACGATATGGCTGCCCTGCACGAGGCGGACATGCCGGGCCTCGTTCTGGCCGAGCGCCGCGCGGATCACCGCATCGACCCAGGGGCCGGCGGCATTGACCAGCATCCGGGCGCGGTGGGTCTGGCGTTCGCCGGACAGCGTGCCGACCGTTTCGATCGCCCAGAAGCCGCCTTCTCGGCGCGCCGAGACCACCTTGGTGCGCGGCAGGATTTTTGCGCCGCGGTCGGCCGCATCGCGGGCATTCAGCACCACCATGCGGGCATCGTCCACCCAGCCGTCGGAATATTCGAAGGCTTTGGAAAAGATCGGCTTCAGCGGCTTTGCGGCCTGATCCTTATGCATGTCGAGAACCGCCGTCGGCGGCAAAAGCTTGCGCCCCCCCAGATGGTCGTAGAGGAAAAGGCCAATCCTGATCATCCAGGCCGGACGGATGCCACCCTTGTGATAGGGCAGAACGAAGCGCAGCGGCCAGATGATATGCGGCGCCATGGCCCATAATATCTCGCGCTCCATCAGGCTCTCGCGTACGAGACGAAATTCATAGTGCTCGAGGTAGCGCAGGCCGCCATGGATGAGCTTGGTTGCGCCCGACGACGTGCCGGAGGCAAAGTCGTTCATTTCCGCAAGCGCAACCGAATAACCGCGGCCCACCGCGTCTCGCGCAATGCCGCAGCCGTTTATCCCGCCGCCGATGACGAAAATATCCAGGGGTTCCTGGCTCATGTCCTGCTCCTGCCGTGAAAACGCAAGGGTTTTGCCGCCATTGCGAAATCAAATTTGATTAAATCGAAGATCAAGCGAATGTCAAACGAAAGGTTGTGGTGGCGAAACTTATCAACCGCGAAGGCCGGATTCCACCAGCGCGACACCATTCTGCTGACAGATCTGCCGGAATTCCGCAACATCGCAGCGATCGGTGACGAAGGTGTGAACCTGCGATATCTGCCCGAGCCTGACCGGTGCGGTGCGCTCGAATTTTGTGGCGTCGGCGACCAGAATGACATGCCGTGCATTGGCGATGATCGCCTGCGCCACCTTCACCTCGCGAAAGTCGTAGTCGAAGATCGAGCCGTCCGGGTCTATGGCAGATGCGCCGATCACCGCATAATCTACCTTGAACTGCCGGATGAAATCGACAGCCGCTTCGCCGACGATACCGCCATCCGACTGGCGCACGACACCGCCGGCAATGATCACGTCGATCTCGTCCACGATGCGTAACCTGTTGGCCACGTTGATATTGTTGGTGACAACCATCAGTTCGCGGTGGTCGGCGAGCGCTTCGCCGACGGCCTCGGTCGTGGTGCCGATATTGATGAAAAGCGAGGCGCCATCGGGGATGAGCCGTGCCGCGGCAAGGCCGATCGCCTGCTTTTCGGTGGCGGCAATCTGGCGTCGGGCATCGTAGCGGACGTTTTCGGTGCCGCGCGGAAAGGTGGCGCCGCCATGGATGCGGGTCAGAAGCTGCGCGTTGCAGAGGTCGTTCAGATCCTTGCGGATCGTCTGCGGCGTAACGCCGAAGGTCTCGGCGAGATCATCGACAAGGACGCGGCCGACAGATTTTGCCTGCTCGACGATTTTCGTCTGGCGATCCGACAGGAACATTGATCCCAGTCCTATGCTTCGTTTTTCTTTCGTTTATAGCATCACCCCGAAAACCGGAACCGATATTCGGGGTGATGAGATAAGAAAAGCGCATGCCGGGCCGTGAACGAGTGATCACGAAACCTCTGCGGGAGCGGGCGGCTCGATCGGTTGCCAACGCGGCCGGAGGCAGATCGCAGGTGGCGAAAGGCGAGCGTGTTTCAGCCGTGCCTTTCAGCCCTCCCGCTCGTCAATCTTGCCATCAGGCGTGATTGCCAAGGAAACTGGTCATCAAGCCGTTGAACCGTTCGGGCTCGGTGACGTTGACGGCATGGGCGCCGTGGTCGAGCAGAGCAAGCTCGGCTTTCGGCAGATGCTTTGCCAGATGTTCGGAGCGACCGTAGGGGACCAGAAGATCGTCCTTTGTCGCGATGACCAGTGTCGGTGCCCTGATGGCGGCCAGCCGATCGTCGATATCGAAGGCGCGCAGCGCGGCGATCCGCTTCAAAATATTGTCGCGGCCCTGGAAATGCGCCACGCCATGCTTGTCGTCGGCTGCCATGCGCTCCGCATGATCGGCCATCCATTGCGCCGGATAGAGGAACAGCGGCTGCGCCTTGATGAAGGCCTCGACGCCCGATTTTTCCAGGAGTTCGATGCGTGTATCGAAGCAACGGCCCGAATGCGGATCGGCCTTGCTCCAGGCATTGATCAGCACCAGCTTGCCGATCATGTCAGGATGCTTCAGCGCCAGATGCAGGCCGATCAGTCCGCCAAGTGCATGGCCCATGAAATCGAAGTGCTTGAGATCGAGCGTGGCTGCGATGTCCATCACGTCATCGGCCATGGCGGCGATACCGCCGCCATAGGGAACCGTGCCGCCTGTGCGGCCGGTGCCGCGGTGATCATAGGTGATCACCCGGTAGCTACCGGTGAGGGCCGCAAGTTGCGGCGCCCAGTAGGCGGCCGAGCCGCCGAGCCCTGACGACAGGATGATCGTCGGGGCATCGGGGGCATCCAGCCCATGGATGTCGAAATGCATCCCGTTCACTTTCCGCCGATATGGGCGATGGTGGCGATCTCGATCAGCGCCTCCGGCTTGACGAGGCCGCACTGGATGCAGAAGCGTGCCGGCTTGTCGCCGGGGAAGTATTCCGCATAGACCTTGTTGACCGCGCCGTAATTGGCCCAGTCGGTGAGGAAGATATGGTTCATGGTCACGTCATCCATCGTGCCGCCGGCGGTCTCGATCACCGACTTGATGGTTTCGAGCACATGGCGGGTCTGCGCCTCGGCATCGCCGACATGGACAACGTCATTGTTCTTGTCGAAAGGCAGGGTGCCCGAGACATAGACGACACCATCGGCAAGCGTGCCGGGTGAAAAGGGCGCGATCGGCTTATGGGTGCCGGCGGGTACGACGATCGATTTCGGCATGAGTGGGATGCTCCTCTTACGTGAAATGCTTCGATATTATTCGGCAGCGTCGGCGGGGGCCGCCTGGCTGATCGCGCCGCAGAAATCATTGACGGTGGCGACCCAGCCGAAGAATTTCTCGACATTGTAGACGGTGGCCTGCTGGATGAATTCCGGCCCCAGATGATGCGTCGCATCTTCCAGCATCACGCCGAAATATTCCAGATGGAAGGCGTCGCGCAGCGAGCTCTCGACGCAGACATTGGTGGCAATGCCGACAAAGACGAGGTTACGGATGCCGCGGGCGCGCAGAATGCTGTCCATATTGGTGTTGAAGAAGCCGCTGTAACGGGTCTTCGGCACCAGAATGTCGCCGGGCTGCGGCTGCAATTCGTCGACGATCGCGTAATCCCACGTGCCCTTGGCAAGTAGGGTGCCCTGCAATTCGGGATTGGCGCGCATATGCTTCAGCGCGTTCGACTTATGCCAGTTCGGCGAGCCGGGGCCGCCGGCCTCGACGTATTCCTTGTCCCAGCCGTTCTGGAAATAGATCACCGGCACGGAAGCGGCGCGGGCGGCATCGAGCGTCTTCTTGATATTGGCGATCGTGCCCTTGGCACCGGCAATATCGAAGCCGGCCAGATCGACATAGCCTCCCTCTGTCGAATAGGCGTTCTGCATATCGACGACGACGACGGCCGTTTCCGACGGGTTGAGCGTGATCGGCTCAGGCCGGGCTGGCAGTGTGACGCTCTGCAATGCGCTCTTCTTCGGCTGGTATCCTGTGGTGACGGTCATTATTCTGCGGCCTCCAGAACCGGCTTGATATGTTGACGGCATTTCATCAGCGGCTGGATATGCTGGCCGAATTTCTCGACCCCTTCAACGAAATCGTCGAATGTCAGCATCACCCCGCCGGTGCCGGGCACTTCGCTCATCTCGTCGAGCATGGCGGCAACCTCTTCATAGGAGCCGATCAGCGTGCCCATGTTGATGTTGACGGCCGAGACCGGGTTCGACATGTGCCGGACATTGGTGTCGGAACCGGACTTGGTGTCGGCGGCACTTTGCAGACCGAGCCACTTGATCGCCTCCTGATCGGCGCCGGCCTTGTAATGCTCCCACTTGGCCCAGGCATCTTGCGAGCGCTCCTCGGCAAGGATCATGGTCAAGACGAAGGAGCGCACATCGCGGCCGGTCTTTTCGGTTGCGGCCAGCAGCCGCTCATTGGTCGGCGCGAAGGCGGTCGGCGTGTTGACGCCAACGCCGAAGCAGAAGCTGTAATCGGCGTATTCGGCTGAGAATGCCATGCCGGCATTGGAGGACCCGGCGCAGACCAGCTTCACATCGCCTTCCGGCACGGGCTTCATATGGCAATCCTCCATCTGGAAGAATTTTCCCTTGAAATCCGACTGGCCGGTTTTCAAAAGATCCTTCAGAACGGTGGTATATTCCGCCAGATACGCGTAGCGGTCGCCGAAATAATCGTCGCCGGGCCACATGCCCATCTGACTGTATTCCGGGCGCTGCCAGCCGGTGACGAGATTGACGCCGAACCGGCCGCCGGAGATCGAATCGATCGTCGTTGCCATGCGCGCGACGATTGCCGGCGGCATGACGATGGTCGCGGCCGTGCCGAACAGCTTGATCTTCGAGGTGACCGCCGCAAGACCGGACATCAGCGTGAAGGATTCCAGATTGTAATCCCAGAATTCCGTCTTGCCGCCGAAGCCGCGCAGCTTGATCATCGATAGCGCGAAGTCGAAACCATAGCGCTCCGCCTTCAGCACGATCTCCTTGTTGAGCGCAAAACTCGGTTTGTATTGCGGGGCGTTCTCCGAAATGAGCCACCCGTTGTTGCCGATGGGAATAAAGATGCCAACTTCCATCACTCTCTCCTCATTGGATACGCGCCCCGTCAGGACCGCGATGTCGCGTTGATCAGATGTGAGCAATCTCCGTGCCAGATCTGAAAAACCACATGGAAACAATGCATTGGAAAATTTAATCGGGAAAAATTTACCGGACAATCAAAAATTGACCATTTGATAAAAATATTTGCAGCAAGTTTGTGCAGGATCAAGGGCGGGCTGTCGTTTTTTTGATCGTTGTCACTGGAAGCAGGACCATGTCACGCGCCGGCGGCGCCAATACGAAAGGGTGGCTCGCCCAAACATGAGGCAGTACCGCTTTGCCACCACGGTTCGATCACCTGTTGCGGAGTGGCTAGGCTCCTGCGCCAAGGCCGCGCCGATGGCCGGCTGCGGCCACCCCCGTGCCGGTGGGGTCGTTGAGACCGGAGATCAAGCGGACGGAGAGCGTTCACAAAAACACTCAATGATTGTCTCGCCTCCAAGGCGCAGCGTTCAGGGAGTGGGAGATCATGAACCGGGCGGTACATTATCTCGCCCTTGGCAATCGCTCCGGCACATTCCAAACTGTCATTGTCTGCAAGAGGTTGCTGATAAAAATCCGGTGATCAGTATTGTTTTTTCTACTTGCCCGGATTTTCTGGAAATGCACGCTCTGGTGGATTTTGTATATTTGGCACCGCAATGGCGGTCGTTTCGCGCGTCCAGTGCTCCGGGTCATTCCTGATCCAATTCGTGTGCCTTCTTACGCCTCCAGGCTTGCTCCGCGGTTTGCGAAGGCACCCGACAGGGTGCAGGCGACCTGCGTCAGGGGACGTATTTACTTGCTTGCAGTGAGTCTACGGCTCCTGGAAGAGCGCGGCCTCGCCAGAAATATTCAATGAAAATGTATAGGGCGTATCCTGTCACGTATGGCCAAGTATATATGCCGTTTTATGCCTGCAAACGCGTTTCTGATGAAACAACTCTGACGCGGAGACAATTTGTCGCCCGCGGTCGTCCGCGCCGTGCGCCGTCTTGACGCTGTGCTGTTCGGCTGCGCCTATCCGAGCTGTCGTCAGCTCACGGAATCTAGGCAACAATATGAAAAGAAGAGATTTTCTTTTATCGCTATCGCTGATTGCGCCCGGTGCGCAATTGCTTACTGCGCTCCCCGCCAGCGCCGCCACGACTGCTGCCGATCCCGGTGCCATCCTCCAGGTCAGTCGTGTTATTACTGGAAACAATAGTTTGTCGCCCGAAGTCGCAATACGCGTCGAGGCAATCCTTTCAAAGCGCATGCCCGGCTTTGCCGAAAAGCTTGCGGATCTCGCAACGGCTCTGTCCAGCAAGGACCGGGAAGCAGCGCTCGCGGCGCTTTCCCCCGAACAGGTCGCCTTCGCGCTCGATATCGCCAAGCCCTGGTATGTCGGTTATGTCGGCACGCCCTCGACGACGATCCTGAAGGACGATGCCGAGTTCGTCACCTTCCTCGAAGCGCAGGCTTACGAGAAGTTTCTCGATGCCTGGCCGCGTCCGTCGTCGCCGGATCGCAATCCGGGCTGGTGGGAAACACCGCCGGAGGGCGTCGATACCTCGTCCCTGCCCAAGGACATCAAGAGCTGGTCCTACCAGCCGACCGATGCTCCGGCCGAGATCGTCAAGCCTGACCCGGCCTGGGTTCTCTACGTCACCAATACCAAGAAATACCCCTCTGTCGAAGACGCACGCAAGGCGATTGCCAGCGGCGCCGTCCCGCAGAACTGAACGGAGTTAAAGACAGATGGCTGAATATGATGCAGACGTGATCGTCGTCGGCTCCGGCTCGCTCGGCGGTTTCGTCGCGCTTGAGGTCGCCAAGGCCGGCAAGAGCGTGATCATCCTCGAATCCGGTCCGGAGATCGCCGAATGGAAGATCACCGACAACTATCACCGCAGTCCGCGCAAATTTAACTGGAATGATCCCTTCGGCGATATTCCCTACGCGCCCAACACCTATACGCCCGGCTATATCGATGCCGATCTTGGCGATGTCGGCCAGATTCCCGGCGCGCTGCGCAGCGTTGGCGGCACGTCGCGCCACTGGACGGGTGCGACCTGGCGTCTCCTGCCCGAAGACATGAAGCTGAAATCCACGTTCGGCATCGGTCGTGACTGGCCGTTCAGCTACGACGAGTTCGAAAAGTGGTTCACGGAGGCCGAATACGCGATCGGCGTCAACGGCGATAACGATGCGGATCTGTCCGGTCAGGGTCTCGGCCATACGTATCCGCCGCGCTCCAAGCCCTATCCGCTGCCGCCGGAAGCCAAGCCCTATCTGGTGCAGAAACTGCAGGTTCAGTACGAGAAGGCCGGTTATCGCACCGAGCACGGCCCGAGCTGTCGTATCTCGCAGCCCTATGCCGGCCGCCCGGCCTGCATCGGCAACAATCTCTGTCAGCCGAACTGTCCGATCGGCGCCAAGCATTCCGGCGTCCATGTCATCGAGCAGGCCGTTGCCGCAGGCGCCGAACTGCGCTCGAACGCCACCGTCGACAAGCTGACGGTCGATGGCAAGGGCCGCATCACCGAGCTCTCCTATCTGTCGCCGAAGGGCGACCGCACGACGCTCAAGGCCAAGGTCATCGTTCTCGCAGCCCATGCCTACGAAACGCCGAAGCTGCTCCTGATGAACGAGCTTGCCAACAGCTCCGGCATGGTTGGCCGCAACGTCATGTTCCACCCCGTGCTCAACATGGATTTCTATGCCGAAGAGCCGGTCTGGACCGGCCGCGGCCAGTTCCTGCACGGCTCGATCATGCAGCGCCGCAACCAGAAGAACCGCGCGGCAGTACCGTCGGCACGTCTCGACTACCAGAACGTCTATCCGGTGCTGAAGATCACCGAGGAGGTGCTGAAGCCGAGAAGAAGTATGTCGGCAAGGCGCTGGACGACGAGATCCGCGATCGTTCCTCCCGCTATGTCGCCATGCAGATGCTGAGCGAGGATCTTCCCGATCCGGCCAACACGATCTCGATCAACTCGGCTTACAAGGACAGCCTTGGCCTGCCGGGCATCAAGATGCATTACCGCCTGAGCGATTACAGCCGCGCCGTGTTGCCGCAGATGATGGAAGACTACGTCAACTGGGTTCAGGTGACAAACGGCAAGCCGCGCACGCTGCCGGGCGCCTGGAGTTCGGAACACCATCTGATGGGAACCACCATCATGGGGACAGATCCGAAGGATTCCGTCGTCGATCCGGACCTGCGCTGCCACGACCATGGCAACATGTTCCTCGTCACGACCGGCGTCATGCCGACCTCGTCCTGTGTCAACCCGACGCTCACCGGCATGGCGCTTGCCATCCGCGCCGGGCGCACCATCGCGGCGGAGGTCTGATCATGACCCAGTTGAAGACATTCGTCCTTGGTGCCGGCGCACTGCTGATGAGCGGTTTGGCAGTGGTGGCGCAGGCGCAGGATGCCGGCGGCGCCGATCAGAGCCTGGTCGAACGCGGCCATTATCTCGCGACAGCCGGCGACTGCGCCGCCTGCCATGGTGATAATGCCGCCGGCGGCCTTGCGATCGAAAGCCCGATGGGCGCGATCTATGCCAGCAACATCTCGCCGGATCCGGTCAACGGCATCGGCAAATGGACGCTTCAGGAATTCGGCGATGCTCTGCGCAAGGGCCGTGCTCCGGGCAAGGGCTGGCTCTATCCGGCCATGCCCTACACATCCTATGCAGGTTTGAGCGATGACGACGTCAAGGCGCTCTATTCCTACTTCCGCCTGAGCGTGGCGCCGCAGGCAACACCGGCACCGGAAACGAAGCTTCCCTTCCCGTTCATGCGTATCGCGATGATCGGTTGGAACTTTCTCAACCTGCATGAGGGCAAGGCTGCGGGTGCCATTCCGGTCGATGGCGATCAGCTGAAGCGCGGACAGCAACTGGTCGAAACGCTCGGTCACTGCTCCACCTGCCACACGCCGCGCAACGACCTGATGGGCGAGATCGACAGCCAGCATTTGGCCGGCGGTCAGGTGGGAACCTGGAATGCGCCGAACATCACCCCGTCGAAGAACGGTATCGGTTCGTGGAGCGATGCGGATCTGAAGGCCTTCCTGAAGACCGGCAACGCCAACAACCATGCCGCTGCCGGCGATATGGGGCTCGCGGTCGAGCACAGCTTCAGCCATCTGTCTGATACCGATCTCGATGCTATGGTTGCCTATCTGCGCAAGGTGCCTGCCGTCGATGGCACGGCGGCCGATGCGCCGGTCGGTTCGGCCAAGGCGATCAACATCGCCGATGTCGAAGCCATGCCGGGCAACTATGCGCAGAAGGCCGATTATGCATCCGTCACCGACGGCGCTGCGCTCTATCTCGGCGCCTGCGGCACCTGCCATGGGATCAATGGCGAAGGCTCGACCGATGGCATGCGCCCGTCGCTGATCAAGAACGGCACGGCGCGTGCCTATAGCCCCGACAACCTGATCCAGGTCGTCGAGCGCGGCATCGACCGCAAGACCCCGTCGGGCCACGCGTTCATGCCGGCATTCGCCAGCCAGATGACCACGGCGCAGATCGCAGCGCTCACCACCTATGTCCGCGTCACCTTCGGCAACATGCCGAATGGCGTCGTCACCGAGGCCAAGGTGAAGCAGGTCGTGGCGGGTGACGTCAAGCCGAGCTGGCTGATCGCCAATGCCGCGACGCTCGCCTATGTCGGCATCGCCGCCGGCATCGTGATCCTGGTCCTGATCGTCGGCCTGCTTGCCGCACGCCGACGCCCGCAGGCCGTCTGATCCGTCCCACCGGATCAGCATATTTGCGACGAACGAGACCCCGGTCGGCATCTGCCCGCCGGGGTTTTTCGTTCCTTGGATAAGGCCTCGGCTGAGGAATGCCACGGACTGGGCGCCGGAAGCGCGGATGAGGCTGTGAAGTGCCTACCATGACCTGCGATCCGCGATCGCGGGGGGAACCTTCAGCTCTGCCCTATGCGCCTCGATCCGTATCGAGGAGACGACGGAGGACAGCATGCAGGATGGCCATATCCGATTGACACCGGCCATCTTCAGCTGCCACTGGCCAAGCCTCCAAGCCTCCAAGCCTCCAAGCCTCCAAGCCTCCAAGCCTCCAAGCCTCCAAGCCTCCAAGCCTCCAAGCCTCCAAGCCTCCAAGCCTCCAAGCCTCCAAGCCTCCAAGCCTCCAAGCCTCCAAGCCTCCAAGCCTCCCGCTGCCGGCCAGCACATATTACGCGCGCTGATGATTGTGGCCCGGTTCCGAGGCATTGGAAAGCGGTACTCTACAACGTGGAAAGCCCCGTAAAGAAAACGCCGCGCTGGGCATGCCGGCGCGGCGTTTTCCGTCAGTTATGGGGCATCGCCGCTATCGTCGGGCGACGCCGTCCTTCAAGGCCTGATCGAGACGGATCAAAATTCCTGCCACTCGTCCTTCTTCAGGGCGGCGTTGCCGGAAAAGGCGCCGGCAATCCGGTTGCCGAGCGAACGGGCCGGCGAGGCGACCGGTGCCTCGCGGCCGCTTGCAGGACGGGCGAAGCCGCCCTGTTGCTGGGCACCCGAAAGCTTGAAGAGCGACAGAAGCTGGTTGAGCGAGGCCGCCTCGGTCGAAAGACCGTGGGTTGCGGCAGTCGTCTCTTCCACCATGGAGGCGTTCTTCTGCGTGTCCTGGTCCATCTGGTTGACGGCCGTGTTGATCTGCTGGAGACCCGACGACTGTTCCTGGGCGCTTTCGACGATCGCCGCAACGTGGCGATTGATTTCCTGCACTTCCGAAACGATGGTTTCAAGCGCCCGGCCGGTCTCGCCGACCAGTTCGACGCCGTCCTGAACCTGTGCATTCGAGGCGTTGATCAGCGCCTTGATTTCCTTGGCTGCATTCGCCGAACGCTGTGCCAGTTCACGCACTTCCTGGGCAACGACGGCAAACCCCTTGCCGGCTTCACCGGCGCGTGCGGCTTCCACACCGGCATTCAGCGCCAGAAGATTGGTCTGGAAGGCGATCTCGTCGATCACGCCGATAATGTTGCCGATCTCGCCCGAAGACTTTTCGATCTGCTCCATCGAACGGACGGCACGCTGGACGACTTCGCCCGAACGCTCTGCACCGGCGCGGGTGCGGGCAACCAGTTCGCCGGCTTCCTGGGCGCGGCGGGTCGCGTCCTTGACGGTCGTGGTGATCTGTTCGAGGGCGGCGGCGGTCTCTTCGACGGCAGCGGCCTGTTGTTCGGTACGCTTTGCGAGATCATTCGCTGCCGACTTGATCTCGTTGGCGCCGGCATCGATGCCGCGGGCATTGTGGGCAACCCGCGTCAGGGCCGATTCCAGCTTTTCCGCGGAATTGTTGAAGTCGTTGCGAACGCCATCGAGACCTGCAACGAAGGCATGGTCGAGACGGTAGGACACATCGCCTTCGGACAATTTCGAGAGGCCAAGCGCCAGGTTGTCGACGGCGAACTTGATCGCCTCGGCTTCACGCGCCTTCTGGGTTTCGCGCTCGATGCGCTCCTTTTCCGACATGCTGCGGTTTGCGTCGGCTTCCGCCTCGAGGCGCAGAGCCTCCAGCGCGTTGTCGCGGAAGATGGCGACGGCCTTGGCCATCTCGCCCAGCTCGTCCTTGCGGGTGAGGCCTGTGACCTCCGTTTTGGTGTCGCCGCCAGCCAGCGACAGCATGCGGCCGCGCAGACGGTCGATCGGGCCGGTTATGCCGCGTGCGACGATGAAGAGTGCAGCCAGGATGCCGGCGAGGAAAATAACGCAGAGCGCAACCAGCGAAGTGACGACGGTCGTGCTCGTCTGTTCGGCGAGGCTCTGCGTTTCCTTGATGATTTTCTCGATATTGGCATCGTTACGGCCACCGACCGTGCCGCGCCATGTCTTGATCGCGTCCGCTGTTCCGTTGATGGCAACGATCGCGTCCTGTGTCTTGCCGTCGCGATCGAGTGCAACAGCCTTATCCATCTCGGTGAAGATCAGATCGGCTGCCGCAGCGTTCTGTTTGATCACGTCCGTGTCGCGCGGGATGATGGTCAGCAGGCTATTCGATTGCGAGCGAAGGTTCGCCTTGGCACTTTCGTAAGCCTTCTGGGCGTTGGTCTTCTCCTGGGAGCCCGCCGGAGCGTTGATTGCCTGATAGGCCGATGCCGTGGCCGTCAGCATCTGGAGCGGCAGGCGCGTCGTGACGACCGCTGCCATGTTGTCATGCGAAATGAAATCTGAATACGTCTGTCCGGCCTGATTGAACTGATAGGACATGACGGCCGGGCCACCGATGCCGATCGTGCAGATGGGCAGGAGCACGGCGAGAAATTTGGTTCGGATCTTTGCGTTCTGAAGGAAAGACATGCGTAGTCCTACTCTTAAACGTTGACCCTCCTAGCTCCCCCGTGCCGGGACGATGTCGGGCCATGTCAATGTGAACATTCACGGGGTAAGGCCCAGTCATTGGGCCGTCGCGATACGCAGTCTTCGTCTCACGGTAGGCGCGCGCTGCCTTATTCACCGCCATAAGCCATGCGGCTGCGATGGAGATGCTTCGGTCGACCGCGCGATGTGCCGACTTCGCATGGGATTCTTTAAGGCAGGGTTTATCCGCAATTGCGCCACATTGCAGTTTTCATGCGGCAGGATGACACACGTCCAGAGGTGGTTTCCGACGCCGGAAACCACCCTGAATTTTCTTTAACGCCTTGAAGTTGAATAGGGAACCGGTTTTTATCCCGACAGGGCCGGGGGCGCAACGATGGCGTGCTTATACGCCTGACGCGATCAGCGCCTGGAACTCGCCGGCCACCTGAGGTGCCGCTGCAAAAGCCGGGCCGCGACCTGTCACATTCGTGTGTGCAAGAAAATCATCTGCCACCCCGCCGGCCTCCGAAACGATGAGCAGGCCTGCCAGACAATCCCAGGATGAGAGAGCCGGTTCGTAATAGCCGCCATAGTGGCCGGCGGCCACATGGGCGAGCGTCAGCGCTGCCGAGCCGTTGCGCATATAGACGCCACCAGCCCCGAGCACGGCTGCAATCAGGCCGCCGATCTGCGCGCTCTGTTCCGGGCGGCTGGCACCGATCGCCAGCATGCTGCCAGCAAGCGGTGTCGAAAGATCGACCGAGATCCGTCGCTCGTCGCGATAGGCCCCGAAGCCGCGCACGGCCGAATACAGCGCATCGCCCGTCGCGTCGTAGATCAGTCCGGCAACCGGTTCGCCATTCTTCAGAAGCGCGATCACGGTGCACCAGGATTTCAGTCCATGCAGGAAACAGGCAGTGCCGTCTATCGGGTCTATGACCCAGGTATAGTCGCTGTCGCCGTCCATCTCGCCATGCTCTTCGCCGATCAGGCCGTCGAGCGGAAAGAGTTTGGCGATTTCGGCGCGGATGAAGGTCTCGACCTCCTTGTCGGCAACGCTGACCGTGTCCTGGCGGCTCGTCTTGGTCTCGATTTCGAGATCGTCGTAATTGGCAAAATATTCGAGCGCGATCTGGCCTGCTGCACGGATGATACGCTTGGCGGCCCCGAAACGTTCCGAGATGCCGCGCTCCATTTCCTGGTCTTGCATGGGGTTATGTCGTCCGATCCTGACTTGCTGCGATTGGGGCGTGGAACCTCTTTCGACCATGCCCGTGCCGCTGGCCAGGACATCTTGATGACGGCATTCGCACGCGCCGTGCCGGCCATCAGACCAGCAGGAATGCGACGGCAACGCAGTGTTTGAGGATGGTCCCCCGGCCCTCGAAGATGATCGAATAACGGATATTGCACGCCCGTGCAATTGTCATAGTCGAGCTCTGTGACACGCAGATGTCGGCTCGCGCCATGCTTCCGCCGATCTCCCCGTCACGGCCGGCGGGTGTTCCAGACACTCCACCGGCCGTGACGGGTATCGCTCAGATCGCGCTTGCCAGCTTGTCGCGGATATAGAGTTCGCGCAGGCGAAGTGTCGTTTCGCCGGGCTGTCCGTCGCCAACCGGCTTGCCGTCGATCCTGGTCACGGGCAACACGAAGCTCGTCGCGGAAGAGACGAAGGCTTCGGCGGCATCATGGGCTTCTTCGGGCGTAAACGGACGTTCCTCATAGGGAATGCCGGCTGTCCTGGCGATGTCGAGAACGCTGGCGCGCGTGATGCCGTGCAGGATCTCGTGCGAGAGATGCCGTGTCACCAGCTTGCCGGCCTTGGTGATGATATGCGCGGTGGCGGAGCTTGCTTCGGTGACGAAGCCGTCTTCGACCAGCCATGCATCCTCGGCGCCCTGGCTGACGGCCTGCATCTTGGCCATCGACGGGTAGAGAAGCTGCACGGTCTTGATGTCGCGGCGGCCCCAGCGCAGATCCGGTACCAGCGCCACCGAAATGCCCGTCGCCACTTTGGGGTTGTCGAGAACGGGTTTTTTCTGGGTAAACAGCGTCAATGTCGGTTTCGCATCCTTCGGGAAGGCGAAATCGCGGTCGGCAGCGCCGCGCGAGATCTGCAGGTAGATGAGGCCTTCCTCGACTGCGTTGCGACGAACGATCTCGCGGTGGATCTCCAAGAGTTCTTCGGCACTCACGGGGCAGGCGATGCCCAGCTCCGCTGTCGAGCGGACAAGGCGTGCGGCATGTCCCGCATATTCGATCAGTTTGCCGCCGACGACGCCGGTGACTTCGTAGATGGCGTCCGCGAACAGGAAGCCGCGGTCGAAAATGGATACTTTTGCGTCGGCTTCGGGCAGCCACTCGCCGTTCAGATAGACAATGCGGGACACGTCGTTTTCTCCTTCGGACACGATCCGATAGCGTTGAATGAGGGGCCGCAGCGGATGGCGGCCGTCAGGTTGCTCAAAGCGCGTCGGCCACGGCGCGCTTCAGTTCGGCGATGAAGCCATGCAGCAGCCGCGAGCGCGGCACGCCCTTGCGGGTGATCAGCACCGCCGTGATCTCGCAGGGCGGCTGGAAGGGCAGTTGCACGAGGCCGTCATTTGCCTGATAGGCCGCGCTATAGGGATCGACGACGGCGGCGCCGACGCCGGCATTCGCCAGCACGGCTGCCGTCGCGCAGTAGCGCACTTCGACCCGCGGATCATAAGCGGCGCCATCGCGCTCGAACGCGTCGCGCAGCAATTGCCCCATGCGCGATTCCGCCTCCAGACCGATGAAGCCACGCGCAAGAAGGTCCGAGACGGCGATCTCCCGTTGTGCGGCGATCGGATGATCCTTCGGCACCACGGCGACCATATGGGTGCGCGACAGGATCTCGATATTGACTGAGGGATGGCGATCGAGCGCGACTGCAAGACCGATATCGGCCGAGCCGTTCTGCACTGCCTCGATCACATGTTCGAGCCGGCGAACGTCGTAGGACACCGACACGTCGGGCCGTTCCTTCAGAAACCGCGCCAGCGCCACCGGTGCCACCGTATTGCCGAGCGGTGGCGTCGACATGACCCTGAGGCGTCCCGACAGGCCGTGTCGGATTGCCCGCGCACGGGTTGAAAAGCTGCGCAGCATGCTGAAGACGGGCCGAACATCCTCGAAAAGAAGCAGCGCCTCTTCCGTTGGTTGCAGCCGCCGGTGCAGGCGCTCGAAGAGCGTCACGCCCAGCTGGTTCTCCAGCTGGCGGATGCCGTTGGAGACGGCCGGCTGGGAAATCCCCAATTGTTCGGCGGCTTCAACCGTCGTCTCGCAGCGCATCATCGCGCCGAAGATTTCGAGAAGGCGCAGCGATATATCCGGCTTTTGCTCTGCCTCGTTCATGGCTATCGCGATAGCAGGTTGCCGAGCGCCATGGCAACGGCGGCCTGCGTCGGGTCGATGACCCGCACACCGAGTTCGTCTTCCAGCCGCAGCCGATGACCGGACATGCCGGCGCAGCCGAGAACGATCGCTCCGGCGCCCATCTGCCGCAGCTTTTCTGCGGCGACCTTGAGAGCCGAATAGCTTTCCTCGCCATGGCCGCTCTCTGCGACACTGACCGAGCCCGTCATGGCGACCTCGCCGGCAAGCCGGGTATCGACGCCAAGGCGGCGCAGGTTACGCATATGACGCGGGATCGACGCTTCGGCGACGGCAACGACGCCGAAAAGATCGGCACTTGCCATGGCCGTCAGAACGCCGGCATCCTGAATGCCGTAGACAGGGGTCGATGTGATCGACCGTGCAAGATCGAGCCCCGGCTGCGAATAGCAGGCGAGAACATAGGCAGATGCATCCGGCCGGCTTTCGATCAGCGTTGCGGTTCGAAGGCCGGCCTCGTCCACCTCGCGTTGGGTCATGATGCCGGGCGGGCTTTCGGTGATGGTGACGCATTCGATCACCGGGCCGCCGGGAAATGACATGCCGGCCAGCGCCCCGCGCAGGCCTTCCGTCACCTCCTCGGAGCTGTTCGGATTGATGACGAGGATCGGCCCGAGCGTGTTCGGCTTTGCCATTGTTGTCATGGTGCAATCTCCGCGCCGAAATTACGGGCCGGATCCAGTTCGCGCGCGCGATGTCCCGGTTTGCCGGTGAGATCGACGGGATTGCGGGCAATGAAGCGGCCGCGGCCGCGGGCCGCTTTCAGTTCGCCGTTCTCGACGATCACGTCGCCGCGGCTCATCGTCAGCTCCGGCCAGCCCTGCAGTTCCATGCCTTCGAAGGGGGTGAAATCCATATTGTCGTGCTGGTCGGCCAGCGTCGCCACATGGCGCTTTTCCGGGTTCCAGATGGCGATATCGGCGTCATATCCCGGCGCGATCGTGCCCTTTTTCGCAACGCCGAAGGTCTTGGCCGCATTGGTGCTGGAGAGCGCCACGAATTGCTGAAGGGTAATGCGACCCTTGCTGACACCCTCCGAGAAGAGATAGGGCAGGCGCATGGCGATGCCCGGCATGCCGTTGGCGATCTTGGCATAGGGCGCATCGGCGCCGTTGGCGAACTTGCCGCTGGCATCGAAGCGATAGGGCGCGTGATCCGACGAGACGCTTTCGAACGTGCCCGACTGGACATGGCGCCAGAGGATGGATTGCGTCGCTGCATCGCGCACCGGCGGCGAGCAGATGAATTTCGCGCCCTCCATGCCGGGGCGGTCGAGATCGTCGAGCGTCAAAGCCAGATATTGCGGGCAGGTCTCGGCAAACAGCTTGGTGCCGGCAAGCTTCTCGCGCTGGACGATGGCAGCGCCGCCGGCCGTCGAGACATGGACGATGAAGAGGGCGGCATCGACGAGTTTGGCAAGCGAGACGGCGCGGTTGATGGCTTCTTCTTCCGCCAGTTCCGGGCGGCTGACGGCATGGTATTTCGGCGCGGTGAGGCCGGCCGCGGCCAGCCGCTTGTTCATCCATTTGACCATGTCGTTGTTTTCGGCATGAACCATGGTGAGCGCGCCATGCTGCCTGGCAACCGTCAGGATATCCAGCATGCCGCCATCGCCGATGTTCATGAGGTCATAGGTCATGAACACCTTGAACGAGGTGATGCCGCGGGCAAACACGCCCGGCAGTTCCTCCAGCACCGATGCCGAAGGATCGGAGATGATCAGGTGGTAGGAATAGTCGAGAACCGAGTTCGGTGCGGCGCGATCGTCATAGGTCTTGATCACGTCCGCAATCGGCTGGCCGCGATGCTGGGCGGCAAACGGAATGAAGGAGGAATTGCCGCCGAAGGCTGCCGATACCGAGCCGGAATAATAGTCGTCTGCGGTCATCAGACCGGTCGAGCTTTCCTGGGCGATATGGGCATGCGCCTCGATCCCACCCGGCAGCACGAGCTTGCCCGAGGCGTCGATCCGGCGCTCGCCGCCGGTAATCTTCTCGGCGATTGCGGCGATCCGGCCGTCCTTGATGCCGATATCGGCATCGAAGACGTCGGAGGCGGTCGCAATGCGTCCGCCATGGATGACTGTGTCGAATTCGCTCATGGTTTCAACCCTCACACTTCCAGAATGACGCCGGTCTGCGCAGTGATGCGGCCATAGTGCTCGATACGGCGATGGCGGTCGAAATCGAAGATCGTCGACTTGCCGAAGGCGCATTTGGAGAAGTCGCAATCGGCCAGAATGAGTTCGTCTTCCTCCGTCGTGGCGCGGGCGAGAACGAAGCCATCGGGATCGACGATGACGGATCCGCCCATCAACGGATTGCCGTCTTCAACGCCCGCCTTGGCGATGCCGGCGACGAAAGTGGCGTTCTGGTAGGCGCCCGCCTGCAGCGAGAGTTCCGAATGGAACAGGCGCTTTTCCAAGCCTTCGGCGCTCATCTGGGCGTTCACGGAAGGCGTGTTGTAGCCGATCGTTACCAGCTCGACGCCCTGCAGGCCGAGGCAACGGAAGGTTTCCGGCCAGCGGCGGTCGTTGCAGATCGCCATTCCCATGACGACGCCTTCGTTGCGCCAGACATTGAAGCCGAGATCGCCCGGCTCGAAATAGCGCTTTTCCAGATGCTGGAAGGCGCGCTCGGTATCGTATTCGGAATGGCCCGGCAGATGGATCTTGCGGTATTTCCCGACGATCTCGCCCTTGCGGTTGGTGACGATCGACGTGTTGAAGTGGTGTCCGTCGGGCGTCAGTTCGGCATAACCGAAGGTGATTGCGACATTGAGATCTCGGGCGCGCTCGAAGAGCGGCATGGTGGCGCCGTTCGGCATCTCGCGCTCGAACCAGGTGTCCACCTCGTTCCAGTCTTCCATGTACCAGCGCGGAAAAAAGGTGGTGAGCGCCAGTTCCGGATAGACGACCATTTCGGCGCCCTTGGAGGCTGCCTCTTCGAGCAGGGCGATCATGCGGGCGACGACTTTTTCGCGGCTGTCGGCCTTCTGGATGGCACCGAGCTGGGCGCCTGCAATCTTCATGACGGTCATGGTTCAATCCTTTCGATGCGATCAGGCGGCAAGCCGCCGCTGGAAGTGGCTGACAAGCCGCACCAGCGGCCAGAGCAGGATGAGGTAAATCAGCGCCGCCAGCACGAGAGGCGAGGCATTGTAGGTGACGGAGCGGGCCATGTTGGCGCTGTAGAGCAGCTCCGACAGCGAGATGACCGAGGCGAGCGAGGTGAGCTTCACCACCTCGACCGTGTTGGAAAGGAGATCCGGCAGGACATTGCGGATTGCCTGCGGCAGGATCACATGGATCAGCGCTTGTGCCTTGCTAAGACCGGTCGCCTTGGCCGCTTCCGCCTGTCCCTTCGGCACGGAGATGAGGCCGGCGCGGTAGACCTCCGCATAATAGGAGGAGTTGTTGAGGAGGAAGGCGATGACGACGGCGGTAAACGGCGAGACGTTGATCCCGGCAAAGGGCAGGCCGGAATAGATGAAGATCAGCAGCACCAGCGGCGGCAGGGCACGAAAAAGGTCGGTGTAGACGACGGCCGGCCAGCGGACCCAGCGGCGCGGGCTCATATTGCCGAGTGCCACGACAAGCCCGCCGACAAGGCCAAGCAGAATGACGGCGCAGCACAGCTGCAGGGTCATCCACAGGCCATTGAGGAGGAGCGGCAGGGACTGGCGCATGACGTCCAGATTGAAGAACTGGTCGAGGAGACTATCCATTTCCATCTCCTATCGCTTCTTCCAGGCCGTACGGCCTTCGAGCCACCGGGCGACGATCACCATCGGCACGAAAATGGCGAGATAAGCGGCGACTGACATGGTGAGGGGTGTGGCGCTGCCGGAAAAGCTCTGCGCCGTCGTGGCGCTGGAGAGGATTTCGGAAACGCCGATCGGCGAGCCGAGGGCCGTCATCTTGGTGATCGCCAGCACGCGGTTGACGAGCGGCGGAAAGGCGAGGCGCACGGCCTGGGGAAGCGCGATATAGACAAGCGTACGCGAAAAGCCGAGGCCTGTTGCGATCCCTGCCTCCCACTGGCCTTTTTCCACGGAAGAGAAACCGGCCCAGAAGATTTCCTCGGCAAAGGCGGCCAGCGTCAGCGACAGAACGATGAACAGCACCATCGGGCCGGAGAGGCGAATGCCGATCGACGGGAAGCCGAAATAGAGAATGAGGATGACGACAAGCGGCGGCAGCGCACGAAAGATATCGGCAAAGCAGATGATGAAGAAGTTCAAGACCTTGATGCGATACGCGCGCAGGCAGGCAAGCAGCAGGCCGAGCCCGATGCCGGCAATGATGACGGCTGCCGCAATCTCGAGCGTCACCCATATCCCGGCAATGATGTCGGGCGCGTATTTCGCCGCGACCACCGGGTTGAAGAAGGTTTGAAGGAAGCGATCCATGCCGTCGCCTCAACCGGAAACGCGCGACAGGAAAGCTTTGGTGCGTTCCGCCTGCGGTGCGCCGAAAATCTGCTCGGGCGTGCCCTCCTCGACGATTACGCCGCCATCCATGAACACAACGCGATCGGCCGTTTCGCGGGCAAAGCCCATCTCATGACTGACGACGAGCATGGTCATGCCCTTGGCGCGCAGATCTTTCATGACTTTCAGGACGGAACCGACGAGTTCCGGGTCGAGCGCCGATGTCGGCTCGTCGAAGAGCATGACCTTGGGATCGAGCGCCAGCGCGCGGGCGATTGCGACGCGCTGTTGCTGGCCGCCGGACAATTCGGCCGGGTAGGCGTCTGCCTTATGCTCCATGCCGACACGTTCCAGCATGTCCATGGCGCGGGCGTCAGCTTCCGCCTTCGTCCGCTTCAACGCCTTGCGCTGTGCCAGCGTGACGTTCTTCAGAACGCTCATATGCGGATAGAGGTGAAAGCCCTGGAACACCATGCCCACCTGAAGCCGCATCCTGTCGAGATCGCGGCTGGTGCCCTGCATGATGTTGCGGCCATCGACGATGATGTCGCCGGATGTCGGCTCTTCCAGCCGGTTGCAACAGCGCAGCATCGTGCTTTTGCCGGAACCCGACGGGCCGATGACGAAAACGAGCTCGCCCTCCGCCACTTTCAGGTCGATGTTCTTCAGGATCGTGTTGGAACCGAAACGCTTTTCCAGCGCGGCGATTTCCAGCATCGGGCGATTGGCCATGGGCTACTCCGGCAGGCACGGCCCGACAGTGTCGAGGCCGGCTTTATTCTCTCAGTGGAATGTGCGCGCGGGCGAGGAGATATCCCGTTCGCCCGCGTCATGCGTCATTTCAGGTTGTCACAGGACGGCTTGTGGTCATCGTCGGTATAGCCGTCGAAACCGGGTGTGCCGTAACCCTTGGAAGGCGTGACGATCGTCGTTCCGGCAACCGGCGTGAAGCCGAACCATTTTTCCGAGAGCTTGGCCATCGAGCCATCGACCTTCAGGCATTCCAGTGCCTTATCGACGAGATCGCGGTTCTTCTCATCGCCCTTGCGGAAGGAGAGCGCGACGACCTGACCGGTCTGATATTCGTAGGAAAGCTTCAGGCGCGCGTTCTTCTTGACGGCCCAGGCGGCAACCGTCGTGCCGGCCAGATTGGCATCCGCGCGGCCGGTCATGACGGCGGAAACGGCATCGGTATTGGTGCTGTAGGCTTCGACCTTCCAGCCGTATTCCTTCTCGCGGTCCTTGAGGAAGCTCTCGTAGGACGAGCCCTTGTTGACGGCTATCGTCTTGCCCTTGAAGTCTTCGAGCGTCTTGTAATCGGGCGCGCTGGCGGGCACCGTGAAGCTGAAATTGGAATCCATGAAGCCTTCGGTGAAGAGAAGGCTCGCGGCGCGCTCCTTGTTGACATTCACCGGTGCGGCCAGGAAATCATAGGTTCCGGCCTGCAGGCCCGGAATGAGACTGGAGAACTGCGCGGCGGTAATGTCCACCTTCTTGCCGAGCCGTTCGCCGATCAGATTGGCGAGATCGACGTTGAAGCCTTCGACCTTGCCATCCAGCGTCGGCATGGCGTGCGGCGCGAATGTGCCGTCGAGCGCGGTCTTGATCGTATCACCCATTGCAAAAGCCGGGCTACAGGCAAAAAGGGTCACGAAGCCGGCAAGACCGGCCTTCATCATGCGGTTCATCAATGTTCTCCTACTGGCGGACCGGGCCTTGGATGGCCCTGTTATCTGCGCTTATTTTTATCAACTATCGCTGCGGCGCAATATAATTCGGAATTATAATCATAGTTGAATTATACGAATTTCAAATACGAAAGCCTGTGCCGGCCATCTTAGGCAAGCACGGCTTGCGGGCATCAGGCTCAGTCGAGCAATCCGGGTGTCTGTTTCAGGATACGCGCCCACAGGCCGTAGCCGCCGTCGTTGACGTGCACCTTGTCCGCGATGAAATAGCGGCTCATCGGCTTGCCGTTCTCGCCCATCAGGACGGAGCAGATATCGACATAGTGAAGGTTGTCGGCTGAAGCACATGCGGCAGCAACGAGTGTGTTGAACTCGTTGACTTCATCCGCATAGATCCACTTGCCAGGGCTCTGCTTCGTCGACAGGCAGAAAACCGGGATTGCGCCAAAGCTCTGTCTGATCCTGGCGATGAGTGCCTCGAAGCGCGTGAAGGTCGACCGTCCGGTCAGGCCGTCGTTCGAAATGTCGTTCTCGCCGAAATAGAGCACTATTTTCGACGGGCGAAGCGGCAGAAGGAGGCGGTCGAAATAATGCAGCGCGGTGGCGTTGGTGCCGCCGCCGAAGCCCAGATTGACGGCCCGTGTCGTGCCGAGATCCTCACACAGCCGTGTCCAGAACAGAAAGGACGAGGAGCCGTAGAAAGCGATCGGATTATCGGGTCTGCCCTGGCGGATCAGGCGTCGGATGATGGCTGAGACGTCATCGTCAAACAGGGTCGATCCGACATCCGCCGGTGGCTGAAACGTCGTCAAGTCGGGCATCGGTCAGGGTCTTTCGGTCAGGGTAAGGCTGCGGACGGGCAGGTGGGAGGTCCCGCCCGTCCGCGACGCGCGTTACTTCAGGTTGTCACAGGATGGCTTGTGGTCGTCATCCACGTAACCCTCGAAGCCCGGCGTACCAAAACCCTTGGTCGGGGTGACGATCGTCGTTCCGGCAACCGGCGTGACGCCGAACCATTTTTCCGAAAGCTTGGCCATCGAGCCGTCGAGCTTCAGGCATTCGAGAGCCTTTTCGACGAGATCGCGGTCCTTTTCATCACCCTTACGGAAAGGGAAAGCCCAGACTAGGCCGGTCGCATATTCGTAGGAGAGCTTCAGCTTCGGGTTTTTCTTCACCGACCATGCGGCCGTGGTATTGCCCGAAAGGTTGGCGTCGGCGCGGCCGGAGAGAACGGCGGCCATGGCATCCGAATTGGTGCCGTAGCTCTCGACCTTCCAGCCGTAATCCTTTTCCTTGTCGCGCAGGAAGCTTTCGTAGGCCGAGCCCTTGTTGACGGCGATCGTCTTGCCCTTGAAGTCTTCGAGTGTCTTGTAGTCGGGGGCGTTTGCCGGAACCGTGAAGCTGAAATTGGTGTCCATGAACCCCTCGGTGAAGAGAAGGTTGGCAGAGCGTTCCTTGTTCACGGTAACGGGGGCTGCGAGGAAATCGTAGGTGCCGGCCTGCAGGGCGGGTACGAGGCTCGAAAACTGCGCGCCGGTCAGCTCCACCTTCTTGCCGAGACGGTCGCCGATCAGGTTGATCAGGTCGACGTTGAAACCTTCCAGCTTGCCATCGAGGGTCGGCATGGCATGCGGCGCGAACGTGGCGTCGATCGCGGTCTTGATCGTATCGCCGATCGCAAAGGCGGGGCTGCAGGCAAAAAGAGTCGCGAAGCCGGCAAGACCGGCTTTCATAATGCGGTTCATCAATGTTCTCCTACTGGCGGTTCGGGCCTTTGAACGACCCTTGTTGTCCGGCCATAGTTTCATCGGCCTTGCCGCACTGCAATATAATTCGATATTATAATTAAAGTAGAATTATATGGTTTTTGAATACGAAATTTCGTCGGCCGGAATGGAGATGCGATGCTCCGACACCGCACCTTGAAGCCGATTTTATCTCGCAATACCGACGGCATCGGCCAATGGTCGCACGATCAGCCGGATGCCCGGTCAGACCCTGCGGCCGTCCGTGCCGAAAATATGTGTCTTGGCCGGATCGAAGAAGAGCGGGATGGTCTCGCCGATGCGGATCGGACGCTGGCCGTCGAGAAGGACGGTGGCAGCCTGACCGTCCTGGGTGTTGGCATAGACAACCGTCGAGCCGCCGAGATGTTCGACGAGCTGCACCGATCCCCCGCCGAGAGAAATGCCGGCATCGTCGGCCTGGATGTGTTCGGGGCGCAGTCCGAACGTCAGCGGCTCGCCTTCCTTGGCGGTGATCGGCCGCTCCAGCGCGATCCGCTTGCCGCCGATCTCGATCGTGCGGCGCGATGCATCCTTCTGATCGAGGCGAGCGGAGAGAAAGTTCATCTTCGGCGAGCCGATAAAGCCGGCGACGAACTGGTTGGCGGGATTGTTGTAGAGGTCGAGCGGCCGGCCGGCCTGCATGATGCGCCCGTCGCGCAGAACGACGATCTTGTCGGCCATGGTCATCGCTTCCACCTGGTCATGGGTGACGTAGATCATCGTGCTGCCGAGCCGCTGGTGCAGTTTCGACAGTTCGACGCGCATCTGCACGCGCAGTTCCGCATCGAGGTTGGAGAGGGGTTCGTCGAACAGGAAAATGCCCGGCTCGCGGACGATCGCCCGGCCGATCGCGACGCGCTGGCGCTGGCCGCCGGACAGCGCTTTCGGCCGGCGCTGCAGAAGCGGTTCGATCTGCAGGATATCGGCGGCCCGCTTCACCCGCTTTTCGATCTCCGCCTTGGGAAGGCCCGCGGTTTCGAGCCCGAAGGAGAGGTTCTTGTAGACGCTCATATGCGGATAGAGCGCATAGGACTGGAAGACCATCGCAATGCCGCGCTTGGAGGCAGCCGTCTCATTGACGCGCACGCCGTCAATGCGCAATTCACCGCCGGAAATCTCCTCCAATCCGGCGATCATGCGCAACAGCGTGGACTTGCCGCAGCCGGACGGGCCGACGAAGACGGTGAATTCTCCCGGCTCGATCTTGAGATCGACGCCATGGATGACGGGCAGCGCCCCGTAGCGTTTCTGGATCTTGTCGAGCGTGATCGTGCTTGCCATGTGGAAATCTCCTCCCGAGGGTGCCCGGTTCAGGGCCGCCAGCTCTGATATTTCGGATGTGCTTCGGTGATCGGCAGCACCACGTCCGAATGCGTGTCGCGCGAATGATAGATGGCGGTCACCAGTTCCAGCGAACGGCGGGCATCCTCGCTCGTGACGGGCGGTTTTTCGCCGCTGACCAGAGCGTGGTAGAAGGCTTCCATCTGACCGTTGAAGCGCCGGCCGACCGGTTTCGTGTCCGCCAGAAGCGTGTCGATCGCCTTGCGGGTTTCGTCGTTCGTCGCAACGATCTTCCACGGGCCGTCGCCGGGCGAATAGGCCGCGTGGTTGCTTTCGATCGTCACATTCTCGAAGGCGAGATGCAGGCGGCTCGTCTCTTCCGCCGCCCCGAGCGTCGCCGTCAGAGAGGCGAGCGCGCCGCTCTGCATCAGCAGGCTCGCCGAAACGCAGTCCTCCACCTCGATCGTGTTAACGCGGGTGTCGGCGCGGGCGAACACCCGCTCGATCGGCCCCAGCAGATAGGTCAGCATGTCATGCAGATGGATCGCGTGGGTCATCAATACCCCACCGAGTTCGGTCGCCCAGCGGCCACGCCACGGATTGTCGTAATAGTCCGATGTGCGGCGCCAATAGGTCTCGGCCGTTGCCACATAGGGCTTGCCGGCAAGGCCTGCCTCGATGATGCGCTTGGCCTCTTGTGCGCCGTCGCCGTAGCGATACTGGAAGATCGGCATCAGCAGGCCCTTGGCCTCCTTTTCCGCCCGGCGCACGGCGTCCACCTCGGCAAGCGAGCCGGTGAGCGGTTTTTCGCACACCACATGCTTGCCTGCGGCCAGTGCCTGCAGCACGAGCTTGGTGTGGATGGCCGGCGGGGTGCAGATGTCGATGATGTCGATCTCGGGATCGGCCATCAACTCGTCGGATGAGCGGGTGCGGCCGGCGATGGAAAATTCGTCGGCCACGGCGTTGAGGCGCGTCTCGTCGAGATCGCAGAGGGTCGCCACCTCGAACTTGTCGGCATGCGGCACATAGCCTTCGACGATATGCGATTTGCCGATGCCGCAGCCGATGATGCCGACCTTGAAGCGCTTAGGCATGTGCACCTCCCGAAATCTGGGCTTCGGCCCTGGCCTGTGCCTTGAGAGCGATTTCCATGGCCGCAAAGCACCGCGCCTGCGGCATCGCCGTTTCCGTGCGGTCGCGGATATCGGCAACCAGCTGCGGGCCGTAAGGCAGTGCCACGTCTGCGCAGTCGATATGGGTGACGCCCGTCGCATCCGTCAGGAACAGGTGATCGCCCCCCGGCCTTCCGGCGATATCGACATATTTGCGCAATTCGATCATGCCCTGCGTCCCGGTGATGAACAGGCGCCCGTCGCCCCAGGTCGGCAGACCGTCGGGCGTGAACCAGTCGACGCGGATGAAGCCGGTGGCATTGCCCGTCGACAAATGGATGTCGCCGCTATCCTGAAGCCCCGGCCATTGCGGATGGGCGCGGTTGCCGACGCTCGCTGACAGGATCTCGGCGGCGTCTGCCCCGGTGAAGAACAGGAACTGCTCGCATTGATGCGAGGCGATGTCGACGAGGATGCCGCCATATCGCTCCCGCTCGAAAAACCATGCGGGACGCGAGGCTGGGCGCATCCGGTGCGGGCCGAAGCCGGCAGTCGAGACGACCTTGCCGATCGCCCCCGCCGCCACCAGCTCGCCGGCCTTCACGGTGGCACGGTTTTCGAAATGTTCGGAATAAAGGACGGAGAAGATCCGGCCGGTTTCCTTCTGCACCCGCCGGATTTCCGTGAGCTGGTCGAGGGTGGTCATGCCCGGCTTGTCGGTCATGACATCCTTATCCGCGCGCATGGCCGCAAGCGCGATCGCTGCGCGGTCGGCGGGGATGGCGGCCGTGACGATCAGGTCGATCTGCGGGTCGTCATAGGCGCGGCGCGGATCGTCATAGCGTTGCACATAGGGGTAGATGCCGGAAAATTCGGCGGCGAGATCGTCTTCTGCGGCGTGGAAGCCGACGAACTCGGCACCGGCCGCGATCAGGCAGTTCACCTGCCCGAAGATATGGTTGTGGTTGATGCCTACTACGGAAAAACGAACGGGTTTCATCGGATAGACTTTCGGATTGTCAGCGTTTCATACCGGTTGTCGCGATGCCTTCGATCAGCAGTCGCTGGAAGAACAGGAAGAACAGGAAGACGGGAATGAGCGACAGGTTGGACATGGCAAACAGCGCCGTCCAGTCGGAGCTTCCGGTCGAGTCGACGAAGGAGCGCAGGCCAAGCTGCACCGTGTAGGTGTTGATGTCGTTGAGATAGATGAGCGGGCCGAAGAAATCGTCCCAAGTCCAGATGAAGGAGAAGATCGCAGCCGTCGCCAGAACCGGCGAAGACAGCGGCAGCATGATCTTCCAGTAGATGCGGAAGGGGCTGCAGCCATCCATCACGGCGGCCTCGTCCAGTTCGCGGGGAATGCCGCGGAAGAACTGCACCATCAGGAAGATGAAGAAGGCATCCGTCGCCAGATATTTCGGAATGATCAGCGGCAGCGGCGTGTTTACCCACCCGAGATGCAGGAACAGGATATATTGGGGGATGAGCACGACGTGATAGGGCAGCATCAGCGTGCCGAGCATCAGTGCGAACCAGAAGTTCCGGCCGGCAAACCGCAGCCGCGCGAAAGCGAAGGCTGCAAGCGAACAGCCCGCGACATTGCCGATCGTCGCCAGAACCGAGATCATCAGCGAGTTCCAGAAGAACTGGCCGAAACTTACCTGCAGACCCGTCCATCCGCGGATGTAGCCGCCGAGATCAAGCGCAGACGGGATGAGCGAAGACGAACCGAACAGTTCGTCCTGCGGGCGAAAGGAGCCCGAGATCATCCACAGGATCGGGTAGAGCATGCCGAATGAACAGAGGATCAGTATCGCATGCAGGAAAACCGATTTGACCGGCGAACGCTGCGGGCCATTTGAGGCGCCGCGCGCGGGGATGGAGGCGTGAGAGGCGTCAGTCATCGTAATGCACCCAGTAGCGTGCGCCGAGGAAGGAGAACGCGGTGAACAGCGAGATGATGACGACGAGGATCCAGGCCAGCGCCGAGGCATATCCCATGCGGAAGAAGCCGAAGGCCTCCTGATAGAGATAGAGCGTGTAGAACAGCGTCGAGTTGATCGGGCCGCCCGTGCCTTCCGAGATGATGAAGGCGGGCGTGAAAGCCTTGAATGCCTCTATCGTCTGGATCACCGCGTTGAAGAAGATGACGGGGGTCAGAAGCGGCAGGGTGATCTTCAGGAACTGCCGTACCTTGCCGGCACCGTCGATTTCGGCGGCCTCGTACATGTCGGCCGGGATCTGCCTCAGACCGGCGAGGAAGATGATCATCGGCGAGCCGAACTGCCAGACGGAGAGCAGAACCAGCGTATAGAGCGCATAATCCGGGTTCGAGATCCAGCTTGGGCCTTCATAGCCGAAGAGCTGCCACAGCATCATGTTGACGAGACCGTCGGAGGCAAACAGCTGCCGCCAGAGAACGGCGATGGCGACGCTCGTGCCGAGAAGCGAGGGCAGGTAGAAGATCGCGCGGTAGATCGTCAGACCGCGAAGGCCGCGATTGAAGGCCATGGCTACAGCCAGCGCGAAGGCAAGTTTCAGCGGTACGGACAGGAGGACATAGGTGAACGTCACCCGCATCGCGGCACCGAATTTCGCATCGTCGGTGACGATCCTGACGTAATTGGCCGCGCCCACCCAGTCGGGTGCGCGCAACAGGTCGTAATTGGTGAACGACAGATAGAGCGAGGCGAGCGCCGGCCCGAGCGTCAGCCCGAAAAAGCCGATCAGCCAGGGCAGGAGAAAGATGTAGCCCGGCGCATTGCGATCGAACATGCGCCGGAATACGCCTTTCCCGGGGAGAGCCGCAGCGCGGCTCTCCTTCAAGATTTCGGAATGAACTGCCATGGCCTATTTCCGCGCCAGGGTGTTCTTGGCTTCGCTGACCATCCGCTCGCCACCCTGTTCCGGTGTGATGCGGCCGAAGGAGACTTCCTGGCTGATGCGTGTCAGCACGAAGGCCAGTTCACCGGCACCCTGCGGCGGGCTGATCGGAAGCGGCCCGGCAATCGGCGTGACGGCTGCGATATATTCCACCATCGCCTTGCTGATGTCGTCGAGCTTGGCCGTCAGCTGGTCGCGCATGGCGGTCGAGGCCGGCACGCCGCGCTCGACGCCGAGCAGGTCGACCCCTTCGGGGGCGGCAACCAGAAAGTTCGAGAAGGCGACGGCATTCTCGATATTGTTGCTCGTTGCCGAAATGCTCACCAGCATCGAAGGCTTCATGTAGTGGCCTGAAGGCCCCGATGCGCTGAGCTTCGGATAGGCCGTCAGCGCCAGCTTGGACTTGTTTAGCGCCTGGTATCCGACGAACTGGTTCGAATGGGCAAAGGCGGTGGCGGCCTTGCCCGTCGTCAGCGGGTTGGTTTCGATGTTGAGCTGATCGAGCGCCTGGACATCGGCCGGCACGCAACCGCCTGCCTTGCGCATGTCCGCCCACATCTTGAACCATGCCGTCACGTCAGCCGGTTCATAGCCGAGGCCCCCGTCTTCGGCGTAAAGGGCCTTGTTCTTCTGGCGCAGATAGTTTTCGAAGCTCGGTTCGAGACCGCTTGCGTCGGCGGTGGCGAAATAGCCGGGCTTCGGCTTCTTCTTGCCGAAGGCAATGGCATTCTCGGCAAACTCCTCCCAGGTCTGCCCGAGGCTCGGCGCCTTGGCGCCGGTCTTTTCCCATGCCGCCTTGTCATAGATGACGGTCGAGGAATTGACGCCCAGGTTGATGCCGAACAGCTTGCCGTCGACACGGCCGGAATCGATGTTCGGCTTGCCGAAATCGTCGATCTTCAGGCCCTTGCCGAGATAATCGTCGAGTGGTGCAAGTGCCCCGCGACGGGCATATTCGAAGATATAGCGGTAATCCATCTGGATGATGTCGGGGGCATTGCGGCCCGCGACCTGCGTGGCAAGCCGTGGCCAGTAATCGCTCCAGCCGGCAAATTCGCCTGCTATCGTGATATCCGGTTTCACGGTCTTGAAGGCGGCGATTGCCTTGTTGGTGCGGTCGGCACGCTCCTGAGAGCCCCACCACATCATGCGAAGCCTTGCGGCCTGCGCAAACGCCGGTACACCTGTCGCGGCAAGCGACACCAAGGAAAGCCCGCCAATAAGCGCACTTCTCCTGTCAAGCATCATAGACATTGGCAACTCCTCCCATATCGACTGCCAAATTTACGATGACTGCAAACGACATATTGCCGTTTTATAACTATCTGGTTACATGGGAACATCGAAAACGACCCATGTCAAGCGGGATTTCCAGAATGGCTGACACGGTAAAAAGCGGCTCCGCCGCAGTGCAAAACGAAGAAAAGCCCAAACGCCGGCGGAATGTTTCGCAGGTGCGAAACCCGGAGCGCACGCGTGCGGCGATCCTTGAAGCCGCCCGGCGGGAAGTGGCGCTGAAGGGGCTTGCGGGCGCCAGAGTGGATGTCGTCGCACGGCGTGCGGGAACCAACAAGCGTATGATTTATCACTACTTTGGCGATAAGGATGCGCTTTATCTCGCGGTTCTGGAGGATGCCTACCAGCATATCCGCAACGCCGAAAGACGGCTTGATCTCGCGCGCAAGCCACCCGAGGAAGGCTTGCGCGAACTAGCGCTCTTCACCTGGCATTATTTTCTCGATCACCCTGAATTTCTTAGCATTCTGGCGACGGAAAACCTCAATCAGGCGCGTTATCTTAGGCAATCGAGAACGGTTGCGGAAATGCACTCGAATTTTATTTCCGAGCTCGAAAATGTGCTGCAGCGCGGTATCGCCGAGGGTGTGTTCCGCTCGGGCCTCGACCCCGTCGATGTCTATGTGACGATCGCCTCGCTTGGCTCTTTCTACCTGTCGAACCGCTACACGCTTTCGACCATCTTCCAGCGCGATCTCGTCGCCCCGGCAGAGTTGGAGCGTTGGGGGCAGCATATCGTCGAGACGGTTCTGGCGACGGTCAGGGCCGTGCGCTGAACGAACCGGTGCCCGTATCCGCTTTTCTTGGCAGGCGGTCAAAAAGCGGCTTGACAGAATGGTCGGTTCGTCGTTTCAAATAACCAAACAGTTACAAAATACGTTTCAGGATCTGTAGGAGGAGGCTGTCTGACAAATGTCTGACAGCCAAGGGCGCAGGCCCGTTCCCGAAACGACCATCTGTTTGAAGTGGAGACCGTTGTCTTCCCCATGGGAGAGGCGGTTCACGGGAGGAGGAAAAGCATGCAACGTCTCGGCATCATCATGCACGGCGTCACCGGACGCATGGGCTATAACCAGCATCTCGTTCGCTCGATCCTTGCGATCCGCGATCAGGGCGGTCTCACGCTGACGAACGGCGAGAAGCTGATGGTCGACCCGATCATCGTCGGTCGCAACGGCGCCAAGATCGAGGAAATCGCCAAAAAGCACCGCATCGAGCGCTATACGACCGATCTCGATGCGGCACTTGCCAATCCCGACGATACGATCTTCTTCGACGCCGGCACGACCCAGATGCGCGGCAGCCTGCTGACCAAGGCGATCCGCGCCGGCAAGCATGTCTATTGCGAAAAACCGATCTCGGATTCGGTGGAAGAAGCGCTCGACGTCGTGCGACTGGCCGAAAAGGCCGGGATCAAGCACGGCGTGGTGCAGGACAAGCTGTTTCTGCCCGGCCTGCGCAAGCTTGCCATGCTGCGCGATTCCGGCTTCTTCGGCAAAATCCTCTCGGTGCGCGGCGAGTTCGGCTACTGGGTTTTCGAGGGTGACTGGCAGCCGGCGCAGCGCCCCTCGTGGAACTACCGGGTCAATGATGGCGGCGGTATCATTCTCGATATGCTCTGCCATTGGCGCTATGTGCTCGACAATCTCTTCGGCGCGGTCAAGTCCGTCAGCTGCCTCGGCGCCACGCATATTCCGCAGCGCGTCGATGAGCAGGGCAATGCCTACAAGGCGGATGCGGACGATGCCGCCTACGCGACCTTCGAGCTTGAAGGCGGTGTCATCGCCCAGATCAACTCGTCCTGGGCGGTGCGGGTGCGCCGCGACGATCTCGTGACGTTTCAGGTCGATGGCACGCATGGCTCGGCCGTTGCCGGTCTGACGAAATGCTTCATTCAGCCGCGCACGGCAACGCCGAAGCCGGTCTGGAACCCGGACCAGCCGCAGACCATCGACTTCTACAAGACCTGGCAGGAAGTGCCCGACAACATCACCTATGACAACGGCTTCAAGGCGCAGTGGGAAATGTTCCTGCGCCATGTCGTGGAAGGCGGGCCGTGGCCTTATGGCCTGATGGAAGGCGTCAAGGGCGTCCAGCTTGCCGAACTCGGGTTGAAATCCTGGAAGGAACGCCGCTGGCTCGATGTTCCGGCGCTGAGCTGAGGGGGCGATCATGACGTCGCTCCAGCTTCCGAACCCGGATCGCAGTATTGCCGCTTACCAGCTGACGGGAACGCCAATCCCGCTTGCGAAACGTGGGCCAGGCGATTTCAACCGCGTGGCGTTTGCCGCCGGCCATGTCGTGGCCGATCCCTTTGCCGAAAACGATCCCTGGCTGACACCGGCGATCGACTGGGAGGCGACGCTTCGCTTCCGTCACCGCCTCTGGGATCTCGGTCTCGGCGTGGCCGAGGCCATGGACACCGCGCAGCGCGGCATGGGCCTTGGCTGGCCGGATGCGCAAGAGCTGATCCGCCGTTCGCTCAAGGAGGCTGCGACCCGCAAGGATGCGTTGATCGCCTGCGGCGTCGGCACAGATCATCTCGGCGATCAGGCCTACGGTCTTGAGGAAATCGTCTCTGCCTATCTGGAACAGCTGGAATTCGTCGAAGGCGAGGGTGGCCGCGTGATTCTGATGGCGAGCCGCGCTCTTGCCCGCTCAGCCCGCTCGCCGGACGATTATCTCTCCACCTACAGACGGGTCCTGTCGCAGGCGCGCGGCAAGGTCATCATCCACTGGCTCGGCGAGATGTTCGATCCGGCGCTATCGGGCTATTGGGGTTCTGCCGATCACATGGAGGCGATGGATACCTGCCTGCAGATGATCACCGACAATGTCGACAAGATCGACGGGATCAAGATCTCGCTCCTGTCGAAGGAGAAGGAAATCCTGATGCGCCGGCGACTGCCGTCAGGCGTGCGGATGTATACCGGCGACGACTTCAACTATGCGGAGTTGATCGCCGGCGACGACCAAGGCCATTCCGATGCGCTGCTCGGCATATTCGACGCGATTGCACCGGCGGCCTCGCAGGCGCTCGCCAGCCTCAAGCGCGGCGCCGATAACGAGTTCTTCGACGTGCTGGAGCCGACGGTGGCGCTGTCGCGGCACATATTCAAGGCGCCCACTCGCTTCTACAAGACCGGCGTGGTGTTTCTGGCCTATCTCAACGGCTTGCAGGATCATTTCACCATGGTCGGCGGGCAGGAGGGGACGCGCTCGACGCTGCATTTCGCCGAACTCTTCCGTCTGGCGGACAAGGCCAATGCGCTGGATGATCCCGATATCGCAACGCGCCGGATGAAAGCCTTTCTCGCAGTCAGGGGCGTACATTAAAATGGAGAGCCCGAGACGATTGAGGGTCAGGCAGGCCGATATCTGCGAGCGACGGCTTTCCATGCGCCTGCCGTTCCGCTTCGGCGCGGCCACCGTACGTGAAGCTTCGCAGATCTTTATCGAGCTGATCGTGGAAGACGATCTCGGCCGGGTGGCGACCGGTTATGCGGCCGAGCTTATGGTGCCGAAATGGTTCGACAAGAACCCGGATTTGAGCAATGCCGATAACGAGGCGCAGTTGCGCAAGTCGCTCGACATCGCCGTCGACCTCGTCTCCTCGGCAGATGCTGCAGCCGCTTTCCGGTTGCATGCGCAGATCGAGCCTGAGCAGCACCGGCTCGCGGCGGAAGCCGGCCTGAACGGGCTCATCGCATCCTTCGGATTGGCGCTGGTCGATCGCGCCATCCTCGATGCCCTGAGCCGGCTGGAAAAAGTCCCCGTCGGTGCAGCGATTGCCGCCAACCTGCCGGGCATCGACCATTCGACGATGCCGGATCTTGCCGGTTTCGACCTTCCCGCCTTTCTGGCGGGGCTCAAGCCTTCCGCCTCGCTCAAATTGCGCCACACGGTCGGCTATGCGGATTTCCTGACCAAGGCGCAGATGACGGGCGACCGGCTCAACGACGGCTTGCCGGAATGCCTGGAAGAGGAGATCGCCACCTATGGCATCGACCACTTCAAGATCAAGCTTTCCGGCAATCCCGAGGCCGATGTCGAACGATTGAAGGCGGTTGCCGCGGTGCTCGACCGGCTGCCGGACTACCGCGCCACGATGGACGGCAACGAGCAGTTTACCGGCGAGGCGCCACTTGCCGAACTGGTTGCCCTGATCGAGGCGGAGCCTGCACTTGAGCGCCTGCGCCGCTCGGTTCTCTTCATCGAGCAGCCGATTGCGCGCTCGCTGGCGCTTTCCACCTCCATTGCCGATTTTTCGAAAAAGGTGGCGCTGGAAATCGACGAATCCGATGGTGAACCGGACGCGTTTCTCCTTGCGCGCGCGCAGGGCTACAAGGGCATCTCGTCAAAATCCTGCAAGGGTTTTTACCGCGCCGTCCTGAATGCTGCCCGCGTCAAAAAATGGAATGCGGAAGACGGCGGCGGCTATTTCATGTCGGCCGAAGATCTGACGACACAGGCCGGCATCGCCCTGCAACAGGATCTGGCGCTCGCCGGCCTGCTGAACCTCGGCCATATCGAGCGCAACGGCCACCATTATGTCGATGGCATGAGCGGTGCGGGCGATGAAGAAAGCCGGGCATGGCTTGCAGCCCATTCCGATCTCTATCGGCCGGGCGTGGATGGCCGGCCGCGGCTGGTGGTGCGTGACGGGCGGATCGATCTGACCTCCGTCAATGCGAGCACCGGCCTTGGCGTGGCGGCAACCGCCGCAGCGGCGACCTTCGCGGCGCTTTGAGATGGTTTCCGTGCCCTGCGGGAGACGGGCGCGGAATGGCAATGAAGGAAGACCGGAAATATCCGTTGGAGGAGTTTCGTATGTCGGGCCAGAAAACATCACTGGAAAATCTGTCGATCAATTTCGCCACCGTGCGGCAGGGCGGCACGTTTGGCGAGATCGTCGATGCGTGCCTGCGGCATGGCATTACGGCGATTTCGCCCTGGCGCGAGCATGTCGCAGCAGCCGGGCTCGATGAGGCAGCGCGTATCGTGGCGTCGAACGGGTTGAAGGTCACCGGCCATTGCCGTGGCGGCTTTTTTCCGGCACCCGACGCTGCCGGACGCCGCGCGGCGATCGACGATAACAGACGGGCGATCGACGAGGCGGCGGCGCTGAAGGCGGATTGCCTCGTCATGGTCGTCGGCGGTTTGCCGAAAGGCTCCAGAGACATTGCCGGCGCGCGTGCGATGGTGGCCGAGGGTATGGCGGACATCCTGCCCTATGCGAGACAGGCCGGCGTCAAGCTGGCGCTCGAACCGCTGCATCCCTTCTATGCAGCCGATCGCGCCTGCCTCAATACGCTCAAACAGTCGCTCGATCTCTGCGATGCGCTTGGCGGCGGTGTCGGCGTCGCCATCGATGTCTATCATGTCTGGTGGGACCCGGATCTGGAAGCGCAGGTCGCGCGGGCCGGGCGCAACGGACAGATTTTCGCACATCACATCTGCGACTGGCTGGTGCCGACGACCGACCCGCTCAACGATCGCGGCATGATGGGCGACGGCGTGATCGACCTGCCGCGTTTCCGCAAGATGATCGAGGCAGCCGGCTTTTTCGGGCCGCAGGAAGTCGAGATCTTCTCGCATCGCTGGCAGGCGCGTCCGGTGGACGAGGTGCTGTCCGTCATCGTCGAGCGTTACGCAAGCGTCTGCCAGCCGGGCACAGGCTCGGCTGCGGCGTGAACAGGCAGATCAAGCGAAAGGAAGAGGGCTATGCTACAGGTGACGCAGAGACGGCGTTATGCTTTGGTCGGGACGGGCAATCGCGGCACGACCATGTGGGGGCAGGATCTCCTTGCCGGATGGAGCGACTATGTCGAACTCGTCGGCATCTGCGACCTCAATCTCATGCGCGCGGAGCGGGCGCGGAGCATGATCGGCTCGAATGCGCCGCTCTACGCGGATTTCGACCTGATGATGGCGGAGCTGAAGCCGGATCTCGTCATCGTCTGCACGCCCGACGACACCCATGACGATATCATCGTCAAGGCCCTGGAGGCCGGCGCCGACGTGATCAGCGAAAAACCGATGACGACGACGCGCGACAAGATCGCCCGCATCCGCGAGGCGGAAGCCCGTACCGGCCGCCGGGTTGACGTGTCGTTCAACTATCGTTTTGCCCCCACGTCCTCGCGGATCAAGGAACTGATCGAGGAAGGCGCAATCGGCGATGTCACCTCCGTCGACTTCCACTGGTATCTCGATAACAATCACGGCGCCGATTATTTTCGCCGCTGGCATGCGTTCACCGCCCGCTCGGGCAGCCTCTTCGTCCACAAGGCGACCCACCATTTCGACCTTCTCAACTGGTATCTCGATTCCGATCCCGTCGAGGTGAAGGCGCAGGCGCAGTTGCTGCATTATGGCAAGAACGGCCCGTTCCGCGGTCCGCGCTGCAAGATCTGTCCGCATAAGGGCGAGTGCGACTATTATCTCGATCTTTCCGCCGATCCGTTTCTCGATGCGCTCTACGAGGATCCATCGACCGTCGACGGCTATATGCGCGACGGCTGCGTCTATCGCGAGGAGATCGACATTCCCGATACGATGACGGCAGCAATCCGCTACAGGAGCGGCGTGCAGGTGTCCTATTCGCTCAATACCTACATGCCGATCGAGGGCCATCATATCGCGTTCAACGGTCATCGCGGCCGCATCGAGCTGCGCCAGTACGAAAAGCAGCCCTGGACGGAGCCGCCGGCCGACGAGATCGTCCTGATCAAGAGCTTCGGCGGCGGCGTCGAGCGCATCTGGATCCCGCATGAGCCGGGCGGCCATTACGGCGGCGACAACCGAATGCGCGACATGATCTTCAAGCCGGGCTCCAACGACCGGCTCAGACAGCGGGCCGGCTCACGCGCCGGCGCCATGTCGGTTCTCTGCGGCATTGCCGCGCTTCAGAGCGCCCGTGACGGCGGGGCAGTCGAGATCGACCCTCTGTCGGTCTGACGCCATAATGCTACAAACGCGGATCGGCGCTTCAGGGCGCCGAACCGCGTACGAAAATGGCAATGCAACTTCGCATATGGGTTGTCCTTTTTTCGCGGTTCGGCCAGTTGCGGCTGAGCGGCCCGGCCATGGCGCCGAAGAGCATGTCCATCAACATTCTCGCGCCGCTCATCGGATCTGCGATCGAAACACGGCCAGCCGTTGCCTGTTCGGCAAGCCAGTCGGCCAGTTCGGCCATCGACTTGTCGGCACCTTCGCGGTGCAGAACCTCGACCAGCTCCGGTATTTGCTCTGAATCCTTGATCACGAATTGGATGAACGCATCACGTTCCCGTTTGCGCTCGTCGGTGATGTTGATCATGAATATCTTTTCCAGCACGTCCGCCACATCGTCCGTTCCGCTGACGGTTTCGTCTGCCGGCCTCGGCAATTCGAGCATCAGCTGGCGATGGTCGGCGACAATGGCGGCAAAAAGCTCCGCCTTGCTGGCGAAAAGGCGATAGAGCGTCTGCTTGGAAATATGGCAGCGCTGTGCCACGATGTCGGTCGTCGTACCGGTGTAACCGAGTTCGATGAAGGTATTTCGTGCCGTGCGGATAATCTCTTCACGCCGCTGGCTGTCGCCTTGCGTTTTCGGGCGTCCACGTCCGCGCTTGCCTATTTCGTTTGCTGCCGTACATGATGTGACGCTCATCGGTGGCCTATGCCATGTGATTGACAAAATTCAGTCTGCTATAATATTGGTACGAGCAAGTACCATAAATATGAGAGAACGTGAAGTGCCCCGCAACCATCGCGCTACACCAGTCCGCATCGGTTTGAGCCTCGCTACGGTCATTCTGTTGGCGAGCTGCAACCAATCTGAAACGAAGGCGCCCGCAACCGCGATGGCAAAGCCGGAGGTGAGCGCGGTGACGCTGCATCCGAAGTCGGTTGCCATCACGGCGACCTTGCCGGGCCGCACCTCGGCCTCGCTTGTCGCCGAAGTCCGCCCGCAGGTCGGCGGCATCATCCGCCAGCGCAACTTCAAGGAAGGCAGTGAAGTCAAGGCCGGCGACGTTCTCTACGAGATCGATCCTGCCACCTACCAGGCGTCCTATGACAGCGCCGCCGCTGCACTTCAGAAGGCACAGGGCGCCGTTCCGAGCGCGCAGGCCAAGCTTGACCGCTACAAGGGCCTGAGTGCCCAGAATGCCGTGAGCCAGCAGGATTTCGACGACGCCAACGCGACCCTTGTGCAGGCGAATGCCGATGTCGCATCCGCCAGGGCCTCGCTGGAAACAGCGCGTATCAATCTCGATTACACGAAAATCCGCGCGCCGATCGACGGCCGCGTCGATGCATCGAATGTCACGGTCGGCGCACTGGTGACGGCAGACCAGACGACGGTTCTGACGACCATCCGCAAGCTCGACCCGATGAATGTCGATGTCACGCAGTCTTCGACCAATCTTCTGCAGTTCCGCAAGGCTGTCGCAGACGGACGGTTGAAGACCTCCGGCGAAAACGTCACGGTCCATCTGACGCTTGAAGACGGCTCGACCTATGATCAGGTCGGCAAGCTGGAATTCCTCGAGGCCGCCGTTGCGGAAACCGTCGGCACCGTCACCGTACGCGTCGTCTTCCCGAACCCGGATCGCATTCTCCTGCCGGGCATGTATGTCCGTGCCTCCATCGAGGAAGGCGTGGCGGAAAACAGCTTCCTCGTGCCGCAGCGCGCCGTCAGCCACAACACCAAGGGTGAGCCGGTCGCCATGTTCGTCTCCGCCGACGGCAAGGTGCAGCAGCGCGTTCTCAAGACCGAACGCAATATCGGCAGCAGCTGGCTGGTGCGCGACGGCGTCAAGGACGGCGACCGCGTGATCGTCGAAGGCTCGCAGCGCGTGCGCGACGGCCAGGACGTGACCGCCGACGAGGTGACGATCGATGCCGACAATGGCCAGGTGTCCGACACCGGCAAGGCCAAGAGCACCGAGCAGGGCATGGCTGATGGCGTCGACAAGAGCGTCACCACCGGCTCCGTGAAGTGAGGTAGATCCAAATGTCTCGCTTTTTCATCGACAGGCCGATTTTCGCCTGGGTGATCGCCATCATCATCATGCTGGCGGGCGCCCTTTCCATCCTCTCGCTCTCGATCTCGCAATATCCGCAGATCGCGCCGACCACCGTTCGCATCACCGGCACCTATTCGGGTGCCGATGCGCAAACGGTCGAAAACTCGGTGACCAAGGTCATCGAGCAGGGCATGACCGGGATCGACAATCTCGACTACATGACGTCGACCTCGACCTCGACGGGTCAGGCCTCGATCTCGCTGACATTCAACAACAAGGCCAATGCCGACACGGCGCAGATGCAGGTGCAGAACAAGCTGCAGCTCGTCCAGGCGCAGCTGCCGACATCGGTGCAGCAGAACGGTCTGACCGTCTCGAAGTCCACGTCCAACTTCCTGATGGTCATCGGCTTCGTGTCCACCGACGGCAAGCTGAACGCCAACGACCTTGCCGACTACGTCAACTCGACCCTGAACGACACGTTGAAGCGCGTTCCCGGCGTCGGCGACACGCAGCTCTTCGGTTCCGGCTACGCGATGCGCATCTGGCTCGATCCCGACAAGCTGCAGAAATACTCGCTGATGACATCGGATGTGGTGTCTGCCATCGAGGCGCAGAATACGCAGGTCTCCGCCGGCCAGGTGGGTGCGCTTCCGGCCGTCAAGGGCCAGCAGCTCAACGCGACCGTGACGGCCAAGAGCCGTCTGCAGACGCCGGAACAGTTCAACAACATCATTCTGAAGAGCAATAGCGGCGGGTCGCTGGTTCGCCTGAACGACGTTGCCCGTGTTGAACTCGGTGCCGAAAGCTACAACACCGCCAGCACATACAATAACAGCCCCTCGGCCGGTCTTGCCATCATGCTGGCATCGGGCGCCAACGCCATCGATACGGCCGAAGCGGTCGAAAGCGCGATCGGCACCCTGAAGCAGACCCTGCCGCCGAATGTCGAGGTCGTCTATCCCTACGATACGACGCCGTTCGTCAAACTGTCGATCGAAGACGTGGTCAAGACGCTGTTCGAGGCGATCGTGCTCGTCTTCGTCGTGATGTTCGTCTTCCTGCAGAGCATCCGTGCAACGCTGATCCCGACACTCGCGGTTCCGATCGTTCTTCTCGGCACGTTCGGCATCCTGTCCTTCTTCGGCTATTCCATCAATACGCTCACCATGTTCGGCATGGTGCTCGCCATCGGCCTTCTGGTGGACGATGCGATCGTCGTCGTCGAAAACGTCGAACGCGTGATGGAGGAAGAGGATCTGTCGCCGCGTGAGGCGACCATCAAATCGATGAACGAAATCACCGGCGCGCTGATCGGTATCGCCACCGTTCTGTCGGCCGTGTTCATTCCGATGGCGTTCTTCTCTGGTTCCGTCGGCGTCATCTACCGGCAGTTCTCGGTCACGATCGTCTCGGCGATGATCCTCTCGGTCATCGTCGCCTTGATCCTCACGCCGGCGCTTTGCGCCACGATCCTGAAAAAGCCGAAGCATGGCGCCAAGAAGCGTGGTCTGTTCGGCTGGTTCAACCGCAATTTCGACCGAAGCGCCAATGGCTACCAGCGCAGCGTCGGCGGCATTCTGAAGCGTTCGCCGATCTTCCTCGTGCTGTTCGTTCTCGTCACGGCTGCCGCCGGCTACCTGTTCGCCAAGCTTCCGAGCTCCTTCCTGCCGCAGGAAGACCAGGGCATCCTGATCACCAGCATCCAGCTGCCGGTCGGTGCTACCCAGGACCGCACGAACAAGGTGCTGAAGGAAGTCACCGACTACTACCAGACCCAGGAAAAGCAGTATGTCACGGGCGTCATGGGCGTCTCCGGCTTCGGCTTCGGCGGTCAGGGCCAGAATGTCGGCCTCGCGTTCATCAAGCTCAACGATTTCGACAAGCGCACCTCGCCGGAATCGAAGGCTCAGGCCGTTGCCGGCCGCGCGATGAAGGCTCTGGCGAAGATCCGCGATGCGAGCGTCTTCGTGCTTGCGCCGCCGGCCATTCCAGGCTTCGGCAGCAATGCCGGCTTCGACTTCTACCTGAAGGACATGAACAATGCCGGCCACGATGCTTTGATGGCCGCGCGCAATCAGCTGCTCGGGGCTGCGTCCAAGAACACGAGCCTCGTCGGCACGCGTCCGAACGGCCAGGAGGACACGCCGCAATACCAGATCGATATCGATCAGGAAAAGGCGAGCGCGCTCAATGTCACCCTGTCCGACATCGACTCGACGCTGTCGGCCGCTTGGGGTGGTTCCTACGTCAACGACTTCATCGACCGTGGTCGCGTCAAGAAGGTCTATGTCCAGGGCGACGCCAACTTCCGCATGCAGCCGGACGATCTCGGTCGCTGGTATGTGCGCAACTCGGATGGCGACATGGTGCCGTTCTCGGCCTTTGCCACCGGTCACTGGACCTTCGGCTCGCCGCGTCTGGAACGCTATAACGGCTCGTCGGCCGTCGAAATCCAGGGCCAGCCGGCAGCCGGCGTGTCCTCGGGCGATGCGATGAGCACGATCGACCAGCTGGTCGGTCAGCTGCCGGCCGGCTTCAGCCATGAATGGACCAGTCTTTCGGCCCAGGAACGCCTCTCGGGCAATCAGGCAAGCCAGCTTTACGCGATCTCGATCCTCGTCGTCTTCCTGGCGCTTGCAGCACTCTATGAAAGCTGGTCGATCCCGTTCGCCGTCATGCTGTCGGTTCCGATCGGTATCTTCGGCGCGCTGGTTGCTGCAACGATCTTCGGCCAGTCGAACGACGTCTACTTCAAGGTTGGCCTGTTGACGACGATCGGTCTTGCAGCGAAGAACGCCATCCTCATCGTCGAGTTTGCGATCGAGCAACAGAGCCACGGCAAGGGCTTGATCGAGGCGACCGTCGATGCGGCCCGCATGCGTCTTCGCCCGATCCTAATGACGTCGCTTGCCTTCATCCTCGGTGTTATGCCGCTTGCGATTGCCAATGGTGCAGGTTCGGGAAGCCAGAACTCGATCGGTATCGGCGTGATGGGCGGCATGATCTCCGCCACCGTTCTCGGCGTCTTCTTCATCCCGCTGCTCTTCGTCACCGTACGCAAGATCTTCAAGGGCGGGCAGAAGGACGCAACGGCTGCCGGCGGCACGGACGCAAAGCCGACCGCCGAAGTCTGAGAACTGACACTTTGAAACCCATTGGATCGGGCGTGCCGAAAGGTGCGCCCGATCTGCGTTTGCAGGCATGGTGGAGCGTTCGCCAACACGCTCCGCATCCCCGTCACCTCAGGGGCGCGGAGATACGGATGTGCAAAAGCTGGCGGTCAAGCCCTGATGAACAGGGCACCGACGAGTGTGAAAACGGCGATCGACTGCATGATGAACATCGGCCATTCTGCGGACATGGCTTTCTCCCGTTATCGATGCGGCAGGCCCGGCACGAGGGCGACGGCCCTGAGGACACGAGCCAGACATTGACGAGACAGCGTCCGCTCCGGTCCATGTGCTACTACGCATGGTGATGCGGATTGTTCCCGCAGTCAGCTTATCACGTTTGGTTGTAGATCGCTGTTACGGGAACGGTTCGAGCATGCCGAAAATGGCAACCAGACCGACGACGGCCAGGGCAATGGCGACTTCCGCCAACGTGCCTGCCCGCAGCCATGCCATTGCCTCCGGCCGGCGGGAAAGCCTGGGAACGATGAGGTAGCGGTTGGCGAGCGCCAGTGCCAGCATCATGCAGACAGCTGCGATCTTCAGCGACAGGAGCATCTGGTAGGGCGTCGACCAGTCGGTGGGAGGGCCTCCGACGATCATCAGGGTATTGATGACGCCGGTCAGCAGCGCGACTGCGACCGCGACGTGGCCGGCGGTCGAGAAGCGGATCAATGCGATACGGCATTCGGCGGCGAATATTCCGGCGCAGGCGGGGCGCAGGATCAGGAAAACCGGGATCAGCGCGCCCACCCAGCTTCCGACGGACAGAAGATGCAGCACGTCGCTCGCCTTGTGGACGAACCCGAAAATTCCGGCGTGCATGGCTGCATGGCCGATCGTTGCAAGGCCAGTCAGCAGAAAGCCGGCAGCAAGTGCCGTGACCATCATGCGGTTCCGTGGATCGGAAAAGGCCGATGACGACGCCAGAGCGAGCGCGCCGAGAGCCTGCCAGATCCAGGCTGTGCCGACGCCGGTGTGGAACAGGACGTCGAGCATCATGGCACCATCGGCCGCGTCCGGCCAGCCATTGCCGAGCATGGCGGTGCGGACGGGAAGCGCAGCGATGGTCGCTGCGCAGATGAGCCATGAGGCTGCGATGCGCAACGGCCTCATCTGTCGCCAGATCCTCTCCGACAATGCTGGCTCCACCAGCACACGCAGATAGATGGCGCTGCCCCAGAGGAGCAGCGCCGAGCAATCGAAGACAAATCTCAGGCCGGTAAAGACCGTATCGGCCGTCATCAGGGGGTGACGGTGAAGGTGAAACTGCCATTGGTCTTGTGGCCATCGACCGACAGGACGTGCCAGTTGACCGTATAGGCGCCGGGCGCAAGCCTGGCGCTGACGGGAGCCGCCAGCGTTTTGCCGTCATCCTTCAGCACCGCATCGCCAAGGGCGACGTCGGTCTTGTCTGCGCCGACGACGGCGATGCCGCTGAATTTCAGGTCGAGCGCCTCGGTGAAGCCGAGGTTGATTTCGGCGGGTGCGGCGGCAGACGCCTTATCGGCCGGGGTGGAGGCCTTCAAATGCGCGTGGGCAAATGCCTGACCGGCGGCCGCAAGCATGATGAGGCCGGCGACGGGGAATGCGCGGAGAAATCTTGACATGCTGGTATCTTTCCGGGGCATCGGCCCCATTTGTTCATTGCAGCCGGGCGCCGATGCTTACGGGCCGTGCTGGCGAAAGAGATGGTGATCGTGTGGAGGCGGGCCGGCCGAAGGCGCCTTGCCGGCGGCGTGCGGGGACTGGCCTCAGGCCAAAAGATCGGCCAGCGGCGGCGCGCGCGGATTGGCATTGGGCGGGTGCGCCCGTGCAAATATCACAGGTGCGGAAGGCGCAAGAATGGTCTGTGGCACATGGCGGGCCACGAAGGACGGTCCTGTCGGGGGCTCCGGCAGAAGGAAGGCGACCAGGGTGATTTCGCAGGCATCGCAGCCATGAAGATGCCCCGTCGTGCCGTGCTTCACGCCCTGATCGTCGTTGACGGTAACGCAAAGGGTGGGGATCGTTCCGTCTGGAAGGATATAGGCCGCCAGATCCGCCGTCTGCTGGTCGGCAGCTGATGGAAGTTCGGCATCAATCGGGAGGGAGCCGGACGCGAGTCCGCCGAACGCCAGAGCGATGGCGCAGAAGATGCGCACCATCCAGCTGGAAATTTGGCTATGACCGCGTTTCATCGACCCTGCCCATATGGCTTCAGGGTCACGCCTACGCTGTCTCGAGACAAAGTTCAATGCGTCAAATGCGCGGATGGCGAGCAGGCGCCAAAGCTGGTCGTCTCACCCGCGATCCGGTACGTCCCGCGACAGGCCTTACCCTTTGAGGATGACGGGCCTGGGTGCCTCGAATGTCGGCCGACCGTTCTTGCAGCCCCAGAAAACGCGCGCATTTTCGCGAATGGCGTCTTCGGCCGCGCTGCAATCCAGAAGAATGATGTCAGCCCTTTCCCCAACCCGCAGCCCATGCGGAGCGCCGAGGATTTTCGACGGCAGACGGCCGATCATGTCGAAGGCCATCGCCATGTCCTCGTCGCGGGAAATTTGCGCCACATTGGCATAGAGGTTCGCCATGCGGATCAGCGAGGCGTCGCCATAGGGGGTGAACGGGTTCAGGACGTTGTTGGTGGCGATGGAGGCAAGGACGCCTTCCGCCGCCAGACGGTGCGCGGGTGTGACGCCGCGCGGCACCAGATGGTCGTAACTGCGACCATTGAGGAAGAGATCGGTGGCGGGGAGAATGGTGATGGCGATCCCGGCCTCTTTCAATCGCGGCGCCAGCGCCATCATGTCTGCCGGGGGCATGGCGGACAGGCTGGTCATGTGGCCGAGCGCCACACGACCCTGCCAGCCTCGTCCGATGGTTTCCCCGATAACGGCGTCGAGATTGCTCTTTTCCGGCAAAAGGTCGAAATCGAGATGGAAATCGACGGCCACGTCATGCTTCTGCGCCAGATCGAAGATCAGCCCGATATGCCCCCTCGGGTCCGGATCGACATAGGGTGCGCCGCCGACGAGATCGGCGCCGGTGGCCAATGCTTCATCGAGCATGGCGTAGGTTTCCATCTCGTTGGTAAGCCCCTCCTGCGCAAAGGCGCAGATCTCGATATCGATCGCAAAGGCGTAATCCGAGCGGATCCGCTTGATCGCTTCGAACGAGCGCATGCCGGCGCGCGGATCGATCTCGACGAAGGTGCGCATCCGCATCGTGCCGTTGACGATGGCCTTTTCGACCACGCGGGCGGCGCGGGCGTAGACGTCTTCCTCGGTGAAGCCTGTCTTGGCGCGCGCTGTCTCGCGCACCGCTTCGCCAAGCGTCCCCTCGCAGATCGTGCAGCGGTCGAGGATGCAGGCCTTGTCCAGGTGGACGTGGCTATCGGTGAAGCCTGTGCAGGCGAAGGCACCGGCTGCCTCGACGATCATACTTGCCGTGCCCGCAAGGCCGTGGCCGATAGCCGCGATCCGACCGCCGCGAATGGCGATGTCGACACTGCTGGCGTTGTCAAATTCGGCCTTGCCAAGCGGGGGCTCGTTAAACTGGGCCTCGCCTAACCGCGCCTGGTCAAGTTGGCGATCGTTCAGCCGGGCGTTGCGGATCATCAGATCGAAAGCCGGTATGCTCATGTCAGATTCCCATTGCCCCGCCATCGCTGCGCGGGTCGTGTGCGCCATCGATGCGGCCCTCGTCCGATATGCGGATGACGCCCGCCTGTCCGCCGAGCTGGCTGAAGGCATCGATACGGCTTACCGCGTGGCCGATTGCCGAAAGTCCGTCCACGACGCCGTCACCGACATTCGCCTCGATCTTCAAACTGTCCGTTGCATCGGAGAATGTTTTGCCGAGCAGGAAGCGCGGCTGCGACAGCGCTGCGAGCGGGTCGAGCCCATGGTCGATCATCAGCGACAGGATCAGCGCCAGCGTCTGCGGCTGGCCATCGGCGCCCTGCGTGCCATAGAGAAGATGCGGACGGCCATCCTTCAGCGCCATGCCGGGATTGAGCGTATAGAAGGGCCGCTTTCCCGGCGCATAGGCATTTGGTGACGCCGGGTCGAGGCTGAAGGCTGCGCCGCGGTTCTGCCAGAGAATGCCGGTATCGCCGGCAACGACGCCGCTTCCCCAGTCGAAATAGAGGCTTTGCAGCATCGAGACGCTGCGGCCTTCGCTGTCGGTGGCCGACAGAAACGCCGTGTCGCCCGGCTTGAACGTCTGCGGCCATGGCAGCGCCTGCGCCGGATCGATGGCGCGGGTTTTTGCACCAAGTCGGTCTGGATTGAGCAGGCGATCGGTATCGACCGTCGCAAACAGCGGATCGGCGATCGCCGGACGGTCGAGAAAGGCCTGTTTCACGGCCTCCACAAGGTGATGGTAATAATCTGCACTGCGGTAATCGAGGCCGGCCATGTCGAAGCCGGCGAGAACGCCCATGATGCCGAGCGTGGTTACACCTTGCGTCGGCGGCGGCGGGGCGAGAAGCGTGAGCCCGCGATAATCGATCGACAGCGGCGTCTCGATGCGGGTCGCGGTGGCGGCGAGATCCTTTGACGTCAGCGGGGAACCGGCGGCTTGCAGCCCGGCGATGATCCTCGCGGCCAGCTCGCCCTCATAGAAGTCGCGAACACCCTTGTCGGCGATGGCGCGCAGCGTTTTCGCCAGCGCCGGCTGGCGCTGCATGCCGTCCGCCGCGAATGTTTCGGTAAAGCCCGGCCATCCGGCGACCTCATCCTGCCGGAAGCGATACCAGAAACTCTGTGACGGGCTTGTGGCAAAGCCATCGTCCGCTAACGTGATCGCGTCATCGAGCAGGGCGGCAAGCGTTTCCTTGCCCTGCCATTCGCTTCTGGAATGGACAAGCACCTTGTCCCAGCTATCCACCAGACAGGCAGTCAGAAGCGTCGAGAGCGGCCCGCGGGCGGGAATGGCGGACAGACCTGCCAAAGCCGCACCGGCCTCCTCTGCCCCATGACCGATGCCCATGAAGGCTTTTGCCTTGCCCGAGCGGTCGGCGGTGATCCAGATCGCGTCGCCGCCGAGCCCGCAGAAATGCGGATAAAGCACCGAAAGTGCTGCGCCGGCAGCCACAATCGCCTCGATGGCATTGCCGCCGCGCTTCAAAACCTTGGCGCCGGCCTCGGTCGCCAGCCAATGGGGCGTTGCGACCATGCCCTTGGTGGAGGACGCGGCCTTCACGGAAATATCTGTCTGCGCCACGCTGTTCCCTTTGTCTTGTCATGCCTGGCAGGCGCCACGAGCGTGCCGTGGTCCTCATCCAGTCATAAGGATTCTGAGGCCGGGAACAAGCGTCGATCGCGCCGGCAGAGCGGTCAGGGCCGCCGGCGCGAACGGATATCACAGTGCGGGGCTGAAGCGGATGAGGCTCAGGATCTCGAACAGCATCTGCGCGCCGGCATGGGCGGTGTTGGTCGTCGTATCGTATTGCGGTGCGACTTCGACGACGTCGCCACCGACAAAGTTGAGGCCCTTCAATCCATGCAGGATATCGAGCGCCTGCCGGCTGGTGAGCCCGCCGATCTCGGGCGTGCCGGTGCCGGGTGCGTAGGCCGGGTCGAGGCTGTCGATATCGAAGGAGAGATAGGTCGGGCCGTCGCCGACGACGGCGCGGGCCTTCTCGATCACCTTGTCGATCCCCATTTTTCCGATCTCTTCGGCATGGATGACGGTCATGCCGCTCTCGTAGGAAAATTCCCACAGATATTCGGCCGCCCCACGGATGCCGATCTGGATCACCCGCGTCGGATCGAGCACGCCGTCCAGCACGGCATTGCGGAACGGGCCGCCATGATGGAATTTGGTAAGGTCATAGGCGCCGCCGGTATCGCAATGGGCGTCGATATGGATCATGCCGACCGGCCGGTCGCGGCCGACGGCCCTGAGGATTGGATGGGTGATCGAGTGATCGCCGCCGACGGACAGCGGAATGACGCCGGCATCGACGACCTGCGCGATGCGTTTTTCGATATCCTCGTGGCTGAGTTCCAGCCGGTAGCGGCTTCTGAACGGCACGTCGCCGATATCGGCCACCTTCATCTCGAAGACGGGGGCCGTCTTCAGGACGTGATTATAGGGGCCGACGCGCTCGATGGTGCGCAGCGCCCGCGGCCCGAAGCGGGAGCCGGGACGGTTGGTGACGCCGAGATCCATGGGCACGCCGATCAGGGCCACCTGAAGGTCGCCGAAATCGGGGTTTTCCGCATCGACTTCTTTCAGCGGCGCGTCGAGCAGGGTCGGCACGCCGGCATAAGGGGCCGCGCGGGTGCCGGCCGCATTGAAGATCTTGTCGGCGACGGCGCGGAATTCCGGGTCGTGGATGCTGCCGCCATGACCGTCGCCATATTTGGCGCGCAGCGCTTCAAGGGTCGTCTTGTCGAATGCCATGTCGGCCTCCCGCTGTTGTCGGATGATGCGTCAGCGCGCTTTTTCGAGCGCCTCGTAATGGTTGGCGATCTCTTCGCCGGTGGCAATCCACACGTCCGATTTCTGCTGCACGTATTGCAGGAAATCGCGCAGCAGGTGCCAGCGCATCGGGCGGCCGGAGACCTGCGGGTGGAGAACCAGCGTGGTGACGCCGCCCCAGGCGTGCGTTGCCTCGAACTCGTCGATCCACATCTGCAGCACGGTGTCCCGGCCGAAGATCGGCCGCGAACTGGTGCGGCTGGTCATGCCGAAATTCCAGTCGTCGAAGGCGAAGTTGACCGGGATCTCGACCGGGCCGCTCTGGCCCTCGAACGCGGCGTGGCGATAGGGCAGAATGTCGTCGCGGAAGGACGAGGAATAGCGGATGCCGGATTTCGCCAGATAAGCGAGAAGCTCGGGAAAGTTTTCGCCGGATGGTGCGCGATAGCCGATTGGCCTGACGCCGAAAGCCCTGTCGAGCGCTTCAAAGCCGAGGTCGATTTCCTCGAAGGCTTCATCGAGCCTGGTGCGGTCGGGTAATTTGTGGAGATAGCCGTGATGGCCGATCTCGTGGCCGGCGGTGAGGATCGTTTCACAGACGGCCTGATGCGCCAGCGCCGTCCAGCCCGGAATGAAGAATGTCGCCTTGATCGACAGAATGTCCATCAGTTCGACGATTTTGGCGATGCCGACGCGCGCGTCGTAGCCGCCATGCGAGGTTGTCACCATCCGGTCGACATTCGACGGATTGTTGCCGATCCACGCCGTTTCGGCATCGACGTCGAAGCCGACGAAGAGCGCGCTCTTGGCGCCGTTCGGCCAGACCATGGCAGGCGTTGCGGGCGCTGGGTTCAGCGGGCGAGGGGAAAGGTCGAAGGTCATGCGACGTACCGGATCACGGTGGCAATGCTGCCTCCCGGCCCGGCGGGCCGAGAGGCGCGATTAAGGATGGCAAGATCATAAAGGGCAGGGGCTCCGCGGCGCGTCGCCCTTGCCATGCCACATCACTTGGCGGCTGCGCCGTTGATGTAGATGCCGTCGAGCGCGGCGTCCGCAAGACCCCATTTGGTGAAGATCGCCTTGTATTCGCCGCTGGCCATCAGGGCCTTCATCGCGCCGATATAGGCGTCACGCAGTTCGGTATCCTTCTTTGAGAAGCCGATGCCCTGGTAGACGGCGGTGAACGGCTTGCCGACGGCGTAATAGGCGTCCTTTTCGAGCGTCATCAGGTAGGGAACGGTTTCCGAACCCTGGACGGCTGCATCGACGCGGCCCTGCTTCAGCTGGGTGCGGGCATCTGCCGAACCCTCGGTGCCGACGACCTTGACGGCCGGCAGGCCCTTGGCTTCGCAGTTGGCGGCGCTCCACTTTGCCGTCTCGTCCGGGAAGGTGGTGCGGCGGCTCATGCCAACCGATTTGCCGCAAAGATCGGCTTCGGTCTTGATCGCGTCCTTGTGGTTGATCGTCGTGTAGAACTGTGCGCCCGAGCGCATGTAATCGACGAATTCCAGCGTGTCGCGGCGCTTTTCCGTGTCGGTCATGCCCGAATGGATGAGATCGACGCGGCCGGTGGCGACCGACGAAACCATCTGTTCGAAGCCGATATCCGACCATTCGACCTTGGTGCCGAGCTGCTTGGCAAGCGCCAGACCCAGATCGATATCGAGACCCTTCAGTTCGTTGGTCGCCGGGTCCTTGTATTCCATCGGCGGGTAGTTCGGCGTGTTGGCAACGACGATCTTGCCGGCCGACTTGATGCGATCCGGCAGGCCTTCGGCGCAAACCGAGGTCGCGGCCGAGGTGGCAGCAAGAGCGGCAAGCGCCATCAGTGCGAGTGCTTTGGTCATGATATCCCCTATCCTTTTATCTCTGGATGCTGGTTGATCTTAAATGCCGATATCGTCGCGCGGTCAGTTATGGACCGCGCGGATGAATTCTGCCGTTCGTGCGCTTGCCGGCGTGGTCAGAACCTGCGAGGCGGGGCCGGTCTCGACCACCTTGCCGGTCTCCATGAAGGTGACGGTATTGGCGACATTGCGGGCAAAGCCGAGCTCATGGGTGACGACGATCATCGTCATGCCGGAAGAAGCCAGATTGCGCATCACGTCGAGCACTTCGGACACAAGTTCCGGGTCGAGCGCCGAGGTCGGCTCGTCGAACAGGATCAGTTCGGGACGCATGCCCATGGCGCGTGCGATCGCGACGCGCTGCTGCTGGCCGCCCGACAGTTCCGACGGATAGTGATTGGCCTTATCGGCCAGTCCGACGCGTTCCAGAAGCGAAAGCGCGTGGTCGCGGGCTTCTTTCGGGTTTTCGCCCAGAACCTGCACCGGACCTTCGAAAATGTTCTCGACGGCCGTCTTGTGGGGAAAGAGGTTGAACCGCTGGAAAACCATGCCGATGCGGCGGCGCTGGCGGGAGATTTCGGCGTCGCTCAGTTCATGCAGGTTGTTGCCGTCGCGACGATAGCCCATCAGCTCGTCATTGACCCAGATGGCGCCGCCATCCATGCGCTCCAGAAGATTGATGCAGCGCAGGAATGTGCTCTTTCCCGAACCCGACGGACCGATGATGCAGGCGACTTCGCCCCGCGCCACTTCCATATTGACCTTGTCGAGCGCCTGAAAGGCGTCGAATTTCTTCGAGACGTCGATCGCCTTGACGAGAATGTCCTTGCTCATGACGACCTCACACCGATGCGCGGATGGATTTGGAGCCGCGGCCGAAATAGCGCTCGATGCGCTGCTGGCCGACGGAGAGAATGGTGACGACAACGAGATACCAGAAGCTCGCGACGAGCAGCAGTTCCAGAACGCGGGTATTGGCGTAGTAGATCACCTGGGCATTGTGCAGGATCTCGGTAAACTGGATGACGCTGGCAAGCGAGGTGAGCTTTACCATGCCGATCACCTCGTTGCCGATCGGCGGCACCATGACGCGCATGGCCTGCGGCAACACGATCCGGCGCAGCATCTTCATCTGGGTCATGCCGATGGTGCGGGCCGCCTCGTATTGGCCGCTATCGACCGACAGAAGCCCGCTTCGCACGACTTCCGACGTATAGGCGCCCTGCGAGATGCCGAGACCGAGCATGGCGGCGACGAAAGGCGTCATGATATCGACGGTGCGGAATTCGAAGAGGCCGGGAATGCCGAGCGTCGGGAAGATCAGAGCCAGATTGAACCACAGCATCAGCTGCAGAAGCGCCGGCGCCCCGCGAAAGATCCAGACATAGCCGACCGAGATCCATGACAGGACGGGATTGCCGGAGATCCGCATGACGGCGCTCAACACGCCGAGCACGATGCCGATCGCCATGGCGGCGACCGTCATGATCAGTGTGTTGATCAGGCCTTGAAGAATGACGGGCGCGAACAGGAAGTCGCGCACATAGGACCATTCGATCTGGCCGACACTGAAGGCGCGGATCAGCGCCAGAAGCAGGATGATGACCACAGCGGCCGAGATGGTGCGACCGATATGCCGTTTCGGCACCAGCTTGAGATGGGCGATCTCGTAGCGGTCGCGTTCGCGCGTTGCGGGAGCCGCGTTGATGGGAGAAGAGGACGGTGTCGTCATTTCGTCGTTGCTTCCTCGCTCGCCTGGGTTGCCCCGGTCATCTTGATCGGGTTTTCGGCAAAGGCGCGGGCGGCCTCGACCGCCACGTCGAAACGCTCGATCTGGGCGCGCACGGCCGCAGGCGCTGTGCAACCATAGCCCGTCCGGCTCGAAAGTGCATGGTCGAGCGTGATGGCATTCAGAAGATCGGCATTGAGGCGTGGATCGATCTTCGGAAGATCGGCCTCGGTCAGGCCGGCGAGATCGTAGCCCTGCTCTTCGCAATAGCGCACGACAGCGCCGGTGATCTCGTGGGCCTCGGCAAACGGCACGTTCTGGCGCACCAGCCAGTCGGCCACTTCGGTTGCGAGCGTGAAGCCGCGCGGCGCTTCATAGGCCAGTTTCTCGACGTCGAATTCCAGCGTCTCCACCATGCCGGCAAAGGCGGGCAGGATGAGCTGAAGCACGTCGATGGTCTCGAACAGCGCGCGCTTGTCTTCCGCAAGGTCGCGGTTGTAGGCGAGCGGCATCGCCTTCATCGTGGCGAGGAAGCCGGCGATATTGCCGATCAGCGTGCCGGACATGCCGCGCGTCAATTCGGCAATGTCGGGGTTCTTCTTCTGCGGCATGATCGAGGAGCCGGTCGAATAGCTGTCATGCAGGCGCACCCAGCTGAACTGTTTTGAGCTCCAGATGCAGATTTCCTCGGCCAGACGCGACAGATCGACGGCGACGAGCGAGGAGATGAACAGGAATTCGGCGACGATATCGCGCGATGCGACCGAATCGATCGAGTTTTCGGCGGCTGCCGAATAGCCAAGTTCGATGGCGCAGAGATCCGGCCGGTTGACGATGCCGGAGCCTGCAAGAGCGGCTGCACCGAGCGGCGAACGGTCGAAACGACGGTCGAAATCGGCAAAGCGCTGCAGATCGCGCAGCAGCGACTGGGCATGCGCCATCAGGTGATGACCGAGTACGATCGGCTGGGCCGGCTGCAGATGGGTGAAGCCCGGCATGACGGTTTCGACATGCTTGGCCGCCTGGCTGCGGATCGCGTCTTCGACGGCGATGACGCCGGCCGAGAGTTCGCGCGCCATGCGGCGCAGGTAAAGGCGGGTGTTGTTGGCGGTCTGGTCGTTGCGCGAGCGGCCGGCACGCAGCTTGCCGCCAAGCGCGCCAAGCCGCGCCATCAGCAGGCGCTCGAGGAACGTATGGACGTCCTCATCGCCGGCAATCGGCGTCTCGCGGCCGGCGGTGATGTCGGTCTCGATGAGGTCGAGTGCTGCGCGGATGGCGGTAAATTCCGCGTCGTCGAGCACGCCGGCGCGCTTCAGTTCGGACGCGTGGGCGCGAGAACCGGCAATGTCCTCGCGGTAGAGGCGGAAATAGGACGCGGGCGCCCGCGAGAGATTGGCGAGAGCTTCGGACGGGCCGGACTTGAAACGTCCACCCCAGAGCTGTGCGGGTGCCGACATCGACAAAACCTTTTCTTGTTCAGTTATTGAGCAATTTTCCAATCTGCCGCCCGGATGAGCAAGCGCGTTTATTTCTTGCCCCCTATGACAATTTCGACTAGCGAGGCGGGAGCCAATGACACGCATGGGCAGGAGCAAGGGCCGCATGTCCGCCAGACCGCATCGCCGCAGGCTGCCCTCGACGGCTGCCCTTCAGGTGCTTCTCGCCATCGCCGAACGCGGCTCGACCAGTGCGGCGGCGGAAAGCATCGCGCTCTCCCAAAGTGCCGTCAGCAAGCAGCTGCTGGGTCTGGAAGAGCTGATCGGCAGCCCCGCCTTTGTCCGCACCCCGCATGGCATGGTGGCGACCGAAGTGGGCAGGATCTATATCGAACATGCGCGCACGGCGCTGAAGGCCATGGAGGATGCAGCGCTGCTTGCCGCCCGGTTGAAGCCCGGCCCGCGGGTTCTCCGGCTGCAAGTGCCGCCGATCTTCGGTGATCGCTGGCTGTTGCCGCGCTTCATGAGTTTCAGCGACGAGCATCCCGACATCGAGGTGCAGTTCACCACCTTCATCTCGCCGCAGCAATCGGAAATGCCTGACGGCATCTTCCAGTTCTGCATCACGCCGATGGCCGACAGCGAGAGCTTCTACCTGTTCGGCAACGATGTCCTTCTGGTCAGCGCGCCTTCCTATTTCGAGCGCTACGGCATGCCGCGGACGCTGGACGATCTGTCAGGCGGCGTGATGCTCGAACATCCGCAGACGCCGTTTCACTGGCAGCATTTCGCCGCCCATCACCACCGGGCCGAGCTTGCCATGCGCCACACGACCCGTTTCGGCTATTACACGATGGTGATCCGCGCAGCGCTGGCCGGACAAGGAATGGCGCTCATTCCGCGCGAACTGATCACCGACGAGCTTGCGAGCGGCCGCTTCATCAATCCCGGCGGCTTCACCTATCCGAGCGCCTATGGCTACTGGTTCGTCACCCCGCCGAACGCCCGCCAGAGCGGCTCGATGAACGCCTTCAAGGCATGGCTGAACGGCCAGATGCGGTGATGCTCGGCCGCGTCAGCCGGCGCCGAAGAGCGCGGCATTGACGGCGATGAAGACGTAAAGCGTGATCGCCGTTGCCGCGATGGCGCCGAAGAAGATCAGCATGCCCAGGCCGAAATAGAGGTTTTCCCGTTTGTCTTCGCGGGAGAGCCTTTGATAGTCGGCAGGATGCCGCTGGCCGAAGACGGTGATGCGCTTTCTGATCGGCCTGCCCGTCGGCGCGGCATCCCTGTCGCGTCTGCGATTGTCCGCTTTCAGCGGATAGCGGCCGTTGAAACGGCGATCCTTCGTCCACGAAACCTGCATGTCTGCCTCCAGCCGTCAGTTGCTTCGGTCCGGTTCGGTCTTGAAGCAACTGTTGAGCGGCTGCGAGGTTCCGAACATCTGTCGGATTTCCTCGCTTTTGGCGTCATCTGGTTCTGGAACTGCTCAGGCAAACGGTTCCGTCGGGCTGTTTGCCGGTTCGGTAAACCACCGCGGCCCGGTCTCGGTCATGGTGATGTGATCCTCGAGCCGGATGCCGAACCGGCCGGGGACGACGATCATCGGTTCGTTGGAGAAGCACATGCCGGCTTTAAGCGGGGTTGCGTTGCCGCGCACGATATAGGGTTCCTCATGGATTTCGAGGCCGAGCCCGTGACCGGCGCGGTGCGGCAGGCCCGGCAGCGCATAGTCGGGGCCGAGCCCATGGGCGCCGAGCGCCGCACGCGCCGCATCGTCGAGACTGGAGCAGGCGGCGCCGATCGAGGCGGCATCGAAGACCGCCTGCTGCGCCTGCCGCTCGATCTGCCAGATGCGGGCAAACTCTGCATCCGGCTCGTCCAGCATATAGGTGCGGGTGAGGTCGGAGTGATAGCCGTCGAGGCGGGTGCCGGTATCGACGAGGATCGCATCGCCGGCTTCGAGGACCTGATCGCCGTCGGCGCCATGCGGCAGAGACGTCGCCTGGCCGAAGGAGACGATGCAGAAGGTCGAGCCGATCTCGGCGCCGAGCGCGCGATGCTGTTCGTCGATATGGCGGACAACCTCCGAGGCGCGGATGCCGGGTTTCAGGATGGCATGGGCGCGCCGGTGCACTTCAAGCGTCAGGTCCATGGCATACTGGATCAGCGCAATCTCGGCCGGGGACTTCACGAGCCGCAGGTCGCGGATCAGCCGCGCGCCATCGACAAGCCGTTCGCTGCCGATCGCCCTGGCCAGCGCATGGTAGGCAAAGAGCGGCAGCGCGTCGTCGAGCGCCAGCTTTCCCGTCGGGCTAAGAAGGCTGGAGACCAGCTCTGCCGGGCTTTCTTCCTCTTCCCAGACGGCGATCTCACCATCGAGATGCGGCAGGGTTTCGACCCGGCTCTTCTCGAAGCCGGGCACGATATAGGTGAGGGCCTTTTCCGTCACCAGTGCGCCGAGCAGCCGTTCGCTCTGATGCCAGACGAGCCCGGTGAAATAGCGAAGGCTCTCTGTGGAGCCGAGAAGCATACCGGCGACGCCCGCTTTCGCCATCTCCGCGCGCAACAGCCGGAGCCGCTCGAGACGTTCCTCGTCGGAGATCGACGCGGGCAGGAGGGAAGACGTGTTCGACGGGGAAAAGGGCATGGCAGTATCCGCTTCGGGTAAAACAATCCGCGACAGACTATTTTAGTTGTGTGCAGTATGTCGACACATAAGTTGGTGGTGGCCTCTCAAGGTCGTCGCGCAGCGTGGTGGTGCCGCGAAAGGATCGCAGATGACTGAGAGTGATGCAAAGACCGGCAGTGAGCGTCGGCGCGGCTCCGGCGTGAAGATGGTCTACGAGGTGCTGCGCGACGAGATCATCGACCTTACGCTGCCACCGGGAAGCCCGATCGACGAGGTGCAGCTTGCCGAACGGTTCCAGATGTCGCGCACGCCGATCCGCGAGGCGCTGGTCAGGCTTGCCGGCGACGGGTTGATCGACACGCTTCCCAACCGCTCGACCATGGTCTCGACTATCGACTTTCTCAATCTGCACACGTTTTTCGATGCGCTGGTGCTGATGTACCGGGTGACGACAAAGCTTGCGGCGCAATATCACCGCCCCGAGGACCTCGTGACGATCCGGGCATATCAGGCCGCCTTTGCCGATGCGGCGAAGGCCGGCGACGCGCTCGCCATGATCGCCACCAATGCGGCCCTTCATGCGGCCATCGCCGAGGCGGCGCGCAATCCCTATTTCCTCGGCCTGTTCAACCGGCTGCTCGATGAGGGGCGACGGCTCCTGCGCCTCTACTACCAGTCCTATGGCGATCGGCTGCCGCAGCAATTCGTCGATGAACATGAGGAGATCATCGCCGCGATCGAGGCCCGCAATGCCGATGAGGCCGACCGTCTGGCCCGCCTGCATGCCGAGCAGATCGTCGTGCAGATCCAGTCGATCTTTACCCGCACCGAACGGCTGTCGATGGACGTCTGAAACGGGTTCGTGTTCTTGTCGAAATCTTGTCGACAAATAAAATGCAAAGGTGTAGCGTCCTCCCATGTTCAGAGCCGGTCGATCATCGGAGCCGGCATAGCGACGAGGAATGTGCAATGAAGGCGACGATTTTCTCTGGCGTCATCCCGGCGCTGATGACCCCTTGCAAGCTTGACCGCAGCCCGGATTTCGATGCGCTGGTAAAGAAGGCCACGCAGCTGATCGCCGATGGCATGTCGGCCGTCGTCTATTGCGGCTCCATGGGCGACTGGCCGCTACTGACGGATGCGCAGCGCATGGAAGGCGTCGAGCGGCTGACAAAGGCCGGAATTCCGGTCATCGTCGGCACCGGTGCCGTCAACACCGCATCGGCCGTGGCGCATGCGGCCCACGCCCAGAAGGTCGGCGCCAAGGGCCTGATGGTCATTCCGCGCGTTCTGTCCCGCGGTTCGGTGGTTGCGGCCCAGAAGGCGCATTTCAAGGCCATCCTGTCGGCGGCTCCCGATCTTCCGGCCGTCATCTACAACAGCCCCTATTACGGCTACGCCACCCGCGCCGACCTGTTCTTTGCGCTCCGCGCCGAACACCAGAACCTCGTCGGCTTTAAGGAATTCGGCGGCCCGGCCGATATGCGCTATGCGGCGGAAAACATCACCAGCCGCGATGACGGCGTCTCGCTGATGATCGGCGTCGACACCGCCGTCATCCACGGCTTCGTCAATTGCGGCGCAACAGGCGCAATTACCGGCATCGGCAACGTGCTGCCGAAGGAAGTCATCCATCTGTGCAATCTCGCGCAGGCCGCAGCCACCGGCAATGCCGACGCGCGGGTTCGCGCCAAGGAGCTGGAAGAGGCGCTCGGCGTTCTCTCCTCCTTCGATGAAGGCCCGGATCTCGTTCTGTTCTTCAAGCATATGATGGTCTTAAAGGGCGACGAGGAATATACGCTGCACTTCAACGAAAGCGACGTGCTGTCGGATAGCCAGCGCGGCTATGTCGAGACGCAGTTCACGCTGTTCAACAACTGGTACGCGGAGTGGAGCAGGCTTCCCGGCGCCGTCCAGGACTTCAGGGCCTGACACTATCGCAGCGGCAACCGGGGTATCGGTGATGGGGGTAAGCATGGCTGAGCCGGACGTCATCGTCATCGGGGCAGGGGTGATCGGACTGTCGGTGGCAATCGCTGCCCGTCGCCGCGGCCTGTCGGTGACGGTCGTCGATCGCAGTGGTCCGGCGGCCGGCGCATCCGCCGGCAATGCCGGGGCTTTCGCCTTTACCGATATCCTGCCGCTTGCCTCGCCCGGCATCTTGAAGAAGGCGCCGAAATGGCTGATGGACCCGCTCGGCCCTTTGAGCGTGCCGCCCGCCTATGCCTTGCAGATCGCGCCCTGGATGTTTCGTTTCTGGCGGGCCTGCCAGCCGTCGCGCGTTGACGCGTCGATTGCGGCGCAGACGGCGCTGATGGATCTTTCAAAGGAGGAGCTTGAGCCGTTCCTGAGAGAAAGCGGCACGCTTTCGATGCTGCGCAAGGATGGCAATCTCCAGGTCTACGAGAGCGAGGCCGAACGGCAAGCCTCGCTTTCCGGCTGGGCCGTGCGCGCCGCGCATGGCATCGAGTTCCATCATGTGGCCGGTGACGCGATGGCCGACATCCAGCCGGGCCTCTCGCCGCGCTTCACCTCCGGCACGTTCACGCCCGGCTGGTATTCGATCGCGGATCCGAAACTTTATACGCTGGCGCTGGCCGGGCATTTTCGCGCAATTGGCGGTTCAATCGAGATTGCCGAGGTTACGGCGCTACAACCCTCTGCCGATGGTGTCCGGATTTTTGCCGCAGACGGCAAGGCGCGCGCTGGCAAAAAGGTGGTGCTTGCGGCCGGCGCTTTCTCGCACCGGATCGCAAAATCGCTCGGCGAGGCGATCCCGCTCGAAACCGAGCGCGGCTATAACACGACGCTTGCCCCCGACGCCTTCGATCTGAGGACGCAGGTGACGTTCGGTGGCCATGGCTTCGTCGTCACACGGTTGTCGACCGGCATCCGGGTTGGCGGTGCGGTGGAACTCGGCGGGCTCGACCTGCCGGCAAATTTCAAGCGGTCCGAGGCGATGCTGACCAAAGCCAAGGCTTTCCTGCCGGGATTGAAACATGAGGGCGGTAGCCAGTGGATGGGCTTTCGGCCGTCGCTGCCGGATAGCCTGCCGGCCATCGGGCGGTCGAAGGCAAGCGCGCGGATCGTCTATTCCTTCGGTCACGGACATCTCGGCCTGACCCAGTCGGCCGGCACAGCAAGGCTGGTGGCCGATCTTCTGACCGGGGCCGACAACACCCTCGACCTCACGCCGTTTTCGCCGCACAGATTTTAAGCACGACGCCGGTTCTGCCCATTGTCGCGTCCTGCGACACCGTGATCGGCATCTTCTGAACGATCGGTGCGGAATCTTCTTCCGTATGACGGCTGAACGTGCTTAAAGGCCGCCTTCGAAACCCTTTCTTAATGTCCGTCACCTAGTTCGGCACGCCCCGACCTTCCCAAGGTCGGCAGGTGACAGTTGCAATCTAAGTATTTGAAATCATGACCACGCCTTCGACCAAAGTCTTCCAGCGCAAGATCGACCACTTCTGCAAGATGCGCCTTTCCGGCGCCTTTCCGCCCAGCGAGTTCGAAGGTCTGCGCGGTTATCTCTCCATGCTGATCCAGACCCGCCGGATGCCGCCGAAAATCGGCAACCGCACCGACTGGGCGAGTGTTTCGGAATTCAGCGGCATCGAAGCCGGCCGTCTGTCGCAGGCGTCCAAGCTGATCGATCCGGCGCTCGACGCCATCGCACGGTTCGTGAAGATGGCGAGCCCGAAAATGGCCGCTCCTGCGGCGACTGCCGCCAAGCCGGGTGCCGCAAAGCCGACCCACTCGAAGATCATGCCGGCCAAGATCGCGCCGATCATGGTACCTGCCGCCAAGCTCGTGGCAAAGAAGCCGGTATCGGCGCCCGTCACACCGGTGAAGCCGGTGACGATCATCCGCCGCGCGGCCTGACCTGCGCTGGACTTAAGAAAGATCACGGGGGCCTTCTGGCCCCCTTGTCGTTTTCAGCCGCCGACGCCGAATGTCGTGCCGCGCGTCGCCCATCCCGTCATCCGCTTCTCGATGATGGCGAAGATCGCGTACATGACGACCCCCATCAGCGCGATGACGACGAGGCCGGCAAAGACCAGCGGAATGCGGAAATTCGCCGATGCCTGGGTCATCAGCGTGCCGATGCCACGGTTGGAGGCGAGCGTCTCCGAGATCACCGAGCCGACGAAGGCAAGCGTGATCGAGATTTTCAGCGAGGCGAAGAGATAGGGCAGCGAGCGCGGGATGCCGATCTTGCGGACGATATCGAGCTGGCTTGCGCCGAGCGAACGCAGCACGTCGCGTAGTTCCGGCTCGATGGTCGCAAGGCCCGTCGCCACGTTGACTGCGATCGGGAAGAAGCTCAACATGAAAGCGGTGATGACGGCAGGCACCGCGCCGATCCCGAACCAGACGACGAGGACCGGCACGATCGCCACTTTCGGGATCGAATTGAAGCCGACCAGCATCGGATAGAGGCTCGTATAGGCAAAGCGCGACGAGCCGACCATGATGCCGAGTATTGCGCCGAAGACGACGGCGATGGCAAAGCCGATGACGGTGGTGAACAACGTCTGGCTGGCATGGAACCAGATGATATAGAGATTGTCGATCAACGCGCCCCAGATGAGCAGCGGTGACGGCAGCACGAAAGCCGGGATCTCGAAAACCCGGCAGGCGAGCTCCCAGATGAGGATCATGGCGATCGGCAGAAGGATCGGGCCGAGGCGGTCAAGCTTGGTCATCAGGCTTTGCTCTCCACTTTCGACGCGCCTTGGGATACAGCCGCGACATCGATCGGCATGCGCTGACGGCGGATATCGGCGCGCAGTTCCATGACGCTCTCGTTGAATGCGGGTTCGATGAAGGTGTGCTCGTTGCGCGGCCGGCTGAAGGCCGATGTCGATACGGTGCGCACGACGCGGCCGGGCCGGTTCGACATGACATGCACGTCGTCGGCCAGATAAAGCGCCTCGCGCAGGTCGTGGGTGACGAGAATGGCGGTGAACCGGCGCTCCAGCCAGATTGCCTGCAGCACATCCCACAGCTCTTCGCGGGTGAAGGCATCGAGCGCGCCGAACGGCTCGTCGAGCATCAGCAGGCGCGGCTGGTGGATGAGCGAGCGGCAGAGCGAGACGCGCTGCTGCATGCCGCCCGACAGCTGCCAGGGATAGTGATCGGCGAAGTTTTCGAGCCCGACGATCTTCAACAGATCCATGGCGCGGCCGACGAATTCCTCGCGGCGCGCCCGGAACTGGTGGCGCTCGGGGCGCACCACCTCAAGCGGCAGGAGCACGTTTTGGAGCGTCGTGCGCCAGGGCAGGAGGTTGGGGTTCTGGAAGGCCATGCCGACGATGCTGACCGGGCCGGAAATCTCCTTGTTGTCGACGAGGACCGAACCCGATGTGGCGGGCATCAGGCCCGTCACCAGTTTCATCAGCGAGGACTTGCCGCAGCCGGACGGGCCGACCACGGCGGAAAACGAGCCTTCCGGCACTTTCATGCTGAGATTGGAAACAGCCAGCGTCTTCCCGTAGGTCAGGCTGACGTCGATCAGTTCGACAAGGTTCTTCATCGGCGGCGGATGGCCTTCCAGACGTTTCGTTGGTTGTGAAGTGAGGCCTGAGACGCGTTACTTCGGCGGCATGCGCTCGGCGGCCGGCGGCAGGAACGCGGTGGTGTAGACCGTGTCGGCAGCCGGAGCCTTGAAACCGTAGACTTCGCTATTGGTCTTGATCGTCAGGTCCATGCGGGCCGGGTCGACATAGCCGAAGCCGTTCTTCTCGAAGGCCGGCGACTTGAGGACGCCGTTGTCGAAGAGGAACTGCAGGCGGGCGCGCTCGAGCTTGGTGTCGAACAGCGGTTCGATCTCCTGCATCGCCTTCATGCCGGCATCGGGATCCTTGAACAGCGCGATCTGGCCGGCGACGGTCGCCTTGACGAAACCCTTGATGACGTCGGGATGCGCCTTGACGTAATCGGGCTTGGCGACGAGCACGCTGCCATAGAGATCAAGACCGTTGTCGGCATAGCTGATGATGTTGATATCCTTCTGCGCCACGCCGGCGGAGATGAGATTGAACACCGAGGTGGACGAGAAGCCGGAGATTGCATCGACCTGGCCCTGGACGAGCATGGTCTCGCGCAGGTTCGGCGCCATCGAGACCCAGTTGATCGACTTCGGATCGATATTGTTGGCCTTGGCGAAGGCGGCAAACATCAGGCGGCTTGAATCGGCTTCCGGCGAGCCGAGCTTCTTGCCGACGACATCGGCCGGCGTCTTGATGCCGGATTTGGCAAGCGCGATGATCGAGTTCGGCGTGCGGTCGAAGACCTGGTAGAAGGCGATCAGGCCCTTGTCGGGATTTTCGGCATTGAACTTGATCAGCGAGTTGACGTCGGTGAAGCCGATATCATAGGCGCCGGCTGCAACCTTGACGATCGTGTCACCCGAGCCGTAGCCGCGGTCCATCGTCACCTTCAGGCCGTTCTTGTCGAAATCCTTGTCCTTCTGCGCCAGACCCCAGATGGCATGGTTGCCCTGCATCGTCCAGTCGAGCGAGAATTTCACCGGCGTCAGCGTCTGTGCGGCGGCGGAAACCATGGAGCCGACAAGTCCAATGGCGGCCAGCGAAAGTGCAAGCAAAGTCTTATTCATCGCGTTCCCCTTTTTAATTCTGCGATGCAATATTGCGTATTGGAAAAATACCGCACTGTCCAGAAATGCGCCCTGTGTTGCCGCGATTATAGCTGGGGATGAGTGTGACGCTGCACCGCGAAATAACGGCAATTTCAAGCGCATCCCGCCGCGCGGCGCCAGGGGTGATCGGAACGAATGACGCCGTTCGACTGTTGAGCCCCTATGTACCCGACAGAGGAGGGCCCGCCCGTGCGCCACATTCTGATAACTGCTTCCACGATTTCGCTTCTGCTCATGGCCGGGGCGGCCTCGGCGCAATCGCCGGCAGCCGGCACCTCCCCGTCGCATCAGACGGTCGATGGCGCTGGCGATGGCGCAAAGCCGGGCGCAGCAAAGCCCAGGCCGGGCCAGGTCGATCCGGCCCGCACCGACAGTACGAGGCCGATGCCCGACCCGACGAAAAGCGCGCCGCCGAACCCCTGCGATCCGGCGCAGGCCAAGGCCGGCCACCGCCATGCAAACCAGAATAATGCCAGCGGCGGTTGCAGCAATTGATCCGCCGGATCGCTGTGGCCGGCCGTAGTCGGCGACTTGCGCCCCACCCGCCGCGCGGGCGGTGGTGAAGGGGCGTCGCGGTCACGCCTTGGCGCGCGACAGGCAAACGCATGGTTGTCGCGCGCATCCTTTGACTTTTTGCCCGCTTTTGAATAGGAAGCGCGCATGTTCGATGGCAGATGGTGCCGTTGTTACGCGCCAGTCGGAAAATGACCGCGCGCGTCCTGTTCCGAAAGATGAAATATGACTGATATTAACGGCGCCGTCCCGGCGATCGCCAAGGCGTTGTCTAAGCGCGGTTATGAATCCCTGACCCCGGTCCAGCAGGCGATGCTCGACCCGGCGCTCGCCACGTCCGATGCGCTTGTTTCCGCCCAGACCGGCTCCGGCAAGACGGTGGCCTTCGGTATCGCCATGGCATCGACCCTGCTCGATGGCGACGATCGCCTGCCGGCTGCCGGCGAGCCGCTGGCGCTCGTCATCGCGCCGACCCGCGAACTGGCGCTGCAGGTCAAGCGCGAGCTTGACTGGCTCTACGAGATGACCGGTGCCGTGATCACCAGCTGCGTCGGCGGCATGGATATCCGCACCGAGCGGCGCGCGCTGGAGCGCGGCGCCCATATCGTCGTCGGCACGCCGGGCCGTATCTGCGACCATATCCGTCGCAATGCCCTTCGCATGACCGAAATGCGCGTCGTCGTGCTCGACGAAGCCGACGAGATGCTCGATCTCGGTTTCCGCGAAGATCTCGAATACATTCTGGAAGAAGCGCCGGCAGACCGCCGCACGCTGATGTTCTCGGCCACCGTTCCGGCCGCGATCGCCAAGCTTGCCAAGGTCTATCAGCGGGACGCCGTCCGCATAAGCACCCAGGCCGAAACGAAGCAGCACGGCGATATCGATTACCGCGCGCTGCTCGTCACCCCGCATGACCGCGAAAACGCCATCGTCAACACGCTGCGTTTTTACGAAGCCGCCAATGCGATCGTCTTCTGCTCGACCCGCGCCGCCGTCAACCATCTGATGGCGCGGCTGACCAACCGGAATTTCTCCGTCGTTGCGCTCTCGGGCGAACTGACCCAGAACGAGCGTACCCACGCGCTGCAGGCCATGCGTGACGGCCGTGCACGCGTCTGTATCGCGACCGACGTTGCCGCGCGCGGTATCGACCTTCCGGGCCTCGAACTCGTCATCCACGCCGACCTGCCGACCAATTCGGAAACCTTGCTGCACCGTTCGGGCCGTACCGGTCGTGCCGGCCGCAAGGGCGTCAGCGCCCTCATCGTGCCGGTCAACCAGCGCCGCAAGGCCGAGCGCCTGCTTCTGGGCGCCAAGATCGAGCCGACATGGGCCAACCCGCCGTCGGCCGATCAGGTCATTTCCCGCGACGAAGAGCGTCTACTTGCCGATCCGGTATTCGAAGAAGCACCGCGCGAGGACGAAACCGATCTGATCGCCCGCCTCGTTGCAAGCCATGGCGCAGAAAAGCTGGCAGCGGCCTTTGTCAGCCTCTATCGCGGCCGTCACGCAGCACCTGAAGACATTACCGAGGTCTCGTTGCAGAACAGCGCCGTCCGCAAGGAGCGGGGCAATGCGGGCGATGCCGTCGGGCAGAAGCCGCCGCGCTCCGAGTTCGGCCCGTCCGTCTGGTTCTCGCTCTCGGTCGGCCGCAAGCAGCGCGCCGAGCCCCGCTGGCTGATCCCGATGCTGTGCCGCAACGGCCAGATGACCCGCCACGAGATCGGCGCGATCAAGATGCAGATGGATGAGACCTTCGTCGAAATCTCCGAAGGTCATGCCGATACGTTCTTCGGCGGTCTCGGCCCGGATGGTGCGCTTGAGCGCGGCATCAAGGTCACGCGCGTCGAGGGCATGCCGGACTTTTCCCGTGGCGCTCACAATGGCGAATTCGTCGAGTACGAAGGTCCTCGCCTCGATCGCCCGGAGCGTGGCAAGCCGGCCGGCGCCCGCAGCCGCGACGATCGTCCGAAGAGCGACAAGCCCTACGCGCCGCGTCCGCAATCCGCCCGTGACGGCGATGATCGCGGCTGGCAGAAGAAGAAGCCGGCCCGCGCCGAAGGTGGCGCTGCGCCCGATCGTGACATGCGCCGCGAAGATGCAGCCGTGTGGGACAATGGTCCTGCCCGTGCCGACGCGCCGCGTCGCGATGATCGGCCGAAGGGCAAGCCGAAGGCGAAGCCCTATGGTGCAGCCGACGGCGGCAAGCCGTTTGCCCGGCCGGGCAAGCCGAAGACCGGCTTCAAGCCGGGACCGAAGCCAGGCAAGCGCGGCTAACCGGCTGAACGGCTAGCCGGACAATCGTCAGGCCGGCCGTCTGCCGAAGATCGTCGCCAGAATGATGCCCATGATCAGCATGCCCGCTGCCACGAAAATCGTGTCGCCGGGCGTGCCGATATAAAGCGGGCCGATATTGGCGAAGATCAGGAAGGCGACGAGAAAGTTCGCCCATCCCCAGACGACATTGACGACGGGCGGGCTGACGGGCTCGCCGGCGCCACTGTTCGTCAGGCGCACGAAGGGCGTTCTGAACGGACGGCCGCAGACGCCGCTGACGAAATGCGGAATGCCGTTGGTCATCATGGCGGCTGCGATGAAATGGGCGATATAAGCGCTGAACGGCATTTCTTGTCCTTTTCGTCTGTCCCGGCCTGACGCCTTCCGTGTGGACGGCGTCAGGCGCAACATGGAGCGCGAAGGCGTTCCGCCAAGGCCCGCTCGACGTCCGTCATGCTCATGGCCGATCTGTTGGCGATGCTCTGGCGCAATGCCTTGATTTATCTGCGATCTGACGCCGCACTGTCCTTGACGGCCCTTCGAAGGGAACTATCTCGCGGGCTGTTACTCGTCATTCGGACAAAACAGCGGTTTTGCGACGGAGTTATTCTACAAGACGCTGCGCCTGCGTCATGCGATGTCCTTATCCCGGACGTTCGCAGAGCCGACATTGGCGCGTTGCACCTCCGTTCAGGCTGGATTATCTTGCCTTTCGACAGTGTAGCGCGGGCTTTTGTTACGACGGTGCAGTCAAGTGCCGTTCTGGAGGTGCCCGTGAATGCATTAGGTCAGGAGAAAGGCTGTGTCGGTGCCTATTTCGGGGTGCCGGATGCGCCCTGCTTGACGACGACACCGGTCCGCTCATCGTCATTCTGCGTGACGCGGGTGGAGCGGCAATTGAATGGCGACGAGGCGGTCGTGGTGGACCTGCCGGCGTCGGACAGCTACCTCCTGATGCTCTATCTCGAAAACACCTGCCATGCGGATCTACGGCCGGACGGGACGCTTGCGGATGCGCGGATCTACCGGCAGGGCTCCATATGCCTTGTCGACCTCGCTCAGGGGGCCTCCATCCTGTTGCGTGAAAGTCTCAATGCGCTCGCCTTCTTCCTGCCGCGTGCGCTGTTCGACGAATTGGCGGAAATGTCGAATACGACACGGCTGCATCATCTGCGCTGTCGGCGCGGTGAGGCCGATCCGGTGATCGAAAGTCTTGGCATCGCGCTCCTGCCGCTCTTTGAGAGCGGCCACGCCTCGCCTCCGGCGCTTCTCCAGCATCTCGCCTCCGCCATCTGCGCCCATGTTCTGCACGACTATAGCGACGAGGCCATGCGCAACGGCGCAGCGGACAGCTCGCTTGCCGTCTGGCAGGAAAAGGCGGTGAAGGAATATATGCTCGATCATCTCGGCGAGGATCTGTCGATCGCGCTGATCGCGAGTTCGATCGGCTATTCCGCCAATCATTTCGGCCGGGAGTTCAAGCGTGCGACGGGACTGACGCCGCATCAATGGCTGACCCGCATGCGGGTCGAGAAGGCAAAGCAGATGCTGGCCCAGACATCGCCGGGTCTGGCCACGATCGCCGATCTCTGCGGCTTCACCGACCAGAGCCATTTCACCAAGGTATTTCAGCGCGCAACCGGCATGACGCCAGCCGTCTGGCGCAATTCCGCCATTCATTGATCATTCAAGCACGGCACACCCGTACCAGCCTTGTCGCAGTTGTGAAGCCTTTCGATAAAAATGGCGGTGTTTTTTACCATGATGCATGATAGGGTCTTCCGATCGGAAACCGTCGGCAAGAATCATGTTGGCATCCAGCCATGACAGTTTCGGGCGGCAGGCGCCCAGAGAGCCTGCGGCGCGAAAGGCGGTGCTGGATACGTCCATCATGCGCGTCACGCGGCTGAGCTATCACGGCAGCGATCTGGCGCCCGAGGAGCCATCGGAGCCTGAAGAGGCGTTTCACGTCATTACCCAGCTGAAGGATTTTGCCCGGCATCGGCTGTTTCGCGACGGAAAGCTGCTCTTTGACGGTGCGCATTCGGAAGGTGCCTTGGCGATCACCGATCTGCGTGAACGCTGGCATTGCCATCATATGTCGCCCTTCGACAATATCCGCTTTCATATCTCCTTCTCGCATCTGCGCAGTTTTGCCACCGAGGCGGGGCGGCCCGAATTTTCCTGGCTGCATTGCGAGCAGGGCAAGCAGGACAATGTGATCCTGGGGCTGGCGCAGGCGCTGGTTCCGGCCTGCGAAAATCCGCGGCAGGCCAGCCAGCTCTTCCTCGATCAGGTGAGCCTTGCAATCATGGTGCACCTGACCCAGGCCTATGGCGGCCTGCATTTCGCGGCGCGCAAGAAGGGCACGCTGGCGCCCTGGCAGGAGAGGCGGGCAACGGAATTTCTGGCCGGCAATATCGGCGGGGAGTTTTCAATTGCGGAGCTGGCCGCTGCCTGCGATCTGTCGCGCAGCTATTTCATCAAGGCTTTCAAGGAAAGTTTCGATCGCACGCCGCATCGCTGGCTGATGGAATATCGCGTCTCCAAGGCCCGAGACCTGCTTTTGACCGAAATGCCGATCGTCGAGATCGCGGCGGCTTGCGGCTTTGCCGACCAGAGCCATTTTACCCGCGTCTTTTCCACCGTGACGGGCGAGCCGCCGGGCATCTGGCGCCGGCGCCACCGGCTCGGCTGACGGGCTCCAGTTCGGATAACGGTCTTCGCAGGTCGTCAGATGCGGCTCGCCTTGCGCCACATGCCGGGCGAAAGGCCGACTGCGCGTGAGAACGTCCGGGTGAAATGGCTCTGGTCGGCAAAGCCGCAGGCGGCTGCAATATCGCTGAGCGAGAGCAACGAGGTTTTCAAAAGGTTCATCGCCTTGTCGATGCGCCTTTGCAGAAGCCATCGATAGGGCGGCATGCCGGTCGACAGTTTGAAGGCGCGGGTGAAATAGGAGGCCGACAGGCCGCAGGCTCCGGCAATCACCGAAACAGGCAGATCGCCCGACAGTTCGGCATCCATCAGCGCCTTTGCCCGTTTCAACTGCCATGGCGCCAGGCCGCCGGAATGAATCGCCGGCTTCGGCGCCGCCTCGCCATAGGTTGCCGCCATATGGGTTGCGAGCGCCAGCCCCACCTGATCGACGAAGAGGCGGCTTGCCTGCTCCGGCTTGTCGAGCGCCGCCAGAAGCGCGCCCGTCAGGCCACGCACCGTCGGATCGTCGATATCGGCGCCGGGCGTCACGTCCAGCGTCTCGATCTTACGGCCGCCGAGATCCTCTTCGAGAGCCGCAAGCGCACCGCGCGGGATATGGATATTGACGCAGTCGAAAGCGGATTTCATATCGGCCTGCCAGATCCGGTTATAATCGTAGAGCGTGAAATTGCCCTTGCGGCTGATGGGAAAGTCCACCTTGCGGCCATCGACCCACAGGTCGCCATGGTAATCGGCAAGCTGTACCGACATCATGAAGGCATCCTCGGTCACATGCTGGTCCACATGGCCGTGGTTCGGCGTGTCGCGCGTCAGCCGCGTAAACCCGAGCATGCCCTTGTTGAGCACCGAGGCGACGACCGTCTCCGTGCGCTCGACGCGCAGATATTCCATCGCCTGGTTGGTGGCCGCCGGTCTTTTCGCCATGTCCATTGTCCTCCTGATTGACCGCGCCGCGAGACGCCGCGTCAATGTCCATGGTGTTTTGCCAGTCTATCGATGGCGGAAGGGGAGGGCTTGTACGATAGTCCTGTCCGAGGCCGGCAGGTGCGGACGCAGAAACAAAACACGGTCTCCGTGTGGCCGAAGGGACCTGCCGGCCGGTGGTGACGGCAGAATTGTGCAAAGCGCGCGGTTTGCCGACAAGAAGCGATAGCCCAGCCGTTCCATAAGAGATCATCGTGATGCAGACTGCAGGAGGCGGGATCGTGGAGGCTTTCAGAACCGCGTCGAAGGCAGATCGCCGTTCGATGCCGGATCAAGCCAGACCGTCCAGCCAGCCTGTCCGCGACAACATCTGGGGCCTTGCAGCCACGCCGCAGTCGGCAGCAGGGCCTTCGTCCCGTCCGCCAGCCGCCCTCCTTCTTGGCGGGCGGGACATCTTCAAGCCAGCAACGGATCTGACGCCATGAAAGTCTATCTTCTCTCGCTCGGTGCCGGGCTCATCGTCGGCATCGTCTACAGCCTGCTCAATGTCCGCTCGCCGGCGCCGCCCGTCGTGGCGCTTGTCGGCCTGCTCGGCATTCTTGTGGGCGAACAGCTCATTCCGCTGGCAAAGACGCTGATCAACAAGGAACCGGCAGCCGTTTCCTGGATGAACCAGATCAAGCCGCACATGTTCGGCCACATGCCGAAGGGCGCGCCGCCTGCCATCAAGGATGCCGAGGTCGCGCCTGCCAAGGATCGCTCGCTGAGCTGAAAAAAACCACGACAGGTCGCGTCGCCTGATCGGCGTCGCGGCCCGAACCGACCCGTCCGGCCCGACCGCGTTTCGCGTCCGCGCCAGATGGGCCAATGCCCTTTCACACCTGTTTGACGAACCCTCGCCGGTTCCGTCGGGAGATGTTTTTATGACCGCCGACCTCATTCTTCATCACGGGCTGATCACGACGCTCGATCATTCGAACCCGAACGCCACCGCGATCGCCATCAAGGATGGCCTGTTCATGGAGGTCGGCACGGACGCCGAGATCATGGCGCTTGCCGGGCCCGAGACGAAGATCGTCGATCTCAAGGGCAAGCGGGTCATGCCGGGCCTGATCGACAACCATACCCATGTCGTGCGCGGCGGTCTCAACTACAACATGGAACTGCGTTGGGATGGCGTGCGCTCGCTCGCCGACGCGATGGACATGCTGAAGCGCCAGGTGGCGGTGACGCCGGCCCCGCAATGGGTGCGTGTCGTCGGCGGCTTTACGGAGCACCAGTTTACCGAAAAACGCCTGCCGACGATCGAGGAGATCAATGCGATCGCCCCCGATACGCCGGTCTTTCTCCTGCATCTCTATGACCGTGCACTCCTGAATGGCGCTGCGCTGCGCGCCGTCGGCTATACGGCCGACACGCCGAACCCGCCGGGCGGCGAGATCACCCGAGACGCAAGGGGCAACCCGACCGGCATGCTTCTCGCCAAGCCGAATGCCGGCATTCTCTATTCGACGCTTGCCAAGGGCCCGAAACTGCCGCTCGACTATCAGGTCAATTCGACCCGCCATTTCATGCGCGAACTCAACCGTCTGGGCGTCACCGGCGTCATCGATGCCGGCGGCGGTTTCCAGAACTATCCCGACGATTACGAGGTCATCCAGAAGCTCTCCGACGAGGGCAACATGACGGTGCGCCTTGCCTACAACCTCTTCACCCAGAAGCCGAAGCAGGAAAAGGAAGACTTCCTCAACTGGACCTCGTCGGTCAAATACAAGCAGGGCAACGACTATTTCCGCCACAACGGTGCCGGCGAGATGCTTGTCTTTTCCGCCGCCGATTTCGAGGATTTTCGCCAGCCACGCCCGGAAATGGCGCCGGAAATGGAAGGCGAGCTGGAAGAGGTCGTGCGCGTCCTTGCCGAAAACCGCTGGCCCTGGCGTCTGCACGCCACATACGACGAGACGATCTCGCGCGCGCTCGATGTCTTCGAGAAGGTCAACAAGGATATCCCGCTCGAAGGCCTCAACTGGTTCTTCGACCATGCCGAGACGATTTCCGAGCGTTCGATCGACCGGATCGCCGCACTCGGCGGCGGCATCGCCACCCAGCACCGCATGGCCTATCAGGGCGAATATTTCGTCGAGCGCTACGGCCATGGCGTGGCTGAAGCGACGCCGCCGATCCGCCGCATGCTCGACAAGGGCGTCAACGTCTCGGCCGGCACCGATGCGACCCGCGTCGCCTCCTACAATCCGTGGGTGTCGCTTTCCTGGATGGTGACGGGCAAGACCGTGGGCGGCATGCAGCTCTACCCGCGCGCCAACTGCCTCGACCGCGAGACGGCGCTCAGCATGTGGACGGAGAAAGTCACCTGGTTTTCCAACGAGGAAGGCAAGAAGGGCCGTATCGAGAAGGGCCAGTTCGCCGATCTCGTCGTGCCGGACAAGGATTTCTTCGCCTGCGCCGAGGACGAGATTTCGTTCCTCACCTCGGAACTGACCATGGTCGGCGGCAAGATCGTCTATGGCGCCGGCGATTTTTCGACGCTCGACGAGAGCAGCGTGCCGCCCGCCATGCCCGACTGGTCGCCGGTCCGCAAATTCGGCGGCTATGCCGCCTGGGGCGAGCCGGAGGGCGCGGGCGCCCGCTCGCTGCGCCGCACCGCGATCACGTCCTGCGGCTGCGCCAGCGATTGCGGCGTCCATGGTCACGATCATGCCGGCGCCTGGACCTCGAAACTGCCGATCGCAGACTTGAAGGGCTTTTTCGGCGCGCTCGGCTGCTCCTGCTGGGCTGTGTGAGGACCATCCATGTCGGCGCACATCTCCTCCACGCAACAGACTGTCCGGGCACGACTTGCCACAATTCTCTGCGGACGTCTGGTGCAGACCGTCGCGCTCGTCGGTCTCTGCTCGGCCTATATCCAGGGGCCGCTCGTCAAGATCTTCGATTTTGCCGGCGCACTGGCCGAAATGCAGCATTTCGGCCTGCAGCCGGCGGCGCTTTTTGCGCCGGCAGTGATCGTCTTTGAACTGCTGATGTCGGCGCTCGTCATTTCCGGCGTCTATCGCTGGGTGGGCGCGCTGGCGCTGGCGGCATTCACGCTTGCGGCCACCTTTCTGGCCCTGCGGTTCTGGGAGCTGCCGGCCGGCCCGGACAGGGCGGGGGCGATGAATGGCTTTTTCGAACATCTCGGCCTCGTCGGGGCCTTCGTCATCGTTGCTGCCATGGATCTCAACGGTGGCGTCCGGCAGGGCATCCCGGCCGTGGTCCGGCCCTGAAATTCTTATAGCGACGCGGCGATGAACGCCCACTCGGCCTAAAAAACGAAAGAGACCACGATGCCCAAGACTGTAGACCTATCTCTTTCCCGCCGCGACGCGCTGATCGTCGGCGCAACGCTGACCGCAGGCATGGCCATGCCTTCGCTTGCGGATGCCAAGACCAAAACCTCCGCCAACCCGAAAGGACATACGGATATGACCGAGAGTTTCGTCAAGACCAAGGACGGCGTCGATATCTATTTCAAGGATTGGGGTCCGAAGGACGCCCAGCCGATCCATTTCCACCATGGCTGGCCGTTGTCGTCGGATGACTGGGACGCCCAGATGCTGTTCTTCGTACAGCATGGCTACCGCGTCATCGCCCATGACCGGCGTGGCCATGGCCGCTCGCAGCAGGTCAGCGACGGTCATGACATGGATCACTATGCTGCCGACGCGAGCGCAGTCGTCGAGCATCTGAACCTGAAGAATGCCGTCCATATCGGCCATTCGACCGGTGGTGGCGAAGTTGCACGCTACGTCGCCAAGTTCGGCCAGCCGCAGGGCCGGGTCGCCAAGGCCGTTCTCGTCTCGTCGGTTCCGCCGCTGATGCTGAAGACGGAATCGAATCCGGGCGGCCTGCCGATGGAAGTGTTCGACGGTATCCGTCAGGGCGTTGCTGCAAACCGCGCGCAGCTGTTCATCGATTTTCCGACCGGCCCGTTCTACGGGTTCAATCGCGAGGGTGCCAAGGTCTATCCCGGCGTCATTCAGAATTGGTGGCGTCAGGGCATGATGGGCAGCGCCAAGGCCCATTACGAGGGCATCAAGGCGTTTTCCGAAACCGATCAGACGGAAGACCTGAAGGCAATCACCGTGCCGACACTCGTCATGCATGGCGACGACGACCAGGTCGTTCCGATCGACGATTCCGGCCGCCTCTCCGCCAAGCTGGTGAAGAACGGCACGCTGAAAGTCTATGCAGGCTATCCCCACGGCATGCTCACGACCCATGCGGACGTGCTCAACCCCGATCTGCTCGCCTTCGTGAAGGCGTGATGGCCAGACCCACGCGGGCAAGGCTTACGGCGGCACGATACGCAACAGGCCGCCATTGCCCCGTGGTCGACGTCTGAAAGACCGGCGAAGCGGTGCCTGCACCGCTTCGCCTTCGTGTCTGCGTCCTGCGCAGGCATCGATCCCTTCTCACGGCCTTGCCCGCCGGCTCCCAGCGGAGGGTGGCAGGCAAGGAACACCAGATGAAGACCTCCGATCTCTCGCTTCTCCTCAGCCTCACGGCCGGCTATGTCGATACCGCTGGCTTCCTCGGCCTTCAGGGGCTTTTCACCGCGCATGTGACCGGCAATTTCGTCACCTTCGGCGCGGCGCTTGCGCAAGGCACGACGGGCATCGTTCCGAAGCTTGCGGCTCTGCCTTTCTTCTGCCTTGCGGTGTTTCTCGCCAGGCTTGCCGGTCGCGGGCTCGACAGTGCCGGCCAATCACCGCTCAAACCGCTGCTTGCAGCACAATGCGTGCTTCTCTGCGCCGGTTTTTTCGAAGCGGTGGCCCATGGCCCCTTCGTCGATGGCGATGCCTTTCCGGCACTTGCCATGGGTATGACGCTGGTGACGGCAATGGCGATCCAGAACGCCATCCACCGCGGCTATATGTCGAAAATGCCGCCGACGACGCTGATGACCGGCACAATGACCCAGATCATGGTGGATATTGCCGATCTTCTCTACGGTTCAGCCGAAAGCGACCGGAAGGCTGCGCGTGACAGGATGCGGCGAATGGGGATCAACGTCGTGGTCTTTGCGCTGGGCTGCGGGCTCGCGGCCGGTGCGACGATTGTCGATGCGAGCTGGTGTTTCGTCCTGCCGCCGATCCTGATCGCCGTTGCCGTGATGACACCGGTGAGGGAGCCATCGGCAGCGTAACGGGGACAAGCCCGAGACCGGATCCATGCAGCCGGGTGAGGGCAGCCTTGCACATTTTCGGTGGGAACCGACAAGAAATGACGGGTGCTGCGCCCTATTCTTTTCAGGGTCGAAGACTGGGGGCCGGAGGGCCAGCGATGATGATGCAGGCGATGAACAAAGCGGCGGCCCGCGCGTTACCCGGTATCTTCACCAGCCGGTGCGCAGCAAGGTCGATCAACCGCGAAATCATGGAGGGACGATCATCATGACCATGACAGCGGCCGATGCAGAAACTCCCATCGATATGCCGGCGCCCGTCGCCTTGCGCGATGGGCTCGAAAGCGTTGCCGAGCCGGTGGAGCTTTCTTTGCCGCAACCGCCGCATCGGCGTGTCGCCGGCATCCGTGCCGATATCGACGCGGCCCGCATCGACACATTTCCACCTGCGGCATCTGCCCCGAAACCCACCCCGGTTTCCGGAAAGCCCGATGCTTAGAGTGAAACAGATAGAGCGCGCCTTGTGTTTCCGTTCGGACGCACGGCGCTCTAGCGACCCGCCCTCCTGTGGCCGGATCGACCAAACACAGCAACCGAAAGGACACGATCATGGATGAGAAAGTCAAAGCCCGTCGCAGTGCCGCGTTGAAGACCCCGTCTGGCCTGCCGGAACAGGCGGTGAAGGACATTTCGGCCGGCGCGACGACGCTCCTGGCCGATGTCTTCGCCCTTTACCTGAAGACGAAGAATTTCCACTGGCATATGTCGGGCCCGAATTTTCGCGACTATCACCTTTTGCTCGACGATCACGGCGACGAACTCTTCGCCATGACGGATCCGCTCGCAGAGCGCGTCCGCAAGCTGGGCGGCGGTACTTTGAAGTCGATCGGCGATATCGCCCGGCGCCAGCGTATTCAGGATAACGACGCCGATTTCGTCCATCCGCACGAGATGCTGGCAGAACTGCGCGAGGATAACACCTCGCTTGTGCTGAGCATGCGCTCGCTGCACGATGTGTGCGACGAGCATAACGACGTCGCGACGGCCAGTCTGTTGGAAAACTGGATCGACGAGGGCGAGCGCCGCGCCTGGTTCCTGTTCGAGATCATCCGCAACACCAACGGCTGATCACCGCCGCTGGCGGGACATTCCCTGCACACGACAAAAAGCCCGTGACGGTCGCCGTCGCGGGCTTTTTTCTTGACCGTCCCTGCGGTGGCCGCAGCGCGGGTTTGGTATCAGGACAGACGGATGCGGCGCCATTCTTCCGGGAGAAGGCCGGTCTCTGCCGAAAACGCCCGGCGGAAATGCTCGACATCCTCGAAGCCGCAGACAGCCGCGATATGGGTGACGCCAAGGCTTGATGTCTGCAGAAGATCGCGCGCATGGGCGATCCGCATCTCGGTCAGCCAGCCATGTGGCGTCGTCCCGGTCGCGAGCCGGAAACCGGCCAGAAATGTGCTGCGCGGCATGCCGCAAAGCAGCGCCAGATCATCGACCGTTGCTTCAGAGGCGAGCCGGCTTGCGAGGTAGTCGCGAACGAGCCGCAGGTCCATCGGCGAAAGCGCCCGGCTGCGGGCAGATGATTTCGACGCCGCCCGGCCATAGGTTTCCGCCACATGGACGCCGATCGCAGCCGTCATGTGATCGACGAAAAGCCGGTTGGTCCGCTGATTGCCATGTCCCGAAAACAGTGCTGCGACCATGGCGGCCAGCAGCGGATCCGGTTTGGCGATCACCGGCGTCAGCTCGCTGACGGGGCCGGCCTCGGCGCCTTCGAAAATATCCTCGAGATCGCTCTTGGAAATCTCCATCAGGGTGAAATCGAAGGAACCGTCGAGTTCCGCCTCGTAGGCGTCCGACATATCCCTGACATAGACGGAATTACGATTGAATTCGTATTCTGCGCTGCGTCCCTGATCGAAGATCCGACGCTTGTGACCGTCGCGGGAAGAGACGCCCAGAAGGTAGAGCCCGTCATTGCCTGGGGTGGCAACCGGGCCGGGCGGTTTGGCGCCGGCGCGTCTGTGGAAGGACATCAGTCCCGCCTCGATCTTGCGATTATCGTCCAGCCGGTCCAGCCGGCAACCGAAGACGTCCCGTCTGGTTCTGGAATGCAAGGCAAGGCCCGTCGCAGCCATGATCGCTCCCTTCGTCGTCACAGGATCTTCGAGACGTCATCGTCTTCTGATGCGGGGCATTTAGGCCATAGACGTGAGCCGTTGTCAAAACAGCCGCAGATTGCAATTGTCCGACAGACAGACGTCAGGCGCGCAGGAGCCTGATCGTTTGTTCGAGCCCGTGCGGGCGACGATTGGCGATGGTGATACTGCCACCGAAACGTTCGAAGATCTCGCGGGCGATGGCAAGGCCGAGGCCGGCGCCGGGAACCGCCTTGCGTCGCGCCGCATCGACGCGGAAGAACGGCTCGAAGACCTGTTCCATCAGGTTTTCGGGGATGCCGGGGCCTTCATCGGTGATCGAGACGATAGCGTGGTTGTCATCGACGGCGAGCCGGACGCTTGCCCCGCCGCCATGGGTGGCGGCGTTGATGACGAGATTGCGCAAGGCGCGCTTCAGGGCCAGCGGCGCGGCCGACACCGTCACCGTCTGGCGCTCCGCAAGTGCGGCGGGGTGGCCCAGCAGCCTGAGTTCTTCCACCAGTTCGCACAGCATGCTGCCGAGCTCGACCTTCTCGGCCTTGTCGTCATTGACCTCTTCGCGCACCAGCCTGATCGCACTGTCGGCGATCTGGTCCAGTTCCTCGAGATCGGACAGCCATTTCTGCCGATCGACCTCGTCGGTGATGAACTCGGCGCGCAGCCGCATGCGGGTCATCGGCGTGCGCAGGTCGTGGCCGGCGGCGGCCACCAGCCGCATACGGCTTTCCATCGCCGTCTTCAATCGGGCCGAAAGCCGGTTGATCGCCTGCGCCGTGGCGCGGATTTCGCCGGAGCCGGTTTCCTCGATATGCGGCAGTGTGCCATCGGGGCCGACGCGGCCGACGGAATCCTGCAGCAGCTGCAGCGGACGGATGATCTTGGCCGCAGCGAAGATCGACACGCAGGCGGCGCCGAGAACGATCAGAAAGCCCCATCCGGCAAGCACGATCCACCCGCCGGGCGGCGGGCCGAAATCGTTGAGTTCCGTCACGAGCCACCGTTCGGGGCCGAGATAGAGGGATGCGGTTGCCCGATGCGGCTCGTTTTGAAGATTGACCTGCGCCTCCACGGCGCTGCCGGCCCGGTGAAAGGCCGCCGAAAGGCGTTCCGACATCATCCGGTCGCTGAAATCGCCCGTTTGCGGGGTATCGCGCAGGACAAGGCCTGCGGCGCGGGCCGCCTGCGGGTCCTTTTCGGCAAAGGCGACCAGAACCATCAGCTGCCTTGCCAGCCGGTCGATACGGTCGTCCTGCGGCGGCGGCTGCAGGACGCGGCTTGCCGCAAATGTCGCAAGCCCGACGACCGTCACGATCGCAAGGATCAGCAGGAGAACGATGCGCTGACGCAGCGATTTCATCGCGCGATCACCTTTCCACCACTTGCGCCTTGACCGGCACGACAATCTGGTAGCCGCCGTTTCTCACGGTCTTGAACAGTTGCAAGCCTTCGCCTTCCTTCAGCTTGCGGCGCAGCCGGCTCATCAGGACGTCGATCGAACGGTCGAACGGATCACGCCCGCGCCCTTGCGTCAGGTCGAGCAGCTGGTCGCGCGACATCAGCCGGCCGGGGCGTTCGAGGAAGACGATCAGGAGATCGAATTCGGCGCCGGTGAGATCGATGATCTCGCCCGTCGTCGTGTGCGTCACGCGGCGCAATTCCGGATCCGCCTCGAAATCCTCGAAGGCGAAGACGGTGGAGCTTGCCGTCAGCGGCTCGTCGCGCTCGGAACGGCGCAGAACCGCCTTGATGCGGGCCAGCAGCTCACGCGGATTGAACGGCTTGCCGAGATAATCGTCGGCGCCGAGTTCAAGCCCGATGATCCGGTCGACGTCTTCCTTCAGCGCCGTCAGCAGAATGATCGGAATGGAGGGGCGGCGATCGAGCATGGCCCGGCATATGTCCAGCCCGCTGCCATCGGGCAGCATGACGTCGAGCACGATGAGATCGGGATTGGTGTCGATGATCGCCGCCTGGCATTCGCGGCGGTCTGCAGCCATGGAGACGCGGTATCCCTGTTCCTTGAGATAGCGGCCAAGCAGCGTGCGGATCTCGGGGTCGTCGTCAACGATAAGAATGTGGTGCGGCGTGTTCATGATCTCTGACCTGCCCGAATATCGCGGAAAATCCTAGTCCGCTGTTTGGTCGCAGCCGCGAAATTTGCAACGAAGCGTTGCCGCAAGCCGACCAGCAACATTCGTTTACAAATAAGAGGGCGCCGGCATTGCCCGGACATGTAGCGATCTAATGCGGTGACAAAGCCGGATTATCGATGAGGTCGAACAGCGAGAGACGAAAGGAATTCGCCGTGCGACAGATGCTGATGATCACCGGCCTTGCCTCGGTCCTGATGGCAGGGGCAGCCGTTGCCCCGACATTCGCCCAGATGAGCCCGCAGGCCGGCGCGCAGACGAGCCCCGAGGCTGGCAACCAGGCCACTCCTCCGGCCGGTCTGCAAGGCGGCAGGCCGCCGGTCGCAACGCCGGCAGGCCCGGCCGATCAGCCTCAGGCGAATGGGGCCGGCATGCCGCCGCGTCCCGGTCGCGATTTCGGGCCGGGATTCGGGCCGCGACCTCCGATGGGGCGCCCGCCATTTCCCGGCGCATTCCCGCCGCCGATGCGGCCGGGCATGCCGTTTGCGGCGCCCGGTGGCGTGGCGGATGGCGTGGCAAGTGGCGTGGCGCTGGCCGCCAAGCTCGCCGCGGCGGAAACCTATGTCGGTATCACGCCGGACCAGCTCGGCGCCTGGCGTGCCTATACGACGGCGCTGATCGCATTCAGCGAGCCGCCCTCCTTCGGCCCTGCGGCCGGCGGCGATCACGGCCCCGATAAAGCGCACGATCTTGTGCCGCTGCCCGGCGAAGGCATGGCCGACGGCCTAATCGCGGCGGCCGGCAAGGCCAAGGTGCTGAAATCTGCAATCGACGGGCTGAAAGCGGCCTTGAAGCCGGAACAATTGCGGCATCTGACCGAGATGGCGCCGATCCTTTCCGGCTTCGGTGCGGGGCCGCATGGTGGTCCAGACGGTGGCCCGGAGAGAGGTCCCCATCCCGGATTTCAGGGGCGTGGCGGCCCGCATGGACCGATGCCGGGTGGATTTTTCGACCATCCGGACGGCTTTCGCGGCGACCTGCGCCCAATGCCGCCCGGCGCTGCTCCAGACGACAATCGGGACGGGGCCGCACCTGACGACGGTGCACAGGACCCTGCCAACCCAGATCACGGCTGACCCCCTTTGGCGGAGCCCGCTTGCCCGCTACTCTCGGAACCCGCCAAAGCAGCTCGTGTGATGAAAGACCGGAGGCGCCCTGGAACGCGTCTCCGGTCTTTTCGTTTTTTGCGCCGTCTTGCGGCAGGCGCGTCGCTTTCCTCAGTGAACGCTCGGCAGCTTTACCGCCACGGCAAAATCCTCCGCGACAAGTTCGCTGATGGCAATCAGCACTTCTTCCGGCGTAAAACCGGAAGCGATCGTTTCGCGGATCAGCATCTGCAAATCCGGTTCCACCACGTCGCGGCAATCTTCCAGCCGCTCGTCGGAGACGGTCAGGCTTTGTAATTCTTCCATGGTTCAATCTCCGGCCCTGGTCGGGCATAGCGTTCGGATAAAACGGCAAAGGTCGTCTTTCGACCTTACCGTCCAGCAGGCCGTTTGCGGGCGGCAGAACGGCTCATCGGCAGAAGGCCTTCGCGTTGGAGCTTCTTGCGGGCCGCCTTGCGCAGGCGCGAAATGGCCTGCGCCCGCTCGCGCACCCGGCGCTCCGATGGCTTTTCATAGGCCCGCCGTTCCCGCATCTCGCGAAACAGGCCTTCCCGCTGCATTTTCTTCTTCAAGACCCGGATGGCCTGTTCGACATTATTGTCCCTGACGAGAACCTGCATGAGTATCTCCTTCTCTGGTCCGGCGGAGCGCGCTCAGGGCTCGAACCCGTGTCCGCGACGCGCAAAAAACATCCTCCATGGCCGGCATATGCGGGGCACATGCGCGGTCGAATTCAAAATCGTGACAGGCTTTGTCTTGCGTGTCGGCATCGTCGCTCCGGGCCGGTCGTTGCGGTTCGGAGGCAAGGCGTCGGTCGTCAATAGAGTGGGCAGGGGGCCGGGACGGCAGGACTGCCGGCCGATCGAGTGGCCGTTGTCGACGATCGAGGCGTTCGGAGGATGACCGAGAGATAGGGTGGCGAGGCAGCCAGTACAAGGGAGGCCGCATCGGCGGTGCGTCGCCGCACGGCCGAACTCAGCGTCGGGCAAGGCCTGCGACGCCGGAAGGCAGAGCCGGCAGACGCAAGCGTCTGCCGGTTTGAAAGGCCGATCCCGGTATTACCAGGGCACGGTATTGCCGCGATAATCGCTGAATGTGCCGCTCTTGTCCGGCGTCGCTGTCTCGATCAGGCCGCGCATGCCGCTGACGGCCTCGCCGCTCAGCGGCTGGGGCGCCGTCAGCGTGCTTGCCGCTTCCACAGGGCAGAGCAGCAGGCATTTGCAGCCCCATTCCCGCCATTCGACGGTGAGGTTGCGCCACATCTGGTTGAGGGCGGCCTTGGAGGCGCGGTAGGCGATCTCGTCCGGCATCCGGTAGGTGGAGGTGGACGCCGCTCTGTCGGAAACGGCAACCAGCGTCTTCATCTCGCCCGCTTCGAGATTGGGGCGAAGCCGGGCTGCCAGATAGAGCGGCGCAAACGTGTTGGTCAGAAGCGCATCGTTCCAGTCGTCGATCGTCAGCGCGTCAAGCGGCTTGGCCTTGGCGGCGGCCGTTGCGGCGTTCATCAGCACGACGTCGATCGGCTGGCCTTCCAGGCTTGCCGCCAGCGCATCGGCCGAGCTGTCTTCCATGGCGTTGTAGCGGTGGATCGTGACGTTGCCCTTGATGGCGGCAAGCTCGGCTGCGTCTGCGGTGTTTCGCACCGCCGCGATCACGGTCCAGCCGTCTTCGGCATATTGTCTTGCAAATTCAAGCCCGAGGCCACGATTGGCGCCGGTAATCAGAATGCTCGGCATGGCTTTCCCCTTTTTGTTTCTTGCCTTTCCCGTCTCGACGGCGCTCACCAAGGAACGTCGAGGCCGTCATATCCGATGATGCGGCCGGCATCGGCCGGCGTCAGGCCCTCGATGACCGTCTTCATGCCCGCAACGCTGTCTTCGGCGCGGATGCCGGTAAAATTGGTCATCCGGGTGGCGACCATGCCCGGCCGGATCAGCACGCAGGTGAGGCCGAGCGGCCGCCAGAGGTCGGCCATTGCCGACCAGCCGGCATTGAGCGCGGTCTTGGAGGCGCGGTAGGTGTATTGCGTGCCCCAGTCGTTGGCGGTGACCGAACTCATCAGGCTCGACATCGCGGCAACGATTTTGCGCTCGCCGGCCAGGACATTGTCGCGCAGCGCCTGCGCCAGCGCGAAGGGTGCAAAGCCGTTGACCGCCTGCACCTTGAGGAAATCGTCGCGCGACACGTCGCCGGCCATGGCCTTGAGGTCGCCGGTAATGCCGGCATTGGCAAAGAGAACGTCGATCGGCCGTCCCTTCAGCGTTTCCTTGAGTGCCGCGATCGAGGCTGCATTGTCGACCTCGAGTTCGAGGATCTCGATATTGCCGCCGAGGGCTTTCAGTTCGCCTGCCTCGTCCGGCTTGCGGGCGGTGGCGAGCACGTGCCAGCCGCCGGCGGAAAATTGCCGAGCAAGTTCAAGCCCGATGCCGCGATTGGCACCGGAAATCAGAATGCTGTCCATGGAAAATCTTCTTTGCGGAATGAAATGATGGCATGCGGTATCGGGCGCGCTTTTTGCCGCGCGTCGGGCAAGTCGTTCGATCGGTTACTGCCGATCAGATGACCGATGGGCTCGGCCCATCGGGAACGGTTGATCAGTGGCCGCCGTCCTGCGTCGGCTTGTGCCAGGGAAGCGCGCGCCGTTCGATCAGGCCGATGATCCAGAAGATGACGGTGCCGAGCGCCGAGAGAACGACGATCGCGGCAAACTGCTGGTCCATGCGGAAATTCGATCCGGCAACCGTGATGACATAGCCGAGACCGTTATTGGAGCCGACGAATTCCGCCACGATGGCGCCGATGACCGCGAGAACGGAAGCCATCTTCATGCCGGCAAACATCGAAGGCAGCGCCCCCGGCATGCGGAAGCGGAAGAACTGCTGCATCGGCGAGGCGCCCATCGACTGGGAAAGATAGATCATTTCCTGCGATACCGAGCGCAAGCCGACGACAGTGTTGATGACCATCGGGAAGAAGGCCATCAGCGCCACGATCGTCACTTTCGGCACGAGCCCGTAGCCGAAGGCGGCCAGAAGAAGCGGCGCGATCGCCACTTTCGGAATGGTCTGCGAGCCGACGATCAGTGGATAGACCGATCGCTCGAAGAGTTTGGAATAACAGATCAGCGTCGCAAGCGGCACGGCGACCAGAAAGGCGACGATGAAGCCGAGCACGACTTCGACGAGCGTGATCCACGTATGATAGACGAGCAGGCCCGAGAGATCATAGAGCGAGGTGATGATCGTGGCCGGCGAGGGCAAGAGATAATCGGGCAACCGCGCGACCATGACCGCGACCTGCCAGACGATCAAAAGCGCGATCAGGGTCAAAAGGGCATAGGGAACGCGAAGCCGGATCGCCGATGCCGGCTTGAAGCTGGACATGTCTGCTGCACTCATTCGTCATCTCCTTCGCGCAAAACACCGAGGGTCTTGAAAATCGACGTCACCTGATGGGCATAGCCCGCGAATTTCGGGGTCTCGCGCATCGACAGGCGGCGCGGTCGCGGCAGATCGATGTCGATGATCTCCTCGATCCGGCCGGGGCGCGGCGACATGACGACGACGCGGTCGCTGAGGAAGACCGCCTCGCTGATCGAGTGGGTGATGAAGACGACCGTCATGCCGGACTTCTGCCACATCTTCAGAAGGTCGAGTTGCAGCTGGTCGCGGGTGAGGGCATCGAGCGCGCCGAAGGGCTCGTCCATCACCACAAGGGGCGGTTCGTGCAGCAGCGCCCGACAGATCGAGACGCGCTGGCGCATGCCGCCGGAAAGCTCGTGCGGGAAAGCATTCTCGAAGCCCTTGAGGCCCACCATGTCGAGAAGCTGCATGGCGCGCTCGGTGGCGGCCTTCTTGTCCATCTTGCGGATTTCCGCCTGAAGCACGATGTTTTCCAGCGCCGTGCGCCATTCCAGCAGCACGTCGCGCTGGAAGACGATGCCGATATCGGCACTCGGGGCCGTGATGTCGCGGCCGTTGACATGCACCACCCCGCCGGACGACGGGATGAGGCCGGCAAGGATCATCAGAAGCGTGCTCTTGCCGCAGCCGCTCGGGCCGACGATCGAGACGAACTCGCCCGGTTTTATGCCGAGATCGATCTGGCTCAGCGCCAGTACATTGCCCTTGCGGGTGGGGAAGGTCTTGGAAACGCCTTCGATGGAAATGAAATTACCGGATCGTGTAGAATTCAACATGCTCCGCTAAGCCTCCTGGGCATCGGGCGTCATCGCAATAAACACTGGTACATCGATGGTATTCCAAGCTCCCCATCGCGACAAGTAGATGCTGGCGGGCAATTGGGCAGAAATATTTTTCGCACAAAAAACACGCAAATGTCGGCGTGCCGCGGCCTGTCTGTCCCATCAGGCGCAGCGCCGGTAATTACCATTTATCAAACGCATAGCGCCCTGCGGACGATGCGGCACTCGGCGCCTGGCTATCGGAATGCCTCAAAAGACATCTCGAAAAAAATCGATCTGCCGCTTTAATCGGCGACGTTTTGCGCACCAGCAGCCGGCGCCACTTGATGAATGAAAAGTGGTACACTAATGGTATGCCATTTTTTCTAGGTGCTGTCGCCCCTATGAAGCCCCGATTTTTCCCACGTATTACAAGAGGATGCCCATGCCCCTGATCTCCAGCGACACCAGAGGTGTCTATGTGATTGCCGTCACGCCCTTCGATGATTCCGGGCGGGTGGATTACGAAAGCCTCGACCGCGTTGTCGATTTCTACGCCGAGACCGGCGCCGACGGGCTGACCATTCTCGGCATGATGGGCGAGGCGCCGAAACTCACGCAGCCGGAAGCGCTCGAAATCTCGCGTCGGGTGATCGCGCGGGCAGGAAGGTTGCCTGTCGTGGTCGGTGTCTCCTCGCCGGGCCTTGCCGCTATCGCAGACGTTTCGGCCGCGGTGATGGATATGGGGGCGGCCGGCGTCATGGTTGCGCCACCCTCGACGCTCACCACCAACGAGACGATCGTCAGTTATTACGCCAATGTCTGCGAGGCGGTCGGATCGGCGCCGGTGGTGCTGCAGGATTTCCCGCTATCGACCAGGGTCAATATCAGCCTCGACACATTTTCGCGCATCGTCGATGCCTGCCCGAATATCGTCATGCTCAAGCATGAGGACTGGCCGGGACTGGCCAAGGTCTCCGCGATCAGGGCCGAAGAAGACAAGGGCCGGCGGCGGGTGTCCATTCTGTGCGGCAATGGCGGATTGTTTCTTCTGGACGAGATGCTGCGCGGCGCCGATGGCGCGATGACCGGCTATGCCTATCCCGAGATGATGCGCGATGTCGTGGCGCTTGCCGGGCGTGGCGAGATCGAGCGTGCCACCGACATTTTCGACGCCCATATGCCGCTGGTGCGCTACGAGCAGCAGCCCGGCCTCGGCCTTGCGGTGCGCAAATACGTGCTCGCCAAACGCGGCGCGATCGCATCTGCCGCCCAGCGCAAGCCGGGTGGCGTGCTGGACGCAGGCGCCGTGGCGGATGTGGAGCGGATGCTGGCACGTCTGGAGCGGCGTCTGGCCGAACTCGGCTGAGTTTTCCCGAATTGACAGGTGCATGAGAAAGGCCCGCGTGAGATGCTCGCGCGGGCTGTAGCTGTTGGGAAAATGCCTGAAAACCAATCCGTCGTCATGCTCCGGCCTGCCCCGAGGGTGCAGGCACTCAAGGATTGGAGGCTAGGATTGGAGGCTTCTGCGGCAAGCCGGCACCCGATGGAAATACCGGCTCGCGCAGAAACCTTATCGTTTACTTGAGGTCGGAAAAGCCGGTTGCGACGAACAGTTCCGATTGCAGTGAGGTCAGGTGCGCCGAACCGCCCGGTGGCGGCCAGATGCCTTCCTTGCCGGCCTGGCCGCGCGCTTTTACCCGGTCCTCGATCGTCTTGTAGGGCCAGATATGCACCATCTTCTGCGGGCCGTTCTCGATCGAGCCCATCACCATCAGCAGCTTCGACATCTCGTTGCGGCGCGGCACGACCTTGCTCCAGGCCTCTGCCGTCTCGTCGAGCCCGTTCGGTGCCAGCGTATAGGTGCGGATCTCGTAGAAGGGGCCGTATTCGCCCGGTTCGATATCGCCCATGAAGGAGAGCGGCTTGAAGGCGGTCTGTTCGACGCTGCCGAGATGCCCGCCGATACCGTAGGGATCGCTCGCCTCGATCTTTGCGGCGCGATCCGCCATCAGCGCATCGAGCGTTTCATAGGCGGAGAGGAAGGTGAAGCGGTTGAGCATGCCGAACTCGCAGGAGAAGGCGCCGAGCGCCTTGCCGTTCGGCGCAAGCGTTTCATAGGTGGCCGGCAATTTCGGTAGAACGGCGCCGAGCCGATTGGGCAGCAGCGACAGTACCGTCAGGTTATAGAACATGGATGATCCTTCGCGGGGATGAAGATGGGGTCATGGTGCGAATGCCCCGACATCATGGCATGCGAATTGTATACCATCAATATGCCAGACCCGGCTTTTGCCGACGATCGCCGGGTCTCGTTCGCAGCGCGACGAGACAGGCATGTTTTTTGGCGAACGCAGGAGCGGCATGGCCGGGCTTTTGACGGCATGCGGTTCCTCATGGAGACGGCCAGACCGGCCGGCCGTCCGTGTTTTTTTCGCGAGCGGCGGCCGTTTTGATGTCAACGGCCGGAGAGTTTGTCGATGATCTCGGTCTTCACGGCGGCGATATGCTCGACCATGGCCTTCTGTGCGTCGGCCGAAGCGCCGCGTTCGAGAGCCAGGAGAAGTTCGCTGCTGTCGTGGTTGGCAAAGCCGCGCTTGCCGGCATTGCGATAGGCATTGAACACATGCGTCAGGCGGCGCAGGTCGCGGATCATGTTGGCCAGAAGATCGCTGCCGGATGCGCGGGCGATTGCGCCATGCAGCATGTCGTCGGCCTGCCATATGTCGGACAGGCTCGGCTCGGCGGTGGCGACAAGGCTCGCCTGCTGGGCGCGGATATCGGCAAGTTCCGAGGCGAGCAGATTGCCGGCGGCAAGGCGTGCTGCCTCGCCTTCCAGCAATTGGCGGATGTTGAGGATTTCAATGAACTTTTCGGCCGAGAACGGGCTGACGGTGACGCCGCGGCTCGCCTGCTTGTAGACAAGCCCTTCGGCTTCCAGCCGGCGCAACGCTTCGCGGATTGGCGTGCGCGATGCATTCAGCCGGTCGGCCATTTTGCGTTCGGTGATCACGTCACCAGGGCGCAGCTCGCCGCGGATCAGGATCTCGATCAGCCGGTCGTAGACGTGCTCCGTCAGGTTCTGACGCTCTTCGAGGCCGTCGTCTTCAACGGACCTGTCATCCGGCGATGCTAGCATGCCCTCAGCATTCCTTAACGTTGGTGCCCTGACGCCCCGCAAATGACATTATCGAGCGCGCATCGAAACCGTATAGCGCGACATTTGATGGCGCACAAAAGGAATATTCGCGCTCTCCCGGCCTCTTTGGCCCGTTTCCAGCCGGTTTCGACAATCTGCCTAGAAAAACGACAGGTCGTAATTTTGGCGCTTGCAAAGGCAAGGCTTTTGATTATCTTCAAGTGGTATACCAGTGGCGTGCAATAACAGACAGGGGATCGTCGCCGATGAAGATCAAGCCATGGCGTGCGACAAGCATCCAGATGAAAAGCCAGCGTGCGGTCGACGCGCCGGACAATAATGCGGCCCGCGCGGTGATCGAGGCCAATATCGCCCACTTCACGGATATGGTGCTTGCGGCCTGCAATTCCGCGCAACGACCGGACCTCGTTCTGTTCCCGGAATTCGGCATGCAGGGGCCGCCGCTCGAAATGCCGGTGGCCGACTGGATCGAGCGCGCCTGCGACACGATCCCCGGCTGGCAGACCGCACCGCTTCAGGCGCTCGCCCGTGAACAAGGCATTTTCATCGCCGGCAACATGTTCGAGAAGGATCCGAAATGGCCGGGCCGCTATTTCAATACGTCTTTCCTGATCGACAAAGCGGGCGAGGTGGTTGCGATCTACAAGCGCATCAACACGGCCGCCTTCCCGTCGCCGCATGATTTTCTCGATGCCTATCTGGCCGAAACGCCGCTTTCGGAAGTCTTCCCGGTGGTCGAGACCGAGCTTGGCCGCCTCTGTCTCATCCCCTGCGGCGAAATCAACGTGCCGGAAGTGGCGCGGATCATGATGATGCAGGGTGCCGAAGTCATCCTGCACCCGACCAATTCGAAGAAGTCGGCCATGCAGGAGGCGACCAAGCGCGCCCGTGCCGCCGAAAACATGGCCTATCTCGTCAGCGCCAATGTCGCCGGCAATATCGGCTTTTCGCGTGATCCGTCGGTGATGGGCGGCCGTTCGGAAATCATCGATTACCGCGGCAACACGATCTGCCTTCTCGAGGGGCCGGAGGAAAGCATCTCCGTCAGCGCGATGATCGACGTCGAGGCGCTGCGCGCCGAGCGCCGGGCCGACACGACCACCCATAATCCGATCATCCGCAACCGCTTCGAGGCCTATGCGCCATTTTATGCGGCCGCCCGCGGCTACCCCGCCAACGGCTTCCTCAAGGCGCCGATGAACAGCGTCTCGGAAACCGCCGGACTTTTGGAACAAACCATTTCGCATCTGGAAGCCACCCGCGTGCTTCAGCCGAAGCTCGACCCCCAGGATGCCTGATTTTCATTGCTTGATGTAAAGGGAGCAATCACATGATTACTGCTGAAGAAAACGAACAGCTCACCCGCGTCGGCCCCGGCACGATCATGGGCGAGTTCATCCGCCAGTTCTGGATGCCGGCCTGCCTGTCGTCCGAGATCAAGGCCGATGGCGATCCGATGCGCCTGATGCTGATGGGCGAAAAGCTCATCGCGTTCCGTGATTCGGATGGCAATCCGGGCATTCTGGATCATCGCTGTCCGCATCGCTGCGCCTCGTTCTTCTTCGGCCGCAACGAGGAAGGCGGCATCCGCTGCGCCTATCACGGCTGGAAATTCGACGTCGAAGGCAATTGCCTCGACCAGCCGAACCTGCCCGACAAGACCCGCTTCCCCGCCGGCATCAAGGCCAAGGCCTACAAATGCGCCGAGCGCGCCGGCATCGTCTTCATCTACATGGGCAAGGAGCAGGAAAACCCGCCGGAACTGCCCGAGATCGAAGCCGTCATGGGCGAGGGCGACGACCGCAACATCGCGCTCACCCAGCGCGAGTGCAACTGGCTGCAGGCGCTCGAAGGCGATATCGACACCTCGCATCTCGGCTTCCTGCATGTCGGCGGCGTCGATGGCGACCGTCTCGACATGAACGATCCGGAACGCTTCACCGTCACGGAGAAGGCGCCGAAGATCAACGTCTCGGTCATGCCCTTCGGCACGATGTATTCGGCCCAGCGCAACGCCTTCGAAGGCGAGGAGCATCACCGTTTCGCCTGCTTCATCTTCCCTTTCTGGGTTACATATCCGTCGAACAGCCTGGAAAACAACGTCTCGGTCAATGCCTGGGTGCCGATCGATGACGAGAACTGCATGATCTTCAACATCGACCTGACCCGTGCGCAAGGCCGCCAGAAGGCGATGCGCTATGCCGATGGCGAGATCGTGCCGGGCCTTGCCCGCCCGCTCGACTACCTGCCGCGCACCACCGACTGGCAGGGCCGCTGGCGCTCGGCCAAGAACTGGGGCAACGATTACGACATCGACCGCGAATGGCAGCGCTCCGGCGGCAGCTATACCGGCATTGTGGGCGTGCCGCTTCAGGATCAGGCGATCCAGGAGAGCATGGACAAGATCGTCGATCGCACCATGGAGCATCTCGCCTCCAGCGACCGCATGGTTCTCGTCACCCGCAAGGAACTGCTCGATGCCGCCAAGGCCTTTGCCGAAACCGGCACTCTGCCGCGCGTCGTTGCAGAGCCGGAACTGTGCCGCGATGCCCGAGGTGGCGACATGATCGTTCCCTACGGCACCGACTGGCTGGAAGGCTACGAGGAAAAGATGGCGATCGCCAAGGGCTACAAGCCCAAGATCCGCGACGCTGCGGAATAAATGTGACAGATGCCGCGCCCGGCATGAAGGGCGCGGCATATCCCGCCGGGGCCCGATTGGTCCCCGGTACCTCCAGGGACATTCCAGAGACTGGCAGTCATCATGAGCGAAACAGACACAATCGACGTCGTCGTCCATGCCATTCGCGATGTGGCCGAAACGATCCGCGAGTTCGAGTTTCGCACCAGGGACGGTGCCGACCTGCCGCCGACATCTGCCGGCGCACATATGTCGGTCTCGGTACCGGGCGTCGACTGGCGGTCCTATTCGCTGATCAACGGTAATGACGAGCGCCATCGCTATGTGATCGCCGTCAACCGGGATCCCAGAAGTCGTGGCGGCTCATCATATATGTGCGAAACGCTTCGCGTCGGCGACACGATGACGATCCGGCCTGCCGCCAACCATTTCAAGCTGGTCGAAACGGCGGCGATGAGCGTGCTGATCGCCGGCGGCATCGGTATTACGCCGATCTATTCGATGATCCAGCGGCTGGAAGCCAAGCGCCGCAAGTGGCAGCTTGTCTTTGCCGCCCGCTCGCGCGCCCGCGCCGCCTTTGTCGACGAGCTGGAGGCGCTGGAAAAGGCCAAGCCCGGCCGCATCAAATTCCATTTCGACGACGAGAACGAGGGGCGGCCGCTCGATATGGCCGAGGTTCTCGCCAAGGCGCCGGCCTATGCGCAGCTCTATTGCTGCGGCCCGGAAGTCATGCTCGATGCCTATAAGGCGGCTGCCGGACGCTGGCCGGACGAGCAGATCCATCTGGAGCATTTCACCGGGGTGACGGCGGCACTTGCCGGCGGTTTTACCGTCTATCTGCAAAAGACCGGCCGGGAATTCGAGATCCCGGCGGGGCAGAGCATCATGCAGGTTCTGCTCGCCAACGATATATTCGTGCCGCGTTCGTGCATGGAAGGTGTCTGCGGCACCTGCGAGACGCGGGTGATCGAGGGCGTTCCCGATCACCGCGACAAGATTCTTTCCGACCGAGAAAAGGCAGCCAACAAGACGATGCTGATCTGCTGCTCCGGCGCGAAAACCGATCGGCTGGTTCTGGACATCTGACTTCCCCATCTGGATCAGCCTTGCTGGCCGCTTCGCCCCGAAGGTTCACGACGGGGGAAGCGGCCTTTTTTTTGTCACGTCATCGCTCCAGCACGAATTCGCCGAGGTGCCGGCGCACCCATTTGACCTCTTCGGACGCCGTGCGGCCGAAATGGCGCTTGAAGTCGCGGCTGAACTGCGCCGGGCTGGCATAGCCGACCGAGATTGCGACCGAGGCTACGCCCATATCCTCGCGCGCCATCATCAATCGCGCCTCGTGCAGCCGCATCGCCTTGACATATTGCATCGGGCTGCTGCCGGTCAGCGCCTTGAAATGGGTGTGATAGGAGGGCACGCTCATACCTGCGTTCGATGCCAGCGCCGAGACGGCAATCTCCGACCGATAGGTCTCGCGCAAACTGGCAAGGCTCCTGACGATGCGCGCCGAGGCGCCGTCCTGCTGCAGCGCTGCCATCATCGCCCCGCCTTGCGGGCTGACAAGGATCCGGTAGTGCAGTTCGCGCAGGATGGCATCGCCGAGAATTCCGGCCTCGACCGGATTGCCCAAGGCTTTGAGGAGGCGAAACAGCGTATCTTCGATCGCAGGCTCCATCGGGCTCGACATCAGGCTTCTCGCGCGGCTGTCAGATGGGGTCGCTTGCCGCGCCTCGATCATCGCGGCGATCTCGGCGGCAAGCGCCAGATCGAACTCGACATAGATCGCCAGAAGCGGGTCCTTTCGGCTCGCGACCGATTCCATCCGGAACGGTACGGGGACCGAGACCGCCAGATAATGGTCCTCGTCATAGAGATAGACTTCGCCCTCCAGCATGCCGCGCTTGCTGCCGCGCAGAACGAAGACCGCTCCCGGCCGGTAGAGCACGGGCACGTCCTTCAGCATCTCCTCGCTCTTTAAAATCCGCACGCTTGCGAGGGCTGTCCGATTGTAGCCCTGCCGCGGCGCAAGATGCCCCGCGAGTCCAGCGAGCTCGGAACGCAGATTTTGACGCATTATAGGATTTGGCAAGATATTCATATGTTCTGCAATCGAATGGCCGGGATGGAGAGATTATCTGGCATGAGCGTCGATCAATCAAGATGTCGACCTTCAGGATAAAAGGAAACCAGACATGGCGAAGAAGACCATTTTCATCACGGGCGCCAATTCCGGCTTCGGCCTTGCCATTGCGGCCGCCGCCGAGCAAGCAGGCCATCAGGTGATCGGCACGGTCCGCTCGGATGCGGCGCGGGCGGCGCTGGCGCGCGATCTGCCCGCCATCGGGATCGTGCAATGCGATGTCACCGCGTTCGACAGGATCGAGGCGGTGGTGGCTAAGGCCGAAGCGATCCACGGGCCGATCGACGTGCTCATCAACAATGCCGGTTACGGCCATGAGGGCGTCCTGGAAGAATCGCCGATTGAGGAGATGCGCCGTCAGTTCGAAGTGAACGTCTTCGGCGCCGTTGCCGTTGCCAAAGCCTTCCTGCCGCGGTTTCGCACCCGCCGTCGCGGCTTCATCGTCAATGTCACGTCGATGGGCGGCATGATCACCATGCCCGGCATTGCCTATTACTGCGGCAGCAAGTTCGCCCTTCAGGGAATTTCCGAGGTGATGCGGGCGGAGATGGCGCCGTTCGGCGTGCATGTCACGGCGCTCTGCCCGGGTTCGTTCCGCACCGATTGGGCCGGGCGCTCGATGGTTCGCACGCAGCGGTCGATTGCCGATTACGATGCGCTCTTCGATCCGATCCGCAGCGCTCGGGAGGAAAAGAGCGGCAGGCAGCTCGGCGATCCGGCAAAGCTGGCGCAGGCCGTGCTGCAGCTGATCGACAGCGACAACCCGCCGCCGCAGCTCCTGATGGGCAGCGATGCGCTGGACCACGTTTCCAATCGCCTCGCGCGGATGCAGCAGGAAATCGAAGACTGGCGGGCGCTGACGCTCTCCACCGACGGCTGAGCGATGCCGCCGGACGGGTAGAGGTCCGTCATGGCCGCAAAAAAAAGCCGGCGGTTTATGCCGCCGGCCAGTCGGTTGGGAGGGGAAAATCTGCCCTGCCTGCGTGTCAGGCCGGGCGCATGATGCCGAGCGACTTCAGGTTGTCGAGTGCGGCGTCGACGGCAGGCGCCGTCTCGGCCATGTCCTTCATCGGCTCGCCGAGGAAGGCGTTTGCCGGGTAGACGGTAAAGTCGTTGTAGAAATCGCGATACATGTCCCAGCGGGTGCGCAGAAGCGTATTGGCCATGCCGCGGTCGCGGCGGGCGAGCCTCAGAGCATCGACGTCGATCTCGGCCGTGACGGCGATCGACTGGTCCCAATCCTGACGGTAGGAAAGCGTCTTGCCGCGGTAATCGACAATGCGCGAGCGGCCGCCCTTGACCGATCCGTCGGCGGAAAAGCCGATCGCATCCGCCACGTTGGCGCTGACGATGTAGCACATGTTTTCTGCCGCACGGGCGATCTTGGCCGCCTCCTGCGCCGGATTGTCATCCTCGTTGGTCGGGTGGATGATGATCTCGGCGCCCTGCATCATCAGCATGCGGGCGACTTCCGGCACGGAAATCTCGCCGCAGGCGATCATGCCGATTTTTCCAAGCTCCGTTTCGACGACCGGGAAGACGCCGTCCTTTCCGACAGCGGCGACGTAATCGTCCATGAAGTCATGCGGCGAGGGCCATGCGGCAGTGTTGACGCGGCGGAAACGCAGGATGACGTCGCCCTTGGGATCGATCAGGAAGCAGGAATTGAAGAAGCGGCCCGGAAATTCCTCCGGTCCCTCGAACTGGTTGCCGGCGATGAAGATGGAATGCTTCTTCGCCAGTGCCTGCAAGGGTTCGGTGATCCAGCCGGGAATGGTGGTGACGGCCTTGGCCATCCAGTCCTCTACGGTCAGCCCGTGGGGCGGACCTTGCAGGCCGAATTCCGGCAGCACGACCATTTTCGGCGGCTCGGACGAGGCCATCGCCGCCTCGATCAGCGACACGGCGGTCGCAATATTCTCGTTGATGATGCTCTTTGCTTCTTCAGGCGTCTTCGCCTTGGTCGCCTGCTTGCTCGGCATCTGGATGCAGGTGGCGCGCCACGGTGTGATGGTCATGGACTGTAATACCTTCGTCAATCTCTATGCTGGCTCTATGCCGTTCGATCGGCGGTCCCGGCATTTCTGCCGGAACCGCATGCGATAAAAGTTCTGCTTACTGGGCCTGGACAAAATCGTTGGTGTAGACGGTCGCCACGTCGACCTTGCCCTTCATGTCGAAATACTTCTGCAAGAGATCCTGGCTCTGCTCCCAGTCCTCCTTGGAGGTCCAGCCGAACGGCTTGCCCTCGGAGCGGGCGGAATGCATCAGCGGTTCGAGCGCCTTCAGCGAGGCAAGGTTCAGCGACCGCTCGACCAGCGGACGCGCCTTGATCATCGCGTCGATGGCGCCTTCCGGGTCCTTGAAGCTCGCCGCATAGGATTTTGCGGTGGCTGCCATGAAGCGCTTCAGAAGATCCTTGTTCTTCATCTCGAAGCTCTTCGTCGTCACGAAGCCGGTGCCGAGAATGTTGATGCCTTCATCCGAAATCATCAGCGGCTTTGCGATCGCGGCTTTTGCGGCAACCATCGGAACCTGGGTGAAGATCCAGCCGGTCATCGCATCGGCATTGCCGCTCAACAGCGCCTGAATGTCCTGGCCGGCCTTCATGTTGATGAGCGTCACCTTCGACTTGTCGACGCCGGCCGCCTTCATATAGGCGTCCATCAGCTTGGCCGAGGCGCTGTCCGGGGTGATGGCGATCGTGTGACCCTCGAGGTCCTTGGGCGACTTCATCGGCTTCTTTTCGAGCGATACGATCGAATCCGGCAGACGCTGGATAAGGCCGCCAATGCCGATCAGGTCCATGCCGGCGGCAACCGACTGCATCATCGTCGAATAATTGGCCATGACGACATCGGCATTGCCCGCGGCAACGGCCTGCAGCGCCGGGTTTGTCCCCTGGCCGTCCTCGATCGTCAGGTCGATGCCGGCATCCTTGTAGAAGCCTTTTTCGACGCCGTAGAAGACCGATGCATGATAGCCGCTCGGCAGCCAGTCGAGCTTCAGCTTCAATTTGTCGGCGGCAAGCGACGGCTGAGTGCCGAGAAGCGCGACCGCGCCCGCGACAAGCGCAAGCCGACAGCCGCTGACGACCTTCCCGAAGGCAGATGTCTTGAAGAAATTGCGGTCCATGGTTTAGGTTCCCCGGTTGTATACCACTGGTATATCTTTTCATATTTTTGATGTTTGGCAAGCGGGATGTGAAGGATTTCGAGCAGGATTTGCGTTTGCTCAAATTTTCGCCGTTTGCCGAAATGCTGGCACATCTCCGGCGAGAGGAGCGGCAGATATGTTCAATAACATATAAATAACCCTGTCAAATCATATGGATGGCGCGTGGCACAAAAACTGCATCTGTGGTCCACAATCGGTATGCCAATTTATGGGCAGCCCGTTGATCGATCAGGGAGCAGGTATGATGGCCACGGCCGAGATGATGTTGGCGAGCGCGTCAAAAGCCACCGAAGCACCGGTTCTGATCGATATCGACGGGGTCTCGGTGCATTTCGAAAGCCAGGACGGGACGCGCGTCACGGCGCTCTCCCGTCTCGATCTGCAGATCCGGGCCGGCGAGATCCTGTCGCTGGTCGGCCCGTCCGGTTGCGGCAAATCAACGACGCTGCGCCTGATCGCCGGCTTGCAGGCACCCTCCGAAGGGGTGCTGTCGATCCATGGCGGCGCCAAGCGGCGCGGCTTTTCCGAGGTCGCCATCGTCTTCCAGAAGCCGACCCTTTTGCCATGGCTGAACGTCTTGAAAAACGTGCTTTATCCGGTGCGCGTCCTGAACCGCCGCATCACCGCCGCCGACAAGGCGCGCGCGATCGAGCTTCTGGCGCTGGTGGGGCTGTCGGAGGCCGCGACCAAGATGCCGAAGGAATTGTCCGGCGGCATGCAGCAGCGCGTCGCCATCTGTCGAAGCCTCATCCTCGATCCCAAAATCCTGCTGATGGACGAGCCGTTCGGGGCGCTCGATGCGCTGACCCGCGAGGATCTGCAGCTCGATCTTCTGCGCATCCATGCGGAAACGAAGAAGACCATTCTCCTCGTCACCCATTCGATCAGCGAGGCGGTGCTCCTGTCGGATCGGGTGGCCGTCATGTCGGCGCGGCCGGGGCGCATGCGCGATCTGATGGAAATCGATATCGACACGCCACGCACGCACCAGACGGCATCGGAACCGAAATTTTCCGCTTACGCGCAACGCATCCGAGACCAGATTTTCGAGCCGCGGGCCGGGCGCTGAGAGGGTGAAAGGGATGGCTGGCGGGATGGCCAGCCAAAGGCCAGTGACAGGGCCAATGGCAAGGCCGGTGAGTGAGACTATACGAGAGAAGGAAAACACCATGTCGGCTTCAGCATTTTCGAGGCACCGCCGTTTCATCCTGCCGGTTGCAGCTTTCGTCATCTTCATTGGCGTCTGGCAGATCGTCTCGAGCCTTTTTGCGATCCCCGTCTACATCCTGCCGTCGCCGGTCGATATCTATGACGGCGGTTCGCGGCTCGGGCTGGCGCTGTTTTCCAATATGGGCGAAACGCTGAAGACGATCCTTCTCGGCTTCGTGCTCTCCTGTCTCGTCGGCATTCCGCTCGGTATCCTCGTCTCGGTCAACCGGACGATTTCCGAGGCGATCTACCCGATCATCGTCTTTCTCAACGCCATCCCGATCGTCGCGATCGCGCCGGTCATCGTCGTCATCTTCGGCACCGACATGACGGCGCGGCTGATCATCGTCATGCTGATCGCCTTCTTTCCGATCATGGTGGCGACGGCGACCGGCATTCTCGCCACGCCGGAAGAGATGCGCGATCTCGCTTCCGTCACCGGCGCCTCGACGCTGACGGAAGTGCTGACCATCCGCCTTCCCTATGCGATGACCTATGTCTTCGGCGGCCTCAGGATCGGTGTCACTGTCTCGGTCGTCGGTGCGGTCGTGGCGGAATTCGTCAACGCCAACAAGGGGCTTGGCTTCCTCGTCGTCTCCTCGACCTCGCAATTCGACATCGGTATGGCGATGGCCTGCGTCACGCTGCTGGCGGTCATCAGCGTCTTTCTCTATCAGTCCGTCGGGCTCGTCCAGCGGTTGTTCTTCCCCTGGACGGTCGGAGATGCCGTCCGCTGATCGGCCACGGCCCGGCCGCAATGGGCGGCGGCCGGGATCTCTCGGGGGGGGGCATCAGAGGGCCGGGTTCAGCTCCTGATGCGCAAGGCTTACCCAATAGGCGGCGCCGAGCACGATGATCTCATCGTTGAAATCGTAATCGGGCATGTGGTTGTTCTTGAATTGCGGGCCCTTGCCATTGCCGATCATCACATTGCAGCCCGGACGCTTCTCCAGCATGTAGGCGATATCGTCTGCGGCATTGATCGGCGGGCTGTCGCCATCGACATTGTCGGCACCGACAAGCGCCGAGATCGCGGCAATGGCGGTGTCGGTCTCACGCGGTGCATTGACGACCGGCGGATAGCCGCGCTCGTAAAGCACCTCGGCCGTGCAGTTGGACATGCCGGCTGCGTGATGGGCCACCTGGCGCAGCCGGGTTTCGAGAAGATCGCGGATTTCCGGCCGATGGCAGCGGCTGGTGCCCGTCACCTCGATTTCGGCCGGGATGACATTGTGGCTGGAGCCCGCCTTGATGATGCCGATGCTGAGGACGGCGGAATCGAGACCCGGCACGTTGCGACCGATGATCGCCTGCAGCGACAGGATGAAATGGGCGAGCGGAATGGTCGTGTCGGTCGATTTTTCCGGTGCGCCGCCATGGCCGCCGGTGCCGCGAAAGATCACCGTCCAACTGTCGGCGCAGGCAAGCTGCGGCCCCTTGCGTGTGATGAATTTTCCCAGGTCCAGGCCCGGCTTGTTGTGCAGCGAATAGACGGCATCGCAGGGGAAGCGCTCGAACAGGCCCTCGTCGATCATCTTCTTGCCACCGGCGCCACCTTCTTCCGCCGGCTGGAAGATACAGTGGACGGTGCCGGTGAAATCCGGGTTTTCCGTCAGATAACGGGCAGCGCCGAGGAGCATCGTCGTGTGCCCGTCATGGCCGCATCCGTGCATCTTGCCGGGAATGGTCGAGGCATGGCCGAACCGGTTGGTTTCCACCATGTTGAGCGCATCCATATCGGCGCGCAGGCCGATGGCGCGCCGGGCGTTGGTGCCTTGACTGGGGCGCTTGCCGGTAATCGTCGCCACCACGCCGGTGCCGGCAATCCCTGCCTCGAACGGTATGCCCCAGGCGGTCAGCTTCTCCTGCACGACGCCCGACGTGCGGATCTCCTCGTAACAGGTTTCCGGGTGCCTGTGCAGGTCGTGGCGGATGTCGATCAGCTCGCCTTCATAGGCCTTCAGCCCCGCCAGAACCGCATCTCTGTCCATCTTTCCGTCCCCTCGCTTCTCGTTGCCATGGTGCATCATGCCTTCTGCATGAGCAGTCGTCCGTGCCGCCTATCAAATCGGCACTGGACAGGTTTTTGATGGTATTCTACTGGTATGCCATTGAGAAGAGTTTTTTGACCACTATCAATCGAGGGGAGAATTTTCATGCAGTGTTGCCACGTCGGGAGCCGCGCTTTCCGGTCCGCCATCCTTGCCCTGAGCCTGTCCGTCGCAGCATTTTCGGCCGGTGAGGCCGCCGCTGCCGACAAGGTGACCCTCCAGTTGGACTGGACGCCGGGCGGCATTTCGGCTGCCTGGTATCTTGGGCTCGAGAAGGGCTGCTTTTCCGATCAGGGGATCGATCTCACCATCGTGCGCGGCTATGGCGCTGCGGATGCGGTGACGAAGATCGCAAGCGGCGTGGCCGAGTTCGGCATTACCGACCTCTCCGTCATCATTGCCAGCATCGGCAATACCAAGGCGCCGGTGAAGGCGATCATGCCCGTCGTCATGCAGTCCCCGGCCGGTCTTGCGGTGATGGACGACAGTCCGATCAAGACACTGAAGGACCTCGAAGGCCACAGCCTAGCTTCCTCCAACGGCAATGCGGCCATGCAGCTCCTGCCGCTCGGCCTGAAACAGGCGGGCGCCGATCTGTCGAAGGTGAAGATCGTCACCGCCGATGCCTCGACGCTGAACGGTCTTCTTCTCCAGGGAAGGGCGGATGCGCTCGCAAGCTACGTCACCTCCACGGTCGGTTTGCAGGCGGTGGCCTCCAAGGTCGGCAAGAAGGTGCGCTCGGTCGGCTATGGCGATACGCTCGATATCTACAATGCCTCCGTCTTCACCTCGGATGCGGTCCTGAAGGACAAGCCGGCGCTTGCCGCCCGCTTCGTCAAGGCGGCGACATGCACCTATGATCTCGCCCGCAAGGACCCGGTCGCCTCGATCGATGCCATGGTATCGCGCGTCGAGGGCATGCAGAAGGACAGCCAGACGGAGATCGTTCCGTTCGCCTACAGTTTCGCCTTCAACAACAAGGTGTTCGAAAAGAACGGCTATCGGTGGGACATGGCCCGCGTTGCCCACAACGTCGATATCGTCAGCGAAAGCCAGCCTTTGAAGGACAAGCCGAAGGCTGAAGATGTGGTCGCGGCTGTCGGGGATTGACGGGCGGTGCAGATAGCGGCGGCCCATCCCGTCCGCCGCGTTTGCGACCGTCGACGGCCACGACTATTCAGGTTTGCGACCATCGACGGACAGCAATGCTCAAGATCGTCATCCCCGTGCCTGACACGGGGATCTGACCGCGTTCCTATCTGGCGGGGAAGATCTTCCGGGCGAGCCGGAGGATGACATCGGAGGGGGCGGCGGGGAAAGAGATGAGGCGCGACGGGGAGGCTACCGCGCGGGGCACTCTCGCCAAAGCGAGAAACCGCGCTGCGGCCTGCTTCCAGAAGGCTCGTTTCCCGAAAACCTCAATCCCGCGCGGCAAATTCGCTGCGCACGATGCCGTGGCGCTGGAGCTTGTCGTAAAACGTCTTTCGCGGGATGCCGAGCGCCGCGATCGTCTGTTGCACGTCGCCGCCGCACGAAGTCAGCGTCTCGCGGATGATCTCGGCTTCAAAACGCTCCAGCCGGTCCGGCAGGCTGCCGTCGCCGAGGGGCACGTGATGCGCCGATATCTCCGGTGCCGGCGCATGCCAGACGCCGAGCACGACGCGTTCGGCGAAATGCGCCAGTTCCCGCACATTGCCCGGCCAGTCGTGATCGCGCAGATGCCGCTCGATCGGGCCGGTCAGCGCTGGCGCCTCGCGGTTGAAGCGCCGCGCCGCCCGTTCTGCGAAATGATTGAACAACAGGCCGATATCGTCGCGCCGCTCGCGAAGCGGCGGGATCGACAGCGTCACGACATTCAGCCGGTAATAGAGATCCTCGCGAAACGTGGGGCGCTGCGACTGGGCGCCGAGATCGACCTTGGCGGCAGCGACGACGCGCAGATCGATCGGGCGGATCTCGTTGGTGCCGAGCGGCATGACCTCGCGCATTTCGAGAACCCGCAGCATCTGCACCTGGGTCGAAAGCGGCATGCTCTCGATCTCGTCGAGAAACAGCGTGCCGCCGCTCGCATATTCGATCCGCCCGACGCGCTTCTTCTGGGCGCCGGTAAAGGCGCCGGGCTCGTGGCCGAACAGCTCGCTTTCGAGGATCTGCTCGGGCAGCGCGCCGCAATTCAGCGCCACGAAATGTCCCTTCGAGCGCCGGCCCCAGTCATGCAGCAGCGAGGCGACGACCTCCTTGCCGGAGCCGGTCTCGCCGGTGACGAGCACATCGACATCCGTATCGGCGATCTGCCGCAGCATGTCGCGCAGTTTCTCCATCGCGGGTGTGCGGCCGATCAGCGGCAGGCCGTGTTCGGCCTGCCGTGCCGCATCCTTCAATCGCCGGTTCTCGATGACGAGGCGGCGCTTTTCGGCCGCACGCCGGACGCACTGGATCATCCGCTCGGTGGCAAAGGGTTTGGCGATGAAGTCATAGGCGCCATTTTGAATGGCCCGTACCGCCATCGGGATATCGCCATGGCCGGTCATCAGGATGACGGGAAGTTCCGCATCGAGCCGGCGGATGCGGTCGAACAGTTCCAGCCCGTCCATGCCCGGCATGCGCACGTCCGATATGACGATGCCCTCGAAGCCATCGGTCAGGCCGTCGAGTGCTTCGAGCCCGTTGCGGCAGAGCTTTGGTTCGAAACCGGCCAGTTCCAGCGTTTGCGCCGTCGCCTTCAACAGGTCGCGGTCGTCATCGACCAGAATGATCGGAGCCGCAATAACAGAGGTAAGCTCGCTCATGCGTCGGCCCTTGCAAGATGCACGGTAAAGCGCGTGCCGTTGGTATCGCTTGCGACCTCGATGCGGCCGCCGTAATCGGTGACGATATCCTTAGAAATGACGAGACCGAGGCCGAGGCCCTTTTCCTTGGACGAGTTGAACGGCGTGAACATCGCACCGAGAATATCGGGCGAAATCCCCGGTCCGTTATCGGCAACGGTGATCGATACGCTGTCGCCATCGAGCGCGACACTCACCGTCACGCGCCCGTCCGGGCTGTCTCCGACGGCCTCAAGCGCGTTCTGGAAGAGGTTGATGAACACCTGTTCGAGCCGCAGCCGGTTGGCGCTGACATAGATGCCGGTCGGTGGCCCCAGGGGAATATTTCCGGCATCGGCGGCCGGCAGGGCGCTTCCAAGCGGCAGGGGCGTGACGATTAGATGTTCGATCCGGCCGGTGAAACGGCTTTTCAGAAGCACCCGCGCGCCCTCGATCGCCTGTGCCAGATCGACGGGTTCTGCGGCCGTGCGGCCGCGCCGCGCAAGCGCTTTCAGGTCTTCGGTGATCACGCCGATGCGTTCCGTCAGGCCCGCGATCAGCGACAGGTTCTCGGCAATCTTCTGCGGCTGCTGGCGTTCCAGAAACACCATGGAATTATCCGCATAGGCGCGGATCGTCGCAACCGGCTGGTTGATCTCGTGGGCGACGCCGGCGGCGACCTGACCGAGGATCGCCAGCCGGTTTGCCTGTACGAGGTCGTGCTGGACGATCTGCAATTGCGTTTCCGTCGCCCGGTGATCGGAAATTTCCGATTGCAGCCGGTCGCGGGCGAGAGACAGGTCGCGGGTCCGTTCCACCACGCGGCGCTCCAGTTCCTCGCGTGCCCATTGCTCGCGGGCGATCGTCAGCTGCGCCACCTGACGGCGCCAGAGCCACATGGCAGCGACGGCGGTTGCCGCAGCAAGAAGCAGCGAGGCGCCGAGCTGGGCTTCGCGCACGGCCGAAGACAGGGGCACTTCGATCGGTTGCAGATACGAGAAATTCCAGCTTGTCGTGGCGACAGGCTTGGTGATGCGCAGATAATCGGAAGGCTCGGCGCCCGGCAGCGACACCCGGACGATCGCCGCGTCGTCGCCGAGATTTTCCGCTTCCAGCATCGGCAGCCGCGTCAGGGGCGCGCCACCGAATTGCAGGCTCTGGCGAATGGCGGCAAGGCTTTCGGTCGAAAGCCGCGTCGTCGTGAAGAACCGCCAGGAAGGGATGCTGGTGATCAGGACCACACCGTGATCGTCGGTCACATAGGAGGGGCGGCGCGTTTCGCTCCAGTCGCCCTCCAGCTGGTCGAATTCCATCTTGACGACGACGACGCCGATCGGGTGATCGGCCGGCCCAACGCGGTGCGAGATATAGAGCCCCGGCCTGTTGCTGACGCTGCCCAGCGCAAAATGCTCGGCCTTGCCCTCGCGCATGCCGCGGGAAAAATAGTCGCGAAACGAATAGTCGTTGCCGACGAAACTCGTCGCCTCGCGCCAGTTGCTGGCCGAGATCGCCACGCCGTCGCGGCCGACGACATAGATGACGGCCGCATTGGTGCCGGCAATGATGCCTTCGAGTTTCTGGTCCAGCGCGTGGCGGCTCTCCTGCGTATCGTCTTTGAGCGCATCCTGAACGTCCCGGTCCTGCGACAGGAGAAAGGGCAGGGCACGCGGGCGTTCGAGAACCGCGTGAAGGAGTGCGATCTTCAGGTTGGCGGCAGTCCGCCCCTCCGCTTCCAGCGATGCCAGAGCCGTGGAGCGGCCATAGACGCTGACACCGTAGAGAATGACGGCAAACACCAACGCGGCCACCGCCGCAAAGATCACCCAGCTGCGCTGCAGCGCCCGCGCATCGCCCACGCCGCCGCCGGGTACAGGAGGCTCGGCAAGAGGGTTTTGGGCTATCGGTATCGCACTGTGCGCCATGGGATCATTGAGCACTTTTCCGCACGCGGCGCAATCCAGTTGTGCGGAAAGCCGCACAGCACGTCGCGCTCTGCTATTGAATCGATTGAAAATGGGCGAATTTGCGCCTTTTTCGCGATCGAGCCAGTTTGGCACGGTGCTTGCAAGACCGGGATATTACCGCAACTTGCCCCGGGAGAGCCAGTTTTCTGGTTGGGGCGTTATGGAGGATAGTCATGAATATTCCGTCTGCGAGCGCAGAACCGCGCGGCAGTGTCCCCTTTTACAGACATCTTTATGTGCAGGTGCTTGCTGCGATTATCGCCGGCATGCTGATCGGCCATTTCTGGCCGGATTTCGGCGCGTCGCTGAAGCCGCTCGGCGATGCCTTCATCAAGCTCGTCAAGATGATCATCGCCCCGGTCATCTTCCTCACGGTCGCCACCGGCATTGCCGGCATGAGCGACCTGAAGAAGGTCGGCCGCGTCGCCGGCAAGGCGATGCTCTACTTCCTCTGCTTCTCGACGCTGGCGCTGATCATCGGCATGATCGTTGCCAATGTTCTGCAGCCTGGCGCCGGCATGAACATCGATCCGGCCACACTGGACGGCAAGGCTGTCGCCAGCTACGCCACCAAGGCGCATGAGACGACGATCACCGGCTTCCTGATGAACATCATCCCGGACACGATCGTCGGCGCGTTCGCGCAGGGCGATATTCTCCAGGTTCTGTTCTTCTCGGTCCTGTTCGGCATCGCGCTCGGCATGGTCGGCGAGCGTGCCAAGCCGGTCACGGATTTCCTGACGGCGCTCTCCGCTCCGGTCTTCCGCCTCGTGGCCATCCTGATGAAGGCCGCCCCGATCGGTGCCTTCGGCGCAATGGCCTTCACTATCGGCAAATACGGCATCGGTTCGGTCGCCAACCTCGCCTATCTCATCCTCACCTTCTACATCACCGCACTTCTCTTCGTGCTGGTGGTCCTCGGTGCGGTCGCCAAGTATAACGGCTTCTCGATCCTGGCGCTGATCCGCTATATTAAGGAAGAACTGCTGCTCGTTCTCGGCACCTCGTCGTCGGAAGCAGCCCTTCCGGGCCTGATGCAGAAGATGGAAAATGCCGGCTGCAAGCGCTCGGTCGTCGGTCTCGTCATTCCGACCGGCTACTCGTTCAACCTTGACGGCACCAATATCTACATGACGCTGGCAGCGCTGTTCATCGCCCAGGCGACCGGTATCAACCTGTCGATCGGCGACCAGATCCTGCTTCTGCTCGTGGCGATGCTGTCGTCCAAGGGTGCCGCCGGTATCACCGGTGCAGGCTTCATCACGCTTGCCGCCACGCTGTCCGTCGTTCCCTCGGTTCCGGTTGCCGGCATGGCGCTGATCCTCGGCATCGACCGCTTCATGTCGGAATGCCGTGCGCTCACCAACCTCGTCGGCAATGCGGTCGCAACCATCGTCGTCGCCCGCTGGGAAAACGAGCTGGACAAGACCCAGCTTGCCCGCGCGCTGTCCGGCGAACCGGTCGCGGCCGGCCCGGCCTCCTACCAGCCGGCCGAATAAGCCGCCCCGATCGGCCGAACGCGATCCGTGTGATCCGCCCGGCCCCCAACGTCGCAGTCTCTGCGATCCTCCCCGCAAAGGGCTCGCGCAAGCGGGCCCTTTCTGCATTCGGCACGGGCTTTCTGCCGTTCCACTGCGTAGTTGCCACAGGTGGCGCTCTGTTCAGCCTGATGTAAGGTTGTGGTTGCAAGGTGTTCCTTGCGGTGTGGAGTTTGCCGATGAGATATGCAAGGCATTACCAGGGTTTTCTGTTTATCGGCGCGATCGTGCTGTTGATCATCGCTATACCTCTGGCACATTCGGCGCATGCGATGCGATTGTCGCAGCCGCAGATCGCCGATTGGCAAGGGCCGCTTCCTGCTCACCGCACCCAGCTTTTCTAGGCGTTCTTCGAAGGCGTCACGCTTGGCATGCTGGATATGTGCTGACGACCCCGTTCAGGTTCGTGTCAGGAAACTGTCACAATAGAGAGGATCGACCGAATGGATCCATGATCCATCGGGCAAGCGTTGTGGTTTGCGATCGGTCGTCTTGGCGTAATGAGGCAGTTTCCATTGGCATACAGTGTGCAAAAGGCGGCGCGCACCCGCAGCGTCCGTCCTGAAATCGGCAGTGTCACGTTCAGCGCGGTGATTGCCGCCTATCTTCTCTTTGCCGCCAATCACACGCTCTGGGAAAAGCTCGGCAAGTATCTCGGCGCCTCGTCGTTCACCGTCGGCGCCTTCTATCTTGGTACCTATGCCACGCTGTTTGCGCTGATCACCATCTTCTCGGTCAAATACCTGATGAAGCCGTTCGCGATCCTGATGATCTGGATCGCCGCAGCTGCCGCATGGTTCATGGATCAGTTCAGCGTCGTCATCGACAAGGACATGATCCGCAATGCCGCAGAAACCACCGGCGGCGAGGCGGGCAATCTTCTCACCCCCGATTACGCCCTGCATCTTCTTCTGTTCGCCGGCCTTCCGACGCTCGTCATCCTGATCGTGCGCATCCGCCACCGGACGTTCTTCAGGAAGCTTGCCTGGAACACGCTGACGGCATTTGCCTGCCTTGCTGTCGTCATCGCCGTCTTTGCGACCAATACCAAGGCCATCATGCTGGCGCATCGGGAGCATCGCGATCTGTTTTCGGCGGTCAATCCGATCGGACCTGTGGTCAGCGCCATCGAATATGCGGTTCAGGCCAATGAAGAGGCGCATATGGTGATTGCGCCGCTCGGCACCGATGCCAAGCTGATGCCGGCCATCGGCGGCATGGCAAAGCCGCGGGTGACGATCGTCGTTGCCGGCGAGACGGCGCGCTCTTACAATTTCTCGCTCAACGGTTACAAGCGCGACACCAACCCGGAACTTGCCAAGCGTGGCGTGATCTATTTCCCCGACACGGAAAGCTGCGGCACCTCGACCGCCGTCTCTATCCCGTGCATGTTCTCGCCCTTTACCCGCGCCGGCTACAGCCATTCGCGGGCAGCCGGTTCAGAGAGCCTGATGGATGTGCTCACCCATGCCGGCATCAAAACCGAATGGTGGGACAACAATACCGGCAGCAAGGGTGTCGCCACCCGCATCAAGACGCTGGAACTGGAAAATTCCACCGATCCGCGCTTCTGCTCGGAAGGGGAATGCCAGGATCAGGTTCTGATGGAGGGGCTGGACGCCTGGCTCGACGGCGTGACGAAGGACAGCGTTCTGGTGCTGCACCAGATCGGCAGCCACGGGCCGACCTATCACAAACGCTATCCCGACCAGTTCAAGCGGTTCACGCCCGATTGTCAGGCCGCCGAGCCGACCAATTGCTCGGATGCCGAACTGATGAACGCCTATGACAACACGATCGTTTACACCGACCATATTCTGGCAACCGTGATCGACGCCCTGAAGGCACGCGGCGACAGGCTCGCCGGTGCGATGATCTACGCTTCGGACCACGGCGAATCGCTCGGCGAAAACGGCGTCTACCTGCATGGCGCGCCCTATTTCATGGCGCCGAAGGAGCAGACGCATGTGCCTTTCCTCGTCTGGGCCGATCACGATTTCGCGCGCTCGATGGGCCTCGACATGAGCTGCCTGCAGAAAACCACGGCGCAACCGCACTCGCATGATAACTGGTTTCCGAGCATTCTGAGCATGATGAACGTCAAGACCTCGGTCTACGATCCGAAGCTCGATCTGTTCGGCCAGTGCCGCGCCAACCCGTTGTCGTGAGGAAAACCGGATGACCGAAGTGACAGAGACGGCAGCGCCGGAGAAGATCAAGGGCATCGCGCATGTCTTTGCCGCCGCAAGCTATTCGGCAGCAGGGGCGCGGCGTCTATGGCGGGAGGCGGCGTTTCGCCATGAAATCCTGGCTTTCTTTGCGCTTGCCGCCCTGCATTTCGCCGTCGGGTCCAGCCTGCCGGTTCTCTGTGGGGCGCTCGTGCTGTTCCTGTCGCTGGTGGCCGTCGAGGCGCTGAACACGGCGATCGAGGAGATCGTCGACCGCATCTCGCCGGAAGTCTCGGCCACCGGAAAGCATGCCAAGGATCTCGGCTCGTTTGCCGTCGGCCTGATGCTGCTCGCCAATGGCGTGCTGGCCGCTTATGCGCTTCTCCTGTGGTTCGGGGCGTGATCGACGCCGCTCAGCCACAGCAAACAATGCCGCGCCGTCTTGACGTTGGCCGCCGGAACACTCTACTCACGGACGATCGAGTGAGTGGGGTTGTTTTGCGCGTTCTTCTCGTCGAAGATGACCAGGTGCTCGGTGAAGCACTGCGGGATCATGTGAAAGCTGCCGGCCACGCCGTGGACTGGTTCAAGACCGTCGGCGATGCGATAGCGGCCACGGATACGGTTCCCTATGGGCTGATCCTGCTCGACCTGCGCCTGCCGGATGGCCATGGGCTGACGCTGCTGCGCAAACTGCGCGGCCGCAACGATCCGACGCCGGTCATCATCCTCACAGCGCATGACCAGGTTTCCGACCGGATCGAGGGGCTGAATGCCGGCGCCGACGATTACCTGATCAAACCGTTCAACCTCGATGAACTGACGGCGCGCATGCTCGCCGTGTCCCGTCGATACGAGGGGCGCTCCGCTTCCATCATCCGTCTGCCGGGCATCGAGATCAACCAGACGGTCCGTTCCGTTTCCGTCGATGGTCAGCTGATCACGCTCAGCTCGCGGGAATGGGCTGTCCTCGAAAAGCTTGCCGAACATCCCGGCGGCATCGTTTCGAAACCGCAATTGCACGAAACGCTCTATGCCTTCGGGGCGGAGATCGAGAGCAATACGGTGGAAGTCTATATCAGCCGGCTGCGCAAGAAGATCGGCCATGACCGGATCGAGACCGTGCGCGGCATCGGCTACACGATCCGCTGAAGGGCGTCCCGATGAGATGCATCGACCGATGACGACGACACAGGAACCATTGCCGGCGACACAGGTTGCGACGGGCCATCGCGCTGCGCCGCGTCGCCCGTCGATGACCCGCCGTCTCGTCATCTCGGTCACCGGCGTCGTGCTGCTTGCCTGGCTGTTCGCCTCCGGCCTTGCGGCGATCGCCATGCAGTACGAATTTGCCGAAATCTTCGATGGTGCCGTGCAGGAAACGGCCGACCGCCTCCTGCCGCTTGCCATGGACGACCTTTCCGACCGCAATGGCGGCGAGATGCGCGAGATCTCGCAGCCGACCAGCGGCGACGAATATCTGACCTATCAGGTGCGCAATGCCGAGGGCCACGTCATCATGCATTCGCATGACGTCTCGGAAGTGCCCTATTCGGTGCCCTTGAAGGTGGGCTTTGCCGACACGCAGACGCACCGCATCTATACGGCGGCAACCGCCGACGGATCGCTGTTCATTCAGGTCGCGGACGCCTTCGAGAACCGCCGCGAGGCGGTGCGCGAGGCAGGCGGCGCGCTTCTTTATCCGCTGATCGCGCTCGTGCCGCTCAGCATCCTTGTCGTCATCTTCGTGGTCAGCCGGATGCTGAAGCCGATCGGCGGGCTGCGCGACGAAATCCTGATGAAGGACAGCGGCAACATGGCGCCGGTCAAGGATGATCGCTTGCCGCGCGAGCTGGAGCCGATCGCCCGCTCCGTCAACCACCTTCTGGAACGCCTGCGGTCGGCGCTCGATGCGGAGCGCGAGTTTGCCTCCAACAGCGCCCACGAACTGCGCACGCCGATTGCCGGCGCGCTCGCACAGGCGCAGCGCCTTCAGGCGGAAATACCACCCGAACACCGCAACCGCGTCGATCAGATCGAGACCTCGCTCAGCCATCTGGCGCGGCTTGCCGAAAAGCTCCTGCAGATGTCGCGCGCCGAGGCCGGGATCGGCGTGTCCGACGGCCCGAACGACCTGATGCCGATCCTCAAGTTGATCCTGCAGGATTTCGAGCGTCTCCCCGCCGGCGAGGGGCGTATCCTTTTGCAGGACGAGGCGGCACAGACGATCGTCCATGCGATCAACCCGGATGCGTTCGGCATCGTCATCCGCAACCTCATCGAAAACGCTCTGATCCATGGCCCGGAAGACGGGGTGGTGGACGTGGTGATCGAGAACGACAGCGAGATCCGCATCATCAATGGCGGGCCGGTGATCGATCCGCAGGCGCTGGCCAAGCTGACGACGCGGTTTGCCCGCGGCGCCACTTCCGCCTCCGGATCCGGTCTCGGCCTGTCGATCGTCGCAAGCCTCGTGCCGCATATGGGCGGCTCGCTCGAGCTGCTGTCGCCGGCCGGTGGCCGCTCCGACGGGTTCGAGGCGCGGATCACGCTCGGCACAGGTGCTGCGGCCAAGGCCTGACAAAATGCAGGCGGGCTCCCGACAGGACCTTTCCCAAAGCCGTTGAAACGCCCGGAACACGGGTATAACCATTACGGCGTGCCGCTTTGCGGCTTGGGAAGGATTTTCAGGGAGTTGATGAACACATGCAGGCACTGGTTCTGGAGCGGAAAGGCGAACTCGCCATCCGCGATATCGATCTGCCTCTCGATCTTGGCGAAAACGACGTCAGGATCCGCATTCACACGGTCGGCGTCTGCGGCAGCGACGTGCATTACTACACACATGGGGCGATCGGTCCTTATGTGCTGAAGGCGCCGATGGTGCTTGGCCACGAGGCGGCCGGCACCGTTACGGCCGTCGGTGCGGGCGTGACGAACCTGAAGGTCGGCGACCGCGTCTGCATGGAGCCGGGTGTGCCCAATCTCTCGTCGCGCGCCTCGAAACTCGGCATCTACAATGTCGATCCGGATGTCAGCTTCTGGGCGACCCCGCCGATCCATGGCGTGCTGACGCCGGAAACGGTGCATCCAGCCGCCTTCACCTACAAGCTGCCCGAGAGCGTCTCCTTTGCCGAGGGTGCGATGGTGGAGCCGTTTGCGATCGGCATGCAGGCGGCGGCCCGCGCCCGTATCAGCCCCGGCGATGTCGCCATCGTCATCGGCTGCGGCCCGATCGGCATCATGGTGGCGCTGGCGGCACTGGCCGGCGGTTGCAGCCGGGTGTTCATCTCGGATTTCAGCGCGCCGAAACTGGCGATCGCCGCCCAGTATGCCGGGATCACGCCGGTCAATATCGGCGAGAGGAGGCTCGCCGATGTCATCGCGGCGGAAACCGAAGGCTGGGGTGCCGATATCGTGTTTGAAGCGAGCGGCAGCCCCAAGGCCTATGCCGGCATTTTCGATCTGGTGCGGCCGGGCGGTGCACTCGTCATGGTCGGCCTTCCGGTCGAGCCGGTCACTTTCGATGTCGCCGGTGCCATCTCCAAGGAAGTCCGCGTCGAGACGGTATTCCGCTATGCCAATATTTTCGACCGCGCATTGCAGCTGATCGCGTCCGGCAAGGTGGATTTGAAGCCGCTGATCACCGGCACCTATGATTTCAAGGATAGTATCGCGGCCTTCGAACGCGCCGCCTCAGGCGATCCGTCGGATGTCAAACTGCAGATCCTGATGCAAGGCTGAGAGGGACCCCTCATCGCCCAAATATGAAAAAGGCCGGTCGCGAGACCGGCCTTTTTCATGGGATCAGATCGCCACCTGCTCGCCAAGTTCCACCACGCGGTTGGGCGGCAGCTTGAAATAGGCCGACGGGTCGATGGCGAAATCGGCGAGCGCCATATAGAGCATCTCCTGCCAGCGCGGCAGGCCGGTATTCGGCGTCGAGATCAGGTTGCGCCGGCCGAGATAGAACGAGGTCTGCATGATCTCGAACTTGAAGCCGGCCTTCTTGCAGAGCGTCAGCGCCTTGGTCACGTTCGGCTCCTCCATGAAGCCGAAGGTGATGTCGAGGCGCACGAAGCGCTTCGAAAGCCGCGTCATCTCCACCCGGTCGCGCTGCGCCACATAGGGCTTGTCCTGCGTCCAGATGGTGAGGATGACGTTCTGCTCGTGCAGAACGTGGTTGTGCTTGATGTTGTGGAGAAGGACGCCCGGCGTGCGGTTCGGCACGCTGGTGAGGAAGATCGCCGTTCCCGGCACAGTTACCGGCGCATGGTCGCTTTCCTTCTCGATCATCCGAATGAAGGTATCGAGCGGAATATCGTTCTTCGCGGTCTTGTCCTTCAGATATTTGGAGCCCTTCGTCCAGGTCCACATCAGGACCATGATGACGAGCGCCAGCGCCACCGGCACCCAGCCGCCGTCATGGATCTTCATCAGGTTGGCGGCCAGGAAGACGATCTCGATGGCAAACAGCGGCAGAAGGATGACGGCTGCCAGGATTGGCGAGTAGCCCCGCACCGAGCGCAGGAACTGGAAGGCCATCATCGTCGTCACCACCATGGCTCCAGTGACGGAAATGCCATAGGCGGTGGCCAGCGCATCCGAGCTTCCGAAGGAGAAGATCAGCACGAGAACGCCGATCAGCAGCACCATGTTGACGGCCGGCACATAGATCTGCCCGGTATTGGTTTCCGAGGTGAACTTGATCTTCAGGCGCGGCAGGAAGCCGAGATGCACGGCCTGCCGGGCAAGCGAGAAGGCGCCGGTGATGACCGCCTGACTGGCGATGATCGTGGCCAGCGTCGCAAGGATGACGATCGGCAGAAGCGCCCATTCCGGGAACATCAGATAGAACGGATTGTCTGCGGCTGCCGGATTGTCGAGCACCAGTGCGCCCTGGCCGAGATAGTTGAGGACGAGCGCCGGGAAGACCAGCCAGAACCAGGCGGCGCTGATCGGCTTGCGGCCGAAATGGCCAAGGTCGGCATAGAGCGCTTCCGCACCGGTGACAGTCAAAAACACGGCGCCGAGAATGATCAGGCCGCGTGTGCCCGCATGAATGATGAACTCGAAGGCGTTGACCGGGTTCAGGGCTTGCAGGATCGTCCAGTCGTCGCCGATATGGATGATGCCGCCGATCGCCATGACCAGAAACCAGACGATGGTGATTGGCCCGAAAAAGCGCGAGACGGCCTCCGTGCCCTTCGACTGGACGAGGAAGAGCGCGATCATCACGGCAGCCGAGATCGGCAGGACATAGCCTGAGAAAGCAGGCGTGACGAGCTTCAGGCCCTCAAGCGCGGACATGACCGACAGCGCGGGCGTGATCATCGCATCGCCGATAAAGAGCGCCGAGCCGATCAATCCGGCAAAGAACAGGACCGGCATGTAGCGACCGGTCTTCTTCATCAGGAGCGCGAGCAGGGACAGCGTGCCGCCTTCGCCGTCATTGTCGGCGCGCAGCAGGAAGAGCACGTATTTGAAGGTCACGATGATCGTCAGCGTCCAGACCATCAGCGAGATGAGGCCGATCACCTCGCGATGGTGAAAACCGTCTTCCGCGAAAGGCCGCAACGCCTCGCGAAAGGCATAGAGCGGGCTGGTGCCGATATCGCCGTAGACGACGCCGATCGAACCGACGACCAGAGCCAGGAATTTTTTCGGGTCCGTTGCCTCGGCAGAGTTGGTGGACGTCGGCTCGCTCATGCTGTCTCCGGTATGCTGGTCAGATTCCCTGCTGAAAGGGTCCGGCCGGTCGTTCTTTCTGTCGGTCGCACTCTTATCACTCTACAGAGCCATTTCCGTAAACACGTTTCCGCCAGATTCGATCCCTTCGACACAGAAAAGCCGTCGGTCGGCCGCAGCCGCGCTCGAAAGCCGCGACCGCCATGCGCGCAGCGCGCGCAACAGACGCCGTCATACCACGTGCCGTATCGTTTCACTGTAATGCCAAGGTCGAATGGAGGATGTGACGGAAGAAACAGGGCGCGAGAAACAGGCGATGAGCCTGCGCCAGCAGGGTCGTCGCCGTCAGCGCGAAAAAATGGCCGATCCCGCCCTATCTCGGGATCGGCCTGCCTGCCAGTGTGGAGAATGCGCATCGCGGCACCGCTGTTCGGGCGTCGGTGCCGCAGAAGACGCTTATTCCTCGCGCTGGCCGGTGAAGTTCAGAAGAAGCTGGAAGATATTGACGAAATTCAGGTAGAGCGACAGCGCGCCGAACACGGCGATCTTCTGCTGGCTTTCCTGGTCAAAATTCTCCGCATACTGTTCCTTGATGTTCTGGGTGTCCCAGGCGGTCAGGCCGACGAAGACGACGATGCCGAGAACCGAGACGGCGAACTGCAGCGCCGAAGAGCCGAGGAAGATGTTGACGATCGAGGCGATCATCACGCCGATCAGGCCCATCATCAGGAACGAGCCCATTTTCGTCAGGTCACGCTTGGTCGTGTAGCCGTAGAGGCTCGTCGCACCGAACATGGTGGCGGCGATGAAGAAGGTGCGGGCAATGCTTGCGCCGGTAAACACGAGGAAGACCGAGGCGAGCGACAGGCCCATCACGGCGCAGAAGGCCCAGAAGGTCATCTGCGCGGACGAAGCCGACATCGTCTGCATCTTGAACGAGAAGAAGAAGACGAAGGCGAGCGGCGCCAGCATCACCACCCACTTGAGCGGCGAGGAGAAGATCGGCACGTAGAGTGCCGGCGTGGTGCCGACGATGAAGGCGACGAGGCCGGTAACGACAAGGCCGAGGCCCATATAGTTGAAGACGCGCAGCATGTGCTTGCGCAGGCCCTCGTCGAAGGCGGCAGCCGACGCCTGGCTATAGCCGCCGAAACGGTTCTGGTTCGGGTACATGTTAGAACTCCCTTTTGATCAATAGAGTGTCTTCTTTAAAAGCTCGGCCTCATCCTGGAGACCGGCCTTCGGATTGGTGGAGATGACCGCATAGGCAACCTCGCCGATCTGCCACCATGCCGCCTCGCCCTCGTTGAGCGACAGGTCGTGGACGGGTTCGACGGCAAAGTGGCCGGGGCGCACGGCAAACAACGAAATCATTTCGCCATTCTCCTTGCGGATGCGGGTTTCGACGCTCGGACCGTAATCCGAGGGGAAGATCTGCGTGTCGAGCGCCTGCCATTCGGATGGCAGGTTCGGCATGACGATCGCGGTCGCGGCGCGGATATCGTCGCGATTATAGGCGCGTCCCGCCGGTTGCGACGGCATCGTGTCGCGCAAGACGGCGGCCTGATGCGCCCGCATCGCCTGATCGACGAAATTCGGCGGCGGCACGGAGGCGTTGACCTCGCCGGAGCCGAAGGGCGCGAGCGACTGGTTGGCGTACCAGCCGACCGAGACGAGAACGGCAATCGCTGCGATGCGCTGGAGCCCGCGCCAGACCCGGCGGTTTTCAAGCCCGGCGGAAAGCCTGCGGGCCGCCTCGCGTGTCTTGGGCCGCACGGCCGTAGCGTCGGTCGAGGCAAGCGCCAGTTTCAGCGTCGTGCGCATGCCGAGATCGGCCATCACCCGCGCCGCATCGGCGGGGTGGCGGGCGAGATAGGTCTCGACCCGAAGCCGTGCCGCCGCATCGAGCTGGTTGTCGACATAGGCGTCGAGTTCCGTGTCGGGAATGCTGTCTTGTTCAGTCATCGTCGCCTCCCACGAGCCGCAGGTGCCCCGGCCGTCTGGTGCTGTCTTCATCCAGAGCGCGAAGCCTGGCGCGGGCGCGCGAGACGCGCGACATCAGGGTGCCGACCGGAATGCCGAGCGCATCGGCGGCCTCCTGATAGGAAAGGTCCTCGACGGCGACGAGATGCAGCGCCTCGCGCTGGTCCTGCGGCAGCGCCATGAAGGCATCGCGCACCTGAGACAGATGCACGACGTGATCCTGGCCCGGAGCCTGCGCCTGTTCGGTCTCTGCCAGGGCGGCATCGTCGCGGCGCTTCTGCGCCATCGCTGCCCGGCGGCCGTCGATATGGGTGTTGTGGAGAATGGCAAACAGCCAGTTCTTCAGATTGGCGCCGGTCCTGAACGTCAGCCGACGCTCATAGGCCTTGACCAATGCATCATGGACGAGGTCTTCGGCATCCTGCGAATTGCGCGCAAGCGAGCGCGCATAGCGGCGAAGCGCGCCAAGCTGCCCAATCACGTCGAAGGATCGTCTCTCACTGTCCATGATCGCATATACGGATGTCGATGGCGTTTTCTTCCATCCCTTTTCAAAAAAAATCGATCCGTATGATCCCGTAGAGCATGTCCGCCTTTCCCCGAAACGCGAAACCGCTCCATTTCTTTGTTTCTCCGCCATTCCCGAGGCAAGACCGGTTCCCACTTTTGCTGGAATTGCGTCACTATGAGTGCGTCGGTCGCAATGGCCTCACAGAAAACCGTCAAGCGCCTGTAACAGCGCTGCCGGGGCTTCTTCCTGCGGGCTGTGTCCGCAATCGATTGCATGGCCTGAAACATCGTTCGCCTTCTCGCGCCACGTCTCCAGAACGTCGTAAAGCGCGCCGACCGTGCCGCGCGCGCCCCACAGCGCCAGAAGCGGTGCTTCGATCTTGCGCTGCGCATCCTCTGCGTCATGCACCAGGTCGATGCCGGCCGCAGCCCGGTAATCCTCGCAGATGGCGTGGCGGGTCCTGGGGTCGGCATAGCAACGGCGATAGTCTGCCATCACGCGCGGATCGACCGATCCCTCGATCTTGATCTGACCCTCGATATGCCGGTCGAGGAAGAAGTCCGGATCGGCGGCGATCAGCCGCTCGGGCAGCGGATAGGGCTGGATCAGGAAGAACCACCAGAAATACCGGCGGGCGAATTCCATGTCGGTGCGGGCATACATGGTGGCCGTCGGCGCGATGTCGATCACCACAAGCCGTTCGACGGCATCCGGATGATCGAGCGCCATCCGGTGCGCAACGCGGCCGCCGCGATCATGGCCGATAAGGGCGAAGCGCGCAAAGCCGAGGGCGCGCATCAGAGATAGCTGATCGCGGGCCATCGCCCGTTTGGAATAGTTGATGTGATCTACCCCGCCCTCCGGCTTTTCGCTGTCGCCATAGCCGCGCAGGTCGGGCGCGATCACCGTATGGGTTTCGGCAAGCGCCGGTGCGATCTTGTGCCAGGTCAGATGGTTCTGCGGATGGCCGTGGAGGAGGAGGAGCGGCGGGCCCTTGCCGCCGATTGCGACGCGGATGCGGCAGTCCACGGTCTCGACGTCCTGCCAGGAAAAACCCGGCATGAGATCCCCGCGCCCCTCGACCTCGCGCACGCTCCCGGCTCTGTCGTCGGCCTTCTGCATGACGATTTCCTCCCACCGTCTGCTCAAAAAGGGCAGGGTATCACTCCACCCGCTCGGCGACAGCCTTGCCGCAGGCGTCCGTCGACAGCGGCCCGCCGAGATCGCGGGTGCGCAGTCGCTGCTCGACCAGCGTCCCCTCGATCGCCCGCATGACCGCTGCGGAGGCTTCCGCTTCTCCCAGATGATCGAGCATCATCGCCGCAGCCCAGATCTGGCCGACCGGATTGGCGATCATCTTGCCGGCAATATCGGGTGCCGAACCATGCACGGGCTCGAACAGCGACGGGAAAAGCCGCTCGGGATTGATATTGCCGGAAGGTGCAATGCCGATCGTGCCGGTGCAGGCCGGGCCGAGATCCGACAGGATGTCGCCGAACAGGTTGGATGCGACCACCACATCGAACCTATCCGGATTGAGGACGAAATGGGCGCAGAGAATATCGATGTGATACTGCTCGACGGCGATATCGGGATAGCGCTTTGCCGCTTCGGCTACCCGCTCGTCCCAATAGGGCATGGTGATCGAGATGCCGTTCGACTTGGTGGCGGAGGTGAGCTTCCTGCGCGGGCGGCGGCTGGCGAGTTCGAAGGCGAAATTGAGGATGCGGTCGACGCCGATCCGCGTCATCACCGTTTCCTGCACCACGACCTCGCGCTCGGTGCCTGGAAAAATCCGGCCGCCGATCGAGGAATATTCACCCTCGGTGTTTTCGCGCACGACGTAGAAATCGATATCTTCGGCCTTGCGCCCGGCAAGCGGCGCGTCGACGCCCGGCATCAGCTTGACGGGGCGAAGGCTGACATATTGGTCGAACTCGCGGCGGAACTGGATGAGCGAGCCCCAGAGCGAGACATGGTCCGGCACCAGCGCCGGCCAGCCGACGGCACCGAAGAAGATGGCGTCATGGGTGCCGATCCGGGCCTTCCAGTCGCTCGGCATCATCGTCTGGTGTTTCATGTAATAGTCGCAGGACGCGAAATCGAAATGATCGAGCTCAAGGTCGAAGCCGTAGCGCTTTGCCGCCGCCTCCAGAACCCGCACGCCCTCCGGCACGACTTCCTTGCCGATCCCGTCGCCGGCAATCACGGCGATCTTGTATTTGCGGTTGGTGAGCGTCGTGTCCATGGCCTTCATGTCTCTCTCCCGGATATCGCGAATGGAGAATTTCTAGCAGACCGGTGAAAAGCCGCCATTCACGCGTGCTGACTTCTGCATTAAGCTGAAGTTTATGATCGATCTGGCAGACCTGCGTTTCATCGAAGCGATTTCCTTAGCGCCGTCGCTGGCGGCGGCTGCCCGCGCGCTCGACGTCACGCCGCCGGCGGTCTCCCAGAGGTTGGCACAGCTGGAGGCGCGGCTGAAGCTGAAGCTTGTCGAGCGTGGCGCGGGCGTGCTGCGGCTGACGGCGGAAGGCGAGATGATGGCCGCGCGGGCGCAGCGTATTCTGGCCGACATGGTCGATCTTACGAGCGATCTTGCCGAAAGGCGCGGGGCGATATCGGGGCCTTTGCGGGTGATCGCGCCTTTCGGCTTCGGGCGGCTGCATGTGGCGCCGCTGATCGCGGCCTTTTCCATGCGCCATCCGGAAGTCAGCCCGATGCTGACGGTGACGGACAATCCGCTCGGGGCGCTGCGGATGGAGGCCTGGGATGTGCTGGTGCATATCGGGCACCTGCCGGATCTGGATCTGATCCAGCGCAAGCTCGCCGCCAATCGCCGCCTCCTCTGCGCGTCCCCGGCATATCTTGAACGGTATGACATACCCGATGAGCCGAAGGATCTTGCCCGCCACCGCTGCGGTGTCATCCGGCAGAACCAGGCGGATGTGACGCTCTGGTCATTTGCGGATGGTTCGCCCGCATCCTTTCAGAAGCGCCGGACGGTGCGGATCGAGCCCGCCTTCGCCAGCAATGACGGCGAGGTCGTGCGGCAATGGGCGCTGGCCGGCATGGGCATCGTCGAGCGTTCGGAATGGAGCGTGCTGGAGGATTTGCGCTCCGGTCGTCTGGTTCAGGTCCTGCCGCAATGGTCGCTGCCCGATGCGGATATCGTCGCGCTCTCCAATCCGCGCTCGGTTCGGGCATCGCGCGTCGAGGCGTTCCTGCACCATATGATTGCCGGGCTCGCCGGGACGGATCTCGGCGGTGCGGATCTCGCCGGGGGCGATCTCGGTGATGTCGTCACAGGGTGATGCGCGGCGGCGCCCAGAGACGCGCAAACCGCAAGGCCCGAAAACGAAACGACCCGGCGGTGAGGCCGGGTCGTCGAAATCTGCGCGTTCGTGCGGCGGATCGGGCCTGCCGATCAGGACTGCGCCCGGCTCGAACTGGTGGCGGCAATCGCGCTCAGGGTCTGGGCGTCGCGGCCATAGATGTCATCGAAATACTGCACGGTTCCGTCTTCGGTCGGCCATGCGGTGAAATAGGCGACATAGACCGTCATCTGTTCCGGCACCGGCATGTCTGTCTTCTGGCCGCCGGCGATCTGCTGGTTGACGAAGTCCACCGTGTTGCCAAGCACGGCGGCAGCCATGCCGCGCGGATCTTCCAGCCGCACGCAGCCGTGGCTGAACATGCGGTCCTGCGCGGCGAATTTGCCGCGGGCCGGCGTGTCATGCATGTAGATCGCATGCGCATTGGGGAAGAGGATCTTCAACTGGCCGAGCGCGTTGTCGGGGCCGGGCGGCTGCACCACGCCGATATTGTCGAGCGGCTGCGACCAGTCGACCTTTGCCGACGGCATCTGCTTGCCCTTGACCGTGACGACATAGCCTTCCTTGTCGAGATAGGCCGGATCGCGCTTCAGCTTCGGCAGCATCTCGTTCTTGATGATCGACTGCGGCACGCCCCAGTCCGGATTGAACTCGACCGTCTTGATCGTGGCGTCGAAGAAGTTCGTCTGGTGGTTCTGCTGGCCGATCACCGCCTTGGTCGAGAACGTCATCTGGCCGTTCTGGTGGTAATAGGCCATGTAGGCGGGCTGGTTGATGAAGACGTAGCGCTGCGGAAACTCCTGCGGCATCCAGCGCAGCTCTTCCATTGCAACCGTCACCTTGTCGATATTGGCAGCGGCGGCCGATCCCTGGCCCGACGTCTTCAGGTAGTGCAGTTCTGCGGCAAGCTGGGCGAATTTCGGGTTGCTGGGCATGAAGCGGTCGAAGATCGGCATCAGGTCGCCGGCCGCCGACAATTGGCCGATCGTGCCCTTCAGATCCACCGGCTTGCGCTTGAAATCGTAATAGTTCGACAACTGGTTCGGGTCGATGCGGCCGCGGAAATTGTCCTGCAGGAACATCAGCATCTTGTCAGACAGCGAGGTCTCGAATAGCGCCAGCGCCTTGGCGCGCTCGGCGGAACCCTGCGGCATGCTTTCGAACGTGGTGGCGACCGTGTAGTCGCCGGCATTGAGACCCCAGTCGTCGGCCTGTTTCAACAGGCCGATCGCCTGTGCGGCCTTGGCGTTGGCCGATTTGCCGTCGGTCCAGATCAACTTCGCCTTCGGCTGGTTGTAATAGGTCTCGACCGCGGCGGCGACGTCGTCGTTCATGGCGATCGATACGCCCGCCATGTTGCGCAGGACCTTGGACTGGTTGCCGGCGGCGCTGTCAAACAGCGTCTCGAAGGAGGCGCCGTCATCGCGCGGCGTGATATGCACCGCCCGGCGGGTGGGAACGGGGTAGCCGACCCGCGGCGCCGGCTGGCCGTCCGCATCGACCTTCGGCTGCTGTGCCGCGCGCGGCGCCTGCGCGAAAGCGCTGCCGGCCGAAAGCGCCGCGACGCTCATGAGGGCGCCGAAAAGAGGAATGATCAAACGGGCTGTTGATCTCTGTGGCACGTGCGTGTCCTTGAAAGCCGAATTCAACGGTTATGAAACAGGGGAGCGCTGCGTCTGGGACAAGGTTACAGCTGTGACCCTTCGGCCATCGCGCGCTTCACACAACCACTACAGACCCAACAATCCGGCGGAAAGTGGGCATGAATGCATTGCAACACGATCGTGACGCGAGTGCGGCAGATCGATCACAGGTGGCCTTCGAGCAATCGCCGATGCCAGCCGCGCAACCGTCGCGCAGCTATTCATCCGGCGCATGGCTGACCTGTAAAATACTGCCTATGAAATGGGCGAAAATCAGCTAAATTGAAGTTGTCCAGACGATGTACCTCCTCCCACATCACTGGACGGACGCCACGGATCCTCTCCTCCTCCCATGGATCCCGGCATGAACAGCAGCGCTCCTCCTCCCGAGCTGTTGTTCTTTCGTTTCAAAGAGCCTGCCGCACCTCCTCCCGCGGCGGGCTCTTTGCGTTTCTGCACGGTCTTCTGACACGCGCATTACGCGTTCAAGCGTGTCGCGATCTTTCCAAGCGCGCCGCGATCTTTCACCAGCCCGACGCGCTTCTGCTCATGCTTTCAAGTTTTCGGATATGCCGCTGACCGAAGCCGGAGGCCCGTTCCGGCCAGAGGCATGCTCCGAAATCGAAGCGGCAGAGCGAACTGGCCCGAAGATCGCATGCGATCCTGCGGGCCAGTGCCGTCGTCAGGCCGTGTTGCGGGCGCGATCGACGCTGAAGGCGCCGGAGCCTGCGGTGACGAAGTAGAGGAAGACGACCGCAAAGACGGCTGCGGCATAGCCGCCGTTTTCGGTCGGGAAAAAGCTCTTCGGGAAATGCGCGACGAAATAGGCAACCGCCATTTCGCCCGACAGGATGAAGGCCATGATCCGTGTCTGGAAGCCGATCAGGAAGAGAGTTCCGATCACCAGTTCGATCATGCCGGCAAACCACGGCAGCGAACCCTGCGGCGGCATGAAGTTGCCGGCGTGGAAATGGAAGATCTTGGCGAGGCCGAAATTCAGCATCACGAGGCCGATGGCGATACGCACGAGGCCGAGTACGATCGGCTGGGCATCCTGTAGGGATTTGGTCATCAATTGCTCCATGTAGAGGCCGCGCACCCTGGCGTGGCGGGGACGCGGAGCAATGCATGGAACCGATTGCGGTTGTTATGCGACGCAATGACGCGACAGCGCGCTTTTGCGGCTTTGCACGTAAAAATCACGAAAAGTTGCGATTTTCGGTGGGTCGGATTGTAAAAGACAGCGTTTTTTCGATCAAAGGGTGATCAGGCTGACGGCCATCCACACGGGCAGGCCGGCGACCAGAATGGCGCCCATCCAGGCTGCCACGATCTTGATGAAATAGCCCCGCTGATCACTCGGTGAATCCCAATGAAACGCCATTACACAATCCTCACGCCACGACCGGAGTGAAACACCGGGCAGGCCGTGAGTCGAGTGCCGTTTTACAACAGGGTAAACCAGAAAAATGCAGCAAGCGAAAAATCGGCGCGGCGCGGGTAAGATTTGCCGGCGATAAACGGGGCCGGTACGCTCAAGCGTGATCAGCGCACCAGGCCCCGGCCGCAAGCTTGATTCAGGGGGGACGCTGCGGCCCGCGCAAACTGCCGCGCCGCGCGCTTGCCCGCCAGCATCGTTAGCGACCTTGGTGAACACGCCATTAATACCCACAGACGCCCGTTAACGCCTGCGGCGGCAACGAGACCGGGTAACCGCGCATAACCGGCCTTCAGCGCCGGCTTCACCGCGCTATTGCAGATTGAGCGGCAGCTGCGTGCCCTTCGGCAGGTTCGGCTTTTTCATGATTGCGAGCTCGATCCGGCCGTAGACTTCCCGGCGCTGGCGGTCCTGCCGCTCTCTCAGAGCCTTCGAGGCAGCGACGACCGCCAGGGCGCGCGCGACTACATCTTCCGTCTTATGCATGCCAACCTCCATCAATGTTCTTCTTTTGTTCTCATTTTTGGAAGGCCTTGTCAAGTCTCCTGTCGGGCGTGCCGGGGTCGTGACGCGGGTGGCGCACATTTGCGCTTTGCGAAGGGCTGTTATTCGTCGTTTTCGTCTTTCCCTTGAGCGACGAACTGTTATGTCTATGCGCGACAATGTCGCAGGCAGACGGAACGCAGATCTCCGATAGGGTCTATGTAACGTTACAAGCCTTTGAATTTGCGCAGTGCGCCGCATTCGGCAGGAATGGCCGGCTGCGACACTGCATCGAAGCTTCGTTTTGAAAGGAAGCAGGAATGCAACTCGGAATGATCGGACTCGGGCGGATGGGCGCCAACATGGTGCGCCGCCTTCTTCGCGGCGGCCACTCTTGCGTGGTCTTTGACGTCAACCCGGCCAATATCGAAGCGCTGGTGGCCGAAGGCGCGATCGGGGCAAGCTCGATCGAGGATCTTGCCGCCAAGCTCGAAAAGCCGGCCGCCATCTGGCTGATGCTGCCGGCCGCCATCACCGACCAGACGATCGATCATCTGACGCCGCTGCTTGCCAAGGGCGATGCGATCATCGACGGCGGCAATTCCAACTACCAGGACGATATCGACCGTTCCGACAAGCTGGCCCCTCTGGGTCTGGATTATATCGACGTCGGCACCAGCGGCGGCGTCTGGGGCCTTGATCGCGGCTATTGCCTGATGATCGGCGGACCTGACGGTACCGTCAAGCGGCTCGACCCGATCTTCCACGCGCTCGCGCCTGGCGCCGGCCAGCCGCTGCCGGAAAGCGGCCGCACCTCCGAACTCGGCTATCTCCATTGCGGCCCGAGCGGCGCCGGGCACTTCGTCAAGATGGTGCATAACGGCATCGAATACGGCATGATGGCGGCTTATGCGGAAGGTCTCAACCTGATGAAGGCGGCCAATGCCGGCAGGGCGGATCGCACCGCCGACGCGGAAACGAGCCCGCTCTCCAACCCGCATTACTATAACCTCGATATCGATGTGGGCGAAGTTGCCGAAGTGTGGCGCCATGGCAGCGTCGTCTCCTCGTGGCTGCTCGATCTGCTCGCCGGTTCGCTGGCCGGCGATCCGCAGCTATCCGAGTTCAGCGGCCGGGTGTCTGATTCGGGCGAGGGACGCTGGATGCTGAAATCCGGCATCGATACCGGCGTGCCGCTTCCGGTCCTGTCGGCGGCGCTCTTCCAGCGTTTCGCCACGCAGGGCAACGACATCTATGCCGCCAAGGTTCTGTCGGCGCTGCGCGCAGCCTTCGGTGGCCACGCGGAAAAGGGCAAGCATTAAGTCGACCTGGGCGACGGGGCCTGTGTCTGGCCCGTCGCCTGTTACCGCGCCCGGCGGATCGCCGGTCGCCGGTCCGGCGTGACAATCGAAAAGGGTGCTGTGCCAGATCGGCCGGCACCCTTTTTCCATGTCTGCCACCAGCCCTCTTTTCATCCTGCGGCAGCTATCTCATATGATCGGCGATCAAGCGTGAGAAAAGGATGAGGGAATGGCCGATATCGATCGCAGGCGGGCGGGGCTCCTGATGCGCGAGGCGGGGCTCGACGGGCTCGTTCTTTTCCAGCCGGAGGCTTTTCACTATGCGGTCGGCGCGCCCTCAGGCGTCGCCACCATGTGGGGCCGTGCCGGTGCCGCGATTGCGCTCGTGCCTGAAGACGAGGACCGGCCGGTTGCAGCTGTTGTCAGCGATCACGCGGCCGGTGGCATCCGGCGGGCAAATCCCGAAGCCGAGCTTCTCACCCACCGGATCTGGATCGACATGCTGGATGTGACCGGCGTCAAGCATGCAGCCGGCATAGACGAGGCCTATCGGCGCTCCGGCAATGCCGGGCCGAGGCCGGAAACCTTCAACCGCTCCGAGGCATTTTCACGGCTTTACGATCTGCTGAACGCCCGCGGCATGACCGGCGCGCGGCTGGGCGCCGATCTGGAATTCATGCCGGCCGCCGATTTTGCAGACCTTCAAGCGGCGGTTCCGGGCGTCACGTGGGTGGACGGATCGCAGGTCCTGCGCCGCACCCGCGCGGTCAAGACGCCGGCTGAGATCGAGCGGCTGATCCGCGCCGGCCGCGCCGCAGAAGCGGGGCTGGTGGCAATGGCCGGGGCCATCGAGCCAGGGGCAAGCCTTGCCGCCTTGTCTTTGGCGTGGAAGACGGGCGCTCAAGCATATGCGGCGCAGAACGGTTTTTCGTTGTCGGGACATTGGGACTACATCTCCGTCGGGCCGGATCTTGCCGATATGGCGGCGCGCGTCACCTCGGGCGCGCTGATCAAGGCGGATGTCGGAACGCTGGTCGGCGGCTATTCGTCGGACGGTGCGCGCACCTTTACCCATGGTCGACCTTCCGATCTGGCGCTCGATATCTTCATGGCGCTGGAAGAGGCCTTTCTGGCGGGGCTCGGCGCGTTGAAGCCCGGCAATCTCTTCCGCGATGTGCACGCGGCGGCGATGGCCGCCATGCAGAAGGCAGGTTTTCAGGAATACGCCCGCGGCCACTTCGGCCATTCGGTCGGCGGCAGCGTCGGGATCGAGGAATGGCCGTTCTTCTCCGCCTCCAACGAAGAGGAAATCCTGCCGGGCATGGTCGTCGCGCTCGAAGCGCCGTTCTACGGTCAGGGTCTCGGGGCGTTGATGATCGAGGATATGTTCGTCGTCACGCAACACGGCGCCGAATGCGTCAACACCCTGCCGCGCGGGCTGATCGACCTGTCACAGCGATAGCCGGTTGACGACTATTTGTGACTTGCGGCGCGGCGGGGGCTTTTTCCGGCGGAAGCGATACCTATGTGAAAAGTCCTTCGACCCTTACCCCGGCACTGTTTTCGAAAGAGCCATTTGATGACCAGAAAGCTGCATCTCACCGCCTTCATGCGTCCCGTCAGCCTGCATACCGGCGCATGGCGCTATCCCGGCGCCTATGCGGATGCCAATTTCAACTTCAACCATATCAAGGCCTTTGCGCAGCGGCTGGAACAGGCGAAATTCGACGCCTTCTTCATGGCCGATCATCTGGCCGTGCTCAACATGCCGGTAGAGGCCTTGAAGCGCAGCCACACGGTCACGTCCTTCGAGCCCTTCACGCTTTTGTCGGCGCTTGCCGCCGTCACCGAGCGGATCGGCCTTGCGGCCACCGCCTCGACCACATTCGATGAGCCCTATCACATCGCAAGGCGCTTCGCTTCGCTGGACCATATCAGCAATGGCCGCGCCGCCTGGAACATCGTCACCACGTCGAACCCGGATACAGCCCGCAATTTCGGCCTCGACGAGCATGTCGAACACGGCGAGCGCTACAAGCGGGCGCGCGAGTTCTACGACGTCGTCACGGGCCTGTGGGACAGTTTTGCCGATGACGCCTTCATCCGCGATCAGGAGAGCGGCATCTTTTTCGATCCCGACAAGATGCATGTCCTCGATCACAAGGGCGATGAATTGAGCGTGCGTGGTCCGCTCAATATCGCGCGTCCCGTCCAGGGCTGGCCGGTCATCGTACAGGCCGGGCAATCGGAGCCGGGGCGGCAGCTTGCGGCGGAAACCGCCGAACTGGTCTTCTGCTCGCCGCGCAATATCGATGCCGGCAAGGCGCTCTATGCCGATATCAAGGGCCGCATGGCCGAATTCGGCCGCAACCGCGACCATCTGAAAATCCTGCCCGCCGCCTTCGTCGTCATTGGCGACACGGTGGAGGAGGCGAAGGCCAAGCGCGCCAAGCTCGACAGTCTGGTGCATTACGACAGTGCTGTCGCCTCGCTCTCCATCGCGCTCGGACATGATGTTTCAAGCTTCGATCCGGATGGTCCTTTGCCGGATGTGCCGGAAAGCAATGCCAGCAAATCCGGCCGGGCGCAGGTGATCGAGCTTGCGCGAACCGAAAACCTCACCGTGCGCCAGCTCGCCCAGCGGTACGGCGGCTATTCCGGCCTTGCCTTCGTCGGCACGCCGAAGAGCATCGCCGACGAGATGGAGCGCTGGCTTGTCGAAGAGGCAAGCGACGGCTTCACCGTGGTCATGCCCTTCCTGCCGCAGGGACTGGAAGACGTCGCCGACCGTCTGGTGCCGGAACTCCAGGCGCGCGGTCTGTTCAGGACCGAATACGAGGGCTCGACCCTGCGCGAGCATTTCGGCCTGCCACGGCCGAAGAACCGGTTCTTCGCCTGAAGGCAAGGCGCCGTAAAAACGGCAGACAACGGCTTCGCCCACGCCGGCGGAGCCGGCATGGTTTTGGGACGCTTGCCTTGCGGGAGCGGGGCAGGCGGGGCATGTGGTGGGGTTGGAGGGCGATATTTCGCCTGCCCCGATCGCTGTCTGCCGTCATTGCGGGACGTGTCAGTTCCCGTTTTGAGTGGCATTGGCGACCATCATCGGAAACCAGTTCCATGAACCCGTGTGATGGGATGCCGGTTCGCGAACCCGGTTTCCCGCCCGATGACGCAATGATTGTGTCCGCGTTTTTGCCAGCGTGGACGCAACCGCCCGTATTTTTTTCATAAGCGTTTGTAATGGCGTGAAAGTTTCTGCCTTGAGGTCGTTGCGCGTGCTCATGTGAGCGCTATGAGCCTGCGCGGATCGTGCAACCGGCCGATAAGACAGGATGCCGCCAAGCATTGCGCTGCAATACAGGCGCTTAAGTCTCTAAAATTCTTGCCAAATTGAAAGTAATTCCTCGGGGAAGCTGACAAACATCAATTCCACAAGACTCTGTTCATCATTTATTTTAGAATATTATAATGTAATGATGTGGTAGGTGCGAGATGCAGCGCGGAAAGCGGACATGATGTCGATCTCTGTGGTTCCAATAAGAACATCCGGCAATAATTCCCCAACGGAAACAAACTCAGTGCGCCCCTATGGCAAAGCCATGAAAACCCGGTCCGTGTTCGTCGTCACGTTTATCGTTTTCGCGCTGGCGGCCGTCATCGGTCTTCTCGGCGTGCATATCGTTGCGACCATGCGCGACAATACCAATGTCATCGACGACCACCGCGCCTTGCGTGCGGCTGAAGCGGCGCTGTTTTCGCAAAAAAGCCGCCTGAGCGCCACCGTGCGCGACAACGCCGTCTGGGACGATGCCTATAAGGCCGTCGGAGCGCCGGGTGCCGAAGACTGGATCTACGGCAACTGGGGCAAGACCAGCGCCGATTACCCGCTCTACGATGCCGTCGTTGTCACCTCGCCCTCGGGCGTTCCCGTTGCCGCCTATTGGAAGGGCCAGAGCTTCGAGCCGATGTCGCGGTTCGGCGAGCAGTTTCAAGATCACGTGCAGCTGGCAAACCGCCCCGGCAGCGATGCCATCGTCAGTTTCATCAAGGTCGGATCGGAGGCGGCGATCGTTGCCTCGCAGGCAATCCAGCCCTTTTCCCTGAGCGATCCTTCGGTTGCCTCGCCGCTTCCTGCCGCAGGGCAGTATAACGTGCTGAGTTTCGTCAAGCTTCTGACGCCGCGCACGGTCGCCTCGATTGCCACCGAATACCAGTTGGAGGGCCTGCGGATCAGCGCGGAGCGACCGCGGGGCATGCTGGCGGTGGCGCTTGCCGGCTTTGCCAGCCAGCCCGTCGCCTTTCTGGCTTGGCCCAGCAAGGCGCCGGGAACCCAGGTGTTCCGCGAGGTCTACCCGTTCGTCGCCGCCTGCTTCCTTCTGGTCATCCTCTTTCTCCTCTGTGTGCTTTTTGCCGGCAGCATGGAGGCGCGGCGGATGCGAAAGCTTGCAAGCCATGCCCGCATGCAGGCGACGCATGACAGCCTGAGCGGCTTCCTCAACCGCCTGGGATTGATGGACGAATTGCAGCGCTTGCTGCACGACACGACCGATCATCCGCCGATCCATCTGCATCTTGTCGATCTCGATGGTTTCAAGCCGGTCAACGATGCCTGGGGGCACGCAGTCGGCGACAGGCTCCTGGTCATGGTCTCGAACGGTTTGAACACCGCGCACCCGGAATTGCGGGCCCTGGCGCGCATCGGCGGCGACGAGTTCGCGCTGGTGCAGATCGGCCGCACATCGCCGGAGCGGGTCGCCTCGGCGATCCTCGAAGTCTTCCGCCGGCCGTTCCAGATCGATGGGCGTACGATCGAAGTCGGCGCCAGCATCGGCATTGCCGATGGTCACAGCCTGCAGGGCGTGCAGGACCCGCATGAATTGCTGCGCCGCGCCGACGTGTCGCTCTACGAGGCCAAGGCGTCGGGCCGCGGGCGCTTCTTCGTCTATGATCGGGCGCTCGATCAGGAGCGGGAGCGGGTCTCGGAACTGGAGGCCGAATTGCGCCGGGCGATTGCCGAGGAGGCGATCGAGCCGCTTTTCCAGCCGCTGGTCTCGGCATCGACGGGTGTGCTGGCCGGCGTCGAGGCGCTCGCGCGCTGGCGCCGCAAGGGCATGGAGATCAGCCCCGAAGTGTTCATTCCGCTTGCCGAAAAATCCGGCCTGATCGATCCGCTCGGTCTGTTGATGCTGCGCAAGGCGGTGCGGGCGATGCAGCGCTGGCCGGCGCTGACGCTGTCCGTCAATGTCTCGCCGCTGCAATTGTGCAATCCGAGCTTTGCGACCGAAGTCATGGCGCTTCTGGAGGAAGAGGCCTTCCAACCGTGCCGGCTCGTGCTTGAAATCACCGAGGGCGTGCTGATTTCCAATCCGGATCAGGCCAAGCGCGCCATCGACGCCCTGAAGAAGGCCGGTGTTCGCTTCGCGCTCGACGATTTCGGCTGTGGCTATGCCAGTATCGGTGCGCTTCGCCAGTTCGGCTTCGACCGGATGAAGATCGACCGCTCGCTTGTGGTGGCCGCCGATAAGGACGAGGCTGGCGTCGAGGTGCTGAAGGCAACGATTGCACTCGCGGTGGCACTCGGCATTCCCGTCACCGCCGAGGGGATCGAGACCGGCCGTCAGGCCGCCGTGCTTCGCGATGCGGGTTGCGACATGCTCCAGGGCTATCTGATCGGCAGGCCGATGACCGGCGAGGATTTGGCCCGGCTGGCGGCAAAGTCAGCCAAGGTCGCCTGACCAACCGGTACCGGGCGTGCGATCGGGGGGGCGGATGGCGAAGGAGCGCGCGAGCAACGTGGGAAGCGCAAGCCAAGCGACAGGGCAAAGGCAAGTGGGGGCGAGCACCAGGGCAATGTCGGCGCTCCCTCTGCCCGGCCGTGCAATGTCATCCGAGCAGCGGCTTTAACGATAGCGCCACCTGTTGTAGCGGTGCGAGATAGCGTTCCGGCAAGGTCTCTGCCGGACCGCCGGCCGCCGGCGCGCCGATATTGAGCGCCGCCACCACCCGGCCACGACCGTTGACGAGCGGAACCGCAATCGAGCAGAGGCCGAGTTCCAGTTCCTGATCGATCACCGCATAGCCCTGGGCTCGTATTCGGGAAAATTCCGCCATCAGCGCGTCCGGTTCGGTCAGCGTCCGGTCGGTAAAGGTTTTGAGTGTCGACCGGTGAATGACGTCTCTAGCCTCGGCCTCGGACAGTGCCGCGAGCAGCACCCGCCCCATCGAAGCGCAATAGGCGGGAAGCCGGCTTCCAGGCATGAGGTTGATCGACATCACCCGTTTTTGCGAGGCGCGGGCGACATAGACGATTTCGGTGCCGTCGAGCACGCTGACCGAGGCGCTCTGGCCGACCGCCTCCGACAGCTGGTCGAGAAAGGGCTGGACGATGCGGGTCAGCGGCGTGGCGGACAGATAGGCATGCCCGAGCCTTAAAATCTTCGGCGTCAGCGAGAAGAATTTCCCGTCGTAATCCGCATAGCCGAGTTCCGACAGCGTCAGCAGGCAGCGCCGCGCCGTCGCCCGGTCGAGGCCGGTCGACCGGGCGATATCGGCGATCGACATTTTCGGCTGCGCCTCCTCGAAGGCCTCGATCACCTTCAGGCCGCGGGCAAAGCCGCTGACGAAATCCGTTTCCCGCATGTCTTCCTCCCGCTGCCGCATGAAAGCAGCTGTCTGTTTGTGCGATATATGAACAAAAGTCAAATATCGCACAATTGGCTTGCCGCGCCGCGTGGCCGGTCCTATCCCTGTCGTCGGAGGGCTGCTCTTCAAGGGGCGGCAGACAACAGGAGGTTCTTCATGGACAAGACCATAGGCAGCCTGAACCAGGCGGTTGCCGATATCGGCGATGGCGCGGTGGTGATGATCGGCGGTTTCGGCGGCTCCGGTGCGCCGATCGAACTCATTCACGCCCTGATCGACAAGCGGCCGAAGGGCCTTACCGTCATCAACAACAATGCCGGCAACGGCCGTATCGGCATTGCCGCGATGATCGATGCGGGCATGGTCGCAAAGATGATCTGCTCGTTTCCGCGCTCGTCGGACCCGCGCGCCTTCACCGACCGCTATCTCGCCGGCGAGATCGAACTGGAACTCGTGCCGCAGGGCACGCTTGCCGAGCGTATCCGCGCCGGTGGCGCCGGCATTCCGGCCTTCTACACGCCGACCGCCTATGGCACCGAACTTTCCAACGGCAAGCCGATCGCCGAATTCGATGGCCGCTCTTACGTGCAGGAACGCTGGCTGAAGGCGGATTTCGCCATCGTCAAGGCTGAACTTGGTGATACCCATGGCAACCTCACCTATCGGAAGGCCGGCCGCAATTTCAATCCGCTGATGTGCATGGCCGCCGCCCGCACGATTGCGCAGGTCTCGCAGATCGTGTCGCCTGGTAAGATCGATCCGGAGCAGGTGATCACCCCCGGCATCTTCGTCAACGGGGTGGTCGAGGTCGCCGATCCACAACAGGAAGAGGTGCTGATCCGCGCCGGCAAGCAGTATGAAGGGGGGATCTACGCATGACCACCGAAACGCTTTCCCTCGATGTGCGGGACGATATCAAGCTTTCCAATGCCCAAATCGCCTGGCGCGCGGCGCAGGATATCGAAGACGGTGCCTATGTGAACCTCGGCATCGGCTTTCCCGAAATGGTCGCCCGCTATCAGCCGCCCGGCCGTCAGGCGATTTTCCACACGGAAAATGGCGTGCTCGATTTCGGCGAACCGCCGGCACCAGGCGAAGAGGATTGGGATCTCATCAATGCCGGCAAGAAGGCGGTGACGCTGAAGCCGGGTGCCGCATTCTTCCACCACGCAGACAGCTTTGCCATGGTGCGCGGCGGCCATCTGGATGTGGCCATCCTCGGCGCCTATCAGGTGGCCGAGAGCGGCGACCTCGCGAACTGGCGCGTCGGCTCCAAGGGCGTGCCGGCGGTCGGCGGTGCGATGGATCTCGTCCATGGCGCCAAGCAGGTCTTCGTCATCACCGAACACGTGACCAAGGACGGCAAGCCGAAGCTTGTCGAAAAATGCACGTTTCCGCTGACCGGCGTCGGCTGCATCACCCGCGTCTATACAAGCCATGCGGTGATCGACGTGAAGGACGGTCGTTTCGTCGTGCGCGAAAAGCTGGCCGCAATGACCATGGACGAGTTGCAGGCTATGACGGGGGCGGCCCTCCACACCGATGGCCCGGTCGCCGATCTCGTCGTACCGGCACTGTGAGGAGGATATCATGACCGAAGCATTCATCTGCGATTATATCCGCACCCCGATCGGCCGTTTCGGCGGCTCGCTCTCCTCCGTGCGTGCCGACGATCTCGGCGCCATCCCGCTGAAAACCCTGATGGAGCGCAATCCATCGGTCGACTGGCAGGCCGTCGATGACGTGATCTTCGGCTGTGCCAACCAGGCGGGCGAGGACAATCGCAACGTGGCGCGCATGTCGCTCCTGCTTGCCGGGCTTCCGGTTTCGGTGCCCGGCACGACGATCAACCGGCTCTGCGGTTCGGGCATGGATGCCGTCATCACCGCTGCCCGCGCCATCAAGGCGGGCGAGGCCGAACTGATGATCGCGGGCGGCGTGGAAAGCATGAGCCGCGCACCCTTCGTCATGCCGAAGGCCGAGAGCGCCTTTTCGCGGGCAGCCGAGATCCACGACACGACGATCGGCTGGCGCTTCGTCAACCCGCTGATGAAGACGCAATACGGCGTCGATTCCATGCCGGAGACCGGCGATAACGTGGCGATCGACTACCATGTCTCGCGCGAGGATCAGGATGCCTTTGCCGTGCGTTCGCAGGCCAAGGCTGCGGCCGCACAGGAGAACGGACGTTTGCGCCTCGAAATCACGCCCGTCAGCGTGCCGCAGCGCAAGGGCGATGCCTTGATCGTCGATCGCGACGAGCATCCGCGGGCAACCAATGTCGAGGCGCTTGCGAAACTGAGGCCGCTCAACCGCATGGAAGGCGCAAGCGTGACCGCCGGCAATGCATCCGGCGTCAACGATGGCGCGGCAGGGCTGATCATCGCCTCGGAAGCGGCCGCCCGCAAATATGGCCTGACCCCGATCGCGCGGATTCTCGGCGGTGCGACGGCCGGTGTTGCGCCGCGCGTCATGGGCATCGGCCCGGCGCCGGCGACGCAGAAACTCTGCGCCCGTCTCGGCCTGTCACCATCGGATTTCGGCGTCGTCGAACTCAACGAGGCCTTTGCCAGCCAGGGCATTGCCGTGCTGCGCGAACTCGGGCTCGCCGAAGATGCCGAGCATATCAATCCGAATGGCGGGGCGATCGCACTTGGCCATCCGCTCGGCATGTCGGGCGCGCGCATTGCCGGAACGGCGGCACTGGAACTGGTCGAGAGAAATGCCCGCTATGCGCTTGCCACGATGTGCATCGGTGTCGGCCAGGGCATCGCGATCGGGCTGGAACGGGTCTGATCACGGCTCGATGACGCGATGAAAGGAGCCGGCCACTGGCCGGCCCAGACTGCCGACGCGCCCGGCGCCTCTCTTCCGGCATGTTCGTGCGTGTCCCGCACATCCGCAAGCGTCTGATTTGGTCGATGCGATATGATCGTCCGACAGTCCCAAGGCGGCAGCCTCCAAAGACCACGGTTTTCACATCAAACCAAGCCGGCCCGCAGGCCGGCTTTTTCCGTCAGGATCAGAGCAGCAGCGGCCAGCAGAGCGTTGGCGTCGCTACCCAGCCGTTGCGTCTTCGAGGCGGCTCGTCGCCTGCATCGGTGCGCGGCTCTGGTCGTTCAGGGCGTCACCCAGATGCTGCAGCGTCGACAGGAACGTGTCGCGTTCCTCCGGCTTCAGCGGTGCGAGGATCCTGCAACGGGCGCGATCCGCGGCGGCTGCAAGATCGACGAGCATGGCCTCGCCTTCCGTTGTCGGATAAAGGCGCCGGGCCCGCCGGTCCGCCTGGCAGATTTCCCGCTTGATGAAGTTGCGCTGTTCCAGACGCTCGACACACTTGGTGACAGACGAGCGGTCGAGCGCCGTGCAGTCACCCAGCGTGCTCTGATCCACGCCCGGCTGCATCACGATGAAGGCGAGCGCCGAATATTGAGTCGGTGAAAAATCGTAAGCGGACGCTTCTTCCAGAAAAATCGCGGTAGTGATCTGCTGGCAGCGGCGAATGAGAAAACCCGGCGAATGCCACAAATCATCGGTAGTCAGGACCAAAAGCAGTTTCCTCCCAAATGCAGTTGACCACTGCGACATACTGCCCTACCTAATGCTCAGTATGCAAACTAATTCCATGGTGAAGCGGCACGCATGTTGTTCCAGGTAACCAAATCCGACCCTCCGGGCCTCGATCCAGCCGACTGTCTCACAGGTGTCGCCATACGCGCTTCGATCCATGGTGTTCCCTGCCATGATCCGCCGCTCGCCAACCTAGAATAACGATATCGACGTCTGCCGCAATACGCCTGCGCGTATCGCGCGTGGCCATTGTGCAGATCCTTTGCAGGTCGGATCCGTCGAGCCGTTGCCGCTTCCAATCCCCGCTCTATGTCCCCGCTGTCGACCTCACGGTCGTCGCTGAGGCTTTTGTGCGTCTGGAGTCAGGCGTTCTTGAGCCTTCTTTGCAATCCGGTGTCCGGCCTCGTCACAAACCGGGCATCCGCATCACGTCAGACCACCTTTTACCCATGACCAAGAGGAACGAAATGAGAGACAAGGCCAATGCCGGCGTCAGTCGCCGGCAGTTGCTCCTTTCGAGTGCCGCGGCATTCTTTGTCGCTGCCACATCGAATGCAGGGGCGACGATCATCAAGGGGGCGGGGCCGTTCAAGCCCTTCGACTACAACCCGCCCGAAACGCTCGGGCCGGCCGGCTGGTATTACTTTACCCCGGACGAAGGCAAGGCCGTCGAGGCCATGGTCGCGCGGCTGATCCCGGCCGATGACCTCAGCGTCTCCGGCAAGGATGCCGGCTGCGCAACCTTCATCGACCGTCAGCTTGCCGGCTCCTACGGCAATTTCGAGCGGCTCTACATGAAGGGCCCGTTCCAGCAGGGCACGCCGGAACAGGGAGATCAGTCGGAACTCGATCCGCGTCATCGCTACCGGATCGGGCTGAAAGCCGTCGACGAGCACTGTCGCAGCGCGCTCGGCAAGGTGTTTGCCGAGCTGAGTGCCGATCAGCAGGATCAGGTCCTCAAGGGGCTGGAAAGCGGTGACATCAAGCTTTCCGGCATCGATGCGAAGTTTTTCTTCGGCCAGTTGCTGGGCAATACGATGGAAGGCTTCTTCTCCGACCCGATCTACGGCGGAAACCGGGACATGGTGTCCTGGAAGATGATCGGCTTCCCCGGCGCGCGCTACGACTACCGCGACTATATCGAGCGCCATAACGAAAAACTCGACCTTCCGCCGCTCAGCATTGCCGGACGGCCCGAATGGACAGCAAGGAACTGATCACATGGCGCGCAAACTTCCCCACACCGATGCGGTGGTGATCGGGCTCGGCTGGACCGGTGCCATCATCGCCAACGAATTGACGGACCAGGGCCTCGACGTTGTCGGCCTCGAACGCGGCCCCTGGCGCGATACGGCATCCGACTTCAACGTCGCCACCGTCGCCGACGAATTGCGGTATTCGAGCCGTCAGGAACTGATGCTGCGCACTGCGCAGAACACCATCACGGCCCGCAACGATCCCTCGCAGACGGCACTGCCGATGCGCAGCTGGGGTTCGTTTCACCCCGGCAACGGCACCGGCGGCGCCGGCAACCACTGGGCCGGCATCACCTTCCGCTTCCAGCCGGACCGAATTCCGCCTGAAGAGCCACCTGACGGAAAAATACGGCGCCAACGCCATTCCCGAGGAGCTGACCCTGCAGGACTGGGGCACCGACTGGGAGGAAATGGAGCCTTTCTACGACGCCTTCGACAAGATCGCCGGCATTTCCGGCAAGGCAGGCAATCTGCGCGGACAGATCCAGGAGGGCGGCAACCCGTTCGAGGGATCGCGCTCCAACGAATATCCGACCGGCCCGATGCGGCAGCCCTACGGCCCGACGCTGTTTGCCAAGGCGGCGAAGGATCTCGGCTACAAGCCCTTCCCGGTACCCTCGGCTCTCATCTCCGAGCCCTATACCAACCCGCTCGGCGTCACGATGGGGCCATGCACTTTCTGCGGCTTCTGCACCAACTATGGTTGCGCCAACTATTCGAAGGCGAGCGCCATCACCACGATCCTGCCGGCGCTGATCAGAAAATCGAACTTCACCGCCCGGACCAATTCGGAAGTCATCAAGATCAACCTCGATTCCACCGGCAAGCGGGCGACGGGCGTCGTCTTCATCGACAGTTCCGGGGAGGAGTGGGAACAGCCCGCCGATCTCGTCATCGTCGCGGCATTCACCTTCGAAAACGTCCGGCTGATGCTGCTTTCGGGTGTCGGCACGCCCTATGACCCGAACACCAATGTCGGCACGACGGGGCGCAACTACGCCTACCAGACGGCGAACGGCGTGCAGCTGTTCTTCGACGACAAGAACTTCAATCCGTTCATCGGTGCCGGTGCCGTCGGCATGGGGATCGACGAATTCAACAACGACAATTTCGACCATTCCGGCCTCGGCTTCTTCGGCGGCGGTTCGACCCGCGTGACGCCGATCGGGGCGGCACCGATCTCCAGCCGGCCGACGCCTCCGGGCACGCCGAAATGGGGCTCGGACTGGAAGAAGGAAACGGTCAAGAACTACCTGTCGACCATGTCGATCGGCTGCGAGGCGTCGAGCTATTCGACGCGGACAAACTACCTGTCGCTCGATCCGACCTATACCGACCGTCTCGGCCGGCCGCTGTTGCGCGTCACCTTCGACTTCTCCGAGAACGACCGGAAGATGGCAGCCTATGTGACCGGCAAAGTGGCCGAGATCGCCAAGGCGATGGGACCGCGGCAGATCGTCCAGAACCCGTCCAAGGGCCACTGGAATACCGGCCCCTACCAGTCGTCGCATATCGTCGGCGGCTTCGTCATGGGCGCGGATCCGACGAAAAGCTCGGTCAACAAGTATCTGCAGACCTGGGATGTCCCCAATCTCTTCGTCGTCGGCGCGTCGGCCTTCCCGCAGAACCCCGGCTACAACCCCACCGGTACGGCCGCAGCGCTCGCCTTCAAGGCGGCCGATGCGATCCGCAACCAGTACCTGAAAAACCCCGGACCCCTGGTGCAGGCATGAGACAGTCTCTTCTTCTTGCTGCGGGCCTTTTCGCCCTCTCGACCACGGCCGCCTTCGCACAGGCCGCCCGTGACGATTCGTTCGAACAGATCGACAAGGGCCGCTATCTGGCGATCCTCGGCGACTGTGCCGCCTGTCATACCGTGCCCGGCGGCAAGCCGTTTGCCGGCGGGGTAACGCTGAAGACGCCGTTCGGCGATCTCGTCGGCGCCAACATCACCCCCGATCCCGAGACAGGGATCGGCCGCATGACGCTGGACGAGTTCCAGAAGGTCATGTCGGAAGGCGAGGGGCCGGGCGGATTCCATCTCTACGGCGCCATGCCGTTTACCGCCTATACGAAGGTCTCGAAAGAAGACAACGCCGCGATCTACGCCTATCTCAACAGCGTCGAGCCGGTGAAGAACAAGGTGGAGACCAATCTCCTGCCGTTCCCGTTCAACATCCGTCTCAGCCTGATCGGCTGGAACATGCTGAACTTTACCAAGGGCGAGTTCAAAGCCAATCCGCAGAAGTCCGAGGAGTGGAACCGCGGCGCCTATATCGTCGAGGGTCTCGGCCATTGCGGCACCTGCCACACGCCGAAGAACATCATGGGCGGCGACAAGAACGACCAGTTCCTCGAAGGTGCCACGCTGCAGGACTGGTTTGCCCCGAACATCACGTCGGATCCGCATAAGGGCATCGGTGCGTGGTCCGTCGAGGATATCACCGCCTACCTGAAGACCGGCGCCAACAAGTATGACATGGCGTCCGGCCCGATGGCGGAAGAGGTGGAGAATTCCAGCCAGCATTGGAGCGATCAGGATCTGAAGGCGGTTGCGGTCTATCTAAAGGATAACCGCAATGCCGGTGCCAAGGCGCCCGCCCCGATCGCGGCGACGGATGCGCGCATGGTGGCAGGGGCTGCGATCTATGCCGACCGCTGTTCCGCCTGCCACGTCTCCAAGGGCGAGGGCATCCCGACGCTCTTCCCGAGGCTTGCCAGCGCGCCGCTTGTCAACAGCGACGATCCGACGAGCCTGATCCGCGTCGTGCTTGCCGGCAGCAAGGCGGGTGCCACCCATGCGGCGCCGACCAGCCCGAACATGCCGTCCTTTGCCTGGAACCTCAACGACAAGGATGTGGCGAACGTGCTGACCTATGTGCGCAACACCTGGGGCAATGCGGCACCGGCCGTCGATCCGACGGAGGTCGGCAATCTGCGCGCCCGTCTCCGCGACGAATGAGATAACCCTTCGGGACAAGGATGATGGAGGCCGGGTTTGCCCGGCCTCTTTTTTTGCCGATTGCGCTGCTGACAATGGCCGGAAACCATCCATCCGTCATGCTCGGGCCTGTCCTGAGCATCCGTCGATGGCGAGTGGCGGAGAGTTCGTCATCGAAAAAGGCCGGGTTCGCCTTAGCCGGTTTTTCGTCTCGGCCGATCCGCCTCAACCGCCGAGGCGGGACTGATAGAACCGCCGGGCATCTTCGGAAAAGGCGCGGCGGGCGGCGGACTGGGTGTAGAACATGTGGCCGCCGGGATAGGTTTTCAGCTCCGTCCTTGCCGTGGCCAGCCCTGCGGGCAGGTGGTCGAGCACGTAGCGGCTGACACCATAGGGCGTCAGCGCATCATCCCGTCCATGGGCGATCATCAGCCGGAAGGACGGAATGGTGGAGAGCAGATCGCGGATATCGGTCTCGACGCTTGCCAGCCGCCGCGTATCGCCGCCGCTTCTGCCGTTCCATTCCCAGCGGCGGTTCACCTCGTCATTGATCAGCGTATAGGTGACGTCGCAGGCAAAGCCGAGATCGCGCCGGGCATAGGCGGCAAAGGTTGCACCATAGGCCCGCGTATAGCCTTCGAGGATCGGATCGTCGTTGCGGCTGTATACGTCTTCGGGATAGGCGTCGGGTACCGCATGGGAGGCGTCATAAGGGCTGACGATCTTGTCTGCGCCGCCCATCGTCTTGGCATAGATATCGCCGACGAAGCCGCGGCTGCGCGCCACCTCGTCCTTTGCGATGCCCGTCATGTCCGACAGGTGGCCATAGAAGGCTTCGGCGGCGGCACCCTGTGGAGCGGCACCGGCCAGCGCCACGAGATAGTCGCTCATCGCAAAGCGTTCAGCGTCGGCGAGCTTTTCCGGCGAAAACGTCTTCTCCCGGTCCATTTTTGCGGCGGCAAGCGAAGGCAGTTGCAGGGCTGCGCTGATGGGATCGGAGGAATTGGCGAGAAAGCGGCCTTCCGTCAGCGGCGAGGCCATCACGATGCCCGACACGAGAATGCCCTGGCTGCTTTTCAGCGCCAGCGCCACCTTGGCGGCGCGAAACCCGCCATAGCTCTCGCCGAGCAGATATTTGGGCGCAGCCAGACGGTCGTTTTTCTGGACATAGAGCGTGATCGCCTTTGAAAACATCTCGGCATCCTGCCTGACGCCATAGAAGCCGCGGGCCGTGTCGTCGGATGCGGCCCGGCTCCAGCCGGTGCCGATCGCATCGATCAGCACGAGATCGGTGAAACGCAGCCAGCTTTCGGGATTGTCTGTCAGTTTCGGTTCGGTGCCGACATCGGGGCCGGACGAGAAGTCGAGGATTTTCGGGCCGACGAGACCGAGATGCAGGTAGGCGGAGGCCGCCCCCGGTCCGCCATTGAAGGCAAAGGTGATCGGCCGGCCCTCGCTCCGGTTCTTCGCGACATAGGCCGTGTAGAAAACCCGCGCCGTGCGGCTGCCATCCTGGCCGAAGAGATCGAGCGTGCCGGCGGTCGCGCTATAGGCAAGATCGCCCTCCTGCGGTTTGAGGATATGGTCGCTGACCGCATCGGGAGGAATGAGCGAGAAGATGCCGCTTGCCTGCGGCAAGGCAGCCTCGGCGCGGTCTTCGCCCTGCTGTGCACGCTCATGGGGCCGGGCGCGGCCGCTCTCCTGTGCCGCGGCGGGGGCTGCGAGCATGGCGAGAACGGCAAGCGATGCGATCGTTCGAAACAGTGGCACGGCAAAGTCCTCCCTGACTGACCGGTGCAATCTAGGGTGCCGACCCCGCCGGGGAAAACTCACTTCCTGTTGAAGAGGCAGGCCGGCAGTCCTTGCCCCTTTGTCCCTTTGCCTGCCGGTGCCGGTGCCGGCATCAGCCGTGGCTGGAATCGGTCGGTATGGCCGGCTCGATATCCTGCTTCACCTTGGCGCGGTGGAAAATGAAGAGGCCCGAGCCGATGATGATCGCCGCCCCGACCCAGGTTTGCGGGTCCGGGAGGTCGCCGAAGAACAGCCAGCCGAGAATGACGGCCCAGATCAAGAGCGTGTATTGCAAGGGTGCCAGAACCGAGGCCGGCGCCATTTTCAGCGACCTGGCGATGAGCAGATGGCCGGCCGACGCGATGATGCCCAAAAGAAGCAGCGACGCGAGTTCACCCGGTGTCATCGCCTTCCAGTGGCCGATGGCAAGGATTGCCCCGACGACCAGCGCCACCACCGCCTGCCATGTCACGAGCGTCGCGTCGGAGGTCTTGCGCAGCTGGCGGTTGAGGACGAGCGTCATGGCAAAGCCGAGACTGCCGAGAAGCCCGTAGACCGATGGCCATGTCAGCATTGCGGTCGACGGGCGAAGCGCGATGACGACGCCGACGAAGCCGATCAGCACGGCCAGCCAGCGCCGCCAGCCGATCCGCTCGCCCAGCAGGAAATGCGAGATCGCCGCCACATAGATCGGGCCGGCCATATAAAAGGTCATGACGTCGGCGAGCGGCAGATAGACGACGGCGGTGTAGAAGAGCGACAGGTCCATCGTGGCGAAGACGACGCGCATGACCTGCACCCAGGGCTGCTCCACCCGCCACAATTCGTGGATCGGCCGCCGAAGCACCATCGGTGTCAGAATGATCGCCGAGCCGACCGAGCGCAGGAACAGAACCTGCCCGACGGCAAAGCTTGCCACCAGCCATTTTGCCAGCGCATCGTTGAGCGAAAACAGGAAATCGCCGAAGAGCATGATGACCATGCCCGCGGCAACCGTATTTGCGCCCAGCACTCCGAGCAGTCTGCCGTTCATGACTTGTGATCTCCCCCGCCCGCCTGCTCATCCGTCCGGCGGGCCACGCATGCCTTTATCCGGCAATACGGCCACCCGGCAAGGGTCTCGGAGCGCCAGTCGTTGTCGGAAAACTGATCGGCAGGCCGCGCGCCACGCGAACGGCGAGAAAGGCGAAGCATTCCGCCTCCACCGCATCGCCGCGCCAGCCGAATGTATCGGCGGAAATGGCCTCGGCTCTCGCCCGGCTTTCGAGCATTTTCATCATCGTCGGATTGTGCCGTCCACCGCCGGAAACGATCAGGCGCCTGGGCCTGTGCGGCAGAAGATCGAGCGCCTTGCCGACCGCAGATGCGGTGAAGGCGGTGAGCGTCGCCGCACCATCTTCAGGCGACAGCCCGTCGGCCATGGCGGCGGTGAAATCGAAACGGTCGAGCGATTTGGGGAATTGCGCCGTCATATAGGGGTGGTCGATAAGCCGCGAAAGCCTTGCCTCGTCCACCGTTCCGGCCGCACCGAGCGTGCCGTCGCGGTCCATGTCGCCCAGACCGCGCGCCTTGATGAAATCGTTGAGCGGCGCGTTGGCCGGTCCCGTATCGAAGGCGACGACGAGATCTTTTCCGTCCCACCACGTGATATTGCCGACACCGCCCAGATTGAGAACGGCACTATCGCCGGTCTCGTCGAGCCCTTTGAGCAGGGCTGCGTGATAGGCGGCGGCAAGCGGCGCGCCCTGACCGCCGGCCCGGATATCGGCGCTGCGGAAATCATAGGCGACCTTGGTGCCGAGAAGCGAGGCCATCAGCGCGCCGTTGCCGAGCTGGCGCGTGTCGCCGCGCCGCGTCTTCGTCGGGGCGCGATGCAGCACCGTCTGTCCATGGAAGCCGACGACGCCGATATCGGCCATGCTGAGGCCCTGATCCTCGACCAGCGCCTGAACGGCCGTCGATTGCGCCCGTGTCAGGGCCTCCTCGGCCTCAGCGAAGATGGCCGGTTCGGGGCCTTCGAAATTCCAGGCGCGGGCGGCTTTCAGGGTGTTTTCCAGAAGATCGACCATGCCTTCGGGATAGGGGGCAAGCCTGTAGGCGCCGAACGTATCGACCGTGACCCCGTCCGTCTTCAGGAGCGCCACGTCGATATTGCCGTCGAGGACGGTGCCGGTCATCAGACCGACCGCCCAAACGGGTTCGGCCTTGTCCTTGATGTTGGGAACGACGTCCGACGAGGCTTCAGGTGGCATGGTCAAATCCTTGGATACGCGTCATCTTTTCGCCGAAGCGTCGATGTTTCCCCGCAAGCTCTGCCAAGCGGCGGCCAAGGTCAAGGGATGTTGTGATCGCCCTGTGCTTGACGCTGCTGCCGCTTTCGATCACCCTTGCGGCAATCCAGCCGGCGGTTTCGCCCGGCCAGATCAAACAGTGATGATGCGATACAGATTTCCCCATAGACACATGATGGCCGATACGTCCGCCCTGTTGCTGGATGGTTTGCGCCGTCGCCGCCGCCGGATCGGGCGCATCCTGACATTCAGCCTGCGCCGGCTGGCGGGCGGCGCGGCCGTTCTGGCGGGCTTTGGCCTTTTAGCCTCTGGCGCCCTGGCAGGTCCGGGTGCCGAAGGGAATGGGGCCGAGGGCCCGTGCGTCCGGCTCTCTTTCGAAACGGCAAAGTATATCGTCTGCACCGTTCCGCGCGATCCGAAGGGAGCGAACGAAAGCCTGCGGCTTTCCTGGAAGGATCGGTCCGGCCAGCCCTACCGCCGTTTTTCCGCACTTTCCGATGCGCTCGGCGCCGATGGCAGGACGCTGGTGTTTGCCATGAATGCCGGCATGTATTCGGAGGCCTTCGTGCCGGTCGGGCTCTATGTCGAGGATGGACATGAGAGCGTGCCCGTCAACACAAGCGGCCGGCCGCAGGCAAAAGGGCCGATCCCGAATTTCTACCGCACGCCGAATGGCATTTTCCTGATCGACGAGGCCGGCGGCCATATCGTCACGACGGAGGCCTATCTGCGGCGGCAGAAGGCCGGCAATCCCGCGCCGCAATTTGCCACCCAGTCCGGCCCGATGCTGGTCATCGGCAATCATCTGCATCCGGATTTCATTCCCGGTTCGACGGATCGCACCCGCCGAAGCGGCGTCGGGGTCTGTTCCGATGGCACGATCCGTTTTGCAATCAGCGAGGACGAGGTGAATTTCCACGATTTCGCCCGGCTGTTTCGCGACGAACTGAAATGCCCCGATGCGCTGTTTCTCGATGGCGGTCACGGCACCGGTCTCTATGCCCCGTCGCTCGGGCGAAACGATACGTCCTGGCATGGCGGCTATGGGCCGATGTTTGCGCTTGTCGCCCGAAAGCCCGGTGAATGAGCATGGATTTCGAGGCCGTGAACGACGAGGCGCCGGAGACCCCGCAAGCCGACGTGCCGAGCGCACGGATGCTCTCCTGGGCACGCAATTCTGCAAGCTACCGGCTTGCCAAGCAGATGCTGACGGAACGGCAGCTGCGTGATGCCATTACCCGCAAGGCGCGGCAAAAGTTTGAAGAAATTTCCGACCGGCAGGTCTCGGCGCTTGCCGATTTTGCCGTTTCCTTCGGCTACGATGTCGGCGCCCTCAACGACACGACCTATGCGGAAGTGGCGACCCGGCAGGGTGAACGGTCCGGCCGGTCGCGACGGGCGATCGCGCAGAAGCTCTCCATGAAGGGCGTGGCGGCGGAAACCACCAAAGCGGCGGTGGCCGAGGTCGATGACCTGAAGGCCGCCGTCATTCTCGCCCGCAAGCGCGCCTTCGGCCCGTTCCGCAGGGTAGAGCTGGACGAGAAGCGGCGGGGCAAGGAGCTTTCCGCCTTTGCCCGCGGCGGTTTCGGCTTCGATATCGGCCGAAGGGTCTGCGAAATGTCGGCGCAGGAGGCAGACGAAATCCTCTCGGGCGGATAGGCCTTCGATGCTGCCGATGTTCGCCATGACGCCCCTCAAGCCTCTGATGCGAATGCGCCAAGGCCTTGGCATCCTGCGACCGCATATGGCCGCGATGAGAGATTGACGGCCGCGCTATTCTGGTCGAATATCGTCTGACGGGAGAGGACCCTTAAGACACATTGCAGAAGGCACGCGCCGCGTTTCTCAAACGGAGATATCGGTGCGTAAAATCCTCTCTCAAAAATGAGGTACGTACATCATTTTCTGTGCGTAGCATTCTGGAGGCGGCGTCCGCCGGTGGCGGGCCGATGATTTGATCTGTGCTGAGCGAGGAGGAGACCCCCATGGCACCGAAGACGACAGGCTTTTTCGGCGATATTTCCAAGATCCGGTACGAGGGGCCCGACAGCGCCAATCCGCTGGCATTCCGCCATTACAATGCCGATGAGATCGTGGCCGGCAAGCGGATGGAAGACCATCTGCGCTTTGCCGTCGCCTACTGGCACACATTCACCTGGCCGGGCGGCGACCCCTTCGGTGGCCAGACCTTCCTGCGCCCGTGGTTCGACGACACGATGGAAGCGGCAAAGCTGAAGGCGGATGTCGCCTTCGAGTTCTTTTCGCTGCTCGGCTCTCCCTTCTATTGCTTCCACGACGCCGATGTCCGGCCGGAAGGCAACAGTTTCAAGGAGAATACCCGCAATCTTGAGGAGATCGTCGACTATTTCGGCCAGAAGCAGGAGGAGACGGGCGTCCGGCTGCTCTGGGGAACAGCGAACCTGTTTTCGCATCGCCGCTATATGTCGGGTGCGGCGACCAATCCCGATCCGGATGTTTTTGCCTTTGCCGGGGCAACCGTAAAGACCTGCCTCGATGCCACGAAGAAGCTGGGCGGCGCCAATTATGTTCTCTGGGGCGGGCGCGAGGGCTACGAGACCCTGCTCAATACGGATGTCGGCCGCGAGCTCGACCAGATGGGCCGCTTCCTCAATCTCGTCGTCGAATACAAGTACAAGATCGGATTTGAAGGCACGATCCTGATCGAGCCGAAGCCGCAGGAGCCGACCAAGCACCAGTATGATTATGACGTCTCCACCGTCTATGCCTTCCTGCAGAAGCACGGCTTGGACAAGGAAGTGAAGCTCAATATCGAACAGGGCCACGCCATCCTTGCCGGCCATTCCTTCGAGCACGAACTGGCCATGGCCAACGCGTTCGGCATTTTCGGCTCGATCGACATGAACCGCAACGACATGCAGTCGGGGTGGGACACGGACCAGTTTCCCAACAACGTTCCCGAAATGGCGCTTGCCTATTACCATGTTCTGTCGGGCGGCGGCTTCGTCAATGGCGGTACCAATTTCGATGCCAAGCTGCGCCGCCAGTCGCTCGATCCGCAGGATCTGCTGATCGGCCATATCGGCGGCATGGATGCCTGTGCCCGTGGTCTGAAAGCAGCGCAGAAGATGCTCGATGACGGCGCGTTGAAGGCCCCGCTCGACACGCGTTACGAGAAATGGTCGAGCCCGCTTGCCCAACAGATGCTGCGTGGCGAGATCAAGCTCGACCAGATCGCCGCGATGGTGGAGCGGGACAATATCAACCCGCAGCCGGTATCCGGTCGCCAGGAATATCTCGAAAACATCGTCAACCGCTACGTTTGACAGCGGCCTGAAACGAGTGCCCGGCGTGGCTTGTGAACGCCGGGCACTGGTCAGATGGGATAAAGCGTGTCGACCCGGCCGGTGAGATAATAGGCGAGGATGCCGATCCATTCGCGAGCGGCGATGGAAAACAGCGTCGCATTGGTCAGCGGATCGGTCACGCTGATCTCAAACGTCTCCTCGCCCGTCGTGCGGTAGTCAGTGACCCAGGGCACCACATGCATGCCGAGATGGCGGAAGATCGCCACCGTGCGCGGCATATGCCAGCCCGACGTGATGAGCAGGCATCCGGTGAGATGGCGGTTGTCGAGAATGCGCCTGGTGTTGACGGCGTTCTCATAGGTGTCGCGCGAGGTCTCGTCGTAATCGACCCGCGCCGGATCGACCTTGAAGGCATCGAACATGCGCTTGATGATGGTGGCTTCCTTGACATAGCCACCCTCGATCCGCCCGTCTCCGCCCGACATGATGATCCGCGCATCCGGATAGGTCTGCGCCAGCCGCACCGCCTCGATATAGCGATCGGCGCCGTCATCGAGATCGTAACCGCTGCGCACGCTATCGACCTTGGTGGCGATGCCGCCGCCGAGCACGATGACACAGGCGACCTGCGAGGGCGTGGCCGGATGCGGGAAACGGTCTTCCAATCCCTCTACAAGAATGGCGCCGAGCGAGGTGTAGAAGGTGATGAAGACGCCGACGAGTGCGGCAAGGCCGATGGCAAGCGCCGTCTTACTGAAGCGTGCAAACCCTGCAAGGATCGCAGTGAGACCCATGATGAAGGCGAGGGTGACCGGTTGGGCGAGCGTCCAGAAGACTTTTGCGACGATGAACAGCATGCGGCGTCAGGATCTCGCGAAGGCTTGGGGGAGGGGCGGGAGAGGGCGAAAAGAAGGCTTCCGGCACGGGCGCGATAGAGCATGTGTCAGCGGTCGATCGAAAATCCGCTCGGAAGGTGGCCTGCGGGAAGCTCGCTGACCTCGATCGGCCGCGCTGCGACCTCTGTGACCTTCGCCCCGAACGGGCCGACGCGAAAGCGTTCCAGCATCGTCGCGGTTGCGGCTTTCGGCCCCGCGATCAGCGCCGTGACGGAACCATCCGCTTCATTGCGCACCCAGCCTTCAAGACCGAGCCTGCCTGCCTCGCTTCTGGTCCACGCCCGGTAGCCGACGCCCTGGACCCTGCCGGACACCTCAACAAGATAAGCCTCATTCGCGTCAGCCATGATCGCAGATTTCCCGCATTGGTCGATATCGGTGGCAATCACTGTGCCGGGTTTGGCCGCAGCCTGTCAAACATCCGGCCGGGCTTCCCGGCCGATACGAGGCAAAAAACCCGGCAAAGCGTCAGATACGCAAGCTTCGGGTCGCCCTTGGTGTGTTTATGGGGGACAGCTGCGTGGGGGAGGATGGAACGCCCTGCCTGCGCCTTGTTACAATTCTAGCGTCCAGGCCGATTCGCCATCCGCAGTCGGGCGGATGAGACATAGTATATAAAGGAGAGGGCGATGACGGACGCCAAGAGCGCGATTTCTGGACTTCGACCGCATATCTCGGTGATTGGCGTCGGTGGCGGCGGTGGTAACGCGATCAACAACATGATCGCCGAGGAACTGGCCGGCGTGGAATTCATCGCGGCCAACACGGATGCGCAGGTGCTGGCAACCTCCAAGGCCACGCGCCGCATCCAGCTCGGCGCGCAGGTGACAGAAGGTCTCGGCGCCGGCTCGCTGCCCGAGGTGGGCCGCGCCGCAGCCGAGGAATCGATCGACGAGATCATGGACCATCTGCATGGTTCGCATATGTGCTTCGTGACCGCCGGCATGGGCGGCGGCACGGGGACCGGGGCTGCTCCCGTCATCGCCGAGGCGGCCCGCGCTGCCGGCATCCTGACGGTCGGCGTGGTAACGAAACCCTTCACCTTCGAAGGCAATCGTCGGATGAAGATGGCCGAAGCCGGTATCGAGGCGCTGCGCAAGGCGGCCGATACCGTCATCGTCATCCCCAACCAGAACCTCTTCCGCATCGCCGATGCCAAGACGACCTTTGCCGACGCGTTCATGACGGCCGACCGCGTGCTCTACGCCGGTGTCGGCTGCATCACCGACCTGATCGTCAAGGAAGGCCTGATCAACCTCGATTTCGCCGACGTGCGCGCCGTCATGCGCGGCATGGGCCGGGCGATGATGGGAACCGGCGAGGCTGCCGGCGACGGACGCGCGATGGCTGCCGCCGAAGCGGCGATCGCCAACCCGCTGCTCGACGATATCTCGCTTTCGGGTGCCCGCGGCGTGCTGGTCTCGATCTCCGGTGGTTCGGACATGACGCTGTTCGAGGTGGATGAAGCCGCAAGCCGCATCCGCGACGAGGTGCAGGACGAGGCCGACATCGTCGTCGGCGCGATCTTCGACCGCAATCTCGACGGCAAGTTCCGCGTCTCGGTGGTCGCAACCGGCCTCGAGACCCCGGTTCCGGGCCCGGCACCGACCGCGATGCGGTAAATCCGGTTGCGGCATCTGCTGGGATGCCGGGACCTGTTGCCGGAAACGCAAGGAGCGCGGCAGACCATGCCGCGCTCGGCCCACTCGGGCGAATGGCAGTGCTGCGACCTCTCCGCCCTTATCCTCGGGCTCGTCCCGAGGATCTGATATGCCCTATTGGCCGTCGTCAGAGCCTCGCCACAGGCGCGAGGATGACGATGTTGAGCGTCAGAAAGTTTTCGTGACAAACAGCGTGGCGGCCCCGCCGAACTTTTTTGCCTTTTGCCTTTTGCCTTCTGCCGGGGGCCATCGCGCCGGCATGTTCCGACATCAATGCTGCCGGACCTTGGCGACCGTCGGGGCAAGTGCCGAGGCTGCCGTTGATGCAATCCTCGGGGCAACGGCAGGGACCGGCGACGACTGTTTGCCGCGCATCTTGGTCTCCATGGTAAGGATCTCCTCGGTCGACAGAAGATCGTTGCGGCCGTTCGGCAAGAGACCCTTCAGCTGCAGATCGATGTAGCGCAGGCAGCAGACCCTGAGGAATGATGTGAAATTGCCGAGGTCGTGTCCCTCGTCGATCGATTCGTTATAGAGCTGGTGGAGAAGCTGCGGCACGTTCATATCGTCGCGCGCGGCGATTTCCTCCAGCACGCTCCAGAACATTGTTTCCAGCCGGACGCTCGTCACCATGCCGTCGATGCGCAGCGAGCGCGTCTGGCTTTCCCACAGGTGCGAATTCGCGCCGATGAATAGTCTGCACACGGCTCTTTCCTCCATGACCGATGCTCCTTCTCGCCAATTTAGGGTATGCGAGACGCGGAAAAAGGGGCCGCAAGAATTGCGGCCCCTTCAATTGGCTAGATATTCCCGGCCTTCAGTTCCTTCGACAGATATTCGGCCTGCCGGATCGCCAGTGCGACGATGGTGAGCGTCGGGTTGGCAGCGGCCCCCGTCGTCATGACTGACCCGTCGGAGACGAAGAGATTGGGCACGTCATGCGCGCGGCCGAAACGATCGACCACGCCGTCTTCCGCCTTGGCGCTCATCCGGCAAGTGCCGAGATTGTGGGTCGATGGATAGGGCGGCGTGCGATGCGTGCCGACGGCGCCGACCGCCTGATAGAGCTTTTCGGCATGCTCGTAGGCGTAGGTCCGCATCGCGACATCGTTGGGATGATCGTCGAAATGCACGTTCGGCACGGGCAGGCCCCATGTGTCGCGGACCTTGTCCGATAGCGTGATGCGGTTCGAAGCCTGCGGCATGTCCTCGCCGACGATCCACATGCCCGCCGTACTGGCATAGGCATCCATCAGTTTGGCAAAGTCCGGCCCCCATGCCCCCGGTTCGGCGAAGGCTGCGAGGAAGGACGGCCCGAGCGCAATCGTTTCCATATAGTAACCGCCGACGAAGCCGCGATCGGGCTTGTGCGGCGCCTCGTCGGCAATGATCCCGGCCATGGTCTCGCCGCGATGCATGTGGACGGGCTTGTCGAACCGCGCATAGACCGAGCCTGTCATGTGGCGCATGTAATTGCGCCCCACCTGATCCGAACTGTTGGCAAGGCCCTTCGGGAAACGGTTGCTTTCGCTCAGGAGAAGCAGACGGGCCGTCTCGATCGAATTGCCGGCCACGCAGACGACGCGGGCCGCCTGCTGGTGCAGGTTTCCGGCCTTGTCGGCGTAGATGACCGCATCGACCTTGCCGGAAGTATCATGGGTGATCCGCACCACATGGCTTTCGGGGCGAAGGTCGAGCAATCCGGTTTCCAGAGCGCGCGGAATTTCGCGCACCAGCGTGCTCCATTTCGACTTGTTCTTGTCGCCCTGGAAGTTGAACCCGTCCTGGATCGAGGCGGGCCGCCCGTCATAGGGTTCGGCATTGGTGGCATAGGGGCCGGTGGCGTAGAGCTTGTAGCCGACGCGCTCGGCACCGTTGGCGAAAACCTTGTAATTGTTGTTGGCCGGAAGGGCCGGGCGGCCATGCCGGTGGGTGGAGCCCATGGCGATCTCGGCCCGGTCGTAATAGGGCGCCATCTCGGCGAGCGTGATCGGCCAGTCGAGAAGTGCCGCGCCGGCAACCTCGCCATAGGTGGTGCGCGCCTTGAATTCATAGTCCTTGAAGCGCGGCGTGGCGCCCGACCAATGCGTCGTCGTGCCGCCGACCGCCTTGACGATCCAGGCCGGCAGGTTCGGAAAGTCGGTCGCGACCCGCCACGAGCCGCTCGTCGTGCGCGGATCGAGCCAGGCCATCTGGCGAAAGGCCTCCCATTCGTTGTTGTGGTAATCCTCGTTCTTGAGATAGGGGCCGGCTTCGAGGACGACGCAGGGAATGCCCGCCTTGGTGAGTTCGTAGGCAAGCGTTCCGCCGCCCGCGCCCGAGCCGATGATGACAACGGCTTTTTCGTCATTGGCGATCGTCTTCATTGTCCAGCTCCTGCATATTCGTCGATCCGTGGATCCGGCAGCCAGTCGAGGTCGTTGAACCCGCGATGGATATAGCCGCCCTTGTCGAAGCTTGGCCCTTCATAGCCGAGCACTGTCCAGACTTCGGGATCGTCGTAGAGCGTGGTGACGGTCGTGCCCTTGACCAGCTTGAAGAAATCCGTGTTCTCCATGGATTTCAGCGCCGCATAAGCCTTATCGTCGTCGAGGCCGTCAAAGCCGCTCTCCTGCACGTCGCGCAGCGAGGCAAAGAAGGCGATCTTGTCGGCCGGCGTCTTGGCGGATGCGGCAAACACGGCGTCGGCGGTGCGCTCGTAAGGGCCGTTGCCGAAGGTCTTGTGCGGGAACATGACGCGGATCATCTTCACCAGCGTCTTCTTGGCCGCGCTGTCTCCCCCCAGATCCAGCGGCAATTTGGCGAAGGCGACCTTTGTCAGGCCGGATACCATCAGCGTCGCCGTGGCGGTGCCGATAAGCAATTGTCGTTTCGTCGTCTCCATTCTTTCCTCCCAAATGGTTTCGATATGTCTTTACGTGTTCAGCGATAGCGTCCCTGTTTCTGGATGACCTCGATCTGGTAACCGTCCGGATCCTGGACAAAGAAGAAGCGGGCGACCGGCTCGTCGCCGTTCTTGAAATCCACCAGCTTGCGCGGCGAAAGGCCCTCACGCTCGAAGCGCGCATGTTCGGCATCGAGATCCTCGACGACGAAGGCTGAATGGCCGTAGCCATTGCCGAGCGCATAGGGTTCCGACTGATCCTTGTTGATGGTCAGTTCGAGCTCGAACGTGTTTTCGCTGTTGGAAAGATAGACGAGCGTGAATGCATCGAAATCCAGCCGGTCTGCGATTTTCAGCCTGAAGGCGCGATCGTAGAAATCGACGGACCGGGCCTCGTCGAGAACCCGTATCATGCTGTGAACGAATTTTGCCATGCTCCTCCCTCGTCGCTGCCGGCGTTTCCTAAAGTCGTGTTCCTCAGTCCTCCTCGTCGAATATAGGGGCGGAAAAACATTGCGGGTATTATTTGGCTACTACCTGGACGATTTTGCTACAGGATAGTGTCGCAACGATAAGACGTCGCCTTGACAGGAGAGGGCGGCGATGACGGCAACGAGGAGGAGAAAGCCATGGGCCGCGACGCGCTTGTCGGTACGATCGCAAAGATTGTCGGGCCGCGCCATTGCCTGACCGAGGCGAGGCAGACGGCCCGGTTCAGAAAGGGCTTTCGCGCCGGGGGCGGCGATGCGGCACTGGTCGTCATTCCCGGCACGCTCGTCGAAATGTGGACCGTGCTGGAAGCGGTCATCGCCGCCGATTGCATCGTCATCATGCAGGCGGCCAATACCGGCCTTACCGGCGGTTCGACCCCCGATGGCGCTTATGATCGCGAAGCCGTCATCATCAGCACGCTGCGGCTTGACCGGATCGATATTCTCGATGGCGGCCGGCAGATCGTCTCGCAGCCGGGGGGAACGCTGTTTGCGCTCGAAAATCGGCTTAAGCCGCTCGGTCGTCAACCGCATTCGGTGATCGGTTCGTCCTGCATCGGAGCCTCGATCGT
>JAPWKC010000002.1:0-2500 GCA_028283725.1 Neorhizobium sp. | reverse complement strand
ATGGGGAGACCACTCTCCAAGCCTAAGTACTCGTGCATGACCGATAGCGAACAAGTACCGTGAGGGAAAGGTGAAAAGCACCCCGACAAGGGGAGTGAAATAGAACCTGAAACCGGATGCCTACAAGCAGTCGGAGGGCGCAAGCCTGACGGCGTACCTTTTGTATAATGGGTCAACGACTTAGTGTAACTAGCAAGCTTAAGCCGGTAGGTGTAGGCGCAGCGAAAGCGAGTCTGAACAGGGCGTTCAGTTAGTTGCATTAGACCCGAAACCGAGTGATCTAGCCATGAGCAGGCTGAAGGTTGGGTAACACCAACTGGAGGGCCGAACCCGCATCTGTTGCAATAGATTGGGATGACTTGTGGCTAGGGGTGAAAGGCCAATCAAACTCGGAGATAGCTGGTTCTCCGCGAAATCTATTTAGGTAGAGCGTCGATCGAATACCCCGGGGGGTAGAGCACTGGATGGGCTATGGGGACTCACCGTCTTACTGATCCTAACCAAACTCCGAATACCCGGGAGTACTAATCGGCAGACACACGGCGGGTGCTAACGTCCGTCGTGAAGAGGGCAACAACCCTGACCTCCAGCTAAGGTCCCCAAGTCATGGCTAAGTGGGAAAGGATGTGAGGATCCCAAAACAACCAGGATGTTGGCTTAGAAGCAGCCATCATTTAAAGAAAGCGTAACAGCTCACTGGTCTAAATAAGGGTCTTTGCGCCGAAAATGTAACGGGGCTAAAGCCATGCACCGAAGCTGAGGATGTACACGCAAGTGTACGTGGTAGCGGAGCGTTCCGTAAGTCTGTGAAGGGGTATCCGTGAGGGCCCTGGAGATATCGGAAGTGCGAATGTTGACATGAGTAACGACAAAGGGGGTGAGAGACCCCCTCGCCGAAAGACCAAGGGTTCCTGCTTAAAGTTAATCTGAGCAGGGTTAGCCGGCCCCTAAGGCGAGGCAGAAATGCGTAGTCGATGGGAACCACGTTAATATTCGTGGGCCTGGTGGTAGTGACGGATCACGTAGCTTGTATCTTCTTATTGGATTGAAGGTGCAGGGAAGTGGTTCCAGGAAATAGCTCCACCGTATAGACCGTACCCGAAACCGACACAGGTGGTCAGGTAGAGTATACCAAGGCGCTTGAGAGAACTATGTTGAAGGAACTCGGCAAATTGCACGCGTAACTTCGGAAGAAGCGTGACCCTCCTTGCGCAAGTAGATGAGGGTGGCACAGACCAGGGGGTAGCGACTGTTTATCAAAAACACAGGGCTCTGCGAAGTCGAAAGACGACGTATAGGGTCTGACGCCTGCCCGGTGCTGGAAGGTTAAAGGGAGAGGTGCAAGCTTTGAACTGAAGCCCCAGTAAACGGCGGCCGTAACTATAACGGTCCTAAGGTAGCGAAATTCCTTGTCGGGTAAGTTCCGACCTGCACGAATGGCGTAACGACTTCCCCGCTGTCTCCAACATAGACTCAGTGAAATTGAATTCCCCGTGAAGATGCGGGGTTCCTGCGGTTAGACGGAAAGACCCCGTGCACCTTTACTATAGCTTTACACTGGCATTCGTGTCGGCATGTGTAGGATAGGTGGTAGGCTTTTGAAGCGGGGACGCCAGTCTTCGTGGAGCCATCCTTGAAATACCACCCTTATCGTCATGGATGTCTAACCGCGGTCCGTCATCCGGATCCGGGACAGTGTATGGTGGGTAGTTTGACTGGGGCGGTCGCCTCCGAAAGAGTAACGGAGGCGCGCGATGCAGGGCTCAGACCGGTCGGAAATCGGTCGTCGAGTGCAATGGCATAAGCCCGCCTGACTGCGAGACTGACAAGTCGAGCAGAGACGAAAGTCGGTCATAGTGATCCGGTGGTCCCGCGTGGAAGGGCCATCGCTCAACGGATAAAAGGTACGCCGGGGATAACAGGCTGATGACCCCCAAGAGTCCATATCGACGGGGTTGTTTGGCACCTCGATGTCGGCTCATCGCATCCTGGGGCTGGAGCAGGTCCCAAGGGTTTGGCTGTTCGCCAATTAAAGCGGTACGTGAGCTGGGTTCAGAACGTCGTGAGACAGTTCGGTCCCTATCTGCCGTGGGTGTAGGAATATTTGATGGATCTGTCCCAGTACGAGAGGACCGGGATGGACACATCTCTGGTGGACCTGTTGTCGTGCCATCGGCATAGCAGGGTAGCTATATATGGAAGGGATAACAGCTGAAGGCATCTAAGCGGGAAACCCACCTGAAACGAGTATTCCCCCTTATCAGGGCCGTGGTAGACGACCACGTTGATAGGATAGCGTGTGACGCAGCAATGTATGAAGCTTAGCCTACTAATAGCCCGATCGACTTCATCGTTCCCATTGGATAATGCTCATCGACACAGTCGATGAGCCATCTGTTCAGCGCTCACGCATGAGCGGGTCTTCGACCCTATGCTCCGCGAGGGCGCCGGACGGCGTCGGCGACGCGCCTTGCGCTTGCGGTCTTCGACCGAAAGTGCC